>NZ_JBNIDE010000030.1:0-1144 GCF_059652115.1 Serratia sp. EC4 | reverse complement strand
GGTACTATCGGCCACGTTGACCACGGTAAAACTACCCTGACTGCAGCGATCACTACCGTACTGGCTAAAACCTACGGCGGTTCTGCACGTGCTTTCGACCAGATCGATAACGCGCCAGAAGAAAAAGCTCGTGGTATCACCATCAACACCTCTCACGTTGAGTATGACACCCCGACTCGTCACTACGCGCACGTTGACTGCCCAGGGCACGCCGACTACGTGAAAAACATGATCACCGGTGCTGCTCAGATGGACGGCGCGATCCTGGTAGTAGCTGCGACTGACGGCCCAATGCCTCAGACTCGTGAGCACATCCTGCTGGGTCGTCAGGTTGGCGTTCCTTTCATCATCGTATTCATGAACAAATGCGACATGGTAGATGATGAAGAGCTGCTGGAACTGGTAGAAATGGAAGTTCGCGAACTGCTGTCCGCTTACGACTTCCCAGGCGACGATCTGCCGGTAATCCGCGGTTCCGCGCTGAAAGCGCTGGAAGGCGAAGCTGAGTGGGAAGCGAAAATCATCGAACTGGCCGAAGCCCTGGACAGCTACATCCCAGAGCCAGAGCGTGCTATCGACAAGCCGTTCCTGCTGCCAATCGAAGACGTATTCTCCATCTCCGGTCGTGGTACCGTTGTTACCGGTCGTGTTGAGCGCGGTATCATCAAAGTTGGCGAAGAAGTTGAAATCGTTGGTATCAAAGACACCGTTAAGTCTACCTGTACTGGCGTTGAAATGTTCCGCAAACTGCTGGACGAAGGCCGTGCTGGTGAGAACGTAGGTGTTCTGCTGCGTGGTATCAAACGTGAAGAAATCGAACGTGGTCAGGTACTGGCTAAGCCAGGCTCCATCAAGCCGCACACCCAGTTCGAATCTGAAGTGTACATCCTGAGCAAAGATGAAGGTGGTCGTCACACTCCATTCTTCAAAGGCTACCGTCCACAGTTCTACTTCCGTACCACTGACGTGACCGGTACCATCGAACTGCCAGAAGGCGTAGAGATGGTAATGCCAGGCGACAACGTGAACATGGTTGTAACCCTGATTCACCCAATCGCGATGGACGACGGTCTGCGTTTCGCAATCCGTGAAGGCGGCCGTACTGTAGGCGCTGGTGTTGTTGCTAAAGTTATCGCTTAATCGC
>NZ_JBNIDE010000029.1:0-1171 GCF_059652115.1 Serratia sp. EC4 | reverse complement strand
TTGTGGTACATCGCGGTCGCCAACGTGTTCGTCTACCTGCTGCGTTACGGCATTCTGGACTGGTCACCGACCTACCTGAAAGAAGTGAAGCACTTCGCGCTGGACAAGTCTTCCTGGGCTTACTTCCTGTACGAATACGCCGGTATCCCGGGCACCCTGCTGTGCGGCTGGATGTCGGACAAAGTGTTCAAAGGCAACCGCGGCGCCACCGGCGTGTTCTTCATGACGCTGGTGACCATCGCCACCGTGGTGTTCTGGATGAACCCGGCCGGTAACCCGACCGTAGACATGATCTGTATGCTGGTCATCGGCTTCCTGATCTACGGCCCGGTGATGCTGATCGGCCTGCACGCGCTGGAGCTGGCGCCGAAGAAAGCCGCCGGCACCGCCGCGGGCTTCACCGGCCTGTTCGGCTACCTGGGCGGCTCGGTCGCGGCCAGCGCCATCGTCGGCTACACCGTAGACTTCTTCGGTTGGGACGGCGGCTTCATGGTGATGATCGGCGGCGGCGTGCTGGCGGTTATCCTGCTGCTGCTGACCATGCTGAACGAAAAGAAACACCACGCGGAAATCGCAGCCGGCAAACGCGGCTAAGCGTCACACGACTTTTGCATGATTTAAAGGCCGCCCTGCGGCCTTTTTACTACCCTGCCCCCAACAACATGGAGAAAACGGAATGCGGACTCAAGTCAAAGCCCTGCTGACAGGGATCATTCTCGCCACCTCAATGGTCAGCGCCGCGCAGGCGGCGGACAAAGTGGTGATCGCCCACCGCGGCGCCAGCGGCTACCTGCCGGAACACACCCTGCCGGCGAAGGCGATGGCCTACGCGCAGGGCGCCGATTATCTCGAACAAGATCTGGTGATGACCAAGGACAACGAGCTGGTGGTGCTGCACGACCATTACCTCGATCGCGTCACCGACGTCGCCGAACGCTTCCCGGACCGCGCGCGTAAAGACGGCCGTTATTACGCCATCGACTTTACGCTGGCGGAGATCAAATCGCTGAAGTTCACCGAAGGCTTTGAAATCGAAAACGGCAAGAAGGTGCAGGGTTACCCTGGCCGCTTCCCGATGGGCAAATCCGACTTCCGCGTGCACACCTTCCAGGAGGAGATCGAGTTCGTGCAGGGTCTGAACCATTCGACCGGCAAGAACATCGGCATCTAC
>NZ_JBNIDE010000028.1:0-1429 GCF_059652115.1 Serratia sp. EC4 | reverse complement strand
GCGCTGGCTGATGTTCCGTACACGCGATCAGCGGCGTATCCTTCACCGTCGCGTTGACACACTCGCATAAATTAGCACGCCGCTGGCGTGAGTCGGCGGGCGCCGAGACCCTTTTCCTGTTCCCTGCCTCTCTGTAGACTCTGCTCCATGTATATTCCCCGACCGGCAAAGCTGCTGTTCCAGCATGACGATGGCTGGAGCCGCTATCTCGACAAACACGGCGACACCCTCAGCGAATGGACCAAACTCGCCGTCGAGCGCATGCTCGCCTGCGGCACCTGTGCCATGGGCGTTCGCCGCTACTGTTGCGCCTCGCCGGACTGCTCCCACGCCCGCTTCTTCTGCCAGAGCTGCAAATCCAAAGCCTGCAGCAGTTGTGGCCTCAAGGCCACCGAGCAGTGGATCGCCGAACAGCAGCACATCCTGCCCGACTGCGATTGGCAACACATCACGTTTACCATGCCTCACCTGCTGTGGCCGTTCTTCAACAACAACTGGCCCCTGCTCAATGACCTGTTTCGCTGTGCCACCCATGCCATGCTCCGCTGGGCACGCCAGCAGGGTATTGAAGTCGGCATTTTTTGCGCCCTGCATACCTACGGCCGACAGCTGAATCAGCACCCGCATATCCACGTTTCCGTTACCCGCGGCGGACTTGATGTCAAACACGGCACCTGGTGTAATTTGTTCTTTAAAAAGAAAGATGTGGAAGCCATCTGGCGCAATGCCGTCGTCTATCTGCTGCGGGACAACTACGCCCGCATCAATCCCGGCGGCCTGCCGGGTCTCGGCCACATCCGCAACGAAGACCGGTGGCACCGCTACCTCCACGCCCAATACCGGCGTTGCTGGAAAGTGCACTTTGCCAAAAAGACCCGTGGTGCCTGGCGCAGCGTGAAATACCTGGGCCGCTACCTGAAGCGCCCACCAGTGGCGTCTTCTCAGCTGCGCCACTACTGCGGCGGCGCCGTGGTGCATCAGTATTACGATCACCGCACGCAGCAGTACAAACGCCAGAAAATCAGCCAGGAGGAGATGCTGCAGCGTTACGTCAGCCATATTCCGGCGCGGCATTTTAAAATGGTGCGGTACTACGGTTTTCTGGCCAACCGCAAGCGGGGCACGCTGTTGCCGAAGGTGTACGAAGCGCTGGAAATGACGGTACGGGAGAAACCGAAGCGCCCCGGGTTCACGGTGCTGATGAAGGGCTTCCTCGGTACCGACCCGTACCAATGCATTCTGTGCAAAGGTCGGCTGCGTTTTGCCGGCGCGGTGGCGGGTGAACATGCTACAAAAATGCTTTCTGATAGGCTGCATCGGATGGCGAAAAAACGATGGCTTCAGGCACCGGCTCTGGATAATTGCGCCTAAAAAGTGGATTTTGGATTAAAAATACATCAAAACAGGCATTTTTACGCGTAATCACTCG
>NZ_JBNIDE010000027.1:0-1709 GCF_059652115.1 Serratia sp. EC4 | reverse complement strand
AATTTATCAGACAATCTGTGTGGGCACTCCACAAGACGATATCCAGCATCTTCGGATGCAAAAAAATATCAAGTCTTGAAGAGTGACTAACTGAAGTAAAATTCATGCAGTAAATCTTTGAGCATCGCTTCTCGAGTGGAAGCAAATCAAGCTTTTAATTGAAGAGTTTGATCATGGCTCAGATTGAACGCTGGCGGCAGGCTTAACACATGCAAGTCGAGCGGTAGCACAGGGGAGCTTGCTCCCTGGGTGACGAGCGGCGGACGGGTGAGTAATGTCTGGGAAACTGCCTGATGGAGGGGGATAACTACTGGAAACGGTAGCTAATACCGCATAACGTCGCAAGACCAAAGAGGGGGACCTTCGGGCCTCTTGCCATCAGATGTGCCCAGATGGGATTAGCTAGTAGGTGGGGTAATGGCTCACCTAGGCGACGATCCCTAGCTGGTCTGAGAGGATGACCAGCCACACTGGAACTGAGACACGGTCCAGACTCCTACGGGAGGCAGCAGTGGGGAATATTGCACAATGGGCGCAAGCCTGATGCAGCCATGCCGCGTGTGTGAAGAAGGCCTTCGGGTTGTAAAGCACTTTCAGCGAGGAGGAAGGTGGTGAGCTTAATACGCTCATCAATTGACGTTACTCGCAGAAGAAGCACCGGCTAACTCCGTGCCAGCAGCCGCGGTAATACGGAGGGTGCAAGCGTTAATCGGAATTACTGGGCGTAAAGCGCACGCAGGCGGTTTGTTAAGTCAGATGTGAAATCCCCGGGCTCAACCTGGGAACTGCATTTGAAACTGGCAAGCTAGAGTCTCGTAGAGGGGGGTAGAATTCCAGGTGTAGCGGTGAAATGCGTAGAGATCTGGAGGAATACCGGTGGCGAAGGCGGCCCCCTGGACGAAGACTGACGCTCAGGTGCGAAAGCGTGGGGAGCAAACAGGATTAGATACCCTGGTAGTCCACGCTGTAAACGATGTCGATTTGGAGGTTGTGCCCTTGAGGCGTGGCTTCCGGAGCTAACGCGTTAAATCGACCGCCTGGGGAGTACGGCCGCAAGGTTAAAACTCAAATGAATTGACGGGGGCCCGCACAAGCGGTGGAGCATGTGGTTTAATTCGATGCAACGCGAAGAACCTTACCTACTCTTGACATCCAGAGAACTTTCCAGAGATGGATTGGTGCCTTCGGGAACTCTGAGACAGGTGCTGCATGGCTGTCGTCAGCTCGTGTTGTGAAATGTTGGGTTAAGTCCCGCAACGAGCGCAACCCTTATCCTTTGTTGCCAGCGGTTCGGCCGGGAACTCAAAGGAGACTGCCAGTGATAAACTGGAGGAAGGTGGGGATGACGTCAAGTCATCATGGCCCTTACGAGTAGGGCTACACACGTGCTACAATGGCATATACAAAGAGAAGCGACCTCGCGAGAGCAAGCGGACCTCATAAAGTATGTCGTAGTCCGGATTGGAGTCTGCAACTCGACTCCATGAAGTCGGAATCGCTAGTAATCGTAGATCAGAATGCTACGGTGAATACGTTCCCGGGCCTTGTACACACCGCCCGTCACACCATGGGAGTGGGTTGCAAAAGAAGTAGGTAGCTTAACCTTCGGGAGGGCGCTTACCACTTTGTGATTCATGACTGGGGTGAAGTCGTAACAAGGTAACCGTAGGGGAACCTGCGGTTGGATCACCTCCTTACCTAAAGATATT
>NZ_JBNIDE010000026.1:0-1854 GCF_059652115.1 Serratia sp. EC4 | reverse complement strand
CAGCGCCTGCGCCTTGGCTACCACGTTGTCCACGGTGAAGCCGAACTCGGCGAACAGCTGCTCCGCCGGCGCCGACTCACCGAAGGTGGTCATGCCCACGATGGCGCCGTTCAGCCCCACGTACTTGTACCAGTAGTCCGCGATACCCGCTTCCACCGCCACGCGCGCCGTCACCGCCGCCGGCAGCACCGACTCGCGGTACGCCGCATCCTGCTTGTCGAACGCGTCGGTCGACGGCATCGACACCACGCGCACCTTGCGGCCCGCCGCGGTCAGCTTGTCCGCCGCTTCCACCGTGATGCCCACTTCGGAGCCGGTGGCGATCAGGATCACGTCCGGCGTGCCCGCGCAGTCTTTCAGCACGTAGCCGCCGCGGTACACGTTCGCCAGCTGCTCTGCGGTGCGCGGCTGCTGGGTCAGGTTCTGGCGCGAGAACACCAGGGTGGTCGGGCCGTCGTTGCGCTCGATGCCGTACTGCCACGCCACCGCCGATTCCACCTGGTCACACGGGCGCCAGGTGCTCATGTTCGGGGTCACGCGCAGGCTCGCCAGCTGCTCCACCGGCTGGTGAGTCGGGCCGTCTTCGCCCAGACCGATGGAGTCGTGGGTGTAGACGAACACGTTGCGCAGCTTCATCAGCGCCGCCATGCGCACCGCGTTGCGAGCGTATTCCACGAACATCAGGAAGGTCGCCGAGTACGGCAGGAAGCCGCCGTGCAACGCGATGCCGTTGGTGATGGCGGTCATGCCGAACTCGCGCACGCCGTAATGAATGTAGTTGCCCGCCGGGTCAACGTTCAGCGCTTTCGAGCCGGACCACATGGTCAGGTTGCTCGGCGCCAGGTCGGCGGAGCCGCCCAGGAACTCCGGCAGCACCTTGCCGAACGCTTCCAGCGCGTTCTGCGACGCCTTGCGGCTGGCGATGTTGGCCGGGTTGGCCTGCAGTTTTTCCACGAACGCTTTGGCGTCGGCTTTCCAGTCGGCCGGCAGCTCGCCGTTCATGCGGCGCTTGAACTCGGCGGCCAGTTCCGGGAAGGCCTTGGCGTAGGCGGCGAACTTGTCGTTCCAGGCCGCTTCTTTGGCCTGACCGGCTTCTTTGGCGTCCCACTGAGCGTAGATGTCCTGCGGGATTTCAAAGGCGGCGTATTTCCAGCCCAGCGCTTCGCGGGTGGCGGCCACTTCGGCGGCGCCCAGCGCGGCGCCGTGCACGTCATGGGTGCCGGCCTTGTTCGGCGAACCGAAGCCGATAACGGTCTTGCACATCAGCAGCGACGGCTTGTCGGTCACCTTGCGGGCTTCTTCAATCGCGGCCTTGATGGCGTCCGGGTTGTGGCCGTCGACGTTGCGCACCACGTGCCAGCCGTAGGCTTCAAAACGCAGGGCGGTGTCGTCGGTGAACCAGCCGTCAACGTGACCGTCGATGGAGATGCCGTTGTCATCGTAGAAGGCGGTCAGCTTGCCGAGCTTGAGGGTGCCGGCCAGGGAGCAGACTTCGTGCGAGATGCCTTCCATCATGCAGCCGTCGCCCATGAAGGCGTAGGTGTGGTGGTCGACGATGTCGTGGCCGGGGCGGTTGAACTGCGCCGCCAGGGTGCGTTCGGCGATGGCGAAGCCGACGGCGTTGGCGATGCCCTGGCCCAGCGGGCCGGTGGTGGTTTCAACGCCCGGGGTGTAGCCGTACTCCGGGTGCCCCGGGGTTTTGGAATGCAGCTGACGGAAGTTCTCCAGCTCGCGCATCGGCAGGTCGTAGCCGGTGAGGTGCAGGAGGCTGTAAATCAACATGGAGCCGTGGCCGTTGGAGAGCACGAAACGGTCGCGGTCAGCCCAGTGCGGGTTAGTCGGGTTGTGGTTGAG
>NZ_JBNIDE010000025.1:0-2416 GCF_059652115.1 Serratia sp. EC4 | reverse complement strand
GCTTCCTTCGCGTAATGAAATCACGCTGTTGATGCTGACGCTGATCATGTTGGGCATGTTCGGCATGATGTCGCTGTTGGAATACGTGCGCAGCATGGTGGTGATCCGTATCGGCAGTCAGCTGGATATGCGTCTCAACACGCGAGTCTACACTGCGGCCTACGAGGCGAATCTGAAAAACGGTTCTTCCGACGCCGGCCAGATGCTGAGTGACTTGACCAATCTGCGCCAATTCCTCACCGGCAGCGCGCTGTTCGCCTTCTTTGATGCGCCGTGGTTTCCGATCTATCTGTTGGTGATATTCCTGTTTAATCCTTGGTTGGGGCTTTTCGCCCTGGTCGGTGCGCTGTTGCTGATCGCATTGGCGGTGATCAACGAAATGGTGTCGAAAAAGCCGCTGGCGGAGGCCAGCAAGCTGTCGATTATGTCCGGTACGCTGGCCAGCACCAATCTGCGAAATGCCGAAGTGATCGAGGCTTTGGGGATGTTGCCTAACCTGAAACGCCGGTGGTTCGGTCTGCACCAGCGGTTTTTGAACAGTCAGCGCATCGCCAGCGAACGCGCATCGCGGGTCACATCGATCACCAAGTTTGTGCGCATGTCGCTGCAATCGCTGGTGCTGGGGCTGGGGGGCTGGCTGGCGATCGATGGGCACATCACGCCCGGTATGATGATCGCCGGCTCCATTCTGATGGGGCGAACGCTGGCGCCGATTGAGCAGGTTATTAACGTCTGGAAGAGCTACAGCGCGGCAAAGCTTTCTTATGGCCGGTTGGTCAAGCTGCTGGAAACGCATCCGCAACGTGGCACCGGTATGTCCTTGCCGCGTCCGGAAGGGGTACTCGCTGTAGAAGGCGTCACCGCCACGCCGCCGGGCTCCAAAGGCGATGCGGTATTGCATAACGTGACTTTTGCCATCCAGCCCGGTGACGTGCTGGGGATCATTGGCCCGAGCGCGTCGGGGAAATCGACGCTGGCGCGTTTGCTGGTCGGCATTTGGCCGGTCAGTGAAGGGATTGTTCGGTTGGATAATGCCGACATCTATCAGTGGAACAAGGATGAATTGGGGCCGTATATCGGCTATCTGCCGCAGGACATTGAGCTGTTTGCCGGGACTATCGCCGAGAATATCGCTCGCTTTAACGATATCGATTCAGAGAAAGTCATTGAAGCCGCTAAGCTGGCCGGTGTGCACGAACTGATCCTGCGTTTCCCTAACGGCTACGATTCGGTGCTCGGCAACGGTGGCGCTGGGTTGTCCGGTGGACAGAAACAGCGTATCGGCCTGGCGCGCGCATTGTACGGCGACCCTTCGTTGGTGGTATTGGATGAGCCTAACTCCAATCTGGATGATGCGGGCGAGAAAGCGTTGAACCAGGCCATTATGTTCCTCAAGCAACGTAATAAAACGGTGGTTCTGATTACCCATCGCACCAATTTGCTGTCGATGACCAGCAAGTTGTTGCTGTTGGTGAATGGCAACGTCAACGCGTTCGGCCCGACTCAACAAGTGCTTCAGGCGTTGGCCAATGCGCAAAAAGCGCAGACGCAACAGCCTCAGCAAGCGGTGAGGGCGGTAAATTCTGAGCCGGATGAAGGCAACATCCCAAAAACGCAAATTAATTAAGCCGTGAATTGCCTGATGGCTTCATTGCCGTCCGCAGTGTAAAGGAGTTGGTATGTCGACGCATATTGGCGAGCCGCAAGACTCGTATATTGAAGAGATCCCGCAGGATGAACGGCGGTTTACCCGGATGGGCTGGCTGGTAGTGGGAATTGGTCTGTTCGGATTTTTGGCCTGGGCAGCGTTCGCGCCTCTGGATAAAGGGGTGGCATCACCGGGCTCGGTAACCGTTTCCGGCAACCGCAAAACGGTGCAGGCCCCGGCCAGCGGCATCATCAAGAATATCGCGGTGAAAGACGGCGACAAGGTGAAAGCCGGTGAGGTTCTGGTGCAATTGAGCCAGGTGCAGGCGCAGGCTCAGGTTGATTCGCTGCGCGATCAGTACTACACCACGCTGGCCACCGAAGGGCGTTTACTGGCCGAACGCGATGGTCTGAGCAAGGTCACTTTTTCCCCTGTTTTCACCCAGGTTAAGGATCAGCCGCGCGTGGCCGAAATCATCGCGTTGCAAACGCAGCTGTTCGCCTCTCGCCGCCAGGGGCTGCAAAGTGAAATTGACGGTTATAAGCAGTCGATGGATGGGATCCGCTTCCAGTTGAAAGGCCTGCAGGATTCGCGCGCCAACAAGCAGATCCAACTTTCCAGCCTGCGTGAGCAGATGAACAGCATGAAGCAACTGGCGGCGGACGGTTATTTGCCGCGCAATCGTTATCTGGAAGTCCAGCGCCAGTTCGCTGAGGTGAACAGCAGCATCGATGAAACCATCGGGCGGATTGGTCAATTGCAAAAGCA
>NZ_JBNIDE010000024.1:0-2877 GCF_059652115.1 Serratia sp. EC4 | reverse complement strand
CGAGAAGGGTATCGAGAAGGGTATCCAGTTGGGTGAACAGCGCGGTATTGAAAAAGGGCGCCATGAAGGCAAACTCGAAGGCAAACTCGAAGTTGCCCGTACCATGCTGGCCAACGGCCTCGATCGCGACGCGGTGATGAAAATGACCGGGCTGACCACTGACGACCTGGCCCAAATCCGCCACTAATTTTCGCTTCGAGGGGCAGGGCAGCCATTGACTGATAAAACCGCATCCGTTCCCCCGGAAATCTCGGCAGGGAGCTGCGCATTCCGACCGGCGCCTGCGAGCGGGTCCTGCAGTCGGTGTCGTCCATCGAGCCCCTGCTGCCGGTCCTGACGGCCCACATTCCGCATGTTCGCTGTATGCGCATTTGCTGCCGCTTGGCGAGGGGCTGCGTCCGCAACTGCGGGTTCACCCGTTGCCCAATGGCCCCGCCTTCCCGCCAGGGCGGGGCGGCGACATCGTCAACGGCGCGAGCACGACGGTCAGGCGATACAAACCCGCCGCGACCTGCCAGCAGAATAACAGCGGCTGCAGCAGATGCTGGAAGCTTGCCCGATCTTCGACGCATCGGCAACGGACACCACGGAATGGCTGCTGACCGATACCCAGGACGCACTGACGCAACTGCGCGCGATTGACCCGGCGCAGCTTGAATGCGTCTGGCTGGAAGGTGAACGCCTGCATCTGGGCGGACGTCGCGATATACAGGCTCTGAAATTGCATGTCCGCCGGTAGAGCGAGTGGTTTGCCCTGTAGTGGATCACAAAATCAAGACATCGGAATAACCTGTTTCCATTTTTCTTCATGTAAGCAAGGCGATAAACCACCATTGTTCGTATGAGGGCGGTATGCGTTGTAATAACCATTTATCCACTGGTTTATATCGCGTACCGCATGGCTAAAATCACCATACCCGCCTTTTGGAAGCCATTCACTTTTAAGGCTACGAAAGACTCTTTCCATCGGCGAGTTATCCAGGCAACTCCCCGGCGACTCATACTTTGCATTACCCCATGTCGCCAGAGTAACTTTCTGTATTTATTGCTTTTATATGTAAGCGTCTCATCCGGGCCGTATTGACGTTTAGGATGAGGTGAGATCGACCTTCCATGGCAACAGATCGCGTACACGATTCGCCGGCCAGTCCTGGACATGTCCGATGACGTAGCGCAGCCACGCCTCCGGTTCTACGCCATTGAGTTTGCACGTGCCGATCAGCGAGCACAGTATCGCAGCACGCTCTCCGCCTGTATCTGACCCGGCGAACAGCCAGTTTTTTCGCCCCAGCGCGACACCGCGCAGGGCGTTCTCCGCGATATTGTTGTCTATTTGCGCCCAGCTGTCCTCGTAGTAGAGGTTCAACGCTTCAACAGGTAGGCGAACGCTTTCGCTATCTCCGCGTGGCGCGACAGTGTTTGCATCTGTGTCTGGAGCCAGTCGTACAGCGACTGCATCCGCGGGACCGTCTTCGCTTTTCTGACCGACAGCCGCTTATCCGCTGGGCTGCCGCATATTTCTGCTTCGATAGCGTACAGCTCTCCTATGCGCCTCGATACGCACCCGGAGCGGGCTGATATCTGGCGCGCCCTGGACTGACTGAAGGCGGCGGGGCTGCTTGCCCCGCCTTGAACAACAACACAGAAACCCGAGGTTGCCCATGAAACTGGATGAAGCCCCCCCCCCCCAAAAACGTCTGCGCCGATACCAGGCGATCATCAATGAAGACCGCCTGCAATATGGATTATCCCCGCTGACGTTACCGCAAGTGGTCGCCGCCGTTTTTGAATATCTGGCAGATCAGCCGTGCATCTTCTTGCGTGGGGTGTTTATTCGACAGTAATGCTGGACTTACCGTGTAGCCTTACATCTGTGGGGCTACCAGGCACCGCGGGAAAAACCCTGTCACCTGCGGTGAATGGCAGAAGAGAGCGGCGGCGATGCCGCCGTCTGCAGCAGCCAACGATGACTGTATACCCATGCTGCAGCAGTGAGGCATTTGCCGAGGTAAGAAAGAATGATGAAGGGTATCCACTATGAAAAGGAACACCTCTTCCGGTTTTAAAAGGAATAACTGTTTGTTTATAAGAACAGTGTCTGGAAAGTAGTGGTTGGGCACCCTTCTATTGCCATAACACATCACATGACCGGGGTATTTGGGCAAGGTTGGGAGAGAAACGAGGGCTTGGGGCAATGGCCGGTCGAATGACCGTCCAGCAGACCTACTCAACCAAGACGCCCGTATGCGGGCGTCAGGTTTCACCGAACCCGCACGCGGTTTCGGCCTGTCGGTTCGGGTCTCAACGCCAACACCCGCGCTTGCTGCCGGCGTCGCCAGCGCCGCTTTCACTGCTCGTCGTTCGGACGACGAGCGCTAAGGTCGCCCCAGCGTTCGCTGCCGCGCCCGCTGTGTCGGGTTGATCCGTGTTCAACCTTCCAGGGAGCTTTAGCCGCAAGTCTTACCGCCGCAACTGATAACAGCACAACGCCTCGCTTAAACACCAAGGGGTATATGAACTCCGCCAAAAACTTTTTCCTCCCTTCGGTCAAAAAAACTTTTTGTCTACGCCCCTTGGTGCCGCTCTTCGCCGTGCTGAATCAGTTTATTGCGACGGCGAATACTCACAGCGGCATCAGTTATCACCCCACGGAGGATTTCAACATGGCTCAACAAAACGTCAAAGGCGCGACAACGAAGCCTACAGCAGCATCAGCACTGAAAAACGGCGGTCGTTCTGACCTGCAGGTGTATGAGCTGTTTCTCGCTGTGCAGCGCGCCTGCGGTGGCCGTTCATGGTTAGGAGATTGGATCGACCATTTTTGAGATCCCTAACCATAGATCGTAGCGTGGCATACTCCCAGATGGCGGGGAGTAG
>NZ_JBNIDE010000023.1:0-3265 GCF_059652115.1 Serratia sp. EC4 | reverse complement strand
TTGCTCTTTAACAATCTGGAACAAGCTGAAAATTGAAACATGACGGCTGAAATTTGTCCCTCCGTAGACGTATTGGGATGAAGAGTAACCTGTCATAGAGTCTCTCAAATGTTTGCAACACGAACGATGGAAACATCTTCGGGTTGTGAGGTTAAGTGACTAAGCGTACACGGTGGATGCCTAGGCAGTCAGAGGCGATGAAGGGCGTGCTAATCTGCGAAAAGCGTCGGTAAGGTGATATGAACCGTTATAACCGGCGATACCCGAATGGGGAAACCCAGTGTGTTTCGACACACTATCATGTCATGAATACATAGTGGCATGAGGCGAACCGGGGGAACTGAAACATCTAAGTACCCCGAGGAAAAGAAATCAACCGAGATTCCCCCAGTAGCGGCGAGCGAACGGGGAGGAGCCCAGAACCTGAATCGGCTTGTGTGTTAGTGGAAGCGTCTGGAAAGTCGCGCAGCAAAGGGTGATAGCCCCGTACACTAAAATGCACAGGTCGTGAGTTCGATGAGTAGGGCGGGACACGTGACATCCTGTCTGAATATGGGGGGACCATCCTCCAAGGCTAAATACTCCTGACTGACCGATAGTGAACCAGTACCGTGAGGGAAAGGCGAAAAGAACCCCGGCGAGGGGAGTGAAATAGAACCTGAAACCGTGTACGTACAAGCAGTGGGAGCACCTTCGTGGTGTGACTGCGTACCTTTTGTATAATGGGTCAGCGACTTATATTTTGTAGCAAGGTTAACCGTATAGGGGAGCCGTAGGGAAACCGAGTCTTAACTGGGCGAATAGTTGCAAGGTATAGACCCGAAACCCGGTGATCTAGCCATGGGCAGGTTGAAGGTTGGGTAACACTAACTGGAGGACCGAACCGACTAATGTTGAAAAATTAGCGGATGACTTGTGGCTGGGGGTGAAAGGCCAATCAAACCGGGAGATAGCTGGTTCTCCCCGAAAGCTATTTAGGTAGCGCCTCGTGAACTCATCTTCGGGGGTAGAGCACTGTTTCGGCTAGGGGGCCATCCCGGCTTACCAAACCGATGCAAACTCCGAATACCGAAGAATGTTATCACGGGAGACACACGGCGGGTGCTAACGTCCGTCGTGAAGAGGGAAACAACCCAGACCGCCAGCTAAGGTCCCAAAGTCATGGTTAAGTGGGAAACGATGTGGGAAGGCATAGACAGCCAGGATGTTGGCTTAGAAGCAGCCATCATTTAAAGAAAGCGTAATAGCTCACTGGTCGAGTCGGCCTGCGCGGAAGATGTAACGGGGCTAAACCATGCACCGAAGCTGCGGCAGCGACGCTTAGGCGTTGTTGGGTAGGGGAGCGTTCTGTAAGCCGTTGAAGGTGGCCTGTGAGGGTTGCTGGAGGTATCAGAAGTGCGAATGCTGACATAAGTAACGATAAAGCGGGTGAAAAGCCCGCTCGCCGGAAGACCAAGGGTTCCTGTCCAACGTTAATCGGGGCAGGGTGAGTCGACCCCTAAGGCGAGGCTGAAAAGCGTAGTCGATGGGAAACAGGTTAATATTCCTGTACTTGGTGTTACTGCGAAGGGGGGACGGAGAAGGCTAGGCTAGCCGGGCGACGGTTGTCCCGGTTTAAGCGTGTAGGGGGTGTGACCTGGTAAATCCGGTTGCATGCTAACCCTGAGGCGTGATGACGATGCACTACGGTGCAGAAGTAGTTGATGCCCTGCTTCCAGGAAAATCCTCTAAGCTCCAGGTAACATTAAATCGTACCCCAAACCGACACAGGTGGTCAGGTAGAGAATACCAAGGCGCTTGAGAGAACTCGGGTGAAGGAACTAGGCAAAATGGTGCCGTAACTTCGGGAGAAGGCACGCTGGCATGTAGGTGAAGTCCCTCGCGGATGGAGCTGAAGCCAGTCGAAGATACCAGCTGGCTGCAACTGTTTAATAAAAACACAGCACTGTGCAAACACGAAAGTGGACGTATACGGTGTGACGCCTGCCCGGTGCTGGAAGGTTAATTGATGGGGTCAGCCGCAAGGCGAAGCTCTTGATCGAAGCCCCAGTAAACGGCGGCCGTAACTATAACGGTCCTAAGGTAGCGAAATTCCTTGTCGGGTAAGTTCCGACCTGCACGAATGGCGTAATGATGGCCAGGCTGTCTCCACCCGAGACTCAGTGAAATTGAACTCGCTGTGAAGATGCAGTGTACCCGCGGCAAGACGGAAAGACCCCGTGAACCTTTACTATAGCTTGACACTGAACATTGAGCCTTGATGTGTAGGATAGGTGGGAGGCTTTGAAGCGTGGACGCCAGTCTGCGTGGAGCCATCCTTGAAATACCACCCTTTAATGTTTGATGTTCTAACTCGGCCCCGTAATCCGGGGTGAGGACAGTGTCTGGTGGGTAGTTTGACTGGGGCGGTCTCCTCCCAAAGAGTAACGGAGGAGCACGAAGGTTAGCTAATCACGGTCGGACATCGTGAGGTTAGTGCAAAGGCATAAGCTAGCTTGACTGCGAGAGTGACGGCTCGAGCAGGTACGAAAGTAGGTCTTAGTGATCCGGTGGTTCTGAATGGAAGGGCCATCGCTCAACGGATAAAAGGTACTCCGGGGATAACAGGCTGATACCGCCCAAGAGTTCATATCGACGGCGGTGTTTGGCACCTCGATGTCGGCTCATCACATCCTGGGGCTGAAGTAGGTCCCAAGGGTATGGCTGTTCGCCATTTAAAGTGGTACGCGAGCTGGGTTTAGAACGTCGTGAGACAGTTCGGTCCCTATCTGCCGTGGGCGTTGGAAGATTGAGAGGGGTTGCTCCTAGTACGAGAGGACCGGAGTGAACGCACCACTGGTGTTCGGGTTGTCATGCCAATGGCATTGCCCGGTAGCTAAGTGCGGAAAAGATAAGCGCTGAAAGCATCTAAGCGCGAAACTTGCCTCAAGATGAGTCTTCCCTGGGCCTTCAAGGCCCCTGAAGGAACGTTTAAGACTAAGACGTTGATAGGCTGGGTGTGTAAGTGCAGCGATGCATTGAGCTAACCAGTACTAATGATCCGTGAGGCTTAACCTTACAACACCGAAGGTGTTTTTAGAGAGATTTTCAGCGAAGTTCCGAGATTGGTTCTGATGGCTTGACGGAAGTGAAGCGGTTGGAATGAAACGAATTTGCCTGGCGGCAATAGCGCGGTGGTCCCACCTGACCCCATGCCGAACTCAGAAGTGAAACGCCGTAGCGCCGATGGTAGTGTGGGGTCTCCCCATGCGAGAGTAGGACACTG
>NZ_JBNIDE010000022.1:0-4328 GCF_059652115.1 Serratia sp. EC4 | reverse complement strand
CTGTGGTACATCGCGGTCGCCAACGTGTTCGTCTACCTGCTGCGTTACGGCATTCTGGATTGGTCGCCGACTTATCTGAAAGAAGTGAAGCACTTCGCGCTGGACAAGTCTTCCTGGGCTTACTTCCTGTATGAATACGCCGGTATCCCGGGCACCCTGCTGTGCGGCTGGATGTCGGACAAAGTGTTCAAAGGCAACCGCGGCGCCACCGGCATGTTCTTCATGACGCTGGTGACCATCGCCACCGTGGTGTTCTGGATGAACCCGCCGGGTAACCCGACCGTAGACATGATCTGTATGCTGGTCATCGGCTTCCTGATCTACGGCCCGGTGATGCTGATCGGCCTGCACGCGCTGGAGCTGGCACCGAAGAAAGCCGCCGGCACCGCCGCGGGCTTCACCGGCCTGTTCGGCTACCTGGGTGGCTCGGTTGCGGCCAGCGCCATCGTCGGTTACACCGTGGACTTCTTCGGTTGGGACGGCGGCTTCATGGTGATGATCGGTGGCGGCGTGCTGGCGGTTATCCTGCTGCTGCTGACCATGCTGAACGAGAAGAAATATCACGCTTAATTGCCGTTAAGTGAGATTAAGTGCCACTCATGCACGTCAGTTGAACCATCGATTGATCTTGGCGTACTTTTATGGTGTGGGGTTTGCAAGTTATCTGCGTGCAGTTCGCTAACTCAGTGGTGGAGAAGCAGGCCAACGTAGCCGCCGTTGGCGGGTTTCATAGGCATCATGTATAGTGCAACAAGTAATAGCTGTCCCCGGCGATATCTAGAGTATAAATCGATCAGTATATGGTGAATAAAATCCACAACTGACAACTAGAGCGAAGTGACACCAACCATCCATGGATGGGAGTATAGCAGATGGTCTAGTGTTCTAGGCTCACACGCTGGGCTAGCGCTTCTTACACACGGTCTAAATATCATTGCTATGATGGTTACTGGATGGATTAATCATATTCTTTTGCTAACTTTCAGACTATTCAGAGTATCATTGTTTAGCTATTTCGACTCATCTGCAAACACTCAAATCTCTGGTGCATGGAAGCCCGTGATTCTCTGGTGGTGCTATGCCTGAATTTGAGCCTAAGTATCAAGCATCCGAACTAAGCATGTTATTAGCGGCATACGTATTTTTGTTGCTAGTAGATATCATTATATATGACCCATTTGGAGTGATTTTCTGTCTTGAACTTTTTTTTAGATTAAAAACACGTTATTTTCAAATTTAAAGTATTTTATTTTCACATATATGAAATAGTAATAAGTTCTTTATTTGTAATTCATGCTGGTTTTTTGTTCTGTCGAATTGCCTTTTTTTGTTTTTTTTAATTCTTTTTGGTGTTTGTTTGTTGTTTTTACTCATTATTTCTCCTGTTTTTTTTTGTTGGAATTGTTATGCGATTATTCGTACTATTACGATAAAAAATCACATAAAATTTGTGCGGATAAGGTGAGTGCAATAGGAAATAAAAATCTATTACGATTACATAATGGGAGGTAATAAGTTAATGTTTAAAAGGATAGATATGTGTTTAAGTTTTATAAATAATTTCGATTTTCGACTTAGCTTAAAAACATAACATTAAAATGATTCGTTTTATCATGTGTTTTTTATTCAGTTACCATAGATAGAAGTCTGACACTTGGGAAGTTCACTCTATTAATAGTTAAACTTGCTAATGGATTGGACCATATACCTACATTTAACATTACAAGGTAATATAACCATGGGAATTTTCAAATATAAAAATAAAGATGATTTTAGACTTATCTCGGATGTCATTAATATACAAACTATATATACAAATGCTGTATATTCTGACAATAGAGTCTTAGGAGACGGATGGAAGGTATTGTCTGGAGATTCGCTTGGTTTTCAAGGCCAAAAAAATAAATTTGGTGCCTTTTATGGTCAAGATGCTGGTTACTATCATGGATATGGGCAGGAGGCTAACGTATTAGGGAAATATGATGAAAATGGTAAGCTCGTTAAAATCGGTGTTTCGTTTTGGGGAGTTGGTACTTATAGCGGAGAACAAGATCCCAACGATAGAGGGGCAGCATTCAATAAACTAAATGATGCACGAGACATACTATTTGCAACAGCTGAAAGCAGAGAGAAACTTGCGTCTGATTATTTTGATATTTTATTAAAAAGAGTCATTGATTTTGCGAAAACCAATGGTTTGGGGGCTAAGGATGTTATTATATCTGGACACAGTCTTGGAGGGGCGCTAGTAAATAGTTTATCGACACTTTCGGATGCAGGATATTTAGATGGATGGTACAAAGAATCATCTTACGTGGCTTTTTCGTCTCCAACAAAGCCAATTGGGAACACCAAGGTACTTCAAATTGGGTTTGAAAACGACCCTGTATATCGATTATTAGCTTCAACAGATAATGCCGCATGGGATTTGAGTAAAAAAGGCTTATTGTACACTGCGGGAGAACATGATGATACTGTAGACGGATTTACTAACAATATCGTTGATTTTAATGATTATTACACTACAAAATATTTTGATGGTGGGTATTTTAGCAAATCAATTACAGAGAAAATTTTTTCTTATTTTAATGGAAAGTCATCGTCGGAAATATCATGGGCGGCGCACTCAAGTTCAGAGTTATTAAGCGCATTAGAGCGCGTTAAACATTCTGATTTTTACGATTATACCTTTGAAAACTCTACAGTTATATTCTCAAATTTAACTGATGAACTTGCATCAAGATATTGGGTAGAGGATCTTAATGCGGCTAAGCATAAAGGGACGACTTTTATTTTTGGAAGGGAAAATGGGATAAATTTACTAAAAGGTGGAAGCGGTAATGATTATATACAAGGAGGGGGGGGGGATGATTATTTTGAAGATAATCAAGGAATAAATGTTCTAAAAGGAGGGGAGGGGGTAAATGTTTACTCGATAAAAAGTAGTTTTGATGATGTTTCCGTTGCATTTTCCTATGACGGTACTGCTTATTTTTCTTTTAATGATAAAAGCATAACTAAAGGGGTTAATATAACAAATGTATCTTTTGATTACTCACCAGATAAGAAGGTTGGAGATTATAAATTACTTTCACTGGATGAGTTGCGACCATTGACCTCTATTTTTGCGAACCTTGAAAATAAATATTCGATAAGAAGTGATGCTGAGAATGAATGGCTGTTTTCTGGAAGCGATAATAGTAAAGTGATTTCAACTGGCAATAATACAATTCACTCTGGCACTGGTGATGACGTATTGTATGGCAGTTATCTTGGGGATACATTTATATTTAGTGGTGATTTTGGTAGTGATAAGGTTTACAATTTAGAAAGATCGGTTGATAATAGATTTATTTTTATGGAGAGCAAGAATATTTTAGAGAATGATAATTTTGTTCAACATACAACTTTTGACCAAAACGGTGACGCTGTATTAACATTTGGGAATAATAACGTGACGTTAGTTGGGTTACATACGTTAGATGATGTGAGTAAAATTGCAATGGATTTTGTATAGCGCTTTTCGAGGTTGTCCCCATCTCTAAGATAAGATGGGGACGTTTCTTTTAATTATTCCTAATATTTATAAGTGAATGTATTTTCAATGAAATATTTAAAGTGGTTGACAAGTAGAAAAGAGTGAACTGCATTAGTTATTAGGGATGATAGCAGACAAAACCTCATGAAACACGAATATGAGATGTAATGTAATTTTTTATGATTGTAATGATTTGCATTAAGTTGAGTTGTTATGAAATAGAACAGCTAAACACTACGCTTTAAAGATTATTCGGTGGATTTCTACCCAACACCAACAGCACGGAGAAAACGGAATGCGAAATCAAGTCAAAGCCCTGCTGACAGGGATCATTCTCGCCACCTCGATGGTCAGCGCCGCACAGGCGGCGGACAAAGTGGTCATCGCCCACCGCGGTGCCAGCGGCTACTTGCCGGAACACACCCTGCCGGCGAAAGCGATGGCCTACGCGCAGGGCGCCGATTACCTCGAGCAAGACCTGGTGATGACCAAAGACAACGAACTGGTAGTGCTGCACGACCATTATCTCGATCGCGTCACCGATGTCGCCGAACGCTTCCCGGACCGCGTGCGCAAAGACGGCCGTTATTACGCCATCGACTTTACGCTGGCGGAGATCAAATCACTGAAGTTCACCGAAGGCTTTGACATCGAAAACGGCAAGAAGGTGCAGGGCTACCCTGGCCGCTTCCCGATGGGCAAATCCGACTTCCGCGTGCACACCTTCCAGGAAGAGATCGAGTTCGTGCAGGGTCTGAACCATTCGACCGGCAAGAACATCGGCATCTAT
>NZ_JBNIDE010000021.1:0-5176 GCF_059652115.1 Serratia sp. EC4 | reverse complement strand
GACGTTAACGTGCGGTTTTGTACGTTCAAACTTTTCTTTAGACATCGATTGTCCCTCTAAGACACGGATAAATCGGTGGTATCACCACATCAACCAAGCATTTGCTCGTTGAATCCAGAACAGAAAGAAAATCAGGGGGCGAGAAATTAAGAAGTGGTGCTGATAGGCAGATTCGAACTGCCGACCTCACCCTTACCAAGGGTGCGCTCTACCAACTGAGCTATATCAGCACATCTTGGAGCGGGCAGTGGGAATCGAACCCACATCATCAGCTTGGAAGGCTGAGGTAATAGCCATTATACGATGCCCGCATCCTGGAACTCGGCTACCTGATTTTTCTGTAGAATTTTGGGATGGAGCAGGATTGTTCATCACTCGGCTCGCATCCTTCGGGCCGGCTGCGCCTTGCGCTGCACAGCTCGAACCTTGCCGAAGGCTTTCGCCCTCTCCTCCCGCCATCAACCGTTGCGGTATTCATCGCATCTCAGTTAATCGCCGAAGGCAAGATTTGGTGGTGGGGGAAGGATTCGAACCTTCGAAGTCTGTGACGGCAGATTTACAGTCTGCTCCCTTTGGCCGCTCGGGAACCCCACCAGATTTTAACTACTTGTGACTTGAATGGTGCCGGCTACCGGAATCGAACTGGTGACCTACTGATTACAAGTCAGTTGCTCTACCTACTGAGCTAAGCCGGCATCAAGTGCAGCGCATTCTAGGTAGAGCGGGCGACCTATGCAACAAAAAAATTGCTTTACGCGCACTTTCGCTCATAAATCAGTCAATTTTGCATACTGTCATGCAATTTGCAGCCTGCGGCGTGCAAACATTCATCACTCGCGGCAATCATTCTCTACAATTTTATCCACTTTTTGCAAGCCTTGAGCGCCGCTTTCTCCGTGTCGGGCTTCTCAAAACACTTAACCCGCGATGGTAAACTGTGAGCGGGATCGATGCACCAAAAAGGGGATCCCTGCCCCGGACTGCGGCGTGGGCTACACTGATCCCTCGCCCTTTTGCCGTCGCCATGCCTTTCGCCGCTGTGGCTCAGTTATTGCTTCTCTTCATTACCCCCATCCCAGGAGGAATGACCGATGAAAATAGTGCCTATCAACGCCGCTACGTTGCCGATTTACCGCGATGAGTTGGCCCGCCTGTTGACCGATGCCGTCACGCACGGCGCTTCTGTCGGTTACGACACCTTAATTCCCCACGAAGACGCCGAGAGCTACTTCCACAGTCTGCGACCGGCCTTGGCCAAAGGTGAACTGCTGCTGTGGATTGCCCGTGACGATCGCGGCGTCGTTGGCACCGTGCAACTCGAGCTTTGCCAGAAGCCGAACGGCCGTAATCGTGCGGAGGTGGTGAAGCTGTTGGTGCATAGCCGCGCTCGCCGCAACGGCGTAGGTCAGGCTCTGATGAAAACGCTGGAGTACGCGGCACTGCAGCAGCAACGCGGGCTATTGTATCTGGATACGCAGGCCGGTTCGGCGGCAGAAGCGCTTTATCGCAGCTTGGGCTATCGCTGTTTGGGCGAGCTGCCGGATTATGCAGCGGGCCCCGATGGGCATTACCATCCGACCGTCATTTATTACAAACGTCTGTTCACCGTAAATCAACCTTCGCGCGCTATCGCCAGTTAGTCTTCAGGCGGTATCCGGCTCTGATGATACCGCCTTGCAACCCCGCTTTATCAACTGCGCGCCGCTTCGCACAATTGACATAAACTGCTGCCTATCGACAACTTTTGCGAAAAAAGTCTACGCCAAAAACGAAGCTGTCTATAATATGCAGCTTGTTTATTCTCTGGAGTTGGCGTCCGGCGCCTTTCCCAACCTGCGTTAACAGGCAGAATTTGGCTTATGATAAAAAGAGATCAATCTTTAGCAACGCCTTACCTACAGTTCGATCGTACCCAATGGGCTGCGTTGCGAGATTCGGTGCCGCTGACGTTGTCGGAAGAAGAGATCGTTAAACTGAAAGGGATTAACGAAGATCTCTCGTTGGAAGAAGTTGCGCAGATTTATCTGCCGCTGTCACGACTGTTGAACTTCTATATCAGTTCCAACCTGCGCCGACAGGCGGTGCTCGAGCAATTCCTCGGCACCGACGGGCAAAAGATTCCCTATGTCATCGGCATCGCCGGCAGCGTAGCCGTAGGTAAGAGCACAACCGCACGTCTGTTGCAGGCGTTGTTGAGCCGTTGGCCAGAACACCGCAGCGTTGAGTTGATCACGACCGACGGCTTCTTGCACCCTAATAAGGTGCTGAACGAACGCGGCCTGATGAAGAAAAAAGGCTTCCCGCAGTCTTACGATATGCATAGCCTGGTGAAATTCGTGTCGGAAGTGAAATCCGGCGCCAAACGCGTCACCGCCCCGGTTTATTCCCATTTGATCTATGACGTCGTGCCCGAAGGTAATAAAGTCATCGAGCAACCGGATATTCTGATCCTAGAAGGGCTTAACGTATTGCAAAGCGGTATGGATTATCCTCACGATCCGCATCGCGTATTCGTTTCCGACTTTGTCGACTTCTCTATATATGTCGATGCGCCGGAGACGCTATTGCAAAGCTGGTATATCAATCGTTTTCTGAAATTCCGTCAGGGCGCATTTTCCAATCCCGATTCTTATTTCCATAATTATTCAAAATTGCCGGAACCGGAGGCGATTAATATCGCCACGCAATTATGGAATGAAATCAATGGATTGAATTTGCAGCAGAACATACTGCCTACGCGCGAACGCGCGAGCCTGATTATGACCAAAAGCGCCAACCATGCCGTTGAAAGCGTGCGTTTAAGAAAATAAGCCTACCGAACGATCAAGGGGACGCTGCCGTCCCCTTGTCTTTTCTCACTATTCCGCGCTGCGCAGCGATATCTCTCCGCCGATAAAAGGTTTGATTTCCCCGTCCTGTTCCAGCAGCAGTGCGCCCTGCGAATCGATACCCCGGGCGATACCCACAATCTGTCGCTCGCCAATCAGCAGTTTGACCGGTCTGTCGATAAAGTTATCCAAGGTACGCCAGCGACCGATAAAGGGCGCCAGTCCGTCTATCTCAAACTGTTTCAATGACTGACGCAGTTCATTAAGCAGAGTTGCAGCCAGTTCATTGCGATCGATCTGAATTCCCGCTTCCTGTAGGTTAATCCATCCCTGAGTAATGGCGCTGGCATTGGTATCACGCATCGCCAGGTTGATGCCGGCGCCGATGACCAGTTGAGCCGCATCGCCAGTTTTTCCCGTCAATTCGACCAGGATCCCCGCCAATTTACGATCGTTCAGATAAAGATCGTTAGGCCACTTCACGCGTACATCAGCCGCACCGAGACGCTGCAAGACCTCCGCCATCACCATCCCGATCACTAGGCTAAGCCCCATCGCCGCTGCCGGCCCCTGCTCCAGTCGCCAGAACATCGACAAATATAAATTAGCGCCGAATGGCGAGATCCACTGCCGCCCGCGGCGCCCACGTCCTGCCTGTTGGTATTCAGCGACGCAGGCATCACCAGAGTGCAATTCGTCGATGCGGTCCAGCAAGTATTGGTTGGTGGAATCGACCACCGGCAACACGCTTACACGCTTGTCTTCCAGCAGGCTAAGGATTCGCTTGGCTTCCAACAGCTGGATGGCGCCAGGCAGGCTATAGCCTTTTCCGGGCACGGTAAAGACATCCAGTCCCCATTCGCGAATGGTCTGAATATGCTTATTGATCGCCGCGCGACTCATGCCCAGTGACTCACCGAGGTGTTCACCGGAATGGAATTCGCCGTCAGCCAGCAGCGCGATCAGTTTTAACGGAACCTTGGTATCTTTCATGACAGCACCGCCACGGCATTCAGTTCACCGGTCGCGCCAATAAAACGCACCTCAGGTTCCAGCCACACGCCGAATTTATCGGCCACCGACTTGCGCACGTGGCGCGCCAATGCCACCACATCCTGACTGTGGGCGTTGTCGATGTTCACCAGCACCAACGCTTGCTGGCGGTGTACCGCGGCGCCACCGATACGATATCCTTTCAGTTCGCATTGATCGATAAGCCATCCGGCGGCCAGCTTCACCTGGCCATCCTGCTGTGGATAATGCGGCATGCCGGGATATTTAGCGAGGAGTTCTGCGGCTTTCTCTGCGTTCACCAGCGGATTCTTGAAGAAGCTGCCGGCATTGCCGGTTTCACGCGGATCGGGCAGCTTGCTGCGGCGCATGGCGCATACGGATTCAAATACCTGAAGTGGCGTCACCGTGGCAGGATCCAGCTTGGCCAGATCGCCGTAGCTCAATTTGGGTTGCCACTGTTTGTTGAGACGCAGACCTAACCCGACAATGACATGCCCGGTCTGGAAACGGTGTTTGAAAATACTTTCCCGGTAGCCAAAGCCACACTCGGCAGCCGGAATACGATCGATAGCGCCGGTAGAGAAGTCCAGCAGATCGACATACTCGCAGACGTCTTTCAATTCGACGCCGTAGGCGCCGATGTTCTGGATAGGGGCGGAACCGGCCAATCCAGGAATCAACGCCAGGTTTTCCAGGCCGCAGATCCCAGCCTGCAGCGTATATTGCACCAGGTCATGCCAATTTTCACCGGAGCTGACGTGGAGATACCAGGCATCGTTATCTTCCCGAACATCAATACCCTTCAACTGATTGACCATTACTGTGCCAGAAAAATCCTCCAGGAACAGCACGTTGCTACCTTCACCGAGAATCAGCAACGGCTCCTGACGCTTGCGCGTTTGTTGCCACACCTTGAGCATCAGCTCAATTCTATCGGCCATGATCAGGTGCGCTGCGTTGACCGGGAGCGCAAACGTATTGTGGTTTTTCAAAGACGCGCTTTCAGTAGACATAACGTTCAGTACCCATACGGAAATAATCTTTCGCCTAGTCTACTCGATTCGAGGCGTCTGGCTAATATTTGTTTTAATTAACGTGAAATTTATCGACTAATACACTGAAGAATTAAGATTTATCTTTGATATAACCGGATAATTCTCATCAGTCTGTTCATAGATAGCTATTTTTATTATTTAAATAATAATCTGGAACTATCAATTATATATTTAGATGGCTATTTCCCTAGCAAAGAAACATTATTCTTCATTATAAGAATAAGTTACACATGCCCAAAAAGGCATTTTTCAAAGTAATAGATACTGTCAGGATATTTA
>NZ_JBNIDE010000020.1:0-5204 GCF_059652115.1 Serratia sp. EC4 | reverse complement strand
AGCAATTTGTCGCGGTGCAGCTTAATATCCGCCGTCCGGAAGTCCTCTCCCGCTACGCAGAGCGGGATACCACCCTCAGAGAGCATACTGCGCTGATTAAGGAATATTACGGTTACCATGAATTTGGCGATTTTCCATGGTCTTTCCGCCTGAAGCGCCTGCTGTACACCCGGGCATGGCTCAGTAATGAGCGACCCGGTCTGATGTTTGATTTTGCCACTGCGTGGCTGCTTCAGAATAAGGTCCTGCTGCCCGGAGCAACCACACTTGTACGTCTCGTCAGTGAAATACGCGAACGGGCAAATCAGCGGCTGTGGAAAAAACTGGCCGCGTTGCCGGATAGCTGGCAGACCGCCCGCGTGACGGAGCTGCTGGACATTCCTGAGGGGCAGAGAATTTCACCGCTGGAGAAACTGAAAAAGGGACCAGTCACCGTCAGCGGTCCGGCATTTACCGAAGCGCTGGAGCGGTATATCCGGCTGCGAAACCTTGAGTTTTCCCGGCTGAACTTTACCGGCCTGCCCGCGATACAGCTGCGTAATCTGGCGCGTTACGCAGGTATGGCATCGGTAAAATATATCGCACGCATGCCAGAGCAAAGAAAACTGGCCGTACTCACTGCATTTGTTAAAGCGCAGGAAATAACAGCGCTGGATGAGGCCGTTGATGTGCTCGATATGCTGATACTGGACATCACCCGCGAGGCGAAGAAAACCGGGCAGAAAAAACGGCTCAGGACGCTGAAAGATCTTGACCGTGCTGCGCTACTGCTGGCTCGAGCATGTACACTATTGCTGGATGATCTGGCTGATGATGCTCAACTGAGACAGGCCATATTCAGCTGCATACCGAAAAACAGACTGGCAGAATCCGTCAGCAAGGTGAATGAACTGGCCCGGCCTCAGAACAACAATTTCCATGACGAAATGGTAGAACAATACGGCCGGGTTAAGCGTTTTCTTCCGGCGGTATTGCGCGACCTGTATTTCCAGGCTGCGCCAGCCGGAGAGCATACGCTGGCCGCGATTCATTATCTGGCTGAACTGAACGGCTCGAAAAAGCGCATCCTCGATGATGCGCCTGAACATATCATCACCGGCCCCTGGAAACGCCTCGTATACGATGCCGAGGGCCGGATACAACGCGCCGGTTATTCACTGTGTCTGCTGGAGCGCCTTCAGGATGCACTGCGCCGACGGGACATCTGGCTCGAAAACAGCTTCTCGCTGGGGAGATCCCCGCGAGAAGCTGTTGCAGGGTGAAGAGTGGCAGGCTCAGCGTATTCCCGTCTGTCGTGCTCTGGGACATCCTACCGATGGACACAAAGGCGTGCAGCAACTGGCCGTTCAGTTGGATGAGACCTGGAAAGCAGTCGCATCCCGATTTGAAGGGAATGCGAAAGTCCATGTCTGCAATGACGGTAAATATCCTTCCCTGACCATCAGTAGTCTGGAGAAACTGGAGGAGCCACCGTCGTTGCTTTGTCTCAACAGTCGGGTAAAACAGCTGCTTCCTCCGGTTGATTTGACGGAATTACTGCTTGAAATAGACGCCAGAACAGGATTTACACGGGAATTTATGCATGTCAGTGAGTCCGGAGCACGAGCGCAGGATCTGCACGTTAGCCTGTGTGCGGTTCTGATGGCTGAAGCCTGCAATATCGGACTGGAACCGCTGATAAAGCACAATATACCGGCACTGACCCGCCACCGGCTCAGTTGGGTGAAACAAAATTACCTCCGTGCAGAAACGCTGGCCAGCGCCAATGCCCGGCTGGTTGATTTTCAGTCCACGCTGGAGCTTGCAGGTCACTGGGGCGGTGGCGAAGTGGCGTCAGCCGACGGCATGCGCTTTGTCACGCCGGTGAAAAGCGTCAATTCCGGGCCTAACAGAAAATATTTTGGTTCCGGGCGTGGCATCACCTGGTACAACTTCGTCTCTGATCAGTACTCTGGATTTCACGGTATTGTGGTACTCGGCACATTGCGGGATTCCATTTTTGTGCTGGAAGGCCTTCTGGAGCAACAAACAGGGCTGAATCCGGTTGAGATCATGACAGACACAGCCGGCACCAGCGACATTATTTTTGGCCTCTTCTGGCTGCTGGGATATCAGTTTTCCCCCCGACTTGCTGATGCCGGGGAAGCAGTATTTTGGCGGGTGGATAAATCGGCAAATTACGGTGCACTGGATGAGCTGGCGCGGGGATGTGCGGATTTGTCGAAGGCGGAGAATCAGTGGGATGAGATGATGCGAACCGCCGGTTCGCTGAAGCTGGGCACTATCCATGCTTCAGAACTCATCCGCTCTCTGCTGAAAAGCTCACGCCCATCAGGACTGGCACAGGCGATCATGGAAGTGGGACGCGTCAACAAGACGCTATATTTGCTTAATTATATTGATGATGAAGATTATCGGCGGCGGATCCTGACGCAACTAAACCGGGGAGAAGGCCGCCATGCGGTGGCGCGTGCAATTTGTTACGGGCAGCGCGGTGAGATCAGAAAACGCTACCGTGAGGGGCAGGAAGATCAACTGGGAGCACTGGGGCTGGTCACTAATGCAGTGGTACTGTGGAACACGCTTTATATGCAGGAAGCACTGAGCTGGATGCGCACTAATGGAGAAGAAACCGGGGATGAAGATATCGCCCGGTTATCCCCACTGATGCACGGGCACATCAATATGCTGGGGCATTATACGTTCACGCTACCGGAGGATATTTTGAAGGGAGAACTGAGAGCATTAAATTTCAATTTAAACAATGAATTACCTTCTTAACGTACGTTTTCGTTCCATTGGCCTTCAAACCCCGTAACCAGTGCGGGCAGCTGATTTCCAACGCGATCGTGTATTACAACTCGGCGATCCTGTCGCGATTGCTGGAACGACTTGAAGCGGAAGATAATGCCAAGGGCATTGAGGCTCTGATCCGGATATCACCGGTGGCCTGGCAACACATTTTGCTGAACGGACATTATACCTTCCAGAGCAGTAATGAGATTATTGACCTGGATGCGCTGGTTGCCGGGCTGAAGCTGGGGTAACGGAAATTTCGGCGGTTCCGGCGATGAGCAACACATTACGAACCCGCATACCGCAGGACACCGCAAAGCTCCATCAAGAAGGCGTTCGGCAAGGGCTTCATCATGCGCCATAGCGACAACCGCGGCATGGAAGTCGAACGTATCCCGACGTGCTCGCATTCGGCGATGGCCTGCCGGTCAGCCGCATCGCAGAAATCTACGGCCCCTAGTCTTGCGACAAATCATCGTCACACTTATCGGTCATTGTCTACGCCTAGTTCGCCGAGCATATACGCTCATGCGGATAACAGAATATGATTGATTACGAAAATTTCACGAATGTATCCATAAGTTTATTTTGTTTAATTATGTTAATAGTTTTTTGTTTGGTTGCATCGTGAGATTAAATGGTGTTTTTTTAACTAATTGATTAATATATCTTTTTATTGTATTTTCGATTTTTTTGATAATTTTATTGGTGTTTTTTTTTTGATTTATAGATTTTGTATTGTTGATTTTATATGTTTTTGATAGATAACAATATTTTAAAGTTTATGGTTTTTTATAAAAAAATATTGTTTTATTTTTTTATTTTTTGTTTTTTTTTTATTGTTTTTAGGTTTTTGGTCTACTGTAAAACCATAAGAAATATTTCTTTTTGTGAGTGATTTTGAAAGTTTTTTTATTTAAAAAAAACAAAAAAGACAACAGAAATCTCTATTCTTGTTTGTTTTTTTGGTTTTATATTCTGTATTTCACATGGTTGACACTTGTTTGAAATAATAAGTTAACTCTTAGTATACTTAATTTAAATAATCAGGATATTGGTTGTAACTATTATGACTAAAATTAATATTTATAATCAAGAGGTTGATGAGGCAATTTATGGCTACGTGATCAATGATAATATATTTTTTGATATAAAACGTGGTTGTTTATGGAACATAGATGTAAAGAATCATGGTAGTAAATCGATAAGCCGAGTTGTTTTGAGAAAAACAACCAATAGATTATTAATATTTATGCTTCATAGTTATACTTCTTGTGGTTCGGCGGATGCCGAAATAGATGTTGAAAATTTAATGTTCAACGTATGGGATAAATATAATCTTCAATCGTCTAACCAAAGATTATGGCAATCAATTAAATTCTTGAATTTTAAATTAATTAAATTAGGTGAACCAGAAGATATGTTTTTTCGTTCCGGTGGTACCTTGTTTGTTAGAAGTTATGTTCGTATAAAACCACTTCACATAGTATAGATTTTGTGATGTAAGGGGTTTTTAATTAGAGACTAATCAATGCATTACCATGTTGTTTCTGATGATAATTTTTTTTTGCGAGGCTGTGAGGAAGTATTTAAAAAAAATGGTCTTGTGATAAATGTTATATGCTTAAATAGTAATTCTTTCGCCTGCTTGAATGAACATGTGCAGAGGGGGGATGTTGTTTTGGTTAATATGGGGACGCATATAAGAAGTCAAATGGTATTAGAAAGACTTTCATGTAAAGCTGCTGTGGCTGTTTTGTTTGTTGAGTTATCAAGAAGGGAGACAGGAATTCCAAGTTGGATGAAATATTGTATTCCAATGAATCTGCCTGTGGGGAATTTAATTTGTAGCGTTGATGAAGTCTATCAAAAGAAAACAAGCGAACCTGTGCTTCATTTTTTATCAAAAAGGGAGTGTGAAGTTATAGAGGGATTGGTTAATGGGGCTTCTATATCCGATTTGTCAAAGCAGTTAAAGGTGGCAAAAAAAACGATCTATAGTCACAGGAGAAATGCTTTAATAAAAATTGGCGCCAGTTCACATTACTATTATATTTTAAAATATAAAAGTCACATCATACCAAATCGGTTAAAGGCATGGTTTTAATACCATCTGTATGCTTAAGTTTTAATGCTGTGTGACGCTGCGTTTTTTATTGTTCGACTTTTTTTGTTGAATGGGGGTTAATAATTTTTGTTATGTTTTTCATATATCTGGATTCACTAGGGCGGCTTTAATCAATGAGCTTAAAAGGTACTAGTTTGCGCAATTTAATAATTTATAACGAGATTGCAGATGTTATACGGGCTCGCAGTAAGATTTTTTGGACCGTTGGCATATTTACCGCATTTATTAATCTATTAATGTTAGTTCCTTCTATCTATATGCTCCAGGTTTATGATCGGGC
>NZ_JBNIDE010000019.1:0-19989 GCF_059652115.1 Serratia sp. EC4 | reverse complement strand
TGCCCTGATTTTGGCATAGACATCCTCAGAACTGGCTGACGGCTACGTGTTGGATATTTCGGGCGAGAATGGGGACATTATTCTGGGCCACGTTGATTTTTTGTCAGTCAAAGCGGTGCTGACGGAGATGGACTCCTGGGAGCAGCTGATTGGCAACATTCGCTTCGGGGGCTCTACCTGGGTCTTGAGCCGCGAGTCTGATGCGAGATAACTTACGGGGACTCGTGGGCAGGGTAATGTGGCCGCGCCGCCTGTATACCCCTCTCGTCCAGGTGGCTGTGACGATTGTCACAGCCACCTGGGATATGCTGAACGGTAATGCCAACTAGCAGGGTAATGGTTTGAAATCATTTTCAAGAAAGCAGGCAAGTGCGTTGATACATCAACAGTCTTCTCAACGTTGTTGAATGGGATGTTCAGGCTGCCTAGGGCGATTGTCGAAACTGCATTTATGCGGGAGTATTTTTCGCGAAAATGTGACGGACCATACAAAGCGTATACGGCGGTGTTTGCCTGAGTGAGGGATTGCTGTCTACGCTGTTTTCTTTCAATGAAAACAATAACGCAGGTAAATGCGATGGTGATCTGGGGAGAAGGCAGCGTTTTCAGGCCGGACTGGCGGGTGTTCGAGATCTTGGAAGAGCAGGGGGTCAATATCACGATTGGCCAGTTTTTGAGGGTTTATGAAATCCGGCGGCGAGAATTGATGGATGATTTTCAGCATCAAAAGCAGATTATTGAACGTGAGGAAATCAGCATGCAGGTAGCGGCGATGGTCTCATATGGAGTGCAAAGAAAGGGAAAAATTCGCTTCAAGAATCGATCTTGACGCATGGTTATCGTCCTTCACTGCCGGCGTGCGATACGGCTGCCCCGGAAGCCTTTATCCGCGAACTGACCTGTCGTACACCACAGCACGAGTTCTTATGGCCATGCACAGAAACAGAAACAGAAACGGACTAGGAAGGGATGCCACCTGGTGAAGACAAAGGCTGTCAGGAAGGCGTGATGGAAGGCAGCTATGGCACAGCTTCACAACCGAGTTTTCGTGTTGACGCCCGCTCCGGCACCGTTTTCCCCGGGGAGTGCGAATGAGGTGAACGCCTCCCACTCATTAAGTTCGGAGCTACATGATGGCGGAAGAGCAGCTTGTTGTCAGTCGTTCCCGGCGCCGGCGTTACAGTTCGTACTGCGGAGAAATAGGCCCCACGTCCGACAATCTTCTCGCCAGAGATTTTAAAGCGGTGCAGCCTAATCAAAAATGGCTGACGGATATCACGGAGTTCCAGCTTCCGGCTGGTAAAGTGTGGTTGTTACCAGTGGTGGACTGCTTCGATGGCAAAGTGGTGAGCTGGTCGCTCAGTACACGCCCAGATGCAGAGCTGGCCAATACGATGCTGGAAAGCGTTAGCGGCACGTTAAACGCAGGCGATCGTTCGGTCATCCACAGTGACAGAGGCGGGCATTACCGCTGGCCGGGATGGTTGGCGCGGGTGAATGCGGCGGGTCTTATCCGCTCAATGTTCCGCAAGGGGTGTTCACCGGATAATGCGGCGTGCGAAGGGTTCTTCGGTCGGCTGAAAACTGAACCGCCCCGGTTTTTTTGGAGAGTTTTAAGTCCGGAAGCTCAGGCTGCCAGATCATTATTTGCACTGGAAGCATAATAGGCTTTTTGGGCTTCTACCGGCGGTATATGTCCTAGCCGTTCAAGTAACCGTCGATTGTTGAACCAGTCCACCCAAGCCAGTGTCGCAAGTTCCACTTCTGCGTGGTTTTTCCAGCTCTTACGGTGTATGACTTCCGCTTTGTACAGGCCATTGATACTCTCGGCCTGGGCATTATCATAAGAGTCCCCTGTGCTGCCTGTCGCCGCCAACAGCTCAGCCTCCTGCAACCGCTGGGTGTACGCCAGTGACACGTATTGGGAACCCTTGTCTGAGTGATGGATTGTGCCTGAGGGCCGACGTGCCCACAGAGCCTGTTCCAGTGCATCGAGCACGAACCTTGCTTCCATCGACGATGAGACCCGCCAGCCAACGATCATGCCTGCGAACACATCGATGATGAACGCCACATACGCAAAGCCCTGCCAGGTGCTGACGTACGTAAAATCTGCACACCAAAGCTGATTGGGGAGTTCTGCCACGAACTGGCGGTTTACCAGATCCGCGGTTGCCGCTGTTTTGCGACTGATTGTGGTCCTGATGACTTTGCCGCGGAGCACACCCCGAAGACCTATTATTTTCATCAGACGTTCAACAGTACACCGGGCAACACTAAAGCCCTCGCGAAGTAACTGACGCCAGACTTTTCGTGCACCATAGACACTGTAGTTTTCTTCGTAAACGCGTTTTATCTCCTGGCTGATTTGAGCATCACACTTTTCTCGTTGGCTACACTTCTCAGGATGCCGCTGGCGTTGTTGATGCCAGTAATATGTCGACGGGGCAATATCCAGTTCGCGACATACTGGCCCGACCCCGTATGTATCACTCAGACGCTGCATAAGTGGCATTATTTTTTCCAGTGGCGGTCGAGCTCCGCCTGAGCAAAATAAGCTGAGGCCTGGCGCAATATATCATTGCTGTGGCGTAGCTCCCGATTCTCACGTTCCAGTTCTTTTAAACGCTGGCGCTCATTGGTGCTCAGTCCGCCAACATCCGTACTTACCGGGCTGGCACCACCACGGAAATCATTTTTATGCTGACGCAACCAGGCGCGCAGCGTGTTGTAATGGCACCCGATTTTTGAGTATATGGCACGAATGGCATCTGGCTCAGAGTCATATTCATCACGGTGTTCCAACAGCATTCTGACTGCGCGCTCACGCAGCTCAGGGGGATAGCGTTTGGCGGATTGTGTTTTCATTTTGGGTCTCCTTTCATTGAGAGTTTAGTCTCCAAGAAACCCGGTACGGTTCACAGCCTGAAAACCACCACGGGGACGGACGGTTACGTGCATGTCCTCATCGAGCATCAGTCCAGCCCGGACAAGCACATGGCGTTTCGTCTCATTCGCTATGCCGTTGCCGCCATGCAGCGTCACCTTGACGCCGGCCATAAATCGCTGCCGCTGGTCATTCCGGTCCTGTTTTATACCGGCAAACGTAGCCCGTATCCGTACCCGACAAACTGGCTGCAAGAGTTTGATGATCCGACGCTGGCCGGGAAACTGTACACCGGCGACTTTCCGCTGGTTGATGTGACCGTTATCCCCGACGAAGAGATTATGGGTCACCGTAGCATGGCCGCACTGACCCTGCTGCAGAAGCATATTCGCCAGCGCGACCTGGCAGAGCTGACGGACAGGCTGTCCGCCATTCTACTGGCGGGCTATCTCTCTTCGCCGCTGGTGATTTCGCTGATACACTATATTATCCAGGCCGGTGAGTCGGCGGATGCGCATGCATTTGTTCGCGGCCTGGCCCTGCGGGTACCGCAATATGAGGATGAACTGATGACCATCGCACAACAGCTTGAACAAAAGGGTCTGGAGAAGGGGCTCGAGAAAGGGTTTCAAATGGGTGAGCAGCGCGGCCTTGAAAAAGGGCGCCAGGAAGGCAAGCTCGAGGGTAAACTTGATGTTGCGCGCACGATGCTGGTCAATGGCCTCGACCGCGATACGGTCATGATAATGACCGGCCTGAGCGCTGGCGCCGCTGCGCCCCTTGCCAAGGGTAAGTTGCCCGTCTTTCCGGGCTGTCAGCTATTACCCCTCGGTTGAGGTCGAGTACCTTTACCCTTTGTAAAGGTACCCTCGAGGTTATCGGTCTGTCCCGATTGTCATTTCCCAGAGAACGGTCGCGTGTCAGTGACAGCTTGCGCCTTCATGACATTCACTGCCCCCTCCCGAAAATTACTGGTCCTGCGGTTTGCCCATCGCGTGTATTTGCCTGCCTGAGCAAGGCCAAAAACTCCTCTTCCAGCGCGCCGAGCCTTTCCAGGTACTCCGCAGGGGTGCCCGTCATTCCGGTTGTTGACAGGTAGTGACGGGCGAGCTCGCGGGCATTTTGCCTTTCAATCTGATATTTCAGCATGGTGACCTTCCTCATGTCTGGGCCTGTGTTCTGTTTGCGATTTCGCGTGATGTCGTCACGGCGTCACGGGCTGTTGCGGCGCCGGCTGGCTGCCTTCGACCCGAAGCTCGTACACCATGGTGGCATTGGCGGGCACGGCAGGGGGGTAACCCGCCTCGCCGTACGCCAGCGCCGGCGGCACCACCATCGTGAGCGTGCCATGGTTCTTCAGGTAGCCTATCGCTTCACGGAACAGTGGCGGATACGCCTCGAGCGGTTGAGAGAGCACGTTGCCGCTCAGGTCCATGTCCTGGATGACCGTACCGTCGGTCAACGTTTCCTTGACGACGATGTCCACAACGGCATTCGCCGGGAGCGGCGTATCGCCGGCGTAACCGACGTGGTACCAGAACCCGGAAGGGGACGCTCTGACCCCCTTCTTCTTTTTAAAGGCGGCCAGGAAGGCCTCATCTTTCTTTTGCCGGGCGGTGCCGGCGGTTTCGCGCGCCTTGCCGACCGCCTTCTCTGACGCCTGCAGGGCCTGTGTCAGGACATCGGCCGGCAGTTGATAGTGCCCCGAGAACGCATCAATCACGCCGGCCAGCACGGTTTTGCGGTCGGTGTCGATGCCCCATCCCTGGCGCTCGTCCAGCATGCCGACGATATCGCGTCCCAGCGCGCTGCCGGCGGCATAGGCCTGCTGCGCGTCCGAGGTGGTCAGTTTACCCGGCTCAGCCAGCCAGCGGGCTCGTGCCTGCAGCTGTTGCAGGGCCTCGGTCTGCGTGGCGAGGTTCGCGGCATCCGCCTGTGCCTGCGTTTGCAGGGCGGCGTAGTCGGCCTGTTGCTGTTGATGAGCCTGTTGCAACGCCGTCAGTGCGCTCTCCTTTTCGGTCGCCCGGGCCTGCCATTGTTGTTGCGCGGTCTTCATTGTCTCGAGCTGCCCGGTGAGCTCAGCCTGGGCCTTCTGTTGCGCCTGCTGCGCGGCGTCGTGCTGCTTGTCGCGCTGAGCGCGTTCGGTCAGGGTGTGTTGCAACGCCGTCAGTTCCCGGCTCTTTTCTTCTGCCTGTCCCCGCAGCGTTGTCAGGTCCTTTTGCAGGGCCAGCCGGGACTGCGCTTCCTGCTGTACCTGCTGCTGCAGTGCCTGCTGCTGCGTCTGCAGTGCGGCCAGCCTGGCCTGACTGTCGGCCAGCGCAGCCTGGCTTTGGGCCGTTTGCTGTCGGGCGCCGGCAATCAGCTCGGCGCTGCGCCGGGCGTCAGGGGACCCAGTGGCGGCCTCCCGCAGGCGGCGTATCAGCTGTTGCAGGGGGACCAGGTCCGCTGCCCGGGCCGCCCTGGCCTGCGCCTGCTGTGTCGCCAGGGCCTGTTGCCCTGCCCGCTGCTGTTCGTCCGCCAGTTTCAGTGACTGGCGCAATGTCGCCAGCTGTTCATTCTGCTTGCGCAGCTGTTCCGACAGGGCGTGGAGCTGCCGGTCCCGCAGTTTCAACTGCTCGTGCAGGGCCGGACTGCCGCTCACCGCGCCTTTGGGGGCGGCCGGCGCCGGTTTGGTGAGGGGGGGGGGCCTGTTTTGCGCCGGTGCCGGCGGTGCGGTGAGCTGACCGTGGTACTCTTCGGCAAATTGCAGCAGCGCAGGGACGCCGTCTTCTGCGCGGGCGGCCACGGTGAACCACAGCAAGGGCAGCAATGTTGCCAGCCGGCGCAGGCGATATCGGGAAGGCCCCGTCGTCATTTCAGTTTCTCCCCGCGGTCAGCGAGCCCGGTCAGCGTGGCCTGCATGATGTCGGCGCACAGGCGATTGACCTTGTAACGGTAGAGCGCATCGACGGTCTCTTGCGTCACGTTGTTCACGCGCACCCGCAGGTTGGCGTACTGGGCGGCGCCACTCATCAGGCGATCGAACTCCTGCCGAAACGCCGTGTATTGCTGGGCGTTGATGCTCTTGAGTGTTTCCAGCTCCTTCTGGCACTGGGCCAGGCGCTCGGCTTCCCTTTGTGCCGGGGTGATGTCCGGCTCGACGGTTGTGGCCGGTTTGGCCTGGGAGGGGGACCCGGATGTGTTCTTGCACCCGCTCAGCAGGGCCGCGCTGCAAAACAGGGTGGCGAGCAGAAGGGGGCGACGGAGGGACATGTTCGTTTGACTCATAGGTATTCTATTATTTCCTGTTCAAGGCCGCCTTGACGCAGCCAGTGGTAGAGTTCGCTGTTGCGATGAAATCCCAGCTTGTTCATGGCATTGCACTTGTGTGCGCTGACGGTTTTGATGCTCAGGTTCAGGTAGACCGCCACCTGGTTCGGTCGCATGCACCGGCGAATGGCCGAGAGGACCTGCCATTCGCGGTAGGTCAGGGTGAGCGCGCAGCGCGGGCAGTCCTGGGGGGGGGGCGGTCCGTTGCCGGTTTCCAGTACCCGCTCGACTTCAGCCAGCAACACGTGTGGCGTCACCTTGCGCGTAATGCGACTTTGCTCGCTCAGGCAGGCGGGCAACTGGCGCCGGAGCAGCCGGGGCTGTGTGGTTTCCTGTATCGTGATGACGTGCTGCTGCCGGTTCGCTGTGCCGTAACGGCAGTGGTAGGCCATGCGGTTCACCTCGCCGCCCTGGATAACCAGGGTGGCGAAGGCCCGGTGTGTGCCGGAAAGAAATCGCACTGACCACCCCTTGCGGATAAAGTGCTGCGTCAGCACGCTCTTCATGCCCAGCACCAGGTAGCGGTCGGTGTCGAGAATGGCAATATCGATATGGGGTTTCACGGCATCTCCCGGTGGTCGTTATGGGGCGAAAAAAAGCGCGCATCCTGCGGAAAGAAGCGCTGAGCCTCCTGGCGGTATTGTTCCGCCAGGGCGAGCTGTCGCTGATGCCGCAGGATTTGGATCAGGGTGGCGTAGACGTTCTTGTCGATCCGCCGGTAAAGGTACCCCTGAGCCCAGTCCTGGTAGCGCGCCAGCAGCGTGGCATCGTGGGTGTGGTTATAGGTCAGCAAGGCATTGACCTGCTCGTCAAAGCGCACTCGCTCCTGATGTAGAGCCCGGGAAAACGGCGGCAGGGCCACGAGCGGGCTGATGTCTTCCATACCGAATTGTTCCACCTGCGTCAGGACCTGGCTGCCTTTAACGCCGTAGCCGGCGCCGACGGCGCCCCCCAGGCAGAGTAATGCCAGGCTGGCATACAGTCCCCGATGCCGGGCGCCGGTATCGGGGCGGTCCGGTGCGCCGAGGCGGTCAGCCATGGCAAACAGCAGCACAAATAGCGTCACGTGCGCGGCGGACACATAAAAAGGAAATTCCAGCTGGGTATGCAGCGCGATGGGCAGGAGTGCGATGCACAGGGCGGTCGGCAGCCCGGTCAACGGCCGTTCGGCGCCGGGGCGGTCATGGCGCAGCGCCTGGCGAACGACGAGAGCGCCCCCGACGGCCACCGGTATCAATCCGGCCAGGCCGACCAGGCCCCCTTCGACTATCCACAGCAACGCTTCGTTATGCGGGTGCCGCACGATTTCGGTCACGACGGTGGGGGGCACCTGGTGAACACGAAAGTGCTGGAAGTCGTATTCGAACCCGCCGTATCCCCAGCCGAGCCAGGGGTGAACGGCAATCATCGACAGCGTGTCACGCACCATATCCCAGCGCGCCAGGTTGCTGTGCGTATGGTCAACGGCCAACATCGATGCCGGCCCCCAGTGGAGGGTCAGGATGCCAGTCAGGGCGCCGGCGACGAGGGCGCCGGCGGTGAAACCGGTTTGCCGGTCGCGGGCGCCGAACCGCCACAGCAACAGCCCGGATGCGCCGAGGGCGCCGAGGACGCCGGTGCGAGACTGGATCCACACCAGCATGAGGGCGGTCAGGGCCAGCAGGAGGCGCAGTCCGTTACGGCGCCTCCGTTCGGTCCGCTCATGGCGGGCCGTAAAGACGGGCAACAACAGCAGTATCAGCGTGACAGCCAGGCCGGTGGCGAGAAAGCTGGCCAGGACATTGGGTTGAAAGAAGGTGCCGTAGGCTCGCCGTCCATAGAGGGGGAGCCATGCCGCGTCGCGCATGAGTAATTGCTGACCGGCAATGACGAGCTGGACGACGGTACATGCCACGAGGCTGTAGAGGACGCCCATGACGTGCTGACGGCGCCAGGTGATTTGCAGTGCGGTAAACAGCACGGCGAGTCCGCCGGCCACCGCGGCCAGGCGCCAGGCCGCGTTCAAAAATCGGTAGCCGGTCGCCCAGGCCAGCGGCAGGGCGAGGATAAGGGCGCCGGTCAGCAGCAGGCAAAAGGCCGGGGTGATGACAAGCGAACGCGGACTGATGGCCCGTCGACACCAAAACAGGGACAGGGCCAAAAACAGGGCGAGGAGCATGAAAATGTTGATGCTGATGACCAAAATAAACTCTCTGTCTAAGAATAAATAAAGTGGTGTTATTTCAATTATTCACTCATCGATTGCCGGCGATAAATAGCGGCGCGGTCAGGGTACCAGCGGAGTGAATTATTCACCGGGCCGTCAGTCACGACGACCAGCCCCTGATGGGCCAATTCCAGTAATAACAGACGCGCCTTATAAATACTGATGTCGTGAGCATCGGCAATTTGCCGCGTCGCCGCCCAGGTATTTTCCGGCGGTGGGTGGTCATCATTCGGCGGCGGCGAGAGATTGACGAGCGAAATTAATATTTCCCGGTGAAGCGTTTTCTTTCCTGTTCGAGAAGGCGAATGAAGCGTAGTCATGACGTTATAGCTCCCAAAGCGTGTTTGATTGTCCAATTGTTAATAAAAGGCAAGGAATGACGGGGTTTATTGTTGAGAAAAATAACAAAGGTCATGATTTTCGTAACAAACACCCCGAATAAGCCAATAAAACAAGGGGGCTGGAGTGCGTCAGGAAGCACCCCTTTTCAAACAATTGTAGCGAAAATACGGAAAAAGCGATCTGTAATTTTGCAAATATATTTGTATGCGATATTTTATTCTGATATTTTGAGTGTAGCGACCTTTCGATCTGTTTGTTTACAAAAATAGGGTTTGTGGCGGAATTATATTGGCTTTTTTGGGCTTATTTTCATTGTGGCCTTTTGCTTTCCGTAAATCTTTGTAAGAATTGATTCGGCGACGGGGTTGGGATATACAGGACTTTTCTTGATGGCAATGAATGTTGTTTTTAAGAAAAGTCATTTGCGTGCCCGCTACTTCGTTTGTGCTTGTCGGTAATGCCGTTGAGCTTTCATTAATCTCTCAGGCGTGAAGCCTGAATTTTCAATACCATCAATAAAGGATGTGATTTCATGCGTATGAAACTGAATAAAACCCTGCTGGCTGCGGCCGTTGTTTTCGGTATGTCTGCGTCGGCGGTTAATGCTGCGGACCAGGGCCATGGCAAGGTGACTTTCACCGGTTCAATCATTGACGCGCCATGCTCAATCAACCCTGAATCTATTGACCAGACTGTTGACTTGGGCCAAATCTCCAAGGCGGCCCTGATTGATGGCGGCAAATCCACGCCGCGCAACTTCGATATTCTGCTGGAAAACTGCGCCTTCGGCACTCCGGCATCCAAAAACAAGGTGACGGTGACCTTTACCGGTATGGAGTCTGCGGCCAATAACGGCTTGCTGGGCATTACTGGTACTGCGGCCGGCGCCGCAGTGGCTATTACCTCTGCAGATGGTGCCGTGATTAAACTGGGTCAACCGACTAAGGAGCAGGTGCTGCAGAACGGTAACAACACCCTGGCCTTCGCGGCCTACATGCAGGGTGAGGGGGCGTCCGATGCCATCACCGAAGGTGATTTCCAGGCTGTAGCAGATTTTACCCTGGCTTATAACTAAGTCCTTTTAATTCAGCATATATCGCTATCTCTGATATTTGTGTGCATGCATGCGGGATTTCCGCATGCATTTTTCAAGCAAGATGTTTAAAGGACAGAATGAATGAACATGCATGGGTTGCTTATTGTAGTGTTTTCTTGCCTGTGTTCCCTGACTTCCTTTTCTGTGCAGGCAATAGGGTCCATTGCCGGGTGGGGGCGGGTAAATATGCAAGGAGCCATTATTGATACCGCGTGCGCCATTGCCGTGGAAAGTCGGGAGCAGACCATTGATATGGAAACAGTTCCGCTGGCCGACATTATTCGTGACGGCCAGGGGCGGAGTAAACCGTTTTCCATTGAATTGGTTAATTGTGTATTGGAGCGGCCGGGCAAAGCGGACTGGAAACAATTCCAGGTGACGTTTGATGGGGATGCTGAAGGGGATTTATTCGGTGTCTACGGAGAGGCGTCTGGCGTTGCGCTGCAAATTATCGACCATGTTGGCAATATTGCTTCGCCCGGCAAGGCGTTACCGCTGATGGATATTACACCCGGTGGCAGTCAGCTGAATTACACCATGAAACTGGTGGCCAATAATCACGCGCTGAAGTCCGGCGAATATTTTTCGTCAATTCGTTTCAAGCTGGATTATTTCTGAATTTATTGTGAGCTTGCGTCTTTGCATCTCGCCTGAATGCTAAAACATTCATATTAACAAGGTAATGGGTATGGGATTGTCACCGGTTGGAAAAGTGGCTCGTCTTCAGTCGTTGGGGTTGTGCGTGTCGTTGGTGCTGGCCCCCCCCGTGTCGGTGGTGTATGCCGCTGACGACATTCAGTTTAATACTGATGTGCTGGATGTGAATGACCGAAAAAACATCGACCTCAGCCAGTTCTCGCGTGGCGGTTATATCATGCCGGGCACGTACGGCATGGTGGTTCACATCAACAAGAACGATTTGCCGGAGCAGCAAATCACGTTCTATTCCCCGAAAGACGACCCGAACGGCAGCCGGGCCTGTGTCAGCAAGGCGCTGGTTGAGCAGGTGGGATTCAAGCCCGATGCGCTCAAGGCGCTGACGTGGTGGCATGACGGCGAGTGTCTGGATGAAGGCAGTGTGCGCGGCATGGAAATGCGCGGCGACCTGGCCACCTCGTCGCTGTACCTGAGTATCCCGCAGGCCTACCTGGAATACAGCGACGAGAACTGGGACCCACCGTCCCGCTGGGATGAGGGTGTGCCGGGGTTGCTGTTCGATTACAACGTCAATGCTCGAAACCAGCATCAGCAACGCGACGGATCGCGCGGATACAGCGTCAGCGGTAACGGGACGGCGGGGGCCAATATGGGGGCCTGGCGTCTGCGTGCCGACTGGCAGGCCAATATCGACCACCAGACCGGCAGTGGCCAGCCAACCCGTCAGCAATTGGACTGGAGCCGATATTACGCGTACCGGGCTATCCCGGCGCTGCGCTCGAAACTGACGCTGGGCGAAAACTACCTGGACTCCGGCATGTTTGACAGCTTCCGATTTACCGGAGCGAGCCTGGCTTCGGATGACAGCATGCTACCACCCAACCTGCGCGGTTACGCGCCGGAAGTGGTGGGAGTGGCCAAGACCAATGCCAAGGTCGTCATCAGTCAGCAGGGGCGCGTGCTGAGTGAAACGACGGTGGCTGCCGGGCCGTTCCGCATTCAGGATATCAACGATGCTGTTTCGGGCGAGCTGAAGGTGCGGGTGGAAGAGCAGGACGGCACCGTGCAAGAATTCACCATGAACACGGCCAACATTCCTTACCTGACGCGGCCGGGGTCGGTACGCTTCAAGCTGGCGGCGGGCAAGCCGTCTGACTGGGAACACCATTCGCGCGGCCCGCTCTTCGGGACCGGCGAATTCTCCTGGGGGGTGAGCAACGGGTGGTCGCTGTACGGCGGCGCCCTGGCCGGCGGCGATTACAACGCGCTGTCGCTCGGTATCGGTCGCGACCTGATGGCATTCGGCGCCCTGTCGTTCGATGCCACCCAATCACGGGCGCGGTTGCCGCATGAAGACGGCACGCTGAGTGGTGGTTCTTATCGTCTGAGTTACTCGAAGAGCTTTGACGAGTATGACAGTCAGGTCACCTTCGCCGGTTATCGCTTCTCGGAAAAAGACTTCATGAGCATGAGCGAGTATTTGGATGCGCGTTACTACGGGCAGCGGACCGGCAACAACAAGGAAATGTATACCGTCACCTTCAACAAGCATTTCCGCGACTGGGGACTGAGCAGTTACATCAACTACAGCCATCAGACCTACTGGGACCGGCCAGACAATGACCGTTACAACCTGACGGTCTCGCGTTACTTCGACATCGGGCGTTTCCGCAACCTGAGCTTGTCACTGTCCGCGTACCGTAACCAGTACAACGGCACCAACGATGACGGGGCGTACTTGAGCCTGTCGATGCCGTGGGGCGATAACGGCACTCTGAGTTACAACTCGACCGTAAACCGCGACGACACGACGCATGGGGTCAGTTATTACGATCGCCTCGATGAACGCAGCACCTATCAGGTGTCTGCGGGCAGCTCACGCCGTGGGGTCAATACCAGCGGGTATTACAACCATGAAGGCGATATGGCTCGTATCAGTGCGAACGCCAGCTACCAGGAAGGCAGCTACAGCGCGGTCGGGCTCTCGGCGCAGGGTGGCATGACGCTGACGGCCGAGGGCGGCGCGTTGCACCGTACCGGGACGGCCGGCGGCACCCGAATGTTGATTGACACTAACGGCGTGGCGGACGTGCCGGTGCGCGGTTATGGCAGAACCAGTCGTACCAACGCTTGGGGCAAGGCGGTCATCGGTGACGTGAATAGCTATTACCGCAACAAGGCCAGCATTGACCTCAATGACCTGGGCGATAACGCCGAGGCGACGCAGTCGGTGGTGCAGGCGACCCTGACGGAAGGGGCTATTGGTTACCGGCAGTTTGACGTGATTGCCGGTCAGAAGGCGATGGCCGTCATCAAGCTGGCTGACGGCAGCGAGCCGCCGTTCGGCGCGACCGTGATGAACGCCCGCAAGCAGGAGACCGGTCTTGTCAACGACGGGGGCAGCGTGTACCTGAGCGGCATCAACCCGGGCGAGACCATGACGGTGCACTGGGACGGCCGTGCGCAGTGTGAAGTGCGGATGCCGACGCCGCTGCCGGCCGACATGCTGATGAACACCCTGTTGTTGCCGTGTCATCCTGTGAGTGCAGCGCCGGATGATGCCGACAAGTCATGAAGACGACGAGCCAGACAGTAATCGGAGCCGGACATCAGGCCGGGATTTCAAGCAGTCGCAAGAGAGAATACACAATGAAACAGCAGAACAACATGACGCGTGATATGTGGACACGAACGACGGTATTAACCCTGACGGCGGCCGTGGTGCTGGGCACCCTGGCGGTTCAGCAGGCACAGGCGGCGATTGCGCTGGACCGAACCCGGGTCATTTTTGACGGCAGTCAAAGGTCGGTGAGTCTGAACGTCAGCAACCAGAACAAGCAGCTGCCGTACCTGGCGCAGGGATGGATTGAGGATGAGCAGGGCAACAAGATACAGAGCCCGCTTACGGTCCTGCCGCCGGTACAACGTATCGAGCCGGGCAAACCGAGTCAGGTGAAGGTTCAGGCGCTGCCGGCGGCGAAGGCGCTGCCGCAGGACCGGGAGACGGTGTACTACTTCAACCTGCGGGAAATCCCGCCGAAGAGCAGCAAGCCGAATACCCTGCAGATAGCGCTGCAGACGCGCATCAAGCTGTTCTATCGTCCACCGGCGATTGCGATTGAAAAGAACACCGCGCCGCCGCAGGAGAAGCTGACCCTGACCCGGCAGGGGGACAAGTATGTGGTGAACAACCCCACACCGTACTACGTCACCATTGTGGATGCGGGCAGCAAGAAGGGCACCAACGGGGTGAAGGGGTTTGAGCCGTTCATGATACCGCCCAAGGGCAGCTCGCCTCTGACAGTCAGTGCCGCCAGCGTGGGCGGGAGCCCGGTGCTGACGTATGTCAATGACTACGGTGGCCGTCCGCAACTGACGTTCAACTGCAGCGGCAGCACCTGTTCGGTGGTGCCGGAGAAGAAAGCGTAATTGCCCGGTGACGTGCGTCGCACGTCTGGGTGGGGGAAGAGAACATGATGACAAATATGGGCACGATGGTGCCGCGTCGGGCGTGGCTTGAAGACCTGCGCTATTACGGCACGCTCGGTGGGTATGCGATGATGGTGCCGCTGACGCTGAGTGCGATGCTCTGGCTGTTGCCGTCGGTCAATGCGGCGGTGGACAACTGGGAAGTGGAAGGCGCGAACGGCAGCCTGTACGTGTACGGCGCGCTGACGGAGAGTGCCTGTCGCCTGGAGATGACCAGTGCGCGGCAGGATGTGGCGCTGGGCGAGACCGGCACGGGACGTCTAAAGACCATCGGGGCGCAGGGTGAACCGGTGCACTTTGAGCTGCGTCTGGCGGACTGCCTGCGCAGCCCGGCCAGCAGCCGCGATGAACGCACCGGGGCACTGACCTGGTCGGATAATCAGCCGGCGGTGACGGTCAGTTTTCGGGCGACCCGGGATGCGGACAATCCGCAGCTGGTGAAGGCCCAGGGCGTCTCGGGGTTGGGGCTGCGTCTGGCGACGGATCAGGGCGAGGACGTGCGCCTGGGCAGCCGGGGCAAGCCGCTGTTGCTGATGCCGGGCCAGAACACGCTGAGCTACACCGTCACGCCAGAGCGGACACCGGCCGGGCTGATGGCCGGCAGTTACCGTGCCGTGGTGGATTTTCATCTGAGCTATGACTGAGGACACGCACATGAGGGAAAGCGTAACGCGACGACGTCGGGCCGGATGCGGGCTGGCGGGCCTGCTGCTGCTGTCACCGATAGTTGTTGCCGCCCCATCCAGCACATTGACGGTCAAGGTGACCGTGGTGGCGCCGCCCCCGTGCATCATCAACGGTGACCGGCCGATTGAGGTGGATTTTAAGGACGTGATGACCACCCGGGTGGACGGGAACAACTACCTCACGCGGGTCGATTACACGCTGTCCTGCCCCGGCGCACCCAGCAATGCCATGAAACTGCAGGTGCGGGGCACCGGCGCAGATTTTGATGCCAGTGTGCTGAAAACCACCCAACCCGGGCTGGGTGTGGAACTGCGGCGGGATGGGGTGAAAATGCCCATCAACACCTGGATGAATTTTACCTACCCCATTTCGCCGAAATTATGGGCGTTACCGGTGAAGCAGAGTGGTATCACGCTGAGCGCCGGGGAGTTTACCGCCGGAGCGACCATGCAGGTCGAGTATCAGTAACGGGAGTGGAGCATGAACACGACGAGGGGCCTGAGCGTCCTGTTTTTATACGCTGCGCTGAGCGGTGGGGTGCAAGCCGCCGGCGACATCGACATGACGTTCCGCGGTCGGCTGATTGAGCCCCCGCCGTGTACCATCAACGACGGTAACCGGGTCGATGTGGATTTTGGCGACCGGGTGGGGGTCAATCGCGTCGACGGGGTGAATTACCGCCAGGTGGTTAACTACCAGATAGTCTGTGACCGTGGCGGCAGCTGGACGATGACGCTGAGCCTGAGCGGTTCGGCCGCCGGGTTTGATGACAATGCCCTGCTGAGCAACAAGAGCGACCTGGGGATACGCGTCTACCAGAATGACAAGCCGTTCAAGCCGGGCAGTGTGCTGACCATTGACCCGGACAGTCCGCCGCGGCTGGAGGCGGTGCCGGTCAAGCGGGCCGGGGCAACGTTGACGGAAGGGGCGTTTGAGGCCTGGGCCACCCTGAAGGCGGAGTATCAATGAGGATGAAGACATGATGCGCAAGCGCTTACTGCCCCGGGCAGGGCGATGGGGCGTGTCGGCAGCCCTGCTGCTGGCGCAGATGCTGGCCGTCACGCCGGCAAGGGCGGCGGACAACGTGCGGTTTTACGGTGCCCTGGTGGCGGAGCCGTGCGTGATAGCGCCGGGGTATGAGGATATCCCGCTGGAGTTCGGGACCATCGTGGACCGGTATCTGTACCTGAATACCCGCACGCCGGGCCAGACCTTCGAGATACGTCTGGAGGACTGTGACCTGAATCTGGGCAAGCTGGTGACGGTGACGTTCACCGGGACGGAGAGCGCGGCACTGCCGGGGCTGCTGGCCATCGACGGCAGTGGCGGGGCCCGGGGCGTTGCGATTGGGCTGGAGACGCCCGATTCAACGCCGCTGCCCCTCAACCAGCCCGGCGGAAAAATCTCGCTGGTGAGCGGCCGCAACGTGATTGCGCTGAAGGCCTATGTGCGTGGCGAGCCGGAGGCCATCAGGAACCAGCGGATTGAGCTCGGGACCTTTGGGGCCACGGCGACGTTCAGGCTGGAATACGAGTAGGGCGTCAACACAATGCACAGTGACGGCCGGGCAGGGCGACTGCATGTCGACATGATTTTTAAAGCGTTGTGATTTTTACTGCACCTGGAACACACACACGCGGGAGAGCCGAACATGGGATTGGCTGACTGGCGCTGGGGACTGCCCTGTTGGGGGCCGGACTAGGGCCGAGCGTATTGAAAACAAGCGAAAAACAAAGCACCACCGGGCGCGTAGGGCGCGGCTTGATGAGCAGCACGGCAGCGGCACTGTTGAAGGACGAGGCGGCAGCGCGTGTGCGGATATGCAGCACGGTGGATTAACTGGGCAACACGCCACAAATAGCGGGGGCTACTTATGCGCGATGTGCCCATCCCGTGACTCAGCGAGACAATATGAAAAATATCTTTGCCGCCGCCACTATGTATTCTATCTTACATTGTACTCTTGCCAATGCTGTCATGTTTCCCGTGCTGGTGAACCCTAAAATCACCAGCTGTGGCGACTCCGAATGTCGCTACGGCGTTTATTATGGCTCAGAGGGGTCGATCCTGATCGACCAAACCTCCGCGTCTGTACCGGTCAGGGGAGGCGGGCTTGACATTCGGCCCAATGGTATCCATTGTGGAGGCGGTGCCCCTCTAGAGGGTATACCGGCATCCTCGTGCGTATGGATTGCAGCTGAACACGCACCTGTGAGCACCTCCGAATGTCGCTTGTTATCCTATGACTCGTGGGACCTCACCCCGTCCTCGACGTGTCAGACATCAACTGCCTGGGGGCCACACACCGGAGCGGGGCCCGGTGCGGAGTGCGTGGTTTTTGTTCAATCAGCTACTATCACTCCGGGTGGCACCTCTGTTACGACCATTCAAGGTGTCCTAGATGCAACGACTGTTGCAAACTCGGGATCGACTTTTTGTCAAAAACCTCTACCACCGGACGTCAAATGCGACCTCGTTCTTCCTCCTGAGATCAACCATGGCACGATCGCTCCGAATGCGCGAACGATAGAAAACATAGAAGGAACCGTTGACTGTGGCGCGACACCGAAAGTAACGTTTATGGGGGGAAACACCCTTACGCTCGCTCCGGGGATCAAGACGACCCTCACATCACAAATTACAGGAACAAACCATCTCCGGATTACGTCTACCCTTGATGCTATCAACGGGGCTGCCGGTGATCACACGGCCTCTACCGTCGTCGTCATATCCCCGAACTAACGGGACGCCCCTCGGGGGCCTCACACAGTGGCGTCGTTGTCTGACCCCGCATTCCGTCCTGAATGCGGGGATGTGGCAGACGTGGGGCCCCGCATTTCAAGCGCAACACCGGTCGGCGCGAGAAAGAGGGTCGGATCCTCTATACATCGGGGGGCACCGCCCCCCTGCTAACGGGCGCACCGGTCCCCAAACCACCTGGACCTGATGCTCTCGGTTATACTGTTGCATATGGACGGTGATTCATGGACCTTATCATTCTTGTTGGACTGCTGGTATTAATGCTGTTTGCTTTTTACAAGCACCGCAAAATCTCACGAAAAAATGGAGTTGCTTCATCAACAAAAATAAATAAGAAAAATAAAACTCTTAGGGGGTGTTTGAAAAAACGTTAATAAAAACGGCCCCTCGTGATTTTTATTTTTGATATACAAAACAACCCTGCCTCACTGTACCGGGGGCAATGAATTGCCATGCGGCGTGCAGCCTCAGGGGCTCGGTCACTGACCCCTGTAGTCCGCCTGGCACGCGTGTTCCCGGTCTTCCTCACAACAAGGATGTCATGATGACAAGGACATATCCCCTACTGGCTCTACACTTTTATCTTATGAGTTCGCCCGCGGTTGCCATGCCCTTTTGTGACGTCATCGGGGGAGGGAAGGGATATCAGCCTGCGGACAGCGATACCCCCACCCATTACCAGACTGCACGGACACTCGACGAACTGAAGGGATACCTTCAGGCGGGCGAACCGAATGTCTTCATTCCCTCTGGCGTTGAAATCCGCCTCCCCCTGGCGCCCGCCGCGCTGGTCATTGGCGAAGGACAGCGTGTCTTTGGCGACCGGGGGGTAAACGGAAATCCGGGGGCATTGTTCCGTGTGGTGGCCCCGGATGAGCAATCTCATGCCTACCCGGTGATAACGCTGGCCAGTTTCTCCCGTTTCAGCGGACTGCGTCTTGAAGGGCCCTCCGGCCGCGCTGATACCCCCCTTATGACCATTGGGCTCCAGCTGCTGCCCGGAAGCCGGGGGGTGCGTATCGACAACAATGACATCTACCACTGGCCCTGGGCGGGTATCTCGGTCAAACAGGCCGTAGATAACGTCATCAGCTACAACTATATCCATAACAACCTGTGTCATGAGCGCGGGTATGGCGTGGTGGTCCAAAACGGCGATGCCCAGGCTACCCTCTATTACAACGTGTTTGATGCCAATCGCCATGCGCTGGCGGGCAGTGGCCAGGCCGGCGAAGGCTATTACGCGCACCATAACCTGATTTTGCAGGGCGGCGGGCGGGCCGCCTACCACCAGATGGACATGCACAAACTGGGGGATATCGGGGGGAAATACGTCGACATCCGCTATAACTGGTTTGATTACGGGCGTTTTGGCACGTCGAACCGCTCTTCCATCATGATACGCGGTATCCCGACCGACGGACCGGCACACGTCGCCTGGAATATCTTCAGCCAGGGCGTTCAGGTGGGCTCACAATGGGCAATAGACGGCGTCCCCGGCGCCATTCCCGGTCAGGCGCAGTGGCGCAGCGAAAATACCTTTAATGCCCGCCTGGATTATGTGAAGACCGCTGACCGCTGTGAGCTGCATGATGGGCAGGGCCGCCACCCGTTACTCTGTGAGGCGCTTGATTTTTAATGGCCGGACGGCCGGTACGTCCGGACAATATCGGTAGAGTTCAGGGACGTGGTGTAAATACGGCAAGATGGTGAGCGCCATCGCCTTATCCGGTAAGGTAATGGTTCAGATAATTATCTTAAAAGGAACAAACCAATGGCTGACAACCGCATGACAGTCAGTGGTCCGCGCTGCGCTGCAACAGGTGTTCGTGCAGACCGATGAAAAAAGCGCCCATGCTACCTGGCGCGAGGTTACCGGTCAGCTGGAGAAAAGCAACCTGGCGGCCACGGAGATGATGAACGACGCGGAGGCGGACGTGCTGACATACTTCAGTTTCCCGAAAGCACGCAGGGTGAAAATCCACTCCACGAACACACTGGAGCGCCGGAACAAAGAGATGAAACAGCGCGCGTGGGCATCTTCCCTAATGAAGAGAGCATCACGCGGCTACTGGGGGCAGTACTGACGAAGCAAAATGAGGAATGTCTGCTGCAAAGTCGCAGCACAGTATGGCGGAGATAGAGCAGGCTGCTGAAGACGTGCTGCCACTCAGCGCATAACAGGCATATCACCGGACCGGAAGGCTGTAACTGAATTTACGTCAACTTGACGGACTCGACCCGCCGGAACCGTCAAAATTTCCGTGCCGCATATTTTTGGCTTATAGCTCCAGAATAGTTAGCAGGTTATTGAATTGACGCTGTCCGGACTCACCCGCGAAGCGGTTGCCGCCCAACTGGGCATTGGCAGGGCCCGCGTCTACCGAATATAAAAACCTGGCGGCAGCAACATACCGACGCTATTGTGCCCGGAGAACGGGGGAAGCCTTCGCTCAGCCATAGTGAGCCGGCGACCGAATGTGCTACGATAGCCCCATGAAAAAAAATCCAACGCCCCATGATGCCACTTTCCGGCAATTTCTGACGCAACCTGAA
>NZ_JBNIDE010000018.1:0-25528 GCF_059652115.1 Serratia sp. EC4 | reverse complement strand
TGTGAAGTGAATCACTTGCGCCGTGTCGATGGAGGCGCATTATAGGGATCCGAGTTTTTTGCACAACCCCTTTTTTGATCTTTTCCTTCCGTTTGCACACTTTTCAGCCCTTCCGGGTGGATCTTGTGCGATCAGGGCCATTTTCCGCAGGATCCTGCGCGGCGACTGGTTGTAATTCCATCGCCAGGGTCTAGTATTGCCGGTAAATATGATCCCGACGTGAGGCAAGCACCATGTCTGATGCAGTACGTTCTTATCTTCAATACACACCCAAACTCGGTCAACGCGTCTTGATCGATCCTTCCAGCGTGGTGATCGGTGATGTCGATCTGGCGGATGACGTCAGCATCTGGCCGTTGGTCGCCATTCGCGGTGACGTCAATGCGGTAAAGATCGGCGCGCGCAGCAATATTCAGGACGGCAGCGTGCTGCATGTGACTCATCGCTCCGAACATAATCCCGACGGTTATCCCCTGCTTATTGGAGAAGACGTGACCGTTGGCCATAAAGCGATGCTGCACGGCTGCGCCATCGGCAACCGGGTGCTGGTCGGTATGGGATCGATCCTGTTGGACGGCGTAGTCGTAGAAGACGATGTGATGATTGGCGCCGGCAGTTTGGTAGCGCCGGGCAAACGCCTGGCCAGCGGCTATCTTTATATGGGTAGCCCAGCACGCCAGGTTCGGCCTTTGACCGCCGCCGAGTTGGAGGGATTGCTTTATTCTTCTAACAACTATGTACGCTGGAAAGATGAATACCTGTCGGAAGACATCTGACGGGCTCCCCGTTCCCTATAAAGAGAACGGGGTAGGGGATTTATGCCGCCAGTTCGCTGCGCAGCTGGCGTAATACCGGTTCGATCTCTGGCATCACTCCGTGCCAAAGCAGGAAAGCATGCGCCGCCTGCCCCACCAACATGCCCAGCCCATCGGCATATTCCGTTGCCCCTTGCTGCTGCGCCCAGGCTAGGAACGGCGTGACGCCCTGCTGATAGAACATGTCATAGCAACGAGTTTGCGCGTTGACTACGCCCGTAGGCAACGCCGGGATCTCTCCACTGATGCCGGATGCCGTCGCATTGATCACCAGATCAAAAGCTTGTTGACCCAATTGATCCATCGGCACCGCCGAGATCTCCCCCAGATGCCGGAAAGCGTCGGCCAACTCTTGGGCCCGGCTGAAGGTGCGGTTGGTGATCGTGAGCCGGCAGCCGAAAGACAGCAGCGGCAGGATCACGCCGCGCGCCGCGCCGCCGGCGCCCACCAGCAGAATGCGATCCTGCGGCCGGATCAATTGCTGACGCTGCAGATCGGTCAGCAAACCGATGCCGTCGGTGTTATCCCCCAATAGGCCACCATTCGTCAACACCTTCAGGGTATTGACCGCCCCGGCCATCGCTGCACGCTCGCTCAGCTCAGAAGCGGCCGAATAAGCTCGCTCCTTGAAAGGCACCGTGACGTTCGCCCCCTGCCCTCCGGCGCGGATAAATTCCTGCAGGCTGATTTCAAAACCGTCCAGCGGCGCCAGCACTGTTCCATAAGGATGCTCTATGTCAGTCTGGGCAGCGAACAGCGCATGAATTCGCGGCGACTTGCTGTGGCCGATAGGGTTGCCAAATACCGCAAACTTCTCCATGCCCATTTCCTCTAGCCCTGACGGATCTGTTCGCCGGTCAGAGCATCTCTGATTTCGGAAGGATTAAGACGACCGCCCACCTTGCCGGCCAATACCGGGAAAGCCTCGCCAAATTGCCGTGTGACCTCATCCGCGCTGCGGCACGGTTCCAGCCCACTGAGATTGGCGCTGGTCGACACCAGCGGCTTGCCGTACTGCCGGCACAGCAACTGCACCAACGGATGATCGCTGACGCGCACCGCCAGTGAACTGAAACGCCCGGTCAACAAACGCGGCGTCTCCGGGCGAGCAGGCAACACCCAGGTTACCGGCCCAGGCCAGCTGGCGAACATCGTCGCGCGCTGCTGTTCGCTGAGCGTACTGTCGTCAATATAAGGCTTAAGCTGCGCATAGTCGGCGGCGATCAGAATCAGCCCCTTTTCCCACGGCCGCTGTTTCAACGCCAGCAGCGCATTGACCGCCTGTTCGCTGTCGGGATCGCAACCCAGGCCGAATACCGCTTCGGTGGGATAGGCAATCACCTGCTGTTGATGCAAAGCATCGATGATAGATAAAAGGTTCGGGCTTAATTCTGAATTCATGATGTGATTATTCTGTAGTCGCAACGGGTTTTCCGCACAGCTTGCTGGCACAGCACAGGACGGGGCCTTTTGCCGTGCGCTTTTCCATCAGCAGCGGATAATGGCAATAGGCGCATTCACCGGCGACGGGTTTAACGTTGAGAGCGAACTGGCATTCCGGGTAACGATCGCAGGAGTGGAAAACCTTGCCGTAACGCGACTTGCGCTGCAACAGTTTGCCTTGGCCGCACTGTGGACAGGTAATGGCGGTTTCATCAGGCTTATCGATCACTTCAGTGTGATCGCACTGCGGATAATCGCTGCAGCCGATAAACATGCCATAGCGCCCCTGGCGCAGCACCAACGTCGCCTGACACTTCGGGCACGGTTGCCCATCCAACACTTTGACGATATGCCCATCGGCCTGCGCTTTCAGCGGGCGAATATATTGGCATTCAGGATACTGGGAACAGCCGAGGAAGGGGCCGTGGCGACCGCTACGGATCACCAGCTCGGCCCCGCATTCCGGACAGGGTTCATTTTGCCTGGCGGCAAAAATCGCGTTTTTTGTCATAACGTCTTCTATGCGCGTTATCGGCTCAATGCAGATAACCTTCGTTCACTTCAAACAACAGTTCTTCCATTTGCTGATAGGCGCTTTCATATCCGGGGATATTAAACAGCACCATCAACACGACCCATTTCAGATCTTCGAGATCGAATTCCGCATTATCCAAAGCCATAACGCGGTCGATAACCATTTCACGGGTTTCGAGGTTCAATACCTGAATCTGTTCCAGGAACAGGAGAAAACCACGGCAGCCGGCGTCCAAACGCGCACCTTCCTCTTCGGTATAGATCCGCATTGCCAGCGGATCGGCATCCATAAAGTAAGGGGCATTTTGACCTTCTTGCAGGTCAGCCAACTTCTCAAGCCAATTCAACGCGTTGTAGATATCATCCCGATGAAACCCCGCCTGAGCGAGATCATCGGTCAGTTGATCCTGATCGACGCGCATCTCTGGTTCATTGTGGATATAAGTTTCAAACAAGTACATGAGTACGTCGAACATGGCTTGCCCTCCTTATTCGGACATAGCCGCCGGGTACAGCTGCGATCCACCCTGCTAACTCCAGTTCGAGTAACTTGATTACCACCACTGGCACAGGTTGGCCGGCACGTTCAGCGACGACGTCAACAGGTGTCACCTCATCTCCTACGTTAGCCAACACATCGGCAAATGGCAATTCAACTTCAGCCTGCGACGCACAAATAGTTGTATTTTCGTTCAGTGACAACCATTGAAGGCCGCTTCCCAGCAATTCGGCGATATCTTTCGGCCCGGTGACCAGATGCGCACCCTGCTGGATTAACCAATGCGTACCCTCACTCATCGGGTTTCCCAATGGCCCAGGCAAGGCGAACACCTCACGCCCCTGCTCCAACGCATAGCGAGCCGTCACCAAGGTACCGCTGCGCAGCGAAGCCTCTATGACCAGAACGCCCAGGCTGAGCCCGCTGATAATACGGTTACGGCGAGGAAAATGGTCGGCCAGAGGCAAGTCGGTGACTAAATGATCTGAAATCACCGCACCGCCCTGCTCGACTATCTGCTCCGCGAGCCGGCGGTGCCGGCGCGGATAGATATTGCCCAGCCCGCTGCCCAACACCGCAATCGTGCAGCCTCCGGCCGCCAGCGCCGCACGATGGCAAATGCCGTCGATGCCGATAGCCAGACCGCTGGTGATGGTGAAGCCGCAACGCGCCAATTCCTCGGCGAAATGGTGAGCCCAACGCTCGCCGTAGTGGCTGAACTGCCGGCTGCCAACCATGGCGAGCTGCGGGTGCGACAACGCCTGAGGATCGCCCTCGATCAGCAAAAATAGCGGCGCATCGTCGATCTGGGCCAGGCGTTCGGGATAACCGGCCGCCCCATAGTTCAGCATACGGTGCGCCGGCAGCTCCAACCAACGCAGGCTGGCCGACAGATAACCGGGATCCAACTGGTTGAACTGCGTCTGCTGCCGTTCGTTCAATCCCAGCTCATGCAGCACGCGGCGAGGCTCGCAACCCATTTGCGATAGCTGCTGCACGATCCGGCTGGCCACGACGGTCTGTAGCCCCGTTACCCCTCGCATCCGTAAAGCGATCTCTTCCGGCCGCATCGTCTGTTCCCTCAGCAAAAACGGTGGTATTACCAATCTGAGCAATTGGTGCACAATGCTGTCAATCAGGTCGGGAAATGTCTAGAATAGAGGTTAAACCTCGTTCATTACTCGGATACAGATCTAAAGATATATGTCAGTCTTGCAGGTATTACATTTCCCAGACGAGCGTCTGCGCAAAGTCGCAGCGCCGGTAAAAGAAGTCAATGCAGATATCCAGCGCATCGTGGATGATATGTTTGAAACCATGTACGCAGAGGAAGGCATTGGCCTGGCTGCGACTCAGGTGGATATCCATCAGCGCATTATCGTGATCGACGTCTCCGAGAATCGCGATCAGCGCCTGGTGTTGATCAACCCGGAGCTGCTGGAAAAAAGCGGTGAAACCGGCATCGAGGAAGGCTGTCTTTCCATTCCCGAGCAGCGTGCGTTAGTGCCGCGCGCCGCGCAGGTGAAGATCCGCGCGCTGGATCGCGACGGCAAACCTTTCGAGCTGGAAGCGGACGACCTGTTGGCGATCTGCATCCAGCACGAGATGGATCACCTGATGGGCAAACTGTTCGTCGATTACCTGTCGCCGCTCAAGCGTCAGCGCATTCGTCAGAAACTGGAAAAAATGGCCAAGCTTCAAGCCCGCGCCTAACCGATCAGGAAATCAACGTGTCTGACTCTTTACGGATTATTTTCGCCGGAACACCAGACTTCGCAGCGCGTCATCTTGACGCGCTGTTGTCATCTGAGCACCAGATTGTCGGCGTTTTTACCCAGCCCGACCGCCCGGCGGGCCGCGGCAACAAGCTGACGCCAAGCCCGGTCAAAGTGCTGGCCGAGCAGCACCAACTGCCGGTATTTCAGCCCAAATCGCTGCGTCCCGAAGAGAACCAGCGCCTGGTGGCCGATCTCAACGCCGACGTGATGGTGGTGGTGGCCTACGGGCTGATCCTGCCGCAGGCGGTGCTGGATATGCCGCGTCTCGGTTGCATCAACGTACATGGCTCGCTGCTGCCTCGTTGGCGCGGCGCGGCGCCGATCCAGCGTTCGCTCTGGGCCGGTGACAGCGAAACCGGCGTGACCATCATGCAGATGGACGTCGGTCTCGATACCGGTGACATGATGCACAAGATTGCTTGCCCGATTGAGAGCAGCGATACCAGCGCCAGTCTCTACGACAAGCTGGCCCAGCTCGGCCCGCAGGGCATGTTGACTACGCTGCGCCAAATGGCAGACGGCAGCGCCACCCGCGAAGTTCAGGACGAAGCGCTGGTCACCTACGCCGAGAAACTGAGCAAAGAAGAAGCCCGCCTGGACTGGACACTGTCCGCCGCCCAGTTGGAGCGCTGCATCCGCGCCTTCAACCCTTGGCCGGTCAGCTACTTCACCATCGACGATCAACCGGTGAAAGTGTGGCAGGCCAGCGTACTGGCGCAAAGCGCCAACGCGGAGCCAGGCACCGTTGTCCATGCCGACAAGCACGGTATCCAGGTGGCGACTGCCGACGGTATCCTCAACCTGATCCAACTGCAGCCCGCCGGCAAGAAACCGATGTCGGCGCAAGACCTTTTAAATTCACGTCGTGAATGGTTTACCCCGGGTAACCGGCTGTAAGTCGCTCCACTGCCCGGCCGTTCATCGCCGGGCCGTTATTTTCTTAATGCCGATCGTTATCAGCTTCAGCCTATGAAAAATAATTACAATCTCCGCAGCATCGCTGCCAAAGCCATCGGCCAGGTGCTGGATCAGGGGCAGTCGCTCAGCACTGTCCTGCCGGCGCTGCAAACCTCCATCAGCGACAAAGATCGCGGATTGCTGCAGGAGCTGTGTTTCGGCACGTTGCGCGTGCTGCCGCAGCTCGAATGGTGCATTCAGCAATTGATGGCCAAGCCGCTGACCGGTAAGCAGCGTACGCTACACTACTTGCTGATGGTCGGCCTGTATCAGTTGCTGTATACCCGCATCCCGGCGCACGCCGTGTTGGCGGAAACCGTGGAAGGCGCGGTGGCGCTGAAACGGCCGCAGTTAAAAGGCCTGATTAACGGCGTCTTGCGGCAATTCCAGCGCCAGCAGGAAGAGCTGCTGCAGCGCGCCTCTAACAATGACAGCCGCTATCTGCACCCGAGCTGGTTGCTGAAACGCATTCAACAAGCTTATCCCGCCAACTGGGAACAGATCGTCGACGCCAATAACCAGAAACCGCCGATGTGGCTGCGCGTCAACCGCCTGCATCACACCCGTGACGCTTATCTGCAGCTGCTGAGCGACGCCGGCATCGCCGCGGAAACTCATTCAGACTATGCCGATGCGGTGCGTTTGCTGGCGCCTTGCGCCGTGACCGATCTGCCAGGGTTCGCCGAAGGCTGGGTCACCGTGCAAGATGCCTCAGCCCAGGGGTGTGTCGATCTATTGGATCCGCAAGACGGCGAACAGATCCTCGACCTGTGCGCCGCACCCGGCGGCAAAACCACGCATATTCTGGAAGCTGCGCCGAAAGCGCACGTCATGGCGGTCGATATCGACGAACAGCGCCTGGCGCGAGTCAAAGAGAACCTGCAGCGTCTGCGTTTGCACGCAGAGGTTAAATTGGGCGATGGCCGCACTCCGCAGCAGTGGTGCGGGGACAAACAGTTCGATCGTATCCTGCTGGACGCGCCTTGTTCCGCCACCGGCGTGATCCGCCGTCACCCCGACATCAAATGGCTGCGCCGCGATCGCGACATCGCCGAACTCGCCGCACTGCAGGCAGAAATTCTGGAAGCCGTCTGGCCGCATCTAAAATCAGGCGGCGTGATGGTTTACGCCACCTGCTCTATCCTACCGGATGAAAACAGCAGCCAGATCGCCGCGTTCTTGCAACGCCACGCCGATGCCAAGCTGGTTGAAACCGGCGATGCGCAGCGGCCAGGGCGGCAGAATATCCCGCATCCCGAGGACGGCGATGGCTTCTTTTACGCTAAGCTGATTAAAATGTAATGCTTCAGGGCGTGCGTGCGCGCCCTAAGTCTTTCAGTGTGAAGCAGAGAACACGATGAAAATAATTATTCTTGGTGCCGGTCAGGTTGGCGGGACGCTGGCGGAAAACCTGGTGGGTGAAAACAACGATATCACCGTCGTCGATACCGATTCCGGCCGCTTGCGCCAACTACAGGATAAATTCGATTTGCGGGTGGTTCAGGGACATGGTTCCCACCCTCGGGTGCTGCGCGAAGCCGGCGCAGAAGACGCCGACATGCTGGTCGCCGTCACCAACTCCGACGAAACCAACATGATCGCCTGCCAGATCGCCTATTCTCTGTTTAACACCCCCAACCGTATCGCCCGTATCCGCGCGCCGGAATATATCCGCGAGTCGGAAAAACTGTTCCTGCCGGAAGCGGTGCCAATCGACCATCTGATTTCGCCGGAGCAGCTGGTCATCGACTATATCTACAAGCTGATTGAATACCCTGGCGCCCTGCAGGTGGTTAACTTCGCCGAAGGCAAGGTCAGCATCGCCGCGGTTAAAGCCTATTACGGCGGCCCGCTGGTCGGCAATGCGCTCTCTTCAATGCGCGAGCACATGCCGCATATCGACACCCGCGTCGCCGCTATTTTCCGCCAGGACAGGCCGATCCGTCCGCAAGGCTCGACCATTATCGAAGCCGGTGATGAAGTGTTCTTCGTCGCCGCCTCACAGCACATCCGCGCGGTGATGAGCGAACTGCAGCGGCTGGAAAAACCGTATAAGCGCATCATGATCGTCGGCGGCGGCAACGTCGGCGCCGGCCTGGCCGCCAAACTGGAAAAAGACTACAACGTCAAACTGATCGAGCGGAATCAGCAACGCGCCGCCGAACTCGCCGAGCAGCTGCACGATACCATCGTGTTCTATGGCGATGCCTCCGATCAGGAACTGCTGGCCGAAGAGCACGTCGAGCAGGTGGATGTTTTCATCGCCATCACCAACGACGATGAGGCCAACATCATGTCCGCCATGCTGGCTAAGCGCATGGGCGCCAAGAAGGTAATGGTGTTGATTCAGCGCCGCGCCTATGTCGACCTGGTGCAGGGCAGCGTGATTGATATCGCCATTTCGCCGCAGCAGGCGACCATCTCCGCCCTGTTGGGGCACGTGCGCAAAGCGGATATCGTCAGCGTTTCGTCGCTGCGCCGCGGCGTGGCGGAAGCGATCGAGGCGATTGCACACGGCGATGAAAGCACATCCAAAGTGGTCGGCCGCATCGTCGAAGATATCAAGTTGCCACCGGGGACGACCATCGGTGCGATCGTGCGTGGCGACGACGTGATCATTGCCAACGGCAACAGCAAAATCGAACAGGGCGATCACGTCATCATGTTTATTACCGACAAGAAATTCGTGCCTGACGTTGAACGCCTGTTCCAACCGAGCCCGTTCTTCTTGTAGAACGAATTTATTTGGCTATGGTCTATAATCGCGTGGTTGTTCTCTGCCTTGGGAGGAGATAAAACTTCTCTCCTTTTGTGGCAAAGGGAAATTGCTTTGTTAAACTTGAGTTATTAATTCTGCAAGGGGTGCGTTCTATGAGTATGTTGAAAGAGTTTCGCGAATTTGCCATGCGTGGCAACGTGGTCGATCTGGCCGTCGGTGTGATTATCGGTGCCGCATTCGGCAAGATTGTTTCGTCCTTCGTGGCTGATATCATCATGCCACCACTGGGCTTACTGATCGGCGGCGTCGACTTTAAACAGTTCCATCTGGTGTTACGCGAAGCTCAGGGCGCCGTACCGGCGGTGGTAATGAACTACGGTTCATTCATCCAAACCGTATTCGACTTCGTGATTGTCGCCTTCGCCATCTTCCTGGCGATTAAATTGATGAACAAAATGCGCCGCAAACAGGAAGAAGCGCCCGCAGCGCCGCCGGCACCTACCGCAGAAGAGAAACTGCTGACGGAAATCCGTGATTTGCTGAGCCAGCAACAGCAGCCAAAACTGTAAGACAGCGTTTGGTTATGCCAATAAAAAGCCACCTGATGAAGGTGGCTTTTTTAATGCCTTAAAACCAGAAGGCCAGTGGTAAATTATCGCTTGATAGTTTACCACTGGCCTCCCAGTTACCGCCTTTGTTGTGTTTTTCTTTACGCCGATAGCTGCCTTTGCCTTTCACATTCTTTTCTACCCGCTGACGGAATAGCGGATCATGCAGCAGCGCCTCAATGGCGTTATCTTGAATCTGACCTTTGGTGTGACGATATTTCGTCATGATAATGCTCCTGTAAAAGGTAGGGTAATAAAACGAGCCGATAATACTGCCGGCAATATAAAAATTAAAGTGCCGTCAGCAACCTTTTTTGCCTTTATCATCGCTGGCACCCTGTTCCAAGGCTTCCAGAATAGAACAATAGTTGCTGGTATGGGCAGTGCCGCAGCAGGCGTCGCTCAAGCGTTTCAACGATTCGCGCATGCGAGTCAGCTCCGCCAACTTGCTTTCCACTTCGCTCAGGCGAGCATCGACGATCGACTTCGACTCCTGGCAGGTATGATGTTCAGGATCAACCCGGATCGACAGCAGTTCGGCGATCGTTTCCAGAGTAAAACCCAACTGTTTGGCATAGCGAATAAAACGCAGCCGCTGCAGATCCTGCTCGGTGTAGAGTCGATAACCGCCCTCTGTGCGGACATTGTGATCCATCATGCCCTGCTTTTCATAGTAACGCACGGTATCCGGCGTCACTTCGGCAAGCTTGGCCAACTGACCTATCTTGAACATTACTTCTCCTCCCGAGTGAATTTACCGTCCAGCGCGCGCTGATATTCGCCATGCAAGAAATCGGTGCTCATCCCAGCCTGACGCAACCGATGTTCCAGCAGTGCCATGCGCTTGCTGAGATCGACATAGTCCGGATGCTCACTATTGATCCCTTGCAGTAAGTGAGCAACGGTCAACGCCTCTTTGCGATCTTCCAGCGCCGGCGGCAGGTAACCGGCATTTTTCAGCAGGCGGTAACCGGCGCGCAGCTCAGCAGGCACCGCGCTGTCATCGTCCAGCGCCAGCGGTTGGCCCTGGCCGGGCAGATTGTCGAACTCGCCTTTATCCTGGGCATCAAGGATATGACGTTCTGCCCATTGGTCGAGCAACCCCATAACAGACAGTCTCAGTGAGCCTATTGAATGAGTCTTAGCATAACGGATAGGGGCGAGGATCTTAAGCACGGCGGGGAAATTGAGCACATTTGGCGGGATTTGGACGTAAAAAAACCGGGCAAGCCCGGTTTTTTTACGCGTCTACAGATTACTCTGCAGTTGCTACTTCTGCTTGAGACTCAGCACGATCAACCAGCTCGATGTATGCCATCGGCGCGTTGTCGCCTGCGCGGAAGCCACACTTCAGAATGCGAGTGTAACCACCGGCACGGCTCGCGAAACGCGGGCCCAGCTCGTTAAACAGTTTTGCCACGATCTCGTTATCACGAGTACGGGCGAATGCCAGACGACGATTAGCTACGCTGTCGGTCTTGGCAAGAGTAATCAGCGGCTCAACAACGCGACGCAGCTCTTTTGCTTTTGGCAGGGTCGTCTTGATGATCTCATGACGAACCAAAGAGCCGGCCATGTTACGGAACATAGCCTGGCGATGGCTGCTGTTACGGTTCAGTTGACGACCACTCTTACGATGGCGCATGACCTTATCCTTCTCAGTAAAACCTTAACCTGTGATCCGGTTACTCGTCAGCAATGCTTGCCGGCGGCCAGTTTTCCAGGCGCATGCCCAGAGACAGACCACGTGAGGCCAGCACGTCTTTAATCTCGGTAAGAGATTTTTTACCCAGGTTTGGCGTTTTCAGCAACTCAACCTCGGTACGCTGTACCAGATCACCGATGTAGTGGATAGCTTCTGCCTTGAGGCAGTTAGCAGAGCGGACAGTCAATTCCAGATCGTCAACAGGGCGCAGCAAGATCGGATCGAATTCCGGTTTCTCTTCTTTAACTTCCGGCTGACGCACATCACGCAGGTCAACGAAAGCTTCAAGTTGTTCAGCCAGAATGGTGGCCGCACGGCGGATCGCCTCTTCAGGATCGATCGTGCCATTGGTCTCCATTTCGATGACCAGCTTATCCAAGTCAGTACGCTGTTCTACACGCGCAGCTTCAACATTGTAGGCGATACGCTCTACAGGGCTGTAGCAGGCGTCAACCAACAGACGACCGATTGGGCGCTCATCTTCTTCCGAATGAATTCGGGCAGAAGCCGGCACATAACCGCGACCGCGCTGAACTTTGATACGCATGCTGATAGCCGCGTTCTCATCAGTCAGGTGGCAAATCACGTGCTGAGGCTTGACGATTTCGACATCACCATCATGGGTGATGTCGGCAGCGGTCACAGGGCCAATGCCAGATTTATTCAGGGTAAGAATAACTTCGTCTTTGCCTTGAACTCTCACCGCCAGCCCTTTCAGGTTGAGCAGGATCTCCAGGATATCTTCCTGTACGCCTTCTTTGGTGCTGTACTCATGCAGTACACCATCAATCTCAACCTCGGTCACCGCGCAACCCGGCATAGATGAAAGCAGAATACGGCGCAGTGCGTTGCCAAGAGTATGGCCAAAGCCACGCTCTAAAGGCTCAAGGGTCACCTTGGCGTGCGTCGAACTGACTTGCTCGATATCTACCAGGCGCGGTTTTAGAAACTCTGTCACAGAACCCTGCATTGTGTCCTCTCTTTGGTACTAAGCTTTACTTGGAGTAAAGCTCGACGATCAGGTGTTCGTTAATGTCCGCAGACAGATCGGTACGTTCAGGCATACGCTTGAACACGCCTTCCATCTTAGCAGCATCAACTTCCAGCCAAGTCGGCTTTTCACGCTGCTCAGCCAGCTCCAGAGAAGCTTTAACACGAGACTGCTTTTTAGCTTTCTCGCGGATGCTGACTACGTCATTCGGAGATACCTGATAAGAAGCGATGTTAACAACGCGACCGTTTACCATAACTGCTTTGTGGCTAACCAGCTGACGTGACTCTGCACGAGTAGCGCCGAAGCCCATACGGTAAACAACGTTGTCCAGACGACCTTCCAGCAGCTGCAACAGGTTTTCACCGGTGTTGCCCTTCAGGCGGGTTGCTTCTTTGTAATAGTTGCGGAATTGACGCTCCAGAATGCCGTACATACGACGAACTTTCTGCTTCTCACGCAACTGAACACCGTAATCAGACAGACGCGGTTTACGCGCACCGTGCTGACCAGGTGCTTGTTCAATTTTACACTTGGAATCGATCGCGCGAACGCCAGACTTAAGGAACAGGTCTGTGCCCTCACGACGGCTCAGCTTGAGCTTAGGACCCAAATATCTTGCCATTTTCTTTCTCCAACAATCCTAAAAGCTGCGTTACACGCGGCGCTTTTTCGGCGGACGACAACCGTTATGAGGGATCGGAGTCACATCAGTAATGTTAGTGATGCGGAAACCAGCCGCGTTCAGAGCGCGGATAGTAGACTCACGACCAGGACCAGGTCCTTTAACCATAACTTCCAGGTTCTTGATACCGTATTCTTTCACTGCGTCAGCACAACGTTCTGCTGCAACCTGTGCTGCGAACGGAGTGGACTTACGAGAACCACGGAAACCGGAACCACCGGCTGTTGCCCAACCCAAAGCATTACCCTGACGATCAGTGATGGTAACGATGGTGTTGTTGAAAGAAGCATGGATATGAGCCACGCCGTCAGAGACTTGCTTTCTTACACGCTTACGTGTACGAACAGGTGCCTTTGCCATTATTCAATAACCCCGATTATTTCTTGATCGGCTTGCGCGGACCCTTACGGGTACGAGCGTTGGTCTTGGTGCGCTGACCGCGTACCGGCAGACCACGACGATGACGCAAACCACGATAGCAACCAAGGTCCATAAGACGCTTGATGCTCAGGGTAATTTCACGACGCAAATCACCCTCAACGGTGTATTTGGCAACTGCATCACGAAGCTTTTCGATTTGCTCTTCAGACAGCTCACTGATCTTAACATTTTCAGCAATACCCGTGGATGCACAGATAGCCTGTGAACGGGTTTTACCGATACCGAAGATCGACGTTAAGGCGATAACGGTATGTTTATGATCAGGAATGTTAATGCCTGCTATACGGGCCACTATGCACTCCTACTATTTTATACAGCAACACCATTCTGAAAAGCCCGTTTTCAGGATACTCAAATAATGTTGCAGTGCGACATACAAAAGATTGGCTGGCTAATCTAGCCAGCTCAACCCAACTTTGCAAGAAAAATATGCGAGATAATCAGCCTTGACGCTGTTTATGCTTCGGCTCGGCGCTGCAAATCACACGAACGACACCGTTACGCTTAACGATTTTGCAGTTACGACATAATTTCTTGACGGAAGCACGAACTTTCATTTTTACTCTCCGTAACTTCTCAAACGAATCTGACTAGCGGTTATAGCCTTTCAGATTTGCTTTCTTCAATGCAGACTCGTACTGACTTGACATCATCAGAGTTTGCACTTGAGCCATAAAGTCCATGATGACGACAACCACGATCAGTAGCGAGGTACCACCAAAGTAGAATGGTACTTTCATTGCATCACGCATGAACTCCGGGATCAGGCAGATGAAAGTAATGTACATCGCGCCCACCAGGGTTAAACGCGTCATTACTTTATCGATATACTTCGCCGTTTGCTCTCCCGGACGAATTCCTGGTACGAAGGCACCGGACTTCTTCAGGTTATCTGCTGTCTCACGCGGGTTGAAGACCAACGCCGTGTAGAAGAAACAGAAGAAGATGATTGCAGACGCATAGAGTAACACATAAAGCGGTTGCCCTGGCTGCAAATACAGCGAAATCGTAGTCAGCCAGTTCCAACCGGTACCGCCCCCAAACCATGATGCAATCGTGGCCGGGAACAGAATAATGCTGGAAGCGAAAATCGCCGGGATAACACCCGCCATGTTCACTTTCAACGGTAAGTGTGTACTCTGTGCTGCATAAACACGACGACCTTGTTGACGCTTCGCATAGTTAACGACGATACGACGTTGACCACGCTCGATGAAAACAACGAAGAAGGTTACTGCAAACACCAATACTGCAACCAACAGCAGCAGGAGGAAGTGCAGGTCGCCTTGCCGCGCTTGCTCGATAGTATGGGCCACTGCCGGCGGGAGCCCCGCTACAATACCCGCGAAGATAATGATCGAGATACCGTTGCCGATACCGCGCTCAGTAATCTGCTCACCCAGCCACATCAGGAACATTGTCCCGGTTACCAGGCTCACAACCGCAGTAAAGTAGAATGCAAAGCCTGGGTTTAACACCAGGCCCTGCATACCAGGCATATTCGGCAGACCGGTAGCAATACCGATCGACTGGAATATGGCCAATACCAGCGTACCGTAGCGGGTGTACTGGCTAATCTTGCGACGGCCAGCCTCCCCTTCTTTCTTGATTTCCGCCAACGCTGGATGAACCACCGTCAGCAGCTGGATAATGATCGACGCCGAGATATACGGCATGATCCCCAGAGCAAAGATAGAAGCACGGCTGAGGGCACCACCAGAGAACATGTTAAACATTTCAATGATAGTGCCTCTCTGCTGCTCAAGCAATTTGGCAAGCACAGTGGCATCGATACCAGGAATCGGAATGAAAGAGCCGATGCGGAAGACAATCAGCGCGCCGATGACAAACAAAAGTCTGCGCTTCAGCTCGCCGAGCCCGCCTTTAGCACTTTGAAAATCTAATCCTGGTTGCTTAGCCATCTGCTACTTATTCCTCAATTTTACCGCCAGCAGCCTCGATAGCAGCACGAGCGCCTTTGGTGACACGCAGACCACGCAGGGTTACCGGACGAGCGACTTCGCCAGAAAGTACAACTTTCGCGAATTCGATCTGGACACCAACTACGTTAGCGGCTTTCAGCGCGTTCAGGTCGATAACATCGCCTTCAACCAGAGCCAGTTCAGACAGACGAACTTCTGCCGTGATCATCGCTTTGCGTGAAGTGAAGCCGAATTTCGGCAGACGACGGTACAGAGGCATCTGACCACCTTCGAAACCACGACGTACGCCACCGCCAGAACGAGACTTCTGACCTTTGTGACCACGGCCGCCGGTTTTACCCAGGCCAGAACCAATACCACGACCTACACGCTTAGGCGCATGCTTGGCACCTTCAGCCGGAGACAGAGTATTTAAACGCATCTGTTACTCCTCAACTTTAACCATGTAGGAAACCAGGTTGACCATACCGCGAACAGCAGGAGTATCCTCGCGCTCTACGGTGTGACCAATACGACGCAGACCCAGACCGAGCAGAGTAGCTTTATGCTTCGGCAGACGGCCAATTGAGCTGCGAGTTTGTGTAACTTTAATAGTCTTAGCCATGGTCAATTACCCCAGAATGTCGGCAACGGATTTACCACGCTTAGCAGCGACCATTTCAGGAGACTTCATATTCGCCAGAGCGTCGATAGTTGCACGAACCACGTTGATCGGGTTGGTGGAACCATAAGCTTTAGCCAATACGTTGTGCACCCCAGCAACTTCGAGAACGGCGCGCATTGCACCGCCCGCGATGATACCGGTACCTTCATGAGCAGGCTGCATGAACACGCGAGAACCCGTGTGAGCGCCCTTAACAGGGTGCTGCAGGGTGCCGCTGTTCAGCGCGACGTTCATCATGTTGCGACGGGCTTTTTCCATCGCTTTCTGGATCGCTGCTGGAACTTCGCGTGCTTTGCCGTAGCCAAAACCAACGCGACCGTTACCATCACCAACTACAGTCAGTGCGGTAAAGCTGAAAATACGGCCACCTTTTACGGTTTTAGATACGCGGTTTACCGCGATCAGCTTTTCCTGCAGTTCGCCAGCTTGTTTTTCGATGTGAGCCATCTTAAACCTCTTCCTTAGAACTGAAGGCCAGCTTCACGGGCAGCATCTGCCAGTGCCTGGACTCGACCATGATATTGGAAACCGGAACGGTCAAAGGATACTTTCGCAATCCCTTTTTCCAACGCGCGCTCAGCCAGAGCTTTACCTACGGCTGCTGCTGCGTCTTTGTTACCGGAATACTTCAGTTGCTCCGCGATAGCTTTTTCTAAAGTAGAAGCGGCTACCAGTACTTCAGAACCGTTTGGAGCAATCACCTGTGCGTAAATGTGACGCGGGGTACGATGTACCACCAGGCGGGTTGCACCCAGCTCTTGGAGCTTGCGGCGTGCGCGGGTCGCACGACGGATACGAGCAGATTTCTTATCCATAGTGTTACCTTACTTCTTCTTAGCCTCTTTGGTACGCACGACTTCGTCGGCGTAACGAACACCCTTGCCTTTGTAAGGCTCAGGACGACGGTAAGCGCGCAGATCTGCTGCTACCTGGCCAATTACCTGCTTATCAGCGCCTTTCAGCACGATTTCAGTTTGGCTTGGGCATTCAGCAGTGATACCTGCCGGCAGCTGGTGATCGATAGGGTGAGAGAAGCCCAGGGCCAAATTCACCACGTTGCCTTTAACGGCAGCACGATAACCAACACCTACCAGTTGAAGCTTCTTGGTGAAGCCTTCGGTAACACCAACAACCATTGCGTTCAGCAGAGCGCGCGTGGTACCCGCTTGGGCCCATGCGTTAGCAAAACCTTCGCGCGGAGCGAAAGTCAGTGCGTTAGCTTCTTGCTTCACTTCAACGGCGTCGTGGATAGTACGAGTCAACTCGCCGTTTTTACCCTTAATCGAAATAACCTGACCGTTGAGTTTTACCTCTACGCCGGCAGGAATGACGACGGGTGCTTTTGCAACACGAGACATTCTTTCCTCCCGAATTAAGCTACGTAGCAGATAATCTCGCCACCCAGACCAGCCTGGCGAGCTGCACGATCGGTCATAACACCTTTAGAGGTAGAAACAACAGCGATACCCAAACCGGCCATAACTTTTGGCAGCTCATCTTTTTTCTTGTAGATGCGCAGACCTGGACGGCTGATACGTTGAATGCTTTCTACCACAGCTTTGCCCTGGAAGTACTTCAGTACCAGTTCCAGAACAGGCTTGGCGTCGCCTTCGATTTTGAAATCTTCAATAAAACCTTCTTCCTTCAGCACGTTGGCAATTGCCACTTTCAGCTTGGAGGAAGGCATGGTGACCGCAACTTTGTTCGCGGCTTGACCGTTACGGATACGGGTCAGCATATCCGCGATCGGATCTTGCATGCTCATCTGTCTTTACTCCCGTGATTCAATTGGTAATTACCAGCTAGCCTTTTTCAAGCCTGGTACTTCACCGCGCATAGCGGCTTCACGAAGCTTAATACGGCTCAACCCGAATTTGCCCACATAACCATGTGGACGGCCAGTTTGGCGGCAGCGTTTACGCTGACGAGACGGGCTGGAATCACGCGGCAGAGTTTGCAGCTTGAGAACGGCATTCCAACGATCTTCATCGGATGCGTTCACATCAGAGATAATAGCTTTCAGTTCAGCGCGTTTTGCAAAGAACTTGTCAGCTAATTTCACGCGCTTGACTTCGCGTGCTTTCATTGATTGCTTAGCCATCAGTAACCCTGCCTTACTTGCGGAACGGGAAGTTAAAAGCAGCCAGCAGCGCGCGGCCTTCATCATCAGATTTCGCAGTAGTGGTAATGGTAATATCCAAACCACGAACGCGATCGACTTTGTCGTAGTCGATTTCTGGGAAGATGATTTGCTCACGCACGCCCATGCTGTAGTTGCCACGGCCATCGAATGACTTGGCGGACAGGCCACGGAAGTCACGGATACGTGGAACAGCAATGGAGATCAGACGCTCAAAGAACTCCCACATGCGTTCGCCACGCAGAGTTACTTTACAGCCGATCGGATAGCCCTGACGGATTTTGAAGCCTGCAACAGATTTGCGGGCTTTGGTGATCAACGGTTTTTGACCGGAGATGGCTGCCAGGTCCGCTGCGGCGTTATCCAGCAGTTTCTTGTCAGCAATCGCTTCACCAACACCCATGTTCAGGGTGATCTTCTCGACCCGAGGGACTTGCATGACAGAGTTGTAATCAAACTGAGACATCAGTTGTTTGACTACCTCGTCTTTGTAGTAATCATGCAGTTTCGCCATCGTATTACTCCAAATTACTTGATAGTTTCGCTGTTAGACTTGAAGAAACGGACTTTTTTGCCGTCTTCGAATCTAAAGCCTACACGGTCAGCCTTGCCGGTAGCCGCGTTGAAGATAGCAATGTTAGAAACCTGAATTGCAGCTTCTTTTTCAACAATGCCGCCTGGTTGGTTCAGAGCCGGAACCGGCTTCTGGTGTTTCTTAACCAGGTTGATGCCTTCAACAATGACCTTGCCAGCAGACAGGACATTTTTTACTTTACCGCGCTTACCTTTGTCTTTCCCGGTAATCACGATAACTTCGTCATCACGACGGATCTTCGCTGCCATGTTCGCTCCTTAGAGTACTTCTGGTGCCAGAGAGATAATTTTCATGAACTTCTCATTACGCAGTTCACGAGTTACCGGCCCAAAAATACGCGTACCGATTGGCTGCTCGCTGTTATTGTTCAAAATAACGCATGCATTGCCATCGAAGCGAATGACAGAACCGTCCGGGCGACGTACACCCTTCTTGGTGCGCACCACTACCGCCTTCAGAACATCGCCTTTCTTCACCTTACCGCGAGGAATTGCTTCCTTGATGGTAATTTTGATGATGTCGCCGACGCCTGCGTAGCGACGGTGCGAGCCACCTAGAACCTTGATACACATTACGCGACGTGCACCGGAGTTGTCGGCGACGTTCAGCATAGTCTGTTCTTGGATCATTTTAGTGCTCCGCTAATGTCAACTACTACTTTAAAGACCCAAGTAAAAATTAGGCCGTTGAAAAGCCCCATAACCGAGGGCGCAGCATTATAACACCGCTTACTTGGTATGGGTAGAAAAAATAAACGGCTCATTTTCTGAGCCGTTTATTAAGTGAGAGCCAGCTACTCTATTACAGAATCGCTTTCTCTACAACGCGAACCAACGTCCAGGACTTGGTCTTGGACAGTGGGCGGCATTCGCGGATTTCCACCACGTCGCCGGTACCACATTCGTTGTTCTCGTCATGTACGTGCAGCTTGGTCGTACGTTTGATGAATTTCCCGTAGATCGGGTGCTTCACAGTACGCTCGATAGCAACAACGATGGATTTCTCCATTTTATCGCTAACAACACGACCCTGCAGGGTACGGATAACTTCAGTCATTTACACACCCGCCTTTTGAGTCAGTAAAGTCTTAACGCGTGCGACGTCACGACGCACTTGTTTCAACAGGTGAGTTTGTTGCAGCTGGCCACTGGCCGCCTGCATGCGCAAGTTGAATTGCTCACGCAGCAGGTTGAGCAGCTCGGCATTCAGCTCTTCAACGCTTTTTTCACGCAGCTCTTGTGCTTTCATTACATCACCGTCTTAGTTACAAAGGTGGTTTTGATCGGCAGTTTCGCTGCTGCCAGTTTGAATGCCTCGCGGGCAACCTCTTCTGGCACGCCGTCCATTTCGTACAGGACCTTACCAGGCTGGATCAGGGCAACCCAATACTCCACGTTACCCTTACCTTTACCCATACGCACTTCCAGCGGCTTCTCGGTGATCGGTTTGTCCGGGAATACACGGATCCAGATCTTGCCTTGACGCTTAACTGCACGAGTCATTGCACGACGAGCTGCTTCGATTTGACGAGCAGTCAGACGGCCACGGCCAACAGCTTTCAGACCGAAAGTGCCGAAGCTAACATCCGTACCTTGCGCCAGACCACGGTTGCGGCCCTTGTGCACCTTACGGAATTTTGTACGCTTTGGTTGTAACATCAGCGACTCTCCTTACTTGCGGCCTTTACGCTGCTGCTTTTTAGGTTGAGCAGCCGGTTCCGGTTGTTCAACTGCAGCCATACCACCCAGGATCTCACCTTTGAAGATCCATACCTTAACGCCGATTACACCATAAGTGGTGTGCGCTTCAGATGTGTTGTAGTCGATGTCCGCACGCAGAGTGTGCAATGGAACACGACCTTCGCGGTACCATTCGGTACGTGCGATTTCGGCGCCGCCAAGACGGCCGCTTACTTCAACTTTGATACCTTTAGCGCCAAGACGCATTGCGTTCTGTACTGCACGCTTCATAGCACGACGGAACATAACGCGACGTTCCAGCTGAGAAGTGATGCTGTCAGCAACCAATTTAGCGTCGAGTTCCGGTTTACGGACTTCGGCGATGTTGATCTGTGCAGGAACGCCAGCGATGTCCGCTACGACCTTGCGCAGTTTTTCGACGTCTTCACCTTTCTTGCCGATAACGATGCCTGGGCGAGCAGTGTGAATGGTCACACGGATGCTCTTCGCAGGACGCTCGATAACGATGCGAGAAACGGAAGCTTTCGACAGTTCCTTAGTCAGGAATTGACGAACTTTAAAGTCGCTGTCCAGGTTGTCAGCGAATTCTTTGGTATTCGCATACCAAGTAGAGTTCCAAGGTTTGACAATACCCAGGCGAATACCATTAGGATGTACTTTCTGACCCATTGCTAGTCTCCAGAGTCTCAGCGATCGGACACAACCACAGTAATGTGGCTGGTGCGCTTCAGGATGCGATCTGCACGACCTTTTGCACGCGGCATAATGCGCTTCATGCTTGGGCCTTCGTCTACGAAGATTTTCGTAACTTTCAGATCATCGATGTCAGCGCCATCGTTGTGTTCTGCGTTAGCAATGGCAGACTCCAGCACTTTCTTAACCAGACCAGCAGCTTTCTTGTTGGTGTAGGTCAGAGTTTCCAGAGCTTGCGACACTTTCTTACCGCGAATCAGGTCAGCAACAAGGCGAACCTTCTGAGCAGAAGAACGAGCGTGGCGATGTTTAGCGATAGTTTCCATCTCTTCCTCCTACCTTAGCGCTTTTTAGCTTTTTTATCAGCCGCATGGCCGCGATAAGTACGAGTCGGCGCGAATTCACCCAGTTTGTGACCGACCATTTCATCGGAAACGAACACTGGTACGTGCTGACGACCATTATGGACAGCGATGGTCAAACCGATCATGTTAGGAAAGATCGTTGAACGACGGGACCAAGTGCGCAAAGGCTTCTTGTCACCGCTTTCCACCGCTTTCTCTACCTTCTTCAGCAAGTGCAGGTCAATAAAAGGACCTTTCTTGAGAGAACGTGGCATGGCTTATCCTCTAATTATTTTTTGCTACGGCGACGTACGATGAACTTATCAGTACGCTTGTTGCTACGGGTCTTCTTACCTTTGGTCTGAACGCCCCACGGAGTTACCGGGTGCTTACCAAAGTTACGACCTTCACCACCACCGTGCGGGTGATCTACCGGGTTCATCGCCGTACCGCGAACGGTAGGACGAACACCACGCCAACGTGCAGCACCTGCTTTACCCAGAACGCGAAGCATGTGTTCAGCGTTACCGACTTCACCCAGGGTGGCGCGGCAATCAGCTGGAACTTTACGCATTTCGCCGGAGCGCAGACGCAGAGTTACGTAGGAACCATCACGAGCAACGATCTGAACGTAGGCACCAGCGGAGCGAGCCATCTGGCCGCCTTTACCTGGTTTCATTTCTACGTTGTGAACCGTTGAACCAACTGGAATGTTGCGCATCGGCAGGGTGTTACCCGCTTTGATTGCAGCATCAACGCCAGATTGAATCTGGTCACCAGCTTTCAGGCCTTTCGGCGCCAGGATGTAACGGCGTTCGCCGTCTTTGTACAGAACCAGCGCGATGTTCGCGGAACGGTTCGGATCGTACTCCAGACGCTCAACCACAGCAGGGATACCGTCTTTGTTGCGCTTGAAGTCAACCAGACGATAATGTTGCTTGTGGCCACCACCGATATGACGGGTGGTGATACGGCCATTGTTGTTACGACCACCGCTTTTGCTCAGTTTTTCCAGCAGCGGGGCATAAGGTTTACCCTTGTGCAGCTCAGGGTTAACCACTTTAACAACGTGGCGACGACCCGGAGATGTAGGTTTACATTTAACAATTGCCATTGTTCTTACTCCTCCGACTTACTCTGCGCCGCCGATGAAGTCCAGATTCTGGCCTTCTTTCAGGGTGACGTAAGCTTTTTTCCAGTCGCTACGACGACCAACACGCTGACCGTGACGCTTCACTTTCCCTTTAACTACCAGGGTGTTCACGTCTTTGACTTCGACTTCAAACAGTTTCTGCACTGCAGCTTTGATTTCTGCTTTGGTCGCGTCTTTGGCAACTTTGAGAACGATGGTGTTGCTTTTTTCCATCGCAGCGGATGCTTTTTCAGATACGTGCGGTGCACGCAGCACTTTCAGCAAACGTTCTTCACGGATCATGCCAGCATCTCCTCAACTTGCTTCACAGCATCAGCAGTCATAACCACTTTGTCGAAGGCGATCAGGCTAACCGGATCGATACCTGCTACATCGCGCACGTCAACCTTGTACAGGTTGCGAGCTGCCAGGAACAGATTCTCATCCAGTTCACCGGTCACGATCAGCACGTCTTCCAGAGCCATATCTTTCAGTTTCTGTGCCAGCAGCTTAGTTTTAGGCGCTTCTACAGAGAACTTCTCGACAACGATCAGACGATCTTGACGTACCAGTTCGGACAGGATGCTTTTCAGCGCGCCGCGGTACATCTTTTTGTTTACTTTCTGACTGTGGTCCTGTGGCTTAGCAGCAAAGGTCACGCCGCCTGAACGCCAGATCGGGCTCTTTACAGAACCTGAACGCGCACGGCCGGTGCCTTTCTGACGCCATGGCTTTTTGCCGGAACCAGTTACTTCAGCACGGGTCTTCTGAGCACGAGTACCTTGACGGGCACCTGCTGCATAAGCAACAACAACCTGGTGTACCAGCGCTTCGTTGAAATCACGACCGAAGGTAGTTTCGGAAACAGTCAGCGCGCTTTGCGCGTCTTTCAATACTAATTCCATTGCTATCCCCTTACGCCTTCACAGCTGGTTTAACGATCAGGTTGCCACCGGTTGCGCCCGGTACAGCACCCTTAACCAGCAGCAGGTTGCGCTCAGCGTCAACACGTACTACGTCCAGGCTTTGAACGGTTACGCGCTCATCACCCAGGTGGCCAGCCATTTTCTTGCCTTTGAACACTTTGCCCGGAGTCTGGTTCTGACCGATAGAACCCGGAACGCGGTGAGACAAGGAGTTACCGTGGGTAGCGTCTTGGGTACGGAAGTTCCAGCGCTTAACAGTGCCAGCAAAACCTTTACCTTTAGAAGTACCGGTAACATCGACTTTTTTAACGTCAGCGAAGATTTCTACGCTAATTTCCTGACCTGCAGCGAATTCTTGACCTTCTTCCAGGCGGAATTCCCACAGACCACGGCCAGCTTCAACGCCAGCTTTAGCGAAATGGCCCGCTTCCGGCTTGGTTACACGGTTAGCTTTTTTGCTACCAGTGGTAACCTGAACGGCACGGTAACCGTCGGTGTCCAGGCTTTTAACCTGAGTCACGCGGTTCGCTTCAATTTCAATTACGGTTACTGGGATAGAAACGCCATCTTCAGTGAAGATACGGGTCATACCCACTTTTTTACCGACTAAACCAATCATTGTTTCAACCTCTCAATCGCTCAATGACCTGATTAACCCAGGCTGATCTGCACGTCTACACCGGCAGCCAGATCCAGACGCATCAGAGCATCAACGGTTTTCTCGGTTGGCTCAACGATGTCAACCAGACGCTTGTGAGTGCGAATCTCGTACTGATCGCGCGCGTCTTTGTTGACGTGCGGAGAAATCAGAACGGTAAAGCGCTCTTTGCGAGTTGGCAGCGGGATCGGACCACGGACTTGCGCACCAGTGCGCTTTGCAGTCTCGACGATTTCCGCGGTTGATTGATCGATCAGACGATGATCAAACGCTTTCAGGCGGATACGGATTCTTTGGTTCTGCATGAGACCAGAGCTCCAATTATTTATAAACGTAAATAATTACTCCTCACACCCATTTCGATTGATGGGGGAGTGTAATCGTCAACATATAACCCCCATATCGGGAGTATTGTTCGAAAGGCAAAAAAGGCCTGCCAATCGACTGATTCGCTAAAATCAGGCTTACCAAGATTAGGTAAGCCCGCGCATTATACGCAAAATGGCCCAGGAAGCAAGCCGCAGTTGGAAATATGCTCAGGAAATCGTCATTTTTGCGCTTTCAGCGACGGTCACGGGATGAAGGCGGCGATCAAGGTATGAATTATGCTTGGCGGGCAGCTCCCCTGCCCCACCGTAAAAACGGTCGCCGGCAGGAGAGGCGATGACGAACGGAAGGCAGGCTTACTCTTTGCGCTCTAAAATCTGGGCCTGGGCATAGTTTTGAATGCCGAGGCGAGCGATCAGATCCAGCTCGGTTTCCAGCCAGTCGATATGCTCTTCTTCATCGGCCAGAATGTCGATCATCAAATCACGGCTGACATAATCGTGAATCGAGTCGGCGTAGGCGATACCTTCGCGCAGGTTCTTGGCGCCCGCCAATTCCAGCGCCAGATCGGAACGCAGCATCTCTTCAATGTCTTCGCCGATGTTCAACTTGCCGAGGTCTTGCAGATTCGGTATCCCTTCCAGGAACAGGATACGCTCGATGTAGCGATCGGCATGTTTCATTTCGTCGATCGACTCGTGATATTCCTTGTCGTTGAGGCGCATTAAGCCCCAATTCTTGAACATGCGGGCGTGCAGGAAATATTGATTGATGGCAACCAGCTCGTTGCCGAGCAGTTTGTTGAGGTGAGCAATGATCTTTTTATCGCCTTTCATAGGTAACTCCTCCTGGCCAGTTCTAAAAGTGTAGAACTTGTAAGCCAAGAGTCAAAAATAACCTTACCCTTTGTTAGGCAACTTCATGCATTGGGATGATAGTTCCGCGTTCCTCCACCATAATCTGTCTTGCCTGACGAATGCACTTTCCACAATCGGTACCAATCGGCACAAGTTCACGCAGTTGCTTCATGGTATGGGGGTTGTGCTGACGCACCGCATTACGGATCGCTTTGTCAGTCACCGCATTACACAGACATACATACATAGAGAGACTCACTTCTTAACCAATGCATTGAGTCTAAATAGGAATGGTTTTTATTTCAATTAAGATTTGTACAAATTGCATAAAAAAAGGGCACCTAAGTGCCCTTTTTTGTGTCGAAAAATTATTC
>NZ_JBNIDE010000017.1:0-30007 GCF_059652115.1 Serratia sp. EC4 | reverse complement strand
TGAGAAGGGTATCCAACTGGGTGAACAGCGCGGTATTGAAAAAGGGCGCAATGAAGGCAAACTCGAAGTTGCCCGCACCATGCTGGCCAACGGCCTCGATCGCGATTCGGTGATGAAAATGACCGGACTGACCGCTGACGACCTGGCGCAAATTCGCCACTAATCCTTTGCGTCGAGGGGCAGGGCAGCCATTGACTGATAAAACCGCATCCTTTCCCCCGGAAAACACCACCAGGGTGCTTAGCCATCTGGCGTTTTGCGCCCTGACGGCGCTGGGGCTGGCGCGCCAGTACGGTATCGCCGGCACGCCCTATGCCGAAAACCTGTTCCTGATCCGCTGGCTGGCCACCGCTCAAAAGCAAAAACGCTTCCCCAGGAGCGTGGCGATTGACATCCGGTGGTTACTCGACCGCGGCCGTAAGCACGGCCCGGCCGGCAAACTGCGCCAGCATCTTGAGTACCTCTGGCGTTCCTGCAGCGGCAACCTGGCCGCTCAGTCCGACCAGTTCCGACTCACCTACGCCTCCGAAACCCTGAAAGACCAGGGCTGGGACAATTATCTGCTGGACGCGAAAGAGTGGAAGTCCGGCGTCGTGCCGACACCGTCACAGCATAACGGGTTCTATGTCGAAAAAACGGCGCTGAATGCCGCTTTTGTCCAGGACGGTCGCCATCTGCATTCCGTCACGTTTCGGGTGGTCGGTGACGCCGACCGGTTTATGCATGTGATGGCCGAGTACGGACTGTGTACGCGCCGGCAGGGCAGCACGTCAGCCTGCCACACCATCGCGCTTGAACCGGCGTAACACCACGACCGACACGGTTCACATATTCCGCCAACGGCGCCGCGCCACTCACAACCAGGACGTTATCCACAAATTTGGGGGATAACCTGTGCGCATCGTCGGTAAAAATATTCGCCTCAAAATGAGGGGCTTGTGCCCGCCGCACGGTTGACCTCACCATAATCCCTTGCCATTACCCGTCGGCTTTACATTTAACTGTTTATACACACAGTTAAATTTTAATGACACGTTCCGTTTCCGACCAGTGGAGAACATAAAATGAGCCCCCCCCGAAACCACCGCCGGCGGCAACGCCCTCAAGTTCTACGCTTCGGTGCGCCTCAACATGCACGGCGCAGTTCAGGCTGTTGTTTGGTGCCGGTATTTTTTGCGAGGGGAGGTGCTGGATCTGGCCGTCGACGCCAAATATATCCTCAAGACCGGCAACTGTCCTTCAGCACTGATGTTTATCATCCAATTCCATCAGTCGGCTGTTCATCTGGTCGGGATGTTCCCGGCATACCTCGCCCCTGACCGGTGCCAGCTGCAGCATCAGATAGATGCAGGGCAACACTATCGTCCTCACTGTCCGGCGCACCAATCAGCCAGACCGGGTAGGGGGCATACCTGACGTCGATCACGAGACGGGCGCCCAAGGACACCATATCAGCCTCAGACACACACTCCAGGGCAAAAACCAGCCGAGCAGTTATTCGCCCGCAGCGGGAGCAGGGGAACATAGTGTTTTCGAGGAGCGTCGTGCCGGGAATGGGGGCCGGAGATGAGAGGGGATGTCTGGCACCATCAGGCTGCCTGGCGGCATGCTCAATCAGCGCATAGGCCATCTGTTGAGCAACCAGAGCGACAATATCCCTGTTCAGCTCCACAGGAGCTTTAACATACGGGCGCAGCTGTGTATCGTCGGATAGGGTTTCAGCGACAACCACACCACCCACCTCATCATCACCATAATAAATGACGTACGCGTTTCCCCGCCTCCTAACCTGAACGTTCGGAGGCAATCGCAATTTTTGCTGTATTGGCGATGGCGCCATCCTGCCTCCCTACATTAACGGGGTAAATCAGAGCCATCAGTTGGACGACAAACAGCGTCAGACATGATCCGCTCCTGCATGGTGGCCACATAACACTGATACAGCTTCCCTGGTAACGGGCGTTAAAAAAATAGCTGTTAGGTTCAGGGGTACGATCAGACTGTTCAAGCGTGACCCGCTCCTGGGTCCCCCCCCAGCGCAAAAGCGGCCTTTTCCCGCAGGATCTGTTCATCAATCTGACCTGCAGCCTGAGAAATTCCGCTGATGGAAAGCGACAGCGCGCTCAGAATAAGCAGTGACTTTTTCATGTTAACCTTTCCTTTTGATTAATAAGGGTTGTCTGTCATCCCTTCACATCGATACAGTATCGGGAAAGTGTTCGTTCAGGCAACAATGCTAAGCCCGCCCCTGAAGAATGTCATAATTTTTGCCAGAACCTCCCGGACTTCAGCTTTATCACAGGCCATGAGTACATCCATTGAAAGCACCTCCAGTCGGGGCTCACCCAGCTGGCCAGCAGAGCGGCATTGGGTGCCAGCGTCCTCCTCCCTTTTTTGAAGGTTTGTGATTATCTGGCGCAATGCCGTCGTCTATCTGCTGCGGGACAACTACGCGCAAATCAACCCCGGCACCCTGCCGGGCCTCGGCCATATTCGTAACGAGGAGCGGTGGCATCGCTACCTGCAGGCGCAATACCGCCGCAACTGGAAGGTGCACTTTGCCAAAAAGGCCCGCGGCGCCTGGCGCAGCGTAAAATACCTGGGCCGGTACCTGAAGCGCCCGCCGGTGGCCGCTTCTCAGCTGCGCCACTACCGCGGCGGTGCCGTGGTGCATCAGTATTACGATCACCGCACGCAGCAGCACAAACGCCAGAAAATCAGCCAGGAGGAGATGCTGCAGCGTTACGTCAGCCATATCCCGGCGCGGCATTTTAAAATGGTGCGGTATTACGGTTTTTTGGCCAACCGCAAGCGGGGCACGCTACTGCCGAAGGTCTACGACGCGCTGGCGATGACGGTACGGAAAAAACCAAAACGTCCCGGGTTTGCGGTGCTGATGAAAGGCTTCCTGGGCACCGACCCGTACCAGTGCATCCTGTGTAAAGGTCGGTTGCGTTTTGCCGGCGCAGTGACAGGTGAACACGCCACCAAACTGCTCTCTGACCGGCTGCAGCGGATGGCGAAAAAACGATGGCTTCAGGCACCGGCTCTGGATAAGTGCGCCTGAAAAATGAGTTTTTGATTAAAAACACGGCAAAATAGGTATTTTCGCACGTGAATCATCGCCATGCGGCACCATCAGCGGATATAGATCGCAACCGTTCATGGTCAGTCGCTCTCAAAAGATACGAACCAATCTCCTAACCATCAAGGTTTTTCATGCTCTCCGATAAACGCAGTGCCATCCGGCAGACTCCGCGCAGATTGCCGGATGGTGGCGTAAACTCCTTATCCGACCTACCGTTCATTACATGGCCCCGCGTCCGGAAAATCCTCCCTGAAATAGTGCATCTCGCCCCTTTCTGGCTCATCAAAATATCCTTGCTTAATACAAGTGATTGATTCACCGATGTTTGAACTCATGGCATTGCCTTTGCATTAGTTTTGTTAACAGGGTGACTATTCGAGAGGCAGTCGATGATGGCAACACAGACAACGACGTTAAAAAGAACACTGGGCAGCTTCCGCTTGTGGGGCATTGCCGTAGGGTTGGTCATCTCCGGTGAGTATTTCGGTTGGAGCTATGGCTGGGCGCAGGCGGGAACCATGGGGTTCTTGATTGTTGCGGTGGCGATTGCCGCCATGTACTGCGCCTTTATTTTTAGTTTTACCGAGCTGACTACCGCGATTCCTCATGCCGGGGGGCCTTTTGCCTACGCATACCGCGCCTTTGGGCCAACCGGAGGCTTTATTGCCGGGTTCGCCACGCTGATTGAATTTGTCTTTGCCCCGCCCGCGATTGCGATGGCGATTGGCGCGTACCTGAACGTGCAATTCCCGGCGATTGACCCGAAATGGATCGCCTGCGGCGCCTATCTGATCTTTATGACGCTGAATATTCTGGGCGTTGGCATCGCCGCCACCTTTGAGCTTATCGTTACGCTGTTAGCGATTTTCGAGCTGCTGGTGTTTATGGGCGTCGTGGCGCCGGGCTTCTCCTGGGATCACTTCACCGCCAACGGCTGGGCGGGATCAAATAGCTTTAGCGAGCTGGCGTTGCCGGGGATGTTTGCAGCAATACCGTTTGCTATCTGGTTCTTCCTGGCAATTGAAGGGGCGTCAATGGCGGCGGAAGAGGCAAAAAACCCGCAGCGCACAATTCCTCTGGCGCTTGGCGGTGGAATTTTGACGCTAACGGTACTGGCGATTGGGGTGATGGTTTTTGCCGGTGGCGTGGGCGATTGGCGCGCGCTGTCCAATATTAATGACCCGTTGCCTCAGGCGATGAAGGTGGTGGTCGGCAACAGCAGCGGCTGGCTGCATATGCTGGTCTGGCTCGGGCTGTTTGGCCTGGTGGCCTCCTTCCATGGGATTATTATGGGCTATTCGCGGCAGATCTATTCACTGGCGCGGGCCGGTTATCTCCCGGCGGGTCTGGCGAAGCTCAATAGCCGTACCCGCACGCCTATTTGGGCTATCCTGGCCGGTGGTGTGGTAGGGGTTACGGCCATTTTCTCGGATTCGCTGATTACCATTAGCGGGATGCCGCTAACAGCCTGTATTGTGACGATGTCGGTCTTTGGCGCTATCGTCATGTATATCACTTCGCTTGCTGCGCTGTTCAAACTGCGCCGCAGCGAACCGAATCTTGAGCGACCGTTTAAAGCGCCGTTGTTCCCGTATGCGCCCGCTTTTGCGCTCGCGATGGCGGTGCTGTGCCTGGTGGCAATGGTTTATTACAACACGCTGTTGGCGCTGATTTTTGCCGTGATGATGCTGGCGGGCTATGCATGGTTCCGCATGACCGCCTCGTCGCGTGAACGTGCGGCAATTGACCCGCAGCTTCGGACAATCGCCTGAGGAGAAACAATGTATAAAACGACTCTGGCGCACCGTAGTTACCGGTTCGACAGTCTCAGGACGTTAATGGCGAAAGCATCTCCGGCACGGTCCGGGGATTCTCTGGCCGGTGTCGCCGCCGAATCTGCAGAGGAACGGATGGCGGCTAAAATGGCACTGGCCGACGTGCCGTTGCGCGACATTCTTGAAAATCCGCTCATCCCCTACGAACAGGATGAAGTGACCCGACTGATTATCGATACTCACGACAGTCTTACCTTTCAGCGAATTAGCCACTTAACCGTGGGCGACTTTCGCGATTGGCTGCTGGATGACACGACCGATAGCCAGACGCTAAGCCAGGTGGCGAAGGCTATCACGCCGGAAATGGCGGCGGCGGTGAGTAAGCTGATGCGTAACCAGGACCTGATCCTGGCGGCAAGCAAATGCCAGGTAGTCACGCAGTTTCGTAATACTATCGGCCTGCCCGGTCGGCTCAGCGTTCGCTTACAGCCGAATCACCCTACGGATGATATTAAAGGGATTGCCGCCAGTATGCTGGATGGGTTGCTGTACGGCGCGGGCGATGCGGTGGTGGGCATTAACCCCGCCAGCGACAGCCTGCCGATACTGGAACGCCTGAACTACATGATGGACGATGTGATTTCTCGCTTTGAGATCCCCACCCAATCCTGCGTGTTGACGCATGTAACCAACACGCTGCAGCTGATTGAACGCGGCGCGCCGGTGGATCTGGTATTTCAATCAGTCGCCGGGACGGAAGCGGCAAATAGCGGCTTTGGTATCAACCTGGCGCTGCTGCAGGAGGCCAGCGATGCGGCGCTGAGCTTGCAGCGCGGCACGCTCGGAAATAACGTGATGTATTTTGAAACCGGACAGGGCAGTTGCCTCTCCTCCAACGCGCACCACGGCGTTGATCAACAGACCTGCGAGACCCGCGCTTATGCGGTGGCGCGTCACTTCAACCCGCTGCTGGTCAACACGGTGGTCGGGTTTATTGGCCCGGAGTATCTGTATGACGGCAAACAGATTATTCGCGCCGGCCTGGAAGATCACTTCTGCGGTAAGCTGATGGGCCTGCCGCTGGGCTGCGACGTTTGCTACACCAACCATGCCGAAGCGGATCAGGATGATATGGACACCCTGCTGACGCTGCTGTGTAACGCCGGCCTGACCTTTTTAATCGGCGTGCCGGGCGCGGATGACATCATGCTCAACTACCAGAGTACCTCATTCCACGATGCGCTGTATGCCCGCCGCCTGCTGGAGTTAAAGCATTCGCCTGAATTTGCCGACTGGCTGACCCGCATGCAAATCATCGATACCCACGGGCAGTTGCGTTTGGCGGCAGCCAGCCACCCGCTGCTGGCCGCTTTTCCGCAGGAGATATCGTCATGAGTACCGATACCTGGACGTTACTGAGAGAGTTCACTGACGCGCGTATCGCGCTGGGCCGCAGTGGAGCGAGCCTGCCGACCCGGGAAGTACTTAATTTTGGTCTGGCCCATGCTCAGGCACGCGATGCGGCGCATCAGCCGTTTCACAGTGAAAAACTGGAAGAGCCGCTAGCGGAACTGGGCCTGATAACCCTCACGGTGAAGAGCGCGGCGCCGGATAGACATCGCTATCTGAATCGTCCTGATTGGGGGCGGCAATTAAGCGATGAGAGTCGAGAGATGCTACATTCCAGGCATTTTGATTCGTACGATCTGCTGCTGGTGATTGGCGATGGGCTCTCTTCACACGCCGTCCATCGTCAGGCAGTGGCGCTGATTCGGGAACTGCTTCCTTACCTCAACACCCTGGGCTTAACGGTGGCGCCGGTGGTGCTTGCGCACCAGTCCCGGGTCGCGCTGGGCGATGATATCGGCGAGATCATGGGCTGCAAGGCTATTGCCATGCTGATTGGTGAGCGTCCAGGTCTTTCCTCGCCGGATAGCTTAGGGGTTTATCTGACCTGGAAGCCGGAACGTCAGCGCCTGGAGTCGGAGCGCAACTGTATTTCTAATATCCGCCCGGAAGGTCTTGAGCATGCGGCTGCGGCATTCAAGCTGGCATGGCTGCTTGAGCAGGCATTTTTGCGCCGTCTGACGGGCGTACAGCTTAAGGATGAGAGTGATAATCCAGCGTTGCACCAGCGGGTCAAACCGCGGCTAGGCCACTAATTCCCCGATGAGTGCTGGCAAAATGGGTTTTCGCTCACAGAAAAGTGCAATAACGTGAGCTATTTCTTTGAAATCCTGCCCGGTTCCAATCCATATTATAAACTTGAGCAGTGGAAGCGCTACCTGCAGGCGCAATATCGGCGCCACTGGAAGATCCACTTTGCCAAAAAGACCCGCGGTGCCTGGCGCAGCGTCAAATACCTCGCCGCTACCTGAAACGCCCACCGGTGGCGGCATCGCAGCTCCGTCATTACCGTGGCGGCTCGGTCGTTCATCAGTACTACGGCCACAACACGCAGCGGCACAAACGCCAGAAACTAACTCAAGAAGAGATGCTGTGGCGCTACGTCAACCATATCCGGCACGACATTTTAAAATGGTGCGCTACTATGGCTTCCTGGCCAACCGCAAACGTGGCTCGTTGCTGCCGAAAATCTACGAAGCATTGGAGATGACGCCACGCGAAAAACCGCAGAAGCCAGGGTTCGCTGTGCTGATGAAAGTGTTACTGGGTACCGTTCCGTATCACTGCATTCTCAGCAAAGGTCGGTTGCACTTTGCCGGCACCATGGCGGGCGAGCACGCTACAAAAATGCTGTCAGACAGGCTGCATAAGATGGCAAAAAAAACGATGGCTTCAGGCACCGGCTCTGGATAAGTGCGCCTGAAAAACGGATTTTAGATGAAAAACACAGCAAAACTGGCATTTTTCTGCATTACCCTGCGACAATCCTCACTATATGGGGAGATCCTTCGCCTGAATTCATGGTTAGGAAACTCAAAAAGAGCTGATTGAGTTTCCTAACCATGAACGTAGCGCCCCTACGGTGCGAACACGGCAGGGGCGCTACATTCGGTGACCGCCTGAACGGTCACTTCTGAGAAAAGGTATTTACCCAGAATAGGGGACAGGATCTAGTTAGTAATTTCTAGGGTAGCTGGTCCCTCGATCACATCATACCCGTCATTTGCGATGAGCCATATTTTATAGGTCCCGACCGCCAAATTAGAAGTATCCAGTTTAGCTAGCCCTGAAACATGCGGCGCGTACGTAGACACTTTGTACTTATTATACTCGTCACTACTTGGTTTTTCTGCGTCATTAGAGAGTATGGTGATCCAGTTATGTGGATCCACAGCACTCACATTACCGACTGAATAATCTACAAATGCTTTCTGTCCATGTTTGACTGATGTGTCAGTCAAATGTTTAAAACATTCGACACCAGTTGACCTGCCCCCCGTTGATTAACACACCCCGATGTTAGTAATGTCTTCATAAGCCACATGAGGACGCCCCCATGAAGAAGCGTTTTTCCGACGAACAGATCATCAGTATTCTCCGCGAAGCGGAAGCCGGAGTTTCTGCCCGTGAGCTCTGCCGTAAGCACGCCATTTCCGATGCCACTTTCTACACCTGGCGCAAGAAGTTTGGTGGCATGGAAGTTCCTGAGGTGAAGCGACTTAAGTCGCTTGAAGAGGAGAACGCCCGACTCAAGAAGCTGCTTGCCGAAGCCATGCTGGATAAGGAGGTGCTTCAAGTGGCTCTTGGGCGAAAGTACTGACGACAGACCAGAAGCGGGAAGCCGTGGTGTTGATGTGTGATGCGACCGGTCTGTCGCAACGTCGTGCCTGCAGGATTACAGGTTTGTCCCTGTCGACCTGCCGTTATGACGCTCAGCGTCCGTCTGCTGATGCACATTTATCAGGGCGTATCACTGAGCTGGCGCTTGAACGCAGACGTTTTGGTTATCGACGGATCTGGCAGCTACTGCGTCGGGAGGGCTTTCACGTCAATCACAAGCGGGTATACCGCATTTACCACCTTAATGGATTGAGCGTAAAGCGCAGACGACGCCGCAAAGGGCTGGCGACCGAACGGTTTCCGCTTCTGCGTCCGGATACGCCGAACCTGACCTGGTCGATGGATTTCGTTATGGACGCACTGGCTAACGGTCGGAGGATCAAGTGCCTGACCTGTGTGGATGATTTCACGAAGGAGTGTCTGACGATCACCATTGCTTTCGGTATTTCAGGCGTTCAGGTTACGCGTATTCTGGACAGCATCGCTCTGTTTCGAGGCTATCCGGCGACAATAAGAACCGATCAGGGCCCGGAATTTACCTGCCGTGCGCTCGATCAATGGGCCTTTGAGCATGGTGTGGAACTACGGCTTATCCAGCCGGGCAAGCCGACACAGAACGGATTTATTGAGAGTTTTAACGGACGATTTAGAGATGAATGCCTGAACGAGCACTGGTTCAGCGATATTGCTTATGCCAGGGAAACGATTAATAACTGGCGGCAGGATTATAACGAGTGCCGTCCACATTCATCGCTGGATTACCAGACACCAGCTGAATTTGCAGCGGACTGGCGAAACAGGAAATATGAAGAAAAACCAACCGACATTACTAACTGAAGGTTGTATCTAATCCAGGGGGCAGGTCAATTCATACATTCATACATTCATACATTCATACATTCATACATTCATACATTCATACATTCATACATTCATACATTCATACATTCATACATTCATAATGCGTATGAAATAAAAGGTAAGTAAAGAAAAATTATATGAATTAGTTAAGCCAGTCACGGCCTGGTTGCCGCAGCCGTGGCAGCAGGTCAGCAACCCGGCGATTTCCAGAGACAGTGGTAATAGGGTATATCGCCATGCAACGCAGTGCGGATACGCAGGGTAAGAGTGCACACACAGTGGTCATCGTCGTCATACAGAGTGAGCTACGTAAAATCTGATACTTTTGCAGCTGGACCAGGACGCATTTTTTCTTTACATGCAATCAATCACTATTCCAGTGTTTCATATTCAAATTATTCAACACCATCAACCAGGTTTCCCCAAAACAATCACTATTTATTCAGCGCTTACCTTTAAGCATCGCCACCGCGTCCGCTTCCGGCATCTGGAACTGCACCCGGTGGCGTGCTGCCACATCCAGCGCAAACACTTTCGTATACACCTCCGTCGAGCTGATCGACTTATGCCCCATCAGGGCCTGCAGCACCTTGAGCGGAATGCCGGCATACAGCATGTGCATTGCGTAGCTGTGACGGAAGGTGTGCGGGGTGACAGCTACCGAGAACATCACGCCGTCGCGCGCCGCGGCGTCCACCGCCTCGGTCAGCCAGCTACGCACCGTCCGATCGGTGATCGTCCACAGCCGCGCCTTTTCCATCCGGCCGGTGCGCGCATTGCGACGTTCAAGCGGAATTTTCAGCGTGGCCACCATCGTCTGCAGCTGCGCGACGTACTGTGGATCGGACAACGGCACCACACGCGGCGGCGTGCTGGCCGCCGGCAACCGGCCGGCGCTGCGGGTCGCCTTTTCCGTGCGCTGTTTGAGGGTGGCCAGCTGCACAAAAGGGTAGGGCGGCACCAGCGAGAAGTTTTCGCGCGTCAGCGCCAGAGCCTCGTTGATTCGGGCGCCGCTGTTCCACAGGGTGGCCAGCAGCATTTTGCGATGCAAGTCCGGCACGTAGTGGAGCAGTGCGCTGATCTCCGGTGCCAGCAGGTATTTGGGCAGTTCGTCATGGACGAGGGCCATCTGTCGCAGTGCCAGCGCGGCGTGGTAGTCGATGGCCACCGGCAGCTGTGCAGCAGCCGGCGCAAAAACCTCGACCGGTGTCGGAACCATCGGCTTATTCATCATGGCTGACGTCATGTGCTGAAGGGTTTTCCTTGATTCGAGCCTGCGCCACCTCATTTAAAACAGATATCCATCCGCCGGCAAACCACTCGCCCGGATCTTCACCATTCAATACCTGCTGCAGCCAGCGGGACGGTGAGCGACGCCTGGCATCACGAAACCAGACAGGATGGTGCTGCCCCATGACGGACCAGAAATCAAAGTCGGCCTCTGGCGGCTCAAACATATACGCATTCATCACCAGATCCTGGCAGTGTGTGTTCAGGAACAGCAAAAAACGTTTGAGATTGCCGTAGCCGCCGCTGCCCATACCGGCCCCAAGGTAAAAAGCCTCCGTGACCAAGCCAGTAGTGATCGTACCGAGCTTTTCATTCTGACGCAGGATCAGCAGAGTGCCGTCATGACGCCCACCCGTAATGCGGATCAGCTCAAAGATATACCGGTCATCGTCCGGCAGGAAAAACTCCTGCCAGTTTACACCGGTGTGGGTACCGAGTTTTACCAGTGGAAACATCAGTCCATCACCGGTTGTCAGCCACGCCGCACTGGTGCCGAACTGTCTTTCTATCCGTTCTGCCAGATCCCGGGTTAACTCACCGGCGCCATCGATACTGTCCATGATCAGTCCCGGAGACACGTTTAACTGGTGTGCTATCCGCACCCAGTCTGCGATGAGTGTCTGCCCATCATGCCCCGATCCCGGGAAAAATCCGTCAGAGGACAGGCGATCAAACAGTGCCAGCAGACGCCCACCGCATTCCTTCTGCCACCGTTGCCGGTTGGTCAAGGTTTCCACGGGCGTAGTCACGGCAGGATACTGCCTGGCCATCGCGAGGCGGATCTCCCCTTCGAGTGAACGTTCATTTTTCATGGCTGACTGCTCAATGCGTGCAAACAGCGCATCGTCAACATTTCTAGCTTGGATCTTCGCCATGACTTCTTCCTTATGCAAAACGTTTTCAGAGTCGGTAAATGGTCATGTTAGTGAACATAAATTCTAATTTACCGCTTGAAGATTAACTGTATACGTCATGATTCATTTTGTACACAACAAAGGAAAGAAACATATGATAAGCCGTAAAACAGTCACGCAGTTAAATTACCGGATGGCCGTTTCGTTGTGATCCGATTTTTTGCTTATATACGACTTTCCGGAAGTGTACCATGGCGGGAAACTAATCACATCGCGGTTTTCGGCCGAAAACCGCCGTTAACGATCAGCCCGGCAAAACACAACATCTAGACAAAATCCCAGCTTAACAGGTGGCACATATTGTGTTGGCCGGGGCGGCGGGGGAGGGTGACGATCTAATGATCCGAGACTGGTCTTTTTCGGATCTGCGACGCAAAAACGCCGACCGCCGCACGGAGCTTCACTAGCAGTCCGCCAGGGCTGTTAGCAACTTATCACTTCTGCTATCTCAGAAAAATGAAGCTAGCTGTATTAGGTATAGCATTCTAATTCCCAATACTGCTTTATAAAATTTTGCTATCATCACAATACATTCCTATGACAGCAGGACACCGCCATGCTAAGCCAGATGAACCTCCGCTTTCCGAAATCCCTGATCGCCGCCCTGAAAAACCGGGCCGCCGCCGAAGCGGTGCCGGTCAACACCCTGGCCGAACGTCTGCTGCAGCAAACGCTGGCCACCTCAGTCGCTGACGACGAATACCGCGCGCTCTGCGCGGCGCCGTACACCACCCTGGGCCAGCTGTACCGCAAGATCGTGCGCGCGGAAACCGTCGACGGCCAGGCGCTGAGCCGCGCCGAACTGCGCTGGCTGTTCAGCCAGGCGCAGATCGCTTACCGCGATGGCCGCGGGCCGGTCAACCGGGCGCCACTGTCCGCGCTGCTGCTGATCACCGATGCGCTGCTGGAGACGGCGGTAGGCGGCGGGCTCGATGTCGATCCCCACTATTACCGGCGCACCTTCGGCCTGCGCGGCGAGGACTGGCTGCAGGCGCTGCGTGACCGCTTTACGGCCACACGCACCCCGCCGGCCGGCAGCGCCGAGTTCTTCGCCCGGCCGCTGGCCAGCGGCGTGCTGAACCTCGATGACTTCAGCGACGAGGCGCTGGCCCGCGCCTGCACCCCGGTGCGGCTACGGGCGATCTTCCCGCTGGCGGTCGCCGCGCAGCGCGCCGACGATCAGGCGCTGGCCGAGTACCTGGCGCTGACCGCGCCCTTCGTGGAGCGCCAGCAGCTGATCGCCACCGCCGGCGAGCTCTGCGCCACGGTGGAGATCGTCGCCGGGCAGGGCGCGTATCCGGGCGCCGACGACGGCCTGCCGCCGTTCCTGTCCCTGCATATCGGCGGCGCGGTCTTCCAGTCGACCTTCGGCTGGCCGGTGTTCGCCGAGCTGCGCCGCCTGCTGCGCGCGCGTCAGCACGGCGATCGCACCCGCAGCTATCAGGGGCGGCATGTCTCGCTGCATGTGCCGGAGAGCGGCACCATCGGTCTGGTGCTGCCGAATTTGCGGCTGCTGCTCGCGCCGGACACCTTCACCGCACTCGAGGCCGAGCTGCTGACGCAGCTGGAGCACCCGGCGGCCGCCGCGGCGCTGGCCGAGCTCGCTGCGTTGTACGGGGATCTGTGAAACCATGAAATTTTCGCGGCGGGAAAATGCGCTGGACTCGGTGGAAACCGGATTGCAACATTTCTATCGGGCAGGGCGCGGGAACAACAACCGCGATCACAAGCGCTGCCTGCTATTCACGCTTGTCAGAGAAAACGTTGGACAGACTCGAGAAACGTTTTGATCTGATAAAAAAAGAATGAATGTGCGTAGTTAAGTGCATATTCTCTCGTTTAATGAAGTACCTATAGCCCGCACCGGCGGGCTGTTTATCTTCTTTTCATGTATGAAGAGCCGGCAACGCAGCAGTAGACGTTATTTAGCCTCCACGTGACCTCATCCCAGGTCAGTTACTTTTCGTCTCAACGGTCGTTCGACACCAACCAGCACGTTATGACGGCCGCCATCGGGCAGGTGCAGGCCAAGCGGCCAGCCCCAAGACCATGAACGCTCCCACTGCAACCAAGAACACGACACGTTGCGCTGCAGTGGAAGAGTCCAATGACAGGACAGCGCCGTGCGGCGATTTGTGATCACCAGTACTTATCGGGGCGCTCACCTCGATTAGAAGATGCCCAGACACAACATGCGCCCGATAATTTAGAAAAGATGGCACAATATGTAGCGTTATCCACAGAAGTTGTGGATAAGTCAGCAGCATCAGTATAAAAGGACTTTTACCGAAATACTGTTGATTAGAGAAGGAGACAGGGAGTTTGGCCACATCATTGTCCTCATCCATGGATGACGAATGTCTCAATGCCAACACAGTCTCTGGAGCGGCGCCAGTCCTGGAACAGTGAAGTTATCATCCGCTTCGCTGAGGGTAGGGCGAAAGAGGGGATCATGCTACGATACCACGATGAAAACGACACCCACCGCGCACGACGCGCTCTTCAAACAGTTTTTGACGCATCCGGAAACCGCCCGTGACTTTCTGGACGCACACCTGCCGCCGGCGTTGCGCCAGGCATGCGACCTGAGCACCCTGCGCCTGGAGTCCGGTTCGTTTGTCGAGGACGATCTACGCGCCTACTACTCCGACGTGCTCTATTCGCTGAAGACCGGGCAGGGCGACGGCTACGTCTACGCCCTCATCGAGCACCAATCGACGCCGGACAAAAACATGGCCTTCCGATTGATGCGTTATGCGATTGCCGCCATGCAACGCCATCTGGCCGCTGGCCACGAACAGCTGCCACTGGTGATCCCGATCCTGTTTTATCATGGCCAGGTAACCCCCTACCCGTATCCGATGAACTGGTTGCAGGGGTTCAGCGATCCGGTTCTGGCCGGCCAGCTGTACGGCGGCGAGTTTCCACTGGTCGATGTCACGGTCATTCCGGACAACCAAATCATGCAGCATCGCCGCGTCGCCATTCTGGAGCTGCTGCAAAAACACGTTCGCCAGCGCGACCTCGCCGATCTGCTGGAACAGCTGGTCACGTTGCTGCTGGCCGGTTACACTACTCAGGAGCAGCTGACATCGCTGATGCATTACATGCTGCAGGTTGGTGAAACCCGCAATCCGGGCGAATTACTATCAACCCTGGCCTCACGAGTGCCGGAACACGAGGACACGCTGATGACGATTGCAGAAAAGTTGAGAGAAGAAGGGCGCCAGAAAGGGCGTCAGGAAGGACGTATCGAGGGGTTACAACTTGGCGAAGAAAAAGGCCGCCAAGAAGGCGAGCGCGAAGCGGCGCTGAAAATTGCCCGCGCCATGCTGGTCAGCGGCCTCGATCGCGAGTCGGTGATGAAAATGACCGGGTTGACGGCTGACGACCTGGCGCAGATCCGCCACTGATTTTACCCCGGCAACATCCCCCACCGATTCGCCAACCGCGACAACTCCGGCAGGGAAACACCCGTAATTTCCGCCGATCAAAAAAATAGAAAAAATCAATAAGTAAAGGGCGAGCCTAAATAAGGTCCGCCCATGATTATTTAGCTTGCATTCGAATCCGATCCAGCTTCATCATTCGCGGCTCTCTTGAGAAGCCCAAGGACACCATCCTTCCCATATTCTTTAACCAGGCGGGCAAGCTCTTTTTGCGCCTGACTTTCCTTCTTACGGCAGGCATTTTCATGACGCTCTTTGAAAACGGCTTCCGGCTCTGCTTTCAACCGCACCTGATCTTCATGGGTGATGAAAAACAAGGATTGTTTTGTACGGTTTCCGACATCCGATTCCGTTTCAACACGGCGACTGGAAATGGGGAATGAGTGTTGCTTTTCTAAAGCATGGATCACTGCAGAAGCACGCTTCACACCATAATCAGCAGGAATGGTATAGCCTGACGTCGTGATCGACTTGTCATCTAACAACGCGGCAAGCACACATGCCTGTGTACGATTGAGTGTCTGGACGGTTTCCAGTACCGATGGATGTCCCTCGAAGAAGGAGACTAATTTGATACGAGCCATCTCGGGGGCGTAGTCGTCAGTGACTTTGCGTTGATTAAAATCTTTTTCTGTCATAGTGGCTTACTCCAATCTAGAACGGATAAAGCCAATGCAGAGATGTAAATAAGATTTGCAAGAATGCAAAATCTTCTGGAAATCTACGACAATTAGCCGTAGTCTTCCGTCACGGCTTGACCAGATCTGCAAAATTTGGTTGAGCCGCTTCAATCTCTGCATTGGAGCGTGAGCAGCTATCGGGCGGGCCTGAGAAACCTAATTTGCCTGATAGCTGCTTTTTCGTCTCTGGGATCCATGATCACCAGAATTCCAATGCTACCATGTCCCGCCGAAACACACATCTAAATTCTTTCAAGTAAGTACATTTTATGCGCGCACAGTTCACCAGGGCGATTATCCGAGGTTTTATCGCTATTTTTGATGTATAAGCCAGCTTAACAACAGAAAACGCTTGTGGTGCGTTTTGATGGCTTTTTTCGACCTGTAAAAAAAACCAGAGGTTTAATTTACAGGTATAGGCACTTGACGAACCTCACACGATGATAAAGAAGGCGCGTCAACGCTGATCAACAATGAGGGGAAGTGAGAGAGGGCAGCCAAGATAACCCCGGTGCGTACCCAATAATGCAATTTAACATAATGCACATTATGTGTACTTTTTTAACATTTTCAAATGGTTATGTCAACGCCGCGCCTGCGTTGTTAACTCGTCTGTTGCATAGCCGAAGTCCTTTCCGCCTTCCTCGACGCATTTTATAATTTACATCATGTAGGGGATCTGACTTCCCTGTCACGAGTCAGGCGCATCCAGTTACTGTGAGCAAAAGCCGCTTTATCATTTTCATTAAGGTTACATTTTTCCAGAAATTGCCTCGCATCATTACCGGGGTGATATTGAAAAGGATAATCGGTCGAAAAAAGGATACGTTCCGATCCTACTATCGCAACCGCTCTGTCGAGAAAATGAGGAAGGAACAGTCCGCTCGCCGTAACATACAGATTTTCCCGCAAGTATGATGCGATGGGTAATTTCAGATTTGCAACCCGGCTCATTGCTGCCAGGCGTTCTGCATAAAATAATACCAGCTCTCCCCAGTGCCCAAGGATCATCTGGAGGCCCGGAAGGCGGTCAAATGTGCCCGACAACACCAGACGGATAAACTGAATTCCCGCATCATAGTGCCAGCCAAGGCCATAAGTGGCAAAAGCCGTATTAACCTCCGGACTAAAGCCTGAGTAATACGCAGTTCTGACGGCTTCATCCGGCGTTCCCGGATGAATTAATACCGGCACATTCAGGGTTTCAGCACAGCTAAGAACAGGGAAATATGCAGGACTGTCTAAATGTTCTGCCCCACCGCTGCATAGCATCGTTCCTTTAAAACCCAGGGTCTTAATACAACGTTCCAGTTCGATAGCGGCTTCATCAGGCATAGATACAGGCAGGGTTGCCAGTGCCTGAAACCGATCTGGATATCTTGCGACAACTTCGGCAATATTATCGTTGATTCGCTGCGCCATATCGAGACTCTCCGGCCCCAGGCCCTGAAGCGCAGGTGACGTCAGAGACAGTACCTGCACATCCAGACCCGTTTCATCCATCAGGGCAATGCGCTCATCAGCGAGATCAAACAGTCGGCGCTTAGTGATTCCGGAGTTAAACGCAATACTGGGGTCTTTTGCTTCCAGACCCGATGCTTTCCAGGCCTCACAGACATCTTCTGTCAGAAAATGTTCTTCAATACCAATCAGCTTCATGCTCTCTCCTTTCAGAAACATCGGGTCTAAGCTTATCACCACGGTACCGTTTTGCCTTCACGGTCGAGGTATTGCAGTCCTGGCTTGCCCTGCTGTGAAAGTATGACGTTTACGACTTTCGGAATGCTTTGCTCAATGCTGAGTGGCGCATCAGACCCGCCTAAATCAGTACGCACCCAGCCAGGAGCCATTAATAGCAACGTCCGCGACTCTCCGGCATGGCGAGCGGAGTAGCTTCTCATGTACATGTTCAGCGCGGCCTTTGAACCCCGATAAACTTCATGCCCACCGTTCGTATTGCTGCTCACGCTGCCCTGTCCTGACGACATAATACCGATAGTACCTTTTTCAGGCACAAGGCCCTGCAGGCTTTCAATGACGCGCATTGGGCTTAACGCGTTGGTCACCATTACCTGTGTAAACTCTTCAGTTGATACTTCTGCGATGGTCTCATTCTGGTTCTTGTCGGCGGTACCGGCATTATGGAAGAGGATATCCAGGACCCTGTTGGACAGCCGCTCCCGAAGTGCATTAATTTGTTCCCGATCGGTGACATCAAGATGTTCAATCTCAATGCTGCCTGGATTGTTGTCCGCCAGTTCGTGTAATAATGTTCTGTCTTTTCCTCGCACGGTGCCAATGACGTGCCACCCTTTGGTCACAAATTCCGCGGCCATCGCATGGCCAAGACCACGTGAGGCACCGATGATGAGGATAGTTTTTTGCGTAGTTGAATTGTTCATAGATAACTCTCTCTTCTGTGGTACCGGCGCTGCACAGGCAACGCCTGGAAAAAGGAAGCCGCCTAACGCCGCCCCCATGGCAATACCGGTTAATCTCAAAAAGTCCCGGCGGGTCGGGATGATGGCGGCGATTTGTTCCGTTATTTTCTGGCTGCTCATAAATATCTCCGCTGTGTAAAAAAGCTGGATCAGTGTTTGATCTGTACCCAGTACAGCGGATGTTATTTATAAATTTTAGCGTCCGCGTGTAATTTATTATTGCCGGTGACAGAGATGATTCGGTACGAAGACGCACCGGCATTTTCAGCCTGACGAGCCAGTTTGCTTTCCAGATCACTGAGTGTGAGGGCTTCGGATGCAGAGACTGCTCCGTAAGCCTGCTGACCATCGACAGGATGAACAATCTGCTCAACGGCAAAACTACCAAAAGAAGTCAGAGAAAAGAGCGCAGCAATAGCAACAGCTTTAACGTTTTTCATAAAAAGATCCCATGCAGGTTATAGTGTGAAAGGTAGTGCCCTTTCAGTGTGTGAACAATTCTATTCTTGATGGAGATAGTGCGGAAGACGCACGGATTGCATTTATACAATGCACCAAACGCCTCCCCTCCCTTTCAAAACTGGATATCATGAAATATAACTGGCCCGAGCTTAATTTACTCATCGCACTCGATGTGCTCATCGCCGAAGTCAATGTTACTCGCGTCGCACACCGTCTGGGATTAAGTCCTTCGGCAATGAGCAGAACATTGGCTCGTTTTTGAGCTATGACAGGTGACTCTCTGTTGATTCGGGCAGGCCGTCAGATAGTGCTGACACCCTATGGTGAAGCTATACGCTCAATATACTTTGCTTGATATTGAGCGGATAAGATCCACAGTATTCACCTGTTCCAGCCAGCGATAATGGCCACCTTTTACAGTGTTTATAACTCTCATAATAATCTTAAATTCCACATGTACTCTTGCAACTTTCTTTAGATAAACTATAAATTTTTAATAGGCTGCTAGTAGCTATAACTAGTGCCATAAGAGTTATAAACCCTTTAACAAGAAGCCTATTTTTTAATGATTAAAAAAGTGTGATGTAAATATTTAATTTATAATGGAGGTAACGATGTCTGACTCAATTTCAAAATCAACGACCCCTAAAGGAACTTCGCCATTTTTTATTGACTTAGGGAAGCGACATGTACTTACTGCTGAGAATATGAATGAGCTTGGAATATCATGGGAATGGTTAAAACCATTAATTATTAATATCATTGGCAAAAAGAAAGAGTCTTATTTTTCAAGATGGACTCAAGACAAAAATAACAAGGAAGCAGTAAGAATTCTGCCCGATGGAATATCTATTAATGGAGTGAGGTTTGGTGATTATCCGAACTCAATACCAACCGCAGCTGAACTGGGGTGGATAACATATATGGTTGTTGGTGAGCCTTTAGTAGAAGAGAGCTCAAATATTATTCAACCAGCGGCAGATTTATTATCTACTCGTTCATATGTTAATAGAGGAGATAGTGTAACTGATTTTGAGGATAGTGTTAAGTTTTCCATATCAAACACTATTAGTTGGTCTTTACAAGGTTCTAGCACCTTGACCTTTGGAGGGCGAGCAATTGGTACTGTCCAGGGGCAAATTCAAAAAAGTGAACAATACATGTTTCAATCTTCGGCAGAGGGTAAACATATAAATCATAATCATAAGGATAATATTGGCACACAAGATGAAACTTCAGGAAGAGCAACAAAAACTCTATCAGAAACAACAACAGGAACTGGCACAGCTACTGGCACTGGTGAAGTATTTTCACAATTAGCATTAGGCGTTGTTGGATCAACTAGTGGATCTTTAACCTCATCGTGGGAGTCAAACTCTTCTGTTTCAGGAAAAATACCATCTCAATCAAGAGTTGAAACAATGGCCACACAACGTCGCCAAATTAAAGAATTTACATATGAGCTCCCAGTAACTTTATCAGGATTTATTTCTTTGCACTATCCTGAGCCTGTACTGATTGAGACGGAGTATATTCCTCCTCAAGATGCCCCTAGCTCCCAAGATAAAATAAAAAGGGAGTCGGAAAAATATTCAAATACAATTGCATATGATATCTTCTATATTAATATATATGGGGAAAATGAGGAGCGATTTTTAAAGAAAGGAATCGCCGAAACGGTTTCGGCTCTTGAAGTTGAACACACCATATTCAATGCGAATAGTTTATCACTTGAGACATACCCTCTGTCCCTCAAACGGCCTCATAATACGTGACATTCAATAAGGAGATATGAGATGGTTTTTAAAAGCACATTTAAATACGCCGCTATTTTTTCTGATGCAAGTAAACTTTCTGGAGAACATATCGAACCATTTATCCCTGTTCAACCTGCTGAGTCAGTAACTAAGCCGCCACATGATCCCTCGTTAGGCTTTACTGCTAGGCAGCACGATCCAAAAATCATCAGAGAAACCTCACCTCAAGCTAAGGTTTTATTTGATTTTGTGAGTAATATAACTGACATGATAGGAAGAAGTTCAACAGAAAATGACGATCTTTACAATAAACCTTCAACAACTACGGATACGGCCTCAGCCATTATGAGCAATGCTAATGAAAGTTCAAAAACCTATCCAATAAACACACCAAAACCGGATAGAAATGATGATTTAAATGCAGAGGTACCAAAGGTTAAACAACAAAAGACCTAGGGTAGCCGTATTGTGTTTTTATTCAAAATTCAAGGCAGCCTTAAGACTTATGCTTTTGGTTGCTTTTATTGAAGAACGGTCACAACAGGTGAGGCATGATTAAAGTGATATGCTGCCAGTTGTAGTGCAACTTTCCGGCAATCCGTTGATTGAGGTAGCAGCGCTGCCGTGCTCGCTCTACAGGGTAGCTATGTTCAGACGGACCATAAACGTTGTTCTAGTTATTCCGGAGCTGTTATATATCGCCAAACTTCACTTGTAATTCATTTCAGCTTGAGCTGACACCAGTGCACAGACATGCTTCCAGAGTTAAACTAACATCCGGCTGTTCGCGGCGATTTTTCCTGTACGCGCCACTAATCGTAAGCGTCACATTTGAACCGTCTGTCAGAACGGCCCGCTTTCCCTGAAAATAATGCCCATCATCTGTTTAATGGACATTATTTTATGAGTGAACGGGCATGGTTGATCGAGGCCTTTCGCCTCCACTATCAGGAACAACTTTCTCAGAACCGCATCGCCAAACAGCTGGGGCTACCCAGAACAATGGTCAACAGCTGTTTCCAACGCGCTGGCAAGGCCGAGGTTCGATGCCCCGTCAACAAACTGACGCTGGAACGCACCCTTTATCCCGGTAAAAAACGGTCACGGTCCTCTGCATCATCGCCGCTACAAACACCGATAACGACCGTGTCATCAAAACCCAAAAAAAAGGGGGCGCAGACCCAATTTCCCCTTGGCGTTCAAGCTGTCGCTGGTTGAAAAATCGATGCAGCCAGGCGTCAGTACCGCCAGGCTGGTGCGCGAGCATGGCATCAACGACAACCTGCTGTTCAACTGGCGCAACCTCTACAAACAAGGGCTCCTCGGCGCTACCATCTCTGCTGAGCCCTGCCTGCTGCCGGTTGAACTGGAAGATGTGCCATCACCACCGCCAATAACTAAAGCAGATAAAGCATCACCCTCCAACGTCGCGGGGTATGAACTGGTGTTGCCTGGTGGCAAGTTACGGCTCCGGGGCGCCCTCAGTCCTGCGTTGCTGAACATTTTGATCCACGGGTTGAAAGGAACGTGCCGATGATGTCGCTGCCGGCGGGCAGTCGCATCTGGATCGTGGCCGACATCACCGACATGCGTAACGGCTTTAACGGCCTGGCCTCGCAGGTTCAAAATACGCTGCGTGACAATCCGTTCTCGGGGCGGGCAGGTCTTTATCTTCCTTGGGCGCCGTGGAGATATGAATAAAGTGCTGTGGCCGACGCCGATGGCCTGTGCCTGTTCACCAAACGCCTGGAGCGCGGTCGCTTCGTCTGGCCGGTGACGAGAAACGGCAAAATCCATCTGACACCGGCACAACTGGCCATGCTACTGGAAGGCATCAACTGGAAGCATCCGCAACGGATGGAACGGCCTGGCCTGCGGATATAACCTGTGTAAGGTAGGGATATGGTCACATCCTATCCCGATGAAAACGCCCGACTCCGGGCGCAACTGCTGGAGCAGCAAAACACGCTTCGCCAAATGGCGGAGTACAATCGACTGCTATCCAAACGGGTAGCGGCGTATGCCAGCGAAATCTACCGCCGACAGAGCGTGGAACTCAGTCGGGCCACGCTCGGGCGCTGGTCAGGCGCGGTGAGTGAGCTGCTGGAGCCGCTGTATGACCTGTTGCGGGAGTATGTGCTGATGCCGGGCAAGGTCCACACCGACGGCATCCCGATGCCGGTCCAGGCACCGAGGAATGGCAAGACCCGCACCGGCCGTTTGTGGGTATACGTGCGAGATGACCGCAACGCGGGCTCGGTGATGCCGGCGGCGGCGTGGTTCACGTACTCACCGGACCGCAAGGGCCTCCATCCGCAGCAGCACCTGGCAGGATACAGCGGTGTCCTGCAGGCCGATGCCTATGGGGGCTACAACGCGCTGTATGAAAACGGGCGAATCACGGAGGCCGCCTGCATGGCGCATGCGCGGCGGAAAATCCACGACGTTCATGTCCGCACACCGACCGACATCACCACGGAAGCACTGAGACGCATCGGTGAGCTGTATGCCATAGAGGCAGGAATACGTGGCAGTCCGGCGGAGAAGCGGCTGTCGGTCAGAAAAGTGAAGACGGTGCCGCGAATGCAATCGCTACACGACTGGATCCAGACGCAGATGAAAACGTTGTCGCGCCACGCGGAGATGGCGAAGGCGTTCGCCTACCTGTTGAAGCAGTGGAATGCGTTGAACCTCTACTGCGAGAACGGCTGGACGGAAATCGACAACAATATCGCGGAGAACGCCCTGCGCGGAGTCGCGCTGGGGCGAAAAAACTGGCTGTTCGCCGGGTCAGATGCAGCGCTCCTGTACTCGCTGATCGCAACGGCGTAGAGCCGGAGGTTTGGCTCCGTTGCGTCATCGGCCATATTCAATACTGGGTGGCGAGCGGGTGCGCGATCTGTTGCTCTGGAAAGTCGATCTCACCCTTAACGTCAATACGACCCAGATGAGGCACTTGCGTCTTAACCAACTTTAGTAAGAATTGTGTGATAATAGTTTTATATATACATCCGACCGGATATGGAAATATTAATATGAAACTCGTAATAGCCTGTTTTTTGATACAGTAAAACCAAACTGCGTCGGGATTATTTTTTGTAAAAAAAAACCAGCCTTAATGGCTGGAAATGGTAGCAATAATATAAGGAAGAGTATAACACAATGTCGCATTGTCGCATCAACTTTGTGCTTCTACTAAGATATCTTTTTTTTTCGCTGATACAATAGATTTCTTACCTAACAAGCGTAATTTAAGATTATTATGAGTTTTTAGGATACAAAGAAACGCTCAAACCTTCGCTATCACATTATATTTATGTGCCTTGGCTGAATAATCGTATTCGGTAAGTGAAGGGGACCTGCGCGTCCATTAGGGCGCGGGCGAATAGGCAACCTCAGGGGATCGTTGGCTTTATGGCGAAATGGCATAAATCTTTGCGTAGGCTAATCATGGCAGCGCGATCACCGCCGAGGATGACAGGCCGCACAGCAACATTTGATGACAGGCCGCACAGCAACATTTTATGCCACAAGCAACGGTGCCATCAACCATCCAGACACATACCTGAAAAACAGATTTGGCGATATCGATACCAACAACTCTTCTAGCGTTCATGTGATGTTACTCTCAGATTAACGTAGTCATCGAAAGTATGGTATGGGCTACGTTAGGAAGTGGCATCAATCACATCACGCAATGATTATGTCGATATATGTTTTTGAATTCTAAATCTTTTACTTATCACGATGAAATTAGAACTTTCATGAAATATAGCTTTAGGTAATCCTTATAATGTTGAATTATTAAAACCGAACACATTATTTATTTTGTTGATTTTTATATACATTTACTGTCTTTTGGTTTTATATACTAACTCTGTAACGGGAACAGTATTTTATATTGATATGTGCTCGTGTTTGTTTTTTTCCGTATTTAACCACGCAGCCGTTATTAAATGTCGTTTTTTTTATATTTTTAGTTTTTTATTTTTCTGTAGGAAAAACACAAAGATGATTACCCCACAAAGCGAATGAGATAACATGGTTGAGTTTTTTATTAAACCCCATGTACAATATTTAAAATTACTTTAAAAAAAGGAGACAATTTGAAATAAACTGCTTTTATTGTTGTAAGTTGTAATATAACGAGAGAAAACTCTTGATTTCTTTATATCAACTAACTTCACTGTCAATTTCTAGTAATTGGTATAGAAACTAGAATCTTAAATAATCATAGACGTTGATATTTTAAAACGAACAGAATGAGGATTGATTTGTGGCTATATTATCTAATCAAAAAAATGCAGCAGCGTTATATTATGCGGTTTTTGGGAAAAACACGACATCGCATATGTATGATGACATTGGAAGGCAACTTGAATTAAAAGATCAAACGATTCAAACTCAAGTATCACAATTACTCAAATCATCAGGCCAGAGTTTATATAATGGCATGACAAAAGAGCAGATTGTTGCAAAAATTTATTCGAATGTATACGGGCATAAGCCTAGCGATAAAGATTTAAATACATTGATGTTCGAGAATAAATCTAATTCGGTGGCGGGCATTGCGGCTCAGATCGTAGAAGGCCTACTGAATTACAATGGAGTAGATTCTCAGATTACGAAATATCAAATCACGTTTGAACAACATATCAATGACTCCCTTTATCCGGCTACAGTAGCAGAGGCTAAAGATGGTGCTTCTGATGTGCAAGCTTTCTTTTATTCATTAGGCTCTACACAAGTAGCAGATGGAATAAATTATTGGGGAACTTTATTATCTAGTGGTAAAAAAACCAGAGAAGAAGTAGCAAAATCGTTTGTAAGTAGCAAGGCCTCTCAGTATAGCAATGAGAAGTTTGTGAAAGTGTTATATGCCAACACTTATCTTAGAGAAGCCACTGCCGCAGAAAGTCGCTATTATGTCGAAAAACTTAATAATGGGACTCTTACCCGAGAAAAAGTTTTAATTTCTATCATTGATGACATACGCGGAGAAAATTATATTAAAACTGATGCGGCTGCTCGTACGCAGTTTTTGAAAGCCACACAAATATATGAGCCAGGGCAACTACCTAGCATTATAGAGCAAGAGAAAGTTTCTGCTTTATTTTTAGCAATCCCAAACAGGGGGGTAGATGCTTCCGGACTTGAAACTTGGAGTAAACAGCTTGCTTATGGAGTCAGTGATGAATCATTAGCGACACGCCTGGTTAACTCGCCAGAATTCTTATCAAAAGGTGCATCGCTTGAAGGGGATGAATTTATCCAACATGTTTATTCATCCGTCCATGGTTTAAGTTCAAAGGCAAGCGAAAACGAACTTTCTCTTTACCGAAAATATGGGTTTGACAAAGGAGCTGTTGTTGTCGCCATTATAAATGATTTACGCAATTCAACTGCAATCGACGACAAAACTGTTAGCCAACAACATGCTTATGAAGCCAAAATCGGTCAAAATTTACTGTATAAAAAATCAGCAATCCTGAATAACTCATTGTCATCAGAAAATGCAACTGGAAACGTAAACACGGGTAAAACTCATGAACTTACGAATGCAGAGACCGCTACTTTAGAGAATGTTAGATTATTTCTAACATCATCTAACGATGTGAGCTTGAAGTTTGCGGATAAATTAAAAAAATTAGAAATTGGCGGTTATGATATTGCTAAGGTGACATTATCTAATAATGGAGTTAGTGAAGGTGTTGATATAATTTTAAAAAATGGAAAAGCTAATTTGGATGCAAGCTCTGGAAACGATAGGGTTATAATTGATAAGGCTGCCAATATTGCCACATCGACTGCAAAAATAAACCTTGAGAAAGGTGATGATAATATTTTTTGGGGCGGAAATTCTGTAAAAAGCATTAACGGTGGCGCCAATCAAGTAAGCAAGTCTATTATTATCGATGGCGGGAAAGGTATTAATACAATTAGTGCCAACCTTATAACAGAGGAGTTTAATGTACAAGTTAGAGGGTGGGCGAAAGATTTAGGCACTATAAAAAGCAACATTGGGCAATTCAAAAACTTTCAAAAAATTGACTTGGGAGGATATACAGGAAAAGCAGTAGGTACTTACACAGATGGGAAGATCATTGACACTCAAGACCATACTTTTGATTTTGGATTAACTAATGGTACAGCCACTATTGAGCAATATGCCTATAAAGGCTCCACTACTGTAGAAAAACCAGTGGATGAAATAGGAAGGCTTGGTTTTGTTCTTTCTCAAAAAGCTGATAACGTAATTGTTACAAATGTTGCAGATAAAAGCGCAGCTCAATTGGAAGTAACTGGTGATGCTACAAAGGCAAGCAAGATTAATTTCAACTTTGATCCTGATAACGCAGACGCAACCAATTTCTCCATCAAATTTACGGCAGGAAAAGATGGAGAAGTTTCTGGCGGAACAGTAAGCTTCAATAATGCTCCTTATTTAAAAGAATTGGACATTACCTCAGGAGGAGGAGAGCGGGAGTCAAATGATTTAATCATTTCAGGTAAAAACAACATTGAGTCTATAAAAATAGATGGGGGGAGTTATTTAAACATAAAAACGATTGGGGATGATTTAAATTCTTTAAAGATCATTGATGCTGCCAAAAATGAAAGTGGTGTTCACATTGACTCGGATCTGACAGGCAGTGGAACTAGTTGGCTTTATTATGCTCTGAAATATATACCCGTAGTTAGCGCAACTCAAGAGCTTGCGCATAACAGAAGCGATGTCCAAATTCGTGGTACCTCGGGGGATGATATAATTGAAGGTGATGGAGCAACCACAATGATTGGTAATGGAGGTAATGATACCTTTGTTATCAAGTCATCCCCTACTAGTGAACTTGAGGCCAATAAAACGGTTGTTATTGCTGACTATGGTTTATCAGATGTTATTATTGATAAGAAAAGTCATGTAGAAATATCATCAACAAAAAACGGAAATAAAGTAGCTGACTATGGCACAAATGACAGTGGTTTTTGGTCGAAACTTTTTACTGGATTTAAAGATCTGATTGGTTTCTTGGGCGTTGCTCTTGACCAAATTAATAAATTCGGTCAAGTTATGGGTTTAAGTGATAACAAGCTAGACGATAAAGTAGGTATATCAACAGTTGGTGATAAGCATTTTGTTATTGTTGATAATAACGATAATGGGAGGCTAGACGCTAATGACCAGGTGATAATTCTGCAAGGTAACTTTGACCATGATACTTTAGTCAACAACCTGCATTATAAAATATTGCCTGAAATTAATGGCGTCCATTCCGAACTTACCGTTTAATGTAACTAGGACTAGTCCTGATAAAAATTGACGTTTTTCTACTAGATAACGCCCGATGAACCTCATCGGGCGATTTTTTTCTGCAGCCGACCGCTGTGTGTTTAGATGTTCATCGACTCTTGACCATCTGCCTATACTATGTCGTCTGTCCGCTCGAGAAAGTATTCCTTTTGCCCATTCATAGTTAAGCACCTCAAAACAATATTTTGGGTTCTGCGCCAGAATCAAATATTTCCCGTTTTCCTAACCATGAACCGCCCCAGAAAAGCGAAGCAATTCATTTGGGGCAGATAGAATGCCCCCGCAGGGTAAGGCGTTGATCAACAGAACGGTCAACACTCAGTGGGCCACCACCCAGAACAAAGAGCAGCAGGCAAATCACAATATAGGCAGATTCCGGCTGATAAAAAAGCCAACTGTACCAGGTAAGCAAATTGAGATTTGCCGGAATATGGCGTAATCCCACGGTGAATAGTGCTACTAGACTGATTATCATCAGCACCAGCGCGCTTAGACGCGTCAGGAATCCCACCGTCATTAGCAGCCCGAAAAGTGTTTCACTGCCGGCGACAAAAAGCGCCATAAATGCCGGGAACGGGATTCCTGCCTCGGTAATGGTTTCCAGCATCATGGCCTGGCTTTCTGGCACAAAGATTTTGTTAAAGCCCGAGGCGAAGAAGAACACTCCGAGGGCTATTCGCATTATTGCAAGAGGAATAAAGCTGCGGGTGACCGGGGTCTGAAATAAAGCCTGCAAATAGGTCATAGATATTATCCTTTAGGTTATGGAGCTTATTGCCACATGTAGTGGAGGTGCTTATCCGCCTCTGACGCAAGTCAAGATCATATAGTCTCAGATTCATGTACCCGTAATGCGCAACCGAATTTTGATGACGCCATTTTCAATAAAACGGGTTCCCACCCCGGCGCGCTTGCCGGTTCCGTTTGTTTTTTCAATACCGGTTCTGAATGATAACACGGATGAATTGGTCAAGGAGTACCCAAGGCATAAAAGAGCATTCGTGAACCGTATGAATTTTCATAATAGGAAAAGTCCTTGCCACATTATTGCAATTGACATTGAGCACAGTGAATGATGTAACCGAGTCGAATTTGTTTGTGGTTATTTTATGTTTCGTTTTTTTATAGTCATGAGACTCGTATTCTGATACGTGCTCTTCATGAACGGTGAGGGGAACGATGCGACCTCTTATTTTTCTGAATATTGTGACGCTCATTTTTCTGGCCTTCCTTAGCAAAAATTACTGCCGGTAGTGGTCGTGATGAGGTGGCAACTGTTGTCCGCCCTTCCCGGTATGCGCCGAAACTGAATGGAGGAAGTATAGCGTTTGCACTGTGTTTCGGTAAAACGCCTCTTTTACCGAACGTTGCCGACTTATCCACCGCTTCTGTGGATAACGCTACATCTTGTGCCTGAACGCCCCGTTTAAGCTACTACATGTTGTGTTGGTATACCCTACTGTCGGCACCGCCAGGCCCCGGCGTCAGGTCTGGCGTTCGTTGGTGATTCGGTTAAACTTCTATACAGGATGATTTAACCGAACCATGGCTGGCGCCACAGAAATTATTGTGAGCGATCACCCGGCGCGGTTGCGGCAAAATAGATACTGAAAGTCACTGATTGCGGATCACGAATAAATGCGCCCTTACCCGCCTGCAAAACTCTCAGATTTTACGTAGCGCGATCGCCGGCGATCTGCTAGCCGGCGATGACCGCTATGTGCGCGCCCTCACCCTGCGAAACCGCGCCGCGTTGCATGGCGTTCTGCCCTACTACCTGCTGCCGCCGGAAATCGCCGTCTTAATTTCCTGCTGCCACGACCTAGAAAAGCGCACGTTGTTCGCGTTTTTGTGGAACACCGGCACGCGGATCAATGAGGCACTGGCGGTACGGCCGGCGGACGTGGAATTTGATGCGACGCCGGCGTTCGTCACGCTGCGTACTCTCAAGCAGCGGCTCAACCCCAGGGTTGGCCGGCCTCGGGCGCTGAAACTCAACGCACCGGGACCGACCGCCCGAACGGCATCCATGGTCAAACGCACGGGGGCGTTCGAAAACGGCGTCTAGCTGTTTACCTCATCGAGAATTTCGGTGATTTTAGGGGGCGGTAGCATGCTGTAAACAAGTTCTGCCAGCGGAGAGACTTTTACGCCCTGTCAGATATTTTCACATCGGGCAGCGCCACAAGAAATTTCTGGGAATACCCCTCGTGGCGCCTTGTTATTATTGA
>NZ_JBNIDE010000016.1:0-30444 GCF_059652115.1 Serratia sp. EC4 | reverse complement strand
ATTAAAGAGCAGTGAGTTAGGCGCTTTCTCTTGCTAACTCGAGGTGGCGTATATTACGCTTTCCTCTTTCAGAGTCAACCCTAATTTTCAGGATTTTTTCTCTGCGACCCCCGGAGACTCTGTGAAGTTGTTCACATGTTCCGTGTCGATGGAGGCGCATTATAGGGAGTTCCTCGCAGGCCGCAACAGGTATTTTCAGCAAAAACGATCGTTCGCTGCATTCCACAGCAAAACCCCGCCTTATACCCACTTGCACACAGTGTTATCCACAGATGCGATTTGCACGGAAAATTTACGAGCGCCACGCAAACGTTTTCGCTACAATTCCCCGCGACGAAACGATCCCCCTTTTTATGGGGGCGCTACCTGAATATGTGCCTGACCCTCCCTTTATAAGGCAAAAAACCCTTCCTTATAGAGAGAATGAGGTGGACATTCACGTAACGCTCTTTAATTGCGACTCAAAGCCAAGGGATAAAACCATGCAACAACCTCGTCCAATCCGCCGGGCCCTGCTCAGCGTGTCTGACAAAACCGGTATCGTTGAATTCGCCGAAGCGCTTTCCCAGCGCGGCGTTGAACTGCTCTCCACCGGCGGCACCGCTCGTCTGCTGGCAGACGCCGGTCTGCCCGTTACCGAAGTTTCCGACTACACCGGCTTCCCGGAGATGATGGACGGACGAGTTAAGACCCTGCACCCGAAAGTCCACGGCGGCATTCTCGGCCGCCGCGGCCAGGACGACGCCGTCATGAATCAGCATGACATCCAGCCTATCGACATGGTGGTCGTCAATCTGTACCCGTTCGCCCAAACCGTGGCGCGCCCGGATTGCTCGCTGGAAGACGCGGTTGAAAATATCGATATCGGCGGCCCGACCATGGTGCGCTCCGCCGCCAAGAACCATAAAGACGTCGCCATCGTGGTGAAAAGCAGCGACTACGCCGCCATCATTACCGAGATGGACAACAACGACGGCTCGCTGCGCTATGCCACCCGCTTCGATCTCGCCATCAAAGCCTTCGAACACACCGCCGCCTACGACAGCATGATCGCCAACTACTTCGGCGCGCTGGTGCCGGCGTACCACGGCGAGACCGAACAGCCGTCCGGCCGCTTCCCGCGAACCCTGAACCTCAACTACATCAAGAAGCAGGATATGCGCTACGGTGAGAACAGCCACCAGCAGGCCGCCTTCTATATAGAGGAAGAGGTGAAGGAAGCGTCCGTCGCAACCGCCGAGCAGCTGCAGGGCAAAGCGCTGTCCTATAACAACATCGCCGATACCGACGCCGCGCTGGAATGCGTGAAAGAGTTCGCCGAACCGGCCTGCGTGATCGTCAAGCACGCCAACCCTTGCGGCGTGGCGATCGGCGACGACATTCTGGCCGCCTACGAGCGCGCTTACCAAACCGACCCGACCTCCGCCTTCGGCGGCATCATCGCCTTTAACCGCGAGCTGGACGCCGCCACCGCGCAGGCGATCATCAGCCGCCAATTCGTGGAAGTGATCATCGCGCCAAACGTCACCCAGGAAGCGCGCTCCCTGCTGGCCGCCAAACAGAACGTGCGCGTGCTGGCCTGCGGCCAGTGGCAGCAACGCGTGGCGGGGCTGGACTTCAAGCGCGTCAACGGCGGCCTGCTGGTGCAGGATCGCGATCTGGGCATGGTAACCGCCGCCGATCTGCGCGTGGTATCCGAGCGCCAGCCGACCGAGCAGGAACTGCGTGATGCGCTGTTCTGCTGGAAAGTGGCCAAGTTCGTGAAATCCAACGCCATCGTTTATGCGCGTGACAACATGACCATCGGCATAGGCGCCGGCCAGATGAGCCGCGTTTACTCCGCCAAAATCGCCGGCATCAAAGCGGGCGACGAAGGGCTGGAAGTGAAAGGCTCCGCCATGGCCTCCGACGCCTTCTTCCCGTTCCGCGACGGCATCGATGCCGCCGCGGCGGTTGGCATCACCTGCGTGATCCAGCCTGGCGGCTCAATCCGCGACGACGAAGTGATCGCCGCCGCCAACGAACACGGCATCGCGATGATCTTCACCGACATGCGTCACTTCCGCCATTAATTCCTTTTGCCGCGTGCGCTCCGGCGCACGCCATTCGTGGAGCCCCTGATGAACATTTTGATTATCGGCAACGGCGGGCGCGAACACGCGCTGGCCTGGAAAGCCGCCCAGTCTCCGCTGGCGGACAAAGTCTACGTCGCGCCGGGTAATGCCGGCACCGCGCTGGAAGCCAATCTGGAAAACGTGGCGATCGCCGCCACCGACATCCCCGCCCTGGTCGCGTTCGCCCAGAGCCATGACATTGGTCTGACCATCGTTGGGCCGGAAGCGCCGCTGGTGATCGGCGTGGTCGACGCCTTCCAGGCCGCCGGTCTGAAAATCTTCGGCCCATCACAGGCCGCCGCGCAGCTAGAAGGCTCCAAAGCCTTCACCAAAGATTTCCTGGCGCGCCACCGCATCCCGACCGCCGAATATGAAAACTTCACCGAGGTGGAGCCGGCGCTGGCCTATGTGCGCCGCAAAGGCGCGCCGATCGTCATCAAGGCTGATGGCCTGGCGGCCGGTAAAGGCGTGATCGTCGCGATGACGCTGCAGGAAGCGGAAGAAGCCGTGCGTGACATGCTGGCCGGCAACGCCTTCGGCGACGCCGGTCATCGCATCGTAGTGGAAGAGTTCCTCGACGGCGAAGAAGCCAGCTTCATCGTGATGGTCGATGGCGAGAACGTGGTGCCGATGGCCACCAGCCAGGACCACAAGCGCGTCGGCGACGGCGATACCGGCCCGAACACCGGCGGCATGGGGGCCTACTCTCCGGCGCCGGTCGTGACCGACGAAATCCACCAGCGCGCCATGGACCAGGTGATCTGGCCGACGGTGCGCGGCATGGCGGCGGAAGGCAATACCTACGTCGGCTTCCTGTACGCCGGCCTGATGATCTCCGCCGACGGCCAGCCGAAGGTGATCGAATTCAACTGCCGTTTTGGCGATCCGGAAACTCAGCCGATCATGCTGCGCCTGCGCTCCGATCTGGTGGAGCTGTGCCTGGCGGGTGCCGAAGGCCGTCTGAATGAGAAAAGCTCTGACTGGGACGAACGCCCTGCGCTCGGCGTGGTGCTGGCAGCCGGCGGTTATCCGGGCGACTATCGCAACGGTGAGGTTATCCAGGGGCTACCGCAGCAGGAAAGCGCCGACGGTAAGGTCTTCCACGCCGGTACGCGCCTGCAGGGCGATGACGTCGTCACCAGCGGCGGCCGCGTGCTGTGCGTGACGGCGCTGGGCGACACCGTGGCGCAGGCGCAGCAACGCGCTTATCAGCTGGCGGAAGGCATCCAGTGGCCGGGCAGCTTCTGCCGCAAAGATATCGGTTATCGCGCGATTGCGCGCGGCAAATAATTTGACCTTTCATGGTCATGACAAGAGGCTCCGCAGCGCGGGGCCTTTTTTATAGTTGGTCTTCTTTCGGTTCCCAGCTGCAGAAATCGTCGTTCGCCACCAGCAGCAGTTCGCTGCCTTCCGGCGCTTCCAGCCAGGCGACGCTCACCGGCCGGCTGCTGCTGCGGGCACGCTTCTCGATCCAGACGATGGAGGCGGCATCCAGTCCCGGTTTCATGCTTTGGCCGTCGCAGGTTTGCACCTCGCCCTGCATCCAACGCCCCTGCAGCAATTTCACCTTGCCGGCGCGCAGCGCATTGCTCACTTCGAGGATCCGTCGCGCCTGATATTGATACAGGGCAATTTCATCGCGGGTCAGCGGTTCGCGGCGTGTCGCCAGTTGGCGCTGCATAAAGCTCACCGTGCCGTCGTCGGCAAAGCGCAGCTGAATGGAATCTCGATCGCCGTCGGCGTCGTTACGTTTGATTTGGCGCAGCACGTCGCCCTGATAGGTGTACAGCGTGGTAATGGTGCCCGGGCCGCGGTAAGGGCTGTAGACGCTGACCAACACTTGCGGACGATGTTGCTCATCGTCTTTACGCCACAGACGTATCACGCCCTGATCGGCCACGAAGCCGCTGGCGGTAAAACTGGGGATATCGGAATGGAAACTGCAGGCGCTCAGGCCGACGGCGATGCCAACGGCCATGAGCGCCCGACGAGTAAACAAAAGGGGCGCCATCGCCCCCCTGTTTAATCTTTTCACCGAGGCGCGGTCTTATTTAACGGCGTCTTTCAGTGCTTTGCCAGAAACGAACGCAGGCACGTTGGCTGCTGCGATTTTGATTTCTTTGCCAGTCTGTGGGTTGCGGCCAGTGCGCTCGCTACGATGGTTTACTTTGAAAGTACCGAAGCCAACCAATTGTACTGCATCACCTTCTTTCAGAGACTCAGTAATTGCAGCCAGGGTGGATTCCAGAGCCAGTTTAGCTTGTGCTTTGGAAAGGTCAGCCTTGTCCGCGATTACATCAATCAGTTGAGTCTTGTTCATAAGTTATCCTTACAGTGTGTTTATCGTTTGCAAAGCATCGAGTGCGACGGATATGCCGATTGACAGCACTCTCCTGCATACACGCACCGATAGCCACTTTTTTTACGCCCCCCAAATGTAGACCAGACAGGGTGCGGATGTGAAGCCTTAAGGCATGACAAATCAGGCGTTAAATCACGTTTTGTTGCCTTATTGCGCTAAATTTATCCCGATGTTGCTGACCCCCGCCTCCCGCAGGTCGGATCGCAGCCCCTTGATCAGGTCTATGTCGCGCTCTTCACAGGCGTCCAACAGGCGGAAAATTTCCCATTGAATGTCCCATTCTTCCTCTACCGCAGGCAAACTTTCCAACTCTTCGTCGGTCATTTCCTTACCGGCTTGGGTCATTTCCAACATCGCCACGGTGCGAATCGATGTTTCGCTGATGGCGATGGCGTGCTCCAGCGTCTCCCCGCCGAGCCGCGAATGGATCAGTTCCCCTAATGCGATACAGGCATCAATTGCCGGGTAAACGCCGTAAAGATCGTAATCTTCCGCCGACGGAATCGCCTCTTCCAACTTCTCGAGCTGGCTGTCGAAGTTGACCTTGGCGTCCTTCACCACCAGCGTTTCCCACACCAAATCCAGAATGCGGCGATAAACCGCCGGATCGCCGAACTCGGTCTGTTTGCAGAACATCTGGTAATTCGGGTACATACGCTCGCACAAACTGGCCATAAAGGTCAAATGTTGCCAGCCCTCGAGCCGTTCCAGACGTAAATGAATCGGGTTACGTAGCATGCTTTACTCTCTTACGCGTTATCTGCGGCGCAGTGTACCCGAAATCGCTCATGGCGACACCTCCGGATGCTGCTGCAACCACCGCTGAAACGCCGGACGGCGCGAAGCAATGGCGTCGGCCCAACGGGTCGGCTCCGGCAAACGGTAGCCCGCCATGCAGCGCTGCACCCACGCCAGCGCGCTGTCGGCGCCCACGCGGTGACCGGTAGAGATGAACAGCGGGTTGCAACGCGCCTTGCTGCGCCATACCCAACCCAGCTGTTCACCCTTATCTTCCAACGGCGCCAGCGCGCCGACGGCGGCGTCCAGCGGCGCGAATTTGCCGCACAGGCGCTTCTTGGCCACGCCGATGGTCGGCACATCGACCAGCAGGCCGAAATGGCTGGCGACGCCAAGGCGCCGCGGATGTGAAACGCCGTGGCCATCAACGAAGATCAGCCCCGGTTTTTGCCGCAGCTGCGCCCAGGCGGCCAGCAGCGCCGGGTATTCGCGAAACGACAGGAAACCCGGGATATAAGGCATGACGGTAGCGATGCGCGCCACCTGATACTCCACCAGCTCCAGCGACGGATAGCGCAGGATGGCGATGGCGGCGCGCGTCACCGCGCCCTCTTGCTCGAAGCCCACATCGGCGCCGGCGATGAACGCCGGCAGTTCGGCCGGCAGATCGTCGTAGCGAATGACTTCAGCGGCGCGCCGCAGCTGTTCGGCGCGCAGAGCCGCCATATCGGTCACATCGGATCCTTAACGGTGGTATTTCGCCGACTGCGCGTGTACCGCCTCGACGAAGGCCCCGGCGTGCTCCGGTGGCACATCCTGATGGATGCCGTGGCCCAGGTTGAACACATGACCGTTGCCGTGGCCGAAACCGGCCAGAATGGTCTCCACTTCGTCCGCGATGCGCGCCGGAGAAGCATAAAGCATCGACGGATCCATATTGCCCTGCAGCGCCACTTTGTCGCCCACGCGCCGACGCGCGTCGGCGATATCGGTGGTCCAGTCCAGCCCCAGCGCATCGCAGCCGGTGGCGGCCATCGCCTCCAACCACTGCCCACCGCCTTTGGTAAACAGCGTCACCGGCACGCGGCGGCCGTCATTTTCACGCAGCAGGCCATCGACGATCTTGTGCATGTAGTGCAACGAGAACTCGCGGTAATCGCGCCCGGTCAGCACGCCGCCCCAGGTGTCGAACACCATCACCGACTGCGCGCCGGCCTTGATCTGGGCATTGAGATACAGGATCACGCTGTCCGCCAGCTTGTCCAGCAACAGGTGCAGCGTGGCCGGTTCGGCATACATCATCTTCTTCAGCTTGGTGAAGGCCTTGCTGCTGCCGCCCTCAACCATATAGGTAGCCAGCGTCCACGGGCTGCCGGAGAAGCCGATCAGCGGCACTTCGCCCTTCAGCTCGCGGCGAATGGTGCGCACCGCGTTCATCACATAGCCCAGCTCCACTTCCGGATCGAACACCGGCAGTTTGTCGACGTCGGCGCGGCAGGTGACGGGGGAGCTGAAACGCGGGCCTTCGCCGGCTTCAAAGTACAGGCCGAGCCCCATGGCGTCGGGAATGGTGAGAATATCGGAGAACAGGATGGCGGCGTCCAGCGCATAGCGGCGCAGCGGCTGCAGCGTAACCTCACAGGCCAGCTCCGCGTTCTTGCACAGCGACATGAAATCACCGGCCTGGGCGCGAGTCGCCTTGTACTCCGGTAAATAACGACCGGCCTGGCGCATCATCCATACGGGGGTCACATCCACCGGCTGGCGCAACAGCGCGCGCAGGTAACGATCGTTCTTCAACTCAGTCATTTATGGGGCTCCCTTAATAATCTGCCGGCCATTGTACATTATTCTGCCCGGCACAGCGCCACGGTGTCCTCAATCAACCGGCGCGCCACGGTGCCGGGCGGCGGCAACAGCGGCAGTTGGTCGTAACGATACCAGCCGGCATTGAGCAGCTCCTTGGGATCGTGACGAATCTCACCCTGGTGGTAATCGGCCATAAAGGCCATCATCAGCGAGTGCGGAAACGGCCAGGGTTGTGACGTGACGTAGCGCAGGTTCTTGATTTCAATATTGCTCTCTTCCATCACTTCGCGCGCCACCGCTTGCTCCAGCGTTTCGCCCACTTCGACGAAGCCGGCCAGCACCGTGTGAATGCCGCCGCGATGGCGCACGTGCTGCGCCAGCAGGATCTGATCCTCGCGCCGAATGGCGACGATCACGCAGGGCGCGATCTGCGGGTAGTAGCGTTCTTTGCAATGGCCGCACAGGCAGGCGCTTTCGGTGCGGCTGAGGTGCATCTCATGGCCGCAGTAGCCGCAATAGCGATGGGAGCGGTAGAAGTCCGCCAGCTGCACGCCGCGCCCGGCCAGCTGGAACAGACCGCGATCCTGATCCAACAGCTGACGTACCGACCCCATCTCCCGCGGCATCGCCTGGCGCACCAGCCAGACCGGCGCGCCCTCCCACTCACCGATGACGCGCGCCATATGGCCCTGCAGCCCGAGGGCGGCGGCAGTCCCCGACGGCAATTCACCGTTCGGTAACCAAAGTTTGCTTTCATGGCTGACGATCCACCAGCCGTTTTCATTGCCCGTTAATGCAAGTTCCATATCGTTGTTGCACAACCTCAGCTTCACTGGCACTCTACAAATCGGCTTTGTTACATTTTAATAACTTACCGGTTACTTTTGTTACTTACACGGAGTCAAACATGCTCAACCGTTTGGAAAGGCTGACTCAGCGCGTTGGCGGTAGTAATGAATTAGTTGATCAATGGCTTCAGGCCCGCAAGCAGTTGCTGGTCGCCTACTGCACGCTGGTAGGCCTCAAACCGAATAAAGAAAAGCATACGCCGCTGAATGAAAAAGCGCTGGAGAACTTTTGCCACAACCTGGTGGATTACCTCTCCGCAGGGCATTTTCATATCTATGACAGAATTATCAAACAAGTGGAAGGCGCAGCCAGTCCGAAAATGTCGCTGGCGGTGAACATCTACCCCAAGCTGTGGGCCAATACCGAACAGATCATGGCGTTCCACGATCGCTATACCGAAGTGGATATCGATCAGGAAGTTTGTCTGGAATTCCACCAGGCCTTGTCGGATATCGGCGAAACGCTGGCGGCGCGCTTTGCGCTGGAAGATAAGCTGATCCAACTGGAAGCGGAAGCCGCGCAGCAACCGCTGCCGGACCAGACACTGGATCCGGCGCGTTAAAATTTTATAGTTTTTTTTCTTATCCCTCCTATACTGGGGGGCATCTTGTCGGAGTGCCTAGCGCCTGATTTGTTCATCGAATCAGCCAGGCTGAGACCGTTAATTCGGGATCCGCGGAACCTGATCGGGTTAATACCCGCGAAGGGAACAAGAGTAATCTATCGCCATAGGCACGGCCTTCCCCTTGCGGGCGCCCTGCCTTATCGGCCACCATCATTACTCCCTCCGAGCTCCAGACAAGCAACTTTCCCAACCCAACACACTGGTAGGAACTTGCTATGTCTAACGTTAATCCACCGCGCGCCCGTAAAGCGCAACGCGAAGCCGCCCAGCAGTTTATCGACACGCTGCAAGGCATGGCTTTCCCAAACTCACGCCGCATCTACCTGCAGGGCTCGCGCCGCGATATCCAGGTGCCGATGCGCGAAATTCAGCTCAGTCCGACCCTGGTCGGCGGCAGCAAAGATAGCCCGCAGTATGAACCCAACGAGGCGATCCCGGTATATGACACCGCCGGCCCCTACGGCGATCCGCAGGCCAAGCTCGATGTGCACGCCGGCCTGGCCAAACTGCGTGCCGGCTGGATCGACGCGCGCGGCGATACTGCGACCCTGAGCGGCGCCAGCTCCGGCTTCACCCAGCAGCGGCTGGCGGACGAGGGGCTGGATCACCTGCGCTTCGAGCATCTGCCGCTGCCGCGCAAAGCGCTGCCGGGCAAGCGTGTGACCCAGCTGCACTATGCCCGCGCCGGCATCGTCACCCCAGAGATGGAGTTTATCGCCATCCGTGAAAACATGGGGCGCGAGCGCATTCGCGGCGAGGTGCTGCGCCACCAGCATCCGGGCCAAAGCTGGGGCGCCAACCTGCCGGACAACATCACGCCGGAGTTCGTGCGCCAGGAAGTGGCCGCCGGCCGCGCCATCATTCCCGCCAACATCAACCATCCGGAGGCGGAGCCGATGATCATCGGCCGCAATTTCCTGGTGAAGGTGAACGCCAATATCGGCAACTCGGCGGTCACCTCGTCGATCGAAGAAGAGGTGGAGAAGCTGGTGTGGGCCACCCGCTGGGGCGCGGACACCGTGATGGATCTCTCCACCGGCCGCTATATTCACGAAACCCGCGAGTGGATCCTGCGCAACAGCCCGGTGCCCATCGGCACCGTGCCGATCTACCAGGCACTGGAGAAGGTCAACGGCGTGGCAGAAAACCTCACCTGGGAGATGTTCCGCGATACGCTGCTGGAACAGGCTGAACAAGGGGTCGATTATTTCACCATCCACGCCGGCGTGCTGCTGCGCTACGTGCCGATGACCGCCAAACGCCTGACCGGCATCGTGTCGCGCGGCGGCTCGATCATGGCCAAATGGTGTCTGTCGCACCATCAGGAAAACTTCCTCTATCAGCACTTCCGCGAAATCTGCGAGATCTGCGCCGCCTACGACGTTTCGCTGTCGCTCGGCGACGGCCTGCGCCCCGGCTCGATTCAGGACGCCAACGACGAGGCCCAGTTCGCAGAGCTGCATACGCTGGGCGAGCTGACCAAAATCGCCTGGGAATACGACGTGCAGGTGATGATCGAAGGCCCGGGCCACGTGCCGATGCAGATGATCCGCCGCAACATGACCGAAGAGCTGGAACATTGCCACGAAGCGCCGTTCTACACCCTCGGCCCGCTGACCACCGATATCGCCCCGGGCTATGACCATTTCACTTCCGGCATCGGCGCGGCGATGATCGGCTGGTTCGGCTGCGCCATGCTGTGTTACGTCACGCCGAAAGAGCACCTCGGCCTGCCGAACAAAGAAGACGTCAAACAGGGCCTGATCACCTACAAGATCGCCGCTCACGCCGCCGATCTGGCCAAAGGCCATCCGGGCGCGCAGATCCGCGATAACGCCATGTCCAAGGCGCGTTTCGAATTCCGCTGGGAAGATCAGTTCAATCTGGCGCTCGATCCGGCCACCGCGCGCGCCTATCACGACGAAACCCTGCCGCAGGAATCCGGCAAGGTCGCCCACTTCTGCTCGATGTGCGGGCCGAAATTCTGCTCGATGAAGATTTCGCAGGAGGTGCGCGACTACGCCGCCGCCCAGGAGGTCGCCAAGCCGATCGAAGTGCAACTGACCGGCATGGAGAAAATGTCCGCCGAGTTCCGCGCCCGCGGCAGCGAGCTGTATCACAGCGCCGGCACGCTGCAAGAGGAGACAAGCAATGACTGATATCACGACCCCCTTCCCGGCGACGCCCTACAAACTGGGGCTCTACCCGGTCGTCGACAGCGTGGAATGGATCGCTCGCCTGCTTGAGGCCGGCGTCACCACCATCCAGCTGCGCATCAAGGATTTGCCTGACGAGCAGGTCGAAGAGGATATCGCCGCCGCCATCGCGCTGGGCCAGCGTTATCAGGCGCGGCTGTTCATTAACGACTACTGGCGGCTGGCGATCAAGCACGGCGCCTACGGCGTGCATCTGGGCCAGGAAGATCTTGATACCACCGATCTGGCTGCCATTCACCGCGCCGGGTTGCGGCTCGGCGTGTCCACCCATGACGACGCCGAACTGGCGCGCGCGCTGGCGGTGAAACCGTCCTACATCGCGCTGGGGCACATCTTCCCCACCCAAACCAAAGACATGCCTTCGGCGCCGCAGGGGCTGACGGAGTTGAAACGCCACATCGCCGGCCTGGCGGATTACCCGACGGTGGCGATCGGCGGGATCAGTATCGATCGCGTACCGGCGGTGCTGGCGTGCGGCGTTGGCAGCGTCGCGGTGGTCAGCGCCATCACCCAGGCGCCGGACTGGCGCGCGGCGACGGCCGAGCTGCTGCGGCTGATCGAAGGCGAGGATCCGAACGATGCTTAACGATCAGGAATTCCTGCGCTACAGCCGCCAACTGCTGCTGGAGGACGTCGGCCCGGAAGGCCAGGAGAAACTCAAGCGCGCCACGGTGCTGATCGTCGGTTTGGGCGGGCTCGGCTCCCCGGCTTCGTTGTACCTGGCCGCCGCCGGCGTCGGCACGCTGCTGTTGGCCGACGACGACCAGCTGCACGTCACCAACCTGCAGCGGCAAATCCTCTACCGCAGCGCCGATACCGCCACCGGTAAGGCGGCGCTGGCGCAACGCCATCTGCAGGCGCTGAACCCATTGGTGGAATCCATCCCGCTGGCGCAGCGGCTGCAAGGGCAAGCGCTGCGCGACGCGGTCACCCGCGCCGATTTGGTGCTGGACTGCTGCGACAATATGGCGACCCGCCATGAGGTCAACGCCGCCTGCATCGCCGCCGCCAAGCCGCTGATCAGCGGCAGCGCGGTCGGCTTCAGCGGCCAGCTGCTGGTGCTCGAGCCGCCCTATGCGCACGGCTGTTACGCCTGCCTGTACCCGGAGCAGGAAGAGCCGCAGCGCAACTGCCGCACCGCCGGGGTACTCGGCCCGGTGGTCGGCGTGATCGGCACTCTGCAAGCGCTGGAGGCCATCAAGATGCTGGCCGGCATGCCTTCCTCCCTCAGCGGGAAACTGCGGCTGTTCGACGGCAAGCGGCAGAGTTGGAGCACGCTGCAACTGAGCCAGGCCCGCGCCTGCCCGGTATGCGGAGGCGCGGCATGAAGATCCGTCTTAACGATCAGCCGCTGGAGCTGGCGCAGCCGCTCAGCGTCGCCGCCCTGCTGACCCAGCTGGAACGCCACCAGCCGGGCACCGCGCTGGCGATAAACCAAACCATCATCCCGCGCGCCGACTGGGCCGACCACCAGGTGCAGGACGGTGACGATATTTTACTGTTTCAAGCGATCGCCGGAGGCTGACATGCTGAAAATCGCCGATACCACTTTTACCTCGCGCCTGTTCACCGGCACCGGCAAGTTCGCCACCCCGGCATTGATGCTGGAGGCGCTGGCGGCCTCCGGTTCACAGCTGGTGACCATGGCCATGAAGCGCGTCGATCTGCGCGGCGGCAACGACGCCATTTTGGCGCCGCTGCAGCAGTTGGGCGTCAGGCTGTTGCCCAACACCTCCGGCGCCAAAACCGCCGCCGAAGCGGTGTTCGCCGCCCGGCTGGCGCGTGAAGCGCTCGGCACCCGCTGGGTAAAGCTGGAGATCCATCCCGATGTGAAATACCTGCTGCCTGATCCGATAGAAACGCTGAAGGCGGCGGAAACGCTGGTGAAAGACGGTTTTGTCGTGCTGCCCTATTGCGGCGCCGATCCGGTGCTGTGTAAACGGCTGGAAGAAGCGGGCTGCGCGGCGGTGATGCCGCTCGGCGCCCCTATCGGCTCCAACCGCGGTCTGCGCACCCGCGACTTCCTCGAGATCATCATCGAACAGGCCAAAGTGCCGGTGGTGGTCGACGCCGGCATCGGCGCGCCGAGCCACGCGCTGGAAGCGATGGAGCTGGGCGCCGACGCGGTGTTGGTGAATACCGCCATCGCCGTGGCGCGCGACCCGGTGCAAATGGCGCGGGCGTTTCGTCAGGCGCTGGAGGCCGGCGAACTGGCGCGCAACGCCGGACTGGGCGCCAGCCAGCGCGGGGCGGTCGCCTCCAGCCCGCTGACCGCCTTCCTCAGCCTGCCAGAGGAGGCGCAGTGATGGGCGACGATTTCAGTAGCCGCTGGCAACAGCTGGATTGGGACGATATTACGCTGCGCATCAACGGCAAAACCGCGCGCGACGTGGAACGCGCGTTGAACGCCGACAAGCTGACGCGCGACGACTTTATGGCGCTGATCTCCCCCGCCGCCGCGCCGTATCTGGAACCGCTGGCGCAGCGCGCGCAGCAGCTGACCCGTCAGCGGTTCGGCAACGTCGTTAGCTTCTATGTGCCGCTGTACCTCTCTAACCTGTGCGCCAACGACTGCACCTACTGCGGCTTTTCGATGAGCAACCGCATCAAGCGCAAAACGCTGGATGCGGCGGAGATCGCACGCGAGTGCGAAGCCATCAAGGCGCTGGGGTTCGAACACCTGTTGCTGGTCACCGGCGAGCATCAGACCAAGGTCGGCATGAACTATTTCCGCCGGCACATTCCGGCGATCCGCAGCCACTTCAGCTCGCTGATGATGGAAGTGCAGCCGCTGGCGCAGGACGAGTACGCCGAGCTGAAAACGCTGGGCCTGGACGGCGTGCTGGTGTACCAGGAAACCTACCATCCGGCCACCTATCTGCAGCATCACCTGCGCGGCCAGAAGCAGGATTTCCATTGGCGCCTGGCCACACCGGATCGCCTGGGGCGCGCCGGGATCGACAAGATCGGCCTCGGCGCGTTGATCGGCCTCTCCAACAGCTGGCGCACCGACTGTTACCTGCTGGCGGAACATCTGTTCTACCTGCAGCAAACTTACTGGCAGAGCCGCTACTCGATCTCGTTCCCGCGTCTGCGCCCCTGCGCCGGCGGCATTGAACCGGCGTCGATCATGAGCGAGCCTCAACTGGTGCAGCTGATCTGCGCCTTCCGGCTGTTCGCGCCGGACGTTGAGCTGTCACTGTCTACGCGTGAGTCGCCGTACTTCCGCGATCATATGATCCCGGTGGCGATCAACAGCGTCAGCGCCGGCTCCAAGACGCAGCCCGGCGGCTATGCCGATGACGTGCCGCCGGAGCTGGAACAGTTCGAACCGCACGACGGCCGCACGCCGCAGCAGGTCGCCGAGGCCATCAGCAACGCCGGGCTGCAGCCGGTGTGGAAAGACTGGGACGGTTATCTGGGACGCGGTGCGCAATAAGCGGCAACGTTTGCCGCCGCGTGAAGAAAACGCTGGAGCGGCCGCGCAATGCTGAACGCCGATGCTGGCGTCGACAAGCCCCCCGCTTATAGTGACCTTGCCGACCGCCAAATCCGGCGTCGGCCGGGGCCGTCTCCCTCTCGATAGCCCCGCCTTATCCCATCCCGGATCGCGCAGAGACTCTCTGCGCGACTCCGGTTCCTCCTTGGATTTGCGCCGGCGGGGCATGCGGACAGGCCGTTTTGGCGACTCGGCTGACAGGAGCAACTGCGTTCTGCAATAACTCAGAGTGAGATTCAAAGGGCGACGGTTACAACAGAAAGTGGAGAGCGTGGAAAAAGAAGGCACTGCAAAGAAGATGCGCGACAAGAGAAGCTTGAAGGATAATCCCCGGCGCTGCCAATGGCCCTGGTGCTGGCCGCGGATCTTTTTGCCGCCTGCTCCCTGCTTACGGACAAGAGCAGGCGGTTTATTTTGTGAGACTGGCACCCCCCCAGGACGCGAATCACACAGTATGTGCGCTAATTAACCACATAAACGGCGAAATGTGAATGTCTTTTGAGTGTTTTTTTATTCAGTATCGAGTGTGTTTTGAGTTTGCCAAGGAAAATCAAACTGATATCACCGCAATACCCGAGGCTTCATCTATAATCCAGCACGGGTCCTCAAACAGGTTTTTCAACGCTCGCGGTTAACATCAAAAAAGCCAAGGTTGTCATGAAGAAAACGCCAAATTACATCGATGCAATCAGCGCGTTGCTCACTCTGAAAGGAGTTGGCGACAGAAAACATGCCTCCACGATGGCCAACATACTGAACCTTCAGTACAACAGCGCCAAACAGAAGCTGGATGGCAAAAGGGGCATCACCCTCGATGAAGTCAAAAAGGTTTTCCAGTATTTCAACGAGCCGTTTGCCGGCCAACGGACACATAACGGCGTGTTTATCATGAACAGCATTCACAAGCGCTGCAACATTGAGGTCGACGAGCGCCCGGTCACGCAAGCGGACAACGGCGAAACTTACGCCTACAAAAAGGACGATCTTTTCATCATCAACACCAACCGGGAACATGCCGCCAATGCCCCGCTGTACAAAGTCAACAAGATAGACTTTCTGCCGGCCCCGCGTATCGCGATCCTGGACAATGACAGTGATATTCTCGAACTGTTGAAGAAGATCGCCAGCCGCTACGGCATCGAAACGGAGACCTTTCAGACGGCGGACGCCATGCTGGCCGCGCTGGAGCAGCAGTCCTTTGAGGCGTTTATTTTGGACTGGCTGTTGGACTTCGGCGAGACTTCCGAACGCGTCGTGAAGAAAATTAAAGACGCCCTCGATCCGCACGCCCGCATCATCATTCTGACCGGCCAGCTGAATCACTACGAGAAAAACATCGGCGATATGATCCTGCACTATGACGTGCACTTGGTGGAAAAACCGACCAAGCCGCTGATTATCTCCTCGCTGTTGCTGTCGAACCTATTCTTTAATTAGTTTGATCGGGATGCGGATCAAAAACGATGAGCCAACCCCTTCGACGGATTTGACCTTGATGGCGCCTTTCATCGTCGTGACGTAATTTTTGATAATGGTCAGCCCCAGCCCCAACCCCTGCCGCGTTTCCCTTTCCAGCCCCTGATTGAACGCCTTATATAACCGATCCAGATTATCGACGTTAAACCCGATGCCGGTGTCTTTTACCCGCAAATACAGATTGCCGTGACACACCTTCACATTGAGGAGGATCGCGCCGTGGTGGGTAAATTTGTCCGCGTTGCTGAGCAGGTTGGCCAATATTCGGTAGAGCTTGTATTTATCAGAACCAATCAGGCCGGCATAAGACGAACGGTGGATCACGAGCCGATTGCCTCGCCCGGCGCCGATGCCGGTTACGGCATCCTCCACCACCTCATTCAGCCGGAAGGTGGAAATATTGATTTTAACTTCTCCCATCTCAAGCCGAGAATAATCCATCACCTCGCGCGTTTGTTCGGCGATCTTGTTGCCGTGATAGGAGATCAGGCGGGCTTCTTTTTTCAACTCTTCCTGCGCTAGCTCGTGTTCCATGATATCCGCGGCAATGACGATGGCCTGGGTCGAGCCGGCGATCTCGTGGTAGATGGAAGAGATAAAGATGTTCTTGTTCTTGATGATCTCTTTCAACGAGAAGGCATTTCTCAGCACCAGGAACATCATCAGGAACACCAAAATCAGCGAAAAGAGGGCGAACATCTCGGCTTTACTCGAGTTGTCCTGGATGATGCCTTTCACTTCGGTAAAGTTTTTAATCTGTATCCGATAAATAATTTCCTGGATATCGACCAGCGTGCCCTCGATATCATCCATATAAGAGAGAATGTCCGCCTTGTTTTTCTGCCCCACCAGCAAGCCGGCAGAAAGATCGTCCAACGTGCGATACTGCCGCTTCAGCAGCGCAACATTTTTGATGAACTCGTCGTCGTAATAAAAAGAGTCGCTGAAGGTCGAACGGCTCTCCAGGATCTGAATCTTCGAGTAGAAGATTTTCTTTTTGATCTGGAAGGCGTCGTAATCGTTGTTTTCACTGAGCAACAGCGCGGTTTTGGTCCTTTCAAACGCCAGAAACAGGATCTCGGCCACCGAGTAGTTGTCCAGGTTGGGCTCGATCTGCTTATAGCGCTCTTTTACGCCGCCGAAGTTAATGGCAATCAACAAAATCAATAAGGAGAAGATGGCAACCAACGCGATAAGAGTACCGATCAGTTTTTTGCTCATCTTATTTCAGCTCCAACCTTTTAACTTGCCAGACGGTTTTCGCATTCACATCCAGGTTATTCAGCTCAGCATAGCCATCGCGCGGATAAATAATGGCGAACGGCCCCAGCTCACCAACGTCGATCGGCTTGCCGCCGCGCTGGTAGGCGACGATCACACGGTATTTAATCATCTCGTCAATCGGCATCGAATAAGAGTAATCATCCCAGGCGAAAGCGCGCACCGACTGGCCTTTCAGGTGATAGGCTTTCACTAACTCCGCAAACTCAACGCCGGTGAACATATCTTCCGGGGTGAAATTGGTCGAGGTTTTAATCGTGTGCTGCGGCATCGCCTCCAGCATCTGCCGGGTTATCTTGATCTTCTCGCCATCGAGCGGTTTCAGGTAAAAATAGTCAACGGCCGCATACAGCGGCGTGCTGAACAGCGAAAGCAGCAGTAACGTCATCAATCCTTTGATTGTCATTATTCAGCCTCTTTACGTTTTACCAGTTCGGCCTGGCCGAACTCATCCTGCCCGACCACGGCCCAGCCGTGATGTTGATAAAAGCCTTCGGCTTTGGAGCCGGGATCGGTGGTTAAGTGGATCGCTTCGGCGCCGCGCTCAAACATCCAGGCGGTGACCCGCGCCAACAAGGCGGAGCCGATCCCCTTCGACTGGTATTCCGGCTTCACGAACAGGCCGCCGATCAGCGGTTCAGGGATGAATAACCCGAAACCAACGCCGGCATAGTCGTCGCCATGCTTGCAGATCCAGCCGCCGCCCTGGTTGATGTCCTCCAGCGCCTGCCTGCGCTGCAGATACTGGATCTGATGCGGGTGCAGCAGGTTTTCTTCAACGGAAAAGCGGATCTCATACAGGTAAGGCAGGTGTTGCGCCGTCAATTTTTCGTAGGTAATGAGGCTGTCCATGTTCGCACTGTCCTTGGTTGTCTGGTAAAAAACGCGGTCAATTTCTGCTGTAACCATAGTAGCAAAGTTTGCTCGGCCCCGGCATGAGGCGAAAAAAAACCGCCCCCGAGGGAGCGGTTTATCTGGCGATGGGCCCGGCATGCCGGGCCCGCGGCGCGGATGACGATTACTCGTCGTCGCTGCCGCCCAGGCCTGCATTGAGCAGCTCGGCCAGGTTAGCCGTCGCTTCTTCCGCGCTGACTTGCGGAACAACCGGCGCTTCACCCTGAGCACGGCGACGCATGCGATCCTGATGATAAGCGTAACCGGTACCGGCTGGGATCAGACGGCCCACGATGACGTTCTCTTTCAGGCCACGCAGTTCATCACGCTTGCCGGCTACGGCAGCTTCGGTCAGAACGCGCGTCGTTTCCTGGAACGATGCGGCGGAGATGAAGGACTCGGTCGCCAAGGAAGCCTTGGTGATACCCAGCAGATCGCGCGAGAAGGTTGCCGCGATTTTACCTTCAGCTTCCAGCTGACGGTTGGCAATCTTGACGCGAGACACTTCAGCCTGCTCGCCTTCCAGGAACTCGGAGCCACCAGCGCTAACGATGGTGCCTTTACGCAGCATCTGACGAACGATAACTTCGATGTGCTTATCGTTAATCTTAACGCCTTGCAGACGGTAAACTTCCTGCACTTCGTTGGTGATGTAGCGGGTAACCGCATGCACGCCACGCAGACGCAGAATGTCGTGCGGAGACTCTGGGCCGTCGGAAACGACGTCACCACGTTCCACCACTTCGCCTTCGAACACGTTGAGCTGACGCCATTTCGGAATCATCTCTTCGTAAGCGTCGCTGCCGTCCAGCGGAGAGATCACCAGGCGACGTTTGCCTTTGGTCTCTTTACCGAACGAGATAATCCCGCTGATTTCAGCCAGGATTGCCGGCTCTTTCGGACGACGCGCTTCGAACAGGTCGGCAACGCGCGGCAGACCACCGGTAATATCCTTGGTACCGCCGGATTCCTGAGGAATACGCGCCAGGGTATCACCCGCACCGATCTGAATGCCATCTTCCAGCTGAACGATCGCTTTACCCGGCAGGAAGTATTGAGCAGGCATATCAGTACCTGGGATCAATACGTCTTCGCCCTGAGCGTCAACGATTTTCAGTGCCGGACGCAGGTCTTTACCGCTACCGGTACGCTCTGCGCTGTCCAGAACAACCAGAGAAGACAAACCGGTCAGTTCGTCGGTCTGACGAGTAATCGTCTGGCCGTCAACCATGTCCGCGAAGCGAATGAAGCCGCTGACTTCACTGATGACCGGCATGGTGTGCGGATCCCAGTTAGCGACGGTTTCGCCGCCATTAACTTCTTCACCGTCGCCTTTGCCCATCACGGCGCCGTAAGGCACCTTGTAGCTTTCTTTGGTACGGCCGAATTCGTCGATCAGTTTCAGTTCGGTGTTACGCGAGGTGATCACCAGCTTGCCTGCGGCGTTCATAACGAACTTCGCGTTGCTCAGCTTGATGCTACCCTTGTTTTTCACCTGAATGCTGGATTCAGCAGCCGCACGAGATGCCGCACCACCGATGTGGAACGTACGCATCGTCAGCTGTGTACCCGGCTCACCGATGGACTGTGCCGCGATAACGCCGATGGCTTCGCCTTTGTTGATGATGTGGCCACGTGCCAGGTCGCGACCATAGCAGTTTGCACACACACCAAAGTCGGTTTCACAGCTCACCACGGAACGGACTTTAACGCTGTCGACAGAGTTCTCTTCCAACAGGTCACACGCCTTCTCGTTCAGCAGGGTGTTGCGTGGCACCAGAATGTCCGCCGTACCCGGCTTGAGGACGTCTTCTGCCGTCACACGGCCCAGAACGCGTTCACGCAGCGGCTCTTTCACGTCGCCACCTTCGATAACCGGAGTCATCAGGATGCCGTCGTGGGTGCCACAGTCGTCTTCGGTCACCACCAGATCCTGCGCCACGTCAACCAGACGACGGGTCAGATAACCGGAGTTCGCGGTTTTCAGTGCGGTATCCGCCAGACCTTTACGAGCACCGTGGGTGGAGATGAAGTACTGGAGTACGTTCAGACCTTCACGGAAGTTCGCGGTGATTGGCGTTTCGATGATGGAGCCGTCCGGCTTCGCCATCAGACCACGCATACCGGCCAGCTGACGAATCTGAGCGGCGGAACCACGCGCACCGGAGTCGGCCATCATGAAGATGCTGTTGAAGGAAACTTGCTGTTCCACTTCGCCGTCACGGTTAACCACGTCTTCTACCGACAGGTTTTCCATCATCGCTTTAGCAACGCGTTCGTTCGCTGCAGCCCAGATATCGATCACTTTGTTGTAGCGTTCGCCGGCGGTAACCAGACCAGACTGGAACTGCTCCTGGATCTCGGCAACTTCGGTTTCCGCTTCTTCGATGATCTCCGCTTTCTTGGCCGGGATAACCATGTCGTCGATGCCTACGGAAGCGCCGGAACGGGCTGCGTAAGCAAAACCGGTGTACATGATCTGGTCAGCAAAGATAACGGTCGGCTTCAGGCCCAGGATGCGGTAACAGGTGTTCAGCATCTTGGAGATCGCTTTCTTGCCCAAAGGCTGGTTAACGATCGCGTACGGCAGACCTTTCGGTACGATCATCCACAGGATGGCGCGGCCGATGGTGGTGTCGATGATGCTGGTCTGAGAGGTCCACTCGCCTTCGGCGTTTTTGACGTCTTCGGTGATACGCACTTTAACGCGCGCATGCAGAGACGCCAGGCCGGCGCGGTAAACGCGCTCAGCTTCTTTGGAACCGTTCAGCACCATGCCTTCGCCCTTGGCGTTAACACAGTCGCGGGTCATGTAGTACAGACCCAGTACAACGTCCTGAGAAGGAACGATGATTGGCTCGCCGTTCGCTGGGGACAGGATGTTGTTGGTGGACATCATCAGCGCACGCGCTTCCAGCTGGGCTTCCAGCGTCAGCGGCACGTGAACGGCCATCTGGTCACCATCGAAGTCGGCGTTGTATGCCGCACAAACCAGCGGGTGCAGCTGGATCGCTTTACCTTCGATCAGAACCGGTTCAAACGCCTGGATACCCAAACGGTGCAGGGTTGGTGCACGGTTCAGCAGTACCGGGTGTTCGCGGATCACTTCGTCCAGGATATCCCAAACGACGGCTTCTTCACGCTCAACCATTTTCTTGGCGGCTTTGATGGTGGTGGCCAGGCCACGCAGCTCCAACTTGCCGTAGATGAACGGTTTGAACAGCTCCAGCGCCATCTTTTTAGGCAGACCGCACTGATGCAGACGCAGGTATGGACCTACGGTGATTACGGAACGGCCGGAGTAGTCAACGCGTTTACCGAGCAGGTTCTGACGGAAACGACCCTGCTTACCTTTGATCATGTCGGCCAAAGATTTCAGAGGACGTTTGTTGGAACCGGTGATCGCACGACCGCGACGGCCGTTATCCAGCAGGGCGTCTACCGCTTCTTGCAGCATACGCTTTTCGTTGCGCACGATGATGTCCGGCGCAGCCAGATCCAGCAGGCGTTTCAGACGGTTGTTACGGTTGATCACGCGGCGATACAGATCGTTCAGATCCGACGTCGCGAAACGGCCGCCATCCAGCGGAACCAGTGGACGCAGATCCGGCGGCAGTACCGGCAGCACGGTCAGGATCATCCACTCCGGCTTGTTGCCGGACTGTACGAACGCTTCCAGCAGCTTGATACGCTTGGTCAGCTTCTTGCGCTTGGTTTCGGAGTTGGTTTCGTTCAGCTCTTCACGCAGCTGCTCGCACTCGGCTTCCAGATCCATGTTTTTCAACAGGGCCTGAATAGCTTCCGCACCCATCTTGGCGTCGAATTCGTCACCGAACTCTTCCAGCGCGTCCAGATACTGCTCTTCGGTCAGGATCTGACGACGCTCGAGGTTGGTCATACCGCCTTCGACCACCACATAGGATTCGAAGTACAGTACGCGTTCGATGTCACGCAGCGGCATATCCAGCAGCAAACCGATGCGGGATGGCAGCGATTTCAGGAACCAGATGTGCGCAGTCGGGGAAGCCAGTTCGATGTGGCCCATGCGCTCACGACGCACTTTGGTCTGGGTCACTTCAACGCCGCACTTCTCACAGATCACGCCGCGGTGTTTCAAGCGCTTGTACTTACCGCACAGGCACTCGTAATCTTTTACCGGCCCGAAGATACGGGCGCAGAAAAGGCCGTCACGCTCTGGTTTGAACGTACGGTAGTTAATGGTTTCCGGCTTCTTAACTTCACCGAACGACCACGAACGGATCATGTCTGGCGAGGCCAGAGCAATCTTGATCGCATCAAACTCTTCGGTCTTAGTTTGCGCTTTCAGAAACTTCAATAAGTCTTTCACGGATTGGCTCCTGTCGGAGTTAAACCTGTTGGGCACCCACAACCGCAGTAGGTACCCGTGTGACCTGAACAACCACCCTCAGGCTCCCTTAGGCGGGGAGCCTGAGCCGGAATGACGATTACTCGTCTTCCAGTTCGATGTTGATGCCGAGCGAGCGGATTTCTTTCAACAGTACGTTGAAGGACTCCGGCATGCCTGGCTCCATCCGGTGATCGCCATCCACGATGTTTTTGTACATCTTGGTACGGCCGTTAACGTCATCCGACTTAACGGTGAGCATTTCCTGCAGGGTATAAGCCGCGCCGTATGCTTCCAGTGCCCACACTTCCATCTCACCGAAGCGTTGACCACCGAACTGCGCTTTACCACCCAGAGGCTGCTGAGTAACCAAGCTGTAAGAACCGGTTGAACGGGCGTGCATTTTATCGTCAACCAAGTGGTTCAGTTTCAGCATGTACATATAGCCGACAGTAACCTGGCGCTCGAATTGCTCACCGGTACGGCCATCGAACAGCGTGATCTGACCGGAGGTCGGGATACCGCCCATTTCCAGCAGCTTCTTGATTTCAGTCTCTTTCGCACCGTCAAACACCGGCGTTGCGATCGGCATACCTTTTTTCAGGTTCTCTGCCAGACGCAGCACTTCGTCGTCGCTGAAGGTGTTCAGGTCAACTTTCTGGCAAACGTCGTCGCCCAGATCGTAGGCCTTCTGGATGAACTCACGCAGCTTGGCCACTTCCTGCTGCTGCTTCAGCATCTGGTTGATCTTCTCACCGATGCCTTTCGCAGCCATACCCAGGTGGGTTTCCAGGATCTGACCGATGTTCATACGTGATGGTACGCCCAGCGGGTTCAGTACGATGTCTACCGGCGTGCCGTTTTCATCGTAAGGCATATCTTCGATCGGGTTGATCTTGGAGATAACACCCTTGTTACCGTGGCGGCCCGCCATCTTGTCACCCGGTTGGATCTGACGTTTAACGGCCAGATAAACCTTGACGATTTTCAGTACGCCCGGCGCCAGATCGTCGCCCTGAGTGATCTTACGACGCTTGGCTTCCAGCTTCTTCTCGAAGTCGGATTTCAGTTCGTCGTACTGCTCAGCCAGCTGCTCCAGCTGGTTTTGCTTCTCTTCGTCGGTCAGGCCCAGTTCCAGCCAGCGATCGCGCGGCAGCTTGCTCAGCTTGTCGGCTTCGATGCCACCGGCAACCAACACCGCGTGGATACGCGCAAACAGGCCGGCTTCCAGGATCTGCAGTTCTTCAGTCAGGTCTTTCTTCGCCTGCTTCAGCTGCATCTCTTCGATTTCCAACGCGCGCTTGTCTTTTTCCACGCCATCGCGGGTGAAGACCTGCACGTCGATAACCGTACCGGAAACGCCGTTCGGTACACGCAGAGAAGAGTCTTTAACGTCAGACGCTTTCTCACCGAAGATCGCACGCAGCAGTTTCTCTTCCGGCGTCAGCTGGGTTTCGCCTTTAGGCGTTACCTTACCGACCAGAATGTCACCGCCGGTCACTTCAGCACCGATATACACGATACCGGATTCATCCAGCTTGGAGAGCGCCGCTTCACCCACGTTAGGGATGTCGGCGGTGATCTCTTCAGGCCCCAGCTTGGTGTCGCGAGACACGCACGCCAGTTCCTGAATGTGGATGGTGGTGAAGCGATCTTCCTGCACCACGCGCTCGGAGACCAAGATGGAGTCTTCGAAGTTGTAGCCGTTCCAAGGCATGAACGCTACGCGCATGTTCTGGCCCAGCGCCAGTTCGCCCAGATCTGTCGATGGGCCATCCGCCAGCACGTCGCCGCGCTCGATTGGCTCACCCAGATTCACACACGGCATCTGGTTGATGCAGGTGTTCTGGTTAGAACGGGTGTACTTGGTCAGGTTGTAAATATCGATACCTGCTTCGCCCGGGTACATCTCGTCTTCGTTAACTTTGATAACGATACGGGAAGCATCCACGTACTGGATCACACCGCCGCGTTTGGCAACGGCGGTTACGCCGGAGTCAACCGCTACAGCGCGTTCCATACCGGTACCGACCAGCGGCTTGTCAGCGCGCAGGGTTGGTACGGCCTGACGTTGCATGTTCGCACCCATCAATGCACGGTTGGCGTCATCGTGTTCCAGGAATGGAATCAGTGAAGCACCAACGGAAACGACCTGCTGGGTGGATACGTCCATGTAGTCAACCTGGTCGCGGCTGAACAGGCTTGATTCGCCTTTGCTACGACAGGTGACCAGGTCTTCTACGAAGCGGCCTTCTTCATCCAGGTTGGAGTTCGCCTGGGCGATAACGAAGTTGCCTTCTTCAATAGCAGACAGGTAGTTGATTTCATCGGTCACCACGCCGTCACGTACGCGGCGGTACGGGGTTTCCAGGAAGCCATACTCGTTAGTCTGTGCGTACACGGACAGGGAGTTGATCAGACCGATGTTTGGACCTTCCGGCGTTTCGATTGGGCACACGCGGCCGTAGTGGGTCGGGTGTACGTCTCGAACTTCAAAGCCGGCGCGCTCACGGGTCAGACCGCCCGGGCCCAGTGCGGAGATACGACGCTTGTGCGTGATCTCGGACAGCGGGTTGTTCTGGTCCATGAACTGGGACAGCTGGCTGGAGCCGAAGAACTCTTTCACCGCCGCCGAAATCGGCTTGGCGTTGATCATGTCCTGAGGCATCAGGGTATCCAGATCGCCCAGAGACAAACGCTCTTTCACCGCACGCTCAACACGCACCAGACCTACGCGGAACTGGTTCTCGGCCATTTCGCCAACGGAGCGGATACGGCGGTTGCCCAAGTGGTCGATATCGTCCACTTCGCCCTTGCCGTTACGGATATCGATGAGCTTCTTCATCACTTCGATGATGTCGTCTTTGCTCAGAATGCCCGAACCTTCGATCTCGTCGCGCAGCAGAGAACGGTTGAACTTCATACGGCCAACCGCGGACAGATCGTAGCGGTCTTCGGAGAAGAACAGGTTCTCGAACAGGCTTTCGGCAGCTTCGCGCGTTGGCGGCTCACCAGGACGCATCATGCGGTAGATTTCTACCAGCGAGCTCAGACGATCGTTGGTCGGATCGACACGCAGCGTTTCAGAGATGTACGCGCCGTGGTCCAGATCGTTGGTGAACAGCGTTTCGATGCGCTTGTGGCCGGACTGGCTCAGCTTGGCCAGCAGATCCAGCGACAGCTCCATGTTGGCTGCGCAGATCAGTTCGCCGGTATTGGTATCGATATAGTCTTTCGCGACCACTTTGCCCGCGATGTACTCTACCGGTACTTCAATGCTCTGAATGTCGTCTTTTTCCAGCTGACGGATATGACGAGCGGTGATGCGACGGCCTTTCTCTACGTAGATCTTGCCGTTGGCTTCGATATCGAACGAAGCGGTCTCACCACGCAGGCGCTCTGGCACCAGCTCCATCTGCAGCTTGTTGTCGCGGATTTCGAAGACGATCTTGTCAAAGAACAGGTCGAGGATCTGTTCAGTGGTGTAGTTCAGCGCGCGCAGAATGATGGTCGCAGGCAATTTGCGGCGACGGTCAATACGCACGAACAGGTTGTCTTTCGGATCGAACTCGAAGTCCAACCATGAACCGCGGTAAGGGATGATGCGTGCGTTGTACAGCACTTTACCCGAGGAGTGGGTTTTACCCTTATCGCTGTCGAAGAATACGCCAGGACTACGGTGCAACTGAGATACGATAACCCTCTCAGTACCGTTGATCACAAAGGTGCCGTTTTCGGTCATGAGCGGAATTTCGCCCATGTAGACTTCTTGTTCCTTGATGTCTTTGACCGTACCTTCAGGCGCTTCGCGCTCATAGATAACCAGGCGCAGTTTTACGCGCAGCGGTGCAGAGAACGTCACACCACGGATCTGGCACTCTTTGACGTCGAAGACCGGCTCACCAAGACGGTAGCTAACGTATTGCAGCTCCGAATTGCCACTGTAGCTCTGGATAGGGAAAACAGAACGGAATGCGGCTTCAAGGCCGTACTGCCCTTCTGGATCTTGCTCGATAAACTTCTGGAACGAGTCAAGCTGGATAGAAAGGAGATATGGTATGTCCAGCACTTGTGGACGTTTACCAAAATCCTTACGAATACGTTTTTTCTCGGTATAGGAGTAAACCATAGGGTTCCTCAGCTCGCTGATCAGTGACCCAATCTGTCCGTCCGATTAGGGACAGTTCATGCAACACCGTTTTGTCGACCGGAAAGCGGGAACACTTTCCGCAATGTCTCTTGCTATCACGCTTAAACCATTTCATCGCGCCTTCCCCCAGAACTCCTGGTAGTGCAAAGACCGCGGTATATTAAGTCGTCAATAGAAACAAACATTGGGAGGCGAAACCAGCAGCCAAACAGTGTGAAACGCTACTGGCGCCCTACAGCGCAAAAAGGCTGGTGACTAAAAAGTCACCAGCCATCAGCCTAAAAGACTAGGCTGCAACCGGAAAGGTTGGCTTATTTAACTTCAACTTCTGCGCCAGCTTCTTCCAGAGATTTTTTCAGAGCTTCTGCGTCATCTTTGCTCACGCCTTCTTTCAGAGCGGCTGGAGCAGATTCAACCAGGTCTTTAGCTTCTTTCAGACCCAGGCCGGTAGCGCCACGTACTGCTTTGATAACAGCAACTTTGTTAGCGCCTGCAGCTTTCAGGATAACGTCGAATTCAGTTTTCTCTTCAGCAGCTTCAGCTGGGCCAGCAGCAACAGCTACAGCAGCAGCAGCAGAAACGCCGAATTTTTCTTCCATAGCGGAAACCAGTTCAACAACGTCCATTACGGACATAGCGGCAACTGCTTCCAGGATTTGGTCTTTAGTGATAGACATAACAATTGTTCCTAAAATTCAGAAATAGTTTAAATACGTTAGCAAAGGCTAAGAAAGAGTGGCTTACGCCGCTTCTTTCTGATCGCGTACTGCAGCCAGAGTGCGAACCAGTTTGCCGGCAGCGGCTTCTTTCATGGTTGCCATCAGGCGTGCGATCGCTTCTTCGTAAGTTGGCAGCGTCGCCAGGCGGTCGATTTGCGCCGCTGGGATCAGCTCACCTTCAAAGGCCGCAGCTTTAACCTCGAATTTTGCATTCGCTTTCGCGAACTCTTTGAACAGACGAGCAGCAGCGCCCGGGTGTTCGTGAGAGAATGCAATCAAGGTTGGACCGACAAACGTGTCTTTCAGGCATTCGAATGGAGTGCCTTCAACTACGCGACGCATCAGGGTGTTGCGAACAACACGCATGTAAACGCCAGCTTCACGACCTGCTTTACGCAGTTCAGTCATTTTATCTACGGTAACGCCGCGGGAATCCGCAACAACCGCAGACAGCGCGCCTTTGGCTACTTCGCTGACTTCAGCAACAATCGCTTGTTTGTCTTGAAGATTTAATGCCATTAGCTTTTTGCTCCTGGATTAGCCGGGGAAAATCCCCCGGAACTCACTTCACTCGGCGCTTTGTAAAACGCCACGCCGAGCGGCTTAACACGGTGAGCAGAATCCAGCAAAGACATTCTTTTATAAAAAAGAAAAATTTTCTTAGGCTCTGTCACCGTCTACGCAGGAAGGATTAAGTATCTTGCGATACACCTGCGGTCTTGGACGGAGGCCTGGATAGGCCAGGCTCCAACCGAAAAATCTTTGTTTTGCCTACGGCATAGCCAATAGCAAAACCTTGGGGCATAAGATTCTAGACAAATCTCGGCCCCAAGTCAAAGCGATAATCGCAAGTGCGATTAGTTCGCTGCGGCAGACAGACCGCTCTGATCGATAGCAACGCCAGCACCCATGGTGGTGGAGAGGCTAACTTTCTTGATGTACATGCCTTTCGCCTGAGAAGGTTTTGCTTTTTTCAGCGCAACCAGCAGGGCTTCCAGGTTTTCTTTCAGTTTGTCTGCGTCGAAATCAACCTTACCGATAGTGGTATGGATGATGCCGTTTTTGTCGTTACGATAGCGAACCTGACCTGCTTTAGCGTTTTTCACTGCTTCAGCAACGTTCGGAGTAACGGTACCCACTTTCGGGTTTGGCATCAGGCCGCGTGGACCCAGGATCTGGCCCAGTTGACCAACAACGCGCATTGCATCCGGGGAAGCAATAACAACGTCGAAGTTCATTTCGCCTTTCTTGATCTGCTCAGCCAGATCGTCCATACCTACCAGCTCTGCGCCTGCAGCTTTCGCAGCTTCAGCGTTAGCGCCTTGGGCAAATACGGCAACGCGAACGGAACGACCGGTGCCGTGTGGCAGAACGGTAGCGCCACGAACGTTTTGGTCAGATTTACGAGCGTCGATGCCGAGGTTAACGGCAACGTCAACGCTTTCTACGAATTTAGCGGTGGCCAGCTCTTTCAGCAGAGCAACAGCTTCAGTGATGTCATACTGTTTAGTAGCATCAACTTTGTCACGGATCACGCGCATGCGCTTGGTCAGCTTAGCCATCTCTTAATCCTCCACTACCAGGCCCATGGAACGAGCGGTACCTTCGATGGAGCGAGTCATCGCTTCAACGTCAGAACCAGTCATGTCCGCAGCTTTGGTTTCTGCGATTTCACGTACCTGAGCACGGGTCACTTTACCTACTTTGTCTTTGTTCGGCTTACCGGAACCAGACTTGATACCAGCCGCTTTTTTCAGCAGAACTGCTGCTGGCGGGGTTTTGGTAACGAAAGTGAAGGAGCGATCAGAATAAACGGTGATAACAACCGGAATCGGCAGACCTTTTTCAATGCTGTCAGTCTTAGCATTGAACGCCTTACAGAATTCCATGATGTTAACGCCCTGCTGACCCAGAGCTGGACCCACTGGTGGGCTCGGGTTAGCCATACCAGCTGCAACTTGCAGCTTGACGTAGGCTTGTACTTTCTTAGCCATTTAAATTTCCTCGGTTTGGGTAGTATCGCCTCGTGAGAGGCTCCCCGTGTTTAACCTCGCCGGACAAAAATCAGGCAAGGCATCTAAAAACAAAAGGCGCGAAATTGTAGTTCAATTTCACGCCTTTGACAAGCGGCAACAGGCCGCTTATTGCTGATTATTCGATCAGCCTTTTTCAACCTGGCTGAAGTCCAGTTCCACCGGCGTTGCACGACCGAAGATGGAAACGGAAACTTTCAGGCGGCTCTTCTCGTAATCGACTTCTTCGACCACGCCATTGAAATCGGCAAACGGGCCGTCGTTGACGCGCACCAGCTCGCCCGGCTCGAACAGCGTTTTCGGACGCGGCTTGTCACCGACCTGCTGCAGACGGTTCATGATCGCATCAACTTCTTTATCGCTGATCGGCGCTGGACGGTCAGACGTACCGCCGATGAACCCCATGACGCGCGGTACGCTGCGCACCAGGTGCCAGCTGGCGTCATTCATCACCATCTGCACCAGCACATAGCCAGGGAAGAACTTACGCTCGCTCTTGCGACGCTGGCCGCCACGGATTTCAACCACTTCTTCCGTAGGCACCATCACTTCGCCGAACAGCTCTTCCATATCGTGCAGTTTGATGTGTTCACGCAGCGATTGTGCTACGCGACCTTCAAAACCGGAAAACGCCTGAACGACGTACCAACGTTTTTTTGGAGCTTCAGACATTTTAGAACCTCAGGCCAGTAATAAACGACACCAGACGGACCAGAATACCATCCAGCCCCCACAGAATCAGTGACATCACGGCGGTTACCGCGGCAACGATCAACGTGGTGTGCAGCGTTTCCTGACGAGTTGGCCAAATCACTTTACGTACTTCGGTACGCGCTTCACGGGCAAACGCAACGGTGGCTTTGCCTTTGGTGGTCATCAGAGCCACTGCACCTGCAACGGCGATGATCAGCACAACTGCCAGCGCGCGCAATGGCAGGCTTAAATCACGGTAGTAATAGTTACCGACAATAGCCACAACCAACAGAACGGCGACGATCAGCCACTTTGCCGCTTCCAGGCCGCGTCCGCTCCCTTGAGCCTCGGTATTCGCACTCATAAACCAACCTGTCACAATGATGATTCATAACAAACAACTTTGCCTCGCATTGCGAGGCAAACCAAACCGATCGGATAGCGCATTAGCGATATCCCGGTGTTTTACGCCATGACGTATTTCAGTCAATACGGTTTAAGAGCCCATCTCACCAATGATTATGACTGCAAAATCGCTGATGAGATAGGTTCTAGTTCACAGCGTAGAAAAAGGGCATCAAATGATGCCCTTTTACCGCGTGTCGCGTCAAACTTTATCA
>NZ_JBNIDE010000015.1:0-50553 GCF_059652115.1 Serratia sp. EC4 | reverse complement strand
CTCGGGTTGCGTCAGAAATTGCCGGAAAGTGGCATCATGGGGCGTTGGATTTTTTTTCATGGCGCTATCGTAACATGTTCGGTCGACGGCTCACTATCGCTGAGCGAAGGCTTCACCCGTTCTCCGGGCAGAATAGCGTCGGGATGTTGCTACCGCCAGGTTTTTAATATTCAGTAGACGCTGGCTCTGCCAATGCCCAATTGGTCGGCAACCGCTTCGCGGGTGAGTCCGGCCAGCGTCAATTCAATCACCTGCTGCGCTTTCGCCTGAGCGGTGGGTTTTCTTCCTTAGACTCCCCAACCGCCCTGCCCGACCGACCTCTGGCTGATTTCCCCTTGTATCACAGCGGATTAGGGACGGTGTTCGCGTGGCTCCTGTCACGTCGGCGCCAACCGGCATCAAGGATGATTATGTTTTTTACGCGCATTGCGTTTTTTCCCAAATTTTTATGCGATGCTGTCCTGACCGATCACCGATTTATTCGGCTTCACGGCGCCACGGCTGACCCGGCACAATAGCGCATTGAGCGCCAACCCGGCGATCGCCGAGGGTGTCAAAGCGCGATCGCGGCCTTTGAAGGCCGAAAAGTGCACAGAGTGCGGAGAATGAAAAATTGAGTATAATCCCCCCTCGAGATGGGACAGATTTCACGTAGCGCGATCAGTCTGCCTGGCGGCTTTGCGCGCGCCGTGCGGCTGCGCGAAATGGCTCTGGCCGCCTCACTGGATGAGCCCCGCTACCTGCTGGCGCCGGAAATTGCGGTCTTGCTCGACTACCTGCCCGATCTGCGCCAGCGCATGCTGATCGAAACCCTGTGGAACACCGGCGCCCGCATCAATGAAGCCCTGGCGCTGACGCCGGGGGATGTGTTCTTCAACGGCGACCTGCCGTTTGTCCGGCTGCGCACGCTGAAGCAACGCGCAGCCGGCCGCGGCGCTGGCCGACCAAGGAAGAGCAGCAGCGGCGGGAGGATCCGTTCCGGGCGGCGGTTCGCCGTGCCGCCCAGGATGGCGTGACTTTTTCGGTGCGCCCCATCACCCCGCACACGTTCCGCCACAGCTATGCGATGCATCTGCTGATGAACGATGTGCTCGTCAAACAGGTCCAGGCGCTGATGGGCCACAAGCGCCTGGAAAATACCGAAATCTATACCCGGATCTTCGCCCTGGATGTCACGCCGGATCTGGCCTTCTCCCTACCTGTTGACGAGGCGTGGGGGCTGCTGGCGCTCCCTTCTCTAAGATAACCATCTGGTTTTACAATAAATCTCAAATACGATTTTACGGAAAAGCGCATTTGATGATTTCAGTATTGACCTTGCCCGTGCTTATGCATACACTGCAATTGAATCGTAATTGTTAGTTTGAAGAAATACGGATTTACTGAAAATCGTAACAACCCATACCAGGAGTGCCTGATGATTATCTCTGTACTGAACCAGAAAGGGGGAGTTGGCAAAACCACTCTCAGCGTCAATATTGCTGCCCGTTTGGCGGCGGATGGCGCCCGCGTATTGCTGCTTGATGCCGATCCTCAGGGTAGCGCCCTGGATTGGGCGGCAGCACGGGAAGATGAGTCCGCTTTTCCGGTGCTGGGGTTGCCGCGCGCCACGCTGCACAAGGATATCGGCAAGTTCACCCAGGATTATGACCACATCATCATTGATGGCCCGCCCCGTGTCACGGATCTGGCCCGTTCCGCCATTATGGCGGCCGACCTGGTGGTGATCCCTGTTCAACCCAGTCCGTATGACGTGTGGGCGGCACAGGAAGTGGTCACGCTGATCCAGGAAGCCAAGATTTATAAAGAAAACCTTAAATCTGTATTTGCAGTTAATCGTAAAATCGTAAATACTGCGATTGGACGTGATGTCGGCGAGGCGCTGTCGACGTATGAAACACCGGTGTTGCAAGCCACGGTGTCGCAGCGGGTAATCTTCGCTGAAGCGGCGGCTGTCGGTAAAGCCGTGTTCGAGCTGGAACCGGATTCGGCGGCGTCAAAAGAGATCGGCGCCCTGGTTAACGAGATTTTGGAGCAATAAGTATGAGTGGGAAAAAAGTGACTTTCGGTGCGAAGCCAACCAAACCTGCACCCAGTGCGGATGCCTGGGTGGAAAGTCGCGCTGTCGAAGAAGCGCCACCGCCGCCGGTCGAGAAAATGAAGCGACTCACGATTGATATCCCGGAGAGCCTGCATAAGGCCATCAAGTCTGCCTGTGCCCTGAGGGGCACCAAGATCGCCGATGAGGTGCGCGAACTGTTATATGGTAAATACGGAAAAGAGTAATTCTGTATTTAATGTTTTACGATTATGCGATTTTAAGATTAAACGCTTTTGCGTTTAGGATGAGACGGTAGGGCAGGCAGGTTACGACTCATCATTGCTGTCGAGCCGTAACTCCCTGCGTACCGTTTGAAACGCTATCGTTACGATTATCTGTATTTAATGAAAATCACATTTCATTAAATACAGAAATAAGTAACAGTTATGCCCTCGTGGACGCCCCTCGCGCAAATCAATGTGCAGGCCCATCATGGCCATGGTGAGCCTCACCTGGACGGCGCTGGTGACGGCAACCAGGTTGGATAATTCGAGTTTTTGGCGTGCCTTCTGCAGGTGAGGCGTTGTGCAGAACTGCGTCGTCGGTGATAACGCTCAATTCTACTTGTACTTTGCATATATGCCGTAATTTGGGCGTACGGGCGCGCTGTCGTGCTGCGCATGGCGCCGTCGAGCCGTCGCCACCCTTCGGGCGTCCATCGCTGACGCAACCCCGCTTGCAGCCGGCGATGCCGGCGCCGCACTCACTGTCCTGCAGCCAGGCTGCAGGACTCTGTTGACGCCCCGCCGGCCGCTGTCGCGCCGTCGTGTCGGGTTGATCCATATTCAACCTTCCAGGGTGCTTTAGCCGCAGTCAGTCTTCCCGCCGCAACTGATAACAGCACAACGCCTCGCTTAAACACCAAGGGGTGAAATGCACTCCGCCAAAAACTTTTTTCCTCCCTTCGTTCAAAAAAACTTTTTGTCTCCGCCCCTTGGTGCCGCTCTTCGCCGTGCTGAATCAGTTTATTGCGACGGCGAATACTCACAGCGGCATCAGTTATCACCCCACGGAGGATTTCAATATGGCTCAACAAAACGTCAAAGGCGCGACAACGAAGCCTACAGCAGCATCCGCACAAACCAACAGTGCTCTGACCATCCCGCAGGTGTATGACCTGTTTTGTTATGTGAAGGCGGTGTGCGGTCACTCGACCGGCACCATTGAACCGCCGGTCGTACCGGCAGGGGCGGAAGAGGTGTTCGCGGACTTTGGGGATTTCGACACGATTTCGGTGTGGATCGTCGGCGGCTGGCCGGTGGCTGTCAGCGATCAGATGACGATGACCCACTGGCGCGTGAATTCAGGGCAATAAAAAAGCGGCATCGCTGCCGCTTTCTCACCGCCAGCGCGGAAACCCCATTTCTGACGCTGGCTCAACAGGCAATAACTATGAGGAGCTACACCATGTCTATGACTGAGTCTAAAGCACCAACCAAGGGCAAGACAACCCGTCCGGCCAAAACCACCAAGAAAAACGCGCTTACGGAAAAAATCGAGGCGGCGCTGGCCAAGGCCGTGCGCAAAACCGCCACGCTCGGCCAGCTGGTACTGACCGACCTGAACGTGCGCAAGAAAAAATCCTCGCAGGCGTCGATCGAGGGGCTGGCCGCTTCCATCCGTTCTGCCGGTCTGCTGATGAATCTGGTCGTGTTCGAGATGGAGGATGGCCGCTACGGCGTCGCCGCCGGTGAGCGCCGCACGCTGGCGCTGCGCTGGTTGATGGAACAGGAGAAAGACGCCGACAAGACCACCCCGGACGGCATCGTGACCGACGATTACCCGGTCGAGGTGCTGGTTGTCAGCCGGGCGATGGCGCGCGTGGTGTCGATGATGGAGAACAGCCAGCGCGAGCAGATGCACCCGGCCGATCAAGTCACGGCATTCCGCGACCTGTCGGCAGACGGGCAAACTCCGGCACAGATCGGCGATCTGCTGGGGTTCAGCACGCGCCACGTTCAGCGCTGTCTGCGTCTGGCAACGATGGCGCCGGTGCTGCTCAATGCGCTGGCCGAAGACCAGATCACCCTCGACCAGCTGCAGGCGCTGTCGGCCACCGAAGATCATCAACGTCAGTGTGACGTGTGGGACAACGCGCACGGCTGGGCGGCTGCGCCGCAGCACCTGCGCGAGGCGGTGCTGAAAGGTGAAGTCTCGGCCAGAGACAACAGCCAGCTGGCGTTCGTCGGGCGCGAGGTCTACGAAGCGGCGGGCGGCACCTTCAAATTTGACCTGTTTACCGACGAGGGCTTTTTGACCGAACCGGCGATGCTGGAGCGTCTTGCCCGTGAAAAACTGCACGCGCTGGCGCAGCAGGTGGCCGAGGACGAGGGCTGGAGTTGGGCGGAAGGGCGCATTTCGGCCATTAAAACGTGGGGGGAGGATGCGGAGCTGTACCGCGAGCTGGCCGAACCGCAGCCGGAATTTACCGCTGACGAACAGGCCGAGATCACCTGCCTGAAAGCGCGGTTCAGTGAGCTGGAAGCGGCATTTGAGGTGGCGGATGCCGATACCGATACCCACGCACTGAACGTCGAGAGCGATGCGGTACAGGCCGATATTGCGCGGTTAACCGCACAAGCGATCGTCCGTGCATGGCCGCAGGGGATGCGCAGCAGCGGCGGGGTAGTGGCGTCCCTGCGTGGCGGGGAGGTGGTTTACCAGCGTGGGATCGTGCTGCGGGCGAGCGAAGCAACGACCGGGAATGGCGCTGATGACAACGGCGAGGGCGCAGCGACCACTGAAACGGCGGCACCGAAAACCAAGGAGAAAGGGCTGTCGTCGGCGCTGATCACCAGCCTGTCGGCGGAGCGCACGCTGGCGGTGATGGGCGCGCTGGTCGAGAACCCGACCGTGGCGCTGACGCTGCACACCCACACGCTGGCCGTGAAGGTGTTCGGTTCGCGTTACGCCGGATCGCTGCTCCAAACCAGCCTTACCCCAAAACGTGGGGAGCTGCTGAGCAAAGCCCCGACGGCGGAAGGGAGCCGCGCCGATCGCCAGCTGGGCGAGCTGCACGCGCAGTGGGAGGCGAAATTGCCGCCGGAGTGGAATACCGATTTCACATGGTTGCTGACGTGGGAACAGGCCGAGGTCGTGGCGCTGCTGACGTACTGCGTCGGCCTGTCACTCGATGCCGTGCAACTATGGCCTGCGAAGGATGGCAAAGTCGGCGATGCCCTGACGCCGCTCGAGCACGCGCTGGATTTCACGCTGCGAGACTGGTGGCAACCGACCAAGGCCAATTACTTCGGGCGGATCAGCAAGGAGCTAATGAGCGATGCGCTACTTGACGGCGGGAAGGTGGCGCAGTCGGCCTCGGTGCTCAAGATGAAGAAGGGCATCGCCGCGCAGCTGGCCGAGGATGAACTGACCGCCAGCGGCTGGGTGCCGGAGTGCCTGCTGCCGGTGGCCGAGGGCACCACCACTTTACAGGACGCTGACAACAGCGCCGCCGCCTAACCGACAGGGAGCTGCCGCCCATCGGGCGGCAGAAAACAGCGATGAAAAATGCATTCAATCTGGAAACACTGACGGCGATGAGCGCCGACGAACTGGAGCAGTACCGCGAGCGGGGCAGGGAGTACCGGGTGATGCTCAACTGCGCGGTGCTGGGTCAGCTGGCGCTGCCGGAAGGCTGGCATGTGGTGGCAGAAGAGGGCTGCGAGTTCTGCGGGCGCGTGCCGGTGGTGTGCCGGATAAGCCCGGCAGGGGATGAGGCGACGGCGCTCTATTTGTGCAGCGCGGGGGCGGAGGTGCCGAACTGGTCAATGACGCTGCCGTTTGACGGCGGTCAGTCGCTGGCGTGGTTGTACCTGGATGAGCATTACACCCCGGCCACGGTCAACCGGGTGCTGCAAACCGTGGCGGGCTATTACCGGCTGGGGTTCTGGCGGCCGGAAAAGCTGGCGGTCGCGCTGCGGATGGGAGGGCATTGCCTGTGATCCCGAACCATCTCGCTCTGGTGCCGTGGCACCCGTACCGGCAGGCCGTCTGGCAAGCCATCGCACAGGTTGAAGCCCGCCTTGAAGCTGGCAGGCGGTTATCCGCCTACCCGTATGCCACGGTGTTTTTCCGCCAGTTAACCGGGCGGCTCACAATTTCAGCCAGGGACATCCGCATGATAGACGTGACCTACCGGCCCGGCGATCGCCGCCGCGCCACGCGCAAGGAAGACTGTATCGACGCGCTCGACATCCTGATTTCCAGCCGGGGGAGCACTGTTATTCCCCGTTGCCGGGCGACACCCGTGACACGCTGTTCCCGGAAGTGAACCGCCGCCGCCGACAGCGCTTCGAACACCGGCTGACGATGAAACACACCCGTCAGGCGCGCATCGATGCCACACTCCGGCGGCACAAGCGGCGGCGTTACCAGGTGCGGCTGGCGCAGGCGGAAATCGAGCTGGCGTTCATCACGCCGGGCGAGCTTGACCGCTGGGTACGGCGTGCGCAGCAGCAGGGACTGGCCGAGGTTGACCTGAGCGGGCTGGTGATGGCGTGGACGGCGCGGTTTCCCTGTCTGGCCGAACTGGATAGTTACCTCTGGTCGGCCATGCCATTTTGGGAGGCGCGTCTTCAGGTCAGTCTGATCAGTGCTGAATTATCCGCTGAAGCGCATATCGATAACGCGGCGCGACTACCGAATCGCCTGGTAGGCCGCTAACCCCGGACAACAGGCTGCAGTGGCTTTGCAACTGCGGCTTGTTGCTCTCTGATTCCTGTGCCAGGCCTGTCTCTTCATTCAGCAGGGGAGACAGTTTCTGTTGATAGAGCCGTGGTGACGGTCGGGCATGGATGTGCTGCTTCTGAACGACTGGTCTGGCGAAACGATGCGGCGCTGGGCGTCCGGGCGCGCTGTCGTGCTGCGCATGGCGCCGGCAAGCCGTCGCCCCCCTGCGGGCGTCCATCGCTGACGCGAAAGGCACGCTTGCAGCCGGCGGGGCCGGCGCCGCTTCTCACGGTTCCTCGCCCTGGCGAGGAACGCTAAAGACGCCCCGGCTTATCGCCGTGTCGGGTGTGTTCCTGCTCATCTCACCGGTGGTTATCTCTCATCAGCCCTTACGCGGCCGCTTTTGTCGCACCGTCGCCCGCGTGCCCGCAAGGGTGAAATGCACGCCGCAAGCGGCGCCCTTGCGTTCCCCCGTTCGCCGTCGCTACGTCAGCTTTTCGCCGCGCAAGGTTCCGACGAGAGATAAATCAACCACCCAGGAAGGAAAGCAGCATGAACACACAAAACGTCAACGTCAAAACCGCCACGAAGGAACGCTCTGAAAGATATGGGAAAAAATCCACTGCCACCGGATCGTCTGATGATTGGGATGTAAAAGCCTGCCTGTTCGTTACGCAGGAGATCGGCCGCTTTTCCGTCAAATTCTCGGCGCCCTGCATCGGGGGCACGGTGAACCTCAATTGCAGCCACATCACCAACGCCTGCAATCCGTTTGATGCCGTGGTGCGATTCGTGCGCGAAACCCGCGCGCAGGGCTGCACGGTGTACGCCGTGGAACAGCTCGAGCCTGTGCGCCCCGTTTGCCTGAGCACAACCGGGTATCGCTTTATGCAAAAAGGCTTCATCTGGCTGTGTCTCGATACCGGCGTTTTCGTCGATGTGTCAGACGATGGCCGGATGCGGCGCGGGGATGATGGCCGCACGTTGCCTTGCTACGGCACGTTGACCCGCATTTAACCGGTGGCAAGCCACCCTTAACCGAGGAGAAAAAACGATGTATCAGACCGAAATCAGCACTGAAAACCGCATGGCGTGGGATGCCAGCACCGAGGCCGCGTACTGGCAACGGCGCGAACAGCAGGCATGCAGCGACGTGGAAGAAATCACGCTGGCGGCGTTTATGGATGCCATCGCGGTGATGTACCCGAAAGACTGGGAGGGCGACGCACATAGCGAAACTTTCAAGCTGGCCGAAATGTACTGCGGGGACGTTGCCTACATTTTTGCAAAAGTCGGCGATCGCTATTTTAAGTTCCGCGATGTGGTGACGTTATCGCACAGCGCCATTCTGGCGCGGATCAATAAGGAGGTGTTAAGCCGGGAGACGCAAGCCCGTAAATGAAAAAAGCAGCGTTTCCGCTGCTTCCTCATGCCGGTTTACCCCTAGGAAAGTTAGACCGGCGTATCTATCAAACTACATGGAGTCTCAACCATGAAATCAACAGACCCAAGCATCATGACAGTAACCGACGAGTATGTAAAGCGCCTGCAGGCAGAGGGCAAGCACGTAAAGCGCCAGCGGCGGATCGCGCGCGGCGATATAGCCGCCGCCGACGTCGATCCGGATCTGCGGTCGTTCGGGCGTCATATAGCCGGATGTGTTCGCAAGGGCAAATCGGTGCGGGTGCCGTCGATGCGGGGCAGTGAGTGGGGGCACGTTCTGCGTGCGCTGGAGTTAACGCGGGCGATGGCCTGATAACGCGAGCCGCCCCGTACCGGGGCGGCTATTCACTGACCCGGAGGTTATTGATGTCACAACTCTCTTTTGATGCCCTGTTTTCGGTGCCTGTTGATGCGGTACGCCCGGCGGAAAAGAACGTCAGGGCTGATGCGTTAGAACAGCCAAAAACCGCCGCCCCTGTACCGGGACGGAAACGGCCAATCACCGGCGATGATCCGCGCAAGGCGTTTTTGAGTACGTTTCGCGAAACGGCGCGTTATCACCATCGCTACGAAGTGTTCAGCGATTTCGTGAAACTGACGGCCTGTGCGCTGGAAAATTTGCTGTTAAAGTCGCCGGACATCGAGGCGGAGTATCTGGCCACCATCCAGCGCTATGAAAAAGCCGACCAGCAGCGCATGGCGCAGCTGTATTCATGGCTGATCATCGGGCTGGATCAGGGCATGGGGGACTTTCTCGGCTCGCTGTTTATGGAGCTGGAGCTGGGCAGCGGCAACATCGGCCAGTTTTTCACGCCGTTCCATCTCTCCGAACTGATGGCGGGACTGGTAGCCGGTGATCGGCTGGCGGCGTTGGACAATGAGCCGTATATCACGCTGTCCGAACCGACCTGCGGCGCGGGTGGGATGGTGATCGCGTTTGCCAAAGTGATGCTGGCGCGCGGGTATAACCCGCAAACGCAGCTGCGTGCCGACTGCGTGGACATCGATCCGGTGGCGGCGCGGATGTGTTACATCCAGCTGTCGCTGCTGGGTATCCCGGCGCGCGTGGTGATCGGTAACAGCCTGACACTGACCTATCAGCGCGAGATGTATACGCCGTTTTGGTATCGCGTGACGTCCACGCGCTGGCCGATGTATCGCTAACACCCGAGGCGGGCAGGGCGATCCTGCCCGATAACGCATGACAGAAAACGACACGCTGCCGCTACCGGGCGAATTTACCGATCGGGGTGTGAACCTCTGGGCATTTTTTGCCGACGCCGTGTGCTACCTGGTAACGGTGGCTTCGGTCAGCACCGCGCGGTAAAAGACGAACAGAACGAAAGGCCGGAGCCTGCGGCACCGGCCATTCTTTCCCTTCTCGCACACTGTCAAAAAGACCTGGTGGCGATTTCCCTACTTCTCCCTTGTTGGCTGCCGGTATTTCTTCGGTGAATCGGGTTTCCGCAGGATGCCTGGGCGTGCCCTTCGGGCCCGGCTGTCGTGCTGCGCAGGGAGCCGGCACGCCGTCTCCCCCCTGGCGGGCTTCCATCCTTCACGCGATGGGCACGCTTGCAGCCGGCGGTGCCGGCGCCGCTTTTCACTGTTTCTCGCCCAGGCGAGGAACGCTAAGGTCGCCCCGGCTTGTCGCCGTGTCGGCCGTGTTCCTCCTCGCTGCGTTTCCGGTGAGTCATCGGTCGGCCGTTCCCCGGCGGAGGGCTGTTCGTAGCACCGTCGCGTCGCCCCGCAAGGGGTGAAATGCACTTCACCGAAAACTTTTTCCAGGTAAAAACTTTTCGTCTCGCCCCTTGCGTGTCTCCTTACGCCGTTGCTCCGTCGCCCTTTGCCGCCAGGGAACTCACCGAACGATGGAATAACCACCAGAGAGGAGCAAGAGCAGGATGAACACGCAAAACGTCAACACCGCCACCAAAGAATCTTCCAAACGATGGGCAGGAAAATACCCCGACGCGGAAAACATCATGATCCGTCAACTGGCATTGATGGAGGAATTGCACGGCGTGTATTTGTCCCCTGACGAACTGGCGCAATCGCTGTATGAAATTTTTAACACGATGACGGATCGGGTGGTGTTTAACGGCGTCGATAACTCGCCGTCCGATAAACCGAAAATTGCGTATGCCGTCGCTCAACATTGGATTAAGGCGCAGCGTCTGGCCGGTACGTATTTTGGCGAGACCGGCATCGTTGCCTGGGAACATGCGCGTTATCGGCTGCACCTTCAGCTGGCTATCAATCACTCATACCGTTAATTCATCGCCGGTCTAAAAAAAGTGTCCGGCATTACTCAAAGAGAAAGGAGAATATCATGCGTCTGACTTCCCGTTTTGGCCGTTATAACGCCATCCGTAAAGACCGTCCGTTAACCAACGACGAATTAATGAACGTGGTGCCGAGCGTGTTTTCTGAAGATAAACACGATTCGCGCAGTGACCGTTATACGTATATTCCCACCATTACGCTGCTGGATAAATTACGGGAGGAAGGTTAGCCGTTTTATGCCTGTCAGACCCGCGTTCGGGATGAAAGCAAACGCGGCCATACCAAACACATGCTGAGGCTGCGCCGGGAAAATATGATTGTCTCCGGCAATAAGGAAGTCCCCGAAATCGTATTATTGAACAGCCACGACGGGAGCAGCAGCTACCAAATGATCCCCGGTATGTTCCGTTATGTTTGTGCCAACGGCATGGTATTTGGTCAATCGTTCGGTGATGTTCGTGTCCCGCATAAAGGCGACGTAGTCGGGCAGGTGATTGAGGGCGCCTATGAAGTGCTCGGCATATTTGACCGCGTCGATAATGACCTTGATACCATGAAATGCATTTCACTGACCGAGCGCGATCAGGAATTATTTGCACGGGCGGCGTTAAGTTATCGCTACGAGTACGAAGATAAATCCCCGATCACGCCGTCGCAAGTTTTGCGTCCGCGTCGGCGTGAGGATTACGGCAATGATTTATGGACGACATTCCAGCGCGTTCAGGAAAACATGATTAAAGGCGGATTACCCGGTAAAAGCGCGACCGGGAAAAATACCCGTACTCGGGCGGTCAACGGTATCGATGGCGATATAAAACTGAACCGTGCGTTATGGCTGATTGCGGATGAATTCAAAAACCGAATGAAGTAACAGGGTGCCCCGGTAATGACGCCCATCAATACCGGGGCCGAACACTGCTACAGAACGAACAGTTAATACTACGCGGACAGTATGAAATAACGGGGTGAAAGATGCAAACGGAAAATTTACGGGTATGCAGTACGGCACATTTTACATCGGAAGATAACGAACTGTTAGCAACAATGGCAGGGCAGGCGGCTTTTCGTTCCTGGGTGGTGAACATCCAGTACGGTTATATTCTGGTGCTGACGGATTATCGCTGGAGGCTGCGGGTATTAAAGTCACAAGGAGCGTCAAAGGCGCTGAGGCGGTTTCTAATTCACCAGATAAAATATCACCGTACAGGCTACATCCATTTTGATTGTGATGCATCCATTCTTCCCGGCCACGAGGTTTTTGAGTGGTAGCGCGCTGATAAGAGTCGTCCCCATCGAGGGGGCGTCTCTTATTCTCCCCGCCCGCCCAGCGGGAAATAAATTTCCCGCTCCCGCTGCCCCAAAGGGGCGCCCTGGTTAGCACCCAAAAAACGGTAACGTTTTTTGGTGGTGTTCGTTAACTTTGCGATCCGCTTACCCACATCTACACAATCGACGTTATTTCACCTTGCCCCGGTGAAATAACCGCTCCCGTTCGTTTCCCATTAAGGGGAATGGGAAACCTCACTGGCTTTGTCTTATGTGCATATGTGGATAAACTACGGGTTCTGGACGAGGAGGGGTTGCTGCTTGCTGGCTTTTATCGCCAGGTAGGTCTTTTCGATTTTGCGTGCATACTTATAACGTCGTTGCGCCTGCTTAGGCGAATCTTTAAATCCTGCATTATAAGCCCCCACTGCCTGCCAGGTCGCTCCCCACTTCTTAAAGGCAATCGCGAGATAATAAGCACCGGTGTAGATGTTCATGCACGGATCTTGCTTCAGGTGACGTTCTGAAACCCCTATCGATGAGAGCGAGTTAAAGTGCTGGGAGTCAATTTGCATTAACCCGACGCCGTACCCTGTTGTAGGATTTGGGCCGATAGCCACGGGATTAAACCGTGACTCGTTCCATGAAATAGCACGCAGCAGATCCGGGTCGATGTGATAATCACGACCCGCCATGTCAAAACAATCAGCCATAGCGGCCGTTGAACTGAATAACATTAACGCTGCGATGAGGTTCTTCATGGTATCCTTAAAATCCCTAGCCCTGGTGAAAATCTAGCCTTTTCGGGATCTCGAGTCAACAAATTCGCGCTCTTTGGGGGGAACAGCATCACACCCCACGCAAAATTGTATTTTGCAGAATTATCTATTTAAAACAGTTAGTTATAGTCTATATATCATTTTTTTAATTTTACTTAGTGACAAACTAGAGTCGTATAGGACTCTAACTAGAGTCGTTATTAGAGTTTATACACAACTCTATATAGAGTTATCAATAAATTTCATATAGATAAATAGACTCGACCCTAGAGGCGAGTTGTTTGTTTTGGCTTTTACAGCTATCATTAGACTCGCAATTAGAGTCTAATTTGATTCGTGCATGCCAACTCAAAATACATACAGATTATCTGTCAGCTAATAATGTCATGGAGTAAAAATTATATGGCAAGAATTCAAGCATATGTCAGCAAGGAGGCGGTTGAAAAGATTCACGCAATTGTTGAACAGCGCCGTCAAGAAGGGGCTGCTGAAACTGAAGTAAGTAAATCTAGTGTTATTTCCATGCTTCTTGAACTCGGTCTCAGAGTCTATGAGGCACAGATGGAAAGAAAAGATGACCCTTTTAATCAGACGGAGTTTAACAAAACTCTTTTGGAAAACGTATTGAAAACTCAACTTGCAATGGCAAAGGTTCTTGGTGCAAGTACTCTAGCTCCACACGTTGCAGATAAACCAAAACTTAATAACTATCAGCAAATCATTTCAGAAATAAATGAATCTGTTAATGACAAGTTAGATCGTTTTTTTATTGGTGTTGATTCAGATAGTGCTAACGAATGAGCTATCATCAATAACTTAATTACCTCATGCCGCTTTTGGGAGTGAGGTAATTATGATTGCTGATTTCTATTTGTTTAGGCAGTCAATTATTTCAATTGCTAATCTTTTAGCATCTTCAACTTTTTTAGCTAATTTCTTCTCTTCTATTACTGAACTGTAGAATTTATTTTTGGAGGGATTTGTTCTGTTTCTATGCATTTCAAGAAGATCTGACGCCAAATCATCATCTATCGTATAGAAGTAATACTCTGGGTAATCCAATAAGTTGGCTATTTTTACTACTAAGCTGAAAGGTGGTTCTGTTCTGCCGACTTCGTAACTTGACAGTCTTGAGCTTGAATTGGCCCCTTGTATACCTACAAGTTCAGCCAACTGCTCCTGTGTATAACCATTTGATATTCTGGCGTCTTTTAGTCTTTTTGGTATCATGGCCCCCTCCTTTATTATGATTTTACATAGTGTTAGGAGGTGAGAAATCCACATAATCAAGAACTGTTGATAATGTGTAGTTCATGCTGTGCTATGTTTATTTCATCATCTGATGCCTTTCATGTATCATCTTTTGACTAACCATCACTATTATTTGATCATGAGTATGCCATGAATAATACCGAGATAATAAAAAAGAATATAAATTACCTTCTTTCTTCGAGAAAGGAGACACAAGTTTCTTTGAGTGATGGTGCCGGTGTTAATCGAACTACTATATATAAGATCCTTGAAGGTAGGGTAGAGCGCGTTCAGGAAAACACTCTTCGAAAAGTAGCCGGATTCTTTGGTGTTTCATTTAAAGAAATTCAATCTGTTGATTTACAAGAAAAGGAGTTATCTAATAAGTTAGTAACCATCGATGGTAACATGAACCCGTTGGCGGTTCCGATTATTAAAGATACAACTATACTCTCAGCAGTAAATGCAAAAATTGGACGATTAGTTATGTCGTCACCTATAACTTATTTCTTCGGTGAAGGTCCTAATGTAGTTGGAATACTTCTAACAAAAGAGATAAAAGGATACTATAATAAAGGTGATGTGATCATCGTTCGTCGTGAGGCTATCATTCATGAGGCAAATGTTCTTGTGGTTACTTCAAGCAAAAGTTTGAAGGTGATTGATGGTAGTTCGGCTCATTTAGTTGCTGAGGATGTTGTTGGTACAATAATCGAGGAAAGGTATGGAAGCGAATATAAAATATAAGCTAATTGGATTTGATATCCTCAATGGAAAAGCTAACGTTATGGTGTTGAATACTGGGCGGGTTATGTCAATGCCATACGAAAGACTACTATCTTCAGAGGTGATTGATGATTTCAACGCTAGAGAAGTGTCGGCGGTTTGTCGAAAAATATATAGCTCTGGTGAAAGTGTTAAAACTGAATATGAGTTTAAAGATAGAAATGAAAAGCAGTGGTTAACTTATGTCGCTTTTTGTTTGGTTATTAGTGTTTGTTATATATTTAGTAATATAGCTGCAGTCAAACCAGTTCATATACAATACTTTGATCTTATCATTACGCCTGGTACTTTTGTTTACCCGTTTACATTCTTAGTAGTAGATCTACTGAATGAATTTTATGGATTTAGGTTGGCAAGAAAAGCCATTTATATGTGTGTTGTTGCTAATGCGGCAATATTAGGGTTGCTTTATGTTTCTCTGAAGTTACCTGTTATACCTGAATGGATATTCAATGGCCCATATAATAGCCTTATTAATCAAATACAATCAACATTTCTTGCATCAACTATAGCTTTTCTTACCTCCGAGCTGGCTAATTCATATGTACTTTGTAAAATCAAAGAGCTGACGAATTCTCGCTACTTATATATAAGGATTCTGTCCAGTATATTTGTGGCCTCTGTTATAGATAGTGTTGTCTTTTGTTTCATCGCTTTCAGTGGTTTGATGACAAACGAACAAATAATAGGAATTATTGCCGTTCAAGTAATAATTAAGTTGGCGTATGCAATTGTTAATGTTTTTCCTGCGTATGGAGCAAGGTATCTATTTAATAAATGCCTCACTCAAGAATAATATTTAATGAGTTATATGGCCTGTTTTTTTTGCAGGCTTTTTTTTATTTCTTCTTTATTTTGTACGTATTCATTAAACCCCCTCGATCGTAGAAAACATGCGTCACATTTTCCACACCCAAAACTTTTAACTCCATTGTAACAAGTTAAAGTTTCATCTCTGATGAGTTCCAAACATCCCATATTGTCTGCTAATGCCCATGTTTCAGCTTTGTTTAATGACATTAGTGGCGTTACAAACCTGATATCTCTTCCTATTCCTAAACTTACTGCGTGGTTTAACGCTTTCACAAAAACATCACGGCAGTCCGGGTATCCTGAAAAATCAGTCTCACAAACACCTGTTATTACATCTTCCGCATTTACTTGAAATGCATAGATGGCGGCAAGGGTAAGGAATACGATGTTTCTGCCAGGAACAAACGTTGATGGTATTCCATCCGAATCAGCATTTTTGTGTTCGGGCACTTCAATCTCATTTCTAGTCAAACTCCTTATTGCTAACTCATTGATTACATTGACGTCTAAAATTTTATGTGAGCTTACGTTTAGCTTCTTTGCAAGTTGCTCCGCTATTTTAATTTCTTCACTGTGGCGCTGGCCGTAGTCGAAGGTTAAACAGTGCACGGAGTCATACTCAGCGAGAGCCTTCACTAAGCACGTAGTTGAATCTTGACCTCCACTGAATACAACTACTGCTGTTTTTCCTGACATATAAACTCCTTATTATTCAATTTGATGAAATCAAAAAGCATCATATGGTGCGTTTTGTGTTGCTTTGTTGTTGAATGTATTCTACAGTTTCATTGTTTTAGTTCAATCAGTCAAACCATTGGTAGCTGTAGATGGTCATCTCGTAGAGCAAATTCATCACACTCATACCACGAGATTAAATTTTAACTGAATGATTTTTATTGTTTTTTTGTGATTTGACTTCAAGTGGTTACATCAAAAACAGCTTGGCTTTTATCAAAGTATCTTTAATTTTCATAATGTAAGGGGGTGCTGCTAACTGTTCAAATAATCTCATTTCATACTAAGCCAAGGATGTTTCTCTATTGCATCCATAGATTTACTTCATTCAAGGATAATTTAAATGAATGCTTTATTAAGCGCTCAGGGGTCTTCTGTTGCCCAACGTCAGGGGTTTTCACTTCGTAAGCTGTTTTCTCGGCAACGCGTCGTGAATTTCCTCAAACTCGTTCTGCCTTTTGCCGTTCTGACCGCGTTATTCCCGCAGCTGGCGTTGGCTGCCGGGGCTTCCGGTGACTTGCTTAAAACGGGTGACGATACCGTTAAGCAGACCGCCGGCAGCGGCTCCACCATGTACAAGTGGATCATCCTCGGTGAGGTCGTGACCGGGCTGTGCCTCTATGTCTTCACGCACAGCTTCAAGTTCCTGTTCGGCTTCATCATCCTGTCCATCATCGGCAACGTCGGCATGAAGGTCGCCGGTTACTGAGGAGGCGTTATGTCGGGAGACGATATCAATCTTTACCGTTTCCCGAAAACACTGAACAACCAGGGCCGCTGGTTTGGTTTAACCCCTGACGAATTAATTCCCATTGTGCTTTCTGCCTGCTGGTTCTTTTGGCAGGGCAAACAGATTGCGGGGATTATCGTGGCGGCACTGGTTTATCTGGCAATACGCAAAGTTAAAAAAGGGAAGGGCAGCGTCTGGTTGCGCGATTTGGCGTACTGGTATCTGCCCACCTTTATGTTGCGTGACCTTTATAAAAAAGTGCCGCCTTCGTGTTTTCGGCAATGGATTAAATAGGGTGAGGGAATGAAACATTCAGCCAGACTTAATTCCAACAGGATTATCGCCCTGAGTTTCGTGTTACTCGGTGTGCTGTTATTCCTGAGCATTGTTTCTATCGTCATTCTCTCCGTGACCAATTACAAACTACAGGGCGATCGTCAGGTCGTCGCCGTACCCATGTTGTTCAAGGCACCGTTTGCGATTTCAGAGAACAGTATGGACGCCGGCTATCTAGAGCAGATGGCGCTGAGCTTTGTCTCACTGCGTCTCAACGTCTCCCCTGAGACGGTTGATGCCTCGCATCAATTTCTGCTCACGATGGTCAAACCCGCCGCACAGAAGGAACTCAAGCTGACGATGGCCAAGGAGGCCAACCAAATCAAAAAGAATGACGTTAACGCGGCGTTCTTTAAAACCGGTGTTCGCGTCTATCCCGCCGAAGGACGTGTCGACATCCGCGGTGAACTCAAAACCTGGTTCGGCGACAGCAAGCCGGACTCGGTGCTCAAGCATTACGCCCTCTATATCGACAGAACTGACGGCGTGACCTGGCTGGCCAAATTTGTCGAGGTATCCGATGAAAACAAATAACCCCGTCCACGGATGGCTGATTGCCTGTGCGCTGACCGCTGTCGGCACTGCACATGCCGGCACGGTGCTGGCGCCAGTCACCATTCCTTTGCAGAACGGCAGTCAGGCGGCCGTGGCGCTCAGCAACAGCGAACCCAACCTTTTCAACGTCCCCGGCGACAGCGTGCTGGCGGTATCCGGCGTTGACGAGAACCTGGTGCGGTATGAACCGACCGCCAACGGCGGGCTGGTGCTCAGTACGCTCAACAAAAAGCCCTTCACCTTCGTCATTGAAACCGAGCGCGGGATGAATTTCTCCATTCGCGCAGTCCCACGCGCCGGCAGTGGCCGCACGTTCCAGTTGGTCAGTGGTGATCGTGGCGTGTCCGAGCCGGCCCGGATCTGGGAACAGTCACAGCCGTATGAGTCGATGCTGGTCGACCTCAACTGCTCACTGATGGAAGGGCGGTTGCCGGTAGGTTATGGCCAGGTGCCTGTGACCGCCGAGCAGCTGGCAGCGCCTTACGGCCTGCGTGCCGAGGCTGCCCAGGTCTGGAAAGGCCACAACCTCAAGGTGGTGCGCTTTACCGTCAGTAATCCCGGCACGTCCCCGCGCTGGGTGAACGAGCACGATTTCTGGACGGCGGGAGTGCGGGCGGTGATGTTCGACACGCCAACCCGCCAGATTGTTGCCGGCGGTCGTGCAGGTGTGTGGATCACCTTCTCCGGGGAGGCAGCCGATGGCCAACATTAATGTAATCGTCAAACGCAAACAGTTCCTGTGGGCTGGCGGCGTTGCGCTGGCGCTTGCAGCGGCCGTTGGCGTGGGCTGGTACGTCTCGCAGGACAGTGAGAGTGAACCGACGCAGGCCAGCGAACCGGCCCCTGACATGACCGGGGTGGTTGACAACACCTTCGGCGAGCGGGCGACCGAGAACGCCATCACGCAAACCCAGGTGGCGCAGGCCGAAATCAACAAGCAGTTCTCCTCGCTGCGTCAGGAGATCGACATGCTGAGTAAGGCGCACCAGGAAGACCAGAAGCGCATCAGCACGCTGGAAGACGAAAACCGCAAGCTTAATAACCAGACAGGTGGCGACGGGAGCCCAACACCAGGGAGCACCACGCCCGGCGCCACCGCCATTCCCCCTCTTGCTGCCGGTGTGACGCCGGAAGGTGAGCCGATGCCGTCAGCTTTCCCTCCGGCGCCAGGCGGCCCGGTGCCGCCGCCAACCGCCTTCTATCCGGGGCGCGGCGCGGTTCCTCCGCCGGTGGTGGACTACACGCCTGTTCCGGTGCCGGGCCAGCTGTATCGCAAGGTGCTGCGCCCGAAAGACGCCGGGAAGCCAAAGAAAAAGTACCCCTATATCCCGACCGGCAGCTTCGCCAAATCCATCCTGATTGAGGGGGCGGATGCCAACGCATCGGTAACCGGGAACACGGCCACGGTGCCGATGCAGGTGCGGTTGACCGGCCGGATCGAGATGCCGAACAGCAAGACCTACGACGCGACCGGCTGCTTTATCAGCATGGAGGCCTACGGTGACGTCTCCAGCGAACGTGCCATCGTGCGCACCCGCAAAATCAGCTGCATTCGGGGGGACGACATTATCGATCAGGACATCGATGGCCACGTTTCCTTTATGGGCAAGAACGGCGTTAAGGGAGAAGTGGTGATGCGTAACGGCAAAATCCTCGGCTTTGCCTGGGGCGCCGGTTTCCTTGACGGGTTGGGCGAAGGTGCCGGCCGGGCGGCGCAGCCGACTGTTGGTCTGGGCGCAACGGCCAGCATGGGCGCCGGCGACATTGCCAAATCGGCCCTGGGCGGGGGGGCCAGCAAGGCGGCGTCGACCCTCAGCGATTACTACATCAAGCGCGCTGAACAGTATCACCCGGTTATTCCGATCGGCGCCGGCAATGAAGTAACGGTGGTGTTCCAGGAAGGCTTCCAGATGAAAACCATCGAGGAAGTGGCGGCGGAAAAAGAGAACCGGCAGCAGGCGCAGACCGACGGGGGCAATCAGTCCAAGTCCGGGCAGAACCTGAACGGCTTCAACACCGATCAGATGCTGAACCATCTCGGCAAGGTTGATCCGGCCCAGTTTGGTATCGGCGCCTCAACGACAGGAGAAAGGTAATGGACAAGGCGATGCGCGCCATGTGGCGAATGAAGCATAAAGCTGTGCAAAAGCAGCTGAATAGGGAGGCGTGGACGTTGGTTCGCGATGACTGGCACCACTCGCGTTTTTTCCTATTCGCTGTGATGGCCAGCCGTTTGGTTAAAGGTTGGCTGTTGGCCATGACGACATTGCTCCTGGGATTGGGTGGCGGGCTGTTTGTCTTGTTTTTCCTGGTGCCCGAACGGTTCTACGCCGAGTTTATTGCTCTGGATCTTGCAGGGTTCATGCAACTGCGTGCGGCACTGAAAACCCTGCTGGTCGACTTCTCTTACCAATATGCGCCGGCGTTCGGGGTGCTGTGGATGGTGATGAGCGTTTGGCACCGCTACGTCGACCGTGCGCAGTCGCTGCGTGCTGCTGCGGGGCGTATGGCGTCTTCTCCCTTGGCTGACAACCGATCGCGTGCGCTTTACGCGGGAGAACAAGGGGAGGCACTGGCGCAGTCGATCCGGGATAACACCCAGGCAAAGGTTGTGTTCGCTGAAGGGAGCAAACACACCGGCGAACAGAAACGTGAGGAGAAACCATGAATAACAACGACAAACCCACTATCCGGCATTTCGATGACTTTCCCTTTACGGGCGACGTTTCTGCCTATGCGGGAAACATGATCGTCTTTGGCCGAACCGGCGCAGGGAAAACGGGGCTGCTGCAGTCCTCCATCGTGGGTGAATACAGTGCGGATGCCGTGCGGCAGGGCATTTCTATTGCGCCGACACCACCTTCAGAGGATGAGGCCAAATCATGACTGAACGAAAAATGACGGGGTTATATGTCTTTTTATTGCTGGCCTGGTGGGGCGGCTGGCTTGCGCTCGATGCGTGGCGCATTGAGAACCTGCTGACCGATGCCGACAAGTGGGCCGGTTTTCATCGTGACCTTCTTTGGTGTACGGCGTCGGCGGTGGTCTCCGCTTTTCTTTTCATAATGACCGCCGAGAAAAAATTCGCCGTTTACGTACTGCTGGGTGTCCTGGCTGCGGCAGTGGGCATCTCGACCGCGTTCGTCGTCGGTGACGCTTTTATTCACGGGAGATTTGATATGTCGCTGTTGTCGGATGCGATTTCGGTGGTTGGGATAGCGATGGTGCCGATGTTGCCGTTGGCAGCTTTTCTCGTGGAAATGTCTTAAGGAGACGAAATGAAAACGCACATCATGAAATCACTGCTTTTACTCCCCGCCTTGGGTGGCGTGCTGCTGCTGGCCGGTTGTGCCGGCGTCAGCAGCGAGTTCGGCTGTAACGCCACCACCTCCGACAGCTGCATGACGATGGAGCAGGCCAACGAGAAAGCCAAGTCACTGGAAGAGGGCGGCGGAGCAAAGCCGGCTGCGGCCGCATTGCCTCGCCTGGCTGACGGCGACTTTGCGGCGATTGGTCGGGATACCGGCCCGGTGCCGGTTGCGGTCGGCCGTTCGTCACGCTTGCTGCCCCGTCAGGGAGCTGTATCCCCGGCGCCAGCGGTGCCTGCGTATCCGGCGATCGCTGCGCCGGCCTCCATCGTGACGACCGTCAGCACCTGCACCTTGCCGCGCTGTGCCGGTGTCGGTAGCACCCGCCCGGCCCGCCAGGCCGAGCAGACCGCGCAGTTGTGGATCGCGCCCTGGATTGACAGCCAGGACGTCTATCACCAGCCGGGCAAGGTGCTGTTCGTGGTTAAACCGGCCGTCTGGGGCAAGCCCCAGTCCGTGTATTGACAGGAGCCCTTCATGAATTTGCTCGACAAGGTCACCCATACGGCAAACAGCCTGCTGTCGGCGCTAAAAATGCCCGATGCGTCCAGTCAGGCTAACCAGCTGCTCGGCGATATGCGTTTCCCGCAGCTGAGCAGCCTGTTGCCTTATCGTGATTATGACGAAAGCTCGGGGCTGTTCATCAATGACGGCTCTATCGGTTTTATGCTGGAAGTGCAGCCGCTGACCGGCGCCAGTCCGACCGAGGTGCTGGCCATCGAGAGCCTGCTGCGTACCAAACTGCCGCGCGGCGTACCGCTGTCTATCCATCTGATGTCCAGCAAGCGCGTGGGTGACCACATCGAGTCCGGCCTGCGTGATTTCTCCTGGTCGGGACGGGATGCCGACAAGTTCAATGCCATCACCCGCGCCTTTTACCTGACGGCGGCGGAAGACCGGTTTGCGCTGCCCCTCGGTGTCGATATTCCGTTGACCCTGCGTAATTACCGGGTATTCATCTCGATGTGCATCAAGGCCAGGCGCAATAACAAGGCCGCCTTTTTACAGATGGAGAACCTGGTGAAGGTGCTGCGTGCGTCACTGATGGGCGCCAAGATACCTTCCTGGCCGGTTGATGCCGGCGCCTTTATCAACGTGGTCGGCGAGATGATCAACCACGACCCCGATCAGTTGTATGACACGAAACGCACGCTCGACCCCTATCAGGATTTGAACTTTCAGTGCATCGACAACGGCTTCGGTATGAACGTTTACCCTGACTGCCTCAAGATAAACTTGCGCAGTGCGGGCCGTGAGAACGAGAGCGTGGCACGGGTGATGAATTTCCAGCTGGAAAAGAACCCAGACATGGCATTTTTGTGGGCCAGTGCCGACAACTACGGCAACCTGCTGAACCCCGAGTTGTCGATCGCGTGCCCGTTCATCATCACGCTGACGATGGTGGTCGAAGAGCAGGAGAAGAACCAGTTCGAGGCCAACCGCAAATACCTGGACCTGGAGAAAAAATCCCGCACATCCTATGCCAAGGTGTTCCCGAACGTGGTGGCGGAAGCCAAAGAGTGGGGGGAGCTGCGCGAGGCGCTGTCGTCCAATCAGACGGCGCTGGCCTCTTACTTCTACAACGTCACGGTATTTTGCGAAGACAACGATAACGTGGCGCTGCGCTGTGAGCAGGATGTCATTAACACCTACCGCAAAAACGGTATCGACCTGATCGCCCCACGGTTCAAGCAGCACTGGAATTTCCTGGCCTGCCTGCCGTTCATGGCCCATCACGGTGTGCTGGATGACCTGCGCAAACACGGCGCCGTGCACCGGGCCAAGACGCTGAACGTGGTCAATCTGATGCCGGTGGTAGCCGACAACCGTCTGGCACCGTCCGGCCTGCTGGCCCCCACCTACCGCAACCAGCTGGCGTTTATCGATATCTACGCCAAAGGTATGAAAAACCCCAACTACAACATGGCGGTGTGCGGGACGTCCGGCGCCGGTAAAACCGGACTTATTCAGCCGATGATCCGCAGCGTGATCGACGCCGGTGGTGTGGCCTGGGTGTTTGATATGGGCGCCGGCTACAAATCGCTTTGCGAGAACATGGGCGGCGTTTATATCGATGCTGAGTCGCTCAAGTTCAATCCCTTTGCCAACATCGTCAACATTAATGAAAGCGCGGAACGCCTGCGCGATCAGCTGTCGGTGATGGCCAGCCCGGACGGCAACCTGGATGAAGTCTCCGAGTCCCTGCTGCTGATGGCAGCGAAAGCGGCCTGGCTGTCCAAGGGGCGTTCGGCGCGCATCGATGACGTGGTGGATTTTCTGAAAGAAGCCATGGATGCCGAGGAGTACCGCCAGTCACCGCCGATCCGCACACGTATTCATGAGATGACCATCCTGCTCGACAAGTACACCCGAGGGGGCATTCATGGCGAGTTCTTCAACTCGGACGAACCGACGCTGCATGATGACGCCCGCATGGTGGTGCTGGAGATGGGGAGTCTGGAAGACCGGCCCGATCTGCTGGTCGCCGTGATGTTCTCCCTCATCATCTTTATCGAAGGTCGGATGTATCAGACGTCGCGTAAGACCAAAAAGCTCTGCGTCATCGACGAGGGCTGGCGCCTGCTGGACTTTGAGAACAAGAAGGTCGGCAAGTTCATCGAGAAAGGCTACCGCGTGGCCCGTAAACACGGCGGTGCCTACATCACCATCACGCAGAACATCAAAGACTTTGACTCCGAAGAGGCATCGAGCGCGGCGCGGGCTGCCTGGGCCAACTCGGCGTACAAGGTCATCCTGATGCAGGAGGCGATGGCGTTCAAAAACTACAACCAGGAGTACCCGAACAATTTCAGTCAGTTGGAACAGGACGTTATCAATCGCTTCGACGATGCGGTGGCGCAGGGCTTCAGCTCGTTCCTGTTGATGGTGAATGGGCGCAGTTCCTGGCACCGGCTGTTTGTCGACCCACTCAGCCGCGCACTCTATTCGTCGCGCGGGGAAGACTTTGAGTTTATCCAGAGCCGGCGCGCGCAGGGAATGTCGGTGCACGATGCCGTTTACGCGCTGGCCTGTCAGGAGTTTGGTGACGAGATGGCGCGACTGGAGCAGTGGGTCGCGCGGCAGGCTAACCGGAGGATGGCGGCATGACAGGCACTGAACTGCAGGTGATTCAGCGGGGGAACGCGGGCGGACAACGGTCAGACCGCCGGCTGGCGCTGTGGGGCTGCGGCGCGGTGGTACTGGCCGTGCTGCTGAGCAGCCTGATGGCGCTGTGGCTGGTGCAGCGCCAGCCGGTGATTGTCACCTTCAACATGAAGCAGACCATGGAAGCGTTCTACGAGAGCGCCGGGAAAAAGGCCCTGCCCCCGGAACAAAGCAAACAGCTGGCCACGCGCTTTGCCGGTGCGCTGGAAGCCAGTATCACGCACTACCAGCAGCGCAACAACGTGATCATTCTGGTCTCGCCGGCGGTGGTGGGCGGGGCAAAAGACGTGACGCGCGAACTGCAGCGGGATATTGCCCGTCGCATGCAGGGGAATGCTGCCGTGCGTCAGGAAGGAGGCCATCCATGAACCTGAGTGTTGGCGCCAGGCTGCTGGTTCTTGGCGTGGTCGTGGTGTGCTGGGCGGCGTTGTACTGGCCAAAAGATAACGACGCACGCCAGAACGCGTTTGTTGACGTGGCTCGCGAGTACCTCCTGGCACACCCGGAGGCACTGGCGCCGATGTGCAAGACATTAGAAATACGGCAGCAGGGGAACATGAATAACCCCGCTAATGCAGTGAAAGGAGTTCAACCATGAATCGAAATCTCCGAGATAGGGTGTTTTTGCTGGCGGTTATTGCTCTATTCCCTGTGGCTGCCGCCATTGTTGCCCTTCAATTCTTACCGTCGAAGAACAAGCAGCCAGAGGCCGCGACGTCGACGCCCCCCCAAGTTCACTGGGAGACACCTCGACTGCGTGGCATCGATTATCCGCCGACGTTACCGTCCGTTAACGCCTTGCCCGAGCCGAGTCCGGTGTTTACTCCGGCGCAGCAGGAGGCCATCGGCCCGCTTGCCCGCGATTACCTGCTGGCGCACCCGGAAATCCTGATGCAGATGAGCGAGAAGCTGGAGGCGCAGCAGCAACGGGCGGCCAATCGCACGGTGCAAACCGCGTTGACCACGCAGCCGGAACTGCAGGCGACGTTATTGCACGATCCGGCGACGCCGGTTGTGCATCCTGACGGCGGCGTGACTGTGGTGCAGTTCTTCGATTATCAGTGCATCTGGTGCGCGCGTATGGCGCCGGTGGTGGCCGACTTTGTGCGGGACAATCCCGATGTGCGCTTTGTGTTCAAGGAGTTCCCCATTTTTGGCAGCCGCTGGCCGATGTCGGTGCAGGCGGCACGTACCGGCCTGACGCTGTGGCAACTCAAGGGCGGCGAGGCCTATCTGGCCTACCACAATGCGGTGTTTGCCTCCGGTGAGAACGAAGGGCGTTTGTCCCAACCCACGCTTAATGTGGCCCTCCAGAGCGCCGGCGCCGCGCCGATGACCGTGCTGCCCGAGACGGAGAAAACGCTGCTGGCCACGCGTGAACTGGCCCAGCAGCTGAACATCAGCGGCACCCCCGCCTTTATCGTCATGCCGACCCGAGATGCGCGGGCGGATCAAGTGACACCGCTGTATGGCGCCGTGGATGTGACGGCGCTGCGGGCCGCTGTCGCACAGGCAAAAGCAGGAGGCAACTGATGCGCCTTGTCTGCTTAGTGTTCTCATTATCACTGCTGCCTTGCATGGCGGTGGCCAAAGACTTCGGCACCTGGGGCGACCTGTACCCGGTGGCCGAGCCTGACATGCTGCAGACCATTCACGAACGTCTGACCGAATTGAAGCGCAGCGGCCGTTGGGAGCAGGAGATGACGGCGTTCAAAGCGCGTACCGTGAAGCACAGCCAGCGGCCTGAGCCGGTCGCCGGCATCGGCAGGACCGAGCGCTATGCCGAACGTTTCTTCGACCCAAGCGTACAGCTCTCTTCTGACCTGAAAGACGACAAGGGGCGCGTGTTTGCTCGCAAGGGCGACGTTATCAACCCGCTGGCCACCGTGCCGTTCGCCCAGACGCTGTATTTCATCGACGGCGACGATCCGCAGCAGGTTGCCTGGATGAAGGCGCAGCAGCCGGAGACCCTGATGGTGAAGGTCATTCTGGTCAACGGCGACATTCCCAAGACCTCTGCCGCGCTCGACAGCCGTATCTACTTCGATCAGGGCGGGGCGCTGTCGCGCCGGTTCGGGCTGACGACGGTGCCGGTGCGCATCACGGCGGCGCCGAGCGGCCTGCGGCTGCGTATCGAATCCATTCCTGCCGCCGGCAGCGCGAACTGAAGGGGACCAGTATGTTTGTGACACGTAAACGTTTTATTGCGACCGAGAATCAGCTGCAGAGCTGTCGCCAATTGCTGGCCGCGCGCCACGGCGAGTTGATGGCCATCCGCCAGGCGGCGTCGGCAAAGGGTGGGATCTACAAATGCATTCTGGAGTGCCGTGAGGTAGCCCATGAGCTGCGTGAACAGCTTCCTGCCGATCAGGACGGCCACAGCCCTTATTTGTTCGACAAGCTGGCGCTTATCGACAGTCTGCTGGGCACCCTGGCTGCGTTATTACCGCCGCAGGATGAGGCACGTCCCACCGCCCGGATGGTTGCCGCCGGTGATGTGCAAGAGATTTACCGGGGAACGCAGTGGGCGACGCATTGCCAGGAGCGTCGCGCATGATCCGTTGCTGGCTCTCGGCGTTGCTGGTCGCGGCAGGCCTGTTTTCGGCACCGTCTCAGGCAGCGGATGCGGCCTGTCAGGGGCGCTTTGTTAACCCGATCACCGATATCTGCTGGCGCTGCATCTTCCCGCTCTCGATTGGGAGCATTCCGGTCGGGAAAGGGGATTTGCCGGATACCGGCAATCCGGGCAGCCCTATCCAGTTCTGCCCCATGCCGCCGCCGATTTTTCAGCGTATCGGGATGGCGATGGGGTACTGGGAGCCGATGGCCATGACTGACGTGACCCGTTCGCCGGGCTGTATGGTCAACCTCGGCGGCTTTAGCATCAACCTCGGCAAGATTGGCACCGGCACCGGCGGCAGCAGTGGCAAGGGGGACGTGACCACCGCGTTCTATCACGTCCATTGGTACAAGTACCCGCTGACCTACTGGCTGAACATCATCACCTCCGCGGGCTGTCTGCAGGGTGGGGACATGGATATCGCCTACCTGTCGGAAATCGATCCAACCTGGGTGGACAGCAGCCTGACCACCATTCTCAACCCGGAGGCGGTGGTCTTTGCCAACCCGTTGGCGCAGGGCGCCTGCGCGGCCGACGCCATTGCCAGCGGCTTCCATCTGCCGCTCGACGCATTGTTCTGGTGCGCCGGCAGTCAGGGGTCGATGTACCCGTTCAACGGCTGGGTCGCCAAGGAAATCAGTCCGCTGCAGTCGTCGGTGCTGGTCTCGGAAAAGATGGCGTTCAAGCTGCACCGCCAGGGGCAAATCATGGAGTCCATCGGCAAAGACCGGGCGGTCTGCTTCGAGTATCCGTCGCCGATCATGCCGAAAGAGCGCTGGCGCTATCAGATGGTGAACATGTACCCGGACAGCGCCCGCTGTCACCCGATGGGGCGCAGTGTGATGCGCTGGGAAGTGGGCCACAACTCGCCGGCCAGCAAGAAGAACTTCGGCTACGTCATGTGGCGCAAGCGTAACTGCGTCTTTTTATAAGGAGAAGGCCATGACGACATACAGCAAGGCTATAGGGCTGCTGACAGTGCTCCTGACGGCGGCAACCGTACCGATGATCGCTGTCGGGCAAACGGCGGCAGACTCTGTTGCTACTGCACAGCAGCAGGCGATCGTCCAGGTGGACAGCAACCGGGCATGGCTGCGCGAGCAGGAAAAGCGCTCGGCTGACCTGCACCAAAACACCCCGGTGCCAGAGTTCCTGCGCAATCAGCCCCAGCGTTCGCTGGCCCAGGACGACCAGTCCTTTATTGACCAGCTGGCAGCGAAAAAGCGTCAGGACGCCGCCGAGCAACCGGCCGAAGGGGCGCTGTACTTCGTGTCCTTCGCTATTCCCGAGGAGGGAATGCGCCGCATGCTGCAAGAGGCGCGTCGCTTCGGCATTCCAGCTACGTTGCGCGGCATGGTGAATGGCGACATGCGCGAAACGGTGCAGCGGGTGCAAAAATTGGTGGAAGCGGGCGGCATCGACGGCGTGCAAATCGACCCGCAGCCCTACAGCCAGTTCGGCATCACCGCCGTGCCAGCGCTGGTCGTGCGCTGCGCGGCCGGCTTCGATGTGGTGCGCGGCAACTTGCTGATGGCGCAGGCGCTGAAGAAGGTCGCCAAAGACGGCGACTGTGCCGCCACGGCTCAGGCGCTGCTGGACAAGGAGAGCGGAAAATGACCCACCTGGTGAAGTCACTGCCCGGACTGCTGGCAACACATGCCCTGGTGCTGGGGACGTTTATCTTCGCCACCGGCGATTGCCGGGCGGAAGGTGATGACGTGTTCCAGACCGGCAGCGAGTTTGCCAAACAAGTCGCCGGTCAGGGTACAGGGACGCTGCAGAACACCAACCCGGCGAACGTGTTGCCGAACTACACCGACAACCCGAAAGAAAAAGGCTATTACGGCGGCGTGACGGCCGGGGATGCCAACAATCTCAAGACCGACGGCGGCACCGCATGGGGCCAGACCGAGGTCGGGCAGGCGGTGACCGATTCGGTGCTCAAGAACCCCAAGGAGCCGATTTCTCACGATGCGCCCTTTATTCAGGCCGGCAAGGAGATTGAAGGCAAGGCCGAGAGCATCGTCGGCAAGACCGGCCCGGACTGCAAGGCCGAACAGGTGACGCGCAGTGAGTTCACCCGCCATGTGTGCGAGCGCGATACGGCGGTGATGCGCACCTGCGAGCGCGCCACCGACATCGGTGGCCACCATGAGACCCGTTATGAAGACCGTAACGCGCACATCGATAAATCGATGATCCGTTGGTGGAAAGAGGGCAACCGCATTCACGGCACCTTTACGGCGCCGTTTACCGGCAAGCTCACGACGGGGTCGATATACCTCGAGCTGCAGGACGATCTGCACAGCTATGGTGTGCCGCTGGCCTTTTCACTGCTGGGGAATGAGGTGCGCTATGGTCGTCAGGACTGGGGCAGTCGGCCGCTGAACGTCGGTAACGTCACGCTCACGCAGGGTCAGCAGGTCGATATATTCCTCACCATGGACCCCGGTGGCCATCTGGATACCTTTCTGGATGCGATGGTCAGGCAGTTGAGCGGTGGCGGGGGCGGCTCGCCGATGGTGTTCTACGTGAAGTTCGACGGCAGTTCGTCGGTGCAGGTCTGGGTGCCGACCACATCGACACCGGCCGACTGTCCACTGGCGCAGGAGGCCGGGGCGGTGAAGGTCAATACCGTTTGCAGTGAGCCGGGCGGCGAGAGAACCGTTACGGTCAACGGCCAGACCTACCCGGTGTGGGCCAGCTGCTGGCGCTTTACCGACACCTATCGGCTGCAGGAGGCCGGCCAGGGCAGCTGCGAAGCCTATGCCAACAATCCGGCCTGCACTATTGCCACGCACGGCTGTGCCTTCTCCGATGAGTATGGCCAGTGCCTGCACGAGAACGTGACCTACTCCTGCGAAACCCGCACCACCGGGAATGTGATGTTGTGCGGTGGCCAGATGTACTGCCTGGACGGGGAGTGCGACAAGGCGCAGAAGGGCACCCAGGGCAACGACTTTGCGCACGCCGTTTCCGAGCTGGCCGCGGTGGCGGCCGCCGGCAAGGACGTGGCGGCGCTGAACGGCATCGATGTGCGCGCCTTCACCGGTAAGGGACAGTCCTGCCGCAAGGCGTTTGCCGGTTTCAGCGACTGTTGCAAGGACTCCGGGTGGGGTAACAGCGTCGGGCTGGCGCACTGCGACAGCGAAGAGAAGGCGCTGGGCAAGGCGAAAGAGAACAAATTGACCGTCAGCGTCGGCGAATACTGCAGCAAGAAAGTGCTGGGTGTCTGCCTGCAGAAGAAGCGCAGCTACTGCCAGTTCGACAGCAAGCTGGCGCAGATTGTTCAGCAGCAGGGGCGGGCATGGCAGCTGGGTATCGGCTTTGGCGACGCAAAATCACCGGACTGCCGGGGCATTACCGTAGACGAGCTGCAGCGCATCAACTTCGACCAGCTGGACTTCGCCAATTTCTATGAAGACCTGATGAAGAACCAGAAGGTGCCCGAAGACGCGGCACTGCTGGAGAAGGTTAAGCAGCAAATTGCACAACGTATGCAGGAGGCAGCCAAGTGAAAACGCGCGGGACTTCAAATGTCAATTTGGCGGCACGCGGGTTGGCCAACCGCAGGGCGGCAGCGTTGTTGGGTCTGAGCCTGCTGGGCGCGGCGTTCACTGCGCAGGCCGGCGGCTGGCAGTGGTATGAGCGGGAATCCAAACCCGCTGACGAGGATATGCCACTGCAGGCTGCAGCCCCGGCAGCCCCGGCCGGCGCACTGGAAAAGCTGCAGCTGCTGCAGCAGGCGCTCAAGGAGCGGCTTGCTGACGCCATCCTGTACCCCAGCACGGAGAACTTCGTGAAGTTCTTCCAGATGCAGAACTACTTCACCCAGCAGGCGGGGCTGTTTGAGCGCTCCGCGCAGCGCGCGTTCCTGGCGCACCCGGAGCTGGATTACAACCTGAAACACAGTCATTACAACGGCACGGTAAAGAGCCAGTTGGCGGCCGATTTCGCTGCCCAGCGCGAGGCCATCGGCCAGCTGGCGCAGCGTTATGGCGTGATGCTGTTTTATCGCGGCGCCGAGCCTATCGACGGCCAGCTGGTGAGCGTGGTGAAGGGCTTTCGGGATAGCTACGGGCTGTCGGTGGTGCCGGTGACCGTTGACGGGGTGGTTAACCCTGCGATGCCGGAGAGCCGGCGTGATGCGGGGCAGGCGCAGCGGCTGGGTGTCAGTCACTTCCCGGCACTGATGCTGGTTGATCCGCGCAGCGGCGCGGTCAAGCCACTGGCCTACGGCTTTATCAGTCAGGACGACCTGGCGCGGCAATTCCGCGACGTGTTAACCGATTTCAAACCGAACTATTAAAGGAACGTGAATGCGTAAATTCAAATTTCCCCAGGTTGACGTTGCCGGCATGTGGATGGTCGGGCTGGGTTTGTGGTGCAACATGATAGCGGGCTGCGTCTGGTCTTTGCCGGATTTTGCCTGGGGGCTGGCCAAGCTGTTAGCCGTCAGCCTGATAGTTATCGGCGGCTATCGCATTCTGGATGCTATTGCGACCCGCGTGGCGGATGAAAGGCTGGCACCTGAGAAGGCGGCCTATCGTGCGCAGCATGGTGATACTGAAAGCACCGATGCGTCGCGGGCGGATGAACCTGTTCAGGAGAAGCCCCATGCACCAACGCACTGAGCGAATGATGATGACATTACTGGCGCTGCTCGGCTTGGGCATGTCGACAGCCAACGCGAGCACGCGCGATGAGATTGCTCAGCTGCAGTATTCAGCGCAGCAGCGGGCACAGGCGGGAACGGCGACCGATAGCCGCGTCGCCGCCACTCAACCGGCACGGTGGCTGACACTCAGCAACGGGGCGCGCGTCAACCTCAATGACTGGACGGTGGTGCTGTTCATGCAGGGACACTGCGGCTATTGCCAGAAGTTCGATCCGCTTATCAAGGCAATGTCTGCACAGCACGGCTTCCCGCTGTTTGTTTACACCTTCGACGGCCAGGGCGACCAGACGTTTCCCGAAGCCATTCCGGCGCCACCGGACGTGATGCGCACCTTCTTCCCCGGCCTGCCGGTGGCCTCGCCGACGACGTTTTTGGTGAATGTGCATACGCTGGCGACGTACCCCCTTATCCAGGGGGCGGCGGATGAAGCCGGCTTTATGGCGCGGCTCGATACGGTGTTGCAAGACGCAACGATGCGGGGAGGTGCACGATGACACGCAGGCTGACACAGTTGTGCTGTGGCGTGGTGATCGGGTTGTTTGTCGGCGCCGCCTCGGCCGACATGAACAGCGACATGAACCACTTTTTCGACAAGCTGGGGTTTGAATCCAACACTACCATGCCGGGCGTCTGGCAGGGGCAGGCCGCCGGTTATGCCTCCGGCGGCTCCATCTATGCGCGCACCGGGGTGCGTCAGGTACAGCTGGTGTCGATGACGTTGCCGGATATCAATGCCGGCTGCGGCGGTATCGATGCCTACCTGGGATCGTTCAGCTTTATCAATGGCGAACAGCTGCAGCGCTTTACCAAACAGATCATGTCGAACGCCGCCGGCTACTTCTTTGACCTTGCGCTGCAGACTACGGTGCCGGAGCTGAAGGATGCCAAGGACTTCATCCAGAAGATGGCCAGCGACATCAACAGCATGAACATGAGCAGCTGTCAGGCCGCTCAGGGTATTGTCGGCGGGCTGTTCCCGCGCACCCAGGTCTCGCAGCAGAAGGTCTGTCAGGATATCGCCGGGCAGTCGAACATCTTCGCCGACTGGGCGGCATCCCGTCAGGGTTGTACGGTGGGCGGGCAGGGCGAATCGGTGCGCGACCGTGCCGGAGAGAAGGACAAGGAACGCGTCTCCAAAAACATCAACATCATGTGGGATGCGCTTTCCAAAAATCAGATGTTCAGCGGCAACAAGGAGCTGAAAGAGTTTGTGATGACGCTGACCGGCTCACTGGTTTTTGGCGCCAACGGCGAAATTACCCCACTGGCGCCGAAAACCACCGACCAGAGCATTATCCGGGCGCTGATGGAAGGCGGCACGGCGCGCATCTATCACTGCAATGACAGCGACAAGTGCTTGAAAGTGGTGGCCGACAGCAGCGTCACCATTAGCCCGGAACGGGCACTTAAGGGGCAAATTCTCGACATGCTGACCAGCATCAAGAGCAAGGCGCGGGACGATGTGCCGCTGACCGAAAAGGAAAAGGGGCTGATTTCCGGCACGCATGTGCCGTTGCTGACCTACCTGGTCGACCCGCAGATGCTGGGTGTCGATAACTCGCTGGTCTACAGTCTGGCGGATTACGTCGGCTACGACATCATGCTGCAGTACCTGCAAGAGCTGATGAGCGGCGCCCGCGCCATGCTGGCGGTGGGCAACTACCCGGAGGCGACGATGGAGCAAATCAACAGCAACTTCACTCAGGCCAACCAGCTGCTGGCCTCGCTGCAGTCCCGGGTGCAGGTGCAGACCGATGCGCTGCTGGTTGTTGACCAGCAGATGCGTTACATGCGCCAGCAGGTGTCGGCACGCATGCTGACGCGTTATCAGGACAATTATCGTTTCGGGGGAGGTCAATAATGGCAGCAGAAATCTACGTTATCGGCGGCGGTGACTGGATGCGCGAGACCCTCAATGCGGTAGCGGCGTTCCTGCATTCCGACAGCTGGTACTACATACGTCATGTGGGCACACTGGCCGGCCTCTATGTCCTGATGGTGCAGTGGATACGCACGCACGACATCATGCATATCCTAACCTGGATTTTTGTGTTGATAGGCGTTGCCATAGTAGTGAGCAGTGGACCGCGGGTGCAGGTCGTCGATATCACCAACCCGCGGGACGTCTATGTCGTCGATAATGTGCCGCTGGGCATCACCCTGCCGGCATCGCTGTTTACCCAGTTCGGCATGCTAATGGTGCGAGGCTATGAGGTGGTATTCAGTCAGCCGGATGTGGCGACCTACAGTCAAACCGGCATGCTGTTCGGCTCTTCTTTAATGGCGCGCAGCACCGACTTTACCGCGCAAAACCCGGAGCTGACCGACCTGTTTGCCGATTATGTGCAGAACTGCGTGATTGGCGACATCCTGCTAAACCGCAAATACAGCCTGAACGAGCTGATGAACTCGGCTGACCCGTACACGCTCATCTTCAGTAAGCCGAGCCCGCTGCGCGGCCTGTTCGGCAAGGACGGCAAGTTCATGACCTGCGAGCAGGCGGCTGCGCCGCTCAAGAACATGCTGGGTCTGGAAGGGCAGACCGGCAGCCCGACCTGGCATTACTATGCCCGTCAGCTGTTCGGCGGAAAACCGGATGCCGACCTGCTGTTCGGCCAACTGCTCGGCAACAGCTACCAATATTTTTACCAGAACAAGAACTCGGCCTCCGACATCATCAAGCAAAATGTGGTGATGAACGGCCTGCGCAGCGGAATACTCAGCTACGCCTCGCGCAGTAACGACACCGCCGGCATGCTCAATATCGCTACCACCTCGGCGCTGGAGAAACAGCGGCTGTCGCAGGCCACCATGGGCCAGGTGGCGATGCGCATGTTACCGACCCTGCATGTGGTGATGATGGGGATCATGATGGGCGTATTCCCAATGATCATCCTTGTGGGGCTGGTTAATCAGGGTTGGCAGGTATTCAAGGGCTACGTGTTCGCCTGGCTGTGGCTGATGAGTTGGCCGCTGCTGTACGCCATCCTCAACAGTGCCATGACCTTCTACGCCCGCAAGATGGGCAGCCCGGTGGTGCTGGCCAACCTGTCGGTGGTGCAGCTGAACTACTCAGACATCGCCACCACGGCCGGCTATATCTCGATGTTTATCCCGTTCATCTCCTGGTATATCGCCATTGGTCTGGGCAACGCACTGAACAGCATCGGCCACTCGTTCAACAACGCGGCGGCCGGCGCCAGCAGTGCGGCAGCGAGCACCACGACGGACGCCAACTACAGCTTCAATAACATGCAGTCGGATAACGTCACCGGCAGCACCTGGGATACCAACAGCGTGGTGCGCACCGGGCAGATGACCAAACAGCTGGGCACCGGCGGCAGCCAGACCCGGACCGCCGACGGCAGCCAGGTGTTCGATGCCACCGGCTCGACGTCGCGCATTCCGGTAGATATTGGCGTGACACGTCAAATCTCGACGGCGCAGCAGCAGATGGCGCGTGAAGCGGAGAGCCAGGCAGAAACGGCGATGCACGGCTTCAACAGCAATATCAGCAGCGCCTGGACGCAACTGTCGCAGTTCACCGGTCAGCGTGGCAGCAGCGACACGATGACCAGTGGCGCCGATACGGCGCAGAACAGCCAGTCCAGTATCGCCGCCCACAAGATGGCCAGCGCGGTGGACAGCTATGCCAAGGCCAACAATATCAGCCATGAACAGGCGACGCAGGAATTGGCTGCCAAATCTGTCGATGCTACCGCAGGTTTTGAATCAAGGATTGGCACTCGAGGTTCTGCCGGCGTGAGAGTCTTTGGTAATGGTGCAACGATAGAAGGTTATGCTGGATTAAACGCAGGTATCAGGGGTTCTGACACCGATTCACACTCAGCCAGTAGCGGCACGCGTGGCAGCCAGGATGCACGTCACGATCAGAGCGCTCAGGCTGCTGCTGACTTTAAGGAGGGGATGGATTATCTGACCAGTCAGCGCACCAGCCAGTCCGGGGGCCATACCGACAACAACGCGGACTCGCGTGTCGATCAGCTGTCGGCATCATTGTCCGGGGCCAAGAGCAGTTACGAGCAGTACAGCAGCGCGCACACCCGCAGCCATGAACTGTCCGAGCAAGCTTCCCGTACCGAAAGTCTCAGCGCCGATATGCGTGAGAACCTGAGTCAGCAGTTTGCGCAGTATGTGATGCAGCGGTCACCTGATGAGGCCGGAAATATTTTGACCGGGCATTCATCTGAGGCAGTGTCTGCGCGTCAGCAACTGGCCCGCGAGTTTGTACGTGACCAGGTGGCGCCGCAGGTGAACGCACAATATCAGGTCAATCGCGAGGGGCTGGGGGCGTCGATGGGTTCTACAGGGGGCGGTGGTAGTGCCGGCGACATCACCAGCGACCATCAACGCCATCAAAGTGCGGTAGACGAGCGAACCGCAGCGGCGGGGATCAAAAGTGATGTAGGCGATCAGGTTAAGGGGATGATTGAAAATAATCATACCCAGCAGCGGGAGACGCAAGGCCAGATCACGTCGCAACAGCAGCAGATCAGTAATCAAAGGGGGGCGCTTGAGACAAATCATACTTCTGCTCGTGATACACAGAACAAAGCATATGCAGATGAGAAACAACGCCAAGGTGCTGCGCCTGGGGCTAAATCGCAAGATGAATTAACGAAGCGCGCAATCGATATGCAAGAAAAATTTAATAAAGAACGGGGTGGAAAATGACTATTACACACAAAACAGTGAAAGAAGAAACTGAGATTTTGAAATCAATTGTAGACAGCGGTGATATAAGAATCCCCGATTTTTGGGCCTGTGCTTGGCCAGGATTCGCTTTTGTACTGTGGTTAGCTGTTTGGCCGGCGTTCACTTTTGGCTTTTTCACTACACCAAGTGAAGGTACTTTAATAGCAATGGGGTTTGGGGTATTTTTTGGATTTATTATCAGTATCGCTATTTTTAATGTTCGCAGCCTTTATTTGTCGTTGCCAGAGTCATTTCGAAAAAGTTCGAAGATAGTTGCAATGATCAACAATAAAATTGTGATATATCTTTCTGTTTTTATTGTAATAAATGTGCTGGCCGGACTGGTGTCAGAAAATAGCAAGGCGGGTGCTTTGCAATACCTTTTTCCCACGGTTTTTTCTTTTTGTATATTGGCTTTTATCTTTTCTGCCGACATCGGCCGCTACCGTCTATCCGCCTTTACTTCGGTGCTGGAACTCCTTAAATCCCGTAAACAGGGAGGGGAGTAACGGTGGCTAAAGCGCACAACAAGAACCATGCCACCACCCTGCGGCTGGATGACGGCGCATTGGGGCGTCTGCAGCGCATGGTGGCTGAGAATCCCTTCTACAACCCCTCGCATGTGATGCGTGGCGCCCTGCTGGCACTCAGTCGGTTGACCTACAGCGAGCGGGAAGCCTGCATTCTGGACGCGGCGAAGGGAGGCGTTGATGAGCTTTAACGCTAAGGACATGACGCAGGGCGGGCAGATCGCCTTTATGCGTCTGCGGATGTTTGCCCAGATTGGTAACCTGATCTTCTACGGCCTGTTTATCGCCTTTCTTATCGTGGCGGTCAACGTCCTACTGTGGCGCATTTCGATGCAGAACCTCACCAACGGCCTGATTTACTGGTGGGTACGAATGCTCGACAGCTGGCCCAGCATTACGCCTTCCGAGTCGGTTTATCACCTCGACTACTACGGCAAGCAGCTGGTCTACACCGCCAGTCAGGTCTTGGCCGACCGCTATGTCGTCTATTGCGGGCAACTGGTCTGGCGTGAGGCCGTGTTTGCCGCCGGCGTGGGCGTGGCGGCTTGTGTGGTGGGCGGTATCGTCACCATTTGGGTGTTGGGACGTCAGGGCAAGCAGCAAAGCCAGGACGAAGTCACCGGGGGCCGCACACTGACCGACAAGCCTGTCGACGTCGCCAAAATGCTCCGGCGCGACAACCGGGCGTCGGATATCCATATCGACGCGTTGCCGCTGGTCAAAGACTCGGAAATCAAGAATATCCTGCTACAGGGCAGCGTGGGGACCGGTAAATCGGTCACCATGCGCAAGCTGATGGACTATGCGCGGGCGCGCGGCGACATGGTGGTGGTGTACGACAAATCCTGTGATTTCATCAAGGACTACTATGACCCCAAAATCGACAAGGTACTCAACCCGCTCGATGGGCGCTGCGTGTCCTGGGATCTGTGGTCGGAATGCCTGACGCTGCAGGACTTTGAGAACGTCGCCGATATTCTTATTCCGATGAGCGGCAGCGAAGATCCGTTCTGGCAGGGTTCCGCCCGCACCATCTTTGCGGAAGCGGCCAACCGTATGCGTAACGATCCGGATCGCAGCTACGCCAAGCTGCTCAATACGCTGCTGTCTATCGACCTGCCGCGTCTGCGCGCCTATCTGGAAGGCACGCCGGCGTCGAACCTGGTGGACGGTAAAATCGAGAAGACCGCCATCTCCATCCGTTCGGTGCTGACCAACTACGCCAAATCGATCCGCTACCTGCAGGGCATCGAGTCGTTGGGTGACACGTTCACTATCCGCGACTGGATGCGCGGCGTGCAGGACGGCGGCAAAAACGGCTGGCTGTTCCTGACCTCCAACGATGACAGCCACAAATCCCTCAAGCCGCTGATCTCCATGTGGTTGTCGGTGGCTTCACACAGTTTGCTCTCGATGGGCGTCAACCTTAACCGCCGGGTGTGGATTTTTGCTGACGAACTGCCGACGCTGCATAAGCTGCCGGATCTGGTCTCACTTATCCCGGTGACACGCAAGTTTGGCGGATGTTTCGTGCTGGGTATCCAGTCGTATGCCCAGCTGCAGGACATTTATGGCGTCAAGTCGGCCGCTTCCCTGATTCAGGTTCTCAACACCCGATTCTTCTTCCGCTCCCCCGATAAGGAAACCGCAGAGTTCGCCGCCGGTGAAATCGGCGAGAAGGAGCAGAAAAAAGCCTCCGAACAATACTCCTACGGTGCAGACCCGGTCAGAGACGGGGTGTCGTTGGGTAAGGACAAAGAGCGCGAAGGGTTGGTGAGCTACAGCGATATTCAGTCACTGCCCGATCTGTGCTGTTACATCACGCTTCCTGGCCCCTATCCAGCGATAAAAATGACCCTCAAGTTCCAAAAGCGCAACCAGAAGGCCCCACCATTTATCGAGCGTAAGCTCGACCTGGAGGCAGATAACCGTCTGGAGACAGCGCTGGATGGACGTGAACTGGTGCTCGGCAATGTTAGTGCGCTCTTCGCGCCGCTGGAAGAGAGCCTTCAGACCGTGACAGCGCCGGGGACCGCCAGGATAACGGACAAAGGCGATCAGAAGCCTGTAACCGGGCAAGTTGACAGCGACAAACCGGCGATATCGACTGCGGCCAACACGACGGGGGCCGCCACGTCAGGCGGCGGTACGGAACAAGAACTCAAGCCCAGAGTGGAAGAGGCCGAGCAGTTGCCGCCGGGGATCAGTGGCGACGGCGAAGTTGTGGACATCGCACAATATGAAGCCTGGCAGGCGCAGCAGCAGGATATGGGGCAGCAAGCCATGCAGCGCCGGGAAGAGACCAACATCAATATCGACAGGCATCGGCGCGAGCTGGCTGAAGTTCATCATGGGGACAGCGAACCGGGAGATGAATTCTGATGATGAGCATTGGCCAGGTCGGACCCGCCGGTAAAGCCGGCGACTACTACACCCATCAGGACAACTATTACGTGCTGGGGAGTATGGACGAACGCTGGGTAGGTCAGGGCGCAGAAGCGTTGGGTTTAACTGGCAAGGTGGACGTCAAAGATTTCGTGGCTGTGCTGGAAGGTAAATTGCCGGACGGCAGTGACCTGACCCGCATGGTTGGTGGTGAGAATAAACACCGTCCCGGCTATGACCTGACGTTTTCGGCGCCCAAAAGTGTCTCCATCATGGCGATGTTGGGCGGCGATAAACGCCTTATTGCCGCGCATAACCACGCGGTAGAAGTCGCGGTGCGGGAGGTGGAGAAACTGGCCTCAACCCGCAGCATGAGCGAGGGTGTCTCCGAGACCAGGCTGACCGGCAACCTGGTGGCGGCGCTGTTTAACCACGATACCTCACGCGACCTTGACCCACAGATGCACACGCATGCAGTGGTGGCCAACGTCACGCAGCATGACGGGAAATGGCAGACGCTGTCCTCCGATACGGTCGGCAAAACCGGGTTTATCGAGAGTGTGTATGCGAATCAGGTGGCCTTCGGCCAGATATACCGCCATGTGCTGCGCCAGGATACGGAAGCCATGGGGTATCAAACCGAGAACGTCGGCCCGCACGGCATGTGGGAGTTTAAAGGTATGGAGAACGTGATTGACGTGTTTTCCAAACGCAACCACGCCATCGACGCTGCCGCCGGCCCTGATGCTTCGCTCAAGTCACGGGATATGGCAACCCTCGATACCCGCAAGGCCAAGGTCGCCAGCGACCCGGCCGCCCTGGCGGTCGAATGGCTGCAGGAAATGAAGTCCGCCGGCTTTGATGCCAAAGCCTATCTGGCGGAGGCGCAGTCTCGCACGATGGTGACGCAGTCTCCGACACCGCTGGAAGCGGGAGGCGACGCGCTTGTCGACCAGGCTGTGGGACAGGCCATTTCAGCGCTCTCTGACCGGCAGGTCAACTTTACGCACAACCAGGTGGCCAACAAGGCCATCAGCTACCTCTCCGGGGAGCCGGGCATGCTGGACGCGGTGCGTGACGGTATTGACCGCGCCATCGAGCGCGAGCAGCTTATCCCGCTCGACAAGGAGAAGGGCGTCTTTACCTCCGATATTCATCTGCTCGATGAACTGAGCGTGGCGCAGTTGAGCCGCACGCACCTTGACGAGAGCGCGGTGGTGATAGGCGCGCCAAAGGCTGACCCGCGCACCGGCAGCATACCAACCTACAGCGATGGCGTGCAGCAGTTGGCGCAGCATGCGCCGGCGATGGCGGTGTTGTCGGGCATTGGGGGGGCATCGGTAAACCGTTCCCGCGTGGCGGAAGTGGTGGAGCTGGCGCGTGAGCAGGGCCGCGACGCCACCGTGCTGACCGTTGACCGGCAGTCACAGCAGTATCTGCAGCAAAGCGTCCATCTCGATGAAGGCCGCGTGGTAACGCGCGCCGCGCTCGGCAGCGAGGCGCTGTTTGCGCCGAACAGCACGCTGGTCGTTGATCAGGCGGAGAAACTGACGCTCAAGGAGACCGTAGCGCTGCTGGATGGCGCCGTGCGTAACAACGTGCAGCTGGTGCTGATGGATACCGAAAAGCGCAAGGGGACGGGCAATGCGCTTGACGTCATGAAGGAGGCCGGTGTACCTCGCTATCAGTTCAGTGGCCGTCAGACTGTGCCGGCGGAGGTGGTAAGCGAGCCGGACAAGGCCCAGCGCTTCGGTCAGTTGGCCAAAGGCGTGGTGCAGGCATTGGCTGAAGACCGGTCGGCGGTCGCGCAGGTAAACGGCCCGGCCGACCAGCGGATGTTGACGGCCATGATCCGTGACGAGCTGAAAGATACCGGGCTGCTGGGACGGGAAGAGACCCATGTGGCCACGCTGACACCGGTGTGGCTGGACAGTAAAAATCGGGGTGCCATCGATACCTACCGGGAAGGCATGGTGATGGAGCGCTGGGATGCGGAGAGCCGGCAGCGCGAGCGGTTCGTTATCGACCGGGTCGGTGCGCAAACGCGCAACCTGGTGTTGCGTAACGCCGAGGGTGGAAAGCACACGCTTGCCGTCAAAGCCGTGGACAAGGACTGGTCGTTGTTCCGGGCCGGCACGATGACGGTGGCCGACGGCGAACGCCTGCGGGTGCTGGGCCAGGAAGGACGGGGAAAGGATGCGCTGAAGGCAGGCACGGCGCTGACGGTTGTTCGTGCCGGCGCCAGCGAGCTGCAGGTGCGCGTGGCCGGCGAGCCGGATGCGACGCAGAAGCCGGCGGACCGAGCGCTTGCGGTCGGCAGCGATGTTTTCAGCGCCGTCAAGGTGGCGCCGGCGTATGTGGAAAGCCTCGGCGCATCGGTGAGCAGTACGGCGGCGGTCTATGCCGCGGTGAAGAAAAACGAGCTTAACAGCGCCACGTTGAGTGGCATCGCCCGCAGTGGCGGGCATATCACCCTCTATTCAGCGCTCGATGCGCGCAAGACGCAGGAGAAAGTCGCCCAGCATCCGGCGTACCGCCTGGCAGGCGAGCAGCTCAAACAACTGGCCGGGGAGGAGGCGCTTGATGCCGCGATCGCCGGGCAAAAATCGGGGCTGTTTACTCCGGCGCAGCAGGCCATTCATTTGGCCGTTCCGACGCTGGAAGGGGATAATGTTGCGTTTGGTCAGGCCAAACTGTTCGCCGGCAGTCTCGATTTTGCGGCCAAAGGCGTGTCGATGGAGGCCATCCAGACGGAAATCGAGGCGCAGGTCAAACGCGGGGAGCTACTGAAAGTGGATGTTGCACCCGGCGTCGGGGCGGACTTGCTGGTCTCGCGCGCCAGCTTCGAGGCGGAGAAAAGCATTATTCGTCTGATCGCCGACGGCAAAGACAGTATGCCGGCGCTGATGAGTGAGTCGGCGAGAAATCAACTGGCATCGAGTCAAAGCTCGCTTACGCAGGGGCAGAAAGAGAGTGTTGACCTCATTCTCGGTACGACCGACCGATTTGTGGCCATCCAGGGCTATGCCGGTGTGGGGAAAACCACCCAGTTCAAGGCGGTACTCGCCGGGATAGAGCAGTTGCCTGAAAGCGAGCGGCCCCGCGTGGTCGGGCTGGCGCCGACGCACCGTGCGGTGGGTGAAATGCAGGCGGCCGGCGTCGATGCCCAAACGCTGGCGTCGTTCCTGCACGATGAGGGGCTGAAGGTTGCCAGCGGCGAGAAACCGGACTACCGCAACACGCTGTTTGTGGTGGATGAGAGTTCGATGGTGGGCAACAGCGACATGGCGCGCGCCTACGCGCTGATTGCCGAGGGCAACGGCCGCGCGGTGATGAGCGGTGACGAGGCTCAGCTGGAAGCGATTGCGCCGGGCGCGCCGTTCCGGCTGGCGCAGGGGCGCAGCGCAATCGACATGGCGGTCATGAAAGAGATTGTGCGGCAGACCCCCGAGCTGAAGCCGGCGGTGTACAAGATGATTGAAAACGATGTGCCCGGCGCGTTGGACGTGGTGCGCACCGTGGCGCCGGCCAACGTGCCCCGACAAGCCGATGCCTGGGTGCCGGCGCAGTCGGTCGTTGAATACCCTGCCAAGGGGCCGGATGACATTCATGCCGCGATTGTCAGCGATTACCTGGGACGCACCGAGGCGGCCCGGCGCGATACGCTGATCATCACTCACCTTAATGCCGACCGGCACATCATCAATGCCGGCATTCACCAGGAACGTAAAGCGGCGGGCGAGCTGAAGGGGGAAGCCGTCAGTCTGCCCATCCTTGAGACCGCCAATATCCGTGACGGCGAGCTGCGCAAGCTGGACACCTGGGCGCGTCACCGGGACGCCGTCGTCCTGCTGGATAACACCTACTACCGGATGGCCCACATCGACAGTCAGTCCCGTACCGTCAGCCTGCAGGACAGCGAGGGCAATACCCGGCAGTTTTCCCCGGCCAGTGCGGTGCGCGAAGGCGTCACGCTGTACAACCCGCGCACCATCGAGGTGAGCGTGGGCGACCGCATGCGCTTCTCGAAATCGGACGTCGAGCGCGGGCATGTGGCCAACAGCGTCTGGACGGTCGAAGCGATAAAAGGTGACATGGTCACGCTTTCCGATGGGCAGCAAACCCGTACCGTCAATCCCCGCGAGCAGCAACAAGACCGGCACGTCGATTTGGCCTATGCCATCACCGCCCACGGTGCCCAGGGTGCCAGCGAACGTTTTGCCATCACGCTCGAGGGGGTGGAGGGCGGACGTGAGCCGCTGGTCAACCGGGCGTCGGCCTATGTGGCGCTCTCGCGCGCCAAGGAGCACGTGCAGGTGTACACCGACAACGAAGCCGGGTGGCTGAATGCCATCGGTAAGGCGAAGGCGCGCACCACGGCCCATGATGCGGTGCTGGGGATGGCGCCGGGCAGCCAGAAAGCGGCCGCCAATCTCTACGGCAAAGCGAGCTCGTTATCCGAAAACGCGCTGGGACGCGCGGTGCTGCGCGGTAGCCAACTTACCGGCGACACGCTGGCGCACTATGTGTCGCCGGGCAAGAAATACCCCCAACCGCACGCCATGCTGCCGATGTATGACGCCAACGGCAAAGCGGCCGGCGCCTGGCTGGCGCCTCTGGCGAACACCCAGGGGAAAAGCGTCGGGGGACTGCCGACGCAAGGGCGGGTGCTCGGCAGTGACAGCGCGCAGTTCGTGGCGCTGCAGGGGAGCCGCAACAACGAGACCAGGCTGGCCGGGACGATGCAGGACGGTATCCGGCTGGCGGCACGCTATCCCGACAGTGGCGTGGTGGTACGCCTGCAGGGTGACGACGTGCCGTTCAACCCCCAGGCGATGACCGGCGGCAGGGTGTGGGTGAACGATGAGACGCTCAAGGCCACTGCACGGGAGAGCGGCGCGTCCGACAGTGCCATCACATTGCCGGAGAGCCCGGAAGAACGCCTGCAGCGTGAACTGCAGACGCAGGCCGAAAAACTGGGCCGTGAACCGAACGCCCCTGACCCGCAGCTGCTGGCTGGGCTTAACGATGAGCAGCTGCGTGCGTTGTTCGCGCGTGGCGAACTGCGCGCCGAGGACGTGAAAGCGCGTCTGCCGGAGGCGGTCATGCGGGAGGTGATGGGGCAGGATGCGGCACAGCGGGTCGATGCCGCTGTCCGCCAGGTGGCGCGCGAGCCGGTATCGACACGCAGCCGGCTGCAGCAGGATGAACAGAACCTGGTGCGGGATACCCATGCGGAGCGGGAACTGAACAAAGAGAAAACCCTGGGCGGCGACTGACGCGCTGCGCTTGTCCAACGCCGTGCGAGACAGGTGACGAGCCCCTGTCCCGCACGGCATTACCTAAAGGAAGAACGGATGAACACAACTCAAAACGTATCAACGACGCAGGGCGTCTTGTTAACCACTGCGGTCTTGCTGTCCGGGGCCGTGATGCTCTGGGGATATGTGCAGTGGGACACTCTGAGCGACCTGCCGCTGTATTGGCGCAATGCGCTCATCCCGTTGCCGCTGTTGGTCTACATGGGCATGAAGCACCTGCAGGCGCGGCTGAACAGGGCGGCCCCGCATGAATAAGGCACCGCGACTCCCCGCTCGGGTGTTTGGCGTTGCCGCCCTGGTGCTCAGCGGCTGGCTGCCGGCATCGCCCCTGTTGGCGGTGCCGGCGGTACAGGTGGGGTTTTCGCCGGAAGGGTCGGCGCAGCAGCTGGTACTGAGCGTTATCGGGGAGGCGCAGCGCGATATTCGCCTGATGGGGTACGCCTTTACTTCGCCGGAGGTGGCGCGGGGTGGCTGTCTGGGTGGTGGTCGATGCGCAGGCCAACCAGAGCGGCGCCGGCCGGGCAGCAATGAACCTGCTGGCCAACGCCGGCGTGAACGTCAGGACGGTGAACAGCTATAAAATTTTGCACGACAAGGTGATCGTCGTGGATGGCGTGACGACCGAAACGGGAAGCTTTAATTTCAGCCGATCGGCACACCGCGCCAACTCAGAAAATGTGGTGGTGCTGCGCGACATGCCGGAGGTGGCCAAACAGTACCTGGCGCACTGGCAATCCCGCTGGGCGCAGGGCCAGGACTGGCAGTCGACTTATTGAGAAAGGAAATCGGATGGCGATGTTTGATCCGCACAGCGGAAAACTGCAGCAGGTGCGCGAGGTGGTGCGCTTCACCCCCCTGCAGCAGGACGTACTGAAATTTTTGGCATTGGTGTTGATGGTTGTCGATCACGCCAACCGCGCGCTGGGGCTAAATGAGCCGGTTCTGCTGCTGCTGGGGCGGGGAGCATTTCCGCTGTTCGCCTTGTTGTGGGGGTACAACCTGGCGTCGCGGCCTGTCCGGCAGACGCAGGCGACTCGGCTGTGGATATGGGCTGTGGTTGCGCAGCCGGGCTATTGGCTGGTGATGCGTCATGACGGGCTGGCATTTACCGATCCGAATATTTTGTTCCTGTTCGCTGCCGTGACACAGGCGCTGGCCGTGGCGTCGTTGCCGATGCGCAAGGGCGCACCTAACCCGGTATTGGCCGGCGGCGTTTTGCTGGCGCTGTGGTGGGCGTATGGCGCCACAGACGGCAGTTACGGTACTGCCGGCGTTCTGTTGCTGTTGGCCAGTTATGGGCTGTGCGTTTCCCTGCCGGGGTACGTGACGGCCGTCTGGCCGGTGCGCGGTCTGGCGATCGTGGCCTGGCCGCTCTTGGTGCTGATGCTCAATGCCGAGCTGGGCGGCACGATGATGCTGGCCGGCCTGCTGCTGCCGGCAGTGCTCATCCTGGGGACGCTGCCTCTGGCGACGCCGTTCAATCAACGGCGACTGTTGCCGCGGGGGTTTTTCTTGTACGGCTATGTAGGGCACTTGTTGTTGCTGGCGTTGCTCGCCTGGTTGGTTCGATAAGACGGTAAAAAAATCGATGATGCAGAGCTCAGTATGTAGGGCAATATCCGCCAATATCATATGTTCTGGACAGAAAAGATCGCTTTGAAGCTGCTAAGCCAAGGTTTTTGTAGTAGTCTCTGCTAAATGATCCTTTTTAGATCCTTGGGGAGGCTGAAATGACACAAGCCGCAAGCGTAGTAACTTCCTCATCGAGAACGAAACGTTCCTATCGTAAGGGGAGTCCGTTGAGCGCCGCTGAACGGCAGCAAATCTCTCTGGAACGGAAGAAAAGCACACACAAAGAAGTCCGTGTTTTTGTTAGAGACTCACTCAAACATCAACTTCAAAGCATGTGTGAACGAGAAGGCATTACACAGGCAGAAATGATTGAGCGCTTGATTGAGATGGAGTCAACACGACACATTTAAAATGCAACGACATCACATTCTTGATCGTTGTAGCAGTGAGTGCTAGATTACTGATCGTTTAGCAGAATTTTTGGTTGGCCACGCCGCAAGGTGGCAGGGAAGTGGTTCCGGGAGCTGTTGCCGGAACACTAGAAAGCAAAAACCCCGATAATCTTCCTCAATCTTGGCGGAACGAGAAGAGAATCGGGGCCCTAACTAAAACTGTATAGAAGCTGTTGCTCTATGCAGGGAGTATAGTTTTATGCCTTTTAAAGGTCAACTCCTTCGGCGCAACATAAGCGCAGGGCTACTTGAATAGCCAATTTGCGAATGTTGAGCACCACATCAATGAATCCCGTGGCTCCCGGCGTGGCGAGGCTAATGCGCTTCGGCGTGGGCAACAAAAAATTCATCGTCGCTATACGCCCAATCTGTGCTGCCGGGTGCCGAAGGGCATGGCAAGCAAAGTAGTTGCTCGCATGAGCAGTCACGACTGGCGGCGTAATGATGATCTGATCGAGCTGCGCCGGCAGGGCTACATCCCATACACACAGCGAAACAACCCCGACTACCGTCCCAAACCGATGCGTATTGCCGCGCGGTCGGAGAGCCGTGAGGCGCTGACAGTGCTTTCCCTCGTGCTGGGCGCCAACTGCGACTATAACCCGGACAGCGACTACCCATTTGAGATCATGCTGCCGTTTGAAGACGTGGCCAAGGCCATGGGGGTACTGCACGTCTACGAAAGCGGCCGCAAAGCCTATGATGTGGCGTTGCACGCGCTGTCGGTGCTCGAGCAGTTGGACTATCTCATCGTGTCGCGCGGGCAGGATACCGATACCGGCCAGAACAAACCACTGCGTATCTGGCTGACAGAGAACTTCTTCACCAGCCGCGGCATCCAGGTGGACGAAATTCGCCAATGGCTGAACCAGTACCGGCTGTGGGCCATCAAAAACGGACTGACGGAAAGCCTGCGCAAGAAATACGAGCGTCACCTAGTGCGCATTGCGCATTTGGGGATCGACATTGAGCGCAAGCACTCGCTGAAAAACCGGCTGAAAAAAATCCGCCGCTGGGTGGTGAGTCCCGATCTGCAAAACATCAAGCGCAACGCGGAGCTGGTGATTGACAACGAACTGGCCAGGCGGCAACAGGACACGCAGCGGCTGGATACGCTGCTGGATGACACCGCCGCCGGCATCAAAAAGCTGGCCGCCGCCCGTCGCCAGAAGCAGAACGGTTTTTATCAGGCCTGGGTGCAGTGGACAATGGGCAGCTCGCCGCTGAAGGCGATGCAGCTGGAGAATACGCTCAAACGTGAACAGCCTGGACTGCTGAACAGTGATCCGGAGGCTTTCTACCGGTTGCTGCTGGAGCGTGCTGGCGCCATTCCAACCTAATTTTCCGAACATAGCTTGCTTTACCCTGCCTTACCCGCGGGGATTTTGTGCTGCCTGTTTCCCGCCGCTGATGCCTGGTTGGCCATTGATCCGGCCTGTTTCGGCAGATGCCGGCATGATTTTCGCGACCGCCGGCGTCGATCGGAGACGCAGACAATAGCGATCGACGAGGAATAACCCTTTAATTTCGACATTAACTTCGTAATCTGCATTAACTTCGAAAAAGTACTCAGTAATATGCTTAATTTCGAAGGTTGTTTCTGAACAAACTAAGCCCTTTAAAAAGGGAGTAACTCAACGCATCGGCTTGGGCCGTTGCTGTTGAGTGCCTCCCTCACTTCGCTCGGGCAAAAATCAACATCACCCTTAACATCCCCATCTTACTCGGCAAAACCTGAAGTAGCTCCTGCAGCAACAGCTGCAGACGAAAAACCCTGTCCCTAAGCCTAAACCGAAGAAAATTATCAGCAAATCAAACTCACCAACCTCAGCCCTACAAACCCTCTCACCACCGCTGAAAAGCGGCCCCGCCCCGGCCCAAAGGGCCGGAACAGTGTCGCTTTAAATGATGGATGTTGTAACTAGGAGTTGAGTCGCTTTGAGTAGCATCGCTGTAAGTTCTATCGTACACGCCCGTAGGCGGCCCTTATGGCCCGCCAACGCGGAGATACGCCCCGGCGGCGGCTACGCCTTGCCATGGCCACTCCGACCGCGCACACAACGATTAACGTCGCGTTTAGCAGTACTAGTCTTACAGGGCAAGGGATGGGATAGGTGAAATCTATCAAAGCAGGGCGGCTTCGCCGCGCTACCGGCGACCCTGACCTGATGGCGTTCTCTTGCCGCTCAGCTGTCGCCTCCATGCGCTAACGCGCATACCCCACTGCTGTTGTGAGAGCAAGGGCACAACACGGCTCAATCGCTATAACGGTATCGACAGGATAAATTACTGGTTGTGCATACAGTTACGCACCTTGTTTAATCAAAAGAGGAATTAACCATGAGCGATACAATCACAGTAACAACGACTCCTCCAGCCCCTGCTGCTGGTTATGGTGGTGGAATTTTGTTTGTTCCAAGCACCCCCACAGTGACTAATCAGCAGGTATTAATTCAGGTTGTTATGCCTTATTTTAGCACCCCTAAATTCTGCGTCGATTATGCTAATTTTCTTGTAAAGTACATGAATGAGCATGATCTTAATGACCCACTGACGATGCAGGTCGTATTAAACAATATCAGGAATATGTGTGCGGCTGATAATCACCTTTTAAATAATCGTGAAGCAGGTGTATGGGCAGCGTATAATAATCATCCATTAGGTGAGTTTGATTATGTAAAAAACGCATCCAGTCAGCTAACCGGCGATGTAACCACACCTATTACTGCCTGGGCGCATTATCTATGGGGGAATGGACGTGAAAGATTCGTCAACATGCAGGATGTAGGGTTCCGCATTCAACCAAATCAGATCGATCCCGTAATGAAAATTGTGAATAGCGGTGCTGTTGGAACATTCAATATTTCGGAGCGCTTTAATAGAGACACGATGCTTGATGGTATTATCCCTGCCGCTTATCTCGGGAACGTGACGCTTAAGACAGAAGGTACATTAACAATTGAAACCAGCGGAGCCTGGAATTATAACGGGGTTGTGCGCGGATATAATGATACTTACGATGCAAACCCGAGTAATTACCGTGGGCCAATCGCTGAAGCGTCAACAGTCGTCCTTAATAAAATGAAGGGGACTGAGTATCAGATCGCCCTTCCCGGTGAAATTGCCGTTCAGGGCAACGGGTTCCGTTAAGTCTCGATGGGGGCGGTTAGCCGCCCTCATTGGTGGAATACTCAATGCTGCCGTTTTTGCAGGCGTAAATGGCAAAATATTTTTTCTCGTGAGCGGGACCCCTGGCGGTAAAGGGAATCTGGTAGACATCCGATACCGATACTTCCTTACGGTCTATCAGAATATCAGGTTTTCGGGTGCCCAAATATTCAGGGTCTGCCGTCCAACGTGCCATTCTATTGTTGATGAAATCGCTCTTGATCGCCTCAATCACAGCTTCCTGCGTGTAATCGCTGCACTTTTTCTTCGGGTAAAATAACACGCCAAGAATAAGTACGGCTATTGCTACAATAAAGATGGAAAACTTCCTGTTAAGTGTCATGATCTGACCTCAGTAATGTCGATACTCGCTAAGAGTAGCACCGTTTTGTGTGCTGACGGTGAAGTAGAGCGTTATTTCAGACGCACGACAGGCACATCGTTCAGCCGCGTGGTCCAGGCCGGCGACAGCCGCTGTCGTTTCATCTTCCAGCTATCGGCCCGATCGGGAATACCCTGCCCGGCAAACCACACCGGCGCCCGGCCGTCCTGATTGAGGCTGTCGATCAGCTGCATCAGCCGATCGCTGTTTTTGCGCGGCGGTACGTCGTCAAACAGGCCGAACTGCGCCACGCGTTCGCTGGTGAAATCGCCCAGCATCACGCCGCAGCGGTGATAGCGGTGGCCAGCGATAAAGATCCGTTCGAGTGCCCGCCGTGCGGCCTGAATGATGTCACGGCTGTCCATGGTTAGGAGATTGGATCGACCATTTTTGAGATCCCTAACCATAGATCGTAGCGTGGCATACTCCCAGATGGCGGGGGGGTAG
>NZ_JBNIDE010000014.1:0-54629 GCF_059652115.1 Serratia sp. EC4 | reverse complement strand
CAAAAAAGGCTCCCCGCAGGGAGCCTTTCTTTATGCGGTTGCCGGAGCGATTACGCCTTGGCCTTGGAGACCGCGACCATCGCAGGGCGCAGCAGGCGGCCGTTCAGCGTATAGCCTTTCTGCATCACCATCATCACGTGGTTCGGCTGGTGATCGGCGGATTCCATCATGCTCATCGCCTGATGCACTTCCGGGTTGAACGGCACGTTGACGTCGCCGACGATTTCGATGCCGTACTTGCGCACCACGTCCAGCAGCGATTTCAGCGTCAGCTCGATGCCTTCAATCATTGCGGCCAGTTCCGGATTGTTTTTATCCGCCAGATCCAGCGCGCGCTCCAGGTTGTCGATCACCGGCAGCAGATCGCCGGAGAATTTCTCCAGGGCGAACTTGTGCGCTTTCTCGACGTCCAGTTCGGCGCGGCGACGGATGTTTTCCGCTTCCGCTTTGGCGCGCAGCAGGCTGTCGCGCTCTTGCTGCTGAGCTTCCGCCAGTTGGGCTTCCAGTTCGGCGATACGCGCATCGCGCAGATCGACGCCTTCCGCCGCTTCCGGCAGCGTATCCTCGTGATGAGCGTGTTGTTCCATTTCTTCCGAGACTTGCTCGTTTGGCGTCTTCTGTTCTTTACTACTCATGAATATCTCCGCGTTTTAGCATTAATCTCGCAACTTGGCTTATTATGGGGATCAAAACCGGGGTTTCAAGTCAACCGGTCACAATGTGGGGCATAAACGGGTCCCGGTGAGGAAAATCACAGCAAATGAATAAAAAATTCGCCTGTATTGGCATTGTTGGCCACCCGCGTCACCCTTCAGCGCTGGCAACCCACGAGATGCTGTTCCACTGGCTGGTCGCCCGCGGCTATTCGGTGATGGTCGAACGCCAAATCGCCCATGATTTGGGGCTGAAAGACGCCGTGACCGGCAGCCTGGCGGATATCGGCCAGCGGGCCGACCTGGCAGTGGTGGTCGGCGGCGACGGCAACATGCTCGGCGCCGCGCGCGTGCTGGCGCGCTATGACATCAAGGTGATCGGAGTCAACCGCGGCAACCTCGGCTTCCTCACCGATCTCGATCCCGACAACGCTCTGCAGCAGCTGGCGGACGTGCTGGAAGGCGAGTACATCGACGAACAGCGTTTCCTGTTGGAAACCATCGTGCATAAAGAGCACCAGCAGTGCCGCATCAGCACCGCCATCAACGAGGTGGTGCTGCACCCCGGCAAAGTGGCGCACATGATCGAATTCGAGGTGTACATCGACGATCGTTTCGCCTTCTCGCAGCGCTCCGACGGCCTGATCATCGCCACCCCGACCGGCTCCACCGCCTACTCGCTCTCCGCCGGCGGGCCGATCCTTACCCCGTCGCTGGAGGCGATCGCGCTGGTGCCGATGTTCCCGCACACCCTGTCCGCCCGGCCGCTGGTGATCAACGGCGACAGCACCATCCGCTTGAAGTTTTCGCAGATCGGCAGCGATCTGGAGATTAGCTGCGACAGCCAGATCGCGCTGCCGATCCAGGAAGGCGAAGAAGTGCTGATCCGCCGCAGCAACTTCCATCTGAACCTGATTCACCCGAAGGACTACAGCTATTTCAACACGTTAAGCACCAAGTTGGGCTGGTCTAAAAAATTGTTCTAAAATCTGCGTCGGCCACTTTACTGTATATAAAACCAGTTTATACTGTATGAAACTACAGTTATGTGTTTATACACAGGAAGGTTCCCATGCTGGCGCAATTAACCATCAGCAACTTTGCTATCGTTCGTGAGTTGGAAATCGATTTTCAACCGGGCATGACGGCGATCACCGGTGAAACCGGCGCCGGCAAATCCATCGCTATCGATGCGCTCGGGCTGTGCCTCGGCAACCGCGCCGACGGCAACGTGGTGCGCCTGGGAGCCGCCCGCGCCGACATCTGCGCCCGCTTCTCGCTGGCGGACACCCCGTCCGCGCGCGAATGGCTGGAGCAGAACCAGCTGGACGACAGCAACGAATGCCTGCTGCGGCGGGTGATCAACGCCGACGGCCGTTCGCGCGGTTTTATCAACGGCACCGCCGTGCCGCTGTCGCAGCTGCGCGAGCTAGGGCAACGCCTGATTCAAATCCACGGTCAACACGCCCATCAGCTGCTGCTCAAGCTGGAGCACCAAAAAGCGCTGCTCGACGCCTACGCCGACGAACCCGCCCTGCTGGCGGCGATGAGCCAGGCCTACCAGCGCTGGCACCAGAGCTGCCGCGAACTGGCGCACCATCAGCAGCAGTCCATCGAACGCGAAGCGCGCAAGCAACTGCTGCAATACCAATTGAAAGAGCTGAACGAATTCGCGCCGCAGGCCGGCGAGTTCGAGCAGACCGACGCCGAGTACAAGCGCCTGGCCAACAGCGGCCAGCTGCTGACCCTCAGCCAGCAAGCGTTGCAGCTGCTGGCCGACAGCGACGAGAACAACATGCTCAGCCAGCTTTACAGCGCCAAACACCTGCTGCTTGAACTGGCCGGGCTGGACGATAAGCTCAGCGGCCTGCTGGACATGCTGGAAGAGGCCTCTATCCAGATCAGCGAAGCCAGCGACGAGCTGCGCCATTACGCCGATCGCATGGATCTCGATCCCAATCGCCTGCACGAGCTGGAGCAACGCCTGTCGCGCCAAATCAGCCTGGCGCGTAAACACCAGGTCGCGCCGGAAGAGCTGCCGCAGCTGCATCAGCAGTTGCTGGATGAACAGCAGCTGCTGTCTCAGCAGGAAAGCGACCATGAGCATCTGAACGAGGCGGTCACCCTGCATCATCAGCAGGCGCTGGCGCTGGCGGAGCAACTGCATCAGAAACGCCTGCACTACGCCGCCGAGCTGACCACGCTCATCACCGACAGCATGCAGGCGCTCTCCATGCCGCACGGCAAGTTCAACATCGACGTGCGCTTCGAACCGCAGCACCTGAGCGCCGAAGGGGCCAGCCGCACCGAGTTCTGCGTCTCCACCAACCCGGGGCAGCCGCTGCAGCCGCTGGCGAAGGTCGCCTCCGGCGGCGAGCTGTCGCGCATCGCGCTGGCCATTCAGGTGATCACCGCCCGCAAGATGGAAACCCCGGCGCTGATCTTCGATGAGGTGGACGTGGGCATCAGCGGCCCGACCGCCGCCATCGTCGGCCGTCTGCTGCGCCAGCTCGGCGAATCCACCCAGGTGATGTGCGTGACTCACCTGCCGCAGGTGGCCGGATGCGGGCATCAGCACCTGTTCGTCAGCAAGCAGACCGACGGCACGGTCACCGAAACCCGGATGGCGCCGCTGGATAAACGCGCCCGGCTGCAGGAGCTGGCGCGCCTGCTCGGCGGCAGCGAAGTCACCCGCAATACGTTGGCGAACGCCAAAGAACTGCTGGCGGCATAAAAAAGCTCAACTTTTTCACTTTCCTGCGGTCTGACAGTGACGCTGTTGGCCCGAGAAATATCTAAAGTGCGGCGCGGCGGTGATCCAAAGCCATCTCAACAGCCTGAAAAAGGCCAAACGCTTGAGGTGCTAAAGGAAAGCCAATGCGTCGCAACGTGAAAGATGAAGGGTATAAAGGTTTCCAACTGCCGCAAGGTCTATTATCATCGGCATCCTATGCCCTAAAGGAATGTGATTACTATGCGCTGTAAAACGCTGACTGCCGCCGCTGTAGTTCTTGTGATGCTGACTGCAGGCTGTTCTACTTTTGAAAAGGTGGTTTATCGTCCTGACATCAACCAGGGGAACTACCTGACGTCGACCGACGTGGCGAAAATTCAGAAAGGGATGACCCAACAACAGGTCGCTTACACATTGGGCACCCCAATGCTGCAAGATCCGTTTGGAACGCAAACGTGGTTCTATGTGTTCCGCCAGCAGCCTGGCCATGAAGACATCACCCAGCAGACGCTGACGCTGACCTTCGACAGCGCAGGCGTGTTGACCGATATCCAGAACAAACCGGCGCTGACCAAGTAATCGGCGTCGCCCGCTCTTCCGGCCCATGAGGGGGCATGGTGTTCCTCATGACAGTCGCAGGCTGCAACGCGGAAGAGAAAATCAGTTTCAGATAAAAAAATAAGGCGCTATAAGCGCCTTATTTTTTTGCCTTTTCTGCCCGTTGCCGGCGCAGCTCTTTCGGATCGGCGATCAGCGGCCGGTAAATCTCTACCCGGTCGCCGTCGTTCAGCGTATCGCCCAGCTTGGCCGGGCGGCTGTAGATGCCGATTTTGTTGCTCTTGAGATCGATATCCTGGCGCAGCTCCAGCAGGCCCGAAGCCTGGATCGCCTGCTCAACGCTGCTGCCTTCGGCCAGCTTCACCTTGCGCAGGTACTGCCGCTCCGGCAAGGCGTACACCACCTCGACCTGGATGTCAGACACTGTAGACCTCTTTCGCCCGTTGGGTGAATGCCTGCACCATGCTGCCCGCCAGCTCTTTGAACACCTTGCCGAACGCCAGCTCAATCAGTTTGTTGGTGAACTCGAAGTCCAGGTGCAGCTCCACCTTGCAGGCCTCTTCGCTCAGCGGTGTGAACTGCCAACCGCCCATCAGCTTGCGGAACGGGCCATCGACCAGCTGCATATTGATGCTCTGGTTATCCAGCAGCGTATTGCGCGTGGTGAAGGTCTTGCTGATACCGGCCTTGGCGACGTCCACCGCGGCGGTCATCTCGTTGGAGGTAGCGTTAAGCACCCGGCTGCCAGTGCAGCCTGGCAGAAAATCGGGATAAGAATGAACATCGTTAACCAACTGATACATCTGCTCGGCGCTGAACGGCACTAATGCAGACCGACTGATCTGGGGCATATCATTTCCTGTAAGACATAAAACGTACAGATAATATCATTTATCTGGCGGCAAACAAAAAATCTGCTACGGGATGAGGGCACCAAAAATGCGAAAAATTGCGCAGGTGCTGAACGGGAAAGGATTTCTTTCGCTGAAGCATCCAGTATAATGAACGCACTATGACAAAGAAAAAAGCACACAAACCCGGTTCCGCCACCATTGCCCAAAACAAGCGCGCGCGTTTCGAATACTTCATTGAAGAAGAATTCGAGGCGGGCCTGTCGCTGCAAGGGTGGGAAGTTAAATCGCTGCGTGCCGGCAAAGCCAACCTCAGCGACAGCTACGTGACGTTCCGTGACGGTGAAGCCTATCTGTTTGGCGCCACCATCACCCCGCTCAACGTGGCTTCGTCGCATGTGGTGTGCGATCCGACGCGTACCCGTAAACTGCTGCTGAACCGACGCGAGCTGGACACCCTGCTCGGCCGCGTCAACCGCGACGGTTACACCGTGGTGGCCTTGTCCCTGTATTGGAAAAATGCCTGGAGCAAGATCAAGATCGGCGTAGCCAAAGGCAAGAAAGAGCACGACAAACGCGATGACATCAAAGATCGCGAATGGCAGACGGCGAAAGCCCGTATCATGAAGCACGCCAATCGTTAAGCCGCTGGCTTATCGAGGTAAACTTCTGGTATACTGCACAAAGTTACTTGGGGCTGATTCTGGATTCGACGGGATTTGCGAAGCCCTAGGAGCATGCCGAGGGGCGGTTGGCCTCGTAAAAAGCCGCAAAAAAATAGTCGCAAACGACGAAAACTACGCTTTAGCAGCTTAATACCCTGCTTAGAGCCCTCTCTCCCTAGCCTCCGCTCTTAGGACGGGGATCAAGAGAGGTCAAACCCAAAAGAGATCGCGTGGACGTCCTGCCTGGGGCTGAAGCGTTAAACTCAATCAGGCTAGTCTGTCAGTAGCGTGTCCATCCGCAGCTGGCCGGCGAATGTAAAGATTGGACTAAGCATGTAGTGCCGACGGTGTAGTAATTTCGGACGGGGGTTCAAATCCCCCCAGCTCCACCAAATACGTCGCCAGTGAACCAGATAGACCCGGCGATAATAGCGAAAAAGCCCGCAACTTCGGTTGCGGGCTTTTTTGTGTCTGTTCGTCACCAATGTGTCAAAGATCGTTCCAGTCCGGCAACCTGTTCGCCTTTTTTCGCCAATAGTGGAAAAGCGCCATAAAAAAGCCAAACAGCAGGCCGGCGGCGAGGCTTAATATCAGGGCATCTTCACCAGTATGTCCCTGATTTTTCCATACCATGAACCACATCAGCACGCCCCACAGTGGGCCAAACCAAATGCCGAAGAACAGCATATTCAGCCAGAAAGGCGCAAACGGCGGCGGTGGCATATTCACGTCCATTCGCCACAGCAAGCGCAAGATTGGCGGCGCATAGTTACTCCGCCACATCTTCTTTTCCTCCATCAGCGCTATCGCCTTATCCCTTTGTTGTTTAAACGTCATCGTTCGCTTCCTTTCAGTGGAAATTACCCATCTGGTGAGATGATACGTGCTTAAGCGCCATTCCCAAATATCCGGCATGCCCATAGGCATGCCGGACGCTACCTCACCGCCCCTCTTTTTCCCCCAGGAAGAAATACCACAGCGGAATGGAAAGCAACAGGGTGAACACCAGCGTATACAGCAACACCATCAGGCTCTGCATGATCACCATCTGGGCGCTCCAGTCGCCGATCGGCAGCTGAAACTGTTCGACGGTGCCGCCGAGGATCGCACGGCCCATCACGCAACCGACCGCTACCGCCACCGTCGCCACCGCCGCGCGGAACTTGCGCACCTCGGCGCGGCGGGCGGCCGCTTCCGGCGTTTCATCCCGCTGGCCTTGCCGCTGGCCGCGCCAGCGCCATACGTCCACCAGCAGCAACGCCGCGAGGCTCACGCCCATTACCGGCAGGCAATAACCCAGCGCCGCTGCTACCAGCAGCGTGCCGGCGCGCGCAGGCAGGGAAAGCGCCAGCCAGGCGGCAACCAGCGTCTGCACCGGATGCTGCGCACCCGCCGCCGGGCGGCGTCTCCACCACATGCGGTAACCCAGCACAATCATCAGGCACAGCCCGAGGCCGAACGCCGCCAGCAGCAGCTGATTCGGCAAGCCGAACAGAATGCCCATGTGGGCGTCGATGCCCCAGCGGGTCAGCTTGGCGATGAGCGGGAAAGTGTCGAACCGCACCTGATCGACGACGGCGAAGCTTTGCGGCGCGATGGCGACCGCGTCCACCTGCGTCGGCCAGCTGCGATCTACTTCGGTCACCGTCCAGGCTTTGCCCTCGCCTTTCGGCTGACGCAGCTCGACCTTAGCGGCGTCTATTCCGGCGGCGCGCGCGGCGTGCAGCGCCCGATCCCAGTCGCCATTCAGCGCATTGGTCTGTGCGGCAGGATTCATCTTCATGCCCGGCATCATAAGGCGGTGCTCGGCGTGCGGATCGGCCGGCGTCTGCGGCGCATCGGCCTGCAGGCTGGCGTTGACCTGCGGCGTCAGCCAGCCCAGGTTGGCCCGCAGCGTGTCGATGTTGCCGCCGGCCCACTGCGACCAGGTCAGCCCGGTGGCCGAGAAGAACAGCAGCCCGGCCAGCAGCGCCACGCCCAGCGTGATATGCCAATGGCGGCTGGCGGCAAAGCCCCCTTTCGGCCTTTTCAGCTTGCGCTTCGGCCGCGTCGCCAGCCACAGCGCCACGCCGCCCAAGGCGGCCACCCACAGCCAGGAGGCCGCCAGCTCGCTGTAATTGCGGCCCAGGTCGCCGAGCAGCAGGCTACTGTGCAGCTTATCCAGCCAGGTGCGCAGCGGCAGCACGCCGGAGGTGCCGTACACCGTCATATCCCCCTTGATTGCCAGAGTGTAAGGATCGACAAACAGCGCGCGCGACTCGGAAGCGCCCAGATCGGCACTCGCGAACTGCACACGCGTGGTGTCCGTTGCACCGGGCGCCGGGCGCACGGCGTAAATGCGCGCCTCGTCACCCGCCACACGGCGGGCGGCGGCGATCTGGTCGGCCAGCGGTCTCGCGTGCCCGTGCGGATCGGTAGACAGCGCATCGCGATACAGCGCCTCTTCAAGCTGCGGGGTCAGCACATACAGCGTGCCGGTCAGTGCGGCGACCAGAATAAAAGGGGCGACCAGCAGGCCGATATAAAAATGCAGCCGTCTGATCAGGTTCAGCATCGCGCCTCTCGGCGATGCGGCAGGTGGAGTTTTGGTTATCGAAGACATGGCCTTTCTCGTTTTTCAAACTGTGCGCGCAGGCAAACCGTCCGCAGCGATACGAACGGCGTTACCCATGATCAAGCAATAAGGAAAAACGGCTGGCCGGGCGGCCCGCGCGGGCTTGGCCGCAGAGCAAGGCGCCGAAGGGGCGGGGGGACGATGCGCGGCGCGCAAGGCAGGCGCGCGATGCGCGTCATCAGCCACAGCAGCGGGACGAATACCCACAACAGCAGCGGCACGTGGATCAGCAGCTCGCAGTAGCCGCAGAAAATCATCTCCGCCGAGTCCATGCCGTGGTGGCCGGCATACTCGGCGGCGGGCATCGCCATCCCGTGCATGTCGTGCGGCATGGCGGCGTCCGTTTGCATCATGCCGCCCATCATCTGATGGTGCATCAGCGATTTCGACACCACCGGAGCCACAAACAGCAACAGCACCGCCATAATGGCGATGCAGGCGGTGAAGCGTTGCGGTAGCTGGCGTGGCACTCTCATCGCGGCGGCGAATTAACCCGGTCGGTGGCGAACAAGCGGCCAGTGTAACCCGCGAGGCGCGATAAGGTGAATGAAAAGTCAGGTTTGTCTTACACGGCGGCGGCGATCACAGCACCCGCGAATAGACCCGCGAGGCCTCGCCCCAGGGGTGATAGCCGAGCCCGTTATAAACGAAACCGCTGCGCTCGTAGTACCCTTCCAGATCGGTGCACAGGTGCAGCTGCGGGAAGCCCAGCCGGCGGGTTTCCGCCGCTACATGCTCAATCAGTTTGGCGCCGTAGCCTCGGCCGCGCTGCGTCTCTTCTACGTAGAGCGCGCACAGCCAGGGATACAACTCCCCACGGCTGATAAAGTCGTTGGTGATGAGCCCCGCGCAGCCGAGGATCTGGTCATTTTCCATCAGCAGGTACCACTGCGGCAGCGGGTTGGCAGCGCCGAGGCTGCGGTTGATGGCGTCTTCATACATCATCAGCGTCTCTGCCGTGGCCCAGTGCCGCTGAAAATACGCAATGGCGCGCGGCGCCAGCTCGGGCGCTTGCCGCACCGAAATTATGTCCATCGTCATTCCCGTTATTCATGTTGTCAGCGTAGAATTATGCAGCAATATGCAGGGTATGGCAGCGGCATTCCGCCGCCGTCATTCACCCCAAGGAGTCATCATGACGCAAAATATCTATGACAATCAGGCTTTCTTCGACGGCTATGCGCAGCTCAGCCGCTCGCAGCACGGTCTGGACGGCGCGCCGGAATGGCCCGCCATCCGCCGCATCCTGCCGGATTTGCAGGGAAAAAGCGTGGTCGATCTCGGCTGCGGCTACGGCTGGTTCTGCCGCAGCGCGCGCGAACAGGGCGCAGCCAGCGTGCTGGGGCTGGACGTTTCGGAAAAAATGCTGGCCAAGGCGCGGGAGATGACCGCCGACGCGGGTATCGAGTACCGTCGGCAGGATTTGGCGCAGCTGCAACTGCTGCCGGAAAGTTACGATCTGGTCTACAGCTCGCTGACGCTGCACTACCTCGAGGATTTGCCCGCGCTGTTCGCCACGGTTTACGCCGCGCTGAAACCCGGCGGGCAGTTCATCTTCACCGCCGAGCACCCGATCTATACCGCCCCGGCGCAGCAGGGCTGGCTGACCGACGGCAACGGGCAGAAATCCTGGCCGGTCAACGGCTACCAGCGAGAAGGCCAGCGCGTTTCCAACTGGCTGGCGGAAGGCGTCATCAAGCAGCACCGCACGCTCGGCGGCTATATCAACCCGCTGGCGCAGCAAGGGTTTATCATCCAGCATTTGAACGAATGGGGCCCCAGCGCGCAGCAAATCGCCGCTAACCCGGCGCTGGACGAAGAGCAGGAGCGCCCGATGATCTTCATTCTCGCCGCCCGCAAACCCGCCTGATCCTGACCTGATTCACCCGCAGTAAACCGATCACACCACCACAGTTGGGGAGGCCGCCTCCCCCCAATGACGGTTACGCCGGCAGCGCCGCCCCGTGCGCCGCGAAGTGCGTCAGCGCCTCGCCCGCCATACGATAACGCACCCACTCGCCCTGCGGCTGCGCGCCGATGCTGAGGTAGAAATCGATGGCCGGTTGGTTCCAGTCCAGCACGCTCCACTCCAGGCGGCCGCACTGCCGTTCGCACGCCAGCCGGGCGATGTGCCGCAGCAGCGTTTTACCGGCGCCCGCGCCGCGATGCTTCGGCGCCACGTACAGGTCTTCCAGATAGATGCCGTTTTTACCCAGCCAGGTGGAGTAACTCATAAAGAACACCGCATAACCCGCCGGCTCGCCGTTCACCGTACAAATCAGCGCTTCGGAACAGGCGCCCGGCCCAAACAAGCTGCGTTCGATGTCTTCCACGCTGGCCAGCACCTGCTCGCGCGCCTTTTCGTACACCGCCAGCTCGATAATCATATCCAGAATCAGTTTGGCGTCGCTTTTTTGCGCCGGGTAAATCTCAATGGTCATGGTAAATCCTGGGTGTGTTGATGACTGTGCTTGCCAGCATATCGCGCCTCAAATACTGTATGAACTGCATTTTTATCAACAGGTAATGAATATTATGCATCTGGATTTGAAGCGCCTCGATCTCAACCTGCTGCTAGTGTTCGAAGCGGTCTATCGGCTGCGATCGGTGACGCGCGCCGCAGCAGAGCTGGCCCTCAGTGCGTCGGCGCTGAGCCACGCGTTGATTCGGCTGCGCAAGGCGCTGGCGGACGAGCTGTTCTACCGGGTCGGCAACGACATGCACCCGACGGTGTATGCCGACAGCCTGGCTCCGACCGTCAGCGAAAGTCTGGCGCTGCTGGCCAAAGGGCTGCATCCGCGCCCGCGCTTCGTCCCCACCGAAAGCCGGGAGAGCTTCACCTTCGCCATTACCGATTACACCGCTTTCGCGGTGTTTCCCGCACTGATGGCGCAGATGCAGCGCCTGGCGCCGGGGTTATCGTTTCAGTTGCGCTATTCCGAGCGCAAGGTGGCGCTGAACGATCTGCTGGCGGGGCGCATCGACTTCGCGCTGGGCTTTACCGAAACCGATGGCGAAAGCTACCCGGAGATCGACGAGGTGAGCTGGCTGGAGGATGAGTATGTGGCGATCTGTTCGCCCGCGTTCAGCGCGAAATACGGCGAGCTGACGCTGGAAAACTACCTGCAGGCGCGTCATCTGGTGGTGACGCCGTGGAACGAACAGCGTGGCGTCATTGACTACCAGCTCGACAAACTGGGGCTGCAGCGCGATATCGCCATCCGCACGCCTTCGCTGCTGGGAGCGCCGTTCATCGTCGCCGACAGCGAACTGGTGATGAGCATGCCGCGTTACGCCGCGCAAAAATTGCGGCAGGCGGCGGCGCTGGATATCCATCCCCTGCCGTTTCCGGTGCCGCCGTATCAGATCAAAATCTACCTGCACCGCAAGAACGGCCGGCCTGAGGCCTGCCGCTGGTTGCAGCAACAGCTGCAGGCGCTGGCGGCGTTATAACGCGGGTTCGCCGATTGGCAGATATCCCTGCCACAGCGGCCGGGCCGGTTTCCCGTGCGGGTTGGCCCGCAGATGCACGTGGTAGCCTTGCAGCGCCTGCAGCAGCAGACAGTCGTCCACCTCGGCCAGGTCATCCTTGTGCTGCTGCGCGCTGTCAGTCAGCAGTACCCGTTTGGCTTTGTCTTTCGCCTCGTCGGCGGAGCGCGCCACGAACAGGCCGAACTGGTGCAGTTCCGCCAGCTCATCGCTGCGGTAGCCGCCCACGTTGACGAAAAACAGCTTCTCTTCACCGGCGAACGGCGCGGGCTCCAGGCTCACGTCGTAACCGTCCGCCCAGTCGATGCGCGCATAGCCGTCGACATGCACCTTGCGCTTATCGCCGAACCACTTTTCGCGCAGCAGCGGATACGCCTCTTCCGGCCGATCCGCCGCCGCAAACTGCACGTCGTGCAACTCAATATTGGCGCCCGGCGCCGTACCGCCCACATAAAACATCAATAATCCCGGCATGTTAGTCTGCTCTCCTTGGTGATAATCGCTATATAATCTAATGCATAACGAAACACCTGCCAACGGCGGCGCCATTCTGTGTTATCAATAGATGAGGTTTAATCTGTTGTGGAGGAACGCATGGCATTCAATATCGGTGATTTTGTACAACGCACCACCGGCGGCCCGAAGATGACCGTGGTGGCGATCGACGGCGAAACCCTGGTTTGCAGCTGGAATGAACTGGGTAACGAGCAGCGTACGGAGGTGCAGGCCAACGAGGTGGCGCTGTACCACGAGGACGGCGATTTCGGCGTCTGCTGAATGATCGGGGCGCGCCGCGCCCCGTTATCGCCTCAGGCGCGAATGTCCTGATAGGCTGGGGTGGTATCGAACTCATGCTTGGCGAACGGGCATAGCGGAATGATTTTACGCTGCTCCGCGCGCATTTTCTCCACCACCAGCGCCACCAGCTTTTTGCCGACGCCCTGCCCCTTCAATGACTCATCCACCCAGGTGTGATCGATAATGGTCAGCTTGTCGCCGCTCGGCACGAAAGAGATCTCGGCGATCAGCTTGCCATGCTCGTCATTGATATAAAAACGCTTCTCGTCTGCCAGTATTTTATGTTCCATATTATTTCTCCCTATATTTCAGTGCGCCGCTGGGGCAAGTGTCGATAACGCGTTTCACTTCGGCCGCGTCGGCATTGTCCGGCATAATCCACGGCCGGCGGTTCAGGGTAAAAATAGCCGCGTTGCCACGCACGCAGTTGGCGGAATGGCGGCATATCGCGCTGTTAAAATAAACGTCAATCTTGTCGCCGGAATAACGGCGGTAACCGTCGGCGGTCAATTCCTCATCCATCTTGGCCTCACATTGCCTGTTTTATTGTTTTTGCTCCAGGCTCAAGTATAGGCAATGCCGTCGGCTTCACCACGCGTCTCACCCAACGAAAAAAGTGGCGCAACCGCCCGTCGCCGCTAGAAAAAAACGTAAATTGTTCTAATCTTTAATCAGCAAGACAACATAATTCCGACAGTGGCTAAGGAGTTCGAAATGGGTGATAGCTCAAAAGACGGCGTAATTCTGCTGTCCCGTATTCTACTGATGGTTCTGTTTATCATTTTCGGCTGGATGAAACTGGTCAACTTCGGTGCGACCGTCACGGCGATGGAAGGCTATGGCACGCCGATGCCTTATTTGGCGGCGATCGTTGCCGTGGTGGTGGAGTTTATTTTCGGCATCGCGCTTATTCTCGGCCTGTTTACTCGCCCTATCGCGGTCATTTTCGCCCTGTATGTGTTGGGCACCGCGTTTATCGGCCATCCGTTCTGGAAAATGACCGGCATGGAAATGATGGGCAACGAAATTAACTTCTTTAAAAACATCAGCATCATTGGTGGTTTGCTGTTGCTGGCGGTAACCGGCGCCGGCCGTTATTCGCTGGACTATAAAATATTTAATAAATAATTCATCGATGGCCGGCGATATTCGCCGGCCATTTTATTTCGCCTATCCTTTCACCGGCTGCGCTTGGCGTGGCGCTCAAAGTTTTCTGCCTTGGCCTGCGCCGATTTACGCAACGTGACATAACAAGCGCCCTCGCCGCCGTCGCGCGGTAAGGCGCGGCAAAACGCCTGCACCTGCTCAAACTGCGCCAGCCATTTGGCGACGTAACTGCGCACGATATTCGGATGGCTTTCGTTCTGCCGCCCGCGGCCGTGCACGATCAGCAGCGAACGCAGATTTTGCGCCTCCGCCTGCATAATGAAACGGAACAGCGCCTGCCGGCTGGTTTCAACCGGCTGACGCAGCAGGTTCAGCGACGCCTGCGGCGGGTAACGCCCGTTGCGCAGTTTGTCCAGCACGCCCTGCTGAATGCCTTCCCCTTTGAACTCCAGCGGCTGTTCGCAGGGGATCACCTCGAGAAAATCGGTGCTGAGGAAGTTTTCCTGCATCAGCCGCTGCGCTTCGCGCCGCGCGCTTTTGTCCACCGCCGCCTGCGGCTTGAGGTACAGCGTCTGCCGTCCGCTCTCCAGCGGCACCACATCCGCCATCGCCTGTTCAAAAAAGTCTTTTTCCTGCTCGCTCATGTTCCACCTCTCTTGAACGGCAGCCTTTACGGCTGGGAATGGGGTCGATTGTAAGACGCCTTGCCACGGTTGCAAGCCGGGAATTGTCAGCGGCATGTGCCTCATTTGTCGTCAACGGGTGAGCTTGCGAACAGTTTTCGCTATACTGCTAAGCCATCATTGAGTGCCGCAAAGGATCGAGCCCATGACAATGCGCGAGCTGGAAATCCAGTTTCAAAATGCGATGAATGAGTTGCAGAGCAGCTTCGAACGGCAACACCGCGAATGGCAGCAGAGCTACCAGGCGCTGCAGCAACTGCTGGAAGAAGCCAAACAGCGCGAAGCCGCGCTGCGGGCGCAGAATGAACAACTGGCGCGCAAACTGAGCACCGCCAGTTCGGTGCCGGAACAGCATGCGCTGGTCAAGCAGATCAAAATGCTCGGCGCCCATCTGGACGCGCTGGCCAAAGACGCGGCCACCTTCAATCACCACCTGCGCCAACAGAGCGCGGTCGGTAATTTCAGCGGCGAACAGCATTGATAGCGGGCGCTGTCGCACAGCGCCTCCCGCCCCTCTTCTGGCGTATTGAGAGTGTAATAAAGCCTAAATGACCTGGATCATCCTCGCCGCCCTGATCGTCGTATTCATTATCGGTTACCGCGTCCTGACGTCCGACACCCGCAAAGCCATCGATTCGCTGGCCCATCTGCTGAGGGTCAAGCCGATGCTGATCGAATCGATGATCCAGGAAATGGGCGGCCGCCAAAGCCAGACCTTTATCCGCATGCTGAACAACGGCTACACCGAAGAGATGCACCAGGCGGCTTATCTGCTGTTCATCTACCTGACGTTCATCAAACAGGCGGACGACGAACAGATTGCCCTGTGGCGCGACGTGCTGCTGCGCGCCGGGCTGTCGCCGGAGCTGCACGCCGAGCACACCGAAGCGGCGCTGTTTTACTTCGCCGAGCTGGATATCGATGCGTTTGAACTGGCGCAGTTCCGCCGCGCCTACAACGAGCGTTTCAACCGCGAAGCGTTGGCGCACGGCTGATCGCGTCCCCCGGACGGGGGACCGATTACAGGAACATGCTGTAGAGGTAGCGCGACAGCGCTTCGCGCGAGCTGAAGCCGTGTGCGATGCCGTAGCGCTGGTTCGGGGCGTCGCTGCTTAAATCCAGGGGAAACTCCAGATACTGCTCGCTGGTGCGCACCGGGGAGGTCGGCGTGGCGAAATGCACGCTTCTCTCTTTCAGCGCCGGGTGGATCACCAACGCGGTTCTGCCCATCCGCGCTTCGCGATTCACATACACATAATGCGTACCCTTGCGGTAGCCATAGGCCTGATCGGTGACATAATCACGCTCAAAGCCGGTATTCTCCAACACTTTAGCCACTTCATCCGGCCGTAAATACATCGATTCCTCCTCTCATTCTGGACCGCTGAGCGACCTTACCGTAATCATTCACCGAAACAATGATTTTCTGGGGAGGAATCCGGGTTTCGGACTATTCCTGAATCAGGCCCGGCGGCGCTGCAGCAGGCGCAGGGTGAGCAGCACCCCGAGCGCCACCAGCAGCGCCGCCGCCAGATAAATCGACGGCACGCCCGCTTGTCCAATAAGCAGCCCGGCCAGCGGGCCGGTGATGCCCAACGCCAGGTCGAGGAACGCCGAATAGGTGCCGAGCGCCGTGCCCTGATTCTGCGGCGGCACCTGTTTCACCGCCTCAACGCCCAGCGCCGGGAACACCAGCGAAAAACCGGCGCCGGCCAGCAACGCGCCGGTTTGCACCATCCAGGGCTCGCCGGCCAGCCAGATCAACAGCAGCCCGACGATCTCGACCAGAAACGACGCCAGCGTCACCTTCAACCCGCCGTGGCGGTTAATGACGTTGCTGAAGATCAGGCGGATGCCGACGAAGGCGCAGCTGAACAGCGTCAGCGAAAACGCCGCGCCGCTCCAGCCTTTGTCGGCGTAGTAAAGGGTGATGAACGTGGCGATCACGCCGAAGCCGACGGTGCCCATCGCCAGCCCGAGACCATAGGCCCAGATGCGGCCGAACACCGCGCGGAAGGCGATGCGCTGCCCAGCCGCGATCGAGACGTCCGGCTTGCCGCTCGCCAACAGCAGCGCCACCGCGACCGCCAGCACAATTAGCGCCGCCACCCCGGCCAATCCCCACTGCTGGTTCAGATACACGCCGAGCGGCGCGCCGGCCGCCATCGCGCCGTAGGTGGCGACGCCGTTCCAGGAGATCACCCGCGCGGTGTGCATCGCCCCGACCCGGCCGATGCCCCACAGCGTGGAACCGGTGCTGGCGAAGCTTTCGCCGACGCCGAGAAACACCCGCCCCACGCACAGCAACAGCAGGCTGAGCCACGGGTAACCGTCAACGCCGAACGCCAGCGCGTAAAACAGGCCGCTGGCGCCGCAGCACGCCAGGCCAAACAGCACCACCTTCTTCGGCCCCAGCTGATCGGCGTAACGCCCGGCGTGCGGGCGGCTGAACAGCGTGGCGAAGTATTGCGCGCTGATGATAAGGCCCGCCAACACCGAGTTGTAGCCCAGGTGGTCATGCACAAATCCCGGCAACACCGCCAGCGGCAGGCCGATGGTCAGGTAGCAGACGAAGGTGAACATCACCACGGACAAGATACGTCGGTTCAGCTGGAGGTTATTTTCTGCGGTCATCGAAGGTGGCTCGCATCGGACGGGGTAGACGAAGCCCTCCAGCATACCCCGATGAGATTTGATGATAAATGAGAGAGTTATAACGAATTATTATTTCGCTAACGATTTTGCCGCCACCCGCGCGCGCAGAAAATCGATAAACGCCCGCACCTTCTCCGGCACGTGACGGGTATTCGGGTAGAGCGCATAGATGCTCTGCTCGGGGAAACGGTGATCCGGCAGCAACCGCTGCAACCTGCCGGCATCGATGTCGGGCTGCGCCAGCCACGCCGGCAGCAGCGCCACCCCGGCGCCATGCAGGGCGAACGCCAGCAATGCCGCGGCGCTGTCGCCGGTAAGCGTGGCGGCGTCCGCGACCTTGAACAGCACCGCTTCGCGCTGCGGCGTGACCACCTGCCAACTGAGCGGCGAACTGAGCCGGCTGTGGGCGATCCACTGCGCCTGCGCCAGATCCGTCAGCGTATGAATCGGCCGCTCGGCCAGATAATCCGGCGACGCCACCGGAAAAATGGCGAAGCTGTCAATTAGCGCCGCGCGGTGGCTGGAATCCACCAGCTGGCCCAAGCGGATCGCCACGTCGAAGCGCTCCGAAATCAGATCGGCATGATAGGAAGAAGACACATGCTGGATACGCAGGCGCGGATGCTGGCGCGAAAACGCCGCCAGCGCCGGCGCCACCACCTGCGCGCCGTACTCCGGCGTGCTGGTGATACGCAGCACGCCGCTCAGCCCGTGATGATCGCGTCGCACGTCGTCCAGCACGTTTTCCGCCTCCTGCAACAATTGCTGGCTGCGCTGATAGAAGCGTTCGCCGGCATCGGTCAGCGACAATCGTCGGGTGCTGCGCGCCAGCAGTGACACCCCCAGCTCATTCTCCAGTTGCTTGACGTTAAAGCTCACCACCGCCTTGGTTTGCCCCAGCGCCGCCGCCGCCGCGGTAAAGCTGCCCGCTTCCACCACCGCCGCGAAGATCGCCAGACGCTGCAAATTCAGCATTTCGCTGCCCTTATTGTCAAAATAATTTTGACAGTGTAATCGCCCGCAGCCGATTTATCCGCACTTTTCCCCCCGATACACTGCTCGCCTTCAACCGGAGGCACCATGTCTTATCGCAGCAAAGTGGCAATCGTCTATCTGCTCGGCTTTTTCGTCGATCTGATCAATATGTTTATCGCCAATGTCGCCTACCCCGCCATCGGCCAGGCGATGCGAGCATCGGTCAGCCAACTGGCGTGGGTCAGCAACGGCTATATTCTCGGCCTGACGCTGGTGATCCCGCTCAGCGCCTGGCTGGCGCAGCGCATCGGCGGACGGCGGGTGTTTCTGCTGTCGCTGGCGCTGTTCATGCTGGCCACCCTCGGCGCAGGCAACGCCGACAGCATCGGCGCGCTGATCGGCTGGCGCACCCTGCAGGGCATGGGCGGCGGCTTGCTGATCCCCATCGGCCAGACGCTGACCTATCAGCTGTACCGCAGCCATGAACGCGCCGGGCTGTCGGCGGCCATCATGTTGGTGGGGCTGCTGGCGCCGGCGCTGTCACCGGCGCTGGGCGGCTGGCTCGTCGATCGGTTGGACTGGCGCTGGGTGTTTTTCGCCAACCTGCCGCTGGCGGCCCTGGCCCTGGCGCTGGCGGCGCTGTGGCTGCGAGCGGAAGCGCCGACGGCGGCGCGCAAACCGCTCGACGCGACAGGATTACTGAGCGCCTGCGCAGCGCTGACGCTGCTGCTGCTCGGCCTGACCCGGCTGAGCGAAGCCGGCCATCAGGTTTCCGGTGCGGCGCTGCTGGCTGCCGGCCTGCTGGTGCTGGCCTCTTATCTGCGCCATAGCCTGCGTACCCCGCAGCCGCTGCTGAACCTGCGGCTGGTCGCCGACCCGCTGCTGCGCAACGCCATGGCGGTTTATTTGTGTATTCCCGGCCTGTTCATCGGCGTCAGCCTGATGGCGATGCTGTATCTGCAAAACCAGCTGGGCATGCCCGCCGCACAGGTCGGCGGCCTGATGCTGCCCTGGGCGCTGGCGTCGTTCCTGGCCATCACGCTGACCGGCAAAACCTTTAACCGCCTCGGCCCGCGGCCGCTGCTGATCGTCGGCTGCCTGTTGCAAGGCGCCGGCATGCTGACGCTGGCGCAGATCGATCAGGCCGGGCAGCACGCGTTGCAGATCGCCGCCTTCGCCCTGATGGGGTTCGGCGGCAGCCTGTGCAGCAGCACCGCGCAGAGCAGCGCGTTTCTGCAGATCCCCGACGGCCAATTGGCGGACGCCAGCGCACTGTGGAATATCAACCGCCAGCTCAGTTTTTGCCTCGGCGTGGCGCTGCTCAGCCTGCTGCTGAATCTGCTGCTGGCCGTGTTGCCGCCCGCGGCGGCTTACCGCACCTGCTTCATTCTGGCGGGCGCCAGCGTACTCATCCCGCTGCTGCTGTGCCTGCGCCTCGCCAACCGCGCCATCGTGCGCCAACTCAACGCTCAACAGGATGCTTTATGAACCCGTATTTTACCGAAGTGATCGACGCTCACATCGCCATTGAACGCTGGCTGGGCAAAGGGACCGGAGAAGAGCAGGCGCTGCTGGCGCGCTTTACGCCGGATTTCAGCATGATCGCGCTGAACGGCGCTCCGCTGGATTTCACCGCGCTGTGCGCTTTTTTCCACGCGCATCGCGCCGCCAAACCGGGTTTGGAAATCGAGATAGAAGAGATGAAGCTGGTGGCCGAATGGCCGACGGGCGCGGTAGTCAGCTACCGGGAAAAACAGAGTCTGCCGGGACAAAGCGCTACGCTGCGCTACTCCACGGTGGTATTTGAACGTCAGCCCAACGCGCTCGGCTGGCGGCATTTGCACGAAACCGCCGCGGCGCAATGATCACAGGAAGCTGCCGGCCAAAAACAGTTCCCAACCGACGATCACCCCGCACAGGGTTACCGCGCTGAAAATGACTTCAAACAGATAGCGATTGATCATCGTGCGTCGCCTCAAAAGAAGACACCCGGAAGAACCGGGTGTCTGGAGTACGGACTGGAGCGTGCGGAACCTTCCGGTTCCGCAAACATCACTTAATTAAGCTTTTTTACCGGCTTTTTTGTGGTGTTTTTTAGCGGCCTGAGCTTTCTGCACTGGCGCTTTTTTGTGGTGTTTTTTAGCAGCCTGGGCTTTCTGAGCTGGCGCTTTTTTGTGGTGCTTTTTAGCGGCCTGAGCTTTCTGGGCTGGCGCTTTTTTGTGGTGCTTGGCTTTCTTGTGGTGCGTTGCTTTAGCTGGCGCTTTTTCAGCAGCAGCCGCTGGCGCAGCGGTAGTGGTGGTCGCAGCTGGCGCGGTGGTGGTAGCCGGAGCAGTAGCTGCGGTATCAGCAGCGAAAGCAACAGAAGACAGACCCATAGTGGCAGCAACGATCAGCGCTAATACTTTTTTCATCTTTAAATCCTCAGAGTGTTGTTTCGGTAAGCTCCGGTGGAGCCGTTGAAACAGATACTAGTGGAATCAAACCGCCGCTTCCGTGAGTGATTGGTTTCGCCGAGTAACCAAATGTACAAAGCCCAGGCGCCGGCAAACACCTGCGTGACGGCGGTTTTTTTCCGTGATCGGCCACGCAAATTTCGGCATGGTCTACACTTGAAAGACATGTGTCGAAATGGAGAGCTGAATGTTTAAGAAAGCGGAAAGAACAGAACGCGATATCGATCAGGACGTCACTCTGTTGGCCGATACGCTGGATGAAGTGTTGCGCGAGTCCGGTGACAAGACCAAAGAGGAACTGAAAGAGCTGCACAGCAAGGCGAAAGGCGTGCTGCGCGACGCCCGGGCGCGGTTCAATGGCTCCACCAGTCTGACACAGCATGCGCGCGACGCGGTCGATCAAGCCGACAGCTATGTGCGTGACAAACCTTGGCAGGGCGTAGGGATCGGTGCCGCCGTCGGCATCGTGCTCGGCGTGCTGCTGGCCCGGCGTTAACACCCCTGCAGTCATAAAGATAAAACAGATGTGCGTCTGGCCCGCGGAAATCGCGGGCCGTTTAATTTTAGCGAAACAGCTGCGCCAGCCCCTGTACCGCCCGCTCCGCCTCCTCTCGCCGGCTGAAATTGGCGCCCCCCGACAGTCACCCCTGCCCCGCCGGATGGTCGATGCGCTAATCAGAGAGCGCCTGCGTCAACCACTCGCACCGCTGGCGATACAGCGGCCGCATGCGTTTCAGGTGGCGATAGAAATGCCCTTGCCGGATAAAATCCGCCACGCTTGCCTGCAGCAACGGCAGCAATGGCCGCCCGTGATAGCGAAACTCGCTGTCGTAGTCATCCTCGAGGATCCAGGCTCCGCGCTGGAATGGGCCGAGTCGGTGACGCTGATCGCCGCCACCGGCGCGCCAGACAGCGCTTTCGAGGCGCTGAAAGCGTACTTCAGCGATAACGAGATCGCCGCTCCGACTTTCGAACGCCTTCAATCGTCTGGTCGTCAGCATGCGTCAGAATGCGCTCGACTCCCCCTCTTCACTGAGAGAGGAGAATTTCTCACCCGAAAAAATTTTTCCCTCGCCTTTTCCAGCCCCGACGCGGTCTACGTAACCAATCCCACAAAACACCATATATAGAGTGGTTGATAAAACAAATATCTACATATAGTATTTTATCTATCAACCGCAGGGACCGTTGTTCGGTTGATAACGCCGTCAGAAACGCCAGGAACGATGCTCCGTTATCTGACTTGTCCGCCTTTCCTTCAGCCTAAAGGTAAATGCGAATCATGAGCATTATTATTTACAGTAAGCCGGACTGTGTCCAGTGCAACGCCACCTATCGCGCATTTGATAAACAGGGGATTGATTATCAGGTGATCGACCTCACCCAGGATCAGCAGGCGCTGAACCACGTTAAATCCTTAGGTTATCAGCAAGTTCCGGTGATTATCGCCGGTGACGATCACTGGTCCGGTTTCCGGCCGGACAAAATCGGCGCGCTGGCGCTCACCTGCTGAGGCTCGGCGATGAATCCGCTGGTCTATTTCTCCAGCAGTTCGGAGAACACCCACCGATTCGTTGAGAAACTGGGCCTGCCGGCGATCCGCATTCCGATCGCCGGCGCCCGCAGCAAATTGCTGGTGGAACAACCCTATATCTTGATCGTACCCAGCTATGGCGGCGGCAGCGCCGTCGGCGCGGTGCCGATCCAGGTGATCCGCTTTCTCAACGTTCCGCAAAACCGTTCATACCTGCGCGGCGTCATCGCCGCCGGGAACACCAACTTCGGCGCAGCGTACGGCATCGCCGGCGACATCATCGCCAAAAAATGCCAGGTGCCTTTTTTGTACCGCTTCGAGCTGCTCGGCACTACGCAAGACGTTGAAAACGTTAGACAGGGAGTAACCGCATTTTGGCAACGACAGAATTGACCAGGCCCGAGACGGGCGCGCTGGATTACCATTCGCTCAACGCGATGCTCAATCTTTACGATGCGGAAGGCCGGATCCAGTTCGATAAAGATCGGCTGGCGGCGCGGCACTACTTCCTGCAGCACGTCAACCAAAACACCGTGTTCTTCCATAACCTGGAGGAAAAGCTGCGCTATCTGGTGGAAGAAGGCTACTACGAGCCGCAGGTGCTGGCGCAGTACGAATTCCCGTTTATCAAGCAGCTGTTCCAGCAGGCCTACGCCAAGAAATTCCGCTTCGAGACCTTCCTCGGCGCCTTCAAGTACTACACCAGCTATACGCTCAAAACCTTCGACGGCAAGCGCTATCTGGAACGCTACGAAGACCGGGTGTGCATGGTGGCGCTGACGCTGGCGGCGGGCGACACCGCCCTGGCGCAGGATCTGGTGGAAGAGATGATTTCCGGCCGCTTCCAGCCGGCCACGCCGACCTTCCTCAACTGCGGCAAACGCCAGCGCGGTGAGCTGGTCTCCTGCTTCCTGCTGCGCATCGAAGACAATATGGAATCGATCGGCCGGGCGGTGAACTCCGCGCTGCAGCTGTCGAAACGCGGCGGCGGCGTGGCCTTCATGCTGAGCAATATTCGCGAGGTGGGCGCGCCGATCAAGCGCATCGAGAACCAGTCCTCCGGCGTCATTCCGATCATGAAAATGCTCGAAGACGCCTTCTCCTACGCCAACCAGCTCGGCGCGCGCCAGGGGGCCGGCGCGGTGTATCTCAACGCCCACCACCCGGATATCCTGCGTTTTCTCGATACCAAGCGGGAAAACGCCGACGAGAAGATCCGCATCAAAACGCTGTCGCTGGGGGTGGTGATCCCGGATATCACCTTCGAGCTGGCGAAGAACAACGAAGAAATGTACCTGTTCTCGCCCTACGACGTCGAACGGGTGTATGGCGTGCCGTTTTCGGAGATTGCCGTCAGCGAGAAGTACCGCGAGATGGTGGACGACAAGCGCATCCGCAAGTCGCGCATCAACGCGCGCGAGTTCTTCCAGGTGCTGGCGGAGATCCAGTTCGAATCCGGCTACCCCTACGTGATGTTCGAGGACACGGTCAACCGGGAGAACCCGATCGCCGGGCGCATCAACATGAGCAACCTGTGTTCGGAGATCCTGCAGGTCAACCGCGCCAGCACCTATCACGAGGATCTGAGCTACGATCGCATCGGCAAAGATATCTCCTGCAACCTCGGCTCGCTGAACATCGCCAAAACCATGGACGCGCCGGACTTCGGCAAGGCGATCGAGACCGCGATCCGCGCGCTGACCGCGGTGGCCGACATGAGCGATATCCGCTCGGTGCCGTCGATCGCCGAAGGCAACCGCAGCGCCCGCGCCATCGGTCTGGGCCAGATGAACCTGCACGGTTACCTGGCGCGCGAGCGCATCTTCTACGGCTCGGAAGAAGGCATCGACTTCACCAATCTCTATTTCTATACCGTGGCCTATCACGCCATCCGCGCCTCTAACCGGCTGGCGATCGAGCGCGGCGGCGCCTTTGACGGCTTTGAGCACTCTCGCTATGCCAGCGGCGAGTACTTCGACAAGTACACCGAGCGCGACTGGCTGCCGCAGACCGAGCGGGTGCGCGAGCTGTTCGCCGCCGCCGGCATCGCCATTCCGGGCCGCGACGACTGGCGCGCGCTGCGTCAGTCGGTGATGATGCACGGGCTGTACAATCAGAATCTGCAGGCGGTGCCGCCGACCGGCTCCATCTCGTACATCAACAACGCCACCTCCAGCATCCATCCGATCGTCTCGCGCATCGAGATCCGCAAGGAAGGCAAGATCGGCCGCGTTTACTACCCGGCGCCGTACATGACCAACGACAACCTGGCGTATTACCAGGATGCCTACGAGATTGGCCCGGAAAAAATCATCGATACCTATGCCGCCGCGACGCAACACGTCGATCAGGGGCTGTCGCTGACGTTGTTCTTCCGCGATACCGCCACCACCCGCGACATCAACCGCGCGCAGATCTACGCCTGGCGCAAAGGCATCAAGACCATTTACTACATCCGCCTGCGCCAGATGGCGCTGGAAGGCACCGAGGTGCAGGGCTGCGTGTCCTGCGCGCTGTGAGGCAACTTATGACGACCGTAACATCGGCGCCGCTGGTGCGCGCCATCAACTGGAACATCATCGAAGACGACAAGGATCTGGAGGTATGGAACCGCCTGACCTCCAACTTCTGGCTGCCGGAAAAGGTGCCGCTGTCCAACGATATCCCCTCCTGGGCCACGCTGACGCCGAAGGAGCAGCAGCTGACCATTCGGGTATTTACCGGGCTGACGCTGTTGGACACCATCCAGAACACCGTCGGCGCGCCGGCCCTGATCGCCGATGCGCTGACGCCGCACGAAGAGGCGGTGTACTCCAACATCAGCTTTATGGAGGCGGTGCACGCCCGCTCTTACAGCTCAATCTTCTCCACCCTGTGCCAAACGCCGGACGTGGACGACGCCTATCGCTGGAGCGAGGAAAACCGCGCGCTGCAAAAGAAAGCCGGCATCATTCTGGCGCACTACCGCAGCGACGATCCGCTGCTGAAAAAGGTCGCCAGCGTGTTCCTCGAGTCGTTCCTGTTCTATTCGGGCTTTTACCTGCCGATGTATTGGTCCAGCCGCGCCAAGCTGACCAACACCGCCGATCTGATCCGCCTGATCATTCGCGACGAGGCGGTGCACGGCTACTATATCGGCTATAAGTTCCAGAAAGGGCTGGAGAAAGTGGACGCTGCGCGGCGCCAGCAGGTGAAAAATTTCGCCTTCGACCTGATGCAGGATCTGTACGACAACGAGGTGCGTTACACCGAGGAGCTGTACGACGGCGTCGGCTGGACGGAAGACGTGAAGACCTTCCTGCACTACAACGCCAACAAGGCGCTGATGAACCTGGGGTATGAAGCGCTGTTCCCGCCGGCGATGGCGGAGGTCAACCCGGCGATCCTGTCGGCGCTGTCGCCGAACGCCGACGAAAACCACGACTTCTTCTCCGGGTCAGGGTCGTCCTACGTCATCGGCAAGGCGGTCAACACCGAGGATGAGGACTGGGATTTCTGAGGACATGACAGCGATGCCGGTCTTTCAGGCCGGTATCGTGCATTCAATACCCTTGTTCTTTCTGACTGCGGATCGCCAGAACAAACGCCGTATCGATATCAGGAATGTATTTGTAGAGCGCCAAATAACCGCGAGCTTGCTGCCCAATAATCAATTCACGCAGCCCTGCGCCAAGGGACCGTCCGATCAATGGATTATGTTCCAATACCGCAATTGCCTGGATGATTTCCTGAATGCGCCGCCCTGAATCCGCAGCGCCATACTGAGCCAAATGAGCGAGAATACGTTCGATATCATCCCTGACCTCTGGCGCCAACTCGACATTTGCCATCAGCGCCCCAATTTTTTAACCGGAGGTTTGACAGCGGCAGTATCACCCGCTGCGTAATTTTCCAAATAACCGCGCATCTCTTTCCAAGAGACTGTCTCTCCCGTCGCAATTATCTTGGCATAGCGTTTTTCCGCTTCATTCTCAAAGTCACGGCGCAACTCTTCCTGCTGCGTTTTCTCCGCTATTGCCTGCAAAATAAAGCTGTGAGACGTGACGCCAACCTGCTCGGCGACGGCAGCGACTCGGGCTTTAAGCTCATCTGGAATACGAATGGTCGTCGTCGACATAATCGCTCCTAACGTCGGTCAATCACATGTAGCTCAATTGTGCTACATGCAGTCTGGCAGCGCAATAATGTAGAGGATTATTTCACCGATTGACGCAGCTCAAGCCGCCGCCAAATAGCGCGTTTCTCCGTGTCGCTGGCGGTCGGCCAGGCGGCGATCTCCGCCCGCGTGCGCCGGCATCCGCGGCACTGCTGGGTTTCGTCGTCGATCCGGCACAGGCTCACGCAGGGCGATCTGACGCCAGGATGGGATTGCTGAGTGTGGCCCGCCATACGTTGCCCTTGATGTGATATGTTCCGCCACAGGATACCCGATCCTGCGGCGGCGCGTCGCCAATCAGATGATGCCGCCGTTGGCGCGCAGGGTTTGGCCATTGATCCAGCCGCCGTCTGCCCCGGCGAGGAAAGCCACCGCCGCGGCGATATCGTCCGGCGTGCCCAGACGTTCCAACGGCGCCATCTTCGCCAGCCGCTCGATAAGCTCCGGGGTTTTGCCGTCGAGGAACAAGCCGGTGGCGGTCGGCCCCGGCGCGACGGCGTTCACCGTGATATTGCGGCCGCGCAGCTCTTTCGCCAGCACGCTGGTCAGCGCTTCGATCGCCGCCTTGCTGGCGGCATACATGCCGTACCCCGGCTGCAGCAACCCCACCACGCTGGAGGAGAAGTTGATGATGCGGCCATTGTCGCGCAGGCGCTTCGCCGCCTCGCGCATCGCATTGAAGCTGCCTTTCAGATTGATGTCGAGCAGGCGATCCGCATCTTCATCACGCATGTCCGCCACCGGCGCCAACGCGATCACCCCGGCGTTATTAACCAGCACGTCGACGCCGCCAAACGCCCGTTCGGCGCTGTCGAACAGTTGGGCGACCGCAGCCGCATCGCTGACGTCGGCCTTGACACTCAAGGCGCGGCCGCCGCGCTGTTCTATCTTGCCCACCAGCTCATCGGCCGGCGCCGGATTGCCTGAATAGTTGATGATGACGGTAAAGCCATCGGCGGCCAGACGCTCGGCGATGGCCGCGCCGATGCCGCGGGATGCGCCGGTGACGATGGCGACGCGTTGAGTCGCGTGATTCATGGATATCTCCTCATCGGGTTAATGTACAGTCATCATGCACCTTTCGGCACGGCGAATAATCCCCTATTCTTCGTTATTACTATCCGAAATAAACGAACAATTATGGACAGAATCGACGCCATGCGCCTGTTCACCCGCGTGGTAGAACAACGCAGCTTCACCCAGGCGGCGCAGGATCTGAACCTGCCGCGATCCACCGTGACCGACGCCATCAAACAGCTCGAAGCCCGGCTGCAGGTCAGGCTGCTGCAACGCACCACCCGCCACGTCAGCCCGACGCTGGACGGCGAAGCCTACTATCAGCGTTGTCTGAGCATTCTGGCGGACATCGAAGAAGCAGAGATGGCGTTCGCCGGCGCCAAACCGCGCGGATTGCTGCGCATCGACGTGCACGGCACGCTGGCGCGCCATTTTCTGTTGCCCGATTTGCCGGATTTTTTGGCGCAATACCCGGATATCGAGCTTTATATGAGCGAAGGCGATCGGCTGGTGGACGCGCTGCGGGAAGGCATCGACTGCGTGGTGCGCGTCGGCAAACTGCGGGACAGCGACATGGTGGCGCGCCGCCTGGGCGAGCTGGAAGAGGTGACCTGCGCCGCCCCGGCCTACCTGCAGCGCTTCGGCACGCCGCAAAGCCTGGACGATCTGCGCCATCACCGCATGGTGGGCTTTCGCTCTTCGGCGACCGGCGCGCTGATGCCGCTGGCGTTCACGGTGGCGGGACAAGCGCAACCCGTCACGCTGCCGGCGACGGTGTCGGTCACCGCGGCGGAGAGCCTGGTCGCCGCCGCCCGCGCCGGACTGGGCATCATTCAGGTGCCGCGCTATCACCTGCGCGGCGATCTGGCCGACGGCAGCCTGTTGCCGCTGCTGCCGGATTGGCCTTCTCCTCCAATGCCGGTCTCGCTGCTTTATCCGCGCAACCGCCAGCTGTCGCCGCGGGTGCGCGTATTTCTCGACTGGTTCAGCCGGGTGTTCGCCGAGCGGAACCGATAACGAGAGCGGGCGTTACAGCGCGCCGTAGTTCAACGGCACCCAGGTGTAACCGTCGCCCTGGCGGTTCAGATACCCCAACCCCGGGAACGACAGGTGTGCGCCGCCGACCAGTTCGCTCTGCCGCGCGCTGTCGCCAAATATCCGCAGCCGCTGAGCGACAGCCGCCTTGGCGTCGCTGTCAAAGCTGATAGCCACCTTCGGATGCGGCAACTGCACCGCCGCCACGTGGATCAGATCCCCCAACAGCAACAGCTTCTTGCCCTGGCTGGTCACCTGATACACGCTGTGCCCCGGCGTATGGCCGTGGGCGGCGAAGGCGGCAATGCCCGGCGACAGTTCACCGTCGCCGCTGAACGGCTTAAAGTGGCCCATCGCCTGGTATGGCTTGATCGCCGCCTGGGCCCGTTCGAAGTTGCTTTTACTGCCTGCGCTGGCCTGTTTCAGTTGGTCCGCGCTCAGCCAGAAGTCCGCGTCCTGGCTGGCGGCGCGCACCACCGCATTGGGGAATACCGCCTTGCCGTCGTGCGTCAGGCCGCCGAGGTGGTCCGGGTGCATGTGGGTCAGGTAGATCTCATCCACCTGCTCCGGCTGGTAGCCCGCCGCGCGCAGGTTATCCACCAGCTTGCCCAGGCCGTCGCCCAGCAGTTGGCCGGCGCCGCTGTCGATCATCACCAGCTTGTCGCCGGTATTGATCAGATAGGCATTGACCGAGGTGACCACCGGCAGGCTTTGATGCCGCTCGGCCAACCCGGCGGCGATCTGCTGCGGCGTGGTGTTCAGCAACAGTTTGTCCGCCGGCAGGCGAATGATGCCGTCGGATAACGCGGTCACTTCAAAACTGCCCAGCATGATGCGGTAAAATCCCGGCGTCGGGGTTTTGGCCTGCGGCGCGGCGGCCCCGGCCTGTAATGACATAACGGCCAGCGCCGCGCCCAGCAGACAACGTTTCCAGAACATGATGACTCCTTGCGAGAATTGAACAGCGCTAAGTATTGACGCAAAAAGCCCGATGCGCCTGTTTAATAAATGCCTTTGATAAATATATAAACAATATATTTATCATGAATAATTTTGTTTGCCGACTCACACAACCCCAATCAATATTTTCCGGTTCGCGACTTGGTTATTTTTCTTACTCCCTAAATCAAGAGTGAGGAAATATCATGAACTATCAATTCGAAAATCTGGTCTTTGAAGGCGGCGGCGTAAAAGGCATCGCCTATGGCGGCGCGCTGGAATTGCTGGAAGCCAAAGGCATCATGCCGCAGATCAAGCAAACCTCCGGCGCCTCGGCGGGCGCCATCGCCGCGCTGCTGGTCGGCCTGGGCTGCAGCTCGGCGGACGTCACCAAAATTCTGTCGGCGATGGATTTTAAAAAATTCCTCGATTATAACGGCGGTTTTTTCGGTACGATCCAGGACGCCTATCGCCTGTTCAATCAATACGGCATCGCGCCCGGCGATTATTTCTATCAATGGTCACGCGATATTATCAAGCAATATACCGGCAACCCGGATATCACCTTCGAGCAGTTCGAAGCGATGAAGGCGGCGAAAGGGTTCAAGTCGATTTACTTTATCGGCGCCAACCTCAACAGCGGCCAACGCGAAGTTTATTCGCACCGCACTACGCCGCGCATGAAAGTGGCGGACGGCCTGCGCATTTCGATGTCGTTCCCGTTCGCCTTCGTGGCGAAGAACAATACCCTGGGCGACCTGTGCATCGATGGCGGCATGATCGACAACTACCCGGTGCGGCTATTCGACTATGACTTCTCCGCCACGCCGCCTTACATCGACGTCTCCAGCCAACGCATCAACACCCGCACCCTGGGCCTTCGCCTGGACTCCGCCGGTGAAATCGCCCAGGCCGCCGGTCAGGCCGGCCCGCGCACGCCGGTCAACAACCTGTTTGATTTCACCCTGGCGGTGGCCAACGTGATGCTGGACATCCAAACCAAGGTGCATCTGGACAGCGACGACTGGAAGCGCACCGTGTATGTCGACACGCTCGACGTCGGCACGCTGGAGTTCGGCATCAGCGAAGAGAAGAAACGCGCGCTGATCGAATCCGGCCGACGCGGCGTAGAGCGCTACTTCGCCTGGTACGATGCCGCCATGAAACAGGCGGCATAACCGGCGTTCCCCTTGCCCGCGCGTCTGGCCGGCGCGCGGGCAAAAAAAATCCCCGCGGGGGCGGGGAAAGGCAAAGTAACGCTAAGGATTTATAGGAGTTATACGAAGAACTTGGCTAACACCAGCAGCGACAGCGAGACGTTGATAGCGCCCCCGATACGCGTAGCGATCTGGGCGAACGGCATCAACGACATGCGGTTGCCGGCGGTGAGGATCGCGACGTCGCCGGTGCCGCCCTGCCCGCTCTGGCAGCAGGAGACAATCGCCACATCGATAGGGTGCATGCCGATTTTCTTGCCGACGAAGAAACCGGTCGCCACCAGCGCGCTGACGGTCGTAACGATCACGATCAGATTCTGGACGGTGAACGCATCCACCAGTTCCTGCCACGGCGTGATGGCCACCCCGACCGCGAACAGGATCGGATAAGTCACGGCGGTGCGGAAGAATTTGTACACCACCTGCGAGCCTTCCTGAATGCGCGGCGATACCCCGTGCGCCAGCTTCACCGCCACGGCGGCGAACAGCATGCCCACCGGCGCCGGCAGGCCAATCAGGCGATGCAGCAGCATGCCCACCATATACAGCAGAATAGCCAGCAACGCGCCGCAGGCGATGGTGCTGACGTCCACCTTGCCGCTGATTTTTTCCACCGCGTTCATGCCGCTGTCGCCCTGCTTGCTCGGCATCAGGCTGCCTTCGCCGGTCAGGTGCGGATAACGCTTGCCCAGTTGGTTGAGCAGGCCGGCGATGACGATGGCGGTCAGGCTGCCGAGCATCACGATCGGCAGAATGCGCCCCAACGCCACGCCCTGCTCCATGTGCAGGATCGCCGCGTAGCCCATCGACAGCGGGATCGCCCCTTCACCCACGCCGCCGGCCATGATCGGCAGGATCAGGAAGAAGAAGATCTGGAACGGCTCCAGGCCCAGCGCCATGCCGACGCCCATCCCCACCAGCATGCCGACGATCTCGCCGCACAGCATCGGAATGAAGATGCGCAGGAAGCCCTGGATCAGCACCTGGCGGTTCATGCTCATAATGCTGCCGACGATGATGCAGCAAATGTAGAGATAAAGAATGTTGGTCGATTTGTAGAACTTGGTGGTCGACTCCACCACCACGTCCGGCAACAGGCCATAGTGCACCAGCGCGGAAGGAATGAAGGTGGCGCAGATCGCCGCCGCGCCCATTTTGCCGATCAACGGCAGCCGTTTGCCGAATTCGCCGCAGGCGAAACCGAAGAACGCCAGGGTGGCCACCATCACCACGATATCGCTCGGCAATTTGCCTTCCAGGCAGTCGAGCAGAATCAATACGCCGGCCAGAATAAAGAACGGTAACGGAATAATCCCTACTTTATAATTGTCCAGTATCCGCCACCATTTCTCACGCAGAGGAATATCGGCGGTCTTGTCTTTGGCTACGAGGTAAGAATCATCTGTTGTGCTCATAATCTGGCCTCTTATTAGTTTGTTCAGCCATCATAGAGAAGCGCACGGATTATCTGCTGTGATTATGTTCAAAGTTAAAAAGGGTTTTTAATGGTGGTTATGGTTTCTATGGGGTTAATTAAGATTATGTAAAAACCGACGTGGTTTTAATGGTGTTAATACCGTTTTTATTTTAAAGCTTATCAATTTTATCGCAGGCGAACAATTCTCGTCCGGTTCACTCTAATCCCGTGTGAGGGATCACAAGTTGATCGGGCGCAATATTACAGACCCCGCTTCTCGTGATAGGGTAAGGCTTCAGGATCTCTTTACGGTGAAGCTCCGCCATGCGCCTCAAACTCTCATTTCAAATCAAACTGTTTCTGTGCCTGGTGGCCTTCTCCTGCCTGCTGCTGACCTGTATCGGCGCCTACACCTATTACCAGTTGGATGCGCAACTGCACCGCGATCTCGGCGCCCGCGCCCAGGTGCAGGCGCGGGAAATCGCCCTTATCCCTTCGCTGGTGGACGCGGTGGAAAAACACGACGCCGCCAGAATTGCCGCGCTGATGAAAAAAATCCGCGCCAGCAGCGACGCCAGTTATATCGTCATCGGCGATAATCACGCCCGCCATCTTTATCATTCCGAATACGAAGGCCGCTTGGGCACGCCGATGATCGGCGGCGATAATAAAGAGGTGCTGGAAGGGAAAAGCATTATTTCCATTCGCAAGGGCGGCATTGGCGTTTCATTGCGCAGCAAGGCGCCGATCCTGGATGAAAATAATCACGTGATCGGCATCGTTTCCGTCGGCTATTTGAAATCGCACATCGATAATTTAAATGCCAGGACGTTGACGCAAATTATCGGCTCCATCGTTCTGCTGCTGATCGCCCTGTTCGTTTTTTCCTGGCTGCTGTCGAAAAATCTCAAGCGCCAGATGTTCTGGCTGGAACCGAAAGAGATCGCGCTGCTGGTGCGCCAGCAAAAAGCGCTGCTGGAAGCCATTTATGAGGGCGTGATCGCCATCGATCCGCAATTGCGGATCATCACCATCAACCATGCGGCGCGCGAGCTATTGGATCTGCACCAGCCCGCCGCCAGCTTGCTGGGCCGGCCGATCGGCGACGTGATCCAGGCGCAGCCGGACTTCTTCGCCGCCGCGCAACTGGGCCAGGATACGCATGACGAGGTGTGCCGCTTCAACCATGTTCGGGTGATCGCCAGCCGGGTGCGCATCATGCAGGAGCAGGAGTTGCAAGGCTGGGTGATCAGCTTCCGCGACAAGAACGATATCAATACCCTGAGCAGCCAGCTCAGCCAGGTGAAACGCTATGCCGACAATCTGCGCATCATGCGCCACGAGCAGCTGAACTGGACCGCCACGCTGGCCGGGCTGCTGCATATGCAGCGCTACGACGAGGCCATCCGCTATGTGGAAGCCCAGTCAGAGGGCGCGCAGGAGATCCTCGATTTCATCTCGCAGCGCTTCAGTTCGGCGGCGCTGTGCGGCCTGCTGCTGGGCAAATATTCCAGCGCCAGAGAAAAAGGCATCGAGCTGCGCTTCGATCCGGCTTGCCAACTGCGGCAGATCCCGGCGGCGCTGAATGAGACCGAACTGATGTCGATCGTCGGCAATCTGCTGGATAATGCGGTGGAAGCGACGCTGCACTGCCCGGCGCCGCACGACGCGATTGAACTCTATATCAGCGACGGCAGCGACGAGCTGGTGATCGAGGTGGCGGATCGCGGCACCGGCATCGCCGAGGAGATTCGTGATACGCTGTTTGAACAGGGCGTCACCACCAAAGCGGATAAAAGCGACCACGGCATCGGCCTGCATCTGGTCGCCAGCCATGTGGCGCAGGCGCACGGCAGCATAGAAGTGTCGGACAATGAGCCGCACGGCGCGATATTCTCTATATTTATCCCTAAATAAAACCCATAACCCGATTTTTTGAGCACCCGATTATGTCACACCTAACACTGGACGTTCTGATCGTGGAAGACGAGCCGCAACTGGCGACGCTGCACGCGGAGTTCATCGAGAAAAATTTCAACCTGCGGGTGGTGGCTTACGCCGCCACGCTGGCCGAAGCGCGGGCCAAAGCCAACGCGCATCAGCCGCGGCTGATCCTGCTGGATAACTTCCTGCCGGACGGCCAGGGCATCGAGCTGATGGAAGAGCCGGCGGTGAAGAACCCCGCCTGTTCGGTGATCTTCATCACCGCCGCCAGCGACATGCATACCTGCAGCCAGGCGATCCGCAACGGCGCTTTCGATTACATCATCAAGCCGGTGTCCTATAAGCGACTGCGCAATTCGCTCGAACGCTTCATGCAGTTCGTGCAGACCCAGCGCACCTTCAAGATCATCGATCAGGACAACGTCGATGCGCTGTACAACCTGCAGTCGAAGCAGTTCTCCAGCGAGCCGAGCGCCAAAGGCATCGAAACCAATACCCTCGAGCTGGTGCAGGCGCTGTTTATCGCCCAGCCGGCGGTGGCGCATGCGGTGGAAGACGTGGTTGAGCAAGTCGGCATCAGCAAGACCACCGCCCGCCGTTATCTGGAATATTGCGTCGCCACCCAGTTCGTGCGGGTGGAGATGCTGTACGGCAATATCGGCCATCCGCGGCGGCTGTACCGCAAGGCCTGAGGCTGCCATCTGGCTGTCACACTAAGGCGATAACATGACGCTCGACGATATCCCCCTCGATATCGGCACCTGTCGTTAAAACTGATGAAATACTGATGACTTTTGCCCGGCCTCTGGTCGGGTTTTTTATTATCCGAACGGCAGGCGCGGCGCCAAAATATCTCTCTGCGCCACACCGTATTATTTTCCCAAAAACCAAACCATTATGCCGAATAATGGCCGTCAATTTTGAGTCACGGGCCAAATTACCATAACTAATTAAAACCTTGATGTAAACCACTAATATCCCATTTAAATGACATTGAGGGTTGTCTCAGATATTCACTGTGTTAGGGTAAAAAGCTCTTTTATTTTGCTAAGGACAGCCCATAACGCGTTAATTAAACCAGAGGAAACAGCAAATTGCATGGCAATTAAACTCGAAGTAAAGAACCTGTATAAGATATTTGGCGAACACCCGGAACGCGCATTCAAACTGCTGGATAAAGGTCTGACAAAAGATCGGCTGTTTGAAAAAACCGGCTTATCGCTCGGCGTAAAAGACGCCACTCTGGCCATTGAAGAAGGCGAGATATTTGTCATCATGGGGCTCTCCGGTTCCGGCAAGTCCACCCTGGTACGCCTTCTCAATCGTCTGATAGAACCCACCCGCGGTCAGGTGTTGATCGACGGTGAGGACATCGCCAAAATATCCGACACCGCGCTGCGCACCGTGCGGCGAAATAAGATCAGCATGGTATTCCAGTCATTCGCGCTGATGCCGCACATGAATGTCCTGAATAATACTGCCTTTGGTATGGAATTAGCCGGCATGCCGCTGCAGGAACGCCAGGAAAAAGCGCTGGATGCCCTGCGTCAGGTCGGGCTGGAGAATTATGCGCTGTCTTATCCGGATGAATTATCCGGCGGTATGCGCCAGCGCGTAGGATTAGCCCGCGCCATGGCCAATAACCCGGATATATTATTGATGGACGAAGCCTTCTCGGCGCTCGATCCGTTAATTCGCACCGAAATGCAGGATGAGCTGGTGAAATTACAGGCCCAGCATCAACGCACCATCGTGTTTATCTCACACGATCTGGACGAGGCGATGCGCATCGGCGATCGCATCGCCATCATGCAGGGCGGTGAGGTGATCCAGGTCGGCACGCCGGACGAGATCCTGAACAACCCGGCCAACGACTATGTGCGCACCTTCTTCCGCGGCGTGGACATCAGTCATGTGTTCAGCGCCAAGGATATCGCCCAACGGCGCCCGGTGACGCTGATCCGCAAAACCCCCGGTTTTGGCCCTCGCTCGGCGCTGCAGCTGCTGCGCGATGAGGACCGTGATTATGGTTATGTTGTTGAACGCGGGAAGAAATTTATCGGCGTGGTGTCGATAGAGTCGCTGAAAAAAGCGCTGTCCGCCAATCAAACGCTGGACGATGCCCTGCTCGAGGCCCCCGCCGCCGTGCCGGCCGACACACCGCTCAGCGATCTGATTTCCCTGGTCGCCCAGGCGCCGTGCGCGGTACCGGTGGTGAGCGAGGAACATAACTATCTCGGCATCATCTCCAAGGCCATGCTGCTGCAGGCGTTGGACAAGGAGGGCTCAACCAATGAGTGATACCACGCAAACCCAAGATCCCTGGGCTACCGCAGCGGCCGATACCGGCTCCGCACCTGCCAGCGATGCCGCCGCCAACGCCGGCGACGCCTGGTCCAGCACGCCGCCGCCGGCCGCTCATGACGCCGCCGGGCAAAGCGCCGATTGGCTCAGCGGCGCCCCGGCGCAGCCAGAGCACTTCAGCCTGCTCGATCCGTTCCACAAAGCCTGGGTGCCGTTCGACACCTGGGTCACGCAAGGCATCGACTGGCTGGTGCTGCACTTCCGCCCGCTGTTCCAGGGCATCCGCGTGCCGGTGGACATGATCCTGAGCGGCTTCCAGCAATTGCTGCTGGGCATGCCGGCGCCGATCGCCATTCTGGTGTTCTCGCTGCTCGCCTGGCAGGTCTCGGGCCTCGGCATGGGCGCCGCGACGCTGCTCTCCCTGATCGCCATCGGCGCCATTGGCGCCTGGTCACAGGCGATGGTCACGCTGGCGCTGGTGCTGACCGCGCTGTTCTTCTGCATCCTTATCGGCCTGCCGCTCGGCATCTGGCTGGCGCGCAGCAAGCACGCCGCCAAGGTGATTAGACCGCTGCTCGACGCGATGCAAACCACCCCGGCCTTCGTCTACCTGGTGCCGATCGTCATGCTGTTCGGCATCGGCAACGTGCCGGGCGTGGTGGTCACCATCATCTTCGCGCTGCCGCCGATCGTGCGTCTGACCATTCTGGGCATCAAACAGGTGCCGGAGGATCTGATCGAGGCCGCCGAATCCTTCGGCGCCAGCCCGCGCCAACTGCTGTTCAAGGTGCAGTTGCCGCTGGCGATGCCGACCATCATGGCCGGCGTGAATCAGACGCTGATGCTGGCGCTGTCGATGGTGGTCATCGCCTCGATGATCGCCGTCGGCGGTTTGGGCCAGATGGTGCTGCGCGGCATCGGTCGGCTGGACATGGGCCTGGCCGCCGTCGGCGGGGTCGGCATCGTGATCCTGGCGATCATTCTCGATCGCCTCACCCAATCGCTGGGGCGCGATCGCCGCAGTAAAGGCATCGGCCGCTGGTATCGCCGCGGCCCCATCGGGCTGCTGACTCGCCCGTTCATCAAGCAAGCCTGACGCTTTTCCCGCCGGCGGCTACGGCCCCGGCGGGCTATGACACCACCACATCGAAAGAGGGGAAACACTATGCGCACCACGGGCATCTGGGCTCTCGCCCTGACGACGCTGATTGGCTCACAGAGCGTGAGCGCGGCAGATTTACCCGGCAAGGGGATCGCGGTACAGCCGGTGCAAAGCACCATATCCGAAGAGACGTTCCAGACGCTGCTGGTCAGCAAAGCGCTGGAAAAATTGGGTTATGACGTGAAAGAACCGCGTGAAGTGGATTACAACGTCGCCTACACCTCGATCGCCTCCGGCGATGCGACCTTTATCGCGGTCAACTGGGATCCGCTGCACGCCGATCAGTACAAGGCCGCCGGCGGCGACGCCAAGTTCTACCGCGAAGGCGTCTACGTCAACGGCGCCGCGCAGGGCTACCTGATCGACAAGAAAACCGCCGAGCAATACCACATCACCAACGTCGAGCAGCTCAAGGATCCCAAGATCGCCAAACTGTTCGACACCAACGGCGACGGCAAGGCCGATCTGACCGGCTGCACCCCGGGCTGGGGCTGCGAAGCGGTGATCAACCACCACATCAAGGCCTACGGCCTGAGCAACACCGTCGAACACAACCAGGGCAACTACGCGGCGATGATCGCCGACACCATTACCCGCTACAAAGAGGGCAAACCGGTGCTGTATTACACCTGGACGCCGTACTGGGTCAGCGATGTGATGGTGCCGGGCCGCGACGTGGTCTGGCTGCAGGTGCCGTTCTCCTCGCTGCCGGGCGAGCAGAAGAACGTCGACACCAAGCTGCCTAACGGCGCCAACTACGGCTTCCCGGTCAACACCATGCGCATCGCCGCCAACAAACAGTGGGCCGAAGCCAATCCGGCGGCCGCCAAGCTGTTCGCCATCATGAAGCTGCCGATCGCCGACATCAACGCGCAAAACCTGCGCATGCATGAAGGCCAGGCTTCGGAAGCCGATATCCAGAACCACGTTAACGGCTGGATCAAGGCGCACCAGGCGACCTTCGACGGCTGGGTGAAAACCGCCGCCGCAGCGGCGAAGTCGTAACCGTTCAGGGGCGCCGCCTTTGCCGCGCCCCTACCCCGCCATATCGATGCCGCTGAACTGTAAAAAACGTGCGGCGGCGTTCGACAAGGGCTGCGGCCAGATGCAATACACCTGGCGCCGCGGCCCGTCTTCAATCGGAATCGACACCAGCGCGCTTAAGCGTTGCGCGGTCGAGACAGGTACGATGCCCGCCGCCAATCCACGCCGCACCAAATTCTCCAGCCATTCGATATGATCTATCTCAAAACTGACGTGTCGGCGGATGCCCGCCGCCAGGAAGGCGCGATCGGTTTGGCGCCGCGCGCCGGTGCCGCTGTAGAAATCCACCAGCGGGACTTCCGCCAGCGCTTGCAGGTTTACCCGCTCGCGGTTGGCCAGTGGGTGCTGCGGCGCCACCAGCGCCACCAGTGGCTCATCGGTCAACTGCCGGTGCGACATCGGCAGTAAATCGACATCGCCGGGCCAAATGCCGACGAACGCCATATCGCACTTCTGCTGACGCACATCCTCCAGCAGGGCTTCGCTCATGCCAACGTACAGGCGGATGTTCACCGCCGGATAGTGGCGATGAAACTTGTCGAGCTTTTCGGTCAGATCAATCGCGTTTATGGTTGAAATCGTGCCGATGGTCAGGGTGCCGGACACCGCATCGCCGGCGGCGGTCACCTCTTCCACCAGCGCCTGCTGCGCCGCCAACAGTCGCTGCGCCGACGGAATGAAAGCCTGGCCGGCGGGGGTCAACCGCACCCGGCGCGAGGTGCGTTCAAACAGCGTACAGCCCAGCTCTTCTTCCAGTTTGGCGATCTGGTGGCTGAGCGCCGACTGCACCGTATGGCAGCGCTGCGCCGCCCGGGTGAAACTCTGTTCTTCCGCCACCGCCAGCGCGTAGCGGATCTGTTTCAGGTTCATGGCATCTATCTTGAAATGAGATAAATCAAATGAAAATTATACATTGGTTTCCGCAGACGCGTTGCCGGATACTGCGCGCTATCTTCTTCCCGTGATGAAAAAATCATGAACCCACAAAACGCCCATCCGGGCCTCAGCCCGGCGCTGACCGTGCTGATTGCCATCGCCACCGGCCTGGCGGTCGCCAGCAACTACTACGCGCAACCGCTGCTGGAAACCATCGCCACCAGTTTCAACCTGTCGGTCAACCAGGCCGGCTTTATCGTCACCGCCGCGCAACTCGGTTACGCCACCGGCCTGCTGCTGCTGGTGCCTCTCGGCGACATGTTCGAACGCCGCGGCCTGATCGTCTTCATGACGCTGCTGGCCGCCGGCGGCATGCTGATCACCGCCACCTCCGCCACGCTGCCGATGATGATCCTCGGCACCGCGCTCACCGGGCTGTTCTCGGTAGTGGCGCAGATCCTGGTGCCCCTGGCCGCCACGCTGGCCCACCCGGAAAAGCGCGGCAAGACCGTCGGCATCATCATGAGCGGCCTGCTGCTCGGCATCCTGCTGGCGCGAACCGTCGCGGGCGCACTGGCGTCGTTCGGCGGCTGGCGCACCATCTACTGGGTCGCCAGCGTGCTGATGATCCTGATGGCGCTGATCCTGTGGCGCGCGCTGCCGCGCTATAAGCAACACTCCGGGCTGAACTACCCGCAGCTGCTGGCCTCGATCTTCAGCCTGTTCTGCCGCACGCCGCTGCTGCGCACCCGCGCCATCCTCGGCGCCCTGTCGTTCGCCAACTTCAGCGTGCTCTGGACCTCAATGGCCTTTCTGCTCGCCGCGCCGCCGTTCAACTATTCCGAGGGAGTGATCGGGCTGTTCGGCCTGGTGGGCGCCGCCGGGGCGCTGGCCGCTTCGCGCGCCGGGCATCTGGCGGACAAAGGCAAGGCCGGGCTGACCACCACCGTCGGCCTGGTGTTGCTGCTGCTGTCCTGGATCCCTATCGCGTTCGCCAAACAATCGCTGTGGGCGCTGATCGCCGGCATTCTGATCCTCGATCTGGCGGTGCAGGCGGTGCACGTCACCAACCAGAGCGTGATGTACCGCATCATGCCGGACGCGCGCAACCGCCTGACCGCCGGCTACATGACCAGCTACTTTATCGGCGGCGCTCTCGGTTCACTGCTCTCCGCCTCGGCCTATCAACATGCCGGTTGGTACGGCGTGGCCGCCGCCGGCGGGGTGTTATGCCTGCTCAACCTGCTGACCTGGTGGCTCGGCAAGCACCACGATCCGCAGGGGCCCGCGACAATCTGATTATCGTGCAAATAGTCACTAAAGAAATTTATTAGCGGTGCAGGGTATAAACATTACTTACTCTCTGGTAATGTTCTGGGCATAAACTATTGAAGTCCTATCTACCCTGCGATCCACAACCATGCAAAGCCAAGCTGCAGACAGCCTCAATCCGCCCGCCGTCAGCGCCACTTTCGCCAACGGCGTCGTCGACAGTTTGCCGATCGTCATCGGGTATGTCCCGGTGGCGTTCGCCTTCGGCCTCAGCGCCGTCAAACTGGGTTTTTCCCCGCTGGAAAGCATTTTCTTCTCCTGCATCATCTACGCCGGCGCCAGCCAGTTCGTGATCACCGCCCTGCTGAGCGCCGGGATGTCGCTGTGGGTCTCCGCATTGACGGTGATGGCGATGGACGTGCGCCACCTGCTGTACGGCCCGGCGCTGCGTCATCGTATCGTCTCGCGCATGTCGCCCGGTAAAACGGCGATGTGGGCCTTTGGTCTGACCGATGAGGTCTTCGCCGCCGCCACCGCCAGACTGATGCGCAATAACCGCAGCTGGAGCGAAAACTGGATGCTGGGCATCGCGCTCTGTTCCTGGCTCTCCTGGGTGGCCGGCACCGCGCTCGGCGCGCTGTTCGGCAACGGCCCGCTGGAGCAGTTCCCGGTGATCGAGGCCTCGCTGGCCTTCATGCTGCCGGCGCTGTTTCTCAGCTTCCTGTTGGCCGCCTTCCGGCGTCCGCAGAGCCTGACCATCGCAGCCTCATTGGCCGGCGCGCTGCTCGGCGTGGTGCTGTTCTCCATCCCGGTCGCCATTTTGGCCGGCATCGGCGCCGGTTGCGTCGCCGCTCTGTTCCAACCTGCCCCTGCGGAGGCCAGCCATGAACACTGATGTGCTGGTGATCGGCCTGGTGGTGGGCTGCGCCAATTACCTGTTCCGTTATCTGCCGCTGCGGCTGGCGCCGGCGCGCGCCCAGCCCGGCCTCAAACGCGGTAAAGCCGCCCTGCTGCTCGACAGCATCGGCATCGCCTCGATCTGCGCCCTGCTGGTGGTCTCCAGCACGCCGGTGGTGATGCGCGAGCCGGACAAACTGCTGCCGACGTTGGTGGGGTTCGCCGCGCTGGCGCTGTGCTTCTTCCGCAGCAAAAGCATCATTCTGTCGACGCTGCTCGGCGCAACGGCCTTTGGCGTCACATTAAAGCTGTTAATGATTTTCGGCGCGGGCTGACGCCGCTCCCGATCGTTTGGCTTCACACTGGCGTTTTCAGGCGCCACATCTTTACAAACACTGACAAATGACACGAATTGCTAAATTATCCGCACGGCTGAACATTTACATTATTTGTCACCGTCGTTACTATCTCGAACGAAATTAATGAGGCCCTAAATTATGGAAAGCTCGTTTGCCCCCATAGAACAAATGCTGAATTTCCGCGCCACGCGGCAGAAAGATTTCCCTTATCAGGAAATCCTGCTGACCCGCCTGTGCATGCACATGCAAGGCAAGCTGCTGGAAAACCGCAATAAGATGCTCAAAGCGCAGGGGATTAACGAAACACTGTTTATGGCGCTGATTACCCTGGATGCGCAGGAAAGCCACAGCATCCAACCTTCTGAGCTAAGCTCTGCCTTAGGCTCCTCGCGCACCAATGCGACCCGCATCGCCGACGAGCTGGAGAAACGCGGCTGGATCGAGCGCCGGGAAAGCGACAACGATCGCCGCTGCCTGCATCTGCACCTGACGCCGCAGGGGGAAGAATTTCTCAGTCAACTGCTGCCGCCGCAGCATCAATGTCTGCATTTCCTGTGGTCCACATTGACCGACGATGAGCAAAAACAGCTGGAACAGCTGACGCGCAAATTGCTGGCACGTCTGGATCAAATGGAAATCACAGAACAGTTACCCTAATTCACAATTTCTGTTCAGGTACCTACTTATGCGATCCCCATTTCACTGGAGATTCACCCCGCTGTTCGCCGTGTTACTGCTGGCCGGGTGTGCTTCGACCGATAATATTGCCCCGCAATCCACGCTGATGGATCCGCAGAGCCTGCAGTTGGCTCAGCCGAAAGTCAGTTCGCTGGCCGTCAGCCCGCAGTGGTGGCGCGCCCTCAAGGATCCGCAGTTGGATACCCTGATGACGCAGACGCTGCAAAGCTCGCCGACCCTGCGTCAAGCCGCCGCCCGCGTGCGCGAAGCGCAGAGCGTGGTGGGTGAAGCCAGCGCCGCCAACGGGCCGAACCTGGATCTGAACGCCAGCACCCAGCGCCAGCGCGTGCCGCAAAACGTCAATATGGGGCTGGGGTATCCGCATAAGCCGATCTACGAAAGCTCCAACTCGCTGGGGTTGAACCTGGCGTACGAGTTCGACTGGTGGGGCAAATACCGCAACCAGGTGAACGCCGCCAAGGCGCAGGTCAACGCCGCGCGCGCCGAGCAGGAACAGGCGGCGCTGACGCTGACCAGCTCGGTGGCGTCCGCCTACTACCAGCTGCAGAGCAATCTGGCGCTCGAGAAGCTGCTGCAGCAGGAAGTAAACAACAATGAGCGCCTGACCGGGCTGCGCCAACAGCGCTATCAGGCCGGGCTGACCGGCGTCGATGTGCCGCAACAGACCCAGGCGCAGTCCGACGTCGCCAAGCAGCAGATCCTGCAGCTGCAGTCGCAAATCGAACAGCTCAGACACCAGCTTGCCGCGTTGGCGGGCCAGGGGCCGAACGCCATGCAGCACCTGCGTCAGGTGCCGTTGCCCGCAGACAACCTGATGGCGCCGCAGGGCGAGCTGACGGCGGATCTGCTGGGTAAACGCCCGGACATCGCCGCGCAACGCCAGCTGGTGGAATCTTACAGCCAGCGCGTCAGCGCCGCGCGTAAAGAGTTTTATCCCAGCCTGACCATTTCAGCCTTCGCCGGCCTGATGACCACCAATACCAGTGGCACCAGCCCGAATCTGTTTGAAGCGGCCAGCCAGGCCTGGAACGTGATGCCGGCGATCTCGCTGCCGATCTTCCATGCCGGGGCGCTGCGCAGCAAGCTGGGCGAGGAATCCGCGCTGTATGACGAAGCGGTGGAATCCTACAACCAAACCATCCTGAATGCGGTACAGGAAACCGCTGACGCCATCACCATCCAGCAGAGTTCTGCGCAACAGCAGCTGCAGGCGGCGTCCGCGGCCCAGTCGATGCAACAGGTGTACCAGGTCGCCAACGCCCGTTACCAGGCAGGGATTATCGGGCGCGACGATCTGTTGACCAGCCAAACGCAGCTATTACAGCAGCAACAGGCGGAGTTGAATGCCAGCAGCAATTTACTGCAGGCGAAGATAGGACTGATCCGCGCGCTGGGCGGTGGCTACCAGGCCCCGGCCGCAGCGGATTCGAAAGCATAATAATATAAGGCTTGGAGAACACCATGAGCGCAAGCGCGGAAACTCAAAACCCGCAGCAGCCGAGCGGCAAAAAGAAGCAGCGCAAATTTTGGCTGCTGTTGCTGACGGTTATTTTCATTGTTATAGGGGTGGCTTACTTAGTGTATTGGTTCCTGGTGCTGCGTCATCATCAGGAAACCGACGACGCCTACGTCTCCGGCAACCAGGTGCAGATCATGGCCCAGGTGTCCGGCAGCGTGAACAGCGTCAATTTCGACAACACCGACTACGTCAAGCAGGGCGACGTGCTGCTGACGCTCGATCCGACCGATGCCGAGCAGGCGTTTGAACGCGCCAAGACCGGCCTGGCCAACAGCGTGCGTCAGACCCACCAGCTGATCATCAACAGCAAGCAATATCAGGCCAACATCGCCCTGCGCAAGACCGATCTGAGCAAGGCCGAGAACGATCTGAAACGCCGCGTGGTGCTGGGCAGCGTCGACGCCATCGGCCGCGAAGAACTGCAACACGCGCGCGATGCGGTCGACAGCGCCAAGGCCGCCCTGGAAGTGGCGGTGCAGCAATACAACGCCAATCAGGCGATGGTGCTGAATACCCCGCTGGAACAGCAGCCGGCGATCCAACAGGCCGCCGCGCAGATGCGCGACGCCTGGCTGGCGCTGCAGCGTACCAAGGTGATCAGCCCGATTACCGGTTATGTCTCGCGCCGCAGCGTGCAGGTCGGCGCGCAGATCGCCGCCGGTTCGCCGCTGATGGCGGTGGTGCCGGCCGATCACATCTGGGTTGACGCCAACTTCAAGGAAACCCAGATCGCCAACATGCGCATCGGCCAGCCGGCGACGGTGGTCAGCGACGTCTACGGCGATGACGTGGTGTATCAAGGCAAAGTGGTCGGTATCGACATGGGCACCGGCAGCGCCTTCTCGCTGCTGCCGGCTCAGAACGCGACCGGCAACTGGATCAAGGTGGTACAACGTCTGCCGGTGCGTATTGAGCTCGACGCCAAGCAGGTGGCCGATCATCCGCTGCGCATCGGTCTTTCGACGCTGGTGACCGTCGACACCGCCAATCTGGACGGCCGCGTGTTGTCTGACGTGGTGCGCGACAAACCGCTGTACCAGAGCGACGCGCTGGCGTTGAATCTGGCGCCGGTTAACCAGCTGATCGCCGACGTGATCCATGCGAACGCCGGCTAAGCGCGCGGGAGGCCATCTTGCCACAGAAACCGCTTGAAGGCGCCCAGCTCGCCTGGATGACGGTCGCGCTCGCCATGGCGACCTTCATGCAGGTGCTGGACTCCACCATCGCCAACGTGGCGATCCCCACCATTGCCGGTAACCTCGGGTCTTCCAACTCGCAGGGGACCTGGGTGATCACCTCGTTCGGCGTGGCGAACGCCATCTCGATCCCGATCACCGGCTGGCTGGCGAAGCGCATCGGCGAAGTGCGGCTGTTCCTCTGGTCCACCGCGCTGTTCGTCCTCGCTTCCTGGCTGTGCGGCATCTCCAACAGCCTCGGCATGCTGATCTTCTTCCGCGTGATCCAAGGCGTGGTGGCCGGGCCGCTGATCCCGCTGTCGCAGAGCCTGTTGCTGAATAACTACCCGCCCGCCAAGCGGGCGATGGCCCTGGCGCTCTGGTCGATGACCGTTATCGTCGCGCCGATCTTCGGGCCGATCCTCGGCGGTTACATCAGCGACAACTACCATTGGGGTTGGATCTTCTTCATCAACATCCCGATCGGCGCCTTCGTTATCATGGCGGCGATGGCGACGCTGAAGGGGCGAGAAACCAAAACCGAGATCAAACCGATCGACACGGTTGGACTGGTGCTGCTGATCGTCGGCATCGGTTCGCTGCAGGTGATGCTCGATCAGGGCAAGGAGCTGGACTGGTTCAACTCGACCGAGATCATCACCCTGACCGTCGTGGCGGTGGTGGCGCTGTTGTTCCTGGTGGTTTGGGAGCTGACGGACGACCATCCGGTGGTGGATCTGTCGCTGTTCAAATCGCGCAACTTCACCATCGGCTGCCTGTGCATCAGCCTGGCGTACATGCTGTACTTCGGCGCCATCGTGCTGTTGCCGCAGCTGTTGCAAGAGGTGTACGGCTATACCGCCACCTGGGCGGGGTTGGCGTCGGCGCCGGTCGGGTTGATCCCGGTGCTGCTGTCGCCGATCATCGGCAAGTTCGGCAACCGGCTCGACATGCGCCGGCTGGTGACCTTCAGCTTCATCATGTATGCCGTGTGCTTCTACTGGCGCGCCTATACGTTTGAACCGGGCATGGACTTCGGCGCTTCCGCCTGGCCGCAGTTCGTCCAGGGCTTCGCCATCGCCTGCTTCTTCATGCCGTTGACCACCATCACGCTGTCCGGCCTGCCGCCGGAGCGTATGGCGGCGGCATCGAGCCTGTCGAACTTCACGCGAACGCTGGCGGGTTCGATCGGTACCTCGATCACTACCACCCTGTGGACGCAGCGCGAATCGCAGCACCATTCGCAGCTGACGGAGTTCGTCAACCCGTACAACCCGCAGTCGCAGGAGATGTACCACCAGTTGGAGCAGCTCGGCATGAGCAAGCAGCAGGCGTCGGCGTACATCGCCAACGAGATCACCGCGCAGGGCCTGATCATCTCCGCCAACGAAATCTTCTGGCTATCGGCCGGGGTGTTCCTGGTGCTGCTGGTGCTGGTGTGGGTGGCGAAACCGCCGTTCAGCTCCGGCGGCGGTGGGGGCGGCGGCGCGCACTAAGCTGCAATAAACGAAACGGGCGCCCTGGGGCGCCCGTTTTTTTATCCGACGTAGAAAAGATTACGCCTGATTCTGACGCCACCAGTCCGCCAGCAGAATGCCGGTCGCCACGGAAACGTTCAGGCTTTCCACCTTGCCGGTGCCGCCGATAGACACGTTCATGTCACCCTGCTGCCAGGCGCTGTCGCTCAGACCGTCGCGTTCCTGGCCCAACACCAGCACCATCTTGGCCGGCAGTTTGGCCTGCGCCAGCGCGGTGCCTTTGTGGCTCGAGGTCGTGACGATGGTGTAACCCGCCTTGCGGAAGGTATCCAGCACCGACAGGAAATCGTCAGCGTTGATCGCCTTGATATGCTCCGCCCCGCCTTCTGCGGTGCGCACCGCCGCGCCGGACTCCAGCAGCGCCGGATCCTGCAGCAGCACGCCGTTGACGCCGAAGTGGGCGCACGAACGGACGATGGCGCCCAGGTTGTGCGGGTTGCCCACTTCTTCCAGCGCCAGCACGCAGTCGGTCGCCGGTGCGGTTTTCAGGTAGGTCTGCGCATCCAGGCCCTGACGTTTTTTGATCAGGAAGCAGACGCCGCCGTGGTGCTCGGTGCCGGAAGCCTTGGCCAGTTCTTCTTCATCCACCACGTGGTAAGCTTTGCGGTTAGCCGCCATCCAGCGCAGCGCTTCGCGGAAGCGCGGGGTGACCGACTGCACGAACCAGGCGCGCACAATCGCTTCCGGACGGCTGGCGAACAGCGCCTGACAGGCGTTTTCACCGTAAACGCGGGTTTCTTCCGCGCGCTGGCGGCGCAGTTGCTCAGGATCGATGAAGCTTTTGCCGCTGATGCCGCCATGATCGAACGCCGGCTCTTCATTCGGCGCGCGTGAGACGGTTCTCCACGGCGACTCATTGCCACCGCGATCTTCAGAGCGCGCCGGACGGCGAGGACGATCGCTTTCACTGCGGCGGGAGTCGGCGCCGCGACGATCGTTGCCGCCGCGCGCCTTGTCTTGACCGGTGCGGCCCGATCGCGCACCGTCAGCCGGACGGCCTTTGCCGGCCGGACGTTTATTCTTGTTACGGTCGTCGCCGTTGTCGTCGTCACTGCGGACGTACATCACTTTGACTTTACCGTTCTTGCCACTAAATGAATCGTTCATTGTCTTCTCCACCAACGCGCAGGGCGCGAAGATTACCTGATGTTGGTGCACGAAGCCACCAACTTGCGCTAAAAGCTCCCAACTATCACATCCATTGAACAAACCTCATTGTTCACGCGCCGGGTTTTGCCGATAATTGTCAGCATTAAAGAAACATCTCCGCAACCGCGTTGCGGGGACCATGCTTTCTCTGTACCCGAGGTCAACATGAATACAGTTTGTGCAGCTTGCAATGCCACCAACCGCGTGCCGGAAGAACGTCTGGCGGACAACGCGAAATGCGGCCGCTGCGGCCATGAGCTCTTCGACGGTGAAGTGATCAACGCCACCGCCGCCACGCTGGACCAGTTGCTGCAGGACGATCTGCCGGTCGTGGTCGATTTCTGGGCGCCGTGGTGCGGCCCGTGCCGCAGCTTTGCGCCGATCTTTGAAGACGTGGCCGAAGAGCGCGCCGGCAAAGTGCGCTTCGTGAAAGTGAACACCGAAGCCGAGCCGGAGCTGAGCGCCCGTTTCCGCATCCGCAGCATCCCGACCATCATGGTGTTCCGTCAGGGCAAAATGGTCGACATGCTCAACGGCGCGATGCCGAAAGCGCCGTTTGATAACTGGCTCAACGAGTTAGTGTGATTCGGCAAGTATAGGCCGTATCCCGCCATTGCGCGCGAACGCGCCCCGATCGAGCCCGCCCCTCCCGGCGGGCTTTTTTCTGCGTTACAATAGCGGTTTTTCCCCAGGATCGTTATGACCGACAACGCCGTACTTCGCCTGCGCCAATTCCGTTTAGACCGCGCCACCCGCCCTTTTTTGGCGCGCGGTTGCCGTGTGGCGCGTTGTCAGGGTTGCCTGCTGCCGCATAAGAACTGCCTGTGCGACACCATTCGCCCACAGCAGGCCGGCAGCCGTTTCTGCCTGATCATGTTCGGCGCCGAGCCGCTCAAGCCCAGCAACACCGGCCGCCTGATCGCCGATATCCTGCCGGACACCCAGGCGTTCCTCTGGTCGCGTACCGAGGTCGATCCCGCCCTGCTGGCGGCCATCAACGATCCCACCCGGCAGCCTTATGTGGTGTTCCCCGCGTCCTACGCCGACGCCGAACGGCCGGTGTTCAGCGCGCTGCCCGTCGGCGGCAAACCGCCGCTGTTCATCATGCTGGACGGCACCTGGGCGGAGGCGCGCAAAATGTTCCGTAAAAGCCCGTATCTCAATCAATTCCCGGTGTTTTCCCTCAACGTCGACGCCGCATCGGACTACCAACTGCGCGAAGCCAGCCGCGCCGAGCAACACTGCACGGCGGAAGTGGCCGCCGCCCTGCTGCAACAGGCGGGCGATCTGCCGGCCGCCGAAGGGTTGAATCAGCATTTTCGCTATTTCCGTCAACAGTATCTGGCGGGAAAACCGACCCGGCCGGAGGCATCGGTCACAGCAATGCAGCCATAAAGCGCCTAAAATCAGGCGTAACGTTGCCAAAAGGAGCCGTGCATGAGCCAGCGAGGGTTAGAAGCGCTACTACGTCCCAAATCGATCGCCGTTCTGGGCGCTTCGCAGCAGCCGGGCCGCGCCGGCAACCTGATGATGAGCAACCTGCTGGCCGGCGGTTTCGGCGGCCCCATCTTGCCGGTGACGCCGCGCTACAAGGCGGTATGCGGCGTCATGGCCTACCCCGACGTCGCCAGCCTGCCGTTGACGCCGGATCTGGCGATCATCTGCACTCACGCCAAGCGTAATCTGGCGCTGCTCGACGCGCTGGGGCAGCGCGGCTGCAAAACCGCCATCGTGCTCTCTTCACCGCCAGAACAGTTCGCCGAACTGAAAGCCTGCGCGCAGCGCTACGCCATGCGGCTATTGGGCCCCAACAGTCTGGGATTACTGGCGCCGTGGCAAGGCATCAACGCCAGCTTCTCGCCGGTGCCGATCCAAAAAGGCAAGCTGGCGTTTATCTCGCAGTCCGCCGCCGTCGCCAACACCATTCTCGACTGGGCGCAGCAGCGCGAAGTCGGCTTCTCTTACTTCATCGCGCTGGGCGACAGCCTGGATATCGACGTCGACGACCTGCTCGACTTTTTGGCGCGCGACAGCAAAACCAGCGCCATCCTGCTGTATCTGGAAAACATCAGCGACGCACGGCGCTTTCTCTCCGCCTCGCGCAGCGCCTCACGCAACAAGCCCATTCTGGTGATCAAAAGCGGCCGCAGCCAACAGGCGCAATTACTGCTCAACAGCCAGCAGGGGCTGGACGCCGCCTACGACGCCGCCATCCAGCGAGCCGGCCTGCTGCGCGTGCAGGATACCCATGAGCTGTTCTCCGCGGTGGAAACCCTCAGCCATATGCATCCGCTGCGCGGCGAGCGGCTGATGATCGTCAGCAACGGGGCGGCGCCGGCGGCAATGGCGCTGGACGAGCTGCTCGGGCGCAACGGCAAGCTGGCGACGCTGAACGATGAGAGCCTGGCGAAGCTGAGCGATGCGCTGCCGGATTTCATTCGCGCCGGCAACCCGCTCGATCTGCGCGACGACGCCACGCCGCAGCGCTACCTGGCGGCTCTCGAAGCGCTGCTCGACAGCCACGACTATGACGCGCTGCTGCTGATCCATGCGCCGAGCGCGGCGGCGCCGGGCACCGCCACGGCGCAGCGGCTGATCGACGCGCTGCACCGGCATGCGCGCGGCAAACGCATCACCTTGCTGACCAACTGGTGCGGCGAATACTCTTCTCAAGAGGCGCGCCGGCTGTTTACCGAGGCCGCCATACCCACCTACCGCACGCCGGAAGGCGCTGTGACCGCTTTTATGCATATGGTGGAATACCGCCGCAACCAGAAGCAGCTGAAAGAGACCCCGGCGCTGCCGGTCGGCCTGACCGCCAATACCGCCGACGCTCACCGCCTGATCCATCAGGCGCTGGCCGAAGGCGCTACCCAGTTGGATACCCACGAGGTGCAATCCATTCTGCAGGCTTATGACCTGAGCACCCTGCCGACCTGGATCGCCGAAGACAGCGCCGAAGCGGTACATATCGCCGAACAGATCGGCTACCCGGTAGCGCTGAAGCTTCGTTCGCCAGATATCCCGCACAAGTCAGAAGTTCAGGGCGTCATGCTCTACCTGCGCACCGCGACCGAAGTGCAGCGCGCGGCGGAGGCGATCCTCGACCGCGTGAAGCGCACCTATCCTCAGGCGCGCATCCACGGCTTGCTGGTGCAGAGCATGGCCAACCGCGCCGGCGCCCAGGAGCTGCGCATCGCGGTGGAGCAGGATGCGATTTTCGGCCCGCTGATCATGCTGGGTGAAGGCGGCGTGGAGTGGCGCCAGGAAAATCAGGTGGCGGTCGCGCTGCCGCCGCTGAACATGGCGCTGGCGCGTTATCTGGTGCTGCAGGCGGTGAAAGGCGGCAAGATCCGCGGGCGCAGCGCGCTGCGGCCTTTAGATATCCCTGGACTAAGCCGCTTGCTGGTGCAGGTCTCCAACCTGATCCTCGACTGCCCGGAGATCGCCCGGCTGGATATTCACCCGGTGTTGGCCTCCGGCAGCGAATTCACTCTGCTGGACGTTTCGATGCAGCTCGCGCCGTTCAGCGGCGATCCGCAGGCGCGGCTGGCGATCCGCCCTTATCCGCATGAGCTGGAAGAGACCATCGTGTTGAAAGACGGCAGCCAATGCCTGTTCCGCCCGATCCTGCCGGAAGACGAGCCGACGCTGAAACATTTCATCGACCGGGTGACCAAGGAAGACCTCTATTATCGCTACTTCAGCGAGATCAACGAGTTTACCCATGACGATTTGGCCAACATGACGCAGATCGACTACGATCGAGAAATGGCCTTTGTGGCGGTGCGCGCAGACGAGATCATCGGCGTGACGCGCGCGCTGTCCGATCCGGACAACACCGACGCCGAATTCGCCGTGCTGGTGCGTTCCGACCTCAAAGGCCTGGGCCTGGGCCGTCAGTTGCTGGAGAAAATGATCGCCTATGCGCGCGCTCATGGCCTGACCCGTCTGAGCGGCATCACCATGCCGAATAACCGCGGCATGATCGCACTGGCGCAGCGGCTGGGCTTTGGCATCGAGGTGCAGCTTGAGGACGGCATCGTCAATCTGACGCTGCCGCTGCAGGCCGCCGACGCGCAGTGACCTGCGTCGCAATGCGCTACGAATCCACCACTTAACGCCAAAACATACGCACAATCGGGGCAACTAATGGTATTATCGCCCGATTATTCGGTTTATTGTTTTTATGCCTGTGGCGTTCTGGCCATCAATCATGAGAGAAGAAACGCACTGTGATGTTGTCAAAATTTAAACGTAGCAAACATCAACAACACCTTGCACAACTGCCCAAACTCCCCCAGACGGTTGCTGATGTTCGTACGTTGTACGCGCCGTCCGATTTTCGCACCACGCTGCTGAGCGCCATCGCCAACGCCACCCAACGCATCTATCTGGTGGCCCTGTATCTGGAGCATGACGACGCCGGGCGCGAGATCCTCAACGCGCTGTATCAAGCCAAACAGCGGCGGCCCGAGCTGGAAATCTGCGTACTGGTCGACTGGCACCGCGCACAGCGTGGGCGCATCGGCGCCGCCGCCGCCAATACCAACGCCGACTGGTACTGCGCCATGGCCAGCCAACATCCGGAACAGTCGGTGCCGATCTACGGCGTGCCGGTCAATACCCGCGAAGCGTTAGGCGTACTGCACCTGAAAGGCTTTGTGGTCGACGATACCGCGATCTACAGCGGCGCCAGCATCAACGACGTTTATCTGCATCAGCATGAGAAATACCGTTACGATCGCTATCAGCTGATCACCAACGGCGTGCTGGCCGATACCTTGATCGATTACATCAAGCAGCATCTGCTCACCGCCGGCGCCGTACAGCGCCTCGATCGCAGCGATCGGCCGAAAAGCCCGGAGATCAAAAACGAGACCCGTCTGTTCCGTTTCGCCCTGCGCCGCGCCGGTTACCACTTCCGTGGCAAGGCCGGCAACGATGAGCTGGCGGTGACGCCGCTGGTTGGGCTTGGCAAGCAAAGCGTGCTGAATAAAACCATTCATCACCTGATGTCGTGCGCCGACCAGAAACTGACGCTCTGTACCCCCTACTTCAACCTGCCGGCGCTGCTGGTGCGCAACATCATTTATCTGCTGCGCCAGGGCAAACAGGTGGAGATCATTGTCGGCGACAAGACCGCCAACGATTTCTATATTCCGGAAGACCAGCCGTTCAAAATCATCGGCGCGCTGCCCTACCTGTACGAGATCAACCTGCGCCGCTTCCTGAGCCGCTTGCAGCGTTATATCGATACCGGGCAGCTGATCGTGCGTCTGTGGAAGGATGGCGATAACAGCTATCACCTGAAAGGCATGTGGGTAGACGAAGAGTGGCAGCTGATTACCGGCAATAATCTCAACCCGCGCGCCTGGCGGCTGGATCTGGAAAACGCCATTCTGATCCACGATCCCAAACAAGAGATGCGCGAACAGCGGCAAAAAGAGCTAGAGTGCATCCGCACTCACACCACCGTGGTCGGCCACTATCAGGAGCTGCAAAGTATTCAGCAGTATCCGATCAAGGTGCGCAAGCTGATTCGCCGTCTGCGGCGTATCCGCATCGATCGGCTGATTAGCCGTATCCTGTAAGCGGTACTCTGACCCCGGCCAAGGCCGGGGTTTTTATTACAGCTGTATCTCCTTGCCTTTGCGATGCAACCGAAGCGAAACCAGCAACGCCAGCAGGCACATGCCGGAAACGTACCAGAAGAAGGCATTCTCCACGCCGAATGATTTAAGCGACAACGCGACATATTCCGCCGAACCGCCGAACAGAGCATTCGCCACCGCATAAGACAAGCCTACCCCTAACGCGCGTACCTCCGGCGGGAACATCTCGGCTTTAAGCAGCCCGCTGATCGCGGTGTAAAAGCTGACAACGAACAACGCCAACACGATCAGACCGAACGCCATAAAGGGGTTGGTCACCTCTTTCAAGGCAAACAGGATCGGCACCGTCAACACCGTGGCGAAGGCTGAGAAGATCAGCATCGAGCTGCGACGGCCGATTTTGTCCGAAAACGCGCCTACCGCCGGCTGCAGCAGCATAAAGACGAATAGCGCAACGGTCATGATGGCGCTGGCCAGCTTGGCGTCCATACCGGCAGTGTTCACCAGGTACTTCTGCATGTAGGTGGTGAAGGTGTAGAAGGTCAGTGAACCGGCGGCGGTAAAGCCCAGCACCATCAGGAACGCCTTGCGATTTTTCCACAGCCCCGTCAGCGAACCGGCATCTTTGTGGTTACGCGTCTTCGCATCGGAGGTTTCATTCAGCGAGCGGCGCAGGTACAGCGCCACCACCGCCAACACGGCCCCCAAGGCAAACGGTATACGCCATCCCCAGGCTTTCAGCTCTTCGGCGGGCAATATCTGCTGCAAGATCACCAAGACCAGCAGCGCCAACAGTTGCCCGCCAATCAGCGTCACGTACTGGAACGATGCGTAGAAGCCACGCCGCCCCTTGATTGCCACCTCGCTCATGTAGGTGGCGCTGGTGCCGTATTCCCCCCCTACCGACAACCCCTGGAACAGGCGGGCGATCAGCAGCAGCGCCGGCGCCCAGCTGCCGATCGATTCATACGTCGGCAGGCAGGCGATCACCAGCGATCCGGCGCACATCATGCAGACTGAAAGCAGCATGGAGTTTTTTCGGCCATGCTTGTCGGCAATATAGCCGAACAGCCAACCGCCGATAGGTCGCATAAAGAAGCCGGCGGCGAAAACACCGGCGGTTTGCAGCAGCTGCGTGGTGCTGTTGCCCGCTGGAAAGAACGAGGCGGCAAAATAAATGGAACAGAAGGAGTAAACGTAAAAATCAAACCACTCCACCAGATTGCCTGATGAAGCCCCGACGATAGCGAAAATGCGTTTCTTGTTATCCAGCGCCCCCTGTTCGACGCCGTGCTCATCCCCAAGAGCCGAGGTTGTTTCTGTCATGATATTTCTCCGAGCCATAGCAATGATGAAATTCGGCGTCCTGCCGCCCTGGTTGTTACTTTATTGTTATTTATAAGTTAACAGCCAAACTTGATAGCGGACGAAGAATATCTGACATTCAGAGAAACAATGCGTTGGTTTTGTGATGAATATTAAACAGTACGATGAAAGTTGAAGCGGATTACAACGGGGATTTTCCT
>NZ_JBNIDE010000013.1:0-64429 GCF_059652115.1 Serratia sp. EC4 | reverse complement strand
AGGCCGCAACCCCTAAATGCAAAAAACTTTTCAAGCGCGGATTTTTTCGGCAAAACGCTGGCCAAACCCGCATTTTTGTCACTTTTCGTACTGGATCTGGCTAAATTCCTGGGCGAAACGATCGACCTGCTGCCAATCGGTGTACTCCACTTCCTTACTGGTATCCGTTTCACCGCCCGTCATACGCATAATAAATTGAATCATGATGCGGTCGAACCAGCGATAGCGCGGATAACGCAATGCGCCGGCAAACACCGCACACTGTTTTGGCTGCCACGGCGAGGCCAGCAGGAACTTGCGGGTATAAGCGTTGGTTTGCGGCGAGCGCTTTTCCGGTTTACGCGCGGTCAGGTTCACGGCAAAGAACGCGCTCGGCATTCGATTCAGTTGTTCGGCATGACGTTTGACGAATTTATCCAGCGCCGGGTTAAAGTGCCCGTAACGGATAGAAGCGCCGATCATCACCTGCTGGTACTGACTAAGGTCGACCTGTTCCGCCTGCAGCAGATCGATCACCTCACATCGCTGTGTGTCCTGCAGCTTGCTTGCTATATAAGAAGCGATAGCACGTGTTTGCCCGTCACGGCTCGAATAAAGTATCAATGCCTTCATGGCGTACTCCTTATATCAGGCCTACTCACGCCAAAAAGTTGGCGTGAACAGCACCAGCAATGTAAACACTTCCAGGCGTCCGAACAGCATCGTCACCACCAGGATCCACTTGGCCGCCGCCGGCATCGTGGTGAAGTTATCCGCCACCACGCCCAGGCCGGGGCCAAGGTTATTGAGTGTTGCCGTCACTGCGGCGAACGCGGAAAAATCGTCAACGCCGGTGGCAATGATCGCTAGCATGCTGACGATAAACACCAGCGCATAGGCGGAGAAGAATCCCCACACCGCTTCCAGAATACGTTCCGGCAGTGCGCGATTGCCCAATTTGATGGTATAGACCGCGTTGGGGTGCACCAGCCTTTTCAACTCTCGCGAGCCCTGCAGGTACAGAAGCAGGATACGGATCACCTTCAGGCCGCCGCCGGTCGAGCCGGCACAACCGCCGATGAACGCTGAGCACAGCAACAACATCGGCAGGAACAGCGGCCACTTGGCGATGCTGTCGGTCGTAAAACCAGCCGTGGTCGCCATCGATACCACCTGGAAGAACGCCTGATTGAGCGTTTCCATACCGCTCTTATAGACGCCATGTCCCCAGAGCACCAACGTGCATACCACCACCAGCGTCAACTGAACGAAGATAAACATGCGGAATTCAGGATCGCGCCCGTACACCTTCAGGCTGCGGCCACTCAGCAAAGCGAAGTGTAGGCCGTAGTTACAGCCGGAAATCAGCAGGAACACGGCGATGATGGTGTTGATGGTCGGGCTGGCGTAATAACCGATACTGGCGTCGTGGGTAGAAAAACCGCCGATGGCGATGGTCGAGAAACTGTGGCCGATGGCATCGAACACCGACATCCCAGCCCCCCAGAGCGCCAGCGCACAGGCGACGGTCAGCAACACATAGATTAGCCACAGGGTTTTGGCGGTTTCGGCTATGCGTGGACGCATCTTGTTATCTTTCAGCGGCCCGGGCATTTCCGCCCGATACAGCTGCATGCCGCCGACGCCGAGTATCGGCAGTATCGCCACCGCCAACACGATGATCCCCATGCCGCCCATCCATTGCAGCATTTGGCGATAGAAAAGAATAGCCTTCGGCAGCGAGTCCAACCCCACCAGCGTCGTCGCACCGGTGGTCGTCAATCCCGAGAAGGATTCAAAGAAGGCGTCGGTCAGCGACAAATTGGGCCGTTCCGAAAACAGGAACGGCAATGCCCCCACGCTGCCCAGCACGGTCCAGAACAGCACGACGATCAGGAAGCCTTCACGCGGCTTCAGCTCGTGTTTTTGCTTGCGGTTCGGCCACCACAGCATCAGCCCGATGGTCAGCGCCACGAAGAACGTTTGGCTGAACGCGCGCCCCGCCCCATCGCGATAAATCAATGCCACCAGGCCGGGAATAAACATCGTCCCGGAGAACAGGATGACCAGCAGACCAACGATACGGGTTATGGCGCGAAAATGCATTTCAGCACGATCCTTAGCAATTCAATTGGGAGGAATTATTGCGAAATGGGGGTTAATTGCAAATTACCGCGACTGAGATCACGCAATTTATTCCCAAACAGCTCGACCTCGGTGGCCGGCAACGCCAGATGCAGCACGACGGCGGCGCCGTATTCGCCCTGCAGGATCCGACCTGCGGTTTGCTGCAGCAAGTTCTCCACCAGCGCCAACTGCGCATAGTCGCACTGCAAGATATATTCGGCTTCCGGCACCTTTTCTACCAACACCAGCTGCTTCAACGCCTGTTGAACACCGTTGCCATAGGCTTTCACCAGCCCGCCGGTGCCCAACTTGACGCCGCCATAGTAACGAACGACCACGGCGGTCACTTCGCCGATACCGCTGCCCATCAGCTGCGCGAGGATCGGTTTGCCAGCGGTGCCCGACGGTTCTCCATCGTCGGAGAACCCCAGCTGCTGTGAGTCATCGGGGCTGCCGGCGACGAAGGCCCAACAATGGTGCCGCGCCGCCGGGTGCTCATCCCGCACCTGCTGAATAAACGCCTTTGCCGCTTCTACCCCGCTGGTTGGCGCCAGCAGGGTGATAAAACGGCTCTTCTTTATTTCTTCGGTAAAGCGGGTTGCTTCCGCCGGTATCGGGTACGGCCGCATCAGGCCAGGTTCAGATCGCGCGTCATGTTCTCGATACGCTTTTCATGGATCACGATGTTGTCTTCGATACGGATGCCGCCATACGGCTTCAGCGCATCGATGCGATCCCAGGCGAAGTGCTGCTTGAACTCACCGCTGCGCCACGGCGCCAACAGAGATTCGATGAAGTACAGACCCGGCTCGATGGTCAACACCATGCCCGGCTGCAACACGCGGGTGCAACGCAGGAACGGATACTTGGACGGCGCCGCCAGATGGGTGCCTTGCTCGTCCTGCATAAAGCCTGCGGCGTCGTGCACCTGCAGGCCCAGCGGGTGCCCCAGCCCGTGCGGCAGGAACGGCGTGGTGATGCCCGTTTCAACCATCGCCTCTTCGCTGAGGCCGTTCACCAACTTGTGATTCTTGAGCAGCTTGGCGATGCGCTGATGCATTTGCACATGGTAGTCGGTATAGCGCACGCCGGTTTTAATGGTGTCGATCAGCGCCAGCTGTTCACTATTGAGATCTTTCACCAGATGAGCGAACTCGCTTCCGCTTTGCGCCGCATAGGTACGCGTCAGATCGGCGGCGTAGCCGTTATATTCCGCCCCGGCGTCGATCAGAAAACTCAGGGACTCGGCCGGCGGCTGATGATCCAGCTTGGTGTAGTGCAGCACCGAAGCGTGCTCGTTCAACGCCACGATGTTGTCGTAAGGCACATCGGTATCGCGGTGGCCGGTCGCCGTCAGGTAGGCCAGATTGATGTCGAATTCGCTCATGCCGGAGAGGAACGCCTCATGCGCGGCACGATGGCCGGTTACCGCCGTCTTCTGCGCTTCGCGCATGCAGGCCAGCTCGTAGCCGGTTTTGATCGAACGGTGGAAATCCAGGTAGTTCAGCACCGCTTTCGGGTTGATGTTCTCAGAAGGGATGCCGAGATCGCGGGCGCGCTGTTGGGCATAACCGATATAGCCGACGCGCTCGCGCTGCGGCGGAAGCTGCTGGGCGATGGCGTCGGCGTTGGCCAGCGGCATCAATTCAAGGGATTTGGTCCAGAAACTGTCCGGCAGCGGCTCTACGCTGTGCCAGTAGTCAACCGGGGAGTAGAACCACAGCTTCGGCTTGTTGACACCGTCGATCCACAACCAGCAGTTCGGCACCGACGTCACCGGCACCCAGGCTTTGAAATGCGCGTTCACTTTGAACGGATAGCTATGGTCGTCCAAAAATACCTTTTGCAGTTCCCCGGAGTGAATCAGCAGCGCATCCAACTTGTTGCGCTCCAGCACTTCGCGCGCGCGTTTTTGCAGCTCTGCCAAGTGGTCGTTATACAAAGAAGCCAGCGTTTCCATCACAGTACCCTTATGCCTTAGCACGAAAGAAGTCATCTTAACACAGCGCTCCGGCGCACCAACCTTATCGCGTTGGGCATGCGGAGCAGCTCGCAATTCCCTGCAAATGCCGTTACATCCGCAGTTTAACCATTAGCCAGCCGGCCAGGCCGAGCAACGCTATCGCCAGCGCCCATAGGCCGTGGTGCTCCAATAACACCGCGCCGGCCGCGGCAATGCCCGCCAGACACTGCTGCAGAAAGCCACACAGCGCCATCGCATAGGCACCGTGCTCTTTGGCGTCGCTGACCGCCATCGCCATGCTGTTGGGAAACAACACCGCCTGGCCAAAAATGGTCAGGCAATACAGCGCGATGAACAGCGCCATACCGGAAAGGCCGGCCAGAATGCCGCCCCACCACAACAGCAGGATCGCTACCGTCGCCAGAGCGACGATGCCGCTGCCGGTTTGCATCAGTTTTTTCCCGCCGACACGCGCCACCGTGCGGTTCACCGTCAACGCGCCGCTAAAGTAGGCGATACCTATCACCAGCCCCAGCGCGCCGAACGCCGTGACGTTGAGGCCAAACCCCTGCTGCATGACGAACGGGCTCACCTCCTGCAATGTCACCGTGGTGGCGAAGCCCAATCCGCCGACGCAGGCCGGCCAGAAGAACCCCGGCCGCCGCAGGATGGCGAAGTAGGTGGCCGCCATCGCCGGGCGTGGCCCGCGTGCGCGCCCCGCCTCAAGCGGCAGCGTCGCCATCAGCGCCAGAATGGCCAAACCGGTGGCGCCCATCAGGACGAAGCCCATCTGCCAGTGCGAATATTGGCTGAGCAGGCCGCCGATAAACTGCCCCCCGCCCAGCGCAGTGATGAAAGCGATGGAGAGCACCGACAGACGGCGCGCCAGCTCATCACCGCTCCAGTTATCCCGCACGATGATACGCGCAATGATCGCCGCACCGCCGGCGCCCACACCCTGCAGCGCACGCAGCGCCAGCAGCTGAGTGCCGTTGCTGCACAGCGCCAACAGCCCGCTGCAGCCAATGAAAAGAAACAAAGACAGCGTCAGGGGCGCACGGCGGCCAAAGCGATCGGCGGCCGCGCCCCAGAACAGCACCGGCAAAGCGGCGCCGATGACGAAGATCGAAATGGACAGCTCGGTGGCGCGTCGGCTCATCGCCAGCTCCCGCATCACCGTCGGCAGCGAAGGCAAATACACGGTCGTCGCCATCTGTGCCATAAACACCAACAGACATGCCAGCGTCATGGTTCTGGCCGGAATGCTCCATAAGCCGCTGCGTTTGACACAAGCAGCCTTAGTCATGCGTAACCTCGTCTGAATGTTCATTCGCTGCGAGCAAGTGTATGAGTGCCGACACACTCCAGCAAATGCCGATAGCACATAAAATATAACTTCGTTTCAAATCAAAAAACTAACTTGGCGACATGTGATCCGACCAGCAAATATGCAATCTCTCATTTGCATATTTTTAACATAAAAACCACACTCCTCTTCATCTGGTCATACCAGATCATACGCTGATTCAGGAGATAGACATGCTCTACCAAGGCGAAACATTACAACTGCACTGGCTCGATAACGGCATCGCCGAGCTGGTGTTCAACGCACCGGGCTCGGTCAACAAGCTGGACACCCGCACCGTCGCCAGCCTGGGCGAAGCGCTCACCGTGCTGGAAAACCAGCCTGAGCTCAAGGGGTTGCTGCTGCGCTCCTCCAAAGCCGCGTTTATCGTCGGCGCCGATATCACCGAATTCCTTTCTCTGTTCGCCGCACCGGCTGAAAAGCTGCACGAGTGGCTGGTATTCGCCAACAACGTCTTTAACCGGCTGGAGGATTTGCCGGTACCGACCATTTCGGCCATTAACGGCTATGCGCTCGGCGGCGGTTGCGAATGCATTCTGGCGACCGATTTCCGCGTCGCCTCGCCGGACGCGCGCATCGGCCTGCCGGAAACCAAATTGGGCATCATGCCGGGCTTCGGCGGTTCCGTCCGTCTGCCGCGCCTGCTGGGTAACGACAGCGCGCTGGAAATCATCGCCGCCGGCAAAGACGTCAGCGCCAAAGACGCGTTGAAAGTCGGCCTGGTGGATGCGGTGGTGACACCGGAAAAACTGGCCGAAGCGGCGCTCAACATGCTGCAACAGGCGATCGACGGCAAGCTGGACTGGCGCGCCGCGCGTCAACCTAAGCTGGAGCCGCTGAAACTCAGCCCGATTGAAGCGGCGATGAGCTTCACCACCGCCAAAGGCATGGTGCTGCAGACCGCCGGTAAACATTACCCGGCGCCGATGACCGCGGTGAAGACCATTGAAGCCGCCGCCAAACTGGGCCGCGATGAAGCGCTGAAACTGGAAACCGCCAGCTTCGTGCCGTTGGCCCGCTCCAACGAAGCGCGCGCGCTGGTCGGCATCTTCCTTAACGATCAGTTCGTGAAGGGCCAGGCGAAAAAGCTGGCCAAGAATGTGGATGCGCCGAAACAGGCGGCGGTGCTGGGCGCCGGCATCATGGGCGGCGGTATCGCTTACCAATCGGCGCTGAAAGGCGTGCCGGTGATCATGAAAGACATCAGCGACAAGTCGCTGACGCTGGGCATGAGCGAAGCGGCCAAGCTGCTCAATAAGCAACTGGAGCGCGGCAAGCTGGATGGCCTGAAAATGGCGCAGGTGCTGTCGACCATTCAGCCGACGCTGGACTATGCCGGCATCGAGCGTGCGCAGGTGATCGTTGAGGCGGTCGTCGAGAATCCGAAAGTCAAAGCCGCCGTGCTGTCGGAAGTGGAAAACCTGATCGGTGAGGACACCGTTCTGGCGTCGAACACCTCGACCATTCCGATTAATCACCTGGCAAAATCGCTGAAGCGCCCGCAAAACTTCTGCGGCATGCACTTCTTTAACCCGGTGCACCGCATGCCGCTGGTGGAAATCATCCGCGGCGAACAGACCAGCGACGAGACCATTGCCAAAGTGGTGGCCTACGCCAGCCGCATGGGCAAAACGCCGATCGTGGTGAACGACTGCCCGGGCTTCTTCGTCAACCGCGTGCTGTTCCCGTACTTCGCCGGCTTCAGCCTGCTGCTGCGCGACGGCGCCGACTTCCGTCAAATCGATAAAGTGATGGAGAAACAGTTCGGCTGGCCGATGGGCCCGGCCTACCTGCTCGACGTCGTGGGCATCGACACCGCGCACCACGCGCAGGCGGTGATGGCCGCCGGCTTCCCGGATCGCATGAGCAAAGACTATCGCGATGCCATTGACGCGATGTTCGACAACCAGCGCTTCGGTCAGAAAAACCAGCTGGGCTTCTACCGCTACAGCCAGGACAACAAAGGTAAGCCGCGCAAGGACAACGACGAGCAGACCGATGCGCTGCTGGCCGAAGTGAGCCAACCGCGCCAGACCATCAGCGATGAAGAAATCATCGCGCGCATGATGATCCCGATGATCAACGAAGTGGTGCGTTGCCTGGAAGAAAAGATCGTCGCCAGCCCGGCGGAAGCCGATATGGCGCTGGTCTACGGCATCGGTTTCCCTCCGTTCCACGGCGGCGTGTTCCGCTACCTGGATACGCTCGGCACCGCCAACTACGTTGAGCTGGCCCAGCGTTACGCACACCTCGGCGCCCTGTATCAGGTGCCGGCCGGTCTGCGCGCCAAGGCCGAACGCAATGAAAGCTACTACCCGGTGGCGACACCGCTGTCCGACGTCGCTACCCGCCAACCGGCATGAGGTCATAAAGATGGAAAACGTAGTTATTGTTGATGCCGTACGCACGCCGATGGGCCGCTCCAAGGGCGGCGCCTTCCGCCAGGTGCGCGCCGAAGATCTCTCCGCTCACCTGATGCGTGAGGTGCTGAGCCGCAACCCGGCGCTGGACGCCGCCGAGATTGATGACATTTACTGGGGCTGCGTGCAGCAAACGCTGGAACAAGGCTTCAACATCGCCCGCAACGCCGCGCTGCTGGCCGAGATCCCGCACCGCGTGCCGGCGGTGACCGTCAACCGCCTGTGCGGCTCTTCGATGCAGGCGCTGCACGACGCGGCGCGCGCCATCATGGTTGGCGACGCGCACATCAGCCTGATCGGCGGCGTGGAACACATGGGCCATGTGCCGATGAATCACGGCGTGGATTTCCATCCGGGCCTGAGCCGCAGCGTGGCCAAAGCCGCCGGGATGATGGGGCTGACCGCCGAAATGCTGGCCAAGATGCACAACATCAGTCGCCAGATGCAGGATGAGTTTGCCGCCCGCTCCCACCAGCGCGCACATGCGGCGACGCTGGCGGGTTACTTCAAAAACGAGATCATACCGACCAACGGTCACGACGCCGACGGCGTGCTGACCCGTTACGATTTCGATGAAGTCATTCGCCCGGAAACCACCGTCGAAAGTCTGTCGGCCCTGCGTCCGGCGTTCGATCCGGTCAACGGCACCGTCACCGCCGGCAGCTCCTCCGCCCTGTCGGACGGCGCTTCCGCCATGCTGCTGATGAGCGAATCGCGCGCCAAAGCGCTCGGTTTGAAGGCCCGCGCCCGCATCCGCTCGATGGCGGTGGTCGGCTGCGATCCTTCCATCATGGGCTACGGCCCGGTGCCGGCCAGCAAGCTGGCGCTGAAACGCGCCGGTCTGAGCGTGCAGGACATCGATCTGTTCGAGCTGAACGAAGCGTTCGCCGCCCAGTCGCTGCCGTGCATCAAGGATCTGGGGCTGATGGACAGCATCGACGACAAGATTAACCTGAACGGCGGCGCCATCGCGCTCGGCCACCCGCTGGGCTGTTCCGGCTCCCGCATCTCGACCACCCTGTTGAACAACATGGAACGTCGCGACGCGCAGTTCGGCCTGGCGACCATGTGCATCGGCCTGGGGCAGGGCATCGCCACCGTCTTTGAACGCGTTTAGCTGTGTCTATCTTGGGATGACCGCGTCACCACTTCAAATCGCGGCATCCCGCCAAGTTTAGTTGCCGTTCTTCCCGCCTGTCAGGGGCGGGTTTTTTATGCCTGAAGTTTGCCGACGCCCAAATAAAAACGGGGCGACCCTCGGCCACCCCGTTCACCGCGCATCGCATCGGTCAGATAAACGAAAACGCGTCGCCAAACATATGCGCTTCCTGCGCGCCGCGCTCGGCGCAGAAACGCTCGCGGGCGATTTTCGCCATCTCGAAACGCCCGGCTATGTAGATGTCATGCTCCGCCAACGTGCCGAAATCCTGCAACACCGCGCTGAGCACGGTGCCGCTGCGGCCACGCCATTCGGCTTCCGGCTGCTCGACCACCGGGATCACCTTCAGGTTCGGGTGTTGCACCGACAGCGCTTCCAGCTCGCTCAAATCGTACAGGTGCTTCAGCTCACGCCCGCCCCAGTAGATTGAAATGTCGCGATCCGGCTGCTGCTCCAGCGCGGTCAACAAGATTGAACGCGCGTAAGAGAAACCGGTGCCGCCGGCGATCAGCACCAGCGGACGGCTGCCCTCTTCCCGCAGCCATGCGTCGCCGTGCGGCACGTCAACGGTGATCGCCTGCTCTTTCAGGATGCGATCCATCACCGCCATGGCATACAGATTCAGTTCCGAAGCGCCAATGTGCAGCTCGATATAATCTTGCTGCGTCGGGGTTGATGCCAGTGAGAACGGACGCTTGTCGCGCTCATCCATCACCACCATCAGATATTGCCCTGCCTTGAAAGAAAACGGCTGCTCGGGCACCAGACGTACCCGATAAACCGTATCGGTAATGGCCTCTACCGAGGTCACTTTACAGCTCAATATTGTCATGCGTTCCCTCTGTCGGGTCATCAATGCAAAGCTGAGAACAGGGCCTGACGCTATAACGTCGGTTCCCTGTCACTGAAGATTGCGAGCTCATCCCAGATTTCGTCGACGCGCGCACGTACCTTTTCATCCATCTGAATCGGACGGCCCCATTCGCGATCGGTTTCACCCGGCCATTTATTGGTGGCGTCCAGCCCCATCTTCGAACCCAGGCCGGAAACCGGCGAGGCGAAGTCCAGATAGTCGATCGGCGTATTCTCCACCAGAACGGTATCCCTTGCCGGATCCATTCGTGTGGTGATCGCCCAAATCACGTCGTTCCAGTCGCGCGCATTGACGTCATCGTCACAGACGATAACAAATTTGGTGTACATAAACTGCCGCAGGAACGACCAGACGCCCATCATCACGCGTTTCGCATGGCCGGCGTACTGTTTTTTCATGGTCACTACCGCCAAGCGGTAAGAGCACCCTTCCGGCGGCAGATAGAAATCGACGATTTCCGGGAACTGCTTTTGCAGGATCGGTACGAACACTTCATTCAGCGCCACGCCCAGGATCGCCGGCTCATCCGGCGGGCGGCCAGTGTAGGTCGAGTGGTAGATCGCGTTGCGGCGCTGGGTGATGTGAGTAACGGTGAACACCGGGAACTGGTCGATTTCATTGTAGTAACCGGTGTGGTCGCCGTAGGGGCCTTCCGGCGCCATTTCACCCGGCTCGATATAGCCTTCAAGCACGATTTCGGCGCTGGCGGGCACTTCCAGATCGTTGGAAAGGCACTTGACCACTTCGGTTTTGTTGCCGCGCAGCAGCCCGGCAAAAGCATATTCAGACAAGGTATCAGGCACCGGCGTGACCGCACCGAGGATGGTAGCAGGATCGGCGCCCAGCGCCACCGCAACCGGGAAACGCTCGCCCGGGTGCGCCTGGCACCACTCCTGATAATCCAGCGCGCCGCCGCGATGCGACAGCCAGCGCATGATCACTTTATTCTTGCCCAGCACCTGCTGGCGATAGATGCCGAGGTTTTGCCGTTCCTTATGCGGGCCGCGGGTCACCGTCAGCCCCCAGGTGATCAGCGGCGCGGCGTCTTCCGGCCAGCAGTGCATCACCGGAATACGGCTGAGATCGACATCGTCACCCTGCCATACCTGCTCCTGACAAGGCGCGGATCCCAGCACCTTGGTCGGCATGTTCAGCACCTGCTTGAACTTCGGCATTTTGTCGAACAGATCGCGGAAGCCTTTCGGCGGCTCCGGTTCTTTGAGGAACGCCAGCAGTTTGCCGACTTCGCGCAGCGCGCTGATGTCTTCCTGCCCCATGCCCATCGCCACGCGATTGGCGGTGCCGAACAGGTTGCACAGCACCGGCATGTCATACCCTTTCGGGTTTTCAAACAGCAGTGCCGGACCGCCCGCTCGCAGGGTGCGATCGGCAATCTCCGTCATTTCCAGGTAAGGATCGATCGGCTGGCTGATGCGTTTTAGTTCCCCTCTCTTCTCCAGCAACGAGAGGAAATCGCGTAAGTCACGGTATTTCATGCTGATCATTATAACGGCCAGTGGGGAGGGCATTATAAGCCCTCTTCACGGTTGTTGCTGCAATTTTGTTAACGCCGCCCGCCGCCGGGTGGCCCTCAGCCGCAGTTGAACGGCACCAGCGCAGCCAGCGCGCGCGTATCCTGATATTCACGCGTCTCCTCACCGTGGCGGAACACCTTGAAGCCCTGCCCGTTAGCGCTGAAGTAACGCAGCGCATTGCCTTCAACGTGCAGCAGGCTACCTTCACGCAGCGCCACCACCGATTCGCTTGGGTTGATCGCGCAGAACTCCGCCAGGCGCTCGTCACGGGTTTCGCCCATGTGGCCGCTGATATGCGCGTCGATGTAGTGCGGGTTGATCTGCACCGGGAACAGCCCCAGCGCCGGCAGCACCACGCTGCAGCGCACCGGCATGTCATTGGTGGTGCGAATGCTCGGCGTGGCCACGTTGCAACCGGCGCTCCAGCCGACGTAAGGCACTTCACGCTCGCGCACCGCGCGCTGGATGGGCACGATCAGGCCTTGCTCGTGCAGCATTTGGTTCAGCAACCAGGTATTGCCGCCGCTGACCAAAATGCACTCCGCCTGCGCGATCGCCGCCGCCGGTGAAGCGGCATGGTGGATGCTGGTGACTTCAATGCCCAGCGTTTGCGCCAGTTCCTGCGCACGCTGGTCGTAGTCGTAACGAATCAGGGCGTAAGGGATAAAGACGGCGGATTTGATGCCGCGACGCGCAATCATCGCCAGCAGCTGGCTTTTAGCGTACCCCAGCAGCTCGGCTTCGCCAGACAGCTTGCCGTTGCTCAACAGAAACAGCTCCATTTCTTTCCCCCTCGGTCGAAAACGATGAATAGCGTCACAGCCGGCGGCGCTACGCCTGTCATACTGTGACGGTAACAAATTTTTAGCCCTCTGTTATACCAGCGCCGTATCGATAAGTGTGTGACCCCTCGCTAATAGCCGCAGATTCATAGAGATAGGTGATGTTACACGCTGAAACTTGCATCACTATGTATCCGGAATAGCTTTTGATATGCTTACCGGCTGGCAGAAAGGCATGTGAAACTATGGAATCCTGGTATCTACTTTATTGCAAACGCGGTCAGTTGTTGCGGGCGCAGGAACATCTGGAACGGCAGCAGGTAAACTGCCTCAGCCCGATCATCACGCTGGAAAAGATCGTGCGTGGTAAGCGCATCGCGGTCAGCGAACCCCTGTTTCCCAACTATCTGTTTGTGGAGTTCGACCCGGAGCGCATTCACACCACCACCATCAGCGCCACCCGTGGCGTCAGCCACTTCGTGCGTTTCGGCGCGTTGCCGAGCGTCATCCCGAGCAAGGTGATCGATGAACTGCGCACACACGCCTGCGAAACCTATGTCGATCCGGAAACCCCACAGCCGGGGGACACCGTTCTGATCGTCGACGGCGTGTTCGAAGGGCTGCAGGCGATCTACACCGAGCCGGACGGCGAAGCGCGTTCCATGTTGTTGCTGAACCTGATCAACAAGCAGGTCAGCCAAAGCATCGACAACCGACAGTTCCAGAAGATGTAATGCAAAAGGCGCCTTCAGGCGCCTTTTTGTTGGCTCATTTTACGCTTAGCGGCGCATCGCGTCGTCGTGCAGCCACTGGGCGACACGCTTGGCGAAGTAGGTCAGCACGCCGTCGGCGCCGGCGCGTTTAAAGCACATCAACGATTCCATCACCGCAGGTTGCTCCTGCAGCCAGCCGTTCTGAATCGCCGCCATATGCATGGCGTACTCGCCGGACACCTGATAAGCGAAGGTTGGCACACCGAAGGTATCCTTCACGCGGCGCACAACGTCGAGGTACGGCATGCCCGGTTTCACCATCACCATGTCCGCACCTTCCTGCAGATCCTGCGCAATCTCCTGCAGCGCTTCGTCGCTGTTGGCCGGATCCATCTGATAGGTCTTCTTGTTGCCGCCCTTCAGATTGCCGCTGGAGCCCAACGCATCGCGGAACGGGCCGTAGTAGCAGGAAGCATACTTGGCGGAGTAGGCCATGATCTGGGTATTCACCAGGCCCTGCAATTCCAGACGATCGCGGATCGCCCCGATGCGGCCGTCCATCATGTCGCTCGGCGCCACGATTTCCGCGCCCGCTTCGGCATGGGACAGCGCCTGACGCACCAGAATGTCTTTGGTCACGTCGTTAATCACATAACCCTGCTCATCGATCACCCCGTCCTGCCCATGCGTGGTGTAGGGATCGAGCGCCACGTCGGTCAGAATGCCCAGCTCAGGCACCGCGTCTTTCAGCGCGCGCACCGTGCGCTGTACCAACCCTTCAGGGTTATAGGCTTCTTCCGCATGCAGCGATTTCAGGCTCGGTTCGATCACCGGGAACAGGGAAATCACCGGCACGCCAAGTTTGGCGATGGTTTCCGCTTCCTTGACCAGCAGATCGATCGTCATGCGCGATACGCCCGGCATCGAGGCCACTTCTTCCTGGCGGTTGCTGCCTTCCATGACAAACACCGGATAAATCAGGTCGTTGACCGTCAGTTGATTCTCGGCCACCAGGCGGCGGCTGAAGTCGTGACGGCGCACGCGGCGCATACGGCGACCAGGGAAGGTGCCCGGAAATGCATAGCTCATAGTTTTCTCCTAGCTCAAACCAGCCGGAATAGCCGGCGGGCGTTCTCATCGGTTTTTTGCCCCAGCCATTGCGGCTCTTCCCGCCGCCAGACGGCGACCTGCTGCACGATGTGGGGCAGGAAACAGGGTTCGTTGCGGCGAGATGCGGGTTTAGGCTGTAAATCCCGGGGCAACAGATAAGGGGCGTCAGTTTCCAGCAGCAGACGCTCGGCTGGGATCTGCGGCAACAGTGCGCGCAGTTCCAGGCCGCGCCGCTCGTCGCAGACCCAACCGGTAATCCCGATCGACAAACCCAGCGACAGGCAGCTTGTTAATTCTTCGGCGGTGCCGGTGAAGCAGTGCACCACGGCCGCGGGCAGTTTATCCAACCACGGCGTCAGTAGCTCGGCAAAACGTGCGTGTGCGTCGCGGCAATGCAGAAACACCGGCAGCGCCAACTCCGCCGCCAGCGCCAGCTGCGCGGTGAACGCCGCTTCCTGCTGCGCGGGCGTCGAGAAGTTGCGATTGAAATCCAGGCCGCATTCGCCGATCGCCGCCACTTCAGGGCGTGCGGCTAACGCATAAATCTGCTCGGCGGCGTGTTCATCCCAACCGCTGGCGTAGTGCGGATGCACACCGGCGGTAGACCAACAGTAACCCGCATGTTGCTGCGCCAGTTCCGCCGCTTCGCGGCTCTCTGCCAGATCGGTGCCGGTAATCAACATCCCGGTAACGCCCGCCGCGCGGGCGCGCTCCACCACCGCCTGGCGATCTTTGGCGAATTGGCTGCTGGTCAGATTAACGCCGATATCAAACATGATTTTTTCCAAAGCAAAAGCCGCCCAATGGGCGGCTTCGCAATCAATGTGGATCAGGGGGCTGGGGGTTCGTCACCCTCGTCTTCTTCTTCCGCTTGCGGACGACGTTTGCCGGTATAGAAGCGAGCGAAGAACACCCCCACTTCAAACAGCAGATACATCGGTATTGCCAACAAGGTTTGCGAGAACACGTCTGGCGGCGTCAACAGCATGCCGACCACAAACGCGCCAACCAACACATACGGCCGTTTCTTCTTCAGATCTTCCGGCGAGGTGACGCCACTCCAGCACAGCAGAATGATGGCGACCGGCACTTCAAAGGCAACGCCGAACGCCATAAACAGCGCCATGACGAAATCGAGGTAGTTTTTAATGTCGGTCGCAATGGTCACCCCCATCGGCGCGGTCTTGGCGAAGAAGCCGAAGGCCAGCGGGAACACGATGAAGTAAGCGAAAGCCATGCCGAGGTAGAACAGCAGGCTGCTGGACACCAGCAGCGGCATCATCAGGCGTCGTTCATGCTTGTACAGCGCCGGCGCGATGAATGCCCACACCTGATACAAAATCATCGGCGCGGAGACAAACACCGAGACGATCATGGTCAATTTGATCGGGGTAAAGAACGGTGACGCCACGTCAGTGGCGATCATGCTCGCCCCGGCCGGCAACTGCTTCAGCAGCGGCGCAGACACCAGTTGGTAGATGTCGTTGGCGAAAAACACCAGCACCACGAACACCGCCAGCACGCAAATAATCGAGTTCAACAGCCGCTTGCGCAGCTCTATCAGATGACTGATAAGGGGTTGGGTATCTTCAACAGCCATGTATTAACGATCGCCACTAGGTTGGTGAGACGCTGGGGTTTTATCCGCAACAGGTTCGACAGGTGCCGGCGCGGTTTCCACCGGCGCTTTAGCCGGTTGCGCCGCCACCGGCGCGACGGCTTCAGGTTCCGTGGCCGGTTTTGGCACGGCGGCGGGCGCGCTGGCGCGGGTTGCCGCTTCCGCCGGCGTCACGCCGTCGTGCAAGGCTTCCGGATCGGTGATCTGCGGGTTATGAATGGTGTTCGCCAGCTCTTCTTTCTCGCCCTGGTAGGTGCGTTTCAATGATTCCGCCGCGTCTTTCAGCTCATCCATCGACGCCTTCAGTTCCGGCGTCAGGTTCTGCAAGCCAGCCTGTTCCGCTTTTTTCAGGCTGTCCTGCAGCTCCTGCAGCTTCAGCTCCTGAGACAGTTCGTGCTGCACCGAGGCCGCCAGCGAGCGTAGCGCGCGGATCCAGCCCGATACCGTTCTGACCGCGACCGGCAAGCGTTCCGGCCCGAGAACAACCAGGCCGATCACCAGCACCAGCAGCAGCTCACTAAACCCAATGTCAAACACGGTTTATACCTGCTCTTTGTTCTTCGACTCTTCCGGTTTCACTTCCGGCTGCTTTTCGGTAATAGGCTTGGCCGAGAAGTCAGCGTCATCCAGGCTGCTTTTCTCAGCCGTGTTGGGGGTCGACGGCGTATCGTCGCCGATCGCCTTCTTGAAGCCCTTGATCGAGGCGCCGAGATCGGAGCCCAGCGTGCGCAGTTTTTTGGTACCGAACAACAGCACCACGATCACTGCGATGATCAACAATTGCGTAATACTAATACCGCCCATTTTAATTACCTCTAATTTTAAAGGGTCTTTTAAAGCCAGTCCGAATTATAGGGCCGACTTTACCAGAGTAACGAATTAAATCAGGTGGTTCGCTTCCAGCCAATCACCCAGCATACGATGCCGGCGGCCATCATCCAGGCGGGAAACACCTCGATTTGCCCCAGCAGCAACAGCGTGCCGCTTACCAACAGTGTAGCGCCAACGCCGAACAAATAACGTGACTGCCCCTGACGAACCCGCTGAGCCTGCATCTGGTTGGTCAGCTTATCAACGCTTTGTTGCAACAGTTTATGCTGCTGCAGGCTGTCGTAAAACAGCTCGGGCAGTTCCGGCAGCTTCTCCGCCCAGAACGGCGCTTTCTCTTTCAGCGCACGCACCACGGCGGGAATGCCGACCTGATCGCGCAGCCAGCTCTCGAGGAACGGCTTGGCGGTAGTCCACAGATCCAGCTGCGGGTAGAGCTGACGCCCCAGACCTTCAACATACAGCAAGGTCTTCTGCAATAACACCAGCTGCGGCTGCACTTCCATATTGAAGCGTCGTGCAGTGTTGAACAGGTTCAGCAGCACGTTGCCGAAGGAAATCTCCGCCAGCGGCTTCTCGAAAATCGGCTCGCACACGGTGCGGATGGCGAATTCGAAGTCTTCCACGTTGGTGTCGCGCGGCACCCACCCGGAGTCGACGTGCAGTTCCGCCACCTTGCGGTAATCGCGATTGAAGAAGGCGATGAAGTTTTCCGCCAGGTAGCGTTTATCATCCTTGTTCAGCGAACCGACGATGCCGCAGTCGATACCGATGTAGCAAGGATCTTCCGGATGTTCGTAGCTGACGAAAATATTACCGGGATGCATGTCCGCATGGAAGAAGCTGTCGCGGAAGACCTGGGTAAAGAACACCTGGACGCCGCGTTCCGCCAACAGTTTCATGTTGGTGCCCTGCTGTTCCAGCGTGGCGATGTCCGAGACCGGAATGCCATAAATGCGCTCCATCACCAATACGCTTTCGCGGCAGTAGTCGGAATAAACTTCCGGTACGTACAGCATTGGGCTGCCGTCGAAATTGCGGCGCAGCTGAATGGCGTTAGCCGCTTCGCGCAGCAGGTTCAACTCGTCCAGCAGGGTTTTCTCGTACTCGCGTACCACTTCGCGCGGGCGCAAACGGCGACCGTCCGGCAACAGCTTCGGCACCCAGCCTGCCAGCCGGTACATCAGACGCACGTCGGCCTTGATAATCGGCCCGATATCCGGCCGGATCACCTTCAGCACCACTTCCTGGCCGGTGGTTTTCAGCCGCGCGGTATGCACCTGCGCGATCGAGGCAGAGGCCAGCGGCTGCTGATCGAAGTCATCGAACCAGGTCTCCAGCGGGCCGCCCATCGCCAGCTCGATATGCTTACGCGCCAACGCGCCATCGAAAGGCGCCACCCGATCCTGCAGCAGCGTCAGCTGATCGGCAATGTGCGGCGGAAACAGATCGCGGCGGGTCGACATCATTTGGCCGAACTTGATCCAGACCGGCCCCAATTCCTGCAGCGCCAGCCGCAGACGTTCACCCAACGGTTTGTCCTTATGCCGATTCGGCATCCAGAACAGCAGCCGGCGGCCAAAGCGCAGCGGCAGCGTCAAACGCATTTTAGGGATCAGCTCGTCCAGCCCGTAGCTGAGAAAAACGCGGACGATAAAATACAAACGGCGCAGTTCACCTGGGGTCATCGCTTGCCCTCCAACTTGTCCATGCGGGCAGACAGCGCCTCCGCGCTGCGGGCGAGTGCGTCAACTTCTTCGTTGAACCACACCACTTCCAGCGGCCCCGGCGCCAGGCGCCACTCTTCGGTCAACGCCTCCGCCATCCCCTGCTGCCGGCGCATAAAACCGGCTTTCACCAGCGAGGCGCCTTTACCCAGCGCCTGTGTAATGCCTTGGGCGGCAATATCGCCGATGTAGGGCGCCAGCCATTCCGCCGGATCCCACTCCGCCAGATCGAGCAGGCCAACCAACTGTTGCACCACCTGAATATCGCCTTCCACCGTCAATTCGCCGCTGCGCATCAGCACCGGCAGTTGCTGGCGATCGCGCAGCTTAAGTAAGGCGGGAATGCGGCTACGCACGGTGCAATCGGCGCTGTCTTCAGACTGCCCCAGCACATCCACGCGCAGTTCGCTGAACACCAACACCAGCGGTGAAGCCAGCTCTTCCAGTTCGATGCGCAGCACCTTGCCCGCCAGGCGTTGGCGGGCGGCTTTCATGCTGCGATCGCGAAACAGCAGGTTATTCAGCGAGGTTTCCAACGCGCCGGTCAGCAGAGGGGTAAACAGCATCGGCATCTCCCTCTCAGAACTTGAAGCCGCGATGCAGGGCGACAATCCCACCGGTCAGGTTGAAATAGGTGACGTTTTCAAAACCGGCGTTGCCCATCATGCCCTTCAGGGTTTCCTGATCGGGGTGCATGCGGATCGATTCCGCCAGGTAGCGGTAGCTGTCAGGATCTTTCACCACCAATTCGCCGATCTTCGGCAGCACGTGGAAAGAGTAGGCGTCATAGGCTTTGCTCAGCGGCGCCAGCAGCGGCTTGGAGAACTCCAGCACCAGCAGACGGCCGCCCGGTTTCAGCACGCGGAACATCGAGCGCAACGCTTTGTCTTTGTCGGTGACGTTACGCAGGCCAAAGGAGATGGTGATGCAATCGAAGTAATTGTCCGGGAACGGCAGCGCTTCGGCGTTGGCCTGCACGTAATTGATGTTGCCGACGATGCCGCGATCGCGCAGCTTCTCACGCCCCATCTTGAGCATCGAATCGTTGATGTCCGCCAGCACCACCTGCCCCTGCTCGCCGACCATGCGGGAGAACTTGGCGGCCAGGTCGCCGGTGCCGCCGGCCAGATCCAGCACGCGCTGCCCGCGGCGCACGCCGCTGCAGTCAATGGTGAAACGCTTCCAGATACGGTGAATACCGAACGACATCAGGTCGTTCATCACGTCATACTTTGCCGCTACCGAATGAAAAACGTCCGCCACCATGGCCTGTTTTTCGTCTCTAGCGACGGTGCGAAAACCGAAATCGGTGGTTTCCTGCGATTGATCTGCCATTGTCCTGCCTGCTATTCAGTCAATTTTGTGTGGATGAGTGTACCAGAAGCCCGGGAAATACCCCACCTCGCCACGGCCTCAGCCGTGCGAAACGAAGCCCGATTCCCCGGCGGTATCGTCATCGTCGTTCGTCTGCGGCAGCGCGGCGACATCATCGTCGTTCGCCTCTTCCGCTTCATCGTGTTGCGCGCCGGCTTGCTGCGCCAGCAGCGGGTTTATCGGCCGTTTGACTTCAACCCCCAACGCGCGGAAACCTTCAATTTGGCCGATAAGATTACCACGGCCTTCGCTCAGTTTGTTCATCGCCTGACGATAACTGCCCTGCGCCTTGTCCAGGCTCTGCCCCAGTGCGGACATATCGTCCACGAACAGCCGCATCTTGTCATACAGTTTCGCCGCGCGATCGGCGATGCGCTGGGCGTTCTGGCTCTGATGCTCATAGCGCCACAGGTTGGTGATGGTACGCAGCGCCACCAGCAACGTGGTCGGGCTGACCAGCATGATGTTGTGCTTAAGCGCTTCGCTGATCAGCTCCGGCTCGCGATCGATAGCCAGCAGGAAGGCGGGCTCGACCGGAATGAACATCAGCACATAGTCCAGAGAACGCAGCCCCGGCAGCTGCTGGTAGTCCTTGCGGCCCAGCATGCGGATGTGGCCACGCAGCGAGGCAATATGTTCGCTCAGCGCCGCTTCGCGCGCCGCCTCATCCTCGCCGTTGAAATAGCGCTCGTAGGCGATCAGCGACATCTTGGCATCGATCACCACATCCTTGCCCTGCGGCAGGCGCACGATCACATCAGGCTGCATGCGGTTCTGGTGATCCACCCGCACGTTGACCTGCGTTTCATACTCATGCCCTTCGCGCAGACCGGAGGCCTCCAGCACCCGGCTCAGCACCACTTCGCCCCAGTTGCCCTGCGTTTTGTTGTCGCCTTTCAGCGCCTTGGTGAGGTTGATCGCCTCACGCGCCATCTGCGCGTTCAATTGCTGCAGATTGCGTATCTCATGCGTCAGCGTGTGGCGCTCCCGCGCTTCCTGGCCGAAGCTGTCCTGCACCTGACGGCGAAAACCGTCCAGCTGTTCGCGCAACGGCAGCAGTAAACGATCCAGGCTTTGCTTATTTTGCTCGTCAACCTTGCGGCCGCTGTGTTCAAAAATGCGGTTGGCGAGGTTTTCAAACTGGGTGGTGAGGCGCTGTTCGCTGTTGATCAGCAGACGCTGTTTCTCCTCCGCCGCCATGCGCGTCTCTTCCAGACGGATGGTGACTTCGCGCAGCTCAGCCTCCTGCGCGCTGTTAACCTCGCGCTGGGCGCGCAGCTCTTGGTTGAGCAGCTCGCATTCGTTGCGCCAATGGGTGAGCTGTTGCAGCTTCTCATGCCCGGCCGCCAGTTGGCTGTGCAGATTGCGAAGCTCCAGCTCGCTCTGGCGCAACTGCTGCTCGTGGCGCTGTAGCGTTTCCTGCCGCACGGCCGTTTCCTGCTGCGCCTGCTGCAACGTTTGCTCCAGCAACCGCAGTTCGGTTTCATGTTGCGCATGCGTCTGCTGCACCCGCAGACTGGCGATCAGCCACCCCAACAGCATGCCGATCGCGACGCCGCCAATCCCATAAATCAGACTGGTATCCACCCTGCCTCCTGTTGCACCTAGCCGTTGCGGCGTTTTGCTCGCCCATTGCCCGTCACGTTAAGGGGAGGCTGTATGGATGTCCAGCCTGATTTTGCCGGCCGCGCACAATATTGCGCGGCGCTGCGCAATTTAGCGAGAAATCAGCCCAGCCACTGGCTGAGCCACTTGATGCCGAATGCCCCCGGCGCCAGAATGCCAAACGCCCAGATCATCGCCGACGTGACGTTGGCCAGCTGGAAATAGCGCTGCGGCATGCCGCAAATGCCGCCCACCAGCGGCACCACGGCGCGCAGCGGGCCGAAGAAGCGGCCGATGAAAATGCCCAGCACGCCCCAGCGCTCGAAGAAGGCGTGGCCGCGCGCCAGCAGCTGCGGATTGCGCGACAGCGGCCACATATGGGCCACGCGATCCTGATAGTGATAGCCGATCCAGTAAGAGAGCCAGTCGCCGAAAAACGCCCCGGCGGCGGCGGCGGCCCAAATCGGCCAAAAGGCGATGCCGCTTTCGCCGATCAGCGCGCCCAGCGCCAGCAGGATCACCGTGGCCGGCAGCAGCAGCGACAAAAACGCCAGCGACTCGCCGAACGCCAGGAAGAAAATGATAGGAATGGCCCAGCCTTCGTGCTGACGCACGACATCGCTGACCCAGTTGATAACGTCATTGAGGCTCAATACGGGGCTCCTGATACGCGATGGTTCGCCGCCTAGGATAAGCCGGGGCGAGTTAAACCCCGACTAAACACGCGGCAATTTACTCGAGGTAGAATGCCTGCAGTGCTTCGCGCTGGGCCGCGCCCAGGCCGTATTCCGCTTCCAGCCAACGGTCGGTGGAGCCGTATTGCCGGCGGATGCAGCCCAGCGCCGTCATCAGGAACTCCTCGCGCGCGCTGAGCACGTAGGCGAATTGCTCCAGCGCCGCCGCATTCAGCTTGATAGAGAGCTGATCCAGCATCTGTTCGCGGAAAGTGGCCAGCGTGGTTTCGGTCAGCAGATAGTCTTCCAGCACCGTCGCTTCGTCGGCCCCCAGCGCGAACAGCACCAACGCCGAACCGACCCCGGTGCGATCCTTGCCGACCGCGCAGTGTTGCACGATCGCACCGCCGCCAGGGTTGCTCAACAGCTGCGCCAGCCGCTGATAGGCAGCATTGCCGAACGGCAGACGGCGATACAGCTCCAGCATGAACGCCCGAGCGTCGAAAGCGGCCAGCGTTTCGTTGGTGAGCTTTTCCAGGTTGGCGTTAACTTCGCTGCTCAGCGGGTTGGCCGGCACATGGTGATAGTCGGCGCCATTCCACAGAATATCCGGTTTGGCCTGCACCTCGTCGGCATCGCGGTAGTCCAGCACCGAACGCACCGGCACTCCAGCGAGGAAAGTGCAGTCGTTTTCCGTCAGCCGCTCGAGAGAACCGGAGCGGAACAGCAGGCCGCGTTTGATGCGGCGCCCGTCGGCCACGCCGTTGCCGCCGAAGTCACGGAAGTTAATGCCGCCGTCGAGCGGCGCAAGCGAAGGATGAAGCAGGATCTGGGCGGTCATAAACGTCCTCGTTGTTTTTGTTATGACAACGCGCGGCAGCCATCGGCGCAGCGCTGAGGAGTATCACCGTAACAGATTCGCCGCGAATGGAAAAACGGGCCGCGTCAGCGGCCCGTTGAGGGGAGGCGATTACAGCAGACGGCGGGCGGCGTCCACCACGATCTGCACCGCTTTGCTTTCGGTGTTTTTCATGGTTTCGGCGTTCGGGATCTCTTGCTGGGTGCGGTTAACGATCACCCCAGCCACCATGCCGGCGCGCAGGCCCTGGCTGGCGCACATGGTCAGCAGCGTGGCGGATTCCATTTCATAGTTCATCACGCCCATCGCCTGCCACTCTTCCATCGAGCCTTTAAAACGGCTGACCACGCGGCCGGAGTAGGTGTCGTAACGTTCCTGACCCGGGTAGAAAGTATCGGAAGAAGCGGTTACGCCAATGTGGGTGGTCGCGCCGCTGGCTTTGGCCGCTTCCACCAGCGCGGTAGTGCAGGCGAAGTCCGCGACCGCCGGAAACTCCATCGGCGCAAAGTGCAGGCTGGCGCCGTCGAGGCGTACCGCCGCCGTAGTCACCAGCACGTCACCGACGTTGATATTGGCCTGAATGGCGCCGGTGGTGCCGATGCGCAGGAAGGTGCGAATGCCCAGCTGCGCCAGCTCTTCCACCGCGATAGAGGTAGACGGGCCGCCGATACCGGTGGAGCAGACGATCACCGCCTTGCCGTCCAGCTCTGCGCGCCAGGTGGTGAATTCACGATGGGAGGCCAGATGCACCGGATTTTCCATCAGCTTGGCAATCTTCTCTACGCGCTGCGGATCGCCCGGCACGATGGCAAGCTGGGCCCCTTGTAAATCGTTCTTGGTGAGGCCGAGATGAAAAACGTCAGACTGAGACATATGAGACTCCTCATGGATCATGTTTATTGGGAGGAACAAAAAAGCACTCTACTGAAAATCGCCGTTTAATTTCGTGACGATAGTCACTATGAAAAGAGAAACAAATTACATGCTACATATTTTTTGTGAATTAAGTCACAAAAAACCCATTAATGAGCCGCCCTCAAACCGCTAAACCTCAGTCTAGCCGATAAACCTTGCCGCTCCCTGCCCGTTGGTTGCCGACTGAAACTATTTAGCGCATCAATTCGAAATACCCCCATCTTATCGGTTGCTTAGGGACAAAAAAGCCCTCTAACGCACCTTATGGCACTTACGCGGGCCAAAACGCGTAATAACATGATAAAAAGCGCTTAAAAATGCCGCAAAGCCAGATAATTAGCCGTTTTTTATCGACTTGTCCGAAAGTGCGCCACGCAGCGCCAATAATGGGTAATCTTTCCTATAGTTAATCTCAGCGCTTTTTTCTATTGCACGGAGACCGCAATGAAAACCGAACATGTGATGACATTAGAACAGGCTAAGGGGGGATTCGCCCCGGCCGCCGCGCCGTTGGCCACCTCCGCGATTATCACCGACGAACAGGGCATTCACGCCGGGCAAACGACCATCCCTTCTCAGGGCGACGCGCTGCCGGCCTACGTCGCCAAACCCGCCGACCATAACGGCCCCTTTCCCATCGTGCTGGTGGTGCAGGAAATCTTCGGCGTCCATGAGCACATTCAGGATCTGTGCCGTCGCCTGGCCAAGCAGGGCTATCTGGCGATCGCGCCCGAGCTCTATTTCCGCCAGGGCGACGCCAATGACTACAGCGATATCGGCGAGCTGTTCCAGCAGTTGGTGACCAAGGTGCCGGATCGTCAGGTGTTGTCCGATCTGGATCACGCCGCGCACTGGGCTATTCGCCACGGCGGCGACGCCGGCAAGCTGGCGATCACCGGTTTCTGCTGGGGCGGCCGCATTACCTGGCTGTACGCGGCGCACAACCCGCAGTTGAAGGCGGCGGTCGCCTGGTACGGCAAACTGGTCGGCGAGAAAACGCTGAATTCACCGAAGCATCCGGTCGATGTCGCCACCCACCTGTCAACGCCGGTGCTGGGGCTGTATGGCGGGCAGGACAGCGGCATTCCGCTGGAGACGGTGGAAACCATGCGTCAGGCGATCCGCGCCGCCAACGCCGAGGCCGAAATCGTGGTATATCCTGGCGTCGGGCACGCATTCAACGCCGACTATCGCCCCAGCTACAACGCCGAAGCGGCGGAGGACGGCTGGCAGCGCATGCTGGCGTGGTTCGCCCAGCACGGCGTCAAATAATGTCCCTCGCATAAAAAAGGGCGCCGAAGCGCCCAATCATCACACCAGTAAATCTATAAGCGGCGGTTCATCCGCCGCACGGCATCACGCGTGCTCGCGCAGGCGCTGCGCCGCCAATACCATGTTGGCCAGCGACTGCCGGGTTTCCGGCCAGCCGCGAGTTTTCAGGCCGCAATCCGGATTGACCCACAGGCGTTCCGCCGGGATGTTCTGCGCCGCTTTACGCAGCAGCGCTTCGATCCATTCCACGCTCGGCACGTTCGGCGAGTGGATATCGTAGACGCCCGGCCCGATTTCGTTCGGGTATTCGAACTCTTTGAAGGCTTCCAACAGATCCATATCGGAACGCGAGGTCTCGATGGTGATCACGTCGGCGTCCAGCGCGGCGATAGAGTCCATGATGTCATTGAACTCGCAGTAACACATGTGGGTGTGGATCTGGGTGTCATCCCGCGCCACGGCGGCATTCAGTTTGAAGGCGTCCACCGCCCAATTCAGGTAGGCGGCCCAGTCGGATTGGCGCAGCGGCAGCCCCTCGCGCAGCGCAGGTTCGTCGATCTGGATGATGCCGATGCCGGCTTTTTCCAGATCTTCCACCTCGTCGCGCAGCGCCAGCGCAATCTGCTTGGCGATCACTTCGCGGGTCACGTCTTCACGCGGGAACGACCAGCACAGGATGGTCACCGGCCCGGTCAGCATGCCTTTCACCGGTTTGTCGGTCAGCGACTGGGCGAATTTGGCCCATTCGACGGTGATGGCTTCCGGGCGGCTGACGTCACCGATGATGACCGGCGGCTTCACGCAGCGGGAGCCGTAGCTCTGCACCCAGCCGTTCTGGGTAAACACGAAGCCGTCGAGGTTCTCGCCGAAATACTCCACCATGTCGTTGCGCTCGGCTTCACCGTGCACCAGCACGTCCAGCCCGAGACGTTCCTGCTCGACAATCGCCTGTTTGATGTGCTCACCGATGCTGGTGCGGTAGTTATTGCCGTCCAAACGGCCCTGTTTGAAGTCGAGACGCAGGCCGCGGATCTCGGTGGTCTGCGGGAACGAACCGATGGTGGTGGTCGGCCAGGCCGGCAGGTTGAAACGCTCGCGCTGCGCCCTGGCGCGCTCGGCGTAAGCGCTGTGGCGTTCGCTGTCCTGCGCGGTGATCGCGGCCAGCCGGCGCTCAACCTGTGGGTTATGCACACGGATCGACTGACGGCGGGCGCGGATCGGCGCGCTGTAGGCGTCCAGTTCAGCCTGTTTCGCCGCGTCAGGCGCGTTCAGCGCCGAGCTCAACAGCGCCAGTTCGGCGCATTTTTGCAGCGCGAAGGCGAACCAGCTTTTCACTTCTTCGTCCAGACGGCTTTCCACGCTCAGGTCGATCGGGCTGTGCAACAGTGAACAAGAAGAGCCAATCCACAGCGGGCGAGTCCCCACCAGCGGCTGCAGACGCTCAAACCAGCGGCTCAGATCGGCGCGCCAAACGTTGCGGCCGTTGATCACCCCCAGCGACAGCAGCCAGTCTTGCGGCAATGCGGCGCTCAGCGCGGCGATATCGTCATGACCGGCGACCAGATCGACGTGCAGCCCCTGTACTTGCAGGGTGCGAATGGTGTCGAGGTTATGGCCGACGCTGTCGAAATACGTGGTCAACAGCAGCTTCACCTGCCCCTGCAGCGCATCGTAAGCCGGTTTGAACGCGTCCAGCCAGGCTTGCGGCAGCTCCAGCACCAGCGCAGGCTCGTCAATTTGCACCCACTCAACGCCGCGCTTCGCCAGCTCGGCCAGCACCTGCTGGTAAACAGGCAGAATCTCTTTCAGCAGCGACAGGCGGTCGAACGGTTCACCCTTCACTTTCCCCAGCCACAGATAGGTCAGCGGACCCAGCAGCACCGGCTTGATGCGATGGCCGAGCGCCAGCGCTTCATCCACTTCGTCCAACAGCTGAGTCCAGCCCAGCTTGAACTGCTGGCCTTGCTGGAATTCGGGCACCATGTAGTGGTAGTTGGTGTTGAACCATTTGGTCATTTCCGCCGCGGCCGCCGGCTCGCCGGTCGGTGCGCGGCCACGGCCGATGCGGAACAGCGTGTCCAGATCGATCGAGCCATCCGCATTCTGATGGCGCGCCGGCACGTTGCCCAGCAGCAGGCTGGTGGTCAACACATGATCGTACCAGGCGAAATCGCCGACCGGCACCAAATCCACCCCGGCCTGCTGTTGCTGTTGCCAATGACGAGCGCGCAGCTCGCGGCCAACCGCCAACAGCTCTTCCTGCGTTGAGTTGCCGGCCCAGTAGCTTTCCTGAGCTTTTTTCAGCTCACGTCGTAGCCCAACGCGAGGAAAACCCAGTGTGTGATTCAAAATTGCCATCGTCATATTCCCCATTTAGCCGTCCAGATGTTTACACATCCATAATCAGCAGGTACTGTATTAACCACAAGCGCAATTTATTCACTGTCAATGTGAAGGACTCTCATGATCGAACTGAAACATTTACGGACGCTGCAGGCTCTGCGCAACAGCGGTTCGCTGGCGGGGGCGGCGGCCCAACTTCATCAGACGCAGTCTGCCCTGTCGCACCAGTTCAGCGATCTTGAGCAACGTCTGGGCTTCAAGCTGTTCGTGCGCAAGAGCCAACCGCTGCGCTTCACCGCCCAGGGCGAGATCCTGCTGCAGCTGGCGGAACAGGTGCTGCCGCAGATCCAACAGGCGCTGCAGGCCTGCCACGAGCCGCACCAGACCACGCTGCGCATCGCCATCGAATGCCACAGCTGCATTCAGTGGCTGACGCCGGCGCTGGACAACTTCCGCCAGCGTTTCCCGCAGGTGGTGATGGACTTCACTTCCGGCGTGACTTTCGATCCGCAGCCAGCCCTGCAACAGGGCGAGCTGGATCTGGTGATGACGTCGGATATTCTGCCGCGCAGCGGCCTGCACTATTCGCCGATGTTCGATTTCGAGGTGCGTCTGGTGCTGGCGCCGGATCATCCGCTGGCCGGCAAGCCGCACATCGAGCCGGAAGACTTGAGCGATGAAACGCTGTTGATTTACCCGGTGCAGCGCCAGCGGCTGGATATCTGGCGGCATTTCCTGCAGCCGGCGGGCGTTAACCCGGCATTGAAGAACGTCGATAACACACTGCTGCTGATCCAGATGGTATCGGCGCGGATGGGGATTGCGGCGCTGCCGCACTGGGTAGTGGAGAGTTTCGAACGGCAGGGGCTGGTGGTGACCAAAACCCTGGGTGACGGCCTGTGGAGCCGCCTGTACGCCGCCGTGCGCGACGGCGAACAGCGCCAGGCGGTGACCGAAGCCTTTATCCGCTCGGCCCGCCAGCACGCCTGCGATCATCTGCCGTTCGTGCGCGATGCGGCACGCCCCGGCGCGACCGGCGCCAAAGCGTTGGCGGCCGGCGTATAAACTGTCGGCCCCCCGTTTAGCCGAGCTGTTTCGGCGCCACCCAGCGGCGGTGCACCCACAGCGAAGCGACGATCACCGCCCCGCCGATGATAAAGCTCGGCCAGTGCGGCTGCTGCTGCCAGATAGCCAGGTTGACCAACAAGCCGGCCGGCACATGCATGTTGTTCATGATGCCGAGCGTGCCGGCATCCACCTGCGTCGCGCCGTAGTTCCACATGAAATAGCCCAGCCCCGACGCCACCACGCCCAGCCAGATCAGCACGCCCCACTGCAGGTTGGTGGTTGGCAACTGCTGCGGATTGCCCCACAGGAACCAGGCCACTACCGCCACCGCCGCCGCCCCCAGGTAGAACCAGGAAAAGGCGGTGTGCTGCGGCAAGGGGTGCACTTCCATCAGGCGCTTATAGCCGACCATGCCGATGGCGAAGCTGATGTTCGCCGCCTGCACCAACAGCAGCCCCCACCAGAAGTGTTCGCTCAGTTGGTGATAGCGAATGATCGCCGCGCCCAGCACCGCCAACAGCGCGCTGAACACATAGCCCCAGCGCAGACGGCGGCCGCTCAGTAAGTCGTAGATCAGCGTGATGTACAGCGGCGTCAACACGGTGAACAGCAGGAATTCCGGCACCGTCAGGTAGAGATAGGCGCGGAAGCTGAACAGGTACATGATGCCCAGCTGGAAGGCGCCCACCAGCATATACAGCAGGATCACCCTGGGCTTGATATTGCGCCAGCGCAGGAACGGCAGGAACACCAGCGCCGCCAGCCCGATGCGCACCAGCGCCGAGAACCCGCTGTCGACATGGCCCGCCAGGTACTCGCCGATCAGGCTGAAAGAAAACGCCCACAGGATGGTGGTTATAACCAAAAGCAGCACGATGGGTTCACCCTAAAAAGACCGAAAGGGCGATTGTAACGGAAGATGGACGCATAAGGGGATGAAAGGCAGTTTACATCTGAACAAAAGACAAACTACCGGCAAAATTTCACCGCTGGGTTAGGCTTAGTAAAAAGGCGAGGTAACCATCATGAAAACATCTCACATTCTGTTCGCTCTGCTGTTGCTGCCAGGGTTGGCGGCGGCGGCCAACGGCGTAACCGACCTGCGTTCACAGCAGCAGTTACTCAACCAAAACAGCCAGCAGGCGCAGCAACAGCGCTTGTTGAACAACCGGCAGATGGATCAACGCCGCCTGCAGCAACAGCGACAGTTCGACAATCAACGGCAACAGCTGTTGCAAACCACGCCGAACGGCGGGCAACTGCTGCCTAACGGCAACCAGCCGCGCGATCCGTTCAATCGCACCGTGCCGGCGGTGCCGCAGGCGCCGCTGCCGGCTACGCCCGCACGCCCATAACGGTGAGGATCAGCGGCGTGGTGATCGCCGCCAGCACGGTGGACATCACCAGGCTGGTGGCGGCCGGGCCGGTGAGCGTATTGAACTGGCGCGACATCAGGTAGACGTTCACCCCCACCGCCATCGACCCAAGCAGCACCACAACCCGGGTCTCCATCGGCGGCAGATCCATCATCCAGGCCAGCAGCCAAATCACCAACGGCTGTACCAGCAACTTCAGCACGCAGATGGCGCTGCTCAGCTGCCAGCCTTCGCTGATGCGGTACTCGGCGAGCCCCATGCCAAGCACCACCAGCGACAGCGGCGCCGCCACCTGGCCGAGCATGCTGACCGGTCGCTCGACGAAGTCCGGCAGCGGCAAGCCGGTCAGGCTAAACAACGTGCCGGACAAAATGCCGACGATCAGCGGGTTGGTCAGCACGCTGCGCGCGGTTTTAGCGAAGCCGCCCAGCGTCGGCGAGCCGTTGCGCGCCCATTCGATCGACACCGTCACCAGCGTCCACAGGATCAGGCCGTTGAACACCAGCACCAGCGCCACCGACGGGATCGCCGCCTGCCCCAGCATTACGCTGGCGATCGGTAAACCGAGCATCACGTTATTGGAGAAAATACCGCCCAGCGCAAACACCGATCCGGCGACGCCATCCAGCCGGAAGAGGTGCCGGGCGACCAGGCGGCCAAGCACGAACACGATCAGGCAACTGCCGAAGAACGCGATCAACAGCCGGGCGTCGACCGCCGGGCGCTGCGAGAAGTCGCACATCATGCGAAACAGCATGGCGGGCAAGGCGAGGGAAAACACGAAACGCGTCAGGCCATCGGTGATGCTGGAGGGCCATTTCCCCCAGCGAATCAGCCCATAACCCAACGCGATCAGGGCGAACAGCGGTAAAGACAGCACGATCTGGTGCCACAGTGACATCATAAAGCCTGGCATCGCATTCCTTCCGTTGGCGCGGCGGCAAGGCTTGTCGTCGCGGGATTTATCGGCGCCGGATTAAAAATCCGGGCCAATCAAATCTATCCGGTCGGTGCAAATGCAGTCAACGCCCCAGTCGAGCAGCAGGCGCGCGCGATCCGGTTGGTTGACGGTATACACCAGAATGCGCAGCCCGGCGTCTTTCAACGCGTTCACCCGTTCGGCGGTCAGCGCTTTGTGATCGATATGCAGCGAGACGCAATCCAGACGTTCGGTCAGCTCGCGCCAGTTGTCGTCCCAGTCCTCCAGCAGCAAGCCGCGCGGCAAATCCGGCACGGTGCGTTGCGCCGCCGCCAATGCTTCCACCGAGAAGGAGGAGAGCAACGGGTCGGTCTGCCCTTGCCACAGCAGCCGCGCCGCCAGCGCCACCACCCGGCCGGTTTCATCGTCGCTGCCGGTGGTCGGTTTGATCTCGATATTGGCCATCAGGCCGTGTTCCCGGCAGCGTTCCGCCACCTCCGACAGCAGCGGCAGCCGCTCGCCCTTGAAGGCCGAGCTGTACCAGTTGCCGGCGTCCAGCTGCACCAGTTTATCCCACGGCAGTTCGCCCGCCACGCCCCAGCCGTTGCTGGTGCGATCCAGCGTATCGTCATGCAGCAGGAAAATTTGTCCGTCCTGCGCCAGTTTGGCGTCGAACTCGATCATCTTGTGGCCGTGGCGCGCGCCGACGTCGATCGCCGCCAGGGTGTTTTCCGGCGCCAGAGAACCGCCGCCGCGGTGGGCGACAATATGAGGGTAAGGCCAGGGTCTCGTCATCAATCCATCCGTAATCCGCTGTGGGTGTCAAAGAAGTGCAGCGCCTGAGCAGGCAGCTGCAAATATAGCGTACTGCCCGCCGCCGGCAAGGTTTCATGCGACAGCCGCGCGATCACCCCGTGTCCGCCCCACTGGCCGTGCGCCAGATTGTCGGCCCCCAGCAGTTCCAACGTCTGCAGCTGCAGCGGCACGCCCTGGCCTTGCGCCACCAGCTGAATATGCTCCGGCCGAATGCCCAGCGTCAACGGCCGCCCCGCCCACTGCGGCTTGGCCGCCGGCAACGGCAGCGCCATGCCGTCCGTCAGCAGCAGCTGGCCGCCGTCAGCGCTCAGGGTGCCGGGCAGCAGGTTCATCGCCGGCGAGCCGATAAAGCCGGCGACGAACAGCGAAGCCGGCCGCTGATATACCTCGCTCGGGGTGCCGATCTGTTCCGCCACGCCCTTGTTCATCACGATCACCCGCTGCGCCAGCGTCATCGCCTCCACCTGATCGTGGGTCACGTACAGGCTGGTGGTTTTCAGGCGTCGGTGCAGCTGCTGCAGCTCCAGGCGCATCTGCACCCGCAGCTTGGCGTCCAGGTTGGACAAGGGTTCATCGAACAGGAACACCGCCGGTTCGCGCACGATGGCGCGCCCCATCGCCACCCGCTGGCGCTGGCCGCCGGAAAGTTCGCGCGGCTTGCGCTTGAGCAGCGGCTCCAGCTCCAGAATGCGCGCCGCCTCCTCCACCCGCTGGCGGATATGATCCTTGCCGAAACCGCGGATCTTGAGGCCGTAGGCCATGTTGTCGTACACGCTCATGTGTGGATAGAGCGCGTAGTTCTGGAACACCATCGCGATGCCGCGATCCTTGGGCTCCAGATCGGTCACGCGCCGGGTATCGATATAAATATCGCCGCTGGTGGTGCGCTCCAGCCCGGCCACCATGCGCAGCAGCGTGGATTTGCCGCAGCCGGACGGGCCGACCATCACGATGAATTCACCGTCCGCCACGTCGAGGTCGATCTGTTTGATCACCGGCGTTTTACCGTCGTAAGACTTGGTGACCGCCTGTAGTTTTAATCCTGCCATCGTCGTTATTTCTCGCTATCAACCAGACCGCGCACAAACCAGCGCTGCATCAGAAGCACCACCGCCAGCGGTGGCAATAAAGTCAGAATCATCGCCGCCATCACCTGGTTCCACTGGGTCGGCGCGCCGGAAGTGGAGATCATGCTCTTGATGCCCGCCACCGCGGTGCCCATCGAGGCATCGCTGGTGATCAGGATCGGCCACAGGTATTGGTTCCAGCCGTAGATAAAGGTGATGACGAACAGCGCCGCCAGATTGGTTTTCGACAGCGGCAGCACGATGTCCCAGAAGAAACGCATCGGCCCGGCCCCGTCGATGCGCGCCGCCTCCAGCAGCTCATCCGGCAGCGTCATGAAGAACTGGCGCAGCAGGAAGGTGGCGGTGGCCGAGGCCATCAGCGGCAGCGTCAGGCCGGTATAGCTGTCCAGCAGGTTGAGGTTGGAGATCACCTCCACCGTCGGGAAAATGCGCACCTCCACCGGCAGCATCAGGGTGAGGAAAATCAGCCAGAAAAACAGGCTGCGCAGCGGGAAACGGAAATACACGATGGCGTAAGCCGACAGCACCGACACCGCGATCTTGCCGCAGGTGATCGCCAGCGCCATGATCACGCTGTTGAGCAACAGCAGCGAGAACGGCACCTTGAGGTTGCCCACGCCGCCCTGCCAGATATTGCGGATGTTCTCCCACAGGTGCCCGCCGGGCACCAGCGTCATCGGCACCTGAAACACCTGTTTGTCGTCCAGCGTGGCGGCGACAAAGGCCACGTACAGCGGGAACAGCACCACCAGCACGCCGATAATCAGCATCACATGGCTGAAGACATCCAGCCCGCGTCGATTCTCAATCATTGGTAGCGCACCTTACGTTCAACGAAGCGGAACTGGATCACCGTCAGGCCGATCACCAGCAGCATCAGGATCACCGACTGCGCGGCGGAACTGGAGAGATCCAGCCCGGCGAAGCCTTCACGGTAGATCTTGTAGATCAACGTGGTGGTGGACTGCACCGGCCCGCCGCCGGTGGCGGCGTCGATCACCGGGAAAGTATCGAAGAAGGCGTACACCAGATTGACCACCAGCAGGAAGAAGCTCACCGGCGCGATCAGCGGCAGCACCAGATGGAAGAAACGCCGCACCGGGCCGGCGCCGTCGATGGCCGCCGCTTCCACCAGCGAACGCGGGATAGACTGCAGCGCCGCGAGGAAAAACAGGAAGTTATAGCTTATCTGCTGCCATACCGAGGCCAGCACCACCAGGAACATCGCCTGGCCGCTGTTTTGCGCATGGTTCCAGTTATAGCCCAGCCCGTTGAGGAAATGGGTAATCAGCCCCAGACCGGGGTTGAACAGAAAGATCCACAGCACCGCCGCCACCGCCGGCGCCACCGCGTAGGGCAGGATCATCAGCGTGCGATAGAGGCGGCTGCCGCGCAGCACGTAGTCCACCAGCGCGGCGAAGAACAGCGAAACCGCCAGCCCGATGCCCGCCACCAGGAAGCTGAAGATCAGCGTGGTGTAGAACGAGTCGAGGTAGTAAGGATCCTGGAACAGCTGTTTAAAGTTATCCAGCCCGACAAACTGGCTGGACAGGCCGAACGGATCGAGGCTCTGCACCGAATACCACAGCGCTTCGCCGGCGGGCCATAAAAAGAAGACGGCGGTAATCAGCAGCTGCGGCAGCACCAACGCATAGGGCAACCAGCTGCAGCCGAAACCGGGACGGGAAGATGACATAGCAGTTAAACCATTAATCGGGTACGGAAGGATCGGCGTGAAGACGCGAGCCCGGTCTGCCGGGCCCGCGACGCAGGGTTACTTGGTCGATGCTTCGAAGCGGCGCAGCAGCACGTCACCGCGCTGCACGGCGGCGTCCAACGCCTGCTGAGGCGTTTTCTTGCCGGTCCACACGCCTTCCAGCTCTTCATCCACCACGCTGCGGATCTGCGGCATGTTGCCCAGGCGCAGGCCCTTGGTGAACGGCAATGGCGGCTTGTTCAGCATCTGGCGAGTGGCGACGTCGGCCCCCGGGTTCTTATCGTAGAAGCCCTGCTGCTTGGTCAGATCGTAAGCCGCGGTGGTGATCGGCAGATAACCGGTCTTCTGGTGCCATTCGGCGGCGATTTCCGGCTGCGCCAGGTACTGCAGGAACTCGGCCACGCCCTTGTAGGTGGCGGCGTCTTTGCCGTTCATCACCCACAGACTGGCCCCGCCGATGATGGCGTTCTGCGGCGCGTTTTTCGCGTCGGCGTCGTAAGGCATCATGCCGACGCCGTAGTTGAATTTGGCGTAGTGCTTGATGTCCGCCAGCGAACCGGAAGAGGCGGTGGTGATGGCGCAATCGCCGTTGTAGAACTTCTCGGTGGATTCGTCTTTGCGGCCGAAGTAGGTAAAGTCGCCCTTCTTGTTCATCGCTTCGAGCAACGCGATATGCTTGACCTGCAGCGGTTGGTTGAACTCCAGCTTGGCGCTGGTGCCGCCAAATCCGTTGTTTTCACTGGCGAACGGCACGCCGTGCCAGGCGCTGAAGTTCTCGAGTTGGATCCAACCCTGCCAGCCGCTGGCGTAACCGCACTTCATGCCTGCTTCGCGCAGTTTGGCGGTATCCGCCGCCAGTTCCTGCCAGGTTTTCGGCGGCTGATCCGGGTTCAGGCCGGCCTTTTTGAAAGCGTCTTTGTTGTAGTACAGCACCGGCGTGGAGCTGTTGAACGGCTGCGACAGCAGATGGCCGCTCTTGTTGTCGGTGTAATAGCCGGCCACCGTCGGCACGAACACCGACTCGTCGAAGTTGATGCCGGCCTCTTTAAACACTTCGTAGACCGGCTTGATGGCTTTGCTGGCCATCATGGTGGCGGTGCCCACCTCGTAAACCTGCAGGATCGCCGGCGCCTTGCCGGAGCGGTAAGCGGCGATGCCCGCCGCCAGGCTCTGTTCGTAGTTGCCTTTATAAACCGGCACAATCTTGACGTCGCTGTGCGACTGATTGAAGCGATCCGCCAGGGAATCCACTTCCTTACCCAGTTCGCCTTCCATTGAATGCCAGAACGGGATTTCTGTCGCCGCCAGCGCCTGAGCGCTGACCGCCAGGGTCAATGCGACGCACAGCGTGGTTTTGCGAATAGCGTAGGTGAGCATGCCTAACTCCTGAAAAAGCTGGTGTAAAAGCGCGTGAGCGAAAAGAATCAGTTTTTTGTTCGGAAGCTAACATGCCATGCGCGGATGACAGAAAAATAACCGTTATATGACAGCCACATGACGGCAAGGTGAAGTGAAGATGGCGGTTTGATGTCGGCGGCGGGCATCGGCTCCGCCGCCGCGAGGATTACAGCGAACGGCGCAGGCGCGCCACCGCTTCTTGCATCTGCTGCTCGGTGGCGGTGGCGAACGACAGGCGGAAGGTCGAACGATCCGGGTTGTCGGAGAAGAAGTATTCCCCCGGCACGAACACCACGCCCTGCTGCAGCGTGGTGTTCAGCCATTCGGTGGCGTTGAACGGCTGGCGGAAACGCGCCCACAGGAACATGCCGCCCTTCGGCTTATCGAAGGTGATGTAGTCGCCCAGCTCCTGCTCCACCAAACCGGCCAGGATCTCGCCCTTTTGCTTGTAGGCGGCGCGGATCTTGTCGATCTGCGCCGGCAGGCGATCCAGGCCGAGGTAGCATTCGACGATGCTCTGCGACAGGGCGCTGGCGTGCAGATCCGCCGCCTGTTTGATGATCGCCACTTTATGCAGCAGGAACGGCGGCAGGATCGCCCAGCCCAAGCGTAGGCCCGGCGCCAGGATCTTGGAGAAGGTCGAGGTATAGATGATGTGGTCGGTGTTGCCCAGCACCCGCTGCGACACCTGATGCAGCGTCGGGTGGCGCTCTTCGGTGAAACGCAGTTCGCCGTACGGATCGTCTTCGATGATCAGGAAGTTATGTTCGGCGGCCAGCTTCACCAGCAGTTCGCGGCGCGCGGCGCTGAGGGTAATGCCGCTGGGGTTGCCGAAGTTCGGCACCACGTACACGCCCTTGATGCGCTGGGTTTTCAGCAGTTCGGCCAGCTCTTCCACCACCATGCCGTCGCTGTCGGACGAGACCGACATGATGTTGGCCTCCGCCAGTTCCAGCGTTTGCAGCGCCGCCAGGTAGGTCGGGCGCTCCACCACAAACACGTCGCCGGGATTGACGATGGCGCGCATCACCAAATCCAGTGCCTGCTGCGAGCCGGCGGTGACCATCACCTCTTCCGCGCCAGCGGTGACGCCGCGCTCGGCGCACAGCGCGCAAATGCGCTCACGCAGCAGCGGGCTGCCCTCGGTCAAACCATACTGAAACGCGCTTTTCGGCTGTTCGGTGATCGCCTGCTGGGTGGCGATGCTCAATCCTTCGAAATCGAACAGCGCATCAGAGGGGATGCCGCCCGCCAGCGAAATGACGTGTTCCATCTTGCTGTGCTTAAGCAATTCACGGATGGCCGAACTTTTTACGTTAACGATGCGCTGCGCGAGTAACCCTTCTGTCTTCATTTCTTCTTCTCGTACCTGATTATTTTAATTCGTAGGGGGGCGGATTAACCGCCCAGATACGCCGACCTCACTGCTTCGTTGGCTAACAATGCAGCCCCCGTATCTTCCAACACCACGCGGCCGTTTTCCAGCACATAACCGCGGTCCGCCAATTTCAGCGCCTGATTGGCGTTTTGCTCCACCAGGAAGATGGTCATGCCCTCTTCCCGCAGCTGCTGAATGATGTCGAAGATCTGCTGGATGATGATGGGCGCCAGCCCAAGCGAAGGTTCGTCGAGCAGCAGCAGCTTCGGCTGGCTCATCAGCGCGCGGCCGATGGCCAGCATCTGCTGTTCGCCGCCGGACATGGTGCCGGCGCGCTGGCTTCGGCGCTCCAGCAGGCGCGGGAACAGCGTGAACACCCGTTCGATACGCTGTTGATACTGCTGGCGATCGGCGAAGAAACCGCCCATCGCCAGGTTTTCTTCCACCGTCATGCGCGAGAAGACGCGCCGCCCTTCCGGCACGATCGCCACCGCTTCGCGCATGATGCGCGAGGTTTGCCACTGGGTGATGTCCTGGCCCTGGAAAACGATGCTGCCTTCGCTGGCGCGCGGTTCGCCGCACAGGGTGCCGAGCAGCGTGGTTTTACCGGCGCCGTTGGCGCCGATTAACGTCACGATTTCGCCCTGACTTATCGTGAGACTGACCTGATGCAGCGCCTGAATTTTGCCGTAATGGGCGGATACCTGATTGAATGACAACATATTATTCTTCGCCCAAATAAGCCCGGATCACGTCCGGGTTGTTGCGGATCTCCGCCGGTGTGCCCTGCGCCAGCGGCGTGCCCTGATTCACCACATAAATGCGGTCGGAAATGCCCATCACCAGCTTCATGTCGTGCTCGATCAGCAACACCGAGACCTTATGCCGATCGCGCAGCTCGACGATCAGATGATCCAGCTCGTCGGTCTCTTTCGGGTTGAGGCCGGCGGCCGGTTCGTCCAGCATCAGCAGCTCCGGCCGGGTCACCATGCAGCGGGCGATCTCCAGCCGCCGCTGCTGCCCATAGGCCAGGTTGCCCGCCGAACGGTTGGCCATCTCCAGCAGGCCGACGCGCTCCAGCCACTCCGCCGCGCGCGCCAGCGCCTCGGCTTCGGCGCGGCGGAAGGCCGGGGTTTTCAGCAGCCCGGCGAATACGCCGCTTTTCAGGTGCTGATGCTGCGCCACCAGCAGGTTCTCAATCACCGTCATTTCACGGAACAGCCGCACATGCTGGAAGGTACGCACCACGCCCATACGGGCGATGGCCTGCCCCGCCAACCCTTCCAGGTGGCGATCGCGCAATTTGATGGTGCCGCCGGTCGGGCGGTAAAAACCGGTCAGGCAGTTGAACACCGTGGTCTTACCGGCACCGTTGGGGCCGATCAGCGACACGATTTCGCCTTCGTTCAGCGTCAGCGCCACATTGTTGACCGCCAGCAGCCCGCCGAAACGCATCGACAGGCCTTCTACCTGCAGTAAAGGTTGAACGCTCATGCCTGTTCCCCCTTGCCCGCGTGAATGTCCGCCGCCTGCAGCTTCAACTGCGGCCGTTTCATCGGCAACAGCCCCTGCGGCCGCCAAATCATCATCAGCACCATCAGCGCACCCAGCAGCAACATGCTGTATTCATTCAGATCGCGCATCAGCTCGCGCGACACCACCAGCAGGATTGCCGCCAGAATGACCGCGAACTGCGAGCCCATGCCCCCCAGTACGACGATCGCCAACACGAAGGCCGACTCGACGAAGGTGAAGGATTCCGGGCTGACGAACCCCTGGCGCGCGGCGAACAGCGTGCCGGCAAACCCGGCGAAGGCGGCGCTGATGGTAAAGGCGGTCAGCTTGATGCGCGTCGGGCTGAGGCCCAGCGAGCGGCAGGCGATCTCGTCTTCGCGCAGCGCTTCCCAGGCGCGCCCGAGCGGCATGCGCAGCAGGCGGTTGATGACGAACAGCGTCAGCACCACCAGCAGCAACGCCACCAGGTACAGGAATACGATGCGATCGCTCGGATCGTATTTCAGGCCGAAGACGTTATGGAAAGTATCCCAGCCGCCGTCGCGCACGCTGCGGTTGAACTCCAGGCCGAAGAAGGTCGGTTTCGGGATCTGGCTGATGCCGTTCGGCCCGCCGGTGATCTCGGTATTGTTCAGCAACAGAATGCGCACGATCTCGCCGAAGCCGAGCGTCACGATCGCCAGATAGTCGCCGCGCAGCCGCAGCACCGGGAAACCGAGCAGGAAGCCGAAGGCGGCGGTGACGATGCCCGCCAGCGGCAGGCTCTCCCAAAAGCCGAAACCGTAATAGTGATTCAGCAGCGCGTAGGTGTAGGCGCCGATGGCGTAGAAACCGCCGTAGCCGAGCACCAGCAGACCGGACAGGCCCACCACCACGTTGAGGCCGAGGCCCAGCATCACGTAGATCAGCGTCAGGGTGGCGATATCCACCGTGCCGCGCGACACCAGGAACGGCCAGGCGACCGCCGCCACAAGCAGCAGAGCCGCCAGCAGCTTTTGCCGCGGCGTGGTGCCGTCGAAGCTCGGCAGCACGAACGTCGGACCGGAGACTTTTTTCAATCCCTGCTGCAGCAGCGGACGCAACAGCTGGAATAAGAAGACGATGACGCAGCCGATGCCGATCCACATCCAGCGCACTTCCGCCGCGCCGTGCACCACCAGTTTGGTGCCGTCCAGGCTGAGCTGCATGCCCATCAGGAACGACGCCATCACGAACAGCACCGCCGTGGCGATCAGCGCATTGAGCAGATTGAGTTTCATACTTTCTCAACCTCCGGACGCCCGAGGATGCCGGTCGGCATGATCAGCAGCACCACGATCAACAGCGCGAACGACACCACGTCTTTGTATTCGGTGCTCAGGTAGGCAGAGGTCAGCGCTTCCGCCACGCCCAGCACCAGGCCGCCAATCATCGCACCGGGAATGCTGCCGATGCCGCCCAGAACCGCGGCGGTGAAGGCTTTCATACCGGCCATAAACCCGATGTAAGGGTTGATGACGCCGTAGAACTGGCCGAGCAACACCCCGGCCACCGCCGCCATCACCGCACCGATAACGAAGGTCAGCGAGATCACCCGGTCGGTGTTGATGCCCAGCAGGCTGGCCATCTTCAGATCTTCCGCACAGGCGCGGCAGGCGCGGCCCATGCGTGAATAGCGGATAAACAGCGTCAGCGCCAGCATCGCCAGGAAGGTCACGAGCCAGATGGTCAGCTGCATGGTGCTGATGGTGGCGGCGAAGCCGTTGCTTTCTCCCAGCACCCACTGGCCGGTCACCAGGCTGGGCAGCGCCAGATCGCGTGAGCCCTGCGTCAGGCTGACGTAGTTTTGCAGGAATATCGACATGCCGATGGCCGAGATCAGCGCAATCAGGCGCTTGGAGTTGCGCACCGGCTTGTAGGCCACCCGCTCAATGCTCCAGCCATAGGCGCTGGCGATGACGATCGAGACCAGGAACGCGGCGCCGATCAGCAACCAGCCGACGTCGATGCCGAGCATCATCAGGGCGGCGATAACGATAAAGGAGACATAGCTGCCGATCATGTACACCTCGCCGTGAGCGAAGTTGATCATGCCGATGATGCCGTAAACCATGGTGTAACCGATGGCGATCAATGCATAGGTGCTGCCCAACGTTAAGCCGTTGAACATCTGCTGCAGAAAATAGAGGAGCTGCTCTGACATACTCTGAACCCTTGGCTGCGAAACCCGCCGACGGAGAACCGGCGGGTAAAGGGAGACGGGGCCGGCAAGCCGACCCGCCGGGCGCAGCGGACTGCGCCCCACCCTAATCATTATGGCTTATTTGATCGGTGTGGACGTGCCGTTGGCATGCCATTCGAACACGCCGAACTCGAAGCCTTTCAGATCGCCCTTGTCATCCCAGCTCAGCGGCCCCATCACGGTCTCCACCGGCTTGCCGGTTTTCAGATCCTTGACGATGTCCGCCGGCTCCTGGCTGCCGCTGCGCTCCATGCCGGTGGTCAGCGACTGCAGCGCAGCATAGGTGGTCCAGACGAACGGGCCGGTCGGATCCAGCTTCTTGGCTTTCAGCGCATCGACGATCGGCTGGTTGGCAGGCACCTGATCGTAGCGTTTCGGCAGCGTCACCAGCATGCCTTCCGAGGCGGCGCCGGCGATGTTGGACAGCGAGGAGTTGCCCACGCCTTCCGGCCCCATGAAGCGAGTGGTCAACCCGGCCTGCTTGGCCTGACGCAGGATCTGGCCCATTTCCGGGTAGTAACCGCCGAAGTACACGAAGTCGATATTTTCTTTCTTCAGGCGCGCCACCAGGGTGGAGAAGTCTTTGTCGCCGGCGGTGATGCCTTCGAACATCGCCACTTCGGTGCCCTGTTTTTTCAGGCTGTCGCGCACCGAGCGCGCCAGGCCTTCGCCGTATTGCTGCTTATCGTGCACCACGGCGATGCGCTTCGGTTTGATGTCGCTGAGGATGTATTTGGCGGCGGTCGGGCCCTGATCCGAATCCAGGCCGGTGGTGCGCAGGATCATCTTGTAGCCGCGGGTGGTCAGATCGGCATTGGTGGCCGCCGGGGTAATCATGATCACGCCTTCGTCTTCATAGATATCGGACGCCGGCTGGGTGGAAGAGGAACACAGGTGGCCAATCACGTAGCGAATGCCGTCGTTGATCACCTTGTTGGCGACCGCAACCGCCTGTTTCGGATCGCAGGCGTCGTCATATTCCACGCCGACCAGCTTGTCGCCCTTGATGCCGCCCTTGGCGTTGATGTCGGCAATCGCCTGGCGCGCGCCGGTAAACTCCATGTCGCCATACTGCGCGACCGGGCCGGACATCGCCCCGACGATCGCCACCTTGATGTCTTTCGCCATAGCCGCCTGGCTCATGGCCATCGCAATGCAACCCGCCAGCAGTGCCTTACCTGTTGTTAATTTCATCCGCAAATCCCCATCTGTCGTTGTGAACGTACCTGTTGTGTTTGCCTGCGCCCGATCGTTATTGACCGCTTTTGTTATAAGTAATAATGATTTAGGCGCTTTGTCGGCATTATTTTCTAATAAGACTTTATTTTTCATGCCATTAAACAGGAATTTTCTGCTGCAAATCAACTTCATCAGGCAGAAACAAGCGGTGTAAACAGGATAAAATTCGAATTAAATCTGCGCCGTTTACCTTGAGGCGTAGCGCGTTGTGCTGGTTAACAATCCCTTTACTAACTATTTACTCGGAAAATGCCCCGTGCAAAAAACATATTGCACAGTAATCGTACAGAAAAACTTACACAACGCTCTGCACAAGATCTATTACACTGTCGGCATCATTTAGCTGCGCGGAAATTCTGCATGAAACTGACCATCGAGCGCCTGACCGCGCTATCCCCGCAAGACCTTATCGACCTCGGTAAAATTTGGCCGCACCAGCAGCCGGAACAGTGGCAGCGCTGGCTGAGCGACGGCAGGGCGCTGTTCGCCGCCCGCTTCAACGAGCGTCTGCTGGGCGCGGTGAAAATTGTGCTGCAGGACGACCGCGCCGAACTGCAGGATCTGCTGGTGCGCGAAGTGACGCGCCGCCGCGGCGTCGGTCTTTACCTGGTGCAGGATGCGCAGCGTCAGCTGCCGCAGGTCGCCCACTGGCAGCTGTCGACCGCCGGTCTGGCGCCGCGCGAACGCGGGGAAGTCAATAACTTCATGCGCGCCTGCGGCTTTGCACCGCAGGGCGATCTCTGGCAAAAATGAAACGCCGGTTGGCGGCGCTGGTTTTGATTGCGCTGGGGTTGGCGGCCTGGTTCGCCGGGCATCAGCAGGCGCTGCGCCTGGCCTCAGGCTGCGATCAGCAGGTTTATGTCTGGCAGCGGGTGTGGACGCCGCAGCACGCCGATGCGCTGGCGCACAGCCGCGATCTGTTCAGCGGGGTGCGAGTGCTGGCGCTGCAGGTGCATCCGCGTGAAGGCTGGCGGGAAATCCCGGCCGATCTCAACCTGCTGAAGCAGGACGGCCGCCCGCTCTGGCTGGTGGCGCGCCTCGACGGCCAGCTGCCGCAGCTGGACCAGGCGGCCATTATCCAGCGCCTGCTGGCGCTCACCCAGCGCTGGCAGGCGGCCGGGCTGCCCGTCACCGGCGTCGAGATCGATCATGACGCCGCCACCGCCCGCCTGCCGGACTACCAACGCTTTCTGCAGCGGTTACGCCAACGGCTGCCCGCCGCTGTGCAGCTCGGCATCACCGCCCTGCCGGCCTGGATCGGCTCGCCCGACCTGCCCGGCGTACTGCAACAGGCCAACAGCTCCGTCCTGCAGGTGCATGCGGTGCTCTCGCCGCAGCAGGGGCTGTTTGACGGCCCCTTGGCGCTACGCTGGGTGCGGCAGTACGCCGCCGTCACACCGAAGCCGTTTCGCGTCGCGCTGCCGGCTTATGGCATGGCGCTGCTGGGGTTTGATGCGCAGGGCGCGCAGGTGGAGAGCGAATCCTCGCTGCGCGTGGCGGGCAACGGCCGTGAGCTGGCGGTCGCGCCGCAGCAGATCGCCGATTTTCTGCAAACGCTGGCGCAGCAAACGCCGCCCCGGCTGCGCGGCATTATCTGGTTCCGCTTGCCGCTGGCGGACGATCGGCGCGCCTGGTCGCTCGCCACGCTGCGAGCGGTGATCGAACGGCGGCCGCTGAATGTCGACTGGCAGGTAAAATTTAGGCCTCAGCCACAGCAAAACGGGCTGTATGATCTGATAATTCATAACAACGGGCCGGTTGACGCCCCGCTGCCGCAAGAAGTCATCATCCGCGCCGACGACTGCCTGGCGGCGGACGCGGTCGGCAACTACCGGCTGGAGTCCGCACCGCAACGGCAACGCTTTATTCGAATCAGCGGCGATCAGCTGCGCGCCGGACAATCCCGGCCGCTGGGCTGGCTGCGCTGCCAACAACTGACGCCAGGAGGCACCCTTGTCACACCTTGATACGCGCGCGGCACGGAACACCCGCCGCCTTCTTCCGCTGGCCATGCTGATCGGCGCCGCGCTGGCGCTGCCGCTGAACGGCTATGCCTGCGGCCCGGATTTTCCTAACCGGCTGCTGATCGACCGCAACGGCACCCTGCTGTATATGCCGGAGGGCAATTTCGCCTTCGAAGCCGGCCGGCTGGTGCCGACGGATAGTCAGTTGCCGCACTGGCAAGCCCCGCCGCCGCCGATGCCGCCGAAACCGATGCCGCAATCGCCGGAAACGATCGCGATCGGCAAAATGCGCGCCGCCAAAACGGTGGAAGAGGCTGACGCCGTCAATACGCAGGGGCTGTCCAACGCCGCGCGTCTCTATCAACTGGGCGCCGTGGCTTTCGCCAGCCACGATCCGCGCGCCGCAGACTATTTCCAGCAGGTGCTGAAACTACCGGCCGCCGAGCAGGGCGACTGGGGACTGCGGGCGCAGTATTCGCTGGGGCGGGTACTGATGGCGGACCACGGGACGCCGGTGAATGAATCTGGTGAAACCGCCCCCGCCGCCGAGCATCCGCCAAAAGCCGCGCTTGAACAGGCGCTGGCGGCATTCCAGCAGGTGATCGATCGGGTGAAAAACGGCGTCGCCGATCCCGATCAGCTGGCGCTGAGCAGCCTTGGGCAACAGGCGCGCATTCACCTGTGGCTGGGTGACGTCGCCCCCGCCGCCCACCTGTACGCGCAACAGGCGGCGCAGGGCGATCCGAGCGGCGGGCAGTCGCTGCAGTACGTCTCCAGCCTCCTGGTCAACCCCGACCATTTGGACACGCTGAAACAGATTATCGGCGATCCGTTGATCCAGCAGTTGGTGACCATTGAGCTGTTCGCGCGCAGCGGCAACCTGCAAATGGCGGATACCGACGGCAACGGCCGCTCCGCCCAGATCATCAGCCAGATCCTGACGCTGCTGGACGGCTCAGTGAAAAGCGGCTTCGCCGGCAGCGATCGGCTGGCGGCGCTGGCTTACCGTTCGGGGCAATACCCGATGGCGGCGAGCCTGCTGAAAAACGCCGGCGACAGCGGCCTGGCGTGGTGGCTGCGCGCCAAAATGGCGCTGCGCGACGGCGACGTGAAAGCCGCCACCGCCGCCTACGCCAAGGCGGCAAGCGCGTTCCCCGCCGACGAAAGCTGGGGTGAACAGCGCAACGCCGACTTCGTCGCGGAAACCATCGTGCCCGAGTGCCGGGTGGCCGGCGAACAGGCCATCCTGGCGCTGAACCGCGGCGACTATCTGCAGGCGATGGACCTGCTGTATCGCGGCAAAGCGCTCTACTGGGCCGACGTGGCCGACGTGGCGGAGCGGGTGCTGACCGTCGATGAGTTGAAAGGCTTTGTCGATAAGCACGCACCGGCGCCGACGACGCCGCTCAAGCCGGTAAACCCGGACGACTACGGCGGCCAGCAGATCACGCCGGAAGTGCAGCTGCGCGAACTGCTGGCGCGGCGGCTGATGCGCGTCGGACGCGCGCCGGAAGCGCTGGCCTATTTCGATATCCCCAACTACCGGCAAGCGGCGCAGCAGTATGCCGATGAGCTGAAAGCCGCCAAGGACAAATCCGCCGCGCCGCTGACGCGCGCGCAGGCTTACTATCGCGCCGCCAACCTGCTGCGCGCCCAGGGGCTGGAGTTTACCGGGTATGAGATGACGCCGGATTACGCCATCTATGGCGCCGGCTATTCCTATCTGGGGGATGCGTTCGATACTCGCGAGCTGAAGCATAAAAGCTGGATCGACAGCGCAGAAGCGGCGCGCGCCAAGGCGGCGCTACCGGAGGAAGACAACCGTTTCCTGCACTATCGCTGGCAGGCGGTGGGGCTGGCGCAACAGGCGGCCGATCTGCTGCCGCCGAAGAGCCAGGCCTATGCCGCCGTGCTGTGTAACGCCGCCAGCTGGGTTATCAAGCGCGACGCCAAAACCGGCCGCGCGCTTTATCAGCGCTATATCAACACCGGCACCCGTTATCCGTGGGCGGCGAAATTCGGCTACGACTGCCCGGCGCCGGACTTCGCGGCCGTGGCGCCATAACGCCGAATTTCAGGCACTAAAAAGCCCGGCTTGCCGGGCTTTTTTTATCGAATCTCGCATCAACTCAGGCTTCGATCGCCATTTTGAGTTTCTTCATGGCGTTCTTTTCCAGCTGGCGCACGCGTTCGGCGGAAACGCCGTACTGATCGGCCAGCTCCTGCAGTGTCGATTTGTTGTCATCATCCAGCCAACGGGCGCGAATGATATGCTGGCTGCGCTCGTCCAGACCTTCCAGCGCATAGGCCAGTTTGTCTGCGGCGTTGCTTTCCCAGTTATCTTCCTCGATGCCTTCGGCGAAGTCCGAGCTCTTGTCCTGCAGGTACAGCACCGGCGCCATCGACTGGCCATCGCGGGCCTCGTCGTCCGGAGTCGGATCGAACGTCATATCCTGCGCCGCCATGCGCGATTCCATCTCGCGCACGTCTTTGCTGGTTACGCCCAGCTCGCGGGCCACCAGTTCCACTTCGTCCTGGTTGAACCAGCCCAAACGCTGTTTGGTTTTGCGCAGGTTAAAGAACAGCTTGCGCTGCGCTTTGGTGGTCGCCACTTTCACGATGCGCCAGTTGCGCAATACGTACTCGTGGATTTCCGCCTTAATCCAATGCACCGCAAAGGAAACCAGACGCACGCCGACTTCCGGGTTGAAGCGGCGAACGGCTTTCATCAGGCCGATGTTGCCTTCCTGAATCAGATCCGCCTGCGGCAGACCATAGCCTGAATAGTTGCGGGCAATATGAGCGACAAAGCGCAGGTGAGACAGGATGAGCTGCTTAGCGGCATCCAGATCGCCCTGATAATGCAGCCGTTCAGCCAGCTCCCGCTCTTCCTCTGCCGTCAGCATCGGATAGGCGTTGGCTGCCCGGATATAGGCTTCCAAGCTACCTTGGGGTACTAAGGCTAAAGTTTGCATTTCTTTGGTCATTCAAACCCTCTCTATGAGAATACAAAATCATGCAGGTGATTATTACAGCGGGGAAATGATTGATTCTACGGCAGTTGCTGAAGCAAAAGCGGTTCCACACGCCGGGCACCTTAACATTTGCTGCAATTTTTGACCGTACTCCGCCCTAAAAGTTCACCCTTTTTGCAAGCATTGTCGCTGACAATACGTGACGAGGGTGCAGGCCGATAGGGAATTTGTGCGCTAAGAAGAGAGGGATGGTGCTGACTTCGCTTGAGGTCACTCTTCTCCCGCAACGCGATCAAAAGCAGCAGGAGAAGAGTATACCAAAAAAATCTTACTGTGGTGTAAATCGGCGTAAATGTTGCACCGTCGCCAGCCAGGCGGCGATCCAGCCGATCATCGCGGAGATGATCAGCAGCAGCAGCGCCTCATCCCAGCCCAGCCCGTGCAAGGTGAAGGTGGTGCCGAACACCTTGGCCACCCCGGCGACCACCGACTCCAGCTGCCACACCAGCGCGCCGGACAGCACCAGCGACAGCAGCGCGCCGGCAAAGCCCAGCATCGCCCCGCCGTTGAGGAACGGCCGCAGGATAAAGCCGTCGGTGGCGCCGATCAGCTTCATCACGTTGATGGTGTCGCGGCGGCTGAAGATGCTCAGACGCACGCTGTTGCCGATCACCAGGAACACCGCCACGATCATCAGCACACCGATGATCGCCGCGATCTGGCCCGCCAGCCCGGTCAGCGCCGCCAGGCGGGCAAACCAGCTGTCATCCATACGCACTTCTTCCACGCCCTGCACCGCCGCTACGCGATCGCGCAGGGTGTTGAGGGTGTCCGAACTCTGGAAGCTCATCTTCGGCGTGACGATCGCCACCGCCGGCAGCGGGTTCTCTTCCAGCATGTCCAGCGCGCCGCCAAAGCCCGACCAGTTGCGGAACTCGCCGCGCGCTTCTTCACGCGACAGGTAATTGACCTTCTCCACGCCGGCTTCCGCCTTAATGGCGTCGAGCACTTTCAGCGCCGCGTCGTCATCGAGCGATTTATCCAGATAGACGGTCAGCTGCGGCGTCGGATACCACTGGCTGGCCGCGGTGCTGACGTTTTTCCACACGATATAGCACACGCTCGGCAGCGTCAGGGAAATGGCGATCACCATCACCGTCAGCAGCGTCGCCAACGGCTGACGCAGCATGTCTTTGATGGCGTTCATCCAGGCGTAACGCCACTGTTCGCGCCAGCCGCCGCGCAGCGCCTTGCTCTTGGCGGTTTTTGCGTTATTGGCCATGGTGAGCGCCTCCTTGCATGCGGCCCTGGCTCAGCGTCAGGATGCGGTAATTGCGGCGGGCGATAAGCCCGGTGTCGTGCGTCGCCATCAGAACGGTCACGCCGACGCGGTTGAATTCTTCAAACAGGCGCAGAATGCCTTCCGACAGCGCATCATCCAGGTTACCGGTCGGTTCATCCGCCAGCAGCACCGCCGGCTTGTTCACCACCGCGCGGGCGATGCCCACGCGCTGCTGCTCACCGCCGGACAGCTGAATCGGGAAGTTCTTCGCTTTATCCAGCAAACCGACCTTGTCCAGCGCGGCGGAAACGCGGCGGCGGATATCTTCGGTGCTGGCGCCGGCGATGATCAGCGGCATCGCCACGTTGTCATACACCGTGCGATCCAGCAGCAAGTGGTGATCCTGGAAGATCATGCCGATCTGCCGACGCAGGAACGGCACCTCGCGGTTTTTCAAGCGGCTGATGTCGTGGCCGCCAAACCAGATGTGGCCGGCGCTGGGCCGTTCGATACCGCAAATCAGTTTCAGCAGGGTACTTTTCCCCGCGCCGGAATGGCCGGTCAGAAACGCCATTTCCGCCGGGCGCAGATGGAAATCGACCCCCTGCAGCGCTTGCCGTCCGCCCAGATAAGCTTTACTGACCTGTTCAAAGCGAATCATCCGTATTAATCCTCTCGGGCAAAAAGTGCCTCAATAAAATCGTCAGCCTTAAACGGCCGCAAATCTTCGATGCCTTCCCCGACGCCGATATAGCGGATCGGGATACCGAACTGATCGGCGATGGCGAAGATCACCCCGCCCTTGGCGGTACCGTCCAGTTTAGTCAGCGTGATGCCGGTTAAGCCCACGGCCTCATTAAATAATTTCGCCTGACTGACGGCATTCTGGCCGGTGCTGGCATCGAGCGTCAGCATAACCTCATGGGGGGCCTGGTCGTCCAGTTTTTTCATGACGCGGACGATCTTCTTCAGCTCTTCCATCAGGTGCGATTTGTTCTGCAGACGGCCGGCGGTATCGGCGATCAACACATCGATGCCGCGCGCCTTGGCGGCCTGCACCGCATCGAAGATCACCGAAGCGGAATCCGCGCCGGTATGCTGCGCCACCACCGGAATGCGGTTGCGTTCGCCCCACACCTGCAGCTGTTCCACCGCCGCGGCGCGGAAGGTGTCCCCCGCCGCCAGCATCACCGACTTGCCCTCCGCCTGGAACTGACGCGCCAGCTTGCCGATGGTGGTGGTTTTACCCACACCGTTCACGCCGACCATCAGGATGACATACGGGGTTTTCCCGCTGACATCCAGCGGCCGATCGACCTTGGCCAGAATTTCGGACATTTCCTCCTTCAGCTTGCCGTACAGCGCTTCGGCGTCTTTCAACTGCTTGCGGCTGGCGTGCTGGGTCAGGGAGGTGATGATCTTGCGCGTGGTGTCCACGCCGACGTCGGCGATCAGCAACTGTTCTTCCAGCTCGTCGAACAGGTCGTCGTCGATCTTTTTACCGCGGAACAGCCCCATAAAGCCGGAACCGAGGTTTTGCTTGGTCTTCAGCAGGCTGCGCTTCAGGCGCGCGAAGAAGCCCTCTTTAGTCGGGCGCTCCTGCTCTTGCGCAACGGCCGGCACCACCGGCTCAAGCGGTTCTTCTTCCGGCTCGGGCTCGACGACCGGCTCGGGTTCAACCACTGGCTCAGGTTCGACGACCGGCTCGGGTTCAACCACTGGCTCAGGCTCGACGACCGGCTCGGGTTCAACCACTGGCTCAGGCTCGACGGCCGGCTCGGGTTCAACCACCGGTTGCTGCTGCGCCGCCACTTGCTCGGTGACGCTGACGATCTCTTCAGCTAACGCTTGCGGCGCCGCCGGATGTTCAGCCGCCGCCGGTAGGTTTTCCGCGATTTGTTCACCGGCCTGACCGTTATCCCACTCTCCCGGGGTGTCGACGGAGGCGGCAGGTTCAGATTCCTGGGCGGGGAGCTTGTCATCCAGCTTGGCGGCGGCCGGTTCAGCCGGCGTCTCCGCGGCCTGAGGTTCCGCCTGCTCTACCGACGACTCAGGTTGCTGTTGCTCTTCTTCCTTTTCCTTCTGGCCAAAGCCCAGCCAGGAGAAAAACCCACGTTTCTTATCTTTTGCCATGTTATGACTCTACTCCGTACCGAAGGCTCGCTTACCCTCCATACCTGAAGGATATATGCTGACAATAATCCGCCGAGTCTATCACTTTCCCTCGCGCAGCAACACGCATCCGGCATGCTTTCCGGCGTGAAATCAGACAACAACGTTTTACCGTTCCCCCCGACGCCCGTCACCGGTAGAATAGGGACAACTTTTCGTTAACCTCGGCGGCCCCGCGCCGCGAAAGAAACCAAACAACGCTTATGACAAGACTCTCGCCACGGGCGGCGGCCAAAAAACCGCCCCAGGCCGCAGCCGGACAGATCCGCATCATCGGCGGCCAATGGCGCGGCCGCAAACTCCCGGTGCCGAACAGCCCGGGGCTGCGCCCCACCACCGATCGAGTGCGCGAAACCCTGTTCAACTGGCTGGCGCCGGTGATTCAGGGCGCGCGCTGTCTGGACTGCTTCGCCGGCAGCGGCGCATTGGGGCTGGAAGCGCTGTCGCGCTATGCCGGCAGCGCCACGCTGCTGGAATTCGAACGGTCGGTGGCGCAGCAGCTGGAAAGAAATCTGGCGCTGCTGCAAGGCAAAGGGGTGGTTATCAACACCAACGCGTTGAGCTGGCTGGCGGGTGACGGTCAACCGTTCGACGTGGTCTTCCTCGATCCGCCGTTTCGCAAAGGTCTGCTGGCGGAGACCGCCCTGTTGCTGGAACAGCGCGGCTGGCTGGCCAACGAGGCCTGGATCTATGTAGAAGCCGAGGCGGAAAGCGCCGCGGCGGACGTGCCTGCCAGCTGGCAGCTGCACCGGGAGAAGGTCGCCGGCCAGGTGGCCTATCGCCTTTATATTCGTTCGCAAGAGAAAACCGATCATGCTGATTAATCTGGGCCGCCTGCTGATGCTGTGCGTGTGGGGCTTCCTGCTCTCTAACCTGTTCCATCCATTTCCCAAGCCGCTGAAGTATTTCATCGACGTGGCGCTGTTCTTTATGGTGGTGATGCACGGCCTGCAGCTGGTGCTGTTGAAATCCACCCAGCCGAAGGATCAGCCGATCAGCTACTGGCAAGAGGCCAAGATCTTTATCTTTGGCGTGTTCGAGCTGCTGGCCTGGCAAAAGAAACAGCCGCCCATCAAGAAGAAGTGACCGCTACGGCTGAGCGGTGAACGAGACGAAGCGCGTGCCCTGCATGTTCAACGTGCCCTGCGCGCCTTTTTCAATCGGGTTGTACTGCCATTGCTTCAGCCGCAGCTGGATGTCTTCACCGCCCTGGTTCGGGCTGAACACCACCTCGTAATACATCGGCTCATTGACCAGCGGTTCGCGCTGCGGCGCGCGGGTCTTGGCGACCGGCACCGCGCGTTTGTCGCTCACCGTCACCTGCAGACTGCGCATCGGCGCGCGATCGTTTTCCGCCTCCTGCTGGCGCTGTTTGAAGTAGCGTTGCGTGGCCAACACGGCGATCAACGCCATCACGGCGACAAAAAACAACGGTGGCTTACTCATCGGTTTCCCATTTCCTTCGCGGCTAAATCAGCGTAAACATAGCATTCTCAAGAAAGCATTGTCGATCGCCGGCAGGCTACCTACACTGAAATGAAGAAGTGACATGGGTGACAGTTTGGAGCCGGTTGTTGCGGCTCCCTCATACATAAGGAAGACATAAATGAGTTGGCCGTTCCTTGCCGTATTCTTTTCCGGTTGGCTGTTCGTCGACGCCTCTTACCGTGGGCCGCGCTGGCAGCGCTGGGTGTTCAAACCCGTCACGCTGCTGTTGCTGTTGCTGCTGGCCTGGCAGGCGCCGGTGCTCGGCGCGGCGGGTTATCTGATCGTCCTCGGCCTGCTGGCGACGCTGATCGGCGACGCATTGCTCCTGTTGCCGCGCGAACGGGTGCTGTACGCCATCGGCGCCTTTTTCCTGTCCCACCTGCTGTACACCCTGAGTTTCGCCAGCCAGATGACGTTCAGCCTGTTCTGGCCGCTGCCGCTGGCGCTGCTGGCGATCGGCGCACTGCTGCTGGCCACCGTCTGGACCCGGCTGGAAGAGATGCGCTGGCCGATCGTTACCTACGTGGCGATGACGCTGCTGATGGTCTGGCTGGCGGGCGAACAATATTTCCTGCGCAGCACCGATTTCGGCTTCTCGCTGCTGATCGGCACCTCGCTACTGCTGCTGGCCAACGTGGTTTGGCTGCTCAACCGCTACCGCTTCACCTTCCGCGCGGCGGACGCCATCGTGGCTTTCTGTTACTTCTCCGGCCACTTCCTGATCGTGCGTTCGCTCTACCTGTAGAGACCTGCCGCGGGTTCGGCGCGCCGAACCCGTTTCTTCATCATGCCAGCGCTTTCAACGTCAAAGCCTCATCCGCACCCAGCTGATTGCGGTACAGATCGCCGTCGCGCGAGAAGAACGCCAGCGTGCTGCCATCCGCCCGCAGCAGGGCGATGCCGTCCGGCGCCGGGCGCCAGCCCACCACTTCCGTCGCAAACACGCTCTGCAAACACTGTTGCCGATCCACCAGCTGATAGCCGTTGGTCTCGCTTTGTTCATCCGCCAGAAACTCGATTTGGCATTGCCGTTCGCTGTCGGCCACCTGCCATTGTCCCGCCAGCGACTGCGCGGTCGGCAATGCCAAACTGCCGGCCATCACCGCGCTCGTCACCATCATGCCGCCCGCCGCCAAGGCGGTGCGCGCTAAAGTGCCTTTCATACCGGGCTCCCGCATCACGCCCGGCCGAGACTGCGCCGGGCGTTCCGTTGCTGTGTTACACGATAAAGTCCGTGGCGACGTCTACCTGGCCGACGATTTTCACCAGGAAGTCCGGCGCCTGATGCCCACCGATGTTCACCGACAAATCGGTCACGTTGCTGGACGCGTTGTAGCTCAGCAGCGCCTCACCGGCCGTGCCGCTGAAGTGATCGACGAAGTGAATGAAATCGCTGCTCTGCGCTTCTTTATTGAAGAACGACAGGTCGATCTTGTCGATCCCCTTCTGGAAGTCGCGGATCCAGTCTGAAGCGCCCGGTGCGGAATCGCTGGCGGCAGAGAACACGAAGATGTCTTTGCCGGCACCGCCCCACAATTCATCCGCCCCGCCGCCGCCGAACAGCACGTCGTTACCCGCGCCGCCTTTCAGCACGTTATTGGCCGCGTTGCCGACGATCACGTCGTTGCCGGAACCGCCAATGGCGTTCTCAATGGTCACACCGGCGGCGATCGACACGTTGCCCTTCAGGCCGCCCACGTCGGAGAACGATTTCTCGTTCAGGTTGATGCGCTGGTTAGCGGTGTAACCGGAGAAGTCGAAGGTATCGTTGCCGCCCGCATCCCAGGCCGCAAAGATCACTTTCTGCGAGTTGCTGGTGGTGCTGAGGAAGTCACGACCGGTATTGGAGTTAAAGCCGTACACGGTGTCGCCGGTGCGGGTCGACAGGTTGGCGCCATACAGATGCTGAATGGCGGCAATGTCATCCAGCAGCGGAGCCGCGGCATAGTGACCGCCGTTGTCGCCACCGGTATTGGTTTCACTCCAGTAGCTCATCAGGCTGAACTGGCGGGTATCTTCCGCATAGGTGACATCTCTATAGGTCGGGTTGCCCTCACCGGCGTTGTAGTCGCCCGGGTGGCTCAGGCCCAGCGCATGGCCAATCTCATGGGTGAACGTCTGGCGGCCGTAGTCTTCGGTCGCCGGATGCTTCACGTTGGATTGGTTGACATTGTACCAAGTCTGGCCGCCCAAATCCTGGCCCTGCCAAATGGTGTTCGGCAGGAAGGCGTAGGCCTGGGTGCCGTAATCATAGTGGCCGGGACGATCCTGGCTGTAGTTGCCGAAGGTGATATTGGCCTTTTGACCGGCCGCCACTTCGGTGAAGGTGATATTGGCGACGTCGGCCCAGGACTGCAGCGACAGCTTAGCCTGCTGCTGCTGTTCCGCGCTGAACTTGCTCAGCCCGGTGTCGCCGGCGACGTTGGTGGAAGAGAACTTATAGTCCGGGAACGAGAAGGTTAATTTGACCGGCTGGCCAAATACCTTGTAACCGTTCCAGGTTTGGTTCTCACGGGTAATAAACAGCCCAGCTTGCTCGTTAGAAAATGAATCCTTGCCATTAATCTGAATCCCGTTACCCCGCTCATGATAATGCAGCAGGTCGTCTACAGCATCGTAACCGGTTGTCGCGGCAGCGAGGCTGGATTCAGTAATTTCAATTGCCTTTTTAGTAGATTGCATTGGTTCGATTCCACTCATTACCTGATTGATATCAATCAGACAGATAGACATAACCTCCCCGTAAGCCACGGTTAATGAACCTCAAGCTTGCTGGAAGGGGCTTATGCGCCGTTACCGGCAGTGTGTTAGGTAGAATTAATGCATATATATCAGCAAATAAGATCACCATTAAAAATGGTAATCGATTCCAATTATAGGCAGGACCGTAAATCTGCACATAAAATAATCAACCATTTATTATCGCAACGAAAGTTTGTTATGCTGCTTTTTAGGCTTCTTTACAAAGCAAATGAAACTTGATGAGGATAAGTTGGCACCAAACTTCAATAGCAATGCGGCCTGCAGACTCAAGCGAATCATGCTGGCTTTACTCGGGGGAAAAGGTAAATTTTGCTAAAGCGTTATAGATTAATAACTCTTTATTATTAGGTCGGGCGATTTTTTAGTTTCTATAGGAATATTATTTTCTTATTTAAACTAACGGCAGCGAGCCTTTTCGCCCAAATAGGGGATAAGAAAAGCCGATATATTTAAATTCGCATTATTCATTATTGAATGAATCCCCCTTTTCTACGCCCGAACGCCGTTAGCAATAATTCTCATCCGGCGCTTGACTCTGGAGTGGACTCCAGGGTGTAGAGTCAGCTGAGCAAACCCGTTTAACAGCCCGAAGGGGGACGTTATGCACAATCAGCAAAACCATAATCATCAGGAACATCACCACGCCGAAGGCGGCTGCGGCTGCAACCACAGCCACAGCAAAACTCAGCATGGCTGCAGCAGCGAGCCGAAAAACGCCGCCGCACAGGCCGAACACGCCCACCATCATCACGATCATGGCGATAGCGGCTGCTGCACCGCCGCGCCCGACGATCCGGACGAAGAAAGCGACAGGCTGGCCGCCGCTCCCCCTTCCGGCAGCCAACGTTTCAGCTGGAAAGTCACCGGCATGGACTGCCCCAGCTGCGCCAAAAAAATCGAAAATGCCGTCACGGCACTTCCCGGCGTCGACAGCGCGCGCGTGTTGTTCGCCACCGAGAAACTGGTGGTCGACGCGCAGTCCGATATCAGCCTGCGGATCCAGGACGCGGTCGCCCAGGCCGGTTTTACCCTGCTCGGCGCTCAAACCGCCAAAGCCGCCGCGCCGAAAACCTCACGCTTCGGCGAATTCGCGCCGCTGCTGCTGTTAACCACCCTGATGGTGGTCAGTTGGGCGCTGGATCGGGTTAACCCGGAGCTGGGCCGCATCGCCTTTATCGCCACCACGCTGGTCGGGTTGGCGCCAGTCGCCGCCAAGGCGCTACGTTTGATTCGTTCCGGCACGCCGTTCGCCATCGAAACGCTGATGAGCGTGGCGGCCATCGGCGCGCTGTTCATCGGCGCCACCGCCGAAGCGGCGATGGTGCTGCTGCTGTTTATGGTCGGCGAACTGCTGGAATCCTACGCCGCCAACCGCGCACGGCGCGGGGTGACGGCGCTGATGGAGCTGGTGCCTGAAGATGCGCTGCTGCTGCAAGGCACGGAACGCAAACGCGTGCCGGTCGCCAGCCTGCGCCCCGGCGACGTGATTGAAATCGCGCCCGGCGGGCGCCTGCCGGCCGACGCCGAGCTGCTCAATCCGTTCGCCAGCTTTGACGAAAGCGCCCTGACCGGCGAATCGGTGCCGGTCGAGCGCCAACAGGGTGAGAAAGTGGCCGCCGGCAGCCTGTCCGTCGATCAGGCGGCGCAGATGAAGGTGATTTCCGAGCCCGGCAAAAATGCCATCGACCGCATTTTGCAGCTGATTGAAGAGGCCGAAGAGCGCCGCGCGCCGATCGAACGCTTCCTCGATCGCTTCAGCCGCTACTACACCCCGGCCATTATGCTGCTGGCGGTCGCGGTGATCCTGGTACCGCCGCTGCTGTTCTCACAGCCGTGGGAGACCTGGATCTATCGCGGCCTGACGCTGCTGCTGATCGGCTGTCCATGCGCGCTGGTGATCTCGACGCCGGCGGCCATCACATCTGGGCTGGCGGCCGCCACGCGGCGCGGCGCGCTGATTAAAGGCGGCGCGGCGCTGGAGCAACTGGGCCAGATTCAAACCATCGCCTTCGATAAGACCGGCACCCTGACCGAAGGCAAGCCGACGGTCACCGACGTGCTGCCTATCGGCGCGCTGACCGAACAACGGCTGTTGCAGCTTGCCGCCGCGGTGGAAGCCGGTTCACATCACCCGCTGGCGCAGGCGATCATCAACCGCGCCGCCGCAAGCGGGGCTGAGTTGCCGCTGGCGCAGGCGCGCCGCGCGCTGGCCGGCGTCGGCGTGGAAGGGATCGTGGACGGCAAGACCGTGTTGATCAGTGCGCCGGGCAAGCTGGCGCCGGGCCTGCTCGACGCCCAATGGCAGAGCCAGGTAGACAAGCTGGAAAACGCCGGTAAAACGGCGGTGGTGGTGCTGGAAGACGGCGCGCCCATCGGTTTGCTGGCGCTGCGCGATACGCTGCGCGGCGACGCCAGGCAGGCGATAGCCGAACTGAACGCGCTGGGCATTCGCGGCGTGATGCTGACCGGCGACAACCCGCGCGCCGCCGCGGCGATCGCCGGCGAGCTGGGCCTCGACTATCGCGCCGGTCTGCTGCCGGAAGATAAGGTCAGCGCGGTCACCGAACTGAGCGAACTGCGCCCGACGGCGATGATCGGCGACGGCATCAACGACGCCCCGGCGATGAAAGCCTCCAGCATCGGCATCGCCATGGGCAGCGGCACCGACGTGGCATTGGAAACCGCCGACGCCGCCCTGACCCACAACCGACTGGTGGGCGTCGCGGAAATGATCCGCATCTCGCGCGCCACCCACGCCAATATCCGGCAAAACATCACCATCGCGCTGGGGTTGAAAGGGGTCTTCCTGATCACCAGCCTGCTGGGGCTGACCGGGCTGTGGCTGGCGGTGCTGGCCGACTCCGGCGCCACCGCGCTGGTCACCGCCAACGCGCTGCGGCTATTGAGAAAACGCAGCTAAGTTCGGAAACAAACACGGGCGCGGCATACCGCGCCCGTTGTCATTTGGGGGAGAGAACTTTTAACTCGGCCGCGCCGCCGTTAGACGCCTTTACGCAGCAGATAACGGTATGGCGCCTGCTCGGTCTCCTGCGCCACCAGCGTGTGCTCCATAAAGCGGCAGAACCCCGGGATATCGCGGGTGGTGGCCGGATCGTCGGCGATAATCAGCAGCGTTTCGCCGTTGTCCATATGGCGCACGGTTTTGCGCACCATCATCACCGGTTCCGGGCAACGCAGCCCCAGCGCGTCGAGCGTCTGGTCTGCCTGGGCAAATAAGTCAGTCATGCAATTTTTCTCGTTCAAAAACGATCGGCGAACGCTCGCCGCATCTCATTAGCGCCTAGTTTACGCCGGTAGTTTTTCTGCGCAAGATGCGTTAACGTTTGCGTTAAATTTAACCATTGCATTGGTTGCGCAAACGCGTATCATGCCGCCGCGCAGCGTTTTTTGCTGTTTTGACAAGACACACTGGGTTCCCTCACCCCACTGCTAAAAAGGCTACAACATGTATTCGTTTACCGCACAGCAGCGCTTCACCGCGTTGGTCTGGCTTTCGCTGTTTCATATCGCCATCATTACCTCCAGCAACTACCTGGTGCAGCTGCCGATCACCGTTTTCGGCTTCCATACCACCTGGGGCGCCTTTACCTTCCCGTTTATCTTCCTGGCGACCGATCTGACCGTACGCATTTTCGGCGCGCCGCTGGCGCGACGCATTATCCTGGCGGTGATGGTGCCGGCGCTGTTCATCTCTTATGTGATCTCCACCGTCACCTATCAGGGAGAATGGCAGGGCTTCGCGGCGCTGAGCAGTTTTAACCTGTTCGTGGCGCGCATCGCCGTCGCCAGCTTTATGGCCTATGTGCTCGGCCAGATCCTCGACGTACACGTCTTCAACCGCCTGCGCCAACGCAGCGCCTGGTGGGTGGCGCCGGCGGCGGCGATGTTCCTCGGCAACATCAGCGATACGCTGGCGTTCTTCTTCATCGCCTTTTATAAGAGCAGCGATCCCTTCATGGCCAACAACTGGGTGGAGATCGCGCTGGTGGATTACAGCTTCAAGGTGATGATCTGCCTGCTGTTCTTCCTGCCGATGTACGGCGTGTTGCTGAACATGCTGCTCAAACGCATCGCGGCGCGCAGCGGCGGCCTGCAGCCGGGCTGAGTCGTGCTATTCTGGGCGGCCCTATCCTTTGGAGGCCGCTCATGACCCCAATCGTCCGCACCGCCACGCTCGAAGACATCCACCGCCTTTACCAACGCATCCCCGAATTCGGCGGCCTGCACAGCCTGGCCGATCTGCAGCGGCGCATCGGCGCCGCCCCCGCCAGCCTGTTGATCGCCGAGATAGCCGGACAGCCGGCCGGTTTCAAACTCGGTTATCAACGGCAGGAAACGGTGTTTTACAGCTGGCTGGGCGGCGTGCTGCCGGCATTTCGTCGCCACGGCGTGGCGCAGGCCTTATTGGCTGAACAGGAACGCTGGGCTCGGGCGCAGGGCTATCGCCAACTGACGGTCAAAACCCGTAACCGGTTCCGCGCCATGCTGACGATGCTGATCGCCCACCACTATCAGATTGTTCAGCTGGAAAAGAAAGGCGAAGTGGCTGATTATCGGCTATTACTGGAAAAAAACTTGTGACAACATCTGCCTTGCATTTCAACCTGGAATAGGTTGCGATACGACAGTGAATCCCTACCGGAAAGGAAGAAGGAAGCCCGATGCGTAAAGTAGCGAAATTGATGGGTATCAGCCTGCTGGCGCTTGGCCTCGCGGCCTGCGACGGCGAAACCAAAGACACCAAGGCAGCGCCAGACGGCGCGGCGGCCAGCGCGCCGGCCGGGCAGCAGGTGAGCCTGCTGGACGGTAAACTGGCGTTCACCCTGCCGGTCGGCATGGCGGATCAGAGCGGCAAGCTGGGCAACCAGGCCAACAACATGCATGTTTACGCAGACAGCACCGGCCAGCGCGCGGTGATCGTCATCTTGGGCGACAAGACCGCCGACAGCCTGGAGACTCTGGCCAAACGCCTGGAGAATACCCAGCGCGCGCGTGACGCCAACCTGCAGGTGATCACCAACAAGGCGCTCGACGTCAACGGCGTGCCGCTGCGTCAGCTGGACAGCATCATCACCAGCGGCGGTGAAAAGGCTTATTCTTCCGTCCTGATCGGTTCGCTGAACAACAACATGCTGACCATCCAGGTAACGCTGCCGGCAGACAATCAGCAGCAGGCACAGACTGAAGCCGAAGGCATCATCTCTACCCTGAAGCTGAAGCAGTAATCCCGCAGGGGCCGGCCTGCCGGCCCTTTCGTTTTATGCCAACGCCTGCGCCAGCAGGGTAATCGGATGTTCGCAGCGTTTGCTGGTGGACATTTCGATCTGCCATTTGCAGGTCTCGCAGTCGGTCACCACCAGATCCACCCCGCTCTCTTCTATCTGCCGGAACAGCGGCGCGCCGATGCCTTGCGACGTGGCGTAGTTCTCCGATTTGAACCCGTAGGTGCCGGCGATGCCGCAGCACTGCGAATCCAGCACCACCAGCTCCAGCCCCGGTATCTGCCGCAGCAGCTCCAGGGTGTAGGCGGTCCAGCCCATCTTCTCCATATGGCAAGGCGTGTGATACGCCACCCGCAGCGGCGTGCGTTTCAGCGGCAGGCGGCGCCCCTGATTGATCAGGCGATAGAGATAGCGCGTCGCCAGCTCCACCCGATCGCGCACCGGGGTAGTGTCTACGTCCAGCAAGTGGGGGTATTCGTCGCGCAGGGTGAAGGTGCAGCTCGATGAAGTGGCCACCACCGGAATGCCGCGCTCCAGCACCGTTTCATGCAGCGACTCGGCGTTAACCCTGGCCTGCTTTTTGGCCTGCTCAATAAACCCGTTGGCGATCAGCGGCACGCCGCAGCATTTCTCGCGCTTCAGCAACTGCACGCCGATATCCAGCGCATTGAACACCCGGATCAAATCCTTGCCCAGCTGCGGGTGGTTATAGTTGACGAAGCAGCCGTGGAAAAACGCCACCTGCTCGGCGTAACGCTGCTGCGCCTGCGCCTGTTGCCGGTACCAGCGGCGGAAGGTGCCGAACGAGTATTTCGGCAGTTCGCGGCGGTGATCGATCTTCAGCGCCTTGTCCAGCAGCTTGCGCACCGGTTTCAGCCCGGTGGCGGCGTTGACGATCGGCGCAAATGGCGTCGACAGCGAGCCCATGATATCGGTGTGGCTGAGGATGGCGTCACGCAGCGTCGGCTTGCTCTGGGCGAAGTCGGCGCGGGCGCGCTGAATGATGTCGCCGATTTTGACGTCGGACGGGCAGGCCACTTCACAACGCTTGCAGTTGGTGCAGTATTTCAGCGCTTCGTCGTACAGCGCCGGGTCTTTCAGCCGCAGCCGCTCGCCGTCCGGCCCCGCCTGTTTCGGCCCCGGATAGAGCGGGTTCACTTTGGCGACTGGGCAGTAGGTGGTGCAGACGGTACATTTGATGCAGCTTTCAAAGCTGTGGTCCTGATGCAGGCTCATACGCACTCCTCCGCGGCGATCTGCTGCGCGACGTGCAGCGCACCGATCAATGACACGCCGGCGCCGCAGCCCTGCTGCAGCGGATCGTAGCCGCCGGCGACCGCGCCGATGGCATACAGATTGTCGAACGGCACTCCCTGCTTCATCGCCCGCAGCCTGCCGTCGGTGCGCACGCCAAACTGCAGATAAGGCTGCGGCGCGAACAGCTCGCGCCGGCTCCAATCGGCGCGATCGGCGCGGCTGTGCACGTCCAGCCCGAAGATCGGCTCACGCACCCGGTCGAAATCGGCCACCAGCCCATTGCTGAAGAAGCTGCCGCTGGCCAGCACCACCTGCTGCGCCCGCAGCGGAATATCGCCGTGGTTGCGGGTGTACAAACCGGTGATGCGACCGGCCTCGCTCTCGGCGCGCAGCACGCTGTCGCCGGGCATGAAAACGCCGCCCAGCTGTTGGAAACGCCGCCGCAGCGCCTGATGCAAGCGCATGCCGGGCACCGAAGGCGGCAGCGTCGGCAGCAGCCGGATCGGCTTGCCGACCGCATCCTGCAGCACCGCCAGCGACGCGTCGTCCTCCAGGCCCAGACAGGCCGGCAGGAAGAGCGCCTCGGCCTCGCCCGCCAGCCGCCGCAGCTCCTCGGCCATCGGCGGCAGACTTTCCATCAAATCCAGAACCCGGGCGATGTTCACCGCGCGGAACTCGCTGGGGTTATTGCGCAATCTGTCCAGCGCCGGCATGTGCAGATAGGCTACCTCCGTCTCTACGCCGAGCTCGCGGCTCAAGGCGTCGGCGGCCATCTGCGGCTGGAAGTCGAGGAACCCTTCGATGCCGATCACCGCGATGCGCCGCCACGGCAGTTGGCCGGTCAGCGGCAGCGTCGGGATCGCCTGCGGGCTGAGCCAGGTGGCGCGGCGCGTGCCCAGCGGCGTAATGCGCAGATGGTTGTTGGCTCCCTCGCCCTGCAGGTGCAGCCCGCAGCGCTCCAGCAGCCGCTGTGCGGCGGCGGACAGCGCCGCCACCCGGCCGGGCCCAATCAGAGAATACGGATGCTGCGGCGCCTGTTGCGCCAGCTGCGGCAACGCCGCCAGCGGCATCTCGACCGGCGTGCCGTCCGGCAATCTCGCCAGCAGATCGAGCGAGCCGGAGGAGAAGTAGAGCGCGCTCTGGCCAGAACTGACCACCGCACAGCGTTTGCCCAGTTCGGCCACGGCAATGGCGCAGCTCAGGCCCGCCAGGCCGCCACCAATCACCACTACGTCAAATCGCATCATCCGCCTCCTGCTCTTTGTCTGCCTGGGCCTCAAGCCCGCATAATCCCTGGTAAACCCAACTGGTAAATTCACTCTCGCGCAGCGCGTCGCCCCAGGCGATCGGCCGCACGCCTTTCCAGCGTTCGTTGAGGAACTGCGACAGCTGCGCGATGGATTGCTGCGGCGTGCTGACCTTGAAGCGCGTCAGCAGTCCGGCGGCGCGGCAGGCGCAGAGTTCCCCCTGGCAGGTGCCCATGCCGACGCGGGTGCGGCGACGCAGATCCACCAGGTTATTGACGGTCAGCGAATTGACCGCATAGCGCACTTCCCCGGCGGTCACCGCCTCGCATTCGCACACCAGGCTGGTGTCGAGCCGATCGGCCGCCGGCACCTGGCTGGCGCGATCGCCGTGCCGGTAGATCGCCGAGCCGCGAATGCTGGCGGGCAGTGAGACCACGCTGCGCACCGTTTCCTCCGCCGACTGGCGGGATCCTGGCAACGCGTCCTGCGCGGTGGTGCACGGACGGTTTACGCCAAGCTTTTCGCACACCTTGTCGGTGGCCCACTCCGCCATCAGGCGGTAGGTCATCAGCTTGCCGCCGGTGATGGTGATAAACCCTTCCAGCCCGTCGCGGGCGGCGTGATCGAGCAGCACGATGCCGCGGCTGACGTTGCGCCCGCTGGGATCGTCGTCGCTGGCGACCAGCGGCCGCACCCCGGCATAGGCGCGCAGAATACGGGTCTGCGCCAGGGTGGGCGCCAACAGCGCCCCCTCGCGGATCAGAATGTCCACCTCCTGCGGCGTCACCAGCATGTTATCGATTTGGTCGTAGTCGATATGGGTCGAGGTGGTGCCGATCAGCGAGATGGTGTCGCCCGGCACCAGGATGTCGGCGTCCGCCGGTTTGCGGCAACGGTTGATCACCATATTGTTGATGCGGTGACCGAGGATCAGCAGCGCCCCCTTGGCTGGGAACATGCGGATGCGCAAATCGGCGTATTCGGCGATCTGCTGGCCCCAGATGCCGGCGGCGTTGACCACCACCGGTGCGTGCAGCTCATAGCGCCGCTGATTCTGATGGTCGTAAACGCGCACGCCCGTCACCCGGTCGCCGCTGCGCAGCAGCCCCACCACCTGGTGGTAAGTCAGGATCTGCGCGCCGTGTTCGCGCGCGTCCAGCATGTTGGCGGCGGTCAGCCGGAAAGGATCAACGGTGCCGTCCGGCACCCGCACCGCGCCGATCAGCGCCGGGTTAGCCGCCGGCTCCAGCCGCAGCGCCAGCTGCGGGTCGATCGCCTCGGCGTCGATGTCGGCCTGGCGACAGGCGGCGATAAACTGTTGCTGATAGTCCAGCGAGTCCTGCGGCAGGGTGATGAACAGCCCATCGGTGCGCTCGATACAGTGATGCGCGATGCGTTTCAGGATGCGGTTCTCTTCGATGCACTCGCGCGCCGAATCGCCGTCGGTCACCGCATAGCGCGCGCCGCTGTGCAGCAAGCCGTGGTTGCGGCCGGTGGCGCCGGTGGCGATGTCGTGACGCTCCAGCAAAATGCAGCGCAAGCCGCGCCGCGCACAATCGCGGGCAATGCCTGCGCCGGTGGCGCCGCCGCCGATGATGATCACATCCGTTTCGCCGCCGTCAAAATCGCTGCTCATGTCGCTCCCTCAGGATCGGTAGTTATGAGCCTATTGAGCCACGGTTATTAGGGTCTTTGTTTGATAAGGAACAAGAACGAACATAAAACGAAATAAAAATGTCCACAAAAAACCATCAATGTGATCATAATCACGATTTTTGGACGTTTTTCTATTTCATAACGTTAACGAATCGCTCAAAATCCGCCGTGGTTTCATGAAAGTGTAACAATTGCGCCATTCGTCACAGCGACACCAGGCGTATTTGATGACAATGGCGCTCGTTATGGAACACAAAAACACCACATTCGATATCCGCTCAATCATCAAATGAACGTAAAAGGTCATATTGATGTGATAACAGATAAAGCCATCGGAGGCGCTCATGTTGAGTATTTTTAAGCCGGCCGCACACATCGCCCGTGTGCCGAGCGATAAGGTAGAC
>NZ_JBNIDE010000012.1:0-79056 GCF_059652115.1 Serratia sp. EC4 | reverse complement strand
ATACTCCCCGCCATCTGGGAGTATGCCACGCTACGATCTATGGTTAGGGATCTCAAAAATGGTCGATCCAATCTCCTAACCATCAAGAAAAGAGAGGTTGCACTCAAATAACTGACTAGATAGGCTAAAGCTTCAGTGTTATGGAATTGTAAAATGGAAGATTTTCTTATGAAAAAAATGCTACTCGCCATCCTCCTCACCACCGGCACATCGGCGGCCTATGCAGATGTTTCTATTTTGCCAACTGACGAAATTAAAGAGAAAGCCGGGTTTGCGCTTGGATTGACCGCCGACCAGGTGAATATCAGCAATGTGCGCCGTAGCGAAGCGCTCACAGTGAAATTTAATGCCGAAGCAAAGGGCCGCGTTTTCCAATGCTACTACCAGGGAGAAGGGTCAACCACAAGTGATGCACTTTGCTCCCCTACGGATGGAAAGCCCATGCCAGCGAGCACGGCCTGTAACGATCTAACGCGTGCTGCTGGATATTGCCAATAAAAAACCGGCTAGAAGGTCGGTGATCTAGCCCTAATAAAGCCGAGGTTCTGTGGCTTCGGCATCATGCCTGACAACCCTTGCCAAATTTTGCGCCGCAAATAACTGGCACAAAAATGCCACATAACATACACGCGACCAGGTCACGTATTTTCGAAACGATAATCATCGCGCCATCCCTATCAGTTAACCTGAAAACGCTCGCACAGCTCGCTCAGGTGGAGCAGCAGATACACCACATCCGCGGCATCCGGTACGGTGACATACCAGCGCGGGTGATCGTACTCCTCCGGCTGGGGCCACAACGTACTGCCGGTCACCGTGATCAGCACATCGATGCAACGCCCCAGTCGGCCCTCGAGATGCAACGCTACGCTGGTACGACTCCCGATGCGATGCGGGTGGGCCGTAAGTTGGACCGGCCCCAGGAGCCGATCGCGGATAGCCGCACAGAACGTCTCAAGCCGCCGCGCATCTGCTTCGCTTAAGGTGGCCACGCCCTGCGGAGGGAGAGTAAACAACGACGGTTCACGACAGACCAGGCCTGGCTGTCGAACAACTGGTTCCGGGTATTTCAGGGTCATCATGCTACCGCTGCCTCCCCGTTAGCCGCCAGGCCGCGCAGACGGTCAAGCTTTTGCGCCACCTTGCGGGCCGCCTCAAGCTCGCTGCAGCCAAATTCCTGCATCAGCGCGCGGCGCTCGGCCTTCTCTTCTTTCTCCGTCATCCCCAGCGCCAGGTACAGGCTCGGCGGTACTGCACGGAACAGCGCCTCGAGTTTTTTCGACAGTACCACACCTTCGGTATAACAGCCGGAGAGTTTACTGGCTGACAGCAGCACCGCCTTTTGCTCCTCGGTCAGCGCCTTGAAGCGCGCAATGTCGTTAACCTCCTCCGGCGGCATGGTCAGACAGACCCACCACTCCGCCATATTCAGCATCTTCTCGGCAATGTCCGGGAAGTCTTTCAGGTTCTGCGTGGCCAGCCACAGCCAGGCGCCGAGCTTACGCCACATCTTGACGATTTTGGTCATGTACGGTGCCAGCAGCGGGTTCACCGTCACAATGTGCGCCTCATCCACCGCGAACACGATATCCCGCTCCGAGTACTGGTCTCGTTCGGCAATGTTGTTGATGCTGTTGGTCAGGCTCACCATCGTCAGCGCCATCTGCGCCTCATACCCCTCACGTGCCAGATGCCCCAGGTCAATCAGGGTGACATCTGCCTCTGGCCACAGGCTGCCCTCACGGTTAAACAGCTCCGCCTCGAAGCTGCCGGCCTGGGTAAACATGCCCAGCGCCTCCGCCATTTCGGCCGCTTTCGCCCGACGCTGTGGATTGCGTTTTTCGTTGGCCGAGTCGTTGGAAATCGCATACAAGGCGTTCTGCAGATCAGACGGTAGCATCTGGCGCTGCTCGTCAAAGGCGCTCTTCGCCGCCATCAGCAAGGCTTCACGGATCATTGCCCGATCAGCCCGTTTTAACTCCGCTTCCTCCTTCTGGTCACCGCCGGTGATCATCATGCGGGCCGAGATTTCCATTTCCCCCAGGTAATCGCGTTTATCCTCATCGTCGTCATCCGCATCGATATCGCGCAGCTCACTTTCATCCAGTTCCAGTGAGCTCAGCTCCTCGATAAGCTTATGCGCGAAAGAGAACGGCGGCAGAGACACGCCACTGCCCGGTTTGATGCTGACTTTATTGACCGTCAGCCCCTGGCTTTCAAAGTAATCAGCCAGCAGCCCAAACGAGTTCCCCGCCTCGGCAACGAACAGACGTGGGCGATGAACCGCCATGGTTTGCGTCAGCGTGGCACACAACGTCGCCGATTTCCCCGCGCCGGTCGGACCAAAATACAGCATATGCGCATTCTGGCTGCGGTCATGTTTGTTAAGCGGATCAACCGTCAGAATATCGCCCCCGCGGTTGAAAAAACTCAGGCCTGGATTGCCCGTTCCTGTTTCACGACCGGTCACCGGTAACAGGCCGGCCAGATGCTGTACCCAGGTCAGACGGGTGTACCAGTGTTTCTTGTCGGTCTCCGGGTTAAAGCACATCGGCAGCGCGCGCAGGTAGGTATTGAGCGGCGTCACATCAAACTCCGGGCGAACCGGCTGCAGGCCGGCACCAAGCAACACGTTGGTGAGCTCGACACGCTTGTGATTGAGCGTGGTCAGGTCGCCGGCGCGCAGCAGGAAAGTGATGCCGGCACGGTACAGCTTGTGGCGATTACCCAGGTATTCCTTGACCTGCGCCACGTCCTGACGCACACGCCCGGATTCGGTATTTTCGCCGACAGCATTTTTCGACAGCTTGTTAAAATCGTTTTCCAGCGTGTCCTGCGGCTGCACCACGATGGTCATGCACAGCATCGTCCCTTCCGGAAACATATCCATCAGCGCGTTGATTTTTTTCTCGCCACGCTTCATCTCTCCGGTGATGGTGCCGGGCTCTGGCGGGCGGCGCAGCTTCTCGACCGGGATCGCGCAATGCGCCTGATTATCGAACCACCACACCCCCTGGTCCGGATCGGACACGGGTGGGGTGAACAGCAGGGTTTCGGCAAAATCATTCTGCACCGGCATTGCGCCTTCCGGCGTATCACGTCTGTCAAAATAGGCGGCATCACGGTACAGAACCCCTTTATCCACCCACTCCGGGCTGGGGTTAAAATGACGCAGCAGCCAGTCGTGAACCTGGCCGCCATTTTGCCGCACACACACCACGCCTGCCCCGTTCAGCGCCCCCGTCACGCGCTCACAGGTCTGATTCAGCATGGCGATAGGCGGCATTGGGTCGGTGTTGCCCTTGCCAATCCAGCGATAGACCACCATGCGAGTCCGGCGTTGCTGCCCACGCCATGGCTGGTCTGTTATCAGCGTATCTTTAAACAGGCCTTCCGGACGGGCAATCCCGCGCAGATGACGCTCGGTTTCTTTCAGCCATGACTCAGACAGCTGAGAACCCTGCGCATGCGGCTTGATATACCCTCTCAGCCGGTCAAGATACGCATCGACGTTGTTCTCGTCCTGGCAGAAGAACTGCACGACCCAGGGGTTTTCATCATGTTCGTCAAACGAGTCCTGCAGGGCATCTTCCACCGTGTCGCGCATCTGCTCCAGGCGATCGTCTGTGCGTCCTTCGGTCGCCACCGGCGTGATGTCAAACACAGCGCCGACAGATACGCCGTCATCGAGCAAAATACACTGCTCACGGTCGAGAAACTCCGCCCAGGGCAGGTAATCAACGATGGACGGATTGGCGTGATACACCTGCTTCTCATCCTTTACCGTCATCTTGCCCGGGCGCCGTAACGGCTCTCGCCCGTCGACAGACAGCGGCACACCGTCCTCGGTGGCGATCACCGTGTCTTGGACATCCGTTGCCGGCACTGCCGGCTTCTTGCGCGTCAGGCGCTTTTTATCAAACAGGGAAAATCGCATCAGTAGGCCTCCGTCCGTTCACCCGGCATCGCATACTGCACCTGACTGTAGAACGGGAACACGGTGCTGTAGCCCGGCACCGGCGCGTTGCCATCCGCCAGGTGCGGATACACATACATCACCAGGTCGGGATTCGGCAACCGTGGGAACTGCTGGCTGATTTCGCTTTCCTGTGTGCGGCTGTAGCTGCGATCGCTTGCGGCTGTTGCCTGGCTTTCGTTCTCGGTGAGCGGCCGGCGCAGGCTGTCGCGTGCCGCCACCGCATTACGCGCTGAACCGCCACCGTCTTCACCCTGCCACAATTCCAGCATCGAGCTGTCGCCTGGCGGTAGCATTTCCTCTTTCGACGTCGAACAGCCGGCCAACGCCATGACGCTGACAATGACAGCGGTCGCCAGGACCCGGTTAAACAGATTTTTCCGCATGATTATCATTCTCTTATAAGCAAACACAGCAGGAGCAGCACACCTAACCAAAACGCGCTGCAGGACAGCAAGACCAGCGCCTAACTCTGTGGGCGACTCATCTTTTCACATTGACGCCACAGCATGCTTCTCCTCCTCTGAATGACGTGTTAATCCAGTCCGCCGGTGCTGCCGTCTTCGCCAGGCAGGCTGAAGTCGTAACGCACCTTGCGCCCTTTGGTCTCAAAGTCGATCGCCAGCTGGCGGGTAATGTGCACGGCCAGTTTCTGGCCCGGGGGAACGTACACGGCGTCGAACATCATGCCGTAGCGCTCACGCACCCAATCGGCGGTCTCTTTCATCCCGCCTGACAGCGCCTTGCCCAGCACGGCCTGGCCGGCATTACCGGTCATGGTCGAGGTGATGCCATTCACATTGTTTTGCGTGGTGTATTGCCCCTGGCTGATCCCTTCCCCGGCGGCGCTGGCGGCCGACAAGGCGGCGATCGTCGGCAGGTAGGTCGAGGCATTGGACTTACGCTCTCCACCGATGCACGGGATGCCGTTGTCATCAGAGATCCAGCCAATGCCGGCGGTGGTGCTGACGTCTTTGCCATTGTTACCGCTATTGTTGTTGCTATTGGCCTTCATATTGGTGTCAGGATGCGGCAAGGTGCGTACCGTCCCGTCCGCAAACACGAAGGTGATGCTGTTGACCTGGCCGCGCACGCACGACAACGTCCAGTCGCCGCTGGCCGTCCCGGAGACAATCGCACCCTCGACGTCCGGCAACTCGATGCCGTTCGCCGTCAGGTTGTCTTTGCCAATCATCAGCTTGAAAGGATAAGGATCGGTCACCGTGCCGTTGATAGGTACCCGGCCCAACAGCGCCGTCATGGCGCGGCTGCCCACCAGGGTGGAATTCTCGGGCAGGGTAAACACCGGCTCGGCGTTCTCCTCCGCCCCTTTTTCATTGGTATGCCCTTTCACCTGCTGCTCATAGGCCGCTTTTTGGCGCGTGATCGCATTGTCGGACAGGAATGACGTCGGGAACTGCGGGCCGTCTTTGGCGCTGTTCGGATTGCGCGGGTCGGGTTCTTTCATGTCTTTAGGTCCGACCCACATCAAGCCATCCTGACCAGGAGCGGCACCACCGTCCCCGGCGCCCATGCCATCCAGTCCCAGCCCCAGCGGAATATCACTGTCGCTTTTTGCCTTGTCCTTTTTCGCAGTCAGCTGCTCGGTCAGCGTCTGAATTTTCCCCATCAGCGTCTGCTGCTCCTGCTGGAGCTGCTGCTGGCGCTGCTCGGCCTGCTTCTGGAAGCCGGCCACGGCCTCATTGACCTGGCCGGACACATTGGTATTACGCTTGCGCAGCGCTTCGTTTTCTTTCAACACCTTGTCGATGTTGCTTTGCAACTCGGCCTGCTGGGTTCGCGTAGTACGCAGAGTGCCCACCAGGGTGCGTAGCGTGTCCTCCGGGGTATCCCCCTCCACACCCAGCGCCCGCAGCTCTTCCGGCGACATGCTGGCCAGCACGTTATGCGCCTGCTGAGTCTCCTCCTGTGCTTTATCGCCGCTGCAGGCCTTAAGCCCGACGATGATCGCGGTGGCCAGCACACCAAACACAATCACCTTCGGCAGCATGTTGGATTTCACCTCAGCCATGATTAGCCCCCTTCTTCACCGCTTTTACGGCTTTGCGAACCGCCGACGGCTCCGCGATAAACGCCCCGTCCGGGCGACCGGCGGTAACCAGGTACAGCGTGGTGGTGTCTTCCGGCGTGCCAACGGGTCCCAAATAACGGTGCTGGAACGTCGCCGTCACAAACTGCCCCTGCAGTACCCGGGGATCGAGCGTGATTTTGCGGCTGGCCGTGTTCTGCACCTTCAGCGCCACCACGTTGCGACTGCCAATACCCCAGCCGCCCAGCGGCGTGATGGTCACCGGCTCTGACGGGTACAGTGTGGTGATACGCTTCGGCAGGTGCGGGTTGACCGGATGAATGCCGGGCACCGCTTCAACCGTGCGCACCGGGCCGTACAGGCTTTGTGCTGCGTACCGTGTCAGGACGACCGGCAGCGGCGCGTTATATTTGACCTTTTTACGCTTCGCCAGGGTACCGTTATCCGCCCCGGGCGCCGCGTTATTTCCCCCTGAAGCAGCAGACGCGTCGTTACTGCTGCCGACTGAGGTCACGTCACCGCTGTAGACAATGCGCACCGGTTCGGCCGGGCCTTTGTCCGATGCCGCCACATCGAGAAGAATAACCTCCCCATTTTCGACGTCCTGCAGCTGCAGACGCGTTGGCGGGAAAGCCGCATCGGCTTTCAGGTAAACCGCGCCGCCGCTGCTTTGTACCCGCAGCTTGCCGTTCAGCGCCGGCGGGAAACCGACGCGGACATTTTTATCGGCAAACAGCACCCGTTCCTTGCCGACGGCCAGCGGGATTTGCAACGGGATACGCTCCCACTTCATCAGTTCTTCCGCCTGGGTAACCGGCACGCTGAACGTCGCCGCCAGGGGAAGTACACTCAGGGAAAGCGCCAGAACACGTGCTTTCATCATTGGAATACTCCTTTTTTCTCAGGTGCGGGTTCCGCCGGCGCCGCAGCAAGACGCTGTGGCATGCTGTCGTAACAATCCAGTGCCAGACCAAACTCATTACGTTCCGGATCCCCTTCTGCGCGCACCACTTTCAGCGGGTAACGTGTCAGTGCGCGTTTCACCGGTTCACCGGCGAAAGACTCGTCCGCCACCAGGTCAAGGCGCACCACCCAGTTATCACGTCCTTTGACCGTCACCGGGCTCTGGTTATAGCGGCCGTTGTAGCCGTGCTCAGGGATTTCGAACACCACGCGCGTTCTGCCGGCAAGCTCACCGCTTTCGCTACGCTTTTTGGCGTCCGCTTTCAGAAAGCGCTCACACGACGGCGTCAAGTACGGTGACAGGCCATTGATTTTTCCCGGGTAATCCACCTCACCGTTCTTTGGCCAGGCATTGAGTTGCTGGAAGATATAAAAGCCGAAGCTGTAGACCGTGGACGGTGGTACCTCCCACCAGGCGCGGGTAGAGCCGCTGCGCAGGTCTGGCGGGTTATGGATGGTCAAATTGTCTGGCGCCCGCATCCAGCCGATGCTGGCTACCAGAAGGAAAACGACCAGCACGCCACAGGCAACACGCAACGTGAGAATATGCTGATCGCGGTTTTTAACCGCATGTCTGAAACGGCTCATGTGGACCTCTTAACAACGCGGCTGCGACGCAACGACCAGCCCTGTTTGTCGATAATCAGGGTGGGATCCCCCCACCCCATGCGACGTTTACGCGCCTCGAGGCGCTGCCAGATATAATTCTCCGGTTTGCCGCGCTTCAGGCGCGTCAGCCGGCTGCCCCCAAACCAGATGACAAGAAGCGGCGTCACCAGCATGCCGGTGGGTATCACGACCCAACCGGCAAGGGGAAGAAACGGCAACGACACGAGCAGACCCAGCCCTACGCCCGCCAACGCCGCCAGTCCCATCTCCGGGGTGGTGAACCCCCGGAAGACGACAGGCTCTGCGTTAAGACGGTCAGGTAAGAATCGGATAGTCTGCATGGAGGGTCACCTTAGAACAGGATTTCGGCGGACTTGCCAACCAGCCAAATGACGGTGACCAGCAGCACCACACCAACCAGCACGATGGCGCCAAACTTGGCCCAGGTCGCTTTGCCATCACGCACTTCAGCAAAGGTATGAATGGCAGAATTGGCGACAATCAGGAAGGCCACCGCAGCGGCGACCAGACCGATAATAACGATCCCGTCCTGGAAATAGCCTTTGATGGTATCCATCAGACCACCGCCACCACCGGAGGACGGAGGTTCAACCGACGGCAGAGCCGCCTGCACCGGCTGGCTGGTGACATACGCCAGGGAAGTGGTTACCGCGGCACGCGCGCAGAGTTGACGGAAAAGACGAACTGCAGCATTCATAAAACATTCCTTATTGGTGTGTGAAAATAACATCGTGAAATACGGTCCAGCGCCTCTTGCAGGTCAGCTGGCAAACATCCAGATTGAAACAACCAGCAACAGCACGGTTTTGATGACGAAGTGAACCAACGCCCCATTGCGTACTTTTTCGTTACTCCAGCCCTGGTAAACATCAACCAGAGCCCAGGCTGCCCAGACAAACAGCACCGCCAGTAACCCACCGATGCAAATCAGCGACAGAATATTGACTTCAACACCGCCGCTGGCCGCCTTGAAGGCCTGCTCCTGCGCACCGGTCATGGCCATCAGGGGCGCTCCCGACGGTAGTTGCCGGCCACCGCACTGCCATCACGTGGTTGGGCACGCGAGGGTTCCAGATAGCGGTCAATGCCGGCATTGATGGTTTTGAGATCGGCGGTAGCGCGGGCATAGTCGAAGAAGAAACGACCGCGCTCCGACGGGTCAGCCTGAACGGCGGCAACACGCGCACGTTCAAGTGCTGCCTGCACCTGGATCAGCATGCGCTGGGCAGAGGCCAGCTCATCTTTTTCAGCGGCAAAGGCAGGCAGTGCGGTCAGCAAAGTCAGCCCCAGCACACAGCCGGCGCCGAGACCACGAACAACGGGGATAGGCATACACAAGCACTCCTTGATGATTTAGGGTGCTCTCAGGGTGCGATAGATGGGGCGGGAGATCAGCGGATAACTCTTTATAGAATTTTGATAATTTTTAGCCAGGGGAAGCGCATGAAGCTAAATAATCGGTCTGCAGACACTATTGTTGTACAAAGGCCTATTTTGTACATCAACAGCAATAGAGAAGGGGGTATCAGTTTTGCACCGTTGGTAACACCAACGGCAGTAATACCAGTATCAGAATCAGCCCAACCTCATAAATGCATCACGATACTGAAAAGGAACATAGATCCCCCAATACACAAGATCGCAAATACTTGTAGGACACGTAACCAACGTTGAACACGGTTTTCCGGAGGGGCTTTCTCTAAAATAGGTTTAAGCAGTGTGGCTAGAATAACAGCCTCAAGAGCAATAACAGCGCAAATATACAGATTCATTCAACACCTCGTTTTCGATTAAATTGCAGAGCCACAAAAATATTTAGGGGACATTCAGAGGACAATAAATGGTTCGAACAAGAAGGACAGCAGGTAACTCGTTATGAAACTTGGATGGTTTTTAAGCCTGGAAATACTGCCGCGCCGCACAGCGGCTTGTCTGCTGACGGCAGCGCACAAAAGCCAGTTTTGTACGCCGCCGTCCAGCTCGAGTTTTCGCTCTAGAGATACTTTTTGAAGGAGGCTGTCGTTACCGTTACCGCAATGCCGAGCAGGATAGCGGCCGGCAACAACAGCAGATTGGGGTATACCGCTGTTGGCCAGGACAAGTACAGCATGCAGGGAATATACACCGCCGGCTTCACCATCCGCTTGGCGTGGTGGTACACAAAACTCGACTCATAGCCGGCACCATAGCGCCGAATATCACGCCGACCCAGCCCCTCGGTCAGCGCAACCAGCATCACCAGGATAAACAGCGGGATGGACAGCACCAAAATGGTCACACGTACCAGGGTGATGACGGTGACGTACACCGTCGCCATCAGGTACTCTTTAAGCGTGCTAGCCAGCCAACCACTCCAGCTATTCAGCTCCCTGGCAACCGCATTCTGGCTGTGTACCTGGGTGTCATACGCCTGCTTAATCCAGTCCAAAAAGCCACTGTCCACGAAGGTCCATTGATACGCCATCATAATCCAACGGGTGACGGTCACTGACGGTTCAGACAGCAGCAGACTGCGTGTAAACTCAGAGGACAGGTACCCCAACTCGGTGTTCATCACCGCTTCACTGTGCGATGCGCCAAGCTCTGGCCAGAAGAAGGCCATCCCGACATATTCGATCACCAGGCTCACCAAAAGCGAAGCCAGGAACATCCCGATCAGCATCCAGGGCCAGCCCCACAGCACGTTGTAAAACAGCCCATGCTTACGGGGTTGTACGGGCTGCTGAGGTTGATTATTCACCGCTTGCGACATTCAGCCCCCCTTTGATGGCAACATCCGGCATTACCGTGCTGGCAGACCACCAGGACTCGCTGGTACGGTAGTTGCGCTGCATCTCCTCGGCAATCTTCTGCAGGTTGGCCGGCATCAAAGCATCATCCCTGTCACCACTGGGCAGTGGCATCCGAATTTTCCACAGTTGACCGCCCTCCAGCAGCGCGAACGCCTGTCCTTTCGGGAGGTTAATCACATCCGCCGGGGCGAGCAAAGGGGCTTTCACAGTACCGACGCGGTCCTGGGTATTGGAAGTAAAATCCTGTCCCTTCTCCACATCGGCCGTATCGGCATGCCCTGATACCAGGGTTTTGGTGTAGATATCCACTTCCGGGAGCTGTGTTGTCAGCAACTGTGCGGTCCGGTTCTCACGCACACGCAGCATAATCAGGGTATTGAAGTTACCTGTCACCTGAGCCGCCTTCGCGGTACTGCCGATGCGCGCCTCGATATCCGACTCGGTTTGCGTGTAGGCCGTCACCTGCATACCGGCGCCGCCGCCTTTGTTGATAAGCGGGATAAATTCGTCCCCCATGAGCTCGTTGAACTCGTCACAATGCAGGTTGATCGGCAGTTTACCGTCTGCCCGGGTCGGCAACCCGCCGTGCATACCGTGTTTATAGATATGACCGGCAACCGACACCAGGTCGGCAAACATGCTGTTGCCGACGGCAGAGGCGACCACCCCGTCCGACAAGGCATCCAACCCCACGTAGACAATGCCGCGCTTGCGGATAACTTGTTCCCAGTCAAAAATGGGCCTCGGGTCGCTCATATCCATATAGTTCGGCGCCAGGAGCTCGGCGGTCTTGCCGGTGGTAAGTTTTTCCAGCAGCGGCAGCAGTGACGCCACAATTTTATCGAAGTAGGTACGGTCATATCTCACGGCACTACGCAGTCCATCGAGAATGGGATCATACAACTGCTTGCCGGCCTCGGAACTCAGCGCCATTTCCACCGCCATGATTTTTATCGCGTTCGGCTGGCCCTGCATATTTCGCGGGACATCGTCCTCCGTCAGCACCTGCAGGCTGTTGTCGATTTGTTGCTGCAGCGCCGGCATACGCGCCTCAATCACTTTCTTCGCGTAGGTCTCATACAGCTCGCTGATGTTGTTCACGTAACGGGTGATCAACTGATAGTCCGGACGTTGCCCCAGCGCGACCAGGGCACGCGCCACAATATTGACGAATCGCCAGGCAAACTCACGGAACGCCGCACTATTGCCCTCTCCGCTCAGTTGCCCAGAAATACGCCCGGCCACTTCCGACACGCGCTCAAAGCGCCCAACGGCGTTATAACGCGCCGAGATATCCGGCCAGCCCAGGTGGAAGATGAACAGCTCATCCCCGCGGCCGGCGCGGTGGGCTTCAGCCCAGACACGCCGCAGTAGGTCAGCGTCCCCTTTTGGATCAAACACGATGGTGATGTCACCGCGGCGTATATCCTGGGTGATAAGCAGCTCTGCCAGGCGGGTCTTGCCTACGCGGGTAGTGCCCAGCACCAGGCTGTGGCCCACACGTTCGCCCAGCGCCATCGAGACATCAAGCTCATCGGGTTCAATGCCGTGAATGGCCGGGTTTCCTCCAACCGGTGGCAACGGCCGCACCGGGTTCAGCGGGGAGTCCTTGCGCAGCAGTTGGGACAACCACGGCAGGGTGTATTCGGTTTTAAGCTCCAGACGGCGCGCCATCTGGTACAACTGCGGCGGCTGGACGTATTTCTCCACCTCCGGACGGCGGGTATCCATCAGGCGTTGGGTGTGCTTTTGCTGCCAACGAAATCCCTTTCCCAGGAACAGACGCTGCCGGCTCACCGGGATCTGTCGGCTTTCCATGACATAGCGCGGTAACCGACGCAGATTACGGCGATAACGGACCACCCGCAGGCCCTGCCGTGCTCGTACTGCGGACAGCACTGCAAACCCGCCGGCGGTGACATAACTCACTGACGGCGCCAGGGCGACCGACCAGGGAGCAACAAAACAAATCGCAGCCGCAGCACCGGCAACGATCGCGGTATTCAATTCTACCGCCGGGCGCAGCAGCGCTTCCATCACATGACGATTACTCATGACGACCTTCCTTATCATTCAGGTTGGTGACCGAATTCACGGTTAAAAAAAACATCCACTCTGTATTGCCGGCAAGTAACGCCAGCAGCTTTTGGCCACTGACCAGGTGGACGTGGGGATGGTTCTGCAGCAAAGCATGGCTCAGTTGGCCGGTACGGCCGGTATGAATGAAAAAACCGTCGCAATGGTGATGTCTCAGTAATGCACCAAAACTCGTGATATGAGACGGTGTGATTGCCCGGCCATATCGTTTGGCCTGGATAAGGAAGGTCTTGCCTTCAATAATGACCTGACCGTCCAGGCCGCCGTCGCCGCTGTAGGAGGTATTGCGGATAACCGCATACCCCTGACGCTCGAACGCCAGGAGCAGCAGCTCTTCAAAAACGTAGGGATTGATTTTGCGCAGATAGGCCAGACGCTGACCATTGCCGCCCAACTGGGGCAGTCGCTGCAGAACACGGGCAGCAGTCGCACGGTAACGCCGGTGGCGGCGTACGGAGGCTGACTCACGGCCACGCAGATTCAACCCGGCCATCACCGCAATAAACAGCCCTGTCAGCAGGACGGCCAGCACCGGATTCGCCATCAGCGCGATACCGACATGCTGCGGAGACATCATGGTGTAACCTGCTGGGACAAACCGGTATCGGTGATGAGTACCGGGTAATTCGACAGCTGCAGCCGGCGCGCCAACTCACTGCCGGAGGCTGGCGCCATCGGTACCCCCGGCGCCAGCTCACGCAGCGCCTGCAGTGCAGGCAGGTTACTGACGTTAACGACGAGACCCGCAGCATGCCGGGATTTGAGTTGTTCCGCATTCGCCTGCAGCCAGAGACGACTGGCATCGTCATCCCCCACAATAAACAACGAACCAATCCCCGGTAACTGCAGCGGTCTGTCAGCCACATCGCCGGGTGTCAGCTCTGGCGTTGCCACAGGCAACGCGGCCGCCTCGGCCTCAGCGGGCGATGCCGGCGCCGGCGGCACGACCGGAGACGATTGCGCTCCCTCCTGACGGTTGATACCTTCAAAATATGGCGAAGCATCTTCACCACCGATATCGGCGATCACGTTCAGGTTGGCCAGCGCAGTGGTGGTCACCAGACTCAGGCCGAACAGCAGGAAATTCACTTTTTTCATAATTATGTGTTCCTCAGCATGAATTCCAACTCTGCTACGCGCTGCTCGGCATTTTCCGCTCGTTCTTCCTGAGCCAGTGCCTCCGGCGTAAACCCCGATTGCAGCTGAGACTCCAGCTCTCCGATGCGCTGATGCGATTTTTCCAGCGCTGCAAACACAGCGAGTACGTCAGCACTGGCAACAACGGTGTTGCGTTCTGCCAGGTTTTTAATCATCTCAAGCGTTTTCATGCGTCCTCCTGCTCATGGCCATCGAGCAGCTCAAGCAAAGCGCCGATGACTTCAGGGTTAGCGGCATGCATCCATCCAACGGTGATTTTCCCGCCTTTCGACTGCTGCCATGTAGCCAGCGCCGCCGGCAATTGGTCTTTCAGTTCTTCCAGTTGCTTCGTCAAACTAACGTTCATCATGCTTACTGGCTCCGTGGTTCAACCCACGTCAGCGCCGCCGTTTGTGCCGGTAACGCCGTGGGCGTGGGGGTTGTACTGACCTTCCGATTCGGAGCGGAACCCCTGCCGTTCAGGCGTGCCAGCTTGCCACTCACGATGGATTTATACCGGGCTGCCGGTGCGCCGCCGGCGGGATGGTGATAACACCCGGCGGCAACCAGCCAACTTCCGGGATTGCGGTCATAGCATTCCCGCAGGATGGCCGCTGCCGCGTTGAGATTGGTGTAAGGGTCAAACGCCTCCCAGGTCGACGTGAAGTGATGGCCGTTCCAGCCCAGATTGACCTGGGCAATCCCGACATCGATGCGCTTGCGAGGATGTGTTTTCAAAAAACGCTGGAGTGCTTCCCAGGCCTGCAGGCGGCTGGCGTAACGATACCCTTTGCCGGCCACGTTAATGGTCCAGGGCCAGGGGCGTTCCACATCCGGGGCCGGGCCAGCCCCGCGGGTCACCGAGATGATGCTTTTCGGCGCCATCGATGTCTCAGCCAGCGCCACCGAATACAGGGACTCCGGCGGCACCCCGTGACGCAGCGCCACTTCCCGATAACCAGAGGGAACCTGTTGGGTGGCAGCATGGACGGCTCCCCCGCTCACAGAGGTGAGAAGGGCCAACAGGGGCAACAGCCCCCGGGTCAGAATGCGGCGAGTGTCCATCCGTTCTCCCCTTGTTGCAGCACCACCGGCATCAGGCCGTTGCCGAATTTCATCCAGCGGCCACCGTCATGATTCAGCGTGATTTGACGCGCGAGCACCTTGTCGACGGGAATGTGATGTGCCTTCGCCCAGCTACGCAGCAGGCTGTCATCCCCTTTGCTGTCGACCAGGTAAATGTCGACCGGCCGGTTATCTGCCAGCACCGCCGCCAGTCGTGCATCGCACTGACCGCAGTCCTTCGCTTTCACGAACAGCGCCAGCCGCCCGCCGGTGTCATGCGCGATACCGGCCGCATTCCCCATGTTCACCGGCAGTACGCCAAGGCGCTGCCAGGCTGCATCGACTTCACGCTGAAACTTGAGTTCTTTCTCCGTACGGGCAAACTCCAGCCGCACCCACAGCTGCGCGTACTTTTTACGCTCGGCATCGCTCTGTGCCTCGATGCCAAGGGCGGTTAACGGATCCAGCCCAGGGGATTGGGTCCCGCGAGGGCCATCCATCAACTGCTGATAACGCTGGTACTCTTCCCCACTGAGGCCCCACTGCCTGCCCTGCTGCGCCGTCTTGTTGGCCTGGCTCTGCTGAATCTCACTCAGGGTAGACTGGCTGTTCTCAATAGCCGTCTGCTGCGCCGCCTGTGATAACGGGCTCAGCAGCATCAGGGAAATTACGCTGTATTTCAGTTTCATCACGCTCTCCTTATTGGGCGCTGACGGTCTGCAGGCGGCCGTTCACACGAAACGTCGCCTGCCCGTAACCGGCACTGACCAGGATCCAGCCGGCGACCGACTCCCCTTCCCCGATTAACCGCACCTGCGACAAATCGCTGAACCCCTGCGGCGCCACAGCCGCAAAGGCCGACGTCCCGCGCTGCTCCACCCCGGTCAGCACGAATGGTGCTTTGCGCGCCACACGAGGTACCGCATTACGCGGGGAGGGCTTAATTGGCGTGGGCTTGTGCTTTGGGGTGATTTTGGCGGTCGCTGAAGGTGCAGCGGGGATGTCCGTTGAGGGGGCTACTGTCGGTACAAGCTTTTCAGTCGCTGACTTTTTCACAGACTCAATGCTGTCTTTCAGCGCATTTAACTCAACCTGTTGAGCCTGCAGCTGCTGCTCAAGTTTCTCCGGTAACCCATTGGTTAGCGTCAGCGCCCCAATCTGCCGCGTGAGCGAGTCCTGACGTTCAGCCAGGCTCTTAAGCTGTTTAGCCTGCGCCTGCAGCTCATCGGCTATAGAGTTCATGCCATCCTGCGGCGCCAGTGCTTTCTGTGCCTGCTCAAGCAGGGCAATACGCTGGTCGATATGCCTGATAGCCCCTGAACCGACGAGGCCTGCAACCAGGACAACAACAACGCCGGCCGTTGTCCCCCAGAAGGCCCTGCTGCGAAGCAACCCTTTTTTTGCCGGTGTCATCGGCATCATTTCATCATTTTGCTCAGTCATTTTTTCAGCCACCCGCCGGTTGCCGGTACCGTGTTAACGGGCTGAGGTACTATGACCGTCGCAGCAGGATGCGCTGAAACCGGTGCTGAAACCGCCCTGGCCGGCGCTACCGTCACCGGCGGCAGCTGTGTCGCCGGCAACTGATACCCGTCACGCAGGCTGTGGCAGACAACACGTTGCACGTCGTCTACCTCGAGCTGCCACGCGGGGCCTGCCAGTACCTGCAGCGCGGTACGCAAACGCATCGGCCCCAGTTGGTACTGCACCGCCGGCAGCGCCTGGCGGTAAAGCACGCCGTTAGCAGGTCCGGTCGCGCACAGTGAATAGCCCGACTGGCGCAGCGCATAACGCAACGCGTCAGCCACCGTCGGTTTTACTGATGCCGGAATACGGATATCGATGATTTGCGAGAGCGGATCACGCTGAACGGCCGCCGGGTCGGTGCTGACCAGTAAATAACGGTCGTAGCGCACGACCTCAGGCACCTGCCCGTAAGCATCCGGGCTCACCGGTTGAACGTTGCGGGTGACGGTAACCGAAGGCGTGACAGGGGAAATATCGCGCTGCTGCAGTGGCTGCTGAGTAACGCACCCGGTCAGCATGAGTGCTGCCAGGGAAGAGACGAGAATTGTTTTTTTCATCCGGAAGATTTCCTGTTCAGTGACAATTGGCAGGTGTCACTGTGCGGTTACCGTCCAGGAGGCTCAATTAACAACTCTTTATTGCTAATCAAAAAAAAACGCCAACCCGAAGGTCAGCGTTATCGAATCATGCTAACGAACCCAAATTAGGGTTCTGGGTAATAATCCTGGTTCAGGATCTGTTCTGCAGTCCAAATGCAAGAAGCGGGTAATTTATCCAGACCGATCCCCGTTTCTTTTGATGCTATAGCCAAAGCATCAAACCAGGTATCTTCCAACCACTCCCGATCGACCATAGCAACTTTCAGACTGGGGGTTTTCTTTAAACGGCGCTCTATCAAACCGCGTTGCCCCTTGATCGTCAGTTCCCAACTTGTACCACGGTGAGTAGGTTGAAATTGCCACTTCAGAAGGTGAGCCAGTAAAACCGCCATCCGGCTGGCCAGTTCGCGCTTTTCACTCTTGCCCACGTCCTCAATCTCCTCGGCAATGTTTTCAATATCCAACTGGCTAAGTTTACCGGCACGCAGTAACGCCGCCTGTTCATTCGCCCAGGCGACCACGTCGGTATCGTAACGAGTTCCCATGGGAGCCTCCGGTATAGTAGATAGAAAAACTGCACACAGCAGACGCTATGTGCAGTATGTCAATGAATGCCAGCCAGGTCAAAATGGGATGTCATCATCAAAGTCCATCGGCGGTTCATTGCCGGCAGGCGCCTGAGGGGGTGTACCACTGTGGGTCGGTTGCTGAGGTTGCCCCCAACTACCAGACGCTGAGGGCCCCGGGTTATCGGTCTGACTACGACCACCCAGCATCTGCATCGTGCCGCCCACGTTAACGACTACCTCAGTAGTGTAGCGATCCTGGCCGCTCTGATCTGCCCATTTACGCGTGCGCAAAGCGCCTTCAATATAGACCTGCGAACCTTTACGCAAGTATTCGCCGGCAATTTCAGCGAGTTTGCCAAACAGCACCACACGGTGCCATTCGGTTTTTTCTTTCTGTTCGCCGGATTGTTTATCACGCCAGGTCTCGGAAGTCGCAAGCGACAGGGTGGCAACCGCGCCACCATTTGGCATGTAACGGACTTCCGGATCCTGCCCAAGGTGGCCAATCAATATGACTTTGTTAACGCCGCGAGACGCCATAATCAAATCCTCATAGGGAATAGAGTTAGAAAGGGGAAAAACGCCCCGAAAAATCGAGGCGTAAAGGGCGTTATCAGAAAGAGTTTTCCGCGTATTGTTGCTGTGCGGAACCTTGCTGAGGCGGCGTAGAGTCGGATTTCTCAGCCTGATATACCTTTTCCTGACCGATTTTGATCCAATCGACCTTGATAAGGCGGGCTTTGAGACTGACGCGCTGTTCACCGGCATGTTCGCCGCTGTTGAGCGTGAAGATGTCCGTCTTGGGATTGCTGAGCACAAAACCAATCAGGACCTTTTTGTCTTCATCAACCGATTTTTGACAGCGGTTGATCAGGCTGCTGGCTTCTTTACCGGCGACCGTCACATCGAAACGCGTGTAACTGGCGTTATCGGTAGGACCGGAGAGTCCATTGACGACACAGCTGATAAAGGTGCCATTCGGGCCATTGACTTGACGAATGTTGCTGAGGTACCCCATGCCCTTGATAGTCAGGTTGAAGTATTCAGTTTTAGTAGATGCTTGCTGAGATTGGGTAGACATGATGTTTTCTCCAGGAGTAAAGATTCGGTGACGGAGAAATACACCTTCCCGACGGGAAAGTGTTTCCCGTCGGGAGTCTGCAAAGTCATACGTCAGTGCAGACAGTCTTGATTGTGAAATGGGCCTTCATCACCGCTAAGTGATCCCCGTTCTCAAAGGCTAAACGGTGTTACCGCCACGTGGGCTTCCTCTTTCAGGCTACGAGGCTATTGGCAGTCACCCGAGGGCGTTTCTCACAGACCGCTGAAACTTTGGCTGGCACTCACCCGAAGGCGCTTCTCACAGAGTGCTGAAGCATTGGCTGGTTGTCCGAAGACAACAAGTAAGCCTGTTCATTTTTAATGCAAGCATCGAGAGTGTCAACCGCAATATTCCGTTTTGAGAACCATAAAATAATAAATATCCTCCGGCATAGCCGGAGGTTTTTCATATGCGCCTGTAAGGCTCTATTGCCAGCAGCGCCCTAACAGGCGCATTGCAATCTGACATTTGCATTTTCAACCGTTACTTACTGCCCGTAAACGGGCTTCCCGGATACGGGATCGACAGTTGCTCTCCCAGTTTGTCCTGCTCCAGTTGCGTGCGTATGTATTCCTTTATCCGGGCTGTATTTTTCCCTACCGTATCAACGTAGTAACCACGACACCAAAACTCCCGGTTCCTGTACTTGAATTTCAGGTCTCCGAACTGTTCATAAAGCATCAGGCTACTTTTCCCTTTCAGATACCCCATAAAGCTTGAGGCACTCATCTTTGGCGGGATCTCCAACAGCATGTGAATGTGGTCGGCACAACACTCCGCCTCCAGAATATTCACATTTTTCCATTCGCATAACTTTCTCAGGATACTGCCTATTGCTCTTCGCTTTTCTCCGTAAAAAATCTGCCTACGATACTTCGGCGCGAAGACTATGTGGTATTTACAGTTCCATCGGGTGTGAGCTAAGCTTTTCTCGTTCCCCACAGGGACCTCCTTTTGATTTTTTCACCGTTGCAGTTGCCAGACCGCAAGGTGTTTGTAACAAATCAAAAGGAGTTTTTATATCCGACTCAAAGCTGAAAGCTTTACTGAACCACCTGCCCAGCAGGTGGTTTTCTGCATACAAAAACGGCGTTGATCCGAAAATCAACGCCGCACGGCCGGTACCTGAGCCTTCAGTAAATTCTGTCAAACTCCGGGGAGGAACCTAGTCTCCCGACGCGTTTTTCACGGAGTTGCCTGCGTCTTGACAGCCAACCTGAGTGTGGAGGCCGCTGACCGAACTGAAGCAGAAAAAAACCATGGAAGAATTTTCCCACCACCGCAGTTACGGGGTACCTATGCATTCTGCAAGAAAGCCAGATAACCTTAGCAAATCTTCCTAACATTAACATCAGGCAATCTCTTACTCCGCTCCGGTTGTTTTATTTTTAGCCGGTGATTTTGTTTTATAGCGCTTGGCCTTACGACCACCTTTTGCATCAATGTTGATGATACCCTGGCAAGTGGGATAATTACTGCAGCCCCAGAAGGCACCACCACCTTTCTTGCCTGCACGCCGGCGCATCGTCCCACCGCATGTTGGGCACGGCGGTGAAGGAGGCGCAGTGAACTTCACCGCCTGCGTCTTCCCTTTCTCCACCAGATGGCCCGTCCACTGTGCCTGGCGACTCATGAACGTCTCGAGTGTCATCTGGCCCTGGGCAATCTCGTCCAGTGCCTGCTCCCACAGCGCCGTCATCCCGGGGTTGGTCAGCGCTGTCGGTAACGCATCTATCAGCTCGCCGGCAATCGGCGTGGAGAGCAGGATTTTTCCCTTCTTCTCCAGGTAGCCGCGTTTAAACAGCGTTTCCAGGATACCTGCGCGTGTCGCTTCAGTACCCAGTCCCGCGTTCTCTTTCAGCACCTTCTTCAGTTGCGGGTCACTGACGAACGCCGCAGCATTTTTCATGGCGGCGATCAGTGTCCCGTCAGTAAAATGCCCCGGGGGCTTCGTCTGCAGCGTTTTAAGCTCCGCGCCGGCAACCGCGACGGATTCATCTTTTACCAGCGCCGGCAGCCGGACATCATCCGTGTCGGCCGACTCATCTTTCGCCTCGCTCACGTCATGCTGGAACAGGGCTTTCCAACCTACCACGGCCTCGACTTTGCCGCGGGTGCGGAACAATTGTCCGCCGATATTAAAGGTAGCCTCAGTCACATCCACTTCATGTAACGGCAGGAACTGTGCCAGGTAATGCTGACGGATCAGCTGATAGACCTTCATCTCATCGGCAGACAGCTTGCTCAGGTCGAACGGCTGCTTGGTCGGGATAATCCCATGGTGCGCCGTGATTTTTTTGTCGTTCCAGATGCGAGAAACAAAAGTACTATCGAGCCTGGCCACGCTTTCGCTCTGCGTTGGATCCGTGCGGGTAACCGCACTCAGCACATCGGCAACCTCTTCCCGCATCGATGTCGGCAGATAGCCGCAATCCGTCCGGGGATATGTGGTCGCTTTGTGCATTTCATACAGCGACTGCGCGATACTCAGCACCTGGTTTGCGCTCATCCCCCACTTGCGTGAGCAAGCCTGCTGCAGCGTCCCCAGGTCAAAGGCCAGCGGCGCGGACTCTTTCTTACGCTCGGTCCCTACCTCAAGCACAACGGCATGACCTGTTTGCTGACACAGCTGCACCACGGCCTGCGCCACATTCTGCTGAATACAGCGCTTCTCTTCATCGCAGTAGTTGGCAGCCGGTACCCAGTTCGCAGGAAAAGTAATGCCATCCTTTTGCAGGTTCGCCCTGACTTGCCAGTACGGCTTGGAAATAAAGTTGGCGATTTCGCGGTCACGGTTCACGACCAGCGCCAGCGTGGGGGTCTGTACCCGCCCGATCGACAACACCTCGCCGTATCCCTGTTCCCGCGCCTTTAGAGTATAAAGTCGGGTCAGGTTCATCCCCGTCATCCAGTCAGCCCGGGCACGTGCCAGGCCGGCCTCATACAGGGGTGCAGTCTTCTCGCCAGGGAGTTTGTTTGCCAGAGCATGCCGGATACTGGCCTCGTCCAGCGCAGACAACCAGAGCCGTTGGACCGGGCCGGTAAAGTGACAATGCTCCAGTAATTCCCGTGCGATCACTTCCCCTTCACGATCCGCATCGGTCGCAATCACCACAGAATCAACCTGTTTGAGCAACCCACGGATGACCGCAAACTGATCGGCAGTGTCCTTTTTTACCGTCATTTTCCACTGAGCAGGCACGATAGGCAGCACAGACTCTCGCCAGGGGTTACCGAACTGTTCACCGTAGGTCTCCGGCTGAGCCTGCTCCAGCAGGTGCCCGATTGCCCAGGTGACGATGACGCCGGCGCCCGCCAGATAGCCCTGCTTACGCTGGGTCGCCCCGAGAATGGCGCCGATATCTTTACCCTGGCTGGGTTTCTCACACAGGTAGAGCTGCATCAGATAACCTCCCTCAGCCCTGACCTTTGGCAACCTGCTGCAGCTGCGTCATCAATCTCCCAAGGTAAGCGTCGGTCAGGTGCGACGCATCCGGTGAGCTGTATGTCACTTTCAGACGGCTGCCGGCGCCGGACTTGACCACTTCGAGCTCAAGGCGATCATTGCCTTTCCATTCCTGCCCCATCTTGTAATAACTGCCCCGATTTGCTGACCAGACCGGGCGTGCTTCATCAATGGAGCTTGCACTCCAGTCACCGTGCTGATCACGCTGGCGCAGACTTTCAAGCTCCTCGGAGGAGATGAACTGATAATGACTTTTCAGCCGCGCCGCCGCGGTATCCACATCCACCGGGAGGCTATACGTATGTTGCACGTCCTGCCGGGGCCCCGAAATACCGGCCCGGGTCATCCAGGGCATGCTACCCTCACTGGAGCCGCCGCTGCCACCGGTTGCCAGGGAATGGGCAGCGTCACTGATTTTTTTGTTCCATTCACCCAATTCGGTGCCTGCGCACCCCGTTAACAATAACGCGGTGCAGAGTACACCTGGCATCAAAAAAGACGTTACCTGTCGATTCATAATCATGATTTAGCTACTTTTTTTGAAGAAGTGGACGATGTTGGCACAGAAGTTTTATTGAGTGGGGGCGAAAAAGCGGAACGCGATGTGCCAGACATAATGTCTGCGTCAGGTTCCCCCAGACGCTTGACAGCCTCCATACCAACCGGAGTTTGAAGGCGAATATCATCACGCGTTACAGCTACAGATCGGTACTGCTGCACAACCCCATAAACCTGCCGTACCCAATGCCCCCCCTGGCTCAGCAAGTCATCCCGCTTTTGACGGGAGATCAACCCATAGTGCCATGCCTGAAATGCTTTCATAGCCAGTTGATCAAATCCAACGAGTAACCAGACACAACGATACCCGAGCGGAGTACGACTAAATACACCGATATTCAGCGGTGATACTGATGAGACTTCTGACATCGAGACCTGACCCGGCAAGCTGGATAAGACGTTATCAAGTTCTGCGACTGCACTCTGCAATCGCGCGGTGCCACGTTCAATAGCCTGCTCCAACGACAACATCGCGCCATCGGCATAAGGGTTGTCAGCGTTTGAATCAGCATTAATTTTCCCTGCTCGGGCGATGACCTGAGGCATGCTGACTATTTGTGGTTTATTTGACTCTTTCTCACGCTGCCGTCCCTCCCATAACAATATTGCATATTGTGTATGCAATTGGACGGTTAACGTCGATTTGAGCGCTCCTGCGCGAGTTGAAGAGGGTTTGTTTTCTTTATTGCTTGATGAATCAACCATTTTAAGCATCCTGTTTAACTTATGTGTGGCTTGAAATAGTTGCGCCAGCTTGCCCTGGCAACAATCCAAAACTCTTTTTGCATGACGAACAAAAACTCAAAAGGCTATCCCGTTCACTTCTATCTATTGCTGCCAGTGGCAACAGTGCATGCTTTTTAACCAGTGCTGCCAGTGGCAACAGCGCATACTTTTTAATCAGTGCTGCCAGTGCCAGCAGTGCATACTTTTTAATCAGTGCTGCCAGTGGCAGCAGTGCATGCTTTTTAATCAGTGCTGCCAGTGGTAGCAGTGCATGCTTTTTAATCAGTGCTGCCAGTGGTAGCGCTGTGTGTTTTTTGAACACCTCTTATTGTTCAGATTTATGACTTATTTTTTGCGCGTGCCATTCCCAAACGTAACTTCGCAACTATGTCGCTGACATGCTCCCGCGAAGCAAGGTGTTGGCGGACCGTATCTGTTGGTTTTGCTGGCGCCGCAGAGCAAGGTATTTGGCGTCGCGGTACAGGCCTGGCAGGTTCTGGGGATTTGGCACTCGCATACAGCTCACCGTTTCGGGCGCGCTTGATCACCGCCAGCAGCCAGCCTGTGGGGTTATTCAGGGTGCCTTTGGCCATCGCCTGCTCAAGACTCTCCAGCACCTGACGGGAAACCTCTGCAGGCAATGCCTTAAGCTGGATACCAATCTGCCGCTGATCATCCGTCGCGATGATGTTCTGCAGTTCGGCCGGCAACTCAGGTACGTACGTTGTTTTATTCACACTCTGTGTGAAAGAACGTACGTTACAGTTCGGTTTCGTTGATGCGCCGTAAGTAACTGATTTCACCATGAGTTCGGAAAACGAACTCGGTGTTTTGCCTCCCTGTTTTACACTGAGTTCGGTATCCGAACCGGGCTTAATTTGACTCAGTTCGGTATCCGAACCCGGGGATTTTTTACTGAGTCCAGCGTCCGAACTGGGGATATTTTCCTGTCGTTGAGACACTCTGACGGCCATCTGTTGCGGGGTTTGTGGCGACCCCAGCCGTTCAGCAACCGCCGCCATCTGGGAATGCTGATGACGCATTGTCGGGTCATGTTGAATATCGGTCAGTACCGACCAGGCCGTCTGGCTGACGGTGCGGTTTTTATGCGCGCAGCCCATGGCAACCGTATCCAGCCAGGTCGGATCCAATGTCTCTGCATCACGGGCCGAGAGTGGTTCATCATGTTGGGCATAGATGTTCCCCCTCACTCGCCCCTTGTCGTCACGCACACGCCGGCACAAACTGAGCCAGCCGGTCAGGCGTAACATCAGCAGCACGCGGCTGACGGTCTCGCGAGACGCCTTACCATTGAAGGGCGAGGCAAGCTGCAGCTGCAGCTCGTCATAGGTCGGGAACACTGCGCCCTGATTCTGTTGTGCGTACAGGCGGATCATAATCCACGCAGTTTTATCCAGCGGTGACAGACGGGTGTCCAGGAGCAACCGGCGGGGAATGGAGTCATGCACATTGCCCATGTACAGGAGACCGCTGCGCAGATTCGTGACATCGGGATTCCCCGCGTGCTTTTCCGCGCCTATTCGCTCCGCCAGGCGGGCATCCATTTGCTCGAGCGTAAAGGTGATCAGGCTGTCATCAGGTGTTTTATTTATGCTCATCGATTTTGCGCATCCTTTTACGCTGCCCTCGCCCACAGGGCGAAAGCATCAAGCGGTTGTTGGCCTAACGGCACTCAGGCCTGTACCCGACATCAGGTACAGGGTCAGTGTCATCACTTCCACAGTTCGTTGTTGTAGCGTTCATGGGTCAACAGCTCCCAGTCATCACCACTGTTTCGGCTGAGCAGTCGCCAGCTGGTACCGATATCAATCTTCATCCAGGCACGCCCGGGGGCGTGCTTGCCTTTAACATGAAGGTGCTTGTAGTTACGTTCCCCGCGGCGGAAACGCCTGACCTGCTCCTTCGCCTTTCTCTGGCAGGATGGTGGCGCCGAACGGGGGACCTGCAACCCCGGCATTAACATCACGGGCTTCATGCCAGCCTCCTTGTATTTCCTCCCGGCGTAGCGCGTGGCGTACGCACCGCCTGAATGGCTTTTCTGGCCGTTGCCGTCTGAGGGGCATCGAAGCTGCGGACGGCGTGCCAGACAGCCGTCAGAGAAACATCCATCTGTTCGGCGGCCAGCATCATGACGTCCAGTCCATCGGCACTGGAGGCGTCATCGATGTCGGCTTTTTGCCACTGGCGCCACAATGCCGCGTTCTCGTCGTCGCTGAGCGCTGCACAGCGCCCCTGGCGAATGTTGATACCGGTCATGCGCCGGCGGGCGGCAACTTCAACGGTCGAGAGGCCAAAATAGTGCTGCATCATTTCGATAGAGCCTCCCAACGCCAGTGCACGATCAATCCGCTGCATGCGCTGCTGCTCACGGCGCGCATGTTGCAGCATCAGAGAGAAATTCTCGTGATGGATTTGGAAGGTCAGCACCGATACCGAGCTGTTCATCAGGTAATGCAGATCTTCAATGGTCAAACCGTGCAGCAGTTGCATCTCCTCCGTGGTCAGCCCCAGAGATTCACAGCGGCGGATATAGCCTGATTTAAGTTCCATCACGAGCTGGGTGAGCAGGCTGTTCGTCGCCTGAGACAAGCTATTACTCATAGTGAAGCCCCCCAATTTCTGAAAAAAATCTCGAAAAAACAGCAAACAAGCATGCCAGCAACACCATGGAAACAAACAGGAATGGCAACGCTGAAACGAAGTTTTTGCCCTTGTCCTTAAACCACGTTCTGGGATCAGGAACGTGGCCCATACCTAGAAGCAGGAACCAAAAAACGAAGGTCTGCATTGTGATAAGGTATAGATAAATGTTCATGAATTGCGTCCTCCCAGATAACCAATGCCAGTGGTCACAGCCCCCTGAACACCCTGGTGTAAACGGGCGTTCTGGCCTGCTTCGAATCCACGTAAACGGGCAATATCATCACCGCGGCAGGTTTTCGGGGCGCGCGTCTGCAACTCCCCCATCTTTTGGCTTTCCAGCCAGGCTCCCATCAGCTTGCATTCCTGTTCAGTAACGGTAAACGTCGTGATGACTCTCCGGACGCCGGCAACCCAGCCGGCACGAAACTGCACTGCTCGGGCGCGGCGCGTGCTCATTTTCAGGCGCTTATTCTGGGTTTTCAGGTAGTCTGCAGTCGCATCTTTCAACTGCCGGCTCAGCACATCGAACGCATAAGCCGCAACGGCCGGCCGCTCACTGAAGCCGTAGAACGTCACGTTGCGGCGCGGGCCCGACGCGGTATCCCGCCAGGAAAAATACAAACGGCATCCAAAGGCGCGGGCAATCGCCCACGCCAGCCCGGACATCCATTCAGGCAGTTTTTGTTTCGCTTCGGAAGGTGCTCCCCGGCTCGGTGCCGTCTGAATAGAGGAAAGGCTGGCCTCCAGCTCGCTGATGCCGTATTTCTCCATCAGTTTTTGCGCCCGGGCTAACGCCAGCCCTGCCTCATGCGCATTGCTGTTGCTGCGGGCCAGCTCAAGCAGTTTGCGCACCAGTTTCACCAGGCGTGCCTGTCGTTGTGAATGGCTCATCAGACTGCCTCCTCTGTTTCAGGTAAGTCACGCTGCAGTTCACGCAAACGACGCAAAACGCGAATAAGGCGCATCAATTTCACGGCATGGACGTCGTCAAGCAAAGGCCAGTCAGCCGCATTTTCCGAACCGATAAGGGCTTCATTGAGCGAGCTGGATGAGGCACCGTCCGGGTTGTTGCCGGCAAGGGTCAGGAGTAACGCGGTAAAGCGAGAGGGACGTTCGGCAGTCAATGCGTAGCCGGCAGCCTGCAAGTCGGCTTTATCGGCTTTGATTTCCGCCTCGCAGCCCGCCACTTCGGCCAGTTCGAATGCCAATCGGAAGGTGATCACCTGCAGGTGCTCGATATCATCCTGCAGGGCAGAAATAGCCCAAATGGAGGAGACCGGCTCAAGTCCTACCTCGGCAAAAGGCACCTCTGCAACAGGGGTTACACCTTGCTTTGGCTGTGTCACGGTATTGCTATGAGGGGCTGTCGACTCATGAGGGGCCGGCAGGGGGACGGTGGTATTCTCACCGTCTAAAACCGTTTCAACGTCCCCCGACAACACAGAAGGCGCACCATATAAGTCAGGCTGAGTTTCAACACGGCGTTCAGTTTGAGTTGCAGGCGTTTCCTCTTCCTGAGCGTTCTGTGATTCATCATCGGCATCTCCCGTTGATTCATGCAACGCGCTGTCCAGCACCAAAGAAGAGCTTTCTCCCTGTACTTCAGGTACCGTCGGTCCGCCGATATTTCCCTGCTGCAGTGCTGACGCCAGTTCGACAGTATTGCCTTCGCCTGACAACTCAGGCGTTAATGCCGGCTCAGGCTCACCGAGGTGCTTGCGCCAGTTTTGCTCTTTGGGATCGAGCTCCAATAGCCAGCGGTCATAATTGAGCAACGGGTGTGGCAACGCGTTGATGAGCGCACCAATCAACTCATCACGGAACATATCCAGCGAATAGTCCTCGGGCGAATCAAAATGGCTGCATACATCACCGAAAACGGTATCAAATGGCTGCTTTGGTTCTTGGGTAATACAATGCTTCTGCCACGTGGTTTCTGCATGGGATCGCATAGCCAGCAACTGCAGAATTTGTGGACGCCCCAGGCCTGTCTCCAATAAGTGAGGCATATAGGGATACAGGTACTGCACCGCATCCTCCATCCGACTGATACTGGAATTATGGACGGGGTAACCTTGTGCGGTAAGAAGTGTCGAGAGTTCACGCAGTGAGACGGCTTTCCCCAACTCCGCTTCATATAAAGCCCGGGCCTGTCGAATGCCAAACGCTTTTTCAATGAAGCTCAGATCACCACGTACCTCATTCTCGGCAAGATGACCAATCACGCAGGATAATCGTCCTGGCCAGGGCTTGAATACACAAGAGAAGCGATAAAACCGTTCTTCTCCCGTTTCCTGCCAGAGCTCGGAAAGAATGGCATAACGCGTATTCCCTCCATCACTGAAAAAATACCCCAGCTCTGGACGTTCCGGATCACGAGTCACCTTCGGTACCGTATCGAGACCTCGAGCTAGAATTGATGACTTAATTTCCTCATATCTCGGGTTACGCGAGGTTCGTGGGTTATCCGGATTCGGGTTCACTTCATCCAGGGTCAATACCAACGGCATTTCACTGACAGGGGTTTCCGCCAGCACAGGAGCTAAAGGTTGTGTGCCTGCTGCAGTCTTGCCCTGCTGGAGCAAAGCGCTGTTCAGATCGAGGATCTTGGTTTTAGTACGCGCCATAGTTACGCCCTCCCCGAGTATTGGTCATACTGACCATCGTGGAAGTCACTGAACGCGGTGAATTGCCCTTCAAACTTGACGCGAACGGTGCCCGTTGCCCCCTGACGCTGCTTACCAATGATAATTTCTGCCGTGCCGGCATCATCAGAGTCAGCGTAATAAACCTCATCCCGGTAGATGAAGGCGATCACATCGGCATCCTGCTCCAGCGCACCGGAGTCTCGCAGGTCACCATTAAAGGGACGTTTGTCAGCACGGCTTTCCAACTGACGGTTCAGCTGAGATAGCGCCACAACAGGACAATCAAGTTCTTTGGCCAGCGCTTTCAGACTGCGGGAAATTTCTGAAATTTCCTGAGTGCGATTTTCCTGGCCTGGGCAACGCATCAGCTGCAGGTAATCGACCATGATTAAACTCGGATTACCATACAACCGGGTATAGCGCCGTGCCCTGGAACGCAGCAGTGCGGGGGTCAAATACGATTCATCGTCAATAATCAGGCGGTTTTCCAATGGCAACAACCGCTCCATCGCTTTGGAAATACGCGCCCAATCTTCATCATCCAATTGGCCGCTGCGCAGCCTTGAAAGTTCAACCCGCCCGTCAACAGCAATCAGGCGTTGGAGCAACTGCTCGCGCGGCATTTCCAGACTAAAGAAGAATGCCGGTTTCTCCGTGCCTCGAAGTGCGCCGGTGAAGGCGCTCAACGCAAAGGCGGTTTTGCCCATTGACGGCCGTGCGGCAAGCAAAACCAAATCCCCCGGCTGCAAACCACACGTCATCACATCAAGCTCTAAGAAGCCAGTCGGGGTGCCTGTGATCCCATTACCGCCATTCACCGTCTCCAGATAAGTCACGACAGCATTCAGCCCATCGGTCAGGCTGACATTCTGCTGTGACAGTGTGTGCTCAGAGAGCTGGAACAATTGCTGTTCTGCCCTTTCGGTCAGGGCGGCAGAATCTGCGCGGGGATGAGCAGCATCAGCGCTCAATTCACGCCCGAGCTGCAACAGCCTACGCAGTCGACTGCGTTCAGCGACAATCCCGGCATAGGCGACAATATTGGCAGCGCTCGGTGTGTTTTTAGACAACTCCGCCAGATAGGCAAAACCGCCAACCTGTTCGAGCTCACCGTTTTGTTCCAGTGATTCATGGAGCGTAATCAGATCGATCGGCTGCTGAACAGCCATCAAGCGAGCCATGGCCTGGAAAATGCGACGATGTACCGCCAGATAAAAATCACGATCTCCAACTAATGGCAGAATGTCATCCCACCGCTCGTTATCCAGCATCAAGCCGCCGAGAACGGCCTGCTCGGCATCTGAAGAATAAGGAATATGCATATCAACCATGACGCACCTCCGCTCCTTCACCGTCAGTTGTTAACGGGTGCCCAAGAAAAGTCGGGCAGCAAGAACAACCCCCCATCCTGGTTTCACGATTGACCTTAAGCCAACTGCATGGCTTGCTGTTTTTATCCAGGCAAGCGTGGTCATCTGTACAACCGCACCCTACGCAAGTTGCCTCTTTTAGGTGTGTATTCTCGGCATCGGCGCCACAGATGTACTCAAGAACCGCGGTGGCCTCATACGGAGCCTCGGCCATTTCGTGAAGACATTCGGCATCATAGAAGCTGGCAGCATGATTGATTTTTGCCATCATCAACGCATGCATTTTCAGCATGCGGCGCAGCGCATTCTCCGTGGTTTCCAAATTACGGTTAAGCACATTGACGTAAGCCAGTAGCTGTGGTGCTGCAGCGGCCAGATAACCATTAGCCCGTTGCTCCTCAAGACTTACATCACGGCTCCCACCGTTATCCGACCAGTGCTCAAGCCCAAGTTTTTCCCAGTCTGGAACAATCGCGACATTAGGGATTTCCACATGCTCGAAGCCGTTGACATCCACGACAGTGACACCATCGCTATAGAGTTCAAGAACCTGCCAGGGTGCAGGTGCGGCTAACTCGCGCTGTTCATTAAGAAAGTTCACTAGCTGTTCAATATTCATTGATTTGCCTCCTGACGCAGAACGTCGAAGTCGGCAACCCAGTGAGGAAACAACTCGCAGGCCAGCTCATACATAGTGTCAGCAGCAGCGAGCGTTGATGTACGGGTGGTGGTTCTTTCGAGACGATGAACAGGTTGGCCGGAAGCATGCCCCATTTTGTAAATTTCAAGCTTGGGGATGATGGTGTCGAGAAGGGAGACGTCGAAGGTATCTGCACGCAGATACTGCCCGTTTGCGATAATGCCGCGCAGACTGTTCAGGGTCTGCCAATCGAGATTCGTGTACTCCATGCAGTTCGTCAGAATACGGATTCGCGGTAACGCAATACCGTAGCTGGTCAGCGGCAATAATCCCTCCATCAACCCCAATGTGCCACGCAGAAACTCACGCGTATCCGGCAGTATAGGCTTGATAACACCGACAGCGAACTCCGTACTGGCGACAAGAATGAGTTCAAGCATCACAGACGCCGCACCTTTGGAGTCAATGACGATAACGTCGTACTCGTTGAACAAAGGGTGCTGCAGAACATTCTTCAGCCGCATACGACCATCAGGGGCATGCAACATGGCGGAAGATAAACGGTCGTGGGGATCGTTGGAAACGATGATGTCTAAATTTGGGATAACAGAACGGGAAATGATTTGCTCAGGGTGATTGAGATCGACAGTCTTCATCAACAACTCATACAAACCATTGGGTGCTTCATATTCCAGGGAGAAAATACTGCTTGCGGTAGGTTGGGAGTGGTCACCATCGATGAGGAGAGTCTTTTTACCTGCATCAGCAAGGAAGCCGGCAAGGTTGGCGCTTTGAGTGGATTTACCTTCGCCCCCTTTGGTTGAGACCATAGGGATAACATGAGGCTTAGTACTGTTAGAAACAGTAGCGGCTTTTGTGACGATATTTTCCATGTGTACACTCGAATAAAGTATTCGATGAGTACAAATTCGATGCAGAAACTAATTTCACACTGCGATAATTCAACTTGCTAGCGAAGAGAGGATTGAAAATCCCCGTGTCCTTGGTTCGATTCCGAGTCCGGGCACCATATTCAGAAGAACCCGCCTATGGCGGGTTTTTCGCTTTCTGGGGTACGGACTCTCATCGAACTACGTTCGATTATGCGGTCTGAAGACCTCACCCTGCGGGCCAGCGCTCAAGCGCTGTTCAACACGGCGCCAGGCCGGGCTGGCCCATTCCATCGCCGAAGAAACGGGTTTGATTTGGAAAATCAGTCAGTTGGGGAAGCCGGCGGCGTTTATCTGTTTCGCGATCTCGCCAGCGCCGAGGCTTATCTGGCGATGCACAGCGCTCGCCTCAAGAGCTTCGGCATCGTTGATATCAACGCAAATATCTTCGCCGTCAATGAGCCCTTGTCGCGCCTTAATCGTTGGCCGGAATAGCGCTGCCACTATGCCGGTGAGAGCGGTGCATTAGCACAATGCCTTACCGCGGGAGACTACATTCGCCAAAAGCACAGTCTCCCGCTGCTATCTGTGGCTGATTAGCCGAACCACCCGGTGGTAAAAATCTTCTTGAATGGCCAGCCGCCTTTTCCGCATACGCTTCGCATGCTGATAAAAACAATAAAGACTCAACGCCAGTAGCCCGAGCGCCAGATAAAACAGATCCACTTCACCGTCCTTGGGTTTATTCAGCAGACATCGAGAGCTAACGCACCCAAATAAATCACTAATAAAAGTACGCCTGTCGTTAATGTGATGCAGGAGTTAACGGCAAGACACAAAAAAGCAGGCGATTATCTCCCTGCTTTTTCGCCTGACGATTTATTGACAAATGGCGGCATACTTCTTCATAAACGGTGAGCTGCAAAGGGATATAATTCTGTCGTTCTTTTCTTTCTCTTTAGGGTTTGCCGCGCCGTTATTTTCCCCGATGCACTGTCCGGCGTTCTGGCCGTTGCCCGGTATACACTGGCCGATATTGCTATTGCCTGCGCCATTGGTGCTGCCCTGATTCCCTTGCACATGTTGATTGCCATTAAAACCGGCCTGCGCATAGGAGGCCACCAAAACGCAGGCACCAATCAGTGAAACAATCATTCTTCCCATGAATTAATCTCCTTTATATTATTAACCAGCTCTGAGTGAACTGCATAACTATGAACAAGCATCTGGTCCGAGGAGAGAATAACAAATTTCAGCGAAGAGAATATCCCTCATCAAAGTTAGGAATATTCTCCCTCATAGGATAACAGCCAATAAATAAAGTCATGGCTCCGATTTAGCATCAGCTTACTCATTATGGAACGCTTATGGCTATGCACCGTTTTGACGCTCACTCCCATTATTCTGGCAGCCTGTGATTGATCAAGGCCGCTTCTCAGATAATTCACCACCTGGCGTTCGCGGCAGGTAAGCTTACAGCGCTCAAGCTGGCCTGCAGAATGCGCGCCCTCCAGCATCTCGCTCAGCAGTTCGAACAGACGCTGGCGATCGTCGGTGCGATACAGCACTCGATTCGCTTTCGACGCGGCAAAATATCGCTCTTTGATGGTGACGACAGGCGCCGCCGCTTCGCTATAGCCGGTTCTGCGCCAGCGCTGGGCGCGCCGGCTCGCGGAAGCGATCACCACATCCGGCTGCACCGCACCGCCGGGCGCTAAAAAGCGTACTGCCTGATGGTTGGCTTGCGCATATTGCATAATGCTGTACCGCAGGCCGGCGGCAAAATAACGGTTTTCGTCATCAATAAGAAAACTAATTGACTTCACTATATATCCCTCCTGGCGTAAAATAGCACCTCACTCATTTGGCAAAGTGTTATTTTAAATTTAATATTCTTGTTGATTTATATTAAACCATTATGTGACCTTGAAAGCATTTGATTATCTAAAACTGAGGTGCTGTAACACCATTCTAACACCCCCACAAAGTTATCTGATTTTACGGCAGACCCAAGATAATAACGCTTGACCCCTGAAAATCGCCTGTCGCGCCGGTATATCCACTTAAGGTGGAAGAGAGCGTAAACGTTTTTCCAGACGGACCAACCACGTCACTATATCCCTGCCCCAGATCGGTACCATTCACTTTTAACTGACTTTTTAACCCACCACCAAGAGACAATTGCCCCTGGGAATTTTTTGACTTAATCGCTAAATTAAAGTCATTGTTGCAGGTCACATGAATTGGTTTACTGACGGTATTACCGTTAACCGAGTCGCCACTTAAGGAACCATGATTAAGCTCAATATAAGGCTCAGTAATACTGCAAAAAGTTGGCAATATTTCAGTTTTAGGACACTCCGATACGCCACCGGGCACTGGAACCATCGATGCCGTGCTTGGTCCAGTGATAACGTAATATCCAATATAAAAACAATAATCAATGTATGGATACCAAGCGCTACGCCGAATTTCTTTATTCAAATATCCCTGCTCCCTAAATACTCTAGCCAGCTCCCCCATAGTCCGCATATCAGAAACCCTATCCGGCATGGGAAAATTGTCGTCGTAAAAATAGGCGCCATCACGAATCCCATAAATTCCCAGCATACACCCCATACCGGAAGTCCTACATCCGAAAAGTATATTCTTAGCTGGGTCATCCTCATCCCAGCGGATGACTTTCACCTTAAATATTTTTTGCTGTGGATAAAGTTTTATATCCATTTCCCAGGCAGCTCTTACTTGATTAGTTATTAGCAAGAGCGTACTTAGCATAATAATGCATCTTACGACCTTTTTCATAAGCCCTCACAAAATCATATAAATTAGTGAATACAAAGAATATCGCTTATCATTGATTACAAGATGAAATTTAACTGACACCTAGTAATATAAGAGGCCTACCGCAAGAAAAATCCCTTACTGATAATCAGCCTGTAAGGTCGCCGTGGCGGAAAACGCGCCCTCGATCAACGTCGAGCCCGGCTTGGCTATCGGTACCGCCTCCAGCAGCGGTAAATCACCGGGTACAATGTTTAACGGCGTATTGATAATAAATGGCGTATTATTTTGGTAAATTCGGATGCCGAGATCGAGTTTATTGGTCTGTAGCGCGGCGCGCTCAAAGCTGACGCCACCCTTTAACGTCAACGTCATTTGCCAGGGCAAAGCGCCGCGTTCACAGGTGATGCTATAATCAATAGTCTGGCGATAATTCTTCCCATCAACCTTATTCACCCCCACCCGGTCACCGAAATCGACATCAATTTTTTTTCCGCCGTTAATCGTGCAGGGCGGCGGAGCAATAAGCCCGCCGCGAAACGTCATGTTTACCCCTTCAGCAGCCTCAAGGGAGACATATGGCGCTACCAACAAAAATAAATAAACCGCTGTCACGTTCTTATTCATCTCTTATCCTTGCTATTGATAATCGACATACAGCATGGCGGAAGCGGTAAATTCTCCCGTTTTTAAATCGGCTCCACTCTTTTTTACCGGCACCGCATAGAGATCGATAAGATTGGGATAGTTAAAATTCACCCAGCTGTTGATCGGCAACTTCTTTCCCGGCTGCTGCTGTTCAAAGGCGATCCCTAACCCATCCCTGCTGGTTCTTAATACCGTGCCGTCATAGACCGCACCATCCCCTTTAATTTGCAGCTTCATGGCGTTCTTAGCCTGCTCATCACATTTCAGGCTATAATCTATTTTCTTGCGATATGCATCCCCATCAATACGGGTGGTCATGATCTCGTCGCCAAAATTCACGTATATCTGCTGCTTCTCGTTCAATATGCAGGGCAATGGCGCCATAATCGTCACTTTAACCGTTATCGGTGTTTCTGCATTGCCATTGCCCCCCCATAGCATGCCCGTGAACATCAGCAGGCAAGAAAGCTCTCTTCTACTTAAACGCGTCTTCACATGTCCTCCTTGCCTGTTCCGCCGCATTGGGCACGCTATTTCCACCGTGCTTAGTCATAACTAAGGTTAAAATCTATTCTTGCCTGATAAACTCCAGCTCTTAGCGGCGACAGCGTACGTTCAGGAATAATCGTGTAGGTTAAAACGTCGGTACCCGGCTTTACCCATAGCGGCGCCCCTCTGCTGCCTAAACGGGCATCCCGGCCGTATTGATCCAACAGTCGAAGGCCAAACCCCGTGGCCCCCGCCACTCTCACCAGGTGCGAATCATCTTTATCGGCCGGCGCCTTAAAGCTCACCCGCACCGCAGGCTGATCCGCCGCCCAACTCAGCGCTCCGGTTCGTTCATCCCGGCTGGCAGCCCGAGAGTTCAGACAGTCGCGCAGCCGCAGCTCAAACTGCACCGATGTGCCGCGATCGCCCAACTGGGCCAACCGCCCTGTAGTCACTTCGCCCAGAGCAATGTCCTGCCGCGCGCTGTCCATCTCCAGACGACAGGCATTTACCGCCAACGAACCATGCACGTAGAGCACACCGTTAGCCCCCTCTACTTCCCAGTTGTCCACCGCCTGCGCCGCCGGCAACAACCACAGCAGCGCGGTCAGGCTCAGCGGCGCCATCAGCGCCAACCCGCCCAGCACCGCGTAGTAGCGCAGCTCGGCACACAGCTGCCGCCTGTCGTCCGTTATCAATCCTTTACCTGCCATCCGCCGTTCTCCTTGTCGGTTTATTCATATTCCAGGCCAAAGGTGGCGACGGCGGAAAATGCGCCGAGACCGATGCTCTTTTGTGCGAGCGCCGTCGGCTCACCCTGCACATAAACCTGCAGGGCCAGGCTAGTGCTGCCGCTGGCCAGCGTCATCTCCTGACTGGGCTTATTGAGCGCCACCGGCTTACCTTCCGCCGTTTCCAACCCCAATGCGATACCGCTGGCCTGGCTGCCGCCATCCAGCGCCAGCAGGTCAGGCAATTCAAGACTCTTATTGCCGCTGAAGGTTATCTTTACCGTTTGACCGAGACTAAGATCGCAATCTTGCAACGTCAGAGTAAACGGCTTGGTCGGCGTACGGCCATTGGCATAAAGGTACTTGTCGATGACCGTGCCAAAATCCAAACGGATGTCCTCATCTCCCGGTTTAAGCGTGCAAGGCTCCGCCACCAGCGCACCGTGAAACAACATATTGTCCGCCGCCATCACCGATCCGGCTGCCATCCCTGCCACCAGCGCCAGCACACATCCCAGTCGCTTGCTCTTCATGCCGCCTCCTCCCGCTCAACGCCCTGGCGTATTACTCCGCCGCCTTCTTCTCTGGCACCACCGTGCAGGCGCTGCCGCTGCAGTTGAAACTTAGCGGCGGCCGGCCGCCGTAGTCGTTGATGTAGGTCAGCACCGGGCTGTTGCCCACGCTGCCCGCGCTTACCGTTAACGGCGTGCTACCCTTCGGCGGCACCATAAACGGCTCGAAGCCTTTGGCACCTTCAACGCCCTTGCGACTGGCGGCATCTACAATAGTGACGTAGTACGGCGTTGGGTTGTTGACGATGTACTTGTCACCCTGCTTGCTCAGCGTCAGCTGTTCCTGCCACGGCGCCGCGTTGCGTTCCGGCGCGATCGCCGCCGGGCGGTAGAACAGTTTGATACGCGTCTGCAATGCAATTTGCAGCGAGTTCGGTTTGTTGCTCTTCGGCGGGATCTCGCGCAGGTTGAAGTAGTACAGCGTCTCGCGGTCCTGCGGCAGCATTTTCGCCGCCGGCAGCGCCTGGATCTTCACCTGACTCGGCTTGCCCGGTTCGATGCGCTGCACCGGCGGCAGTACCGTCAGCGGGCTCTGGATCTTGTTGCCCTGCTCATCCTCCAGCCAGCCCTGGGCCAGGTACGGCAGCTGCTTGTTCTGATTGCTCACGCTCAGGCTCACCGACTGCACGCTGCCATCGAAGATCACTCGGGTACGGTCCAATGCGATGGCTGCCTGCGCCGTCGGTGCCAGGACGCCGGCCAATAAAGTGGTCGTGGCCAACAGACCGATAACATTACGTTGCTTCATCATAAAAACTCCTCAATTCAGTGTTCTTCGCCGTTCGCACCGGCGCTTAATGCCCGGCACGGCAGCAGTAAATTCGTCGCCAACATCTCAGCCGGCAGCGGCGTCGGCATTTGCACCTCACACTGCACGGCGCCGTCCCAGCGCACCGTCATGCGCTCGCCGGCGTTGATGCCGCTCAGGTAGACGCTGCCGCCGTCGTTGACGATACCGGTCTCCTGTTTACGGGCATTCAGCACTGTCGCGCCGAACGGCGGTTCACTGCCGTCCGCCAGCTTGATCACGGCCATCGCCTTCTCCCCGGCGATCACCGCAAACTTGCGGTAACCGATGGCGCCTTCGGTCAGCGTCGCCTGCACCACCGATTTAATCGCTTCGGCGTTGTCGCCCAGCTTGTCCAGATCGATGCTGGCGTTGTTACGGTAGTAGCTGTTGATATCCGTCACCACCGCCTTGCCCCAGCGGTTGCTCGCCACCGCGCTGCCGTAGCCGCGTACCGGCACCCCGGCCACGCCTTCGGTATCCAGCAACAATCGAGTATCGCCCGCCCTGCTGGTGCGGTGCAGCGCCCCGCCTTCCGCAGTCAGCGTCATGCCGCCCTGTGCCGACAGGCCGAATGCGCTGTAGCGGTCCTGCTGGTAGCTGGCGTTGGCGCTCATCCGTGCCAAATCACCGTCGCGGTTGTAGTAGCCGCTCAGATTAGCGCCGCTGCGCGAACCGCCGGCGCTGATCTGGTAGTTGCTGCGATCGTCGATGCGATCGTAATACCCCACACGGTGGGTATTGTCGTCACGGTTCAGCGTGGCGTTATAGCTCAGCGTGGTGCCATTACCCCACGGCACCGAGAGCCCCAAATACATGCCGTCGTCATTGCGCGCGTTGTAGCGGTTGCGGTAGGCCGACAGCGACAGGCTCAAGCTCTTGATGTTTCCCACATCGAAGTAACGCGACAGCGTCAGGTTGTAACGATCGTTGGCCGGCCGGTCCCAATAGGTCTGGTGGCTGTAGTTGAGGTAGGCACTCAATCCCAGATCGCGCAGCTGCTGATTGTAGGTGATGGTGTACATCTCCTTGCTGCTGCCGTACCGCTGCCCGTATCTACGGGCGTTCAGGTACTCGCCCATGCTCATAAAGTTCTGTTCCGAGAAGCGGTAGCCGGCGAAGGTCACCTGGCTGTCCAGCTCGTCGAAGCTTTTCGAGTAGCTGAGGCGGTACGAACCGCCGCTCAGCGTCTCGTCGTTGTACGGCAGTTTGGCGCGCGACTGGGTAACGTCGAATGACAGCGCCCCCAGCAGCAACAGATCACGCCCGATACCCAGCGCCAGTGCGTTATAGTCGCCACCGAGTAACGTACCGCCATACAACGACCAACCGTTGCTCACCCCCCAAGAGAATTCGCCGGTGCCGAACATCGGCCCCTGGTAACGGTGATCCATGTCCGACGGCTTACCCGCCACCAGCTTGTAACGTAGCGAACCGGGCCGCGTCAGGTACGGGATGCTGGCGGTGCTCATTTTGAATTCCTGCACGCTGCCGTCCTGCTCCTCCACCCGCACGTCCAGTTCACCGGAGACCGCATCGTTGAGGTCCTGAATGCGAAATGGCCCTGCGGCTACGGTGGTTTCATACAGTACCCTGCCCTGCTGACTGATGGTCACCTTGGCGTTGCTCTTCGCCACCCCGGTTACCTCCGGCGCGTAACCGCGCAGGTTGGGCGGCAACATGCTGTCGTCGGAACGCAGGCTCACCCCACCAAAGCGGAAGCTGTCGAACACCCCGGAGTCCAGATAGTCTTCACCCAGAGTCAGCTTGGAACGCAGCGCCGGCACGGCCCGATAGGCGTAATAACGGCTCCAGTCCAGCCGCTTGTCCGTCGGCTGGCCGGAACCGGTCTGGTGGCGCAGGTTCGCCTGCCAGTCGGCACGCAGCCGCCAGGCACCCAGGTTAGCCCCCGCCGTACCGTTGCCACTCAGGCTGTAATCCTGCGTGCCATATTTCAGCTGGCGCTGTGTCTGCGCGTTCAGGTTGTAGTCGAGCAGCATGCCGGGAATGCCTTCGTCCCAGCGCGCCGGCGGATCCCAATCCTCCGAGACATAATCCAGGTAGGCCTGGGGGATGTTCAGGTACAGTGCCGAGGTGGCCAGATCGCCACGCATTTCCATCCCCGGCAGGCTGGCCTCGTCCAGACAGGCCCCCTCACGCCACCAGGTCAGCTTTTTGAGCATGTCGTCCTTAATGCCCAACTGCTCGACCAGCGCTGGCGTAAGGCAGGCGCGGCTGCCGTTGGCATCGTCGTCCGGAGCATAGAACGCCACCGATTGCTCCGGCAGATCGTTCTTGTTGACGTGCACCACCATGCTGTAGCTGCCGGGCATAATGAAGCCGCCACGCGAAAACTGGCTCAGATCGATATTTTTACGATCGTTGACGTCCAGCACATCGGTATTGAACTGAATCTCCTCCGCGTTAGCGACAGGCGCCCAGACGCTCCCCAGCGCCAGCGCCACACCGGTGCTCAGAAGATGAAAACGAAACGGCTTCCCTGCAGGCAAAAACATCATGTCCACAACCTTTTATTTATTAGAGTCCTTGTAAATAACGCTCGCCTCAGTAGTAATCCATTTTGAAACGCACCGCGGAGAAATAGTCACCCGCTTTTAGTGGCTGGTTATTGCCGATTAACGTCATGGCGTAATTCAGGCGATAACTTCCCGGAATAATATTCATTGGCGGCATAGGCGCACCCGGCCTGGCTATATTTCCGGCGGCATCAGTGATTCTCAGTGCTATTCCTGAAGCCTCGCCTTTTACACCGAATAATTCACCGTCGGCAAAACCGTCAAAGGTGACTTGAAATTGTTTCCAGTCCGGCAGCGTTTTATCTGCTCGCTCCAGTACGCAATTCACTAATTCAATGCTGAACGGCACCGCCCGCCCCTGCCCGTCGCGAATAATATCGGCGAAAGGAACCATTTCCATATTGATTGTTTGTTCGCGACTCTCTGTGGCAATGGCGCAGGCAGTATCGAGAATAGCTCCTTGCATATTGACGCGCCCCCAGCCCTGCGAGGCAGAAATAGCCTGTGAGCTAAAACCTAACAACGCGCACAATAGGCAAGGTGCCACCGTTCCTTGTCTCATCATGTTCTCTTCCTTCCCTGTGAAGTAACGGGGTCTAAATGGCATGCGGGTGATCCCGCATGCCCGATAATCAGACGTCCATCATTGGGAGAATGATTACTGGTAAGCCAGGGTGAAGTCGGCAACAGACTGGAATTCGCCAGGAACAACCCCGGTAGAAGCATTAACGCCCTGCAGGTAGGCGGCGAAGCTCAGGGTGTTGGCGCCGTTTTGCAGCGTTTGCGCATTGGTTTTCGTACCCAGCACGATGTCGTTGCCGGAGCCGTCGGTGATAGCGATGCCCGCACCCTTAGCAGTACCGGTAATGCCCAGCAGCTTGCTGTCAATGGCGGAAACGGCGCCGGTGAAGGTCAGAGAAACGGTGTTGTTCTTGCCAGGAACAGCAGTTGTCAGCTCGCAGTTTTCCAGTTTGATATCAAAGTTGCGCGGGGTAGATTTACCGCCGTTTTTCAACGCCACGTTAGAGATCGCACCCAATTCAACGGTCTGATCCATTGACTCAGGAGAGATAGAGCAAGGCGCGTCGATAATAGAACCCGAGAAGGTCACTTTACCGTGGCCCTGGTCTGCCGCGTTAGCCAGAGAAGAAACACCAAAAGCCATAACGGCGGCCAGCATGATTTTATTCAGTTTCATAGAGATCCCTTACATTCCTTAGTAAGTAGTGGAGAAAATTAAATCCTTAGAGTCACATCTTCAACGCACCGTATTATTTCTGGGCGTAGCTTCCGTGGCTAATACGTTGCGTTTCCGCACCCCGTATCAGTGGAAACAAATTTACACTCCCCATTACAAAAATGGAATGTTATGTCGTAAAAATACAAAAACACAGTTTATTATATAAATTAAACTCATTTATATAGATTTTAATGCCAAGAATTATCATTTAATTATCTATATTTATTTTAATTCACTTGTATGCATACAACTATTTCACACCAATTATAGAGAAAGAGAGAAAAATCCTATTTACCACCACCCCAAGGGATTGAAAAAAGCGCAAGCAGGTCTCAGAATAATCTCTCGACAGGAAAGTTGACGGGTAAATGAAATGATTTTCATTATAAATGAGAGCATCCTCTATAACGAGGAGGAAGGCACATTGATGCATATCGATAATGCCAGCAATAAAGTAGCTTTACTTAAACCGACCAGCAGATTGCTTTCGTTGTTTATTCGTAATAACGACAAACTGCTGCTACGAGAGAGGTTGCTTAATGACGTTTGGGTTGAACATGGGCTGAAAGCCTCCAATAACAACCTGAATAATTACGTTTCCGGCTTACGCAAGTCATTGGCGCAGTTCGGCGCGGAGGATATTATTGTCACCTATCCCCGTCAGGGGTTCAAATTTAATGCCTTAAGCATTCAACAGATGGATATAAAAACAGATGAGATTAAAAGTAATGATTATAGCGAAACCGAAATAGCCTCAACGCCGCCACCGAAGGCTCGGTTGCCTAACTTTCGTCGCTCGGCGCAGCGTTTAATTATGATTATGGCCGCTTGTTTAGTGCCGTTTGCCGCGATTGTGCTTTATCAAAACAGCACGCGCATCAGCGTTTATCCGCTGGGCAATGAGCAAAATTGCCAAATCTATACCATGCGATTAGGCAGCGGCGACCTGGCAAGCATTAAGCGAGAGATACGGCAGGCTGGATTCAACTGTCAATATCAGGCGGATGTCTATTACTATGACAACATGCGTAATGACAGCGCCGAAAAAGAAGAGCAATGGTTAACCTATTGTCCGCGAGCCAGTAATAGCCCTTGTATTAACAATTACATCAATAATAAACAGCCTTAACCTTGCGCCATTTATCCCCAGGGCCAACGAAACAAATGCCCCCGGCACGCCGGGGGAGCCTTCAAGCTGCAGTGGCACAAACAAAAAATGGGGCATTGTTACCAGTAAAAAGATAGTGCCGCGGATCAACTCGCTCTATCCGCCAATGGAATACCGGTGCGGACATCGGCAATCGTCGATTAAAGTCTTCTTTCTCCAAATTATCCAAAGGCTTTCTTATTGTCTCTTTCAAATGCAGCCTGTAGTTACTCCCTTGTTTCTGATAGTCGACCACTAAAATCCGATCAATGACATAACGCCTGTCACCATCAAACAGACTGCCATTCACTAACAAAGTCGCCTTTCGGGGCCCATCCGGCACTACGCTGAGCAACAAAACCCGCTGTATCAACTTATCGGATATCTGATCGCTCATGTACAGCACCGCCCGACACTCGGGCATCCCCGGTTTGAGAAACAGAAAATACGCGGAAATGCCACAGCCTAACACCGCCACGAGACTCAACAGAGCGTAGCTATAACGCCAAAAGCGCTTACTGAGCGCGGTCTTCATAGTAGTTCTCGCATTGCATTTGGCCCGTAGCTATCGCGTTCTGTGGGCAATAATAGTAGTAAGACGTTCTGACTCGCCCAATGGCATCAGACAACACCGATTTGCTATCGTAATAAAGCAACGTCGCCGGTTCCGTGCATCGATCTGATTTTCTTTGCGCCAGCATATTTTGCAAATGCGTCAAATCCACCTGCCCAGAAACAGGCTTATGATAGGAAGTCACAAACCTGACGTCACATTTGCCGATTTTCCCGACGCTTACCGAACTCAGCGGCGCATAGCCGGCATCCTGCCAGGCCCATACCCCGCTCCCCGTTGCCAGCAGCAGCAAAGCGGCCAACCCAAAACGCTTAAGGCGAGCGAGGCGTCTCGAAGCCCCCGAAGATACGCCCTCAGCCACCGTGGCTGGCGTCTCCGCCTGCGGCAAGCCTTCCGCCTGGCTGTCCGTCGTCTTCAACGAAGCGGCGGTAAACATGAATCCCTGGCGCGGCAACGTGACGATAATGTCGTCCTCGCCCAGGGCGGCGAACATCTTGCGCAGAATGGAAATGGTGTTATTGAGGTTATTGCCGGAGGCCACCTGGCCGTGCGCTTCCCATACCTGTGTCAGCAAGGTATCGCGAGAGATCACAAGGTTATTGTTTCTGACCAACGCGGACAGCAGGCGGTTCAACGTGGCGGTGAGCGGTTGAGGCGGCAGCTCAGCGTCGAGATCCACCAGTTCTGATCTATCTTCATGATATTTAATCTTATTATTAATAATGTATCTCATTATTCCCCGCTCAAAAAACTAATCAATACTAATTAGCCCTTGTTAAACACGGGAATACTAGCACACGGCATGGGTTAAGAAAATTCTTATAAAAACATATAAAAAACTAATTAAACATAAATATAGGAAATAACATTGCGCTTTATTACAGAGTACAAAATATTTAACTGATAGCTGTTGTTTTATCATGTCGGCATTAAAAATGCCGCCCGGCAAATACCGGGCGGCACGAGAAATATCTATTTTCACCAGGCCCAACCGCCGCCGGGCTTACGCCTTTAAACGCCGCAGTTGCCGATCTTGCCAACCACCGAACAGCCACTGGCCGGCTATCGCACCGAGCAAGGCGCAGAACATGTCGGACTGCGTGTCCCACGGGTCGCCTTGGGTGCCGAGAAACTCATCGGCGCCCTGGCCCAGCGCCAGCGCCGCCCACCACTCGATCAGCTCATACACCGCGCTGATCGCCAGCGCGATACAGCACACCATGAAGCCCAGCATTTTGCGGCCCCGCACATAACCGCCGCGCAGCAGGATCTCGCGCGCCGCCAGCGCCGGCACCAACCCCTGGAAGAAATGCCCCAGTTTGTCGTATGGGTTGCGGCTAAGCCCCAGCCACTGCTGCACCTCAAACCCCAGCGGCACGCGGGCGTAGCTGTACATGCCGCCGAAAATCAGGATCAGCGCGTGGAAGAAAATCAGCGTGTAGAGCAGCGGCGTCAGCGGGTAACGGCGATGGCTCAGCCACAGCAGCGGCAAAACGATCAATACCGGCGCCACCTCCATCAGCCAGGTGGTGCGATCGTAAGGGCTGATGCCGCTGTGGATCAGCGCGGCCAGCAGCAGCAAGGTGATAATGGACAACAACAGCGGAGAGCGTGAGACGGGCATATCCAACGTTCCTTCGGGTCAATAATGCAATCCCCTCTTTATACCGCAGATCGCACGGCGAAAAAAAACAGGCGGAGCGTCGCCGCTTCGCCTGTTCGGTGTGCGCTTAACCAGCGAGGGATTATTTCAGCGCTACGCGGATCACGTCGTCCGGCGCGGTCGCTTCTTTCTCGCGGCTGGAAGCCTGCTTGACGCTGACATACAGCGTCTGGCCGTCCGGCGACAGCGCCAGGCTGTTCGGGTGGGTCGGCGTCTTGATGGTGTTCAGCACCTTGTAGTTCTTGGCGTCGATCACGCTCACTTCGCCCGCCTGGCGGTGGGTCACGTAAACTTCATTGCGCGCCGGGTTGAACAGCACCGCCAGCGATTCCGGCACGTCGATCTTGCTCAGGATGTTGCCGTTGCGGGTGTCCACCACCAGCACCTGCGGCTGCTTGGAATCGGTGATGAAGGCGCGGTGAGTGGCGGTATCCAGGCTGAGGTTCAGGAAGAAGTGCTCTTTAGCCTCATCCAGCTTCTTGCGCGACAGCACCTTGTTGCTCTGGGTATCGATGGTCACCAGCTCGCCGTCGGCGTTGGTGACGTACAGGCGCTTGGCGGCGGCGTCCAGCGCCAGGCCAGTGCCGTATTTGCCGGTGTCGGTCACGGTGGCGCGCAGGGTCAGATCCTTGCCGTCCACCACCCACACCACGCTGGATTCACCCAGCCCGGTAATGTACAGGGTATCGCTGTCGGCATCCGCCACCAGCTCGCGCGGCGCCAGCGGCTTGACGGTCTCGGAGCGCTGGCGCGCGTCCAGCACCAAGCGGCCTTTCACGTCGCCGGTCTTGGCGTCGATGGCGGTCACCGAGTTATTGACGGTGTTGCCGAAGAACAGCGTGCCGGTCTTGGCGTTGACGGCTGCGCCAAACGGCTTGATGTCGTTATGGATAATCTGGGTCACGTCCAGCGTGGCCGGATCCAAACGGTAGACGATGCCGCCCTTGTCCAGCTTGCGGCTCTGCGAGGTGGCCAGGTAGAGCGCGTTCTCGCTCGGGCTGTAGGCCATTTCATAGGCGCCCTTGCCGACCGGCTTGCGCAGTACTTCCGGCGCGGTCTGCGCCAGCAAGGTGTTGGAGAACAGCAGCGTAGACAGCAGCATCAGCGGAAATGCCGCACGTTTTCCCTTGGTGATCAAAGTATTCATCAAAATCTCCTTATAGAGCCAACAGGGCGGCCGAACGGCCGCCCTCTGCTCGTGATTAAAATCAGGCTTTCTCTTCGGAAAGCAGCGCCCACCAGCTGTCGATGGTCGGGTTGCGCGCCAGCGCGATAAAGTCGATGTCGCTGCGGATCTTGCGCCAACGGGTCGCCAGTTCCATGATGCGCACCGAATCCAGCCCGTAATCGATCAGGTTTTCATCGTTGCCCATGTCTTCGCTGTCTTCGTCCAGCAGCGGCAGGATCTGCTGACGCAACGCGTCGATGCTGGCGATGCCGGCCGCCGGCAGCAGAGACGCGGTGGTCACCACCCGGCCGCAGCGGCCGGCGGTGTAACGCAGTGCCATCAGGTGTTCGTCGCGCGAGAAGTCCGCCAGGCCGTCGGCCACCATGAACGGCTGGATGTTGCGCATGAAGGCGTCGATAGCGGTGGTGAGGCAGCCGATGTGCGCATACACGCCGCAGATGATCAGCTGATCGCGGCCGGACTCCTGCAGGATCTCCTGCAGCGGCGAGCGATGGAAGGCGCTGTAGCGCCATTTCACCAGCACCGTGTCGTCTTCGTCCGGCGCCAGCGCGGCAGTCACCGCCTGTTGCTCAGGGTGTTTGTTCAGGCCCGGCCCCCACATGTCGTTCAACAGCGCGCGATCTTCATCGCTCTGCTGGTTCGGCTGTGCGGTATAAAACACCGGGATGCCCTGCTGCTTGCAGTAGCGGCGCAGGTTGGCGATGTTCTCCACCACCTGTTTAATCAGCGCGCTATCCTCGCCCCAGAAGTTGAGGAAATACTGCTGCATATCGTGGATCAACAGCGCGGCGCGCTGCGGCTCCACCTGCCAGGTGACTTTATTTTGCGGCAGTTCGTCCGCCGTCGGCAGCGCGTAGTCATTAAGTTTTGGAATGGCCATCGATTAATCTCCCTGAGCCTGAGTCTGTAGTTGCGCGTCGAGTTGCTGGCGCAGCCGTTTTTTGTCCACTTTGCCGACCGGGGTCAGCGGCAGGCTGTCCACCTGAATAAAGCGATCCGGCAGCTTGAAGTCCGCCACGCCCTGCTCACGCAGGTGGCGGCGCAGCACCACCGGCTTCAGCGGCGCGTTGGCGATGATATAGGCGCAGCTCTTCTCCCCCATCAGCGCATCCGGCATCGACACCAGCGCGGCGTTGATCACGTCCGGATGACGCAGCAACAGGTTCTCGATCTCCTCGGCGGCGATCTTCTCCCCGCCGCGGTTGATCTGGTCTTTTTGCCGCCCCTGCACGGTGATGTAACCGTCTTCGCTGATGCTGATCAGATCGCCGGAGCAATAGAAACCGTTGGCGTCGAAGGCGTCAGCGTTGTGCGCCGGGCTCTGGTAGTAACCGCGGAAGGTGTAAGGCCCGCGCGTCATCAACCGCCCAACCTCGCCCGCCGGCAACGGATTGCCGTCGTCATCCGCCACCCACACCTCGTCGTCCGGCGACATCGGCCGCCCTTGCGTCGTCAGAATGTGGCGCTCGTCGTCGTCCAGCCGGGTGTAGTTCACCAGCCCTTCCGCCATGCCGAACACCTGCTGCAGTTGGCAGCCGATTTCGTTCTGAATGCGCGCCGCCAGCGTTTCGCCCAGCTTGGCGCCGCCCACCTGCAGCAGTTTCAGGCTGGCGAGCTGGGCATTGCCGCCCCACTCTTCGATCGCCTGCAGCCACAGCGTGACCGCCGGCGGCACCAGCGCCGTCACGTTGATTTGATGCTGTTCGATCAGGCGAAAGCACTGTCCGGCGTCCGGATCGGCGGCGAACACCACCCGTCCGGCGCCATAAAACACGCCCAGCACGCCCGGCGAACTCATCGGGTAGTTGTGCGCCACCGGCAGCGCGCACAGATAGCGGGTCTGCGCGTCGAAACGGCAGATCTCCACGCTGCGGCGAATGCTGTAGTAGTAGTCATTGTGGGTGCGCGGGATCAGCTTCGGCGTACCGGTGCTGCCGCCGGAAAGCTGGAAGAACGCCACCTGGTCGGCCGCGGAAGGCTGCGCGACAAAACCGTCGCTCGCTTCGTCCAGCCAGGCGGCCAGCGCCAGCTCGCCCTCAGGCTGGCTGCGCAGCGCCACGACGCGCAGCGAAGGATGCGCAGCGCGGAAGGCGTTCAGGAATTGATCGTCGGCAAACAGCCCGTGCTGGCGATCGGCGATCAGCAGCGCCGGTTTGATCTGCTCGGCATAGGCGTTCAGTTCACTGCGCTGATGGCTGAACAGCGCATTGACCGGCGCCACGCCAATTTTCAGCAGCGCGAAGAACACGATATAGAACTCCGCCACGTTGCCCAGTTGCACCAGCGCGGTATCGCCGGATTTTACGCCGCGGCGCAGCAGAGCGGCCGCCAGACGATCGGCGCGCTGCTGCAGCTCGCGGTAGGTCAGGCTGCCCTGGGCATCGATAATCGCCGGGGCGTCGTTGTCGGCCTGGCGGTCGAGGATCTCGGTCAGCGGCTTGTCTATCCAGTAGCCGCGCTCGCGATAGCGGCTGGCGAACTCCGCCGGCCAGGGGGTAAAGGCAATGCTCATCTTGTCGTTATCCTTGATTTATACCAAAGGCACGCAGAATAGTGCTGAGTTTGGTGCCTGTTTCATGCCATTCAGATTCGGGTGAAGAGTCTTCCACGATGCCGGCGCCGGCGAACAGCCGCACCCGGTTGCCGTCAACGGTGCCGCAGCGGATAGTCACTACCCACTCGCCGTTGCCTTCGTCGTCGCACCAGCCGACGATGCCGCCGAACAGGCCGCGATCGAACGGCTCCAGCTTGCCGATCAAGGCGTGCGCCTCGGCCGTCGGCATGCCGCACAGCGCCGGCGTCGGGTGCAGCAGGCAGGCCAGCGACAGGGCATTTTCGTCAGGAGACGCCGCCTCGCCGTCGATCGGCGTGGAGAGATGCCACAGCGTCGTGGTGGTCAACAGTTCAGGGGTGTGCGGCACGTTCAGGTAGCGGCAGCGGCCGGTCAGCACGTCACGCATGCTTTCGGTAACGATGCGATGCTCGTGGCGATCTTTCGCCGAGGCCATCAACCGCTCTCCCACTTCGCGATCGCGCTCTGGGTCGGCCTCGCGCCGGGCGGAACCGGCCAGCGGGTTGGAATAGAAACGGCCGCCGTCCTGGCGCAGCAGCAACTCGGGGCTGGCGCCCAACAGCGCGCCCTGCTCCAGCGGCACATGGAAATGGAAACCGTGCGGGTTCTGGGCAATCACGCGCGCCATCAGCGCATGGCGATCCACCGGCTGGCGCGTTTCGATCTCCAGCAGGCGCGACAAGACCACTTTGTCCAACTCACCGGCCTTCATCGCGTCGACGGCGTCGCTGACCATGTTCATGAACGGCTGCTGCGGCGGCAGTTCCGTTACGCCGGCCAGCTCCGGCCCATCCGCCGCCGGCCTAACGCCGGCCATAAAGGCGGCGCGATCGAACCAGCGGCTCTGCTGGGGAATAAACAGCGCCGAAGGCTGCCGGGTATCGAACGGAATGGCGCCGCACAGCAGCGGTTTTTTGATGCCGGCCTGGCGGGCCTCGGCAAACGCCTGCCGTACGCTGCGCTGGAACTCGCCGTTCAGATCGGCGCCGTCCGCGGCCGGCAGGCGAATGCGGCTGAAACAACCGGTGGTGGTCAAGCTGCGGAAAGGGGAGGTAAAGAAGAAGCCCGACGCCGGAGAAAAATCAGCGGCGAACCGGTGTTCTTCGCGCTCCTGCATTTCCTTTCGATTGATGTCGTTCACGGCAGTATCCATCGCTTCGCCCTCAATAATTTGAAGTGATAACCAATATAATAATGATTATCATTTGAGTTAATTCCGCGCTAAATTACTCGCCGATATTTGCTATGTCAATAAACGTAAGCACTTCTTTCATTTCGAAATCATGACATAAACGCTGTGGGTTTTACGCATGCCGATGATAAGCATTGCTATTTGATCCCACAGCGTCGCATTAGCGCATGACGTTACTTTTCGCTGGCTGGTTGCGCCTCATTATGCGGCTCCGGTTTGTGCAGCGTGACCTGGCGCAAACCGGTCATGGCGAACAGCAACAGGATGCCGAGCAGCGCAGCGCCGAAGCCGAAACCGCTGGCGCTCATCGCCGGCAGCATGAAGGCGCCCATCGCCCCCAGCAGCAACGCGCCCAGCGCATCGCCCACCACGTTTTGCGCCGTCCACAGGCCGTTGATGCGGCCAAGGAAGTTATCCGGCGTCAGGCTCTGGATCAGGCCGTATTGCAGCAGCGAGTTCAGCGCGCTCAGGTAGCCGAACGCCACCAGGCACAGCAACGCCAGGCTGTACCACGGCATCAGACCGAACAGGCCAATGGCGGCGAACGCCGCGATCGCCGTCAGCAGCATTACCCAACCGGGGCGCGCCACGTGTGCCACGCGCCCGCTGGTGAACGCGCCGATGGCCGCGCCGAGCGGCACGGCGGCGTACATATAACCGAGGTGGGCTGCGTCGATGCGCCAGCTTTCCGCCATCGCCGGGTACAGCACGCGCACCGCGCTGGCCATGGTCAGCAGCGCGCCGATCAGCGCCACCATGCCGATCACCTTGTTCTGGAACAGGAAGGCGAAACCGCCCGCCAGCGCGCGCAGCGGATGTTCCCGCGGCTGCGGCGGCGGCATCAGCTGCGGCAGGCTCAGCAGCGGCAACAGCGTCAGCAGGGTGCCGAACGCCGCCAGGCCGTAGTTCCAGGCGATGCCCATATGAGCGATCACCAGGCCGCCAATCGCCGGGGAAAGAATCGAGCCGAAGCGCACCGTCAGCATGCTGATGGCGCCCGCCTGCACGATGTTTTCGCGGCCCACCAGCGCCGGCGTGGCCGCCAGCAGCGCCGTCACCCCCACCGCGCCGAAGAAGCCGTCCCACACCGCCAGCAGATAAATGGCCGCCAGCGAAGGCGACGGCAACAGGGCGTTGAGGCACAGGCCGACGAAGCCGACGCCGCAGGTGGAGCGCGCAAATAGAATCAGCCGGCGCCGCTCATAGCGATCGGCCAATACGCCCCCCATCAGCAGCCCGGCGAACATGCCGCCGCCGGCCAGCGTCACCGCCAGCCCGACCTGCAGGGTGGAACCGGTCAGCGCCTGGATCTGCACCGGGATGGCGATCGCCATCAGCCCCAGCGCCACAATGGAGATGAAACGCGCGCAGAATACCGCGCGGAAAGCCCGGTTGGTTTTCAGCAGGCTGAAATCAAGCAGGATGGAGGGTTTGCTACTCATCGGTTGTTCACCACATCTTTAAACGGGGATTCTGCAGTTGCGGAGCGCTATGCTAGCACAGATGACGAAATCAATAATGATAATAAAAATCATTGATATTCAATTGTGAGCGACCGCAAGAAACGCCGCCAAACGCGGGACAATACCCGTGCCTGGCGGCGGGATGAGGGCGTAATTACAGCGTGCGCAAGATCCGGTTCAGCAGCGGCCCCAGCACTTTGAACGACGCCGGCGAAACGATATCGACGTGCGCGCAGTCCAGCTCGTGCGCCTGCAGCGCATCGACGTACTGCGACCAGGTTTGCTGCACGTCCATCCCGTCCTGCAGCGTGCGCTTGGCGACGAACAGCGTCGCCTGGCCGTGGAAACGGGCGGTCCGCGTGTGCGACAGCAACCGCACCGAATCGGCGTAGTTGGCTTCAATGTTGTCGAACATCACCGTGCGCGCCTCACCCAGTGCCGGATCGAGCGTGTCCTGCGACACCGCCAGGAACTGCTCGCGCTCACGCTGCACTTCCTTCAACACGTTGTCGTCCAGCATCACGTCCCAGTTTTGGGTCTCCGGCGGATAGGTATCCAGCAGGCCGAGGAACGCCACCTGCTCGCCACGCGCCTGCAGCCGGGCGGCAATGCCCTGCGCCAGCGTGCCGCCCAGCGAGTAGCCGATGAAGTGATACGGCCCGTGCGGTTGCACCTGCAACACCGTCTGCAAGTGGGCATCCACCACCTGATCCATATCTTCGCTCAGCGCCAGCGGGCCGTCCGGCCGCGGCGACTGGATGCCGACCAGCGACCAGTGCTGATCGAGATAGCGCGGCAATACGCTGAACTGCCAGGAGAAACCGGACGCCGGGTGCAGACAGAACAGCGTCGGCCCCTCGGTGACGCGCAGCGGCAATACGCTGTCGAAGCCGCTGCGATCGGCCTCTTCCTGCGTGCGATCTTCCGCCAGCAAGGCGGCCAGTTGCTCAACGCGCGACGCCACCATCACCTGGCCGACGGACACCGCCTTGCCCAGATCGCGGCGCAACTCCGCCGCCAGGCGCATCGCCAGCAGCGAATGGCCGCCAAGCGCGAAGAAATCGTCGTCGGCGAACACCTGCTCGCGCTGCAGCAAACGGGCGAATACCGCAGCGATCTCGCTTTCCAACCCGGCCTGCGGCGGCCGCCCCACCTTGCGCTCACCGCCCTGCGGCTGCGGCAAAGCCTTGCGATCCAGCTTGCCGTTGGCGCTCAGCGGCAAATCACTCATTTCCACCAACGCCACCGGCACCATGTGCGGCGGCAGGCGGTCGGCCAGCGCCGCGCGCAAAACTTCCGCATCCCAGCTCGCGCCGGGCTGCATCACCAAATAGCCCACCAGCTGGCGCGCATCGCCGCCGGCGTCCACCGGCGTGCCCTGCAACACCAGCGCATGCGTCACCGCCTGGCGCACGCCCGGCAGCGACAGCAAGGCGTGGTCGATTTCACTCAGCTCGATACGCTGCCCGCGGATCTTCAGTTGATCATCGCTGCGGCCCAAATATTCCACCGCGCCGTCCGGCAGCCAGCGCGCCACGTCGCCGGTGCGGTACATCCGTCCGCCCTCGCCGAACGGGTCGGCGACAAAGCGGCTGGCGGTCAGATCAGGCCGGCCAAGGTAGCCGTGCGCCAGCTGCACGCCGGTCAGATACAGATCGCCCGCCACGCCCGGCGGCACCGGCCGCAGGCGCGCGTCCAGAATGCGCAGTCCGGTGTTCCATACCGGCAGGCCGATCGGCACGTTAGCGCCGGTCACCTTCGCCAGCGCGTCGCCGTAGGCCGGATGCCAGGTCACATCCACCGCCGCCTCGGTCGGGCCGTAGAGGTTGTGCAACGGCACTGCCGTGCGGCTTTGCCACAGGCGGCACAGCTCCGCCGGCAGCGCTTCGCCGCTGCAGAACACCTGGCGCAGCGCGGCGCAGTTCGCCACCGCCGCGTCGTCGTCCAGTGCGGCCACGAAAGCCGCCAGCATCGAAGGCACGAAGTGCATTGTGGTAATGCGGTGTTGCGCGATCAGCTGTTGCAGCTGCTGCGGATCGCGGTGCGCCTCCGGCGGCGCCATCACCAGCCGGGCGCCGACCATCAGCGGCCAGAAGAATTCCCACACCGAGACGTCGAAACTGCATGGCGTTTTCTGCAGCACCGCGTCGTCCGCCCCCAGCGGATACTGGTGCTGCATCCACAGCAAGCGGTTGACGATCGCCTGATGGCCGACCAGCACGCCTTTCGGGCGCCCGGTGGAACCGGAGGTAAAGATGATATAGGCCGCATGATCCGGCGTCGGGCCCGCGATCGCCACCCCGGCGGCATGATCGGCCGCCAGCGGCGCGTCATACAGCAAGATTTCGCCCTTGTCGGCGAAGCGCGCCTGCTGCGCCGGGTTGGTGATGACCAGCCGGGGCTCGGCGTCTTCCAGCATCATCGCCAGCCGCTCGTCCGGATAACCGGTATCCAGCGGCAGGTAGGCTGCGCCCGCTTCTACGATCGCCATCAACGCCAGCGACAGGAACACCGAACGCGGCAGCGCCACCGCCACGATGTCGCCAGGCTGCACGCCCTGCGCCACCAGCTGGCGCGCCAGCGCCGTGACCTGCTCGCGCGTTTCGCGGTAGGTGAAGTTGAAATGCGCATCCGCCAACGCCGGCGCGTTCGGCGTAATTTGCGCCTGCTGCGCCAGCAGTTGGCTCAGCGTGGCCGCCGGCACCGGATGCGCCGTGTCGTTGACCCGCGCCAGCAGCGCATGATCGTCGGCGGTCAGCATGTCGGCTTCGCCGATCGGCAACGTTGCCTGCGCGGCGAACTGCGCCAGCAGCAGCGGCAAACGCTGCAGATGCGCCAGCAGTTCCTGACGGCTGTAACGCTCGGCGTTGGCCAGCAGCTCCACCTTCAGCTGATGGTGTTCGTCGATAAACAGCGCAATCTCCAGATCGCGCACCGGCCCGGAGGCCAGATCGTGGGTAATGCCTTCGATACCGGCAAAATCCAGCTGGTAATCGAACATTTTGAAGTTGAAGACCGTGCCGTACAGCGGTTCGCCGTCGCCGATGCGCCCCAGATCGCGCTGCACCTGTTCGGCGTCGTAGCGCTGATGGCGGCGCACCGTTTTCAGCTCGCGGCTGATGCGGGCGGCGGCCTCATACAGCGTGGCCTGCGGCTCGAGGTGCATCTCCATCGGCAGCACGTTGATCACCGGGCCGGCCGCGCACAGGGCGGCCGATCCGGTGCGGCGCATGAAGATAAAACCGGCGCTGAAGCTCGGTTGGCCGCTCAGACGCGACACCCACAACGCCACCAGCGCCACCGCCATATCGGCGGCGTTCAGCTTCTGCTGCGCGCCGCACTGCACCAGTTCGGCGAAGGCCTGCGGATCGCAGCGCTGTTCCAATCGATGGATGCGCGGCGTGGGCGTTTGCCCGGCCAGCGGCTGCGGGCAGAGCGTGGCCGGCGGCGGCAGCTGCTGCGCTTTCTCGCGCCAGAAATCGGCGTCGCGTTGCCAGGCCGGCGCTTCCCGGTAAGCCTGGTATTCCGCCACCACGTCGCTGAACGCCGTGAAAGGCGTCGGTTCCAGCGCATCGCCGCGGCAAAGGTGGGTATAAATCGCCGCCACGCGGCGAGCGATGGCGGTGAAGCTGAAACCGTCCACCAGCAGATGGTGATAGCGCTGATACCAGAACCAACGGTCATCCGCCAAACGCATCACCATATGGCGATACAGCGGCGCGCCGCTGCCGGCGCGCAGATCGCTCGCCAGATCGATGTCCATCAGCGCGCGCGCGGCGGCTTCAGGATCCGACGACGTCGTCAGATCGACAAGTTCCGGCTCATACACCGCCAGCGCGTCGTCCAGCCATTGCACCGGCACGCCGTCGCGTTCCGCAAAACGCAGGCGCAGCATGTCCACCTCGCCCAGGCCCTGGATGATGGCCTGCAGCAGAGGCTCTACGGCAATGGGGCCGTTGAGTTCGATGGCGTGGGCCACCGCGTAGGCATTGCGATGCGGGGAGATTTGATCGGCGACCCAGATGCCGGGTTGCGCCGCGACCAGCGGCCATTCGCCCGCAAGCGCCGGGCCGCTGAGAGAGTTAGGGGTGTGTGACACTGCTTATTGCTCCCGTAATTACCTGGCGCCGGTCACGCCTCGCGTGCTGCGACCGGCAGAATATCTTGCCAATGCTGTTCCAGCCACTCGTCGCACGCGGAGCGCGCCGCCGGGCCAAAGACGATCGTCCACTCGGACGGAATGGCGCGGAAATCCGGCCACAAACTGTATTGTTGTTGTACGTTGCGCAGCACCAGGCTGCGCTGCTGTTGATCATCGAACGGATTCAGGCTTTCCACCATGTGTTCCTCGTGCCGTTGCCGTCGCCGATGCCGGATAAGCGGTGGCGAAAGCGGAGGCCCATACCGCCTGCAGCCCATCGGTCAGGCCGCTGCGCCAGCACAGCGCGTCGTGCCCGCCTTCCACCACCCGGTAGTGCACCCGATGGCCGGCGTCGCTCAGGCGCGCCGCCATTTCGCCGCTGACCCGATGCACCAGCTTTTCCTGCGAACCGGCTTCCATAAAGACCTTCAGCGCGCCGTGGTTGCCCAGGCCGTGCCGTTCTACCTGCTGCATCAGCCAGCAGGCGTCATCGGGAATGCTCGGCAGCTGCAGCATGTCGCGCCGCGGCCACCAGTAGGAGCCGGACTGGGTGATCACCGCGCCGAAGCGCTGCGGCCAACGCAGCCCGGCGTACAGAGAAGCCAGGCCGCCAAAGCTTTGCCCCGCCACCACCGTATCGGCCGGCTTGTCGCTGTGCGGCGCCCAGTCGGCCAGCTGCGGCATCAGTTCTTCCTGCACCGCCAGCCAGAAATCGTCCTTGCAGGTTAATTCTCGCGCCCGGTGCGGCAGATCGATGATGTCGATCAGCACATACACCGCTTCCGGCAACGCCCCCTCGCGGGTCAGCTGCATCAGCGGCTCCCAAACCGGCATCTGCTTCGCCCAGAACTGGCCGTCTAGCAGGATCGCGAGCGGGCGCTCGGCCGGCTTGCTGTCGCCGGTGGTGTAGATCCAGACGTCGCGGCTGTTGCCCAGGCGTTCGCTCTGCCAGGTATGGCGCTGCAAACGCGCCGGCAGTGGCGGCGTGCAGCGCCCGCTGGCGATCTCATACTCGTCGAACGAGCGCCATACCGGCTGCGGCGGCGCATCCGGCATGTGCAGACCGGAGACGCTGTGGCCGCTGGCGCTTTGCCAGGAGCGATAAGGGTTGAGCAGATCGGGGGTAGCGCTGACGAACACCTGGTGCCACCAGTGACGCAGGTTGTGCATGTTGGCGTGCGCATCGTCGCCGCTGAACGCCGGCGGCCGCTCGTCAAAGCAGGGGATAAAGCAGTAGCTGCCGCGCCAGGCGCCGCTCAGCTCGGTCTGCCAGTACCACACGTCGGTACCGGCCAAGCGCTGCAGGCTTTGCGGCGGATTCGGCTGATGATGGTCGGTCAGGCAGTTAATGTTGATCCACACGCGACGGTAGGCGGAGGTCAATTCGCATCCCTGAGGATCGCGCCAGAAGAAGGTGGTGCGCCACCGGCCGTTACCCGCCGGTTCTACCCATGGCGTACCGCGTCGTGCCACCGTCAACCACCATCCTGGACTGCCCGCATTGCTGCTGGCCAATAATCTGCTGCTTTCTGACTGTAGTTCTGTATTCACAACGCCTACCCATTTTGTAGTTGGCGGCACCGGGAACGTCGACTTTTCCCTATCGCCGGCCACCGCCCGAACGCACTGTACGCCAAATACTATTGATAATAATTTGCATTTGCAATAGTGTGTAAGGCTTGGAGATCGTGCTGGTATTGCGCGCAACGGACAGGGATCGGGGATACATCAATGGCATCCCTTGCCGCAGCCGATTTTCTATTTCCGACTACACAAAAACTACAACCGCCCTTCCCCCCATTCGGCGAGGGATGGCAGCAAGGTAGGACACTCAGATGAAAAGCAAGCTATCACGTTATTCTTTAGCCACTCTTATCGGCTTGGGATTGGGCGCGTCCGCGTTCGCCAACGCCGCGCAGCAGACCGACACCACCACCACGGAAGAGAACAGCGGCGCCACGGAGAAAAAGCCGCGCGGCGAAGACACCATCGTCGTGACCGCCGCCCGGCAGAACCTGCAGGCGCCGGGGGTGTCCACCATCACCGCCGACGAGATCAAAAAACGCCCGCCGGCGCGCGACATCAGCGAACTGATCCGCACCATGCCCGGGGTTAACCTGACCGGCAACTCCACCAGCGGCCAGCGCGGCAACAATCGCCAGATCGATATCCGCGGCATGGGCCCGGAAAACACCCTGATTCTGATCGACGGCAAACCGGCCTCCAGCCGCAACTCGGTGCGTCAGGGCTGGCGCGGCGAGCGCGACTCGCGCGGCGATACCGCCTGGGTGCCGCCGGAAATGATCGAGCGCATCGAAGTGCTGCGCGGCCCTGCCGCAGCGCGCTACGGCAACGGCGCCGCGGGCGGCGTGGTCAACATCATCACCAAGAAAGCCGGCGATGCGCTGCACGGCTCGCTGAACGGTTACTTCAACGTGCCGCAGCACAAGCAGGAAGGCGCCACCAAGCGCACCGACTTCAGCCTGTCCGGCCCGCTGAGCGATTCCCTGAGCTTCCGCCTGTTCGGCGGCTACAGCAAAACGCAGGCCGACGCCTGGGACATTAACGAATCGCATAAATCCGAACGCGTCGGCGCCTACGCCAACAGCGTCCCGGCCGGGCGCGAGGGGGTGGTCGATAAAAACATCGACGCCTTGCTGCACTGGGATTTCGCCCATCTGCAGTCATTGGAGTTCGAGTACGCCTATGGCCGCCAGGGCAACCTGTACGCCGGCGATACCCAGAACACCAACACCAACGCCCTGGTGCAGAGCAACTACGGCAAAGAGACCAACCGCATCTACCGTGAAACCTTCGGCCTGACCCATCGCGGCGCCTGGGACAACGGCGTGAGCACCAACAACTACGTGCAGTTCGAACGCACCCGCAACACCCGCCTGAACGAGGGCTTGGCCGGCGGCACCGAAGGCATCTTCGACACCAAAAACACCGGTTTCGGCACCACCAAGCTGGACGACTTCCTGGCGCACAGCGAAGTCAGCGTGCCGTTTGAGCTGGGCGTCGCGCAAACCGCCACGCTGGGCACCGAGTGGACCCAGCAGCGGATGAAAGACGGCACGTCCACCAGCCAAACACTGATGGGCGGCACCATTCCCGGCATGACCACAGGTACGCGCAGCCCTTACGCTTCCGCGCATATCTTCTCGCTGTTCGCCGAAGACAACATTGAACTGACCGACACCACCATGCTGACGCCGGGTCTGCGCTACGATCTGCATTCGGAATCCGGCAACAACTGGAGCCCGGCGCTGAACCTGTCGCAGGAACTGGGCGACTACTTCACGCTGAAGATGGGCATCGCACGTTCCTATAAAGCCCCGACGCTGTTCCAGACCAACGGCAACTACCTGCTGTACAGCAAAGGCCAGGGATGTGCCGGCAGCGATACCAAAAACGGCTGCTACCTGCTCGGCAACGACGATCTGAAAGCGGAGACCAGCGTTAACAAAGAGATCGGGCTGGAGTTCCATAACGACGGCTGGCTGGCCGGCGTGACCTACTTCCGCAACGATTATCACAACAAGATCGAAGCGGGCAACTCGCGCATCGCCACCAGCAGCACCGGCACGGCGGTCTATCAGTGGGAAAACGTACCGAAAGCGGTGGTGCAGGGGCTGGAGGGCTCATTGAACGTGCCGGTCAGCGAGACCGTCACCTGGAGCAACAACGCCACCTACATGATCGAGAACAAGAACAAGACCACCGGCGATTACCTGTCGGTGATCCCGAAGTTTACCGTCAACTCGACCCTCAGCTGGCAGGCCACGCAAGATCTGTCGATGCAGTCCACCCTGACCTGGTACGGCCGTCAGAAGCCGAAGAAGTACAACTACCAGGGTAAACCGGCCACCGGCGGCGAAACCCGCGAGGTCAGCCCTTACGCCGTCGTCGGCGCCAGCGCGACCTATGACCTGACCAAAAACGTCAGCCTCACCGCCGGCATCGACAACCTGTTCGACAAACGCCAGTTCCGCGCCGGCAACGCGCAGAACGTGGGCGATCCGAACACCGGCGCGATCAACATCGCCGGCGCGGGCGCGGCTACCTACAACGAACCGGGCCGTACCTATTACATGAGCATCAACACCCACTTCTGATGACATGTTCCAACGACAAAGGGCGCCGCGGCGCCCTTTTTTTATCTTTATATTCAGCTAGTTGGAATGCAGTTGAATACGCACCACGCTTTCCGGCTTGCCGGCCTTGGTGGAAGCGCCGTCGTTTTTCACCGTCACGAACAGCGCGTCACCTTTCGGATCCAGCGCCAGGCTGTTAGGGTGCGGCGGCAAATCCACGGTCTGCAGACGCTTGAGCGTTTTGGCGTCAAACACCGTCAGCGTCCCGGCGCCGTGATCCACGCGTACCCCTTTGCGGTTGGCGACATACAGCCGCTGGCTGCGCTCGTCGAGCAACAGGCCGATCGGCACCTCATCCGTCAGCTCGCTGGCCAGCACCTTGCCGCTGTCCGCATCCAGCGCAAATACCCGGTGGCCGCTGCTGCGCTTCACGTAGTCGTGCCCCAGATGATGGTTGCGGTAGTCGTCGCGATCGATGCCCTGATCGACGCCCAGCAGGCGATTGCCCGCCGGGTCATACACCAGGTTGAGCAGTTGATCGGCCTGCACTTCGTGCGTGGCGGTGATCGCCAACGTGTCGGCGTTCAGGGTGATCACCTGCCCCTGCATGTTGGAAACGAATACCCGACGGCCCTTCTCATCCAGCGTGATGCCCACCGCGTTGTAACCGAAGCCCGGGATCACTTTCTCCAGCTTGCCGGCCTTGGTATCGACCACGTACAGCACGCTGTCGACGCCGAAACCCAGGCCCGGCAGGAACAGACGGCCGCTTTGCGCGTCATACTTGATCTCGCGGAGGCGATACAGGTAGTCCTCGGTGATTTTAAACTTCTTCAGCTCCGCCAACAGGAAATCCAGACGCTTGCCGCTGATGCCCGCCTGCTTGTAAGCCTGCTCCAGCACCGCCTTGTCCAGCAGCTTGATGCTGCCCAGCGCGTGGTTGGTGGTGGTGTCCACCACCCCGACTTCGCCGTTGAAGGCCTGCGTCAGGTACAGGCGATTGCCCGCGTCGTTCAGCGCCACGCCGAAGCCTTTCACCTGCAGCGGGATCTCCGCCTTGATCGCCAGGGTGTTGGGATCCAGCCGCAGCACGCGGGAGCGCGCCTCTTCCTTCCAATCCGGCGCGCTGACGAACAGCGCCTGTTGCGAGGTGCTGTAGGCCATCTCCACCACCGTCGACGACAACGCCTGGCGCTTGATGTCCTGCGGTCTGATGCCGGCATCGTCGGCCTGCGCGGCGCCGGCGACCACCAGAGAGGCCGCCACCAGCAGCGACAGTAACGCGCGCGGGGTTGCTAGGGTTCCAGACATCCTTTTATCTCCTTGAAAATCATGCTTTCGGTTAGAGTGAAACAACGTCATGCCTGCGGCCCGGGCGGCAGCGCCGCCAGAGCGATATCGCCAGCGATGTGCTGCGCAAACTGGGTAAAGACGTGCTGAACGCCGTCGGCGATCAGATTGGCCTGCTCCCGGCTGTAGTGATCCTGGCGGTAGGTCATCATCACCCGCAGGGATTTCGCCCCCGCCAGATCGTCTTCCATCACCTCAAACTGCAGGCCGAGCAACGATTCGGCTTTCTCCGGCTCCACCTGACGGTAGGCGATCGCGCTGCCGTCCTGCAGCCGGAACTCGCCGTTCAGCTTGATGCGGCTGTGGATCTGGATAAACACTTCGAACATGTGGTTCTTGCGGTCGGCGTCCACGCCGAACAGCCCTTCTTCCACCAGATCGATCGGAATGTCAGTGTACGGCAGCGAGCCATTGATGGTGTTTTTCACCTGGCTGACCAATCCGGCCACCGTCAGCCCCTCGTCGAAGCGCACGCGGTGCACCACCACGGTGGTGAAATAGCCGACGGTATCGAAGAACTCGGCGTCGTTACGGCCGGAAGTCGAGGTGCCCACCAGCAGATCCGCCGGGCCGCCCAGCAGGCGCAGCGCCGAGGTAATCCCGGCATACACCACGTTGAACAGCGACGCGTTGTTGCGGCGGGCAAGCTGATACAAGCCTTCCGCCACGGCAGGATCGACCTCGAACTCAAGCCAGCCGCCGTTGACGTCCGCCGGCGCCGGCACCGCCGGGTGGGTGGACGCTTCTTGCCGGAAGATCGGCTGGCCGACCGGCGCGCCGCGCAGCGCATCGAGCCAGTAGTCCAGATGTTGCTGCTGCACTCCCGAGGCCCGCTGTTGCCGGGCGAAGGTATGGAACTGCGGCGGCTGCCCGCTCCACTGCGGCGCCTGGCCGACGACGCGATGGCGATAGGCGACGCCCAGCTCATCCATCATCAGATTGAGCGACCATTCATCCAGCACCACATGGTGGAACAGCAACGACAGCAGCTGTTGGCCGTTGTCCGCATCTCGCAGTAGCGTGGCGCGCAGCGGCAGCTCGGCGGCCAGATCGAACCGGTGCTGGCCGGCGTCGGCCAACAGGGCGGCGGCATTACCCGCCGGCGTCTCGTGAGAGAAGCGGAACCACTGATAATCCGGCAGTTCTGCGGCCGGCACCACCACCTGCACCACCTCCCCCTGCTGCTCGACGAAGCGTGAACGCAGCACGGTATGGCGAGTCATGACGTCGATAAACGCCTGGTGCAGCGCCGTTTCGTCCACCGCATCGAAGAAGCGCAGAGAGAACGGCAGGTTGAAAATCTCGTCATGGCCGAAGGCTTCATACACCTTCCACAGCGATTCCTGCGCCAGCGACAGCGGCGCCTGCGCCCCCTCATGATCGTCGGCGGTGGCTAGCGCGGCATTCGGCTGCGCGACGTTCAGGCGTTTGGCGTAGCCCGCCAGCCCGCGCGCCGTCGGATGGCTGAACAAATCGTTAATGTTGATTTCGATCTGATGCAGGCTCAGCAAGCGGCCAATCACCCGGGTAGCGACCAGCGAATGGCCGCCGCGATCGAAGAAGTCTTCATCCAGGGTCATTTCCGGTGCCACCAGCGCCTCACGGAACTCCTGCAATATCAGCGGCGCAACGCTTTCATCCACGTCGCTGTTCGCCGCCGGCGCGGCCATCGCCGGGGAAGCGGATTCAGCCGCCGGCAATGCGACGGTAATTCGCTGCCCGGCCAGGAACGCGCTGAACTGCTCCAGCAGGAAAGGCGCCGCGTGCGGAGACAGGCGCGGGTCGGTGACCAGCTCCAGCGTCAGCGTTTCTGCCTCCGGCAAGCCCAACAGCAGCGCCAGTTCAAACGGCGTATGCAGCGGCGGCAGCAACAGGCGTTCGGCGTGAACGCCTTCCATGCGCCAGTCCGCAGCCAGATCGTCACGCCAGGCCACCAGCAGCTGCGCCCGCTGCGGATCCGGCTGTTCAGCCACGGCCTGCGCCAGCAGCCGCTGCCCGATGTCGCCCTCGCCATGCTGCACGGTCAGGCGCATCAGCGGCGCCGCCGTCAGGCCCAGCTCCAGACCGACGCACTCCGCCGTTTCTGCGGCCGGCACGCACAGCTGCACCGCTTGGCCACCGGCCTGCGCGGCGACGAACTCGGCAAACCGCGCCGCCACCGCCGCCAGCAAGGCCCGCGGTGTGTCGTTGGCGGGCAACAGCGAGCGATCAATGCGTGTGACCACGCGCGCGCCCACCGGCGGCAAGGCTTCAGCACGCTGCGCCGGGCTGCGGTAATCCTGCAGCGAGACCGCCTGGCGCGCCCAGGGCAGCTGTGGCGCCGGGATTTCCGGCAGCTCGACCGGCGCCGCCGCGAAAGGCAGAGGCATCGCATCTCCGTTATAGCGGGCGGACAGCATCGCCGGCAGATGGCGCCACGGCAGCGCTTCCGCCAGGATGTCATGCAATACCACGCCCAAAATCACGTCATCGGCAGGCGTGAGCAACAGCAGGCAGCGCAGCGGCGCTTCGCTTTCCAGTTCAAATGGCGCCGCCTGCACTTGCAGCAGACGACAAATGGCGTGTTGTTCATCCGCCACCTGACGCAGGCTCACCGGCAACGGCGCCGAATAGGCAGCGCGTTTAACCAGACCGTTTTCGTCATCAAAAACGTAACGCACGTTCACGCCCGGCGTTTCCCGCACCAGCGCTTGCAGCGCCGCCGTCAGTTGGGCGATATCTACCTCTCCCGTCAGGCGCCAGGCCATCGCCCGCTGCCCGCGTGCGTCACCCTGCTGCAGATGGGCAAACCATGCCCGTTCTTCGGCTTCGCTTACCGGCCGCTCGCCGTTCGCCGACGGCGCGCCCAGCGCCTGAAACGCGCTCTCCAGCCGCTGGGCCTCTTCATCGCTCAGAATGCTGTCAAAATCACCGATCACTGCGTTATCTCCTCTGCCCGGCCATGCCGGGATAGCGCATAAAACGGGGGACATTCGTCCCCCCATCATCGCGATAGCGTTAGAAATTCAGCTCAACCGCCGCGCCGACCATGCGCGGGCGCTGCTGCGTCGCGGTGTAGATATCGTTGCCGCCAACCATGATGCGACGCTCGGAGTCGAACAGGTTTTGCGCAAACAGCGTGGCGCGCCCATAGGCGAAGGTGTAGGCCAGCTGGGCGTTAGCCGACCAGTAAGAACCTATACGCCCGCGCGAATCGTTGTCATACGCCGAGTAATAGGAGTCCGAGAACGCCACGTTAGTGCTCACTTCCCACCCTTTCAGGAACTGATATTTGGCGCCCATGTTGGCGGTGTAAGCCGGCGCGCGTCCCAATTCATGCCCTTCCACGCCGCTGCCCGAGAACTTTTTGATCTTGGTTTTCAGCAGGCCAACGTTACCGAACAGCTCGAAGTCCCAACGCGGCTGCCAGGTGGCGCCGATTTCCGCGCCGTAGGTTTCCACCTTGTCGGCGTTGCGGATCACGCTGGAATTTTCACCCAGGTAATAAGGCAGCTGCATGTCTTTGTAATCGTTGTAGAACACGTTGCTGGTCAGCACCACGTTGGCGTCTTTCAGGTGATGGCGGGTGTACAACTCATAGTTCCAGACATACTCGGAACCGTAGGTGTAACTGACGATCGGGCTGCTGAGAGTAATGCCTGCACCGCCAGCGTTATAACCGCGGGCGATCTTGGCACCGTAGGTTTGGGTGTCCGTCGGTTTCCAGGCCACGTCCAGTTTCGGCAGGAACACCGTGTAGGTTTCGTCGAAGTCGATGCGCACCGCCTTGCTGCCGCCATTGCGTTGGCGATGTTCGCGTTCCAAACGGCTGGCGGCAGTCACGTCCACCTGCGGCGTCAGCGCATAGGTCAGCTCAGCGAAGGCCGAGTTAGTGTCGGTTTTATCTTTAAAAGTCGCGCCGCCGAAGATATTGACGAACTCATCCTGCTTGGCGTGGAAATAACGCAGCCCCGCCAGCCCGTGCAGGCGGCTGTCCGCGCCGCCGAAACGTACCACCGGTTCTACGTGCACCTCTTTACCGCCGATGTCGGCGTACGGCAGCTGATAAGCCGTGGCGCGGTTAATGTTGAAATCGGTATAGATAACGCGGTTTTCCAACACCAGGCCATCGGAGGCCTCCCAGGCCAGATCCCAGATCCCGCTGTTCACATTGCTTTTGAACACCGGCCGACGGATGTCGTGACGCGCACTCGCAGGATGCGGCTGCGGGTTGAGGCTTTCGTTCTGCGGTGCGGTGCTGCCAAAGTGGTTAAAGGTCAGCTTGGTGGTCAGATCGCGCAAACCGGCCGGGTTGAACAGCAGCTTGGCGCGGGCGGTGGTGGCCTCCACTTCACGCGGATCGCCCACCGGTTCATAGGCCGGCAGGTCAGCATCGCTACGGCGGCGCTGGCGATCGACGCTGACACGGAACGCCAACTGGTCTTCCACCAGCGGGCCGGACGCCATGGCGGCTAGTTGAGAGGAGTGCTGATTGCCGGCCCCGCCCTTGAAGGCGCTTTCCCATTCGAAGGTCGGGTCTTTACTGGCCATGACGATGGCGCCGGCGATGGCGTTGCGCCCCTGAATGTAACTTTGCGGGCCGCGGAACACTTCAACGCGATCCAGATCCCACAACGATTGCGGTCCGTAGGCTTGTTCGTTATAGGTCAGCGAACGGCCGTCCAACGACAGATTGAGGCGCGGCCTGGTGCCGCTGAGGAAAGCGCCGGCACCGGTGGTCGGGCCGGAGCCGTCAACGCCACGCACGGTTGGCAGATCGTTGCCGATGCCGACATCCACCACGTTGGGGGTCATGCGCAGCAAATCGGGAACCTGTGTCGCATTAGGCATAGAGGAGATGCGGTTGCTGTCGAACACTTCGACGCTGGAGCCGGTGTCGAAAATGGAACGTTTGACCTTCTCACCGGTAACCAGCAGCGTTTCCGCGTCCTGGTAGGTTTCGTTGCTCTTGGTTTCCGCCGCGTTGACGTTACCGATCGCCAGTGAACAAACCCCTAAAAATACGGAGGAAAACGCCCCAATGGCTTTCAACCCCGCTTTTTCCCCGTTTCCTACGCTTTCATGCCGTTGAGCCGCAAAATGCTTGCCCATAGATGTCTTCTCCTTTCATCCCAGAGGTGCACAAAATTTGATTTTTTTTTACACAACCTACATCGACACTCACACAGACCATGACGCTGCGGCCTTCCCGGCCTTGCTGTTGCTTATCCCTGCGGCGAACCCATGTCTTTCGCGGCCGAACGGGCGCGGCCCCGTCCACAGCCAAGCCGCCGGCGAAGCGGCCGGCAGCTTGTATAAAAACGTAAAATAGTGTTAAGAATGATAATATTTTGCATTTTTTAATGCAAATCATTATCAATAAAGGTGTGAGGCCGGGCGTGTTCACCGCCAGAAACCCTTATATTTTTGCAGGAAAAACAAGCGCTGCAATAACAAGCAATCATTTCAATGCTAAGAATAATATAGATAAATTATTCACACCCAACGCCCTGCCTGCCCGGCATCGCTAAAACCCCTTATAGATAGCACCTCTGCGCCAAATGAATCAAATAATAATAATTTTCATTCCTATTAACATTTGGATATATTCTTGCAGTCTCGTTGGCTGAATCAAAATGGATACCCGATGAAAGCTTTGACCACGATGCAGGCCGCCTATTGGGTAGGCCGACAGTCCGCTCCTCCTCTCGGCGGCATGGCCGCCCACCTGTATGCGGAATTCGACAGCGGCGAGCTGAACATCGCCCGGCTGCGCCAGGCCGTCGAGGCGCTGTATCTGCGCCATCCGCTGTTACGCCTACGCATTACCGACGATGGCAGGCAGACGATCGCACCTCCCGGCCCCCGGCATACTTTGCATCTCGACGACTGGCGACATGCCGATGAAGCGACGCTGGCGGCCGCGCTCGCCGCCAAGCGCCAGGCGAAAAGCACCCAGTTGCTGCCGCTGGAACAGGGCGTTCCCTGCGATATCAGCCTGAGCCTGTTGCCGGCGGGACGCAGCCGCCTGCATGTCGATCTCGACATGATCGCCGGCGATGCCATGAGCTTTCGCCTGTTGATGGAAGATCTGACGGCGTTTTATCACCAGTGCCCGCCGGCCCCAGCCCATGACGCGCCGCCGGCCTACTTCGACCACCTCGAACGACGCGACGCCGACGCGGCGCTGCGCCAACGGCGCGAACGCGGCCAGCGTTGGTGGCGTGAACGCCTGGCGCAGATGCCGCCGGCGCCGCGCCTGCTGCGCACGCCGGACCGCTGCCGCAGCGATCGTTTGGCCATACAGTTGAATGCAGAAGAAAGCCGCGCGCTGGAAAACGTCGCGAAACGGCATCACACCTCCCTCTCGACGCTGTTTCTGGCGCTGTTCGCGCTGGCCGTCGGCCAGGGTTGGAACATGACACGCTTCCGGCTCAACGTGCCGCTGTTCCACCGCGAGAGCGAACGGGAAGACGCACATCGCCTCATCGGCGATTTCTCTAACCTGGTGCTGCTCGGCGTGGAACTGAACCCGACGGAAAACCTGAACGCCTTCTGCCGGCGCCTGATGACGCAGCTGGGGGAGCTGATCGAGCATGCGGATTACCCCGGCGTCAGCGTGATGCGCGATCTGTCGCGCCTGCACGGCAGCCTGCAACCTTCGCCGGTGGTGTTTACCGCCGGTTTCGGCATCCGCGGCAAAACGCTGTTTTCCGAACGGGTCACCGACACCTTCGGCCGTCTCGGCTGGGTGATCTCTCAGGGGCCGCAGGTGGCGCTGGATGCGCAGGTCGCCCATGTCGACGACGGTATTCTGATCAACTGGGACGTGCGGCTGGACGCGTTCCCCGAGCAGGTGCTGCCGCGCCTGCTGGCCTGTTACCGGGCGCTGCTGCACCTGGCCGCGCGGCAAGCGGGGGCGTTCGATCGCCCGCTGTCGCAGCTGCTGGCGCAATGCACGCCCGACGCGCTGGCGCAGCAGGCGCCGGTGCGCCAGGTGCTGCACCGGCTGCTGGTGCGGGTGGCTCCCGAGGCCGACTTGCGCGACCACGACGATATCCGCCGGTTGGCCTTGCCGGATGCCGGGGTGAACGCGCTGCTGACAGTGCTCAACAAGTATCTGGCGGCGGCGCTGACGGCGCAGGATCTGACGGCGCATCCCTCCCCGGCTGCGCTGGCGGCGTTGATCTGCCAACGGTCGCCCGAGGCAGGAAAGCATGCGAAAACGCTGCTCGCCGCGCTGGCGCCGCAGCACTGAGATCGGTTTCCGGGCGCACGGCGCCCGGCTCGTTTTAATCGGTTAGCGACTATAGGGAAGTACCATGGAGACACCATTAACCGCACTGCAGCAGGCCTACCTTCTGGGCCGCAGCGATCGATGGCCGCTCGGCGGCGTGGCGATGCACGACTTTCGCGAATACCGCACCCGGCAGCGGGATGTACCGCGCCTTGAAGCGCGCCTGGCCGAGCTGGTACAGCACTACCCGGCGTTGCGCACCTGCATCGATGTGCAGCGCGCCACGCAGCACGTACGCCCAGAGGTGACGCTGCATCTGGATCGCCACGATCTGCGCTCCCTTGATGGCGAAGCGGCGCAGCGCCAGACTGAACAGCTGCGCGATCGCTACTCCCACCAGCGCCACGATCCGAGCCAGCCACTGTGGCGCATCGCCGTGATCCAACTTGCCGAACAGCAGGATCCGACGGGATCGCCGTACGATACGCTGATCTTCACCAGCTTCGATGCCTTGATCCTCGACGGCCAAGGGATCTCCACCGTGATCGCGCGCCTGTTCGACGATCGCCCTCTGGCGCCGACCGCCGCCGCACTGCCGCCCCCCGCCGCATCGGCGGCGCAGCGCCAGGCCGATGCCGCCTACTGGCGTGAAAAACTGCAGGATGTCACCACGCCGTCGGCACTGCCGTGGCGCGCCCCGCTCGCCAATCTCACCTCATCACGCTATCGCCGCGCCACCTTGACGCTACCGCGCGATACGGTAAAACAGCTTGGCCGCCTGGGATCGCCGCATGCGCTGCTGCGCAACAGCCTGCTGTCGGCGCTGATCCTCGATACGCTGGCCCACTGGACCACCGATGGCGAGCTGTGCGTCGGGGTGCCGGTGGCGTTCCCCGCCGCCGACGGCGCCCTGGGCAACGCCTCCAGCTTCGTGGCGGTGCGCTATTCCCGCCACGGCGAAGATTTTATTCAGCGCGCGCAAGCCCTGCAGGACGACGTACTCGGCGCGCTCGACCACCTGGCATTTTCCGGCGTCGATCTGGCGCGGCAGTTGCTCGGCCAAAGCCAGGGCGGCCCGGCGCTGCCGGTGATCCTGACCAACTGCCTGGGTTGGGAAACGCTGCCGGCCGAGGTGCCGGTGCGCTTCCACGACGGCCTGACCCAAACGCCGCAGGTCGCCATCGACATTCGCCTGACGCTGGACAGCGAAAAAAATCTGCAGCTGTGCGTGGACTACGCCGAACAGGCGCTGCACGGCGAGCAGGTAGAAGCCATGCTGGCCGCGTTGCAGCGACGCATCCTGCACAGTTGCCAACGGGCCGACCTGGCGATCGCGCCGCGGGACTTCATCGATCTGGCGCATTACCGCCACAACGACAGCGAAGCGAATTACGCGCCTTATCCTTATCTGGCGCAGCTGGCCGAGCGGCTGTTTGGCGCGCAAAACGGCGGCAATGCGCTGATCTGCGGCGAGCAGACGCTGACCTACCGCGAACTGGGCCAGCGGATCGCCACGGCAATCGCCAACCTGCAGAGCCGCGGCGTGCAGCCGGGCAACGTGGTGGCGCTGTATCTGCCGCGCAGCCCGGAACTGGTCATCTTCAGCCTCGCCTGCGCCCTGCAGGGGGTGATCTGGGTGCCTGTCGACATCAACTCGCCGCCGGAGCGCACCGCCTACCTGCTGGAGAACTGCCGGCCGACGTTGGTGGTGCACGGCGGCGATCTGGAGACGCCGATCGGCGTGACGCCGGCGCCCCTGCTGACGCCGACGGATCGCACGCCTGCGCTGCCGGATGAACAGACGTTGGTGGAACGCAGCGCCAGCCTGGCCGCAAGCTACTATCTGTATACCTCCGGCACCACCGGCAAGCCCAAATGCGTGGTGCTCAACAACCGCGCCACCGCCAACGTTATCCACCAGACCCAGCTGCGCTGGGCGGTTACCGCTGACGACGTCTTCATTTCCGTCACGCCGCCGCACCATGACATGTCGATGTTCGATCTATTCGGTTCGCTGTGCGCCGGCGCCACGCTGGTGCTGCCGGCGTCGCATCAGGAAAAGGACGCCATCAGTTGGAACCAATTGGTGGAGAAACATCGGGTCAGTCTGTGGTGTTCGGTGCCGGCCATTCTGGAGATGCTGCTCACCTGTAAAACGGCCGACAGCCTGCGCTCCCTGCGCCTGGTGGCGCAGGGCGGCGACTACATCAAGCCGGCGACGGTGCAAACCCTGCGTACCCTGCGCCCGGATCTCGCGCTGTTCTCACTCGGCGGGCCGACCGAAACCACCATTTGGAGCATCTGGCACCCGATCGCCCCACAGGAGAGCGGCACCGTGCCTTACGGCCGCCCGCTGCCGGCTAACCGCTACTTCATCTGCCATGACGACGGCAGCCACTGCCCGGCGGGCGTGGTCGGCCGCATTCACACCGCCGGGGTCAACCTGGCGTTAGGCTATCTGGAACAGGGGGAACTTAAGCAGCACGATTTCGTCACCCTCGAAGGGCCGGACGGGCAATCGCTGCGCGCTTTCCGCACCGGCGATCAGGGCTATTACCGTGCGGACGGCAACATCATGTTCGCCACCCGAGTGAACGGCTATGTGAAGATCCGCGGCGTGCGCGTCTCGCTGCCGGAAATCGAAGACGTGCTGCGCCGCCATCCGGCGATCCTGGATATGGTGGTGGTGGATTATCCCAGCGGAGAGAACAACGAGGCGGCGCTCGGCGCCCTGTATCTGACCCGCGACGGCAAACCGCTGCCGCTGTCCGAGATCCGCGCCTTCGCCACCGGCTATCTGCCCTGTACCCATATTCCCACGCGCTTTATCCATGCCGAGGCGCTGCCGCTGTCCGCCAACGGTAAAACCGACCGCCATCGCATCCGCGCCGACCTGAGCCACCAGCAAACCGCGCCGGCGTTGAACGCCTGCGCGGCCCCGCCGCCGAACGCGCCGCTGGCGCGCAGCGCCGAGATCCTGGCCATTTACTGGCAGGAAATTGGCGTAACGCCGCGCCCGGAATGGGGGGAAGAGACGGCGTTTATCGCCATGGGGCTGAAGCTGCCGCATATCAAACAGGTGGCGGCACGCCTCAATGACGCTTTCGGCACCCGTCTGGTAAGCAGTTCGCTCTTGCCGTGCAAGAACGCGCGCGAAGTGGCGGCGTTGCTGGCCAGCTGAAGCCATAGCACTCGGGCGGGAGCATCCTCCCGCCCGCACTTTCTCAGGCGGGCAACGCCGTCAGGGCCGCCAGCGGTTGCTCCCAGGCTTCCCGCTGCAGCGCACGCAACAGAAATTCTTGCAGCGCCTCGCCATAGTCCAGCGCATCCTCCGTCGGAAACTGCTCCAGATAGATATCGATATCCACCTGCAGATCGCGAGCGTCGGTGCGGCCGCGATAAGTCAGGTTGAAACCGTCGCCCGAGCCGCCGGCCAATACGCTGCGCGTCCCGCTGCAGCCGGTAAAACGGGGCGTATCGAAGGGCTGCACGTTGATGAAAGGGGAAATAAAGAAGCGCGAGTCCGGATCCACGCCGCGATCGGCGGCCAGTTGGCGCAGGCGGTAGCCGCCGTGGCTACGCAGCTCGCGCAGCTGCTGCGTCAGCGTGGTGAGAAAGCTCCCCAGCGTCTCCGCTTGCGGCGGTGACACCAGCAGCGGCAGAGTGTTGACCGCCAGCGAAGGCACGTTGGTGGCGGCCTGTCCACGACGATTCAGCGCCGGCATCCACATCGGCAGCGTATCGCCTTGCCGGGTACAGCGCGGCATCACCTGAAACAGCCAGGCCGCCGACAGCGCCACCAGCAAGTCGGGCCAATTGATGCCGCTGCGCTCCGCCAACTGCGCCAGACAGTGCGACACCGCCGCCGGCAGCCGGTAGTGGGCGCTCAAACGCCGTACGCCATAGGCCTCACCGCCCTTGCGCACCGTCGGCAGCGCCTGCGACGGCGGCAGATAGGTCTGCCAAAAGCGCCGATCGCGCGCGCATCGCTCAGAATCAGCGTAGGCCAGTTCAGCCTGTTGAAAGGCGTCAAAGGCACCCAGGGGCATACCCGCGCAGCCCTCACCCAGATAGTGCGCGTATAACGCGGCGCAGCGGTGTTCGATCAGGGCCATGCCGAAGCCATCAACCAGAATATGGTGCGCACGCACGTACCAGAGGTAGCGCTCCGGCCCCAGTTTGAGCAGCCAGGCTGCGGCTAGCGGCTCGCTGTGCAGCGCCCGGCGCTGCGCGATATCTTCGCGCATCAGGCTTTGCGCCGCCTGCCAGGGATCGCCGTGCGTTTGCAGATCGATGCGTTGCAATGGCGGTGTGCGCTGTGGATCGTAACGTAACAGCGGGGGAGAGTCGCCATGCCGCTCACCAAAGCGCAAGGCAAACGCCTGCGTCTCGGCGAGAGTGGTGACGATCGCCCGGCAGAGCGTCTCTTCCTCTACCGCGCCACACAGTTCGGTGCAATGTGCGACGGTGGACAGAGTCCGCCCAGGGTGCAAGGTGTGTTCTTCCCAGAAATCAAGCTGCGCTGGCGCCAGCGGCAACCATCCAGAGGCCAAAGCGGTGTCCGACATGTTACCTACCTTTGATAAGCCCGAATAAAGACGCCGAACGGGCGTAACCCCACCGTTCAACGACTTTGCGTGTCTCCATACATCATCAAATGAAAATGATAATAACATCTATTATCATTTCTATTAATTTGGTAACACTTTAGATTCTGTTAAGCGGGGATGCAAGTCGCGCAGTAAGGCAGAGAAAAGAAAGTGGCAGGTTGAAGAGCCATAAAAAACAAAACGCCCCGGCACAACTGCCTGGGGCGTTTTCAACGTCGGCGATACTCGGTGATTAGGCCTGGTTGGCCGGCTTCACCTTCTGCGCCAGGAACTCCGTTTCGTAGGCCAGCGCCTTCTTGCGATCGAACTGGTGCTCCCACTTGGCGATCACCAGTACCGCCAGCGCGTTGCCCACCACGTTCAGCGCGGTGCGCGCCATATCCAGGATACGGTCCACGCCGGCGATGAACGCCAGGCCTTCCAGCGGAATGCCGACGCTGCCCAGGGTGGCCAGCAACACCACGAACGAGACGCCCGGCACGCCGGCGATCCCTTTCGAGGTCACCATCAGCGTCAGCACCAGCACGATCTCCTGCCCCAACGACAGCTCGATGCCGTACAACTGGGCGATAAAGATGGCGGCAATGCTCTGGTACAGCGTCGAGCCATCCAGGTTAAAGGAGTAACCTGTCGGCACCACGAAGCTGGTGATCGACTTGGGCGCGCCGTAAGCCTCCATCTTTTCGATGATGCGCGGCAGCACCGTTTCCGAGCTGGCGGTGGAATAAGCCAGGATCAGTTCGTCTTTCAGGATGCGGATCAGCGTCCAGATGCGCAGGTTGCACAGCCGGGCGACCGCCCCCAGCACCACCAGGGCGAAGAACGCGATGGCGAAGTACACCAGCACCACCAGCTTGGCCAGCGGCAGCAGCGAAGCGAAACCGAAGTTGGCTACCGTGACCGCAATCAGGCCAAACACCCCGATCGGCGCATAACGCATGATCATGTGGGTGACTTTGAACATGCTCTCGGACACCGCCTTGAACACCTTCAGCAGCGGCTCTTTGGTCTCTTTCGGCAACGACGACAGCCCCAGGCCGAACAGCACCGAGAAGAAGATAATCGGCAGCATGTCGCCCTTGGCCATCGACGAGAAGACGTTCGATGGGATCAGCGACAGAATGGTCGCCACCAGACTGTGCGAACCGCTTTGCACCTGTTCGGTGGTTTTCTCATACTGCGAAATGTCCACCGTGGTCAGCGTCGACATATCAATGCCGTGGCCAGGTTGGAATACGTTGGCCAACGTCAGCCCCACCACGATGGCGATCGTGGTGATCACTTCGAAGTAAATAATGGTTTTCAATCCGATGCGGCCCAGCTTTTTCGCATCCCCCACGCCGGCAATACCGACGATCAGCGTGGAAATAACGATCGGCACCACAATCATCTTGATCAGACGAATAAAGATATCACCCGCCGGGCTGAGAATATTACTGACCAGCCACTCACGAGATTCGGTCTGGTTGTGCAATACCGCGCCAACAATAATACCCAGTACCAACGCGATCAGGATTTGCCAAGCCAGGCTAATTTTTACACTTTTCATACCCAAAAAGTCCTCAAAGACTCTTTTCGCCGTACAAAGTCGCAACACGACGAAAAGAATACTTAATCATTTATTACAGGCTTATGTTAATTCAGCGGAAGCGTTCACCTGCCCTGGGTGAAACGCAGTATAAATCTGTATCATCCGGGCGGCATGCTCTGCAAGCCTTGATTTGTCAGGGTTGAGCGCTGAATCGAATCACAAAAAATTCGAGTAACTATTTCAAACGGCATAATTGGTTGTTATTAAAAACATAATTTTTCATACAATGAAGTACATAACCGCACCGACGACGATTTTTTGAACGCTATTAAAATGCGTTATTTTTCGCTCATTCTGCATATTTAATCCGCATGATATGTTTATATTTTGTTACTCAAAAGTCAAACAAATGAGAATTGACCGAGTGACAATTTCACCCATAAATGCAGTGCCACTTTATATTTCGATTAAAAAAAGAACGATATCGCAGGGCGCATACCATAGGGCATTACCCGAGCTTTCATCAGGAATTAAAGGTTAATAAAACGTTATTTCACGCTGTGCAGTCCATCGTTATATCGTGCTAATGCCAACTTAGAATATTAATAGCGAAAAATAATCCAAAAAGATTTATAGCGAGAAATAATGGCGGCCCTGATCGTATCTATTAATTTCTCGGCAGTTGAGCCCGTTTTGGTTTATTCTTTTTTGTTCTTTATATAAGTGTTTTTGGTTAAAAACGTGGGTTTATGAGGATTTAAGCGCCAAAGAGATAGATACGCCCTGCAAATGCGACAGAATGATTACAAATCAATATCTTTGTTGCGTGATCTGCCGCGCAAAAAAGAAACAAAGAATCATAGCAAACTATACTTAACCTTCAGTTGACATATCATTAACAACTTCAAGGAGAAAAGCTATGAGCCAACTGCATAAACACGCTATTCCTTCTGCAATTGCAGAACGCGCCCTGATTAATCCGGCACAATACCAAGAGTATTATCAACAGTCGGTTCAAGACCCAGAGGCTTTCTGGGGTGAGCATGGCAAAATCCTGGATTGGATCAAACCCTATACCAAAGTTAAAAACACCTCGTTCGATCCGGGCCACGTCAGCATTCGCTGGTTTGAAGACGGCACGTTGAACCTGGCGGCCAACTGCCTGGACCGCCATCTGGCCGAGCGCGGTGACCAGACCGCCATTATCTGGGAAGGCGATGACCCGACCCAATCCAAAAAGGTGACTTACAAACAGCTGCATCACGATGTCTGCCAATTCGCCAACGTGCTGAAACAGCTCGGCGTTAAAAAAGGCGACGTGGTGGCCATCTATATGCCGATGGTGCCGGAAGCGGCGGTCGCGATGCTGGCCTGCGCGCGCATCGGCGCCGTACATTCGGTGATCTTCGGCGGCTTCTCGCCGGAAGCCGTCGCCGGGCGCATTATCGACTCCAACGCCAAACTGGTGATCACCGCCGATGAAGGCCTGCGCGCCGGCCGCGCCGTGCCGCTGAAAAAGAACGTCGACGATGCGCTGAAAAATCCCGGCGTGGTCAGCGTGGCCAACGTGGTGGTATTCAAACGCACCGGTAAACCGGGCTACTGGCAGGAAGGGCGCGATCTGTGGTGGCATGAGCTGACCCAGGGCGTCTCCGCAGACTGCCCGCCGGAAGAAGTGAACGCCGAAGATCCGCTGTTCATCCTGTACACCTCCGGCTCGACCGGCAAGCCGAAAGGCGTGCTGCACACCACCGGCGGCTACCTGGTCTACGCTGCGATGACCTTTAAGTATGTGTTCGACTACCACGACGGCGACATTTACTGGTGCACCGCCGACGTGGGCTGGGTCACCGGCCACAGCTATCTGCTGTACGGCCCGCTGGCCTGCGGCGCCACCACGCTGATGTTCGAAGGCGTGCCTAACTATCCGGGCGTCAATCGCCTGTCGCAGGTGATCGACAAACACCAGGTCAACATTCTGTATACCGCGCCGACCGCCATTCGCGCGTTGATGGCCGAAGGCGACAAGGCGATCGAAGGCACCCGACGCGATTCGCTGCGCATCATGGGCTCGGTCGGCGAACCGATCAACCCGGAAGCCTGGGAGTGGTATTACAACAAGATCGGCAACGCAAGATGCCCGATCGTCGACACCTGGTGGCAAACCGAAACCGGCGGCTTCATGATTACCCCGCTGCCGGGCGCCACTGAGCTGAAGGCCGGTTCCGCCACGCGGCCGTTCTTTGGCGTACAGCCGGCGCTGGTCGATAACGTCGGCACGCCGCAGGAAGGCGCCTGCGAAGGCAACCTGGTGATCGTCGATTCCTGGCCGGGCCAGGCGCGCACCCTGTTCGGCGATCATGATCGCTTCGAGCAAACTTACTTCTCGACCTTCAAAGGCATGTACTTCAGCGGTGACGGCGCCCGCCGCGACGAGGACGGTTACTACTGGATCACCGGCCGCGTCGACGACGTGCTGAACGTCTCCGGCCACCGTCTGGGCACCGCCGAGATCGAGTCCGCGCTGGTATCGCACCCGAAAATCGCCGAAGCGGCGGTGGTCGGCATTCCTCACAACATCAAAGGCCAGGCGATCTACGCCTACATCACGCTGAACCACGGCGAAGAACCGACGCCGGAGCTCTATGCCGAAGTGCGCAACTGGGTGCGCAAAGAGATAGGGCCGATCGCTACGCCGGATGTGTTGCACTGGACAGATTCGCTGCCCAAAACGCGCTCCGGCAAGATCATGCGGCGTATCCTGCGCAAAATTGCCGCCGGCGACACCAGCAACCTGGGGGATACCTCCACGCTGGCGGATCCGGCCGTAGTCGACAAGCTGTTGGAAGAAAAACAATCAATGAAAGTGCCGTCATAATTTACGCCGCTTCAGGCCGCTCATTCGGATAACGCGCCGTTGAGCGGCCCTGGCGCGGCGTACTCTCTCAATACCGACTGGAGACACTCTGATGAATGACACCATTTATCAAGGGATTGAAGAAAACCCGCGCTTTAAAGAGCTGGTGAGAAAACGCGGCCGGTTCGCCTGGCTGCTTTCGCTGATTACGCTGGCGCTGTACGTCGGCTTCATTTTGTTGATCGCCTTCGATCCCCAATGGCTCGGCACGCCGATCGCCGCCGGATCGACCATCACCCGTGGGATCCCGGTCGGCGTCGGGCTGATCGTGATCTCTTTCGTCTTGACCGGGATCTACGTGTTTCGCGCCAACGGCGAATTCGATCGCCTCACCGCAGAGATTCTGCGCGAGGTGAAACAATGAAGCGCTTATTGTCCGCCCCCGCGCTGCTGTTGCTGCCGGGCCTGGCCTGCGCCGACGCCATTGGCGGCGAGGTGCATCGTCAGCCGCTGAACATCCAGGCGATCGTGATGTTTATCCTGTTTGTCGGCGCCACGCTCTACATCACCTATTGGGCGTCCAAACGCACCCGTTCCCGTCAGGACTACTACACTGCGGGCGGGCGCATCACCGGTCTGCAAAACGGGCTGGCGATCGCCGGCGACTTCATGTCCGCCGCCTCGTTCCTCGGCATCTCCGCACTGGTCTATACCTCGGGCTATGACGGCCTGATCTACTCCATCGGCTTCCTCATCGGCTGGCCGATCATTCTGTTCCTGATCGCGGAACGCCTGCGCAATCTCGGCCGCTATACCTTCGCCGATGTCGCCTCTTACCGTCTGCAGCAGAAACCGATCCGCACCCTCTCGGCCTGCGGCTCGTTGGTGGTGGTGGCGTTGTATCTGATCGCGCAGATGGTCGGCGCCGGCAAACTGATCCAGCTGCTGTTCGGGCTCAACTACCATGTGGCGGTGATCCTGGTCGGTATCCTGATGGTGCTGTACGTGCTGTTCGGCGGCATGCTGGCCACCACCTGGGTGCAGATCATCAAAGCGGTGCTGTTGCTGGCCGGCGCCAGCTTTATGGCGCTGATGGTGATGAAGTCGGTTAACTTCGACTTCAATACCCTGTTCGCCGAAGCGGTGAAGGTGCATCCGAAAGGCATCGCCATCATGAGCCCCGGCGGGCTGGTGTCCGATCCGATTTCCGCGCTGTCGCTTGGCCTGGCGCTGATGTTCGGCACCGCCGGTCTGCCGCACATCCTGATGCGTTTCTTCACCGTGAGTGACGCCAAGGAAGCGCGCAAGAGTGTGTTCTACGCCACCGGCTTTATCGGTTACTTCTATATTCTGACCTTTATCATCGGCTTCGGCGCCATCTTGCTGGTCAGCGCCAATCCGGCGTTCAAAGACGCCACCGGCGCGCTGCTGGGCGGCACCAACATGGCGGCGGTGCATCTGGCCAATGCCGTTGGCGGCAACTTCTTCCTCGGCTTTATCTCGGCGGTGGCGTTCGCCACCATTCTGGCAGTCGTCGCAGGCCTGACGCTGGCTGGCGCCTCGGCCGTGTCCCATGACCTGTACGCCAGCGTGATTAAAAACGGCAAGGCGACTGAGCGCGATGAACTGAAGGTTTCCAAGATCACCGTCGTGGTATTGGGGCTGGTCGCCATTGCCCTGGGGATTTTGTTCGAGAAGCAGAATATCGCCTTTATGGTCGGACTGGCCTTCTCCATCGCCGCCAGCTGTAACTTCCCTATCATCATCCTGTCGATGTACTGGTCGCGTTTGACGACCCGCGGCGCGATGATTGGCGGCTGGCTGGGTCTGTTAACGGCGGTAATTCTGATGATCCTCGGCCCGACAATCTGGGTGCAGATCCTCGGCCATGAAAAACCAATTTATCCGTATGAATATCCGGCGCTGTTCTCGATGATCGTGGCCTTTGTCGGCACCTGGCTGTTCTCGATCACCGACAGCTCGCTGGCCGGACAGCAGGAGCGGGAACGCTTCCGGGCCCAGTTTGTCCGTTCGCAAACCGGGCTGGGCATCTCTCAGGGCAGCTCGCATTGATCGAATAATAAGTGAAAAAAGCAAACACACCCTAATCAAAGGCCCTTCGGGGCCTTTTCTCTGGCTCGCTGGCGGAGAATAAGGAGGAGGGGAAAACCGCGCAGCGTAGCTGCGCTTTTTTGCG
>NZ_JBNIDE010000011.1:0-119630 GCF_059652115.1 Serratia sp. EC4 | reverse complement strand
TTTTCAATATTTTTTCCAACCGTTGAATGTTTGACCAAAACACCGTTAAAGCGGCAGTTTTTTCAACGATTTAAAGCCATAGCCCTGCAAAACGGGCAATAAAGCGTCAGTATCTTCATTTAACGCCATGCAATACGCCAGATTCTCTTCCTGGCTCGAGACCAGGCTTTCCTGCGTAGAGATGAGCCAGGCTGTGCGGCGGGCAATCGCCGCGCCGGAATCCACCAATCGGGTGCCTTCCGGCAACACCTGCATCAGCTCTTCAGCTAACAGAGGAAAATGGGTGCAGCCCAGCACGACGGTATCCGGCGGCTCGCGCATGCTCAGCCACGGATGCAGGATCTTCTTCAGCACCGGCAGCGGCACGGCTTCGCCATGCAGCTTGGCTTCCGCCAGCTCCACCAGTTCTGAAGAGCCCAGCAGTTCAATCTTGCAGTCGGTGGCGAAACGGGAAATCAGTTCGTGGGTGTAGCTGCGCTGTACGGTGCCGCGGGTCGCCAACAGGCCGACAATGCCGTTAACGGTAAGACGGGCCGCCGGTTTGATGGCGGGCACCACGCCCACGACAGGGAAACTGAAACGCTCGCGCAGGGCCGGCAAGGAAACGGTGCTGGCGGTGTTGCAGGCAATGACGACAATCGCCAGAGGATGACGCTGCTGCACCGCGCCGACAATCTCCAGCACGCGCTCAACGATAAACTCTTCGGACTTCTCGCCGTAGGGGAACGCCACGTTGTCGAACGCGTATATATAGTGGAGATCCGGCAGCAACTGCCGAATCTCCTGATACACCGACAGCCCGCCGACGCCGGAATCAAAAACCAGCACCGTCGGGCGAGGTGTGGCGGTGCTGTTAGAAGGTATAGCTTCCAGTGAGGTAGTATTCTCTTCCTGGAGTAGCGTAGCCATAGGCCGTCTCATAATCTTTATCAAACAGGTTGGCAATTCTACCACGAACTGTCAGATGAGATGTGACCGGATACGAAACTGCGAGATCCCACAGACTCACGCCGCCAAGTTTAACGCTTTGTTCCGGATAGGTACTGTAATCCTTGTCATAACGTTGACCCAGATATTGATAAGTCACCGCCCAGTCAAAGTCATACAGCTGCCAGTCCAGCTCATATTTCACCTGCTGCTTGGCGCGCCGCAGCAGCACTTCATTGGTCTTGGCGTTGCGAGGATCGACATAGTCATAACCAATCTGATGCGTCAACGGGCCGGTATCAAACGAGGCCGTAGCTTCAATCCCTTTGATGGTCGCCTTACCCACGTTGTAATAGACATAGTTGGTTTCCCCCGTGGAATCGATCAAATTGTCGATGTCGTTGCGATAACCGGAGATGCGCCAGGTCACCGGGCCGGTCAGCCCTTCAAAGCCACCTTCCCACTGCTTGCTTTCTTCCGGTTTCAGATCGGTGTTGTTACCGAAGTTGCCGTATAGCTGGCTCATATTCGGTGCTTTGAACGCCGTGCCATACGACGCGATAAAACGGTATCCCTCGACGAATTCCCAGGCCGCGCTGGTTTGCCAGGTGCCATGCCAGCCAAACTCGGAATGATCGTCACCTCGAACCGCGCCTTCCAGCGTTACCGGGCCAACCAGTTGCTGCGCGGTCAGATAGATGCCTGCATCACGTTGGCTTTTTTCACCCTTCACGGTGGTGGAATCCGGTTTGATTTTCTGTTGCTGCCAGTCGACGCCAGCGCTTACGGTACCCTGTCCAACCTGCAGCGTATTGCCCCACTGCAGGTTGTACTGTTCGGAATCCACCAGGCTGGCCGAGCTGTCATGCATGCCGAGGCGAGGATCGTAATCGTAATCCTTGCTATGGCTGTAGCTGCCAATCACTTGTGTTGCGTAAATGCCTTCTTTATAGCGCAATCCGGTATCCCAGGTTTGGCTATACAGTTTGCGCGTATCCAGCAGAGGGCTGGTCGGTGAGGAATAATAACTATCATACGCCGTGCGGTTGTCGTAACCATACCCGCGCACAAAACCGCTGACCGATTCGCTGAACTGGTGCTCAAGCGCACCATACAGCGACTTACTCATAAAGCCATCGCGATCCTGCTGGCTTTGCATGCCGGTGCTGCCGTAGGCCACCACGTCATACCCTTTGGTGTAGGTGTAGTCACCCGCCACCGTCGCCACGGTGCTGTCGCCCAACGGCTGTTGAGTCGACGCGTCATAGGATTGATAGCCGTTGGAGCCGACGCCGGCTGAGAGCGTAGTACCGTTCTTTTCACGCGTGGTAATGATGTTGACTACGCCGCCGATGGCGTCGGAACCGTATACCGCCGAACGCGGGCCGCGAATGTATTCGACTTTCTGCACCAGAGAAATCGGGATTTGGCTGAGATCGGAAGAGCCGCTGACGCCCGCCTGATTAAGGCGAATGCCGTCAATTAGCACCAGCACGTGGCTGGAGTTGGTGCCGCGAATAAACAGCGAGCTCTTTTGCCCCAACCCGCCGTTTTGGCCAACGTCCACGCCCGGCAAACGGCGCATCACGTCGGTCAGGCTCTTGGCCTGCCAGCGATCGATATCGTTACGGGTGACGACGGAGGTCGGCGCCAATACGGAAGAAACCGGCTGCGGGAAGCGGTTGGCGGTCACCACCAGGTTATCGCCATTCGTGGCTGTGGTGTTGTCTTGCGCCCATCCAGAAAAAGCCGTGACGGAGGAGACCACCGCCAGCAGCGTATTTTTTGTAATTGTCATGAGAAAAGCATCCAAACTTAATTGGCGGATGCCGCAGGATCATGGCCGGTAGTTCGCGACGGCCACGGACATTGCGACGTAACACCGGCAGGTCTTCGGGCTTGGGATTTGCGGGCCGCGGGGCGCGACCGGCAACGGGCGATGACTTCCCATCCTGCAATGGACAGTGTCTGCGTCGAAACGCTATCGCCGTGACTTCCCCTTACCGCTGCGCGTCAGCTCCGGATTCACACCGGATTCCCTTTTCACTCGCTGCTTGAGGCCGGACGGCAATGCTACGATCAATGCAAATAGATGTCTAGACTGCTATTAATGTTACAAATAATAAACGCGACAAAACTGGACTTCACGGGCTGATTCCCTACAATCCCCGCTGATCAAATTTGCCTGACGAGAAGACACACATGACGCCCGAGAATTTGCCTATTGAACGTTACGATGACCAACTGGCGGAGAAAGTCGCCCGCCTGAAGACGTTGATGTCACCGTTCGCGGCGCCCGAGCCGGAAGTGTTCCGCTCGCCAGTCGACCACTACCGCATGCGCGCCGAGTTCCGCATCTGGCACGACGCGGACGACATGTATCACATCATGTTCGATCAGCAGACCAAGCAGCGTATTCGCGTCGATCAATTCCCGGCCGCCAGCGAACTGATCAACCGCCTGATGAGCGCCCTGATCGCCGCGCTGAAACCGGAGCCGATCCTGCGCCACAAGCTGTTTCAGATCGATTATCTGTCGACGCAAAGCGGCAAAATCATCGCCTCGCTGCTGTACCACCGCAAGCTGGATGACGTTTGGCAGCAGCGCGCCGAGCAGCTGCGCGACGAGCTGCGCGCGCAGGGTTTTGACCTGCAGTTGATCGGCCGGGCGTCGAAGACCAAAATCATGCTCGACCAGGATTATGTTGACGAAGTGCTGACGGTCGCCGGCCGCGATATGATCTATCGCCAGGTGGAAAACAGCTTCACTCAACCCAACGCGGCCATGAACGTGCAGATGCTGGAATGGGCGCTGGCGGTCACCGCCGGTTCCAAAGGCGATTTGCTGGAACTGTATTGCGGCAACGGCAACTTCTCGCTGGCGTTGGCGCGCAATTTCGAGCGCGTGCTGGCGACCGAGATCGCCAAGCCGTCGGTGGCGGCGGCGCAGTACAACATCGCCGCCAACCATATCGACAACGTGCAGATCATCCGCATGGCGGCGGAAGACTTCACCCAGGCGATGAACGGAGTACGCGAATTCAACCGGTTGAAAGGCATCGATCTGAGCGGCTACAACTGCGAGACGATTTTCGTTGATCCGCCGCGCAGCGGGCTGGACGCGGAAACGGTGAAGATGGTGCAGGCTTACCCGCGCATTCTGTATATTTCATGCAATCCGGAAACGCTGTGCGCCAACCTGGAAACGCTGCAGGCCACGCACCGGGTCAGCCGCCTGGCGCTGTTCGACCAGTTCCCGTATACCCATCACATGGAATGCGGCGTGTTGCTGGAAAAACACCGCTGATACGACAGGGGCGCCATATGGCGCCCCGTTTCATTACGGCTCTTGAGTCGGCGCATCCAGCGTCTTGCGCGCCTTCAGCTTGACCCCAATCCACAGCACCAGCGCCACACACACTACCGACGGCAGGAAGTTGGAACCGATCTGCGGGTATTCGGCGCGCACGATGGCGCTGTACATCAGCAGCCCTAGCAGGAAGCAGGCCGCCGCCAGCTTCGGCATGCCGTCGGGCATGGCGCGGTTCAGGTAACGCTGATGCAGGCAGTACACCGCCAGCACCAACGCAATCAGCGGGAAGATCGAAAACGGCACCACCGAGCTGAACAGCGCGGCAAAGGAACCGTTGATCGAAAGGCCGGCAATCAACGCCAGCAGTAAGGTGCCATTTTCACGGCCTGGTTTTTCCATCATTGTTTACCTTTTTTATACGTGGGACACAGAAGCTTTTTCTTGTTCGCGACGATACCAGTAATACGCCCCTTTGGAGATCATACGCAATTGCAGCACCAGCCGCTCTTCCAACTGCTGCCGCTGCTCGACGTCGATATCCAGCGCTTCCGCGCCGGCGCTGAACACGATGGTGACCATCGCCTCCGCCTGCGCTTCGGTAAAGCTGCGCGGCATATGGTTTTCCAACTCGAGGTAGTCCGCCAGTTCGGCGATGAAATGCTGGATCTCGCGCGCCACCGCCGCACGGAATGCCGCCGACGTGCCGGAGCGCTCGCGCAGCAGCAGGCGGAAGGCGTTCGGGTTGTTGCCGATAAATTCCATAAAGGTGGACACCGAGGTGCGGATCACGCTGCCGCCCTTGGCGATGCGTTGGCGCGCCTGGCGCATCAACTGACGCAGCATCAGGCCGCTTTCGTCCACCATGGTCAGCCCCAGCTCATCCACGTCGCGGAAATGGCGGTAAAACGACGTGGGCGCGATGCCCGCCTCGCGTGAAACTTCCCGCAGGCTCAGGCTGGCGAAACTGCGTTCGGCGCTCAGCTGGCTGAATGCGGCTTCGATCAGGGAACGACGAGTCCGTTCTTTTTGTTGTGCTCTGACGCCCATATGCATATCCGGATAGGTTCCATTCTCTCAGTCTAACGCCCTAGACTCGGCAATATAGCAAATTTTATTGCAACAGCATTTATACTAACGCGCTCTATCACACTTCCGCCCTGAGCCGATTGTGCTTTGACTCAAAAAGCCTAATGGTGATTGGGTGAGCAGCGCTATGATGTTAAGATACCGTTGTAATCTTGTATAAAAAAACAGGTCTCTCCTACATGCAACAGCACTATCAATTTGATGCCATTGTGATTGGCTCGGGCCCTGGTGGTGAAGGTGCCGCCATGGGGCTGGTGAAACAGGGCGCCCGCGTGGCCGTTATCGAACGGTACAACAACGTAGGCGGCGGATGTACCCACTGGGGCACCATCCCTTCCAAAGCCCTCCGCCACGCCGTCAGCCGCATTATCGAATTTAACCAGAACCCGCTTTACAACAACTCGCGCACGCTCAGCGCGACCTTCCCTGACATTTTACGCCACGCCGATAACGTCATCAGCCAGCAGACCCGCATGCGCCAAGGGTTTTATGAGCGGAACCAGTGCAAACTGTTCGCCGGCGACGCACGCTTCATCGACGCCAACACCGTCAGCGTCAGCTACATGGACGGCACCCAGGACACCATCCGCGCCGACCACATCGTGATCGCCTGCGGCTCGCGCCCTTACCATCCGGCCAGCGTCGATTTCAATCACCCGCGCATCTACGACAGCGACTCCATTCTCGAGCTGAGCCATGAACCGCGCCACGTGATCATTTACGGCGCCGGGGTGATCGGCTGTGAATATGCGTCTATCTTCCGCGGTCTGAACGTCAAGGTGGATCTGATCAACACCCGCGATCGCCTGCTGGCGTTCCTCGATCAAGAGATGTCGGATTCGCTCTCTTATCACTTCTGGAACAACGGCGTGGTGATCCGCCACAACGAAGAATTCGAGAAGATCGAAGGCACCGAAGACGGCGTGATCGTGCACCTGAAGTCCGGCAAGAAGGTGAAAGCGGACTGCCTGCTGTACGCCAACGGCCGTACCGGCAACACCGATTCGTTGGGGTTGGAGAACGTCGGTCTGGAGTCGGACAGCCGCGGGTTGCTGAAGGTGAACAGCATGTATCAAACCGCGCTGTCGCACATCTACGCGGTCGGTGACGTGATCGGCTATCCGAGCCTGGCTTCCGCCGCCTACGATCAGGGCCGCATCGCCGCCCAGGCGATCGCTTCCGGCGAAGCCAGCGGCCATCTAATCGAAGATATCCCGACCGGCATCTACACCATTCCGGAAATCAGCTCCGTCGGCAAAACCGAGCAGGAACTGACGGCGATGAAAGTGCCGTATGAAGTGGGCCGCGCCCAGTTCAAGCATCTGGCGCGCGCGCAGATCGCCGGGATGAACGTCGGCAGCCTGAAGATCCTGTTCCATCGCGACACCCTGCAGATCCTCGGGATCCACTGCTTCGGCGAGCGTGCGGCGGAGATCATCCACATCGGTCAGGCGATCATGGAACAGAAAGGTGAAGGCAATACTATCGAGTATTTCGTTAATACGACCTTCAACTATCCGACCATGGCCGAAGCCTACCGGGTGGCGGCGCTTAACGGCTTAAACCGCCTGTTTTAACGCGCTGTCGATGTAGCCCTGCATGTGCTCGCGGATCGCTTCGGCCAACTGCTCATAACGGCTGCGCAGTGGGGAACCGGGGCGATACACCAACGCGATGGTGCGCTTCGGTTCCGGCTTGTAGCAATCCAGATAGCACACGCCGTCGCGTTCGCGCTGCGGCGGCACCGCCAGTGACGGCAGCAGGGTAATGCCGCTGCCGGCAGCGACCATATTGCGCAACGTTTCCAGACTGGTGGCGCGGAAGTGAGTATCTTCGTCCGCGCCCGCCTGGAAGCAGAAGCCCATCGCCTGATCGCGCAGGCAGTGGCCATCTTCCAGCATCAGCAGCTTCTCTCCCGCCAAATCCGGCATCGCCACGCGCTCGCGCTGCGCCCACGGGTGATCGGAATACACCGCCAGCTTCATCGGTTCATCGAACAGAGGCACTTCGATAAACGCCTCGGTTTCCTTCACCAACGCCAGAATGGCGCAGTCCAGTTTGCCGCTGTCGAGTTGCGCCAGCAGTTGGTGGGTTTGCGCTTCGTGCAGGTACATTTCCAGTTTCGGGAAAGTTTTGTGCAGTGTCGGTATGATCTGCGGCAGCAGATAAGGCCCCACGGTCGGGATCAGGCCGATGTGCAGCGGCCCGGACATGGCTTCGCCCTGCTGGCTGGCCATCTCCTTCAACACTTTCACTTCGCGCAGCACGGTACGCGCCTGCTCCACCAGCAACAGACCCGCCTGGGTGAACAGCACCTTGCGGCTGGTGCGCTCGAGCAGCATGACGCCCAACTCGTCTTCCAGCTTGCGGATCTGCCCGCTCAGCGTGGGCTGGCTCACATGGCATGAATCGGCCGCACGGCGGAAGTGCCGGTGCTCAGCCAAGGCGACCAGATACTCTAAATCACGAATATTCATTGTTTCCCTCCATTCCATGATAGCTCATGGCGATAGATAAGATAGCAATGAGCGATTAGATCTATCAAGCCCCAGCGACAATAATGTGTCCCAACGAAGCGATATCGCGCTAAATGCTAAAAATTACTTTTCCTAATTAAGGGGTTAATCAATGTTTACCAGTCAAGAAGGCAAGAAAGTTCCTCAGGTTACTTTCCACACCCGTCAGGGCGACCAATGGATTGATGTGACCACTGATGACCTGTTCAAAAACAAAACCGTTATCGTGTTCTCGCTGCCGGGCGCGTTTACGCCGACCTGCTCTTCAAGCCATCTGCCGCGTTACAACGAGCTGTCCAGCGTATTCAAACAACACGGCGTCGACAGCATTCTGTGCGTCTCGGTGAACGACACCTTCGTGATGAACGCCTGGAAAGCCGACCAACATGCGGAAAACATCACCTTCGTGCCGGACGGCAACGGTGAATTCACCAAAGGCATGAACATGCTGGTCGAGAAAGCGGATCTGGGCTTTGGCCCTCGCTCATGGCGCTACTCAATGCTGGTGCGCAACGGTGTGGTCGAGAAAATGTTTGTCGAGCCGAACAAGCCGGGCGACCCGTTTGAAGTGTCCGATGCCGACACCATGCTGAAATACCTGGCGCCGGAATTCAAAGTGCAGGAATCGGTCTCTCTGTTCACCAAACCGGGCTGCCCATTCTGCGCCAAAGCCAAGCAGATGCTGCAAGAGCGTGGCATTCAGTATGAAGAGATCGTGCTGGGCAAAGACGCCACCACCGTCAGCCTGCGCGCCGTCAGCGGCCGCGCCACGGTGCCGCAAGTATTCATCGGCGGTCGTCACATCGGCGGCAGCGACGATCTGGAAACCTTCCTGTCAGCTTAATAAGTAATAACAAAGCCAACGTGAACTTTGGCGGGCTACGGCCCGCCCTTTTTTTACCTTTCAGGAGCGGATATGAAACTGTTGAACGTTGATGTCGCGGTCATCGGCGGCGGCACCGCAGGGCTCGGCGCCTACCGCGCGGCCAAACTGTCTACCCCCAGCGTGGTGATGATTGAAGGCGGGCCTTACGGCACCACCTGTGCGCGCGTCGGCTGCATGCCATCCAAATTATTGATCGCCGCCGCCGAAGCGGTGCATCAAATCGAGCGCGCGCCTGGCTTTGGCGTGCACCCAACCGGCAAAACGCGTATCGACGGACGCGAGGTGATGGCGCGCGTCAAACGCGAACGCGACCGTTTCGTCGGCTTCGTGCTGGAAGGCGTGGACGAGATCCCGGCCGCCGACAAAATTCAGGGCTATGCCCGCTTTATCGACGACAACACGCTGCAGGTCGATGACCATACGCGCATCGTGGCGCAGCGCATCGTGATCGCCACCGGTTCCCGCCCCAGCTGGCCGGCGCCGTGGAACGAACTGGGCGATCGCCTGATCGTCAACGACGACGTGTTCAACTGGGATGACTTGCCGCAATCCGTAGCGGTATTCGGCCCCGGCGTCATCGGGCTGGAGCTGGGGCAAGCGCTGCACCGCCTCGGCGTCGACACCAAGGTATTCGGCATCGGTGGCGCCGTCGGGCCGCTGACCGACAGCGCCGTGCGCGATTACGCCGCCAAAGCGCTGGGGGAAGAGTTCTACCTCGACGCCGACGTGAAGGTAGAGATGATGCAGCGCGAAGGCGACCGCGTATTTATCCGCTATCAGGATCTGCAGGGCCAACCGCAGGAGATCCTGGTGGACTACGTGCTGGCCGCCACCGGCCGCCGCCCCAACGTCGATCGGTTGGGCCTCGAAAATACCGGCTTGCAGCTCGACGCCCGAGGCGTGCCGCTGGCCGACCGCCTGACGATGCAAACCAGCGTGCCGCATATTTTCATCGCCGGCGACGCCAGCAACCAACTGCCGCTGCTGCACGAGGCCAGCGATCAGGCGCGCATCGCCGGCGCCAACGCCGGCAGCTTCCCGGAGATCAATCCGGGTCTGCGCCGCAGCGCGATTTCGGTGGTGTTCTCCGATCCGCAGATCGCGATGGTCGGCTCAACCTTCCGCGAGCTGAGCGAGAAGTTCAGCGCCTGCGGCTGCTTTGAAGTGGGCAACGTCTCGTTTGAGAATCAGGGCCGCTCGCGGGTGATGCTGCGCAACAAAGGCATTCTGCACGTCTACGGCGAGCAAGGCACCGGCCGTTTCCTCGGCGCGGAAATGATCGGCCCGGACGCCGAACACATCGCGCACCTGCTGGCCTGGGCGCACCAGCAGCAGATGACCGTCGATCAGATGCTGGACATGCCGTTCTATCATCCGGTGCTCGAAGAAGGCTTGCGCACCGCGCTGCGCGACCTGCAGGCGAAGCTCAAACTCGGCGCGACCGAAATCGAGCGCTGCCAGCGCTGCCCGGGCGAATAACCTCTTATTCTCCGTTCATCCCCACCGGGCCTTCAGGCCCGGTTTTTTTGCGTAGCACTTCCCTCTTGCCTCACGGCCCTTCTGCGCTCATTTTTTATGCGTCGACATTGAAGCGATACCAATAGCGATACCAAAACGAAGAAAGGAGCCAAAATGGAGGAAGAACATGGAAAGGCATGAACACTATACCTATCGCATCACCTGGTCAGCGGAAGATCGTGAATATGTCGGGCTGTGCGCCGAATTCCCCTCGCTGTCCTGGCTGGCCGCCACGCGTACCGGCGCATTGGAGGGTATCGAGAAAGTGGTGAGCGAAACGATCGCCGATATGCTGGCGCAAGGCGAAACGCCGCCGCAGGCGCTGGCGGAAAAGAACTTCAGCGGAAAACTGGTGTTGCGCATGACGCCGGAACAGCATCGCCGGCTGGCGATCGGCGCGATGGAGGAAGGCGTGAGCCTGAACCGTTATCTGTGCGCACGCCTGGCGGGGTAAAGGTTCAAGGGCGGCGCAGGGCCGCCCTTGTCGTCGTCAAGCCAAACGCTGTTTCGCTGCGGCGATTGCCGCCGCGACCTGCTGCGGCGCGACGCCGCCTTTGGCCGCACGCTTGTCCAGGCAGGATTGCAACGCCAGGATCGGGTAGACATCGTCGCCGATCGTCGCGCTGAACTGCTGCAAATCCCCCAGCGGCAGCGCTTCCAGCGGTTTGCCTTGGCGAATCGCTTCTACCACCGCCTCACCGACGATATGGTGCGCTTCGCGGAACGGCACGCCTTTGGCGACCAGGTAGTCCGCCAGCTCGGTGGCGTTGGCATAACCCTGCTCCGCCGCTTCCCGGCAGCGCGGACGCTTCACCTGAATGCCGTCCAGCACCAGCGCCGCCATCTGCAGGCAGTCCATCCAGGTGTCGAGCGCGTCGAACAACCCTTCTTTGTCTTCCTGCATGTCTTTGTTGTACGCCAGCGGCAGGCCTTTCAGCGTCATCATCATGCCGGTCAGCGCGCCCTGCACACGGCCGCACTTGCCGCGGATCAGCTCCAGCGCATCCGGGTTTTTCTTCTGCGGCATCAGCGAAGAGCCGGAGGTCACGCGGTCAGACAGCTCGACAAACGCCGCTTCGCCGCTGTTGAAGAAGATCAGATCTTCGGCGAAGCGCGACAGGTGAACCATGCTGATGGCGGCGTTGGACAGCAGCTCCAGCACGTGATCGCGATCGGAGACGCTGTCCAGGCTGTTGCGGGTCGCCGAGGCAAAGCCCAGCCAGCCGGCCAGCTGCTCGCGATCGATAGGATAAGCGGTGCCGGCCAGCGCGCCGCTGCCCAGCGGGCTGACGTCCAGCCGTTTCAGGGTATCCTGCAGACGGCTCTCATCGCGCGCCAGCATCTCGACATAGGCCAGGCACCAGTGCGCGAAAGTCACCGGCTGCGCGCGTTGCAGGTGGGTATACCCCGGCATCACCGCATCCTGGTTGGCTTCAGCAGTCTCCACCAGCGCCTGCTGCAGTTGGACGATCGCCTGATGCAGATCGCCGATCTGCTGTTTGCACCACAGCTTCAGATCGGTCGCGACCTGATCGTTGCGGCTGCGGCCGGTGTGCAGCTTCTTGCCCAAGTCGCCGACCTTCTCGATCAGCTTCTGCTCCACCCAGCTGTGGATGTCTTCCGCATCGCTTTGGACGATCGCCAAAGGATCGGCCTGGACTTCCTTCAGTAGCGCATTCAGCGCCTGCTCCAGCTGCTGTTGCTCCGCTGCGGTCAACACGTTAACGGTCACCAGCGCCTTCGACCAGGCCACCGAGCCCACGATATCCTGCTCCGCCAGGCGATAATCGAACCGCAGCGAATCATTGAGTTGTTTGAACCGCTGATCCGCCGCCTGAGTGAACCGTCCGCCCCAAAGTGCCATACCTTTACTCCTGAATTTTTATGCGAAAGGGCGCAGCATGCTGCGCCCTTGCAGAGTCACGCCAATCGATTATTTATTCTTTTTCTCGTTCAACGCGCGAATGCGTGAAGACAGAGAGAACAGGCGGATAAAGCCGCCCGCGTGGCTGTGATCGTAAACTTCGTCTTCGCCGAAGGTGGCGAACTCTTCGGAGTACAGGCTGTTGGCGGATTTTTTCTGGGTCGCCGTCACCTGGCCTTTGTACAGCTGCAGCACCACTTCGCCGTTCACCTCTTCAGCCAGCGCTTCGGCAGAGGCCTGCAGCGAACGGCGCAGCGGCGCGAACCAACGGCCGTCGTACACCACATAAGACATCTCCAGGCCCAGCTGCTCGCGCCATTTGAAGCTGTCGCGATCCAGCACCAGCTGCTCGATGGCGCGCAGCGCCGCCACCATGATGGTGCCCCCCGGGGTCTCATAGCAGCCGCGGGATTTGATGCCCACCAGACGGTTTTCCACGATGTCGATACGGCCGACGCCGTGCTTGGCGCCCAGCGCGTTCAGGGTTTCCAGGCACTGGTACGGCGACAGCGCTTTACCGTTAACCGCCACGACGCGGCCTTTCTCGACGGTAACGGTCACCTGCTCAGGCTGGTCCGGCGCTTCCTGCGGATCGACGGTCCATACCCAGCAATCCTTGTTCGGCGCATTCCACGGGCTTTCCAGCACGCCGCCTTCGGTGGAAATGTGCCAGGCGTTCTCATCGCGGCTGTAAATCTTCTCCAGCGACGCGGTGGTCGGGATGTTGCGCTCTTTCAGGTAATCCAGCAGCGCTTCACGGGAACGCAGGTTCCACTCACGCCACGGCGCCACCACTTTCAACTGCGGCGCCAGCGCGGTGTAGGTGGTTTCGAAACGCACCTGATCGTTGCCTTTGCCGGTTGCGCCGTGGCACAGCGCGTCGGCGCCCACTTTCAACGCCAGCTCGACCTGCGCCTTGGCGATGATCGGCCGCGCCATCGAGGTGCCCAGCAGGTAGCTGCCTTCGTACAGGGCACCGGTCTGCAGCACCGGATAAACGTAATCGCGGATAAATTCTTCACGCAGATCGACCACGTGGCATTCAGAGGCACCGGACTGCAGGGCTTTTTGCTCCACGCCTTCCAGATCGCTGCGCTCCTGGCCGATGTCCGCCACGAACGCCACCACTTCACAGCCGCCGTAGTTCTCTTTCAGCCATGGAATGATGGCCGAGGTATCCAGGCCGCCGGAGTACGCCAGAACGATTTTTTTGATGCCTTGGTTTTGCATGATCTATTCCTTTCTAATTCTAAAATTAAGCGAGGATCCGGGTGCCAATCGACACGCCGTTAAACAAAGCAGGAAGCTGATCGGCATGGCGCCAGCTGGCGATATCCACCGGGCGGCCGAGGGTGCGGGCGGCGTCGAGCGCCGCATTCACCTTCACCACCATACCATCGGTGATGATGCCTTGCGCGATCAGTTGTTCCGCTTTTTGCGCCGTCATTTCCGCAATGCGTTGCCCCTTGCCGTCGAGGATGCCGCTGACGTCCGACAGCAGGATCAGATCCGCCCCCAGCGTCGCCGCCAGCGCCGTCGCCGCCTGATCGGCGTTCACGTTCATTAACTCCCCTTCGGCGGTGATGCCGATGGAGCTGATAACCGGCAGGTAGCCGGCGCCCAGCAGGGTATTGAGCAGCGCGGGCGAGCCGGGCTGCGCGTTGCCGACGTGGCCCAATGCCGGATCGAGCGGGGTCACGACCGCGCTGCCGCCATCCGCCAGGCTCAGGCCGACGGCGTTGATTTGGTGTTTAATCGCCCACGCCAGCAGCGTTTTGTTGGCGGTGCCGGCCAGCGCGCCGGTGATGATGTCGATCTGATCGGCCGGCGTGACCCGCAGGCCGTTCTTTTTCACCACCGGCAAAGCGAGCTGCTTCATCAGTTCGTCCACCACGCAGCCGCCGCCGTGGACGATCACCAACGGGCGCTGGTGCTGCTGCCGATAGCTGTCCAACGCGGTAAACAGACGCTCCAGCGCTTCTTCACTGTCTAATAACACGCCACCTAACTTGATAATTAACGGGTTCATTGCTGTTTACTCACGCTGGTTTAAAGGAGTGATTGGGTTTCCGGGAAGCCGAAACGGATATTCAGGCATTGCACCGCCTGCGCCGCCGCGCCTTTCAGCAGGTTGTCTTCCGCCGCCACGGCGATCAGATGCTCGCCCTGCACCGCAAAGCCGATGTCGCAGAACGGCAGCCCCACCACCGCTTTCAGCGCCGGCACGCCCTGGTCGTACAACCGCACCAGCGGCTTGTCATCATAGGCGGCGTGATAGGCGGCGGCCACGTCCTGCGCGGTCACGCCGGCTTTCAGGCGGCAGGTGATGGTTTCAAGGATGCCGCGCGGGAAGTTGCCCAGGTGCGGCGTAAAGATAACCGGCACGCCCAGGTGCGCGGCGATCTCCGGCTGGTGCCGGTGAGTGAAAATGCCGTACGGCTGCAGGCTCACTTCGCAGAAACTGGTGGTCATGCTGGCCTTGCGCCCGGCGCCGCTGACGCCGCTGGTGGCGTTGATCACCGGCCACTGATCCAGATTCAGCAACTGTTTTTCGATTAACGGTTTCAGCGCCAGCTGCGCCGCCGTCGGGTAACAACCCGGCACGGCGATCAGCTGCGCCTGTTTGATCTTGTCGCTCTGCCACTCCGCCAGACCGTATACCGCCTGCTCCAGCAGGGCGCCATGCTGATGTTCGAAACCGTAGTACTGGCTATAGAAACCGGCATCCTGCACGCGGAAGGCGCCGGACAGATCGAACACCACGCAGCCTGCCGCCAGGAAGGCCGGTGCGATATCGTGGCTGACTTCATGAGCGGTGGCGAGGAACACCACGTCGATGCCCTGCGCCGCCTTGGCGACGTCGGTCAACGGCTGCAGCGGCAGATCGACGATGCCTTTCAACTGGGGATGGAGATCGGAAAGCAACTTTCCTGCATCTGCACTTTGCGCTGAAACCGCTAAAGCGGTTATGTTCATGTGTGGGTGGCGATTCAGGTAAGCCGTGAGCTCCGCTCCGGCGTAACCGCTGGCACCAACGATCAGCGTATTCAACATGTGGCCTTTCACCTTCTAAACTGACGTGCGGTCGCTTGCGACCCAGGTAACAGGGCTCGCCAGCGTTGTTGCGCCGTTCACCCACGGAGCCAGGCGTTGATGCTTTTATAAACATCCGGGTATCGGGTTCCCTTACGCTTCGGCTTACTGTATTTTTATTCAAAATAAATGCATGAATATTGATACTATCCTAACCAAAGGCTGTCAACAGTGAAGATGAAATTACCTCCATTTATTGAGCTGTACCGGGCGTTGATCGCCACTCCGTCGATCAGCGCCACCGATGCCGGCCTCGATCAGAGCAATGAGGCGTTAATCAACTTGCTGGCCGGATGGTTTGCCGACCTGGGCTTTCGCGTCGACGTACAGCCAGTGCCGGAATCGCGCCACAAATTCAACCTGCTGGCCAGCATCGGCGAAGGCAGCGGCGGCCTGCTGCTGGCCGGCCACACCGATACGGTGCCTTACGACGAAGGCCGCTGGACGCGCGATCCCTTCACCCTGACCGAGCACGACAACAAGCTCTACGGGCTGGGCACCGCCGACATGAAAGGCTTCTTCGCCTTTATTCTGGATGCGGTGCGCGACATCGACGCGAGCAAACTGACCAAGCCGCTGTACATTCTGGCGACCGCAGATGAAGAAACGACGATGGCCGGCGCACGTTATTTCGCCGCCTCCACCGCCATTCGGCCGGATTTCGCCATCATCGGCGAACCGACCTCGCTGCAGCCGGTGCGCGCGCACAAGGGCCACATGGCCAACGCCATTCGCATCGTCGGCCAGTCCGGCCACTCCAGCGATCCGGCGCGCGGCGTCAACGCCATCGATCTGATGCACGAATCCATCGGCCGCCTGATGGAGCTGCGCAAAACCCTGCAGGAGCGCTACAACAACCCGGCGTTCGCCGTGCCTTATCCCACCATGAACTTCGGCCATATCAGCGGCGGCGACGCGGCCAACCGCATCTGCGCCTGCTGCGAGCTGCACCTGGACATCCGCCCGCTGCCCGGCATGACGCTCGACAACATCAACGAACTGATGCATCAGGCGCTGGAGCCGGTGAGCCAACGCTGGCCGGGCCGCCTGACCATCGAAGAGCTGCATGCGTCGGTGCCGGGCTACGAGTGCCCGACCGACCACCGCATGGTGGCGGTGATCGAGGAGCTGCTGGGCACCCGCACGCAGGTGGTCAACTACTGCACCGAAGCGCCGTTCGTGCAGCAGGTCTGCCCGACCCTGGTGCTCGGCCCCGGTTCCATCGATCAGGCCCACCAGCCGGACGAGTACATCGACACCGCGTTTATCGAACCGACGCGCAAACTGCTGGGCCAACTGGTCAATCACTTTTGCCGGCAATAAACCCGACATTTAGCAGGGGAAATGCTTTATGCTTCCCCCTAACTCAAAATAAGTAGAAAACGGCGAAATAAGCCGTGCTGATAACCGACGCGCCGTAATTAAATTTCAGAAAATGCGCCGATTTTGATGTTTTTTTGCTAAAAATAGTGTCAATTGACGATTGGACAGGAACGCGATGTGATCAGGCAGGCGGTCTGCGCCTGACGCGTGAAATTTATTTACAAGATAAAAATCATACAGAACTGGGTCAGGGGTTATATGAACGAACAATATTCGGCAATGCGCAGTAATGTCAGTATGCTCGGCAAATTGCTCGGCGATACCATCAAAGAAGCGCTGGGTGAGCATATTCTCGATCGCGTTGAGACCATCCGTAAGCTTTCCAAATCCTCACGCGCCGGCAACGAAGCGCATCGCCAGGAGCTGCTCTCCACCCTGCAGAACTTGTCCAACGACGAGCTGCTGCCGGTGGCGCGCGCCTTCAGCCAGTTCCTCAACCTGACCAACGTCGCCGAGCAGTACCACAGCATTTCGCCCAACGGCGAGGCCGCCAGCAACCCGGAAGCGCTGGCTCAACTGTTCAGCCGTCTCAAAGACAAAAAGCTCAGCGACAAAGAGCTGCAGCACGCGGTATCGCAACTCTCCATCGAGCTGGTGCTGACGGCGCACCCGACGGAGATCACCCGCCGCACCCTGATCCACAAGCTGGTGGAGGTCAACACCTGCCTCAGCCAGCTCGATCACAACGATCTGGCCGACTACGAGCGCAACAAGATCATGCGCCGCCTGCGTCAGCTGGTGGCCCAGTCGTGGCACACCGATGAAATTCGCAAACACCGCCCTTCCCCGATCGACGAAGCCAAATGGGGCTTTGCGGTGGTGGAAAACAGCCTGTGGGAAGGCGTGCCGGCGTTCCTGCGCGAATTCAACGAACAGCTGGAAAACTCCATCGATTACAGCCTGCCGGTGGAAGCGGTGCCGGTGCGCTTTACCTCCTGGATGGGCGGCGATCGCGACGGCAACCCGAACGTGACCGCCGAAATTACCCGCCATGTGCTGCTGCTCAGCCGCTGGAAAGCCTGCGACCTGTTCACCCGCGATATCCAGGTGCTGGTCTCTGAGCTGTCGATGACCGAATGCACCCCGGAGCTGCGCGCCCGCGCCGGCGGCGATGAGGTGCAGGAGCCGTACCGCGAAATCATGAAGCAGCTGCGCAGCCAGCTGATGAGTTCCCAGGCTTATCTTGAAGGCCGCCTGAAGGGCGAGCGCGTGCTGAAACCGCACGACCTGCTGGTGAACAACGAGCAGCTGTGGGAGCCGCTGTATGCCTGCTACCAGTCGCTGCAGGCCTGCGGCATGGGCATCATCGCCAACGGTCAACTGCTGGATACCCTGCGCCGCGTGCGCTGCTTCGGCGTGCCGCTGGTGCGCATCGACGTGCGTCAGGAGAGCACCCGCCATACCGAAGCCATCGCCGAGCTGACCCGCTACCTGGGGCTGGGCGACTATGAAAGCTGGTCGGAAGCCGATAAACAGGCGTTCCTGATCCGCGAGCTGAACTCCAAACGCCCGCTGGTGCCGCTGAAATGGCAACCGAGCGCTGACACGCAGGAAGTGCTGGAAACCTGCCGGGTGATCGCCGAAGCGCCGCAGGGCTCGATCGCCGCCTACGTGATTTCGATGGCGCGCACGCCTTCCGACGTGCTGGCGGTGCACCTGCTGCTGAAAGAGGCCGGCTGCCCGTTCGCGCTGCCGGTCGCCCCGCTGTTCGAAACCCTCGACGACCTGAACAACGCCGACGACGTGATGACCCAGTTGCTGAACATCGACTGGTATCGCGGCTTCATCCAGGGCAAACAGATGGTGATGATCGGCTATTCCGACTCGGCGAAAGACGCCGGCGTGATGGCCGCTTCCTGGGCGCAGTACCGCGCGCAGGACGCGCTGATCAAAACCTGTGAAAAGGCCGGCGTGGCGCTGACGCTGTTCCACGGCCGCGGCGGTTCCATCGGCCGCGGCGGCGCTCCGGCGCATGCGGCGCTGCTGTCGCAGCCGCCGGGCAGCCTGAAGGGCGGCCTGCGCGTCACCGAACAGGGCGAGATGATCCGCTTCAAGTTCGGCCTGCCGGAAGTCACCATCAGCAGCCTGGCGCTGTATGCCGGTGCGATCCTCGAGGCCAACCTGCTGCCGCCGCCGGAACCGAAGAAAGAATGGCGGGCGCTGATGGACGACCTGTCCGAGACCTCCTGCCGGATGTATCGCGGCTACGTGCGTGAAAACCCGGACTTCGTGCCTTACTTCCGCGCGGCCACGCCGGAGCTGGAGCTGGGCAAACTGCCGCTGGGCTCACGCCCGGCCAAGCGCAAGCCGAACGGCGGCGTGGAGAGCCTGCGCGCCATTCCGTGGATTTTCGCCTGGACGCAGAACCGCCTGATGCTGCCGGCCTGGCTCGGCGCCGGCGCCGGATTGCAGGAAGCGGTGAAAGCCGGCAAACAGGCGGAGCTGGAGGCGATGTGCCGCGACTGGCCATTCTTCTCCACCCGTATCGCCATGCTGGAAATGGTGTTCGCCAAGGCCGACCTGTGGCTGGCGGAATACTACGATCAGCGCCTGGTGGATAAATCGCTGTGGCCGCTGGGCCAACAGCTGCGCGATCAGCTGGAAAGCGACATCAAGGTGGTGCTGACCATCGCCAACGATGCGCACCTGATGGAAGACCTGCCGTGGATCGCCGAATCCATCGCGCTGCGCAACGTTTACACCGACCCGTTGAACGTCTTGCAGGCCGAATTGCTGCACCGTTCTCGTCAGCAGGAGCAACCGGACGCCCGCGTCGAGCAGGCGTTGATGGTCACCATCGCCGGCGTCGCCGCCGGGATGCGCAACACCGGCTAGTGAGCCTCATCGCGGCCCCGTTTATCGGGGCCGTTTTTTTATGCCGTTCCCCCACAAAAAAAGGGCGCCGCGGTAAAGCGGCGCCCTTTTCAATGGAGCAAGCCTGTCAGGCGGCGGCCACCGGGCGCACGCCCAGCGTGTGGCAGATCGCGTAGCTCATCTCTGCACGGTTCAGCGTATAGAAGTGGAAATCTTTCACCCCTTCGCGGCTGAGGATCTTCACCATGTCCATGGCGATATTGGCGCCGACCATTTTGCGGGTCTCCGCATCGTCGTCCAGCCCTTCAAACATGCTGGTCATCCAGCTTGGCACCCGCACGTTGGTCATGGTGGCGAAGCGCTGCAGCTGCTTGAAGTTGGACACCGGCAGAATGCCCGGCACGATTTCCACGTCGATGCCGGCGGCAACGCAGCGGTCGCGAAAGCGCAGATAGCTCTCAACGTCGAAGAAGAACTGGGTAATGGCGCGACTGGCGCCGGCATCGATCTTGCGTTTCAGGTTAATCAAATCGGCCTGGGCGCTTTTCGCCTCCGGGTGCACTTCCGGGTAGGCGGCGACGGAAATGTCGAAGTCACCCACGTCTTTCAGCAACGCCACCAGATCGGTCGCGTACATGTCCGGCTTGCCGCCGCCCGGCGGCAGATCGCCGCGCAGCGCCACGATATGGCGGATGCCGCTGTTCCAGTAGTCGGTCGCGATGTCGCGCAACTGCGCCGGGCTGGCGTCGATGCAGGTCAGGTGCGGCGCAGCCTCCAGGCCGGTGCGCTCCTTGATCCCCTTGATGATGCTGTGGGTGCGATCGCGCTCGCCGGAGTTGGCGCCGTAGGTGACGGAAACGAATTTAGGTTTGAGGATGCTCAGACGATCGATCGACTGCCACAGGGTCTCTTCCATCTCGCTGGTGCGTGGCGGGAAGAACTCGAATGATACGTTAATCTGGCCGTTCAACTCCGCCAGACTCTGATTCAGCGCTTCCCGCTGGTTTGCGTGGAAAAAACTCATACCCTGCTCACCTCTTCTCGATCACTGTTTTTATTTCATCTTGATGAGCGTCTATACGTTTAGACGTCTAGATAGAAAATGCCGCATGTTGGCTAAAGAGTCAACAGGAAAATGAGGGGAATAAGATGATTAATCCTCACCCGCTCAAAGAGGAAATTTCATGACAGCGGCAGGGATAAGTATGGCAGGAAAAGCAAAGGGGCGCGGTGAACCCGCGCCCGCAGAGGATTAAAGCAGCTGCGCCAATCGGTTAAGGTCTGACTGGATCGCGCCGGCGGTCACATCGCGGCCGGCGCCCGGCCCGCGGATCACCAGCGGATTATCGCGATACCAGCGGCTCTCGATGGCGAACACGTTGTCGCACGGCAGCAGCGAGGCCAGAGGATGCTCAGGGCGCACCGCCTCCACGCCGACCCGCGCCTTGCCGTTGGCGTCGAAACGCGCCACGTGACGCAGCACCAGGCCCATTTCGCTGGCGGCCTCAAAGCGCTGTTGCATCTGCTGATTCAGCGCCTCGCCGTTCTCGAAGAACTGATCGATGGAGCCCAGTTCGCAGCCCGCCGGCACCAGTGACTCGACCCGCACCTGGTTCGGTTCGATGTCATAGCCCGCCTCACGCGCCAGGATCACCAGCTTGCGCATCACGTCCTGGCCGGAGAGATCGACCCGCGGATCCGGTTCGGTGAGCCCCTGCTGCCAAGCCTGATCCACCAGCTCGGTAAACGGCACCGTGCCGTCATACTGCAAGAACAGCCAGGAGAGCGTGCCGGAGAAGATGCCGCTGATCGCCAGAATGCTGTCGCCGCTGTCGCGCAGATCGCGCACCGTGTGGTTGACCGGCAGGCCGGCGCCGACGGTGGCGTTGTACAGCCAGTGGCGGCCGGTTTTGGCGAAGGCGTCGCGAATTTGGCGATAGCTGTCGCTGCACGAGGCCCCCGCCAACTTGTTGGCGCTGATCACGTGGAAACCGTGGCTGGCGAAATCCAGATACTGCCCGGCCAGCTCTTCGCTGGCGGTCACGTCAAGCACCACCAGATCGTCGAACGGGTGCGCGCGCATCCACAGGAACAGCGATTCTTCGTCCAGTTCCTGCGCCTCATCCTCAAAGAACGCCAGCGCGCGGCTGGCATCCAGCCCGTCGTAGTTCAGCAGGCTGCGGCGGCTGTCCACCACCCCCGCCAGGATGAATTCGAAGCCGCTGCGCGCGGAAATATGGGTCTGCTCGCGGGCGAACAGCTCCAGCCAGCGGGAGCCGATGTTACCCTTGCCGAACAACACCAGGCCGATGCGCTTCTCGGCGCGGAACAGGCTTTGGTGCAGCCCCTGGATCAGCAGCGCGGTCGGCCCCTGGCGCAATACCGCCACCAGGCTGATGCCATCTTCCGCCTGCCAGATAAACTCGACCGGCTGATCTTTCAGCTGCTGATAGAAACGGTGGCTGTGCAGCGGATTCTTGCATACCCCGGCGCCGACCATCGCCACCAGCGCCAACCCTTCGCGCAGGCGCAGCTCGCCTGGCAGCGCCGCGGCCTGCAGCGTCGCCAGCGCGCTGTTGACCACCTCGGAGGTGTAGCACAGCTGCACCCGATTGCGGTCAGGGTGGATGCCCACCGCCAGCGGTTTGATCTGCGCGCGCTTGAGCACCAGATCCAACTCTTTCTGCGCCAGTTTGAAGTCATGCTGAGCGGCGACGTGCAGTTCAATCAGGCACACGTCATCGTGGCTGGTGACAATCTTGGCGCCGGTGCCGGACGCCAATACGCGCTCGATGCGCGTCGAGCCCTGCTCCGGCTGATAGCTGCAGCGCAGCTGAAGATCGATATCGCTGCCGGAGACCGGCTGCAGAGTACGGGTGTGCAACACCGGCGCCGCCAGACGCGCCAGCTCGCTGGCTTCGTCCAGACGCAGCAGCGGCAGCAGGCAGGCGTCTTTCACCTTGCGCGGATCGGCGCTGTATACCCCGGCCACGTCGCTCCAGATGGTGACGCGAGCAGCGCCGGCCAACGCGCCGACCTGAGTGGCGGAGTAGTCGCTGCCGTTACGCCCCAACAGCACGGTTTCCCCGGCGTCATTGCGCGAAATGAACCCGGTCACCACCAGGCGTTTGCCCGGATGTTGGGCCAACAATTGCTGCAGCAATGGGTAAGAACGGCCTTCATCCACCTGCGGCTGCGCGGCGCGCTCGGCGCGCAGGAAATCACGCGCGTCCAGCCAGGCCGCCTGCATATCCAGGTGGTTGAGCACCGCCGCCATCAGGCGCGCCGACCAGATCTCGCCGTGCCCGACCACTTCGGCATAGCACACGTCGTCGACGTTGCCGTCCAGCAGCGCCGCCAGACGTTCCAGATCCTGAATGAACTCGGCGATCAGCGGCTCGGCGCTTTCCGGCGGCAACAGGCCGCTGATAAGATCGCTGTGATAGCGACGCAACGTCTGCTGCACCTGGTGCGCAGACAGGCGATCGCTCTGGCTGAGCTTCAGCCAGTTGATCAACTGGTTGGTGGTACTGCCGGCGGCCGATACCACCATCATGTCGCCCGGCTGGCTGTATTCCGCCATAATCCCGGCCACACGCAGATAACACTTCACATCCGCCAGACTGCTGCCGCCAAACTTGTGCAGTTGACGCCCGCTCACCGGCCCTGCTACAGCAATTGCATTCATGCTTACCTCGTTGCCGCCGCCTGGAAAGCGCGTTCCAGATCGGCAATCAAATCTTCACTGTCTTCAATACCCACGGAAATGCGCAGCAGGCTCTCGGAGATGCCGGCCGCTGCCCGCGCCTCCGCCGCCATGCCGGCGTGAGTCATGGTCGCTGCATGCGAGATCAGGCTTTCTACGCCGCCCAACGATTCTGCCAGAGTAAACAGCTCAAGGGCAGAGAGAAAACGGCGCAGCACCGCTTCATCGCCGTCCAGTTCAAAACTCAGCATCGCGCCGAAACCGCGCTGCTGACGGCGGGCGATCTCATGCCCCGGATTCTCCGGCAGGGAGGGATGATACAGCTTTTTCACCAGCGGTTGCTGCTGTAAATAGTCAACAATCGCTTCAGCATTTTGTTGCGCCGCCTTGATGCGCGGCGACAGCGTGCGCATGCCGCGCAGCAACAGATAACTGTCGAACGCGCCGCCGGTCACGCCAATGTTGTTCGCCCACCAAGCCAGCTCGACCGCCAGCTCGGGATCTTTGGCAATCACCGCCCCGGCCACCACGTCCGAATGCCCGTTCAGGTATTTGGTGCAAGAATGGACCACCAGATCGGCACCGAGTTCGATCGGCTGTTGCAGGGCCGGGCTGAGGAAGGTGTTGTCCACCACCGTCAACGCGCCCGCCGCATGCGCGGCAGCGCAGATCGCCGCGATGTCCACCACCCGCAGCAGCGGATTGCTGGGGCTTTCTATCAGCACCAGCTTCGGCTTTTGCGCCAGCGCCTGCTGCAGGGCTTCTTCATTACCCTGATCGACGAACAGCACGCGATAGGCGCCGCGCTTGCTCAGGCTGTCGAACAGCCGATAGCTGCCGCCGTAGCAGTCGTGCGGCGCCACCAGCAGATCGCCGGGCTTCAACAACACGGTGGTCACCAGATGGATCGCCGACATCCCGCTGCCGGTCATCACCGCGCCGGCGCCGCCTTCCAGCTCCGCCAACGCGCGCTGCACTACGTCGCGCGTCGGGTTGCCGCGTCGCGAGTAGTCATGGGCTCGGGGTTGGTTGAAGTCGGTAAAGTTATAGGTGCTGGAAAGATGAATCGGCGGGACAACGCAGCCGTACTGTTCGTCGTCGTTCAGGCCGCTGCGTACGGCAATCGTGGCTGGTTTACGCGTCATGGGCTCGCTCGGCTCTCGGTTCGGTGGATGAGGCCTAAAGAGTAATCGCAGGATTGATAGACGTCAATACATCTGGACATCTAAACTTCTTTGCGTATAGATTGAGCAATGACACAATACCCGCTAAAATTATGCCGATATGACATGACGATAAGATGTTAAGCGGCAATGCCTGGCCGAAGCGGGGCATTCAGTGACCCTGGTCGCGTAAAATTGACATTTATTTAGTGAGAACAGTGAAGATCGGGCATAATTGGCCGGTTTTTAGAATTTTGTAATTTTTCTGACAAAGTTAAGGTGTCCCATGGCTGAGTGGAACGGCGAGTATGTCAGCCCTTACGCTGAACACGGTAAAAAAAGCGAGCAAGTCAAAAAGATCACGGTATCCATTCCGCTGAAGGTCCTGAAAATCCTCACCGACGAACGGACCCGTCGCCAGGTGAACAACCTGCGCCACGCCACCAACAGCGAACTGCTGTGCGAAGCGTTTCTGCATGCCTTTACCGGCCAGCCGCTGCCGAACGATGAAGACCTGCGCAAAGAGCGCAGCGATGAAATCCCGGAAGCCGCAAAAGCGTTGATGCGCGAACTGGGTGTCGATCCCGATACCTGGGAATATTGAGAACCGCCCGGCGAACGCCGGCGGCAGAAAAGAAAAAAGGCGCCCAGGGCGCCTTTTTCATCGGTCGATAAGAAATCTTATTTCTTAGCGCCTGGTACGCTGAAACGCTTGTTGAAGCGGTCAACGCGGCCACCGGTAGCAACGTCACGCTGCTTGCCAGTGTAGAACGGGTGGCATGCGCCACAAACGTCCAGGTTCAGATCGTGGCCCACGGTGGAGCGGATCTTCATCACGTTACCGCAAGAGCAGTTAGCAGTAACTTCTTCGTATTTTGGGTGGATACCTTGTTTCATGGGAAACCTCAGTTAAGGCCGTGTCGCTATCCAGCCCTGTTTCGCCAGACACCACACGTGGTTGATAATAGAATTTTGGTATCGAATTATACCAAAGGCGGCAAATTATACAGCATTAGTCGGGGCGCGCAATCGGAACCGTACATTTGCCGATGCGCCGTGTAAACTGATGCCCACTTTTTTTCAATTTGGATGAGATCATGCCCGTCGTACACGTTGCTTTGCCGGTCCCCCTCGCCCGCACCTTCGACTATCTGCTGCCGCCCGGCATGCAGCCGGTGGCCGGCGCGCGCGTGGGCGTGCCCTGGGGCAGGCAGCATGCAATCGGCATCGTCACCGGCTGCAGCGACACCAGCGAACTGCCGCTGGACAAGCTCAAGCCGATCGACAGCGTGATCGACACCGAGTCGCTGTTCTCTCCCAGCCTGTGGCGCATCCTGCGCTGGGCCAGCGATTACTATCACTATCCCATCGGTGAAGTGCTGTTCCATGCGCTGCCGATCCTGCTGCGCCAAGGCAAACCGGCCGAGGCCGCGCCGCTGTGGCAGTGGTTCGCCACCGAAGAGGGGCGCGCCACCCCGCCCGAAAGCCTGAAACGCGCGCCGAAACAGCAGCAGGCGCTGGCGGCGCTGCTGCAACGCCCGGTCTATCGCCATCAGGTCAGCCAGCTTGAGCTGACGGAAAGCGCTCTGCAGGCGCTGCGCGCCAAAGGACTGATCGACCTGCGCGCTCAGGTCGCGGCCACGCAGGACTGGCGCCCCAACTTCGCGGTGCTGGGCGAGCGGCTGCGGCTGAATACCGAACAGGCCACCGCCGTCGGGGCGATCAGAAGCGAGGATGAGCAGTTTGCCGCCTGGCTGCTGGCCGGGGTCACCGGCTCCGGCAAGACCGAGGTGTATCTCAGCGTGCTGGAGAACGTGTTGGCCAAAGGCCGGCAGGCGCTGGTGCTGGTGCCGGAAATCGGCCTGACGCCGCAAACCATCGCCCGCTTTCGCGAGCGCTTCAACGCGCCGGTGGACGTGCTGCACTCCGGGCTGAACGACAGCGAACGGCTGGCGGTTTGGCTGCGCGCGCGCAGCGGCGAAGCCGCCATCGTCATCGGCACCCGCTCGGCGCTGTTCACGCCGTTCCGGCAGTTGGGCGTAATCATCATCGACGAAGAGCACGATAGTTCTTATAAACAGCAGGAAGGCTGGCGCTACCATGCCCGCGATCTGGCGGTGTTCCGCGCCCGGGAAGAAGACATCCCGATGGTGATGGGCTCCGCCACGCCGGCACTGGAAACGCTGCACAACGTGCAACTGGGCAAATATCGCCAGTTGAAGCTCACCCAGCGCGCGGGCAACGCCAAACCGGCAGCGCAGCACCTGATCGATCTGAAAGGGCTGCCGCTGAAGGTCGGCCTGTCGCAACCGCTTTTGAAAAGCATGCAGCACCATTTAAAAGCCGGCAACCAGGTGATGCTGTTCCTCAACCGCCGCGGTTACGCCCCGGCGCTGCTGTGCCACGAGTGCGGTTGGATCGCCGAGTGCCAGCGCTGCGATCACTACTACACCTTCCACCAGCATCAGCGCCAGCTGCGCTGCCACCACTGCGACAGCCAGCGACCGGTGCCGCACCAGTGCCCGCAGTGCGGCTCCACTCACCTGGTCTCGGTCGGCGTCGGCACCGAACAGCTGGAACAGGAGCTGGCGCCGCTGTTCCCCGACACGCCGATCACCCGCATCGATCGCGACACCACCAGCCGCAAAGGGGCGCTGGAGCAACACCTGGCGGATATTCATCGCGGCGAAGCGCGCATTCTGATCGGCACGCAGATGCTCGCCAAAGGCCACCATTTTCCCGACGTCACGCTGGTGGCGTTGCTGGACGTGGACGGCGCGTTGTTCTCCGCCGACTTCCGCTCCGCCGAGCGTTTCGCTCAGCTGTATACCCAGGTCTCCGGCCGGGCGGGCCGAGCGGGCAAACAGGGTGAAGTGTTGCTGCAAACCCACCATCCGGAGCACCCGCTGCTGCAGGTGCTGCTGCAACAGGGTTACGACGCCTTCGCCAAACAGACGCTGGCGGAGCGCAACAGCGTGTTTCTGCCGCCCTACACCAGCCACATCATCGTGCGCGCCGAAGATCACGATAACCAACAGGCCCCGCTGTTCCTGCAGCAGTTGCGCAACCTGCTGGAAGCCAGCCCGCTTAAGGACGATTCGCTGTGGGTGATGGGCCCGGTGCCGGCGCTGCAATCAAAACGCGGCGGCCGTTTCCGCTGGCAGCTGCTGCTGCAGCACCCGACGCGGCGCGTCCTGCAACAGCTGATGAAAAGCTCGCTGCCGCTGATCGGCACCCTGCCGCAAACGCGCAAGGTGAAATGGACGCTGGATGTCGATCCGATCGACAGCTGATCCCGGAAAAGTCCGATTTAGCTGCCGCAGTGCAAACGTTTACCCTTGAAATTGCGAGCGAACGCTAAAAAACCTTCTCAGGTCACATTTTTTATGCAAATTAGGTAACAAAGGCGGGGCGTATTCTGTTTAGAATGTCTGCGAGGGCAAATTTTGTCGCCACATCGCAGCGCGACGGAGTGCCCGAACGCGAGTGGCGCTCAATGACAACAATCCCGCCACCGCATGCCGGACATTGTGAGCAAACAGCAGTAGTGGCGTCGGCATGGGGCTGACGCAAGGAGAAAGGCGTTGGAACACAAGAAAGAGTTATCCATGGCGACCATGAAAGACGTCGCCGAAATGGCGGGCGTTTCAACGGCTACCGTATCGCGTGCGCTGATGAACCCGGAAAAGGTGTCAACGCCAACGCGCCAGAAAGTGGAACAGGCCGTGCTGGCCGTGGGTTATTCTCCTCATGCTCTGTCACGCAATATCAAACGCAACGAATCCCGCACCATCCTGGTGATCGTGCCCGACATCTGCGATCCGTTTTTCGCCGATGTGATCCAGGGGATCGAACAGACCGCGGCCCAACAAGGTTATCTGGTGCTGATCGGCGACTGCGCGCAGCAAAATCAGCAAGAGCGCACCTTCGTCAATCTGATCATCACCAAACAGATCGACGGCATGCTGCTGCTGGGCTCCAACCTGCCGTTTGACGCCAGCAAGGAAGAGCAGCGCAACCTGCCGCCGATGGTGATGGCCAACGAGTTTGCCCCCGAGCTGGAACTGCCGACGGTGCACATCGATAACCTGACCGCCGCCTTTGAAGCCGTGCATTATTTGCACCAATTGGGCCACCGGCAGATCGCTTGCGTCGCCGGGCCGGAACAGATGCCGCTGAGCCATTATCGGCTGCAGGGTTACGTTCAAGCGCTACGTCGTAATGGCATTACCGTCGAAAGCAGCTATATTACCCGGGGTGATTTTACCTACGAAGCCGGCGCGCAAGCGCTGACGGCGCTGATGGCTCAGCCGAAACCGCCGACGGCGGTGTTCTGCCACAGCGACGTCATGGCGATCGGCGTGCTGTCCCAGGCGAAGAAAATGGGGCTGCGGGTACCGCAGGATCTGTCGATCGTCGGCTTTGACGACCTCAAGCTGGCGCAGTATTGCGATCCGCCGCTGACCACGGTGGCGCAGCCGCGTTTCCAGATAGGCCAACAGGCGATGTTATTGCTGTTGGAGCAGTTGAACGGCCAGACGGTGGCCAGCGGCTCCCGGCTATTGGACAGTGAATTGATTATCAGAGGCAGCACCGCTGCCCCGAAACGCTAGTCAAATATTTTAGGGTTCAGTAACATGACGGACTTATCCTCTCATCAGGACACAGCGGAATAATAGTGGCACAAAAAGACTATGTAAGCCGTGGGCGCGCAGCAGGAGCTAAGCGTAAAACCCCCAGCCGTAAAAAACGCAGTTCTCCGAAGGTTTCCAAAACCGTGCTGGCGTTAGCCGCCGCGTTGCTGGTTATCTTTGTCGGTGGCCTCTATTTCATTACCCACAACAAGCCGGAAGACGCGCCGTTGTTGCCTGCGCACACCACGCGCCCCGGCAACGGCCTGCCGCCGAAGCCGGAAGAGCGCTGGCGCTACATCAAAGAGCTGGAAAACCGGCAGATCGGCGTGCAAACCCCGACCGAACCGACGGCCGGCGGCGAGCTCAATTCCAAAACTCAGTTGACCGCCGAACAGCGGCAGTTGCTGGAACAAATGCAGGCCGACATGCAGCAGCGCCCGACGCAGCTGAACGAAGTGCCGTATAACGATCCGGGCCAGGTCAACGCGCGCAGTAACCGCCAGCAGCAGCAGATGCAACAACAGCAAATGCAGCAGCAGCCGGTACAGCAACAGCAGCAGCAGGTTACCCAGGCGCCGCGCAACCCATTCAACAACGGGGCCGCCACCGCGCCGGTGCAGCAGCACCAGCAGCCGAAGCCGGTCACCCCACCGCCGGTGCAGGCGAAACAGCCTGAGCCGAAGCCGCAACCGAAGCCGGAGCCGAAACCGGAAGTGAAACAGGAAACGGCCAAGCAGGACACCAAGCCGGAATCGAAACAGAAGTGGATGGTGCAATGCGGTTCGTTCCGCGCCACCGATCAGGCTGAATCCGTGCGCGCGCGCCTGGCGTTCGAAGGCATCGAGAGCCGCATCACCGCCGGCGGCGGCTGGAATCGCGTCGTGCTCGGCCCCTACAGCAGCCGCGCCGCAGCGGATAAAACCCTTTCACGCCTGAAGGGCGTCGGCATGTCGAGTTGCATTCCCCTCTCCGTTGGGGGTTGAAAAGCGTCAATCCCCCCCCATCTATACTCTCAATATGCCTCGTAGCGTCTGCGAAAGCAGGCGCTGCGGGGACTTTTTTCCGTCTTTAACGAGGGTCTGCTCGTGACAACAATTGTAAGCGTACGCCGCAACGGCCAGGTCGTCATCGGTGGTGATGGCCAGGCAACCCTGGGTAATACGGTGATGAAGGGTAACGTCAAGAAAGTGCGTCGCCTGTATAACGACAAAGTGATCGCCGGTTTCGCCGGTGGCACCGCTGACGCCTTCACGCTGTTTGAACTGTTTGAACGCAAACTGGAAATGCATCAGGGCCACCTGGTGAAAGCCGCCGTCGAACTGGCGAAAGACTGGCGCACCGACCGCATGCTGCGCAAGCTCGAAGCGCTGCTGGCGGTCGCCGATGAAACCGCCTCGCTGATCATCACCGGCAACGGCGATGTGGTGCAGCCGGAAAACGATCTGATCGCCATCGGCTCCGGCGGCCCGTACGCCCAGGCCGCCGCCCGCGCCATGTTGGAAAATACCGAGCTGAGCGCCCGCGACATCGTTGAGAAATCCCTCAACATCGCCGGCGACATCTGTATTTACACCAACCATTTCCACACCATTGAAGAATTGCCTTCCAAAGCGTAAGGATCGAATACCATGTCTGAAATGACCCCGCGCGAGATCGTCAGCGAACTGGACAGCTATATCATTGGCCAAAACAAGGCCAAACGCGCTGTCGCCATTGCCCTGCGCAACCGCTGGCGCCGGATGCAGCTCAACGAGATGCTGCGTCACGAAGTGACCCCGAAAAACATTCTGATGATCGGCCCGACCGGCGTCGGTAAAACCGAAATCGCCCGTCGTCTGGCGAAGCTGGCCAACGCGCCGTTCATCAAGGTTGAAGCCACCAAGTTCACCGAAGTGGGCTATGTGGGCAAAGAAGTGGACTCCATCATCCGCGATCTGACCGATGCCGCCATCAAAATGGTGCGCATGCAGTCGATCGAGAAAAACCGCACCCGCGCCGAAGAGTTGGCCGAAGAGCGCATTCTCGACGTGCTGATCCCGCCGGCCAAGAACAACTGGGGCCAACCGGAAGAAAATCAGGAACCGTCCGCCGCCCGCCAGGCATTCCGCAAGAAACTGCGCGAAGGCCAACTGGATGACAAAGAGATCGAAATCGATCTGGCCGCCGCGCCGATGGGCGTGGAAATCATGGCGCCTCCGGGCATGGAAGAGATGACCAACCAGCTGCAGTCGATGTTCCAGAACCTCGGCGGCCAAAAGCAAAAACCGCGCAAGCTGAAGATCAAAGAAGCCTTCAAGCTGCTGGTGGAAGAAGAAGCCGCCAAGCTGGTAAACCCGGAAGAACTGAAAGAGCAGGCGATCGAAGCGGTTGAGCAGCACGGCATCGTGTTTATCGATGAGATCGACAAAATCTGTAAGCGCGGCGGCCAAAGCTCCGGCCCGGACGTTTCCCGCGAAGGCGTGCAGCGCGATCTGCTGCCGCTGGTGGAAGGCTGCACCGTGTCCACCAAGCACGGTATGGTGAAGACCGACCACATCCTGTTCATCGCCTCCGGCGCGTTCCAGACCGCCAATCCGTCGGATCTGATCCCGGAACTGCAGGGCCGTCTGCCGATCCGCGTTGAGCTGCAGGCGCTGACCACCGAAGATTTCGAGCGCATCCTGACCGAGCCGAGCGCGTCGCTGACCGAACAGTACAAAGCGCTGATGGGCACCGAAGGCGTCAATATCGAGTTCAGCGCCGACGGCATCCGCCGCATCGCCGAAGCCGCGTGGCAGGTCAACGAAAGCACCGAGAACATCGGCGCGCGTCGTCTGCACACCGTGCTGGAGCGTCTGATGGAAGATATTTCCTACGATGCGAGTGAAATTAATGGCCAATCCATTACAATTGATGCGGATTACGTGCGCAGTCATCTGGATGAACTGGTGGCGGATGAAGATTTGAGTCGTTTTATCCTATAATCGCTCAATCATTGTCTTGTCAGTCATCTGTGTGGGAGGCATTGCCTCCCACAATTATTTCTAACGGACACAGAAGCGAAACATGAGCTCATCAACCCCCACCACCCCGATCTCCGCCTGGCTGGAAAGTCTACGCCCCCGCACCCTGCCGCTGGCCTTTGCCTCCATTGTGGTCGGCTCGGCAATCGCCGCCTGGCACGGCAGCCTGAAACCTGAAGTGGCGCTGCTGGCGCTGTTGACCGCCGGCCTGCTGCAGATCCTCTCCAACCTGGCGAACGACTACGGCGATGCGGTCAAAGGCAGCGACAAAGAAGATCGCATCGGGCCGTTGCGCGGCATGCAGAAAGGCATGATCACCCAGGCGCAGATGAAACGGGCACTGGTGGTGACGGTGGTGCTGATCGCCCTCGCCGGCTGTTCGCTGATCGCCGTCGCCTGCGAGCAACCCAGCGACGTGGTGGGCTTTCTGGTGCTGGGCGGGTTGTCTATCGTGGCAGCCATCACCTATACCGTCGGCAACAAGCCCTACGGATATTTGGGGTTGGGCGACATCTCGGTACTGGTGTTCTTCGGCTGGCTGAGCGTGGCCGGCACCTACTATCTGCAAACGCACACCTTCGACAGCGTGGTGATGCTGCCTGCCACCGCCTGCGGCCTGCTGGCGACGGCGGTGCTCAACATCAACAATCTGCGCGATATCGAGAGCGATCGCGAAAACGGCAAGAACACGCTGGCGGTGCGTCTCGGCCCGCACAAGGCGCGCATTTACCATGCCCTGCTGCTCGGCGGCGCAGTGCTGTGTTTCGCGCTGTTTACGCTGTTCAACCTGCACAGCCCGTGGGGTTGGCTGTTCGTGTTGGCGATCCCGCTGCTGATGCGCCACGGCCTGCGCGTGCTGCGCGATCCGACGCCGGTCGGCATGCGGCCGATGCTGGAACACATGGTCAAAGCGGCGTTGCTGGCCAACCTGCTGTTCGCCATCGGCGTGGCGCTCAGTTAAAAACTGATGATTTTGCCAACAGGGCGAATAAAGGGATATACTGAACATTCCAGCGGCAAACAGACGTAAAATCCTATGAAATACGATACTTCCGAACTTTGCGACATCTATCATGAAGAGGTAAACGTTGTTGAACCTCTGTTCTCCAATTTTGGCGGGCGTACTTCATTTGGCGGGCAGATCACCACGGTGAAATGCTTTGAGGATAACGGCCTGTTGTTCGATCTGCTTGAAGAAAACGGCCGCGGCCGCGTGCTGTTGGTCGACGGCGGCGGTTCGGTACGCCGGGCGCTGATCAACGCCGAACTGGCGCGCTTGGCCGCCCAGAACGAATGGGAAGGCATCGTGGTGTACGGCGCGGTGCGCCAGGTGGACGATCTGGAAGAACTCGACATCGGCATTCAGGCGATGGCGGCGATCCCGGCGGGTGCCGTGAGCGAAGGCGTGGGCGAAAGCGATATCCGCGTCAACTTCGGTGGCGTCACCTTCTTCTCCGGCGACCACCTGTATGCCGACAACACCGGCATCATCCTCTCCGAGGACCCGCTCGACATCGAGTGATTTCCGGTCATGAAAAAGGGCGCCTGAGGCGCCCTTTTCGTTGCTGCATGGCGTGAGGATCAGACCTCTTCCATTTTGCCCAGCAGCGCGCGCAGGCGATCTTGCCATACGTGCTGTTCTTCTTTCAGCTGTTGGTTTTCGCGCACCAACGCTTCGTGGTTGCCGGAGGCAGCCTGAACTTCCTGCGACAGAGAGTTGTTTTTGTCTTTCAGCTCTTCAATTTCCATCTGCAACAAGGTGATGGTATCAATCGCCTGCTGTACTTTTGCTTCCAGTTTCTCAAATACTTCAAATGACATGCTTCAGTCCCCTCATGATAGCAAGGCGTACATCTATAAGTAGCGGCCGCAACATCGGCTGCAGCTACTGCGAATATTGCATCGCGCTCAGTGACGCGCGCCGTTACGAAAGGCGCGCCGGTCTCGATTCGTTAAAAACGATTGTAAGTAGCCAGTCTCCGCCTGTCTAGCAACATACCGGATCATCGCGCAGTCTGTTGCAATTTTCCTGCCCCCGCCATCAGCAAAAACTGAAAATCCCCATCGCCGCCGCCGCGAGTTGTTAACAACCCTCAGCAAACCACTGGTCAGATCACACTTTTATGGCTCAGAAAGAACACTAAACGACGCGAAATCGCTCAATTTTATGACGCGCCACACACATTTTGATTTCGCTATTTCTCGTTTATGTTCGTTAACGATAAATTTACATCACGTCCTTATTCAATAATTGGACGAGATGAAAAAAACTGTGCCCATAGGCCGGATCTCTACCCAACTGAGCCTATAAACCAACAACCGCCGTTTTGCAGGACAACAACATTATGAGCCAAACCACCAGTCCGACATTAAAAGGCCAGTGCATCGCCGAGTTCCTCGGCACGGCGCTGCTGATCTTCTTTGGCGTAGGCTGCGTTGCCGCGCTGAAACTGGCGGGCGCCAGCTTCGGCCAGTGGGAAATCAGCATCATTTGGGGCCTGGGCGTCGCCATGGCCATCTATCTGACCGCCGCGATTTCCGGCGCGCATCTCAACCCGGCGGTCACCCTCGCCCTGTGGCTGTTCGCCTGCTTCGACGGGCGCAAAGTGGTGCCTTACATCATTGCGCAGGTCGCCGGCGCCTTCTGCGCAGCGGCCTTGGTCTACGGGCTGTACTACAACCTGTTCTTCGACTTCGAAGCGGCCCACCACATGGTGCGCGGCAGCAACGAAAGCCTCGAACTGGCCGGCATCTTCTCGACTTACCCTAACGCGCATATCTCCGTCGGCCAGGCCTTCCTGGTAGAAATGGTGATCGCGGCAATCCTGATGTGCCTGATCCTGGCGCTGACCGACGACGGCAACGGCATCCCGCGCGGCCCGCTGGCGCCGCTGCTGATCGGTATTCTGATTGCCGTGATCGGCGCCTCCATGGGACCATTGACCGGCTTTGCGTTGAACCCGGCGCGTGACTTCGGGCCGAAACTGTTCGCCTACCTGGCCGGCTGGGGCAAAGTCGCCTTCACCGGCGCACGCGACATCCCATACTTCCTGGTGCCGATCTTCGCCCCTATCGTCGGCTGTGGCTTGGGCGCTTTCGGTTACCGCGCGCTGATTGGCCGCCACCTGCCGTGCGACGTCTGCGTGACGGAAGAAGAGCCCGACGCCAAGACCCAGCAGCGTAAAGCATGATGGGTGCAGTTTTAAACGGTTAACAACAGCAGGATAATTACCATGACTGTAGAAAAAAAATACATTGTCGCACTCGACCAAGGGACCACCAGCTCACGCGCCGTCGTGCTCGATCACGACGCCAACATCGTTGCGGTATCGCAGCGCGAATTCCCGCAGATCTATCCAAAGGCCGGCTGGGTTGAGCACGACCCGATGGAGATCTGGGCGTCGCAAAGTTCGACGCTGGTAGAAGTGCTGGCGAAAGCCGACATCAATTCCGATCAGATCGCCGGCATCGGCATCACCAACCAGCGCGAAACCACCATCGTCTGGGAAAAAGAGACCGGCAAGCCGATTTACAACGCCATCGTTTGGCAGTGCCGCCGCACCGCCGACATCTGCGAGAAGCTCAAGCGCGACGGCCTGGAAGAGTACATCCGTCACAACACCGGCCTGGTGGTTGACCCGTACTTCTCCGGCACCAAGGTGAAGTGGATCCTGGACAACGTCGAAGGCGCCCGCGAGCGCGCCAAGCGCGGCGAACTGCTGTTCGGCACCGTGGATACCTGGCTGGTGTGGAAAATGACCCAGGGGCGCGTACACGTCACCGATTACACCAACGCCTCACGCACCATGATGTTCAACATCCACGAACTGGACTGGGACGAACGCATGCTGGAAGTGCTGGACATTCCGCGCGCCATGCTGCCGAAAGTCCGTCCGTCCTCCGAGGTATACGGCCAGACCAACATCGGCGGTAAGGGCGGCACGCGTATTCCTATCGCCGGTATCGCCGGTGACCAGCAGGCGGCGCTGTACGGCCAGCTGTGCGTTCAACCGGGCATGGCGAAGAACACCTACGGCACCGGCTGCTTCCTGCTGATGAACACCGGCAAAGAAGCGGTACGGTCGAAAAACGGTCTGCTGACCACCATCGCCTGCGGCCCGCGCGGTGAAGTGAACTATGCGCTGGAAGGCGCGGTGTTCATCGGCGGCGCGTCTATCCAGTGGCTGCGCGACGAGCTGAAACTGATCAGCGACGCCGCCGACTCCGAATACTTCGCCACCAAGGTGAAAGACAGCAACGGCGTCTATGTGGTGCCGGCCTTCACCGGCCTGGGTGCGCCTTACTGGGATCCGTATGCTCGCGGCGCCATTTTCGGCCTGACCCGCGGCGCCAACAGCAACCACATCATCCGCGCCACGCTGGAATCCATCGCCTTCCAGACCCGTGACGTGCTGGACGCCATGCAGGCCGACGCCAACACCCGCCTGCAATCGCTGCGCGTGGACGGCGGCGCAGTCGCCAACAACTTCCTGATGCAGTTCCAGTCCGATATTCTCGGCACCCGCGTAGAGCGCCCTGAAGTGCGTGAATCGACGGCGCTGGGCGCGGCGTTCCTGGCGGGCCTGGCCATCGGCTACTGGAACGATCTGGATGAAGTGAAGAGCAAAGCGGTGGTTGAGCGTGAATTCCGCCCAAGCATCGAAACCACCGAACGCAACTACCGCTACAGCGGCTGGAAAAAAGCGGTGGCTCGCGCTCAGGCATGGGAAGATCACGAGTAATCCCGAAGTTGCCGTTTCGCCAACAAGCGCTGCCTGCGGGCGGCGCTTTTTTTTTGCCCCGCCCTGCCGCCACCGCGCTGTGATAGACTTTGTCGATATTTTCTTCCCTTTCTCACAGACAGGTTTGCCATGAAACGTGAATTAGCCATCGAATTCTCCCGCGTTACCGAAGCCGCCGCGCTGGCGGGCTACAAATGGCTGGGGCGCGGCGACAAGAACGCCGCCGATGGCGCGGCGGTCCACGCCATGCGCATCATGCTCAACAAAGTGGATATCGATGGGCGCATTGTGATCGGCGAAGGCGAGATCGACGAAGCGCCGATGTTGTATATCGGCGAGCAGGTCGGTACCGGCCAAGGCGACGCGGTCGACATCGCGGTCGATCCGATCGAAGGCACCCGCATGACCGCCATGGGCCAGTCCAACGCGCTGGCGGTATTGGCGGTGGGCGATCGCGGCACTTTCCTGCACGCGCCGGACATGTACATGGAGAAGCTGGTGGTCGGCCCGGCGGCGCGCGGCGCCATCGATCTCAACCGGCCGCTGGCGGAGAACCTGCAGAACGTCGCCGAACGACTGGGCAAACCGCTGTCGCAGCTGACGGTGATCGTATTGGCCAAACCGCGCCACGACGGCGTCATCGCGCAGATGCAACAGTTGGGCGTGCGAGTATTCGCCATTCCTGACGGCGACGTGGCGGCCTCCATTCTCACCTGCATGCCCGAAAGCGAGGTCGATGTGATGTACGGCATCGGCGGCGCGCCGGAAGGTGTGATCTCAGCCGCGGTGATCCGCGCGCTGGACGGCGACATGCAGGCGCGTTTGCTGCCGCGTCATGAGGTGAAAGGCGACAGCGCCGAAAACCGCCGCATCGGCGAACAAGAGTTGGCCCGCTGCCGGGAGATGGGTATCGAAGCCGGCCAGGCGCTGCGTCTGGATCAGATGGCGCGCAACGACAACGTGATCTTCTCCGCCACCGGCATCACCAAGGGCGATTTGCTGGAGGGCATCAGCCGCCAGGGCAACATGGCCACCACCGAAACGTTGCTGATCCGCGGCAAGTCGCGCACCATCCGCCGTATCCGTTCGACCCACTATCTGGATCGCAAAGACCCGGCGCTGCACGAGTTTCTGCTGTAACGAAACAGGGCGCCGAATGGCGCCCTGATGATTGATGGCAAACCTCATGCCCTTGCCGGGTCGGCAGAGAACAGTGAATAAAAAACAAGGAAAATCAATTTATTGATTTTCGGCTAATAACCACAAAGGGGAGAAAAACCACGCTTTTTCTTCCCTTTGTCAACGGTATGAGGGCGCCGAATGGCGCCCTGTCGTTATGCGGTATGTCCTTGATGCTGCATGCGATTGGACAGCGGCCACCAGCACAGCAGGATCAGCAGCGCCATCGCGAACATCAGCAAGCCGAGGCTGAACTGCCCGGTTTGCGGCAGCATGGCGGAAAGCCAGGTCGCCAGACCGGACCCCATGTTCTGCATGCCGCCCACCAATGCGCCCGCCGCGCCGGCCAGGTAAGGGAACGGCTCCATCGCCCCGGTGGTCGCCAGCGGGAACAGCATGCCGGCGCCGAAGAAGAACAATGCGGCCGGCACGATCAGCGTCCAGATGTTCATCACGCCGAACCAGCCCGGGATCCACATCATCGCCCCCGCCAGCAGGCAGCTAATCACCGAATGCCACATCAGCGTGTGGAAGGTCTTGCCGTCGCGCCCGGCGTACCAGGCGCCGAAAAACGCCGCCGGGATCGGCAGAATGAACAGGATGCTGACGGTCAGCCCACTCAGTCCCAACACGCCGCCCATCAACACGCCGCAGCTGGCCTCGAATACCGCAATCCCCGCCAGCGCGCCGATCAGCATCACCAGATAGCAACTGAAGGTGCTGTCACCCAGCAGCTGGCGGAAACTGGCCAGCATGCGACGTTTTTCCGTTTGCACCGGACGGGTTTCCGGCAGCCAGCGGAACATGGCGAAGGCGACGCAGGCGCACAGCCCCAGCAGGAAGGCGTAGCAGGCGCGCCAGCCGAACACCATCGCCAATGCGCCGCCGATCACCGGCGCCAGCAGCGGGCTGACCAAAATCCCCATGTTCAACAGGCTGTTGGCGTAGCGCAGTGCGGTGCCGGCATACAGATCGCGCGGCATGGTGCGCGCCATCACGCCCGCCACGCCGGTGCCCATGCCCTGAATCGCGCTGGCGGCAACCAGCATCGTCAGATTGGTGGACAGCAGTGCGCCCAGCGCACCGGCCAGGAAGATCATCATGCCGGTCAGGATCACCGGGCGACGCCCGATACGATCCGATATCGGCCCGTAAATCAGCTGGGAGAAACCGTAGGTCAGCAGATACGCCGCCATCACCCGTTGCACAGCGCCGGTGCGAACCGACAGATCGTGGGCGATATCAGCAATCACGGGAACATAAATGGTTTGCGCCATCTGGCCGACGGCGACCAACAGGATAAGCATCACCAGCAGGTGAAAATTCTCTAGTTTTCTCATTATCTTCGTTAACGTTTCAACTCGTCACAGCGTCCCGGTATGGCCGTTGCAGCAGCCAGAACGGCGAGCAGCCCTCTATGGCGGCATAAACTAATCAAATCTGATTTTTTTAGCGAGTTTCAGGCAGATATTGATCCAGGTCACACTGGCAGCAAACCCGACCAGGCTCGTAAATTAAACTGTACGTCTAACGCTTTGGAGTTAAAAATAGCGCCCTTGCAGTAGCCGCGCTTTAGCATTTAATCGATAATTATTTTCATCAACTTGAAATAAAATAACACCATAGGGATTTGGTTCATGAAAACACCTGAGCTGATTTTATTGCAGTTAAAGGCTCTCGGCCCGCACTCGGCCAAAATGCTGGCGGAGCGTCTGGACATCACGCCGATGGGCATCCGACAACATCTGCAATCCCTGGAAAAACGTGAGTTGGTTTGTTACGAAGAAGCGCGCAGCAAGGTCGGCCGCCCGACGCGCTACTGGTCGCTGACAGCGCGAGGGCACGCTTTTGCGGCCGCCGATCAGGAGCGGCTGCGGGCATCCGCGCTGCGGCTGTTTGGCGGCGCCGGCGTGGAACCGTTGCTGAGCGCGCGCGAAGAGCAGCTTTATCTGCGCTATGCCGAAGAGCTGTCCGCCGAGCGCAGCCACCAAGAGCGGTTAGCCCGATTGGTGCGTCTGCGGCAACATGACGGTTACATGGCCGAATTGCTCGATCATCCGCACGGTGCGCTGTTGGTGGAAAACCACTGTCCGATCGGCGTGGCCGGTTCCAACTGCAGCAGCCTGTGCAATTCCGAGCTGCAGCTGTTTCACCGCCTGTTCGGCAACGACTACCGGATAGAGCGCACCACGCACGCCATTTCCGGCTCACGACATTGTGCTTATTTGATTCGACCACGGGAGCTTTAGAGTATGGCTGAATGGGTAAACGGCAAGGTTACGCAGGTAAAACAATGGACCGACGGGCTGTTCAGCCTGGTGGTCAATGCCCCCATCGATCCTTTCACCGCCGGGCAATTCGCCAAACTGGCGCTGGAGATCGACGGCGAACGAGTGCAACGCGCTTACTCCTACGTCAATGCCCCCGATGACGCCAACCTGGAGTTCTATCTGGTGACGGTGCCGGAAGGCAAACTGAGCCCGCGCCTCAATCAGCTGCGGCCAGGGTCGGATGTCATGGTGACCAAAGAAGCGGCCGGCTTCTTCGTGCTGGATGAGGTGCCCGACTGCGACACGCTGTGGATGCTGGCGACCGGCACCGCCATCGGCCCCTATTTATCGATTCTGCAGCAAGGCGTCGGCCTGGAACGCTTTAACAACCTGGTGCTGGTGCACGCCGCGCGTTTTGCGCGCGATCTGAGCTACCTGCCGCTGATGCAGCAATTGCAGCAACGCTACAACGGCAAGCTGCGCATCCAGACCGTCGTCAGCCGCGAAGAAACGCCCGGTTCACTGACCGGCCGCGTGCCGGCGCTGATCGAGGACGGCCGGCTGGAAGCGGCGATCGGCTTGACCATCGACGCCGAAACCAGCCACGTGATGCTGTGCGGCAACCCGCAGATGGTGCGGGACACCCAGCAAACGCTGAAAGACCATCGCCAGATGCGCAAACACCTGCGCCGCAAACCGGGCCACATCACCAGCGAACACTACTGGTAACCCAAAGGGGATCAGCGGAACTTCACCGGTTCGGCTTCCGGGCCGAACCGATTGTCTCCCGGCGTGCCGACGAAGGCGCCCAGATCGATCATCATCATCACGATAATCAGCGTCGGGATAAAACGCCCGACGCCCCATTGCCAGATCGGCGCCAGCATTTGCCAGTTGCCCGCCGCCAGCATCCACGCCAGGATCAGCAGCAGCGCCCACCAGCCGGCCTTGTTGCGATCGTGCAGACGTTTGACCAGCACCGCCGCCGTCGGCCACAGCAGCGCCACGATAAAGAAGGCGATGGATTGGATGGCGATCAATTGATAATTGGCCAGCGTAAACGCCGCCGCCATCAGCGCCAACCACAGCCCCATCCAGATCCAGAAGTCGCGCCGCCCGATGCGGCCCTTAAAAGAAAAACACCACTGTTGTAACGTCATCGATTCCTGCGCTCTAAGCCTGCCCATATTCTGCGCCGCAGTGTAACATAGGCGCTGCCGGGCCGAGTTTTCCGCCTTGCATAACGCGGTGCGCCGCACAGCTTTCTCGTCAGCGAACCGATAATGGCGCGGGATCTTTGACAAGGCCCGCGAGTTATCGCTTTAATCGGAGCCATCTTTGTCCTTGATGCCATACGCCATGCTGAGAAAAACCCTCGTCATTGCCTGTCTGTTGCAGGCCGCCGCCAGCGCCTGGGCCAATCCGCCGCCCGCCGATGCAACGCCCGCCGCACCTTACCTGCTGGCCGGCGCGCCGACGTTCGATCTGACGGTGGTCAAATTCCGCGAAAAATACAATCGCGACAACCCGAAGCTGCCGATTGGCGAATTCCGCGCCATTCCGGCCACCGAAGACGATTCGCCGCTGCTGACGCGCGCCGCCAGCAAACTCAACGAAAACCTGTATGCCTCCACCGCGCTGGAGAAAGGCACCGGCAAAATCAAAACGTTGCAGATCACTCACCTGCCGCTGCAACAGGCCAATGAAGAAAAAGCCGCGCGCGCCATCGCCATCAACTACATGGCGGCGCTGATGCGCCAGTTCGAACCGGCGTTGACGGTGGAGCAGAGCCAGAACAAGGTGAACAGCCTGCTGGAAAAAGGCAAAGGATCGCGCTTTTACCAACAGCAGGTCGGCGCCATTCGCTATGTCGTCTCGGACAACGGCGATAAAGGCGTAACCTTCGCGGTTGAACCGATTAAGCTGGCGCTTTCCGAGCCGTAACGGCGCGGCATTTAATGACGAAAAGCAAAGCCTTCGCGCTTAATGATCTCTATACTGTTGGGCAGGTAAACTGCCGGTCCGGCAGTTGTCATTTCGACTCTCGCGTTCCCTAGTTGGAGGAAAAAACATGCGTCATCCATTAGTTATGGGTAACTGGAAGCTTAACGGCAGCACTCACATGGTCAACGAACTGATCGCCGGTCTGCGCAATGAGCTGAGCAGCGTTGACGGCTGTGGCGTCGCCATCGCCCCGCCGGTGATGTATCTGGATCAGGCCAAGCACGCGCTGGCCGGCAGCCGCATCGCGCTGGGCGCGCAGAACGTGGACGTTAACCTGTCCGGCGCCTTCACCGGTGAAGTTTCCGCCAACATGCTGAAAGACGTCGGCGCTCAGTACATCATCATCGGCCACTCCGAGCGTCGCACCTACCACAAAGAAAGCGACGAAGTCATCGCCGAGAAATTCGCCGTGCTGAAAGAAGCCGGCCTGATCCCGGTGCTGTGCATCGGTGAAACCGAAGCGGAAAACGCCGCGGGCAAAACTGAAGAAGTGTGCGCGCGCCAGATCGACGCCGTGCTGAAAACGCTGGGCGCGCCGGCGATGAAAGGCACCGTGATCGCCTATGAGCCGGTCTGGGCCATCGGTACCGGCAAATCCGCCACCCCTGCGCAGGCGCAGGCCGTGCACAAATTTATCCGCGATCACATCGCCAAGCACGATGCCGCGGTTGCCGCTGAAATCATCATCCAGTACGGCGGTTCGGTGAACGACAAGAACGCCGCAGAGCTGTTCTCCCAGCCGGACATCGACGGCGCGCTGGTTGGCGGCGCCTCGCTGAAAGCCGACGCTTTCGCCGTGATCGTCAAAGCCGCCGCCGCAGCGAAAAAAGCCTGACGGCCCTAGGCTTGCCATAAAAAAACCCCGGCTTGCCGGGGTTTTTTATTGCCGCTTAAACAGCATCAACGTTTGCTGATTTCGTCGAATACGCCGCCGGTGGCGAAGTGCACCTTCTGCGCTTCGGTCCAGCCGCCGAAAGTGTCATCCACGGTGAACAACTTCAGCTGCGGGAACTGCCCGGCGAACTTGGCCGCCACCGCCGCATCGCGCGGGCGATAATAGTTCTGCGCCGCAATAGTCTGCCCTTCCGGTGAATACAGATACTTCAGGTAGGCGGTCGCCACCTCGCGGGTACCGCGTTTATCGACCACCTTATCCACCACCGACACCGTCGGTTCGGCCAAAATCGATTCGCTCGGCGTAATAATCTCGAACTTGTCTTTGCCCAGCTCTTTCTCCGCCAGCAGCGCTTCGTTTTCCCAGGCGATCAGCACGTCGCCGATGCCGCGCTCAACGAAGGTGTTGGTCGAGCCGCGCGCGCCGGAATCCAGCACCTCAACGTTCTTGTACAGGTTTTTGACGAAGTCCTGCGCCTTGGCCTTATCGTTGTTATTGTGATGCAACGCGTAGCCCCAGGCGGCCAGGTAGTTCCAGCGGGCGCCGCCGGAAGTTTTCGGATTCGGAGTGATCACCGACACGCCCGGCTTGATCAAATCAGGCCAGTCATGAATCTGTTTCGGGTTGCCTTTGCGCACCAGGAAGACGATGGTCGAGGTGTAAGGCGCCGAGTTGTCCGGCAGGCGTTTGATCCAGTCTTTCTCGATGCGCCCACGTTCGGCGATGGCGTCGACGTCATAGGCCAGCGCCAGCGTCACCACGTCAGCCTCGATGCCGTTGATCACCGAGGTCGCCTGTTTGCCGGAACCGCCGTGCGACTGGCGCACCGTCACCTTGTCGCCGGTTTCCGCCTGGTAGTGCTTGCTGAACGCCGTGTTGTAAGCCTGATAGAACTCACGCGTCGGATCGTATGACACGTTCAGCAACTGAATATCCTTCGCCATGGCGCCGGACGCCAACAGCACCAATGTCAGACCTACACCCCATTTACGCATCGACAGGCTCTCCCAGAAAATTAACGCAACCTCAATCGGTTGATTTAGCATCAGAGCCTGCCAGAAACTTTCCCGGCAATTAAAGAATAAAAAATTTTGGGCTAGATGATTCTGGAATATGTCGCCGGTGAGCATAAAAAAGCCCCCGCAAGCGGAGGCTTTCAGCGCGCGGTGAGCGGCGAATCAGTACAGCTTTTTCGCCGTTTCCAGCCAGTCGCCCTTGAACGGACGCTTCATGTTTTCGATCGCGTCGATGATGTCGTGATGCACCATCTTTTCGTTCTGGATACCGACGCAGCGGCCGCCGTACCCCTGCAGCAGCAGTTCGATGGCGTAGGCGCCCATGCGCGAGGCCAGGATGCGGTCATAGGCGACCGGCGAACCGCCGCGCTGAATGTGGCCCAGCACGGTGGCGCGGGTTTCACGCTTGGTTTCCTGCTCAATGTGGCGCGCCAGCTCATCGATGTCGCAGATGTGCTCGGTGATCGCCACGATGGCGTGTTTTTTGCCTTTGGCGATACCGGCCTTGATTTCGCACACCAGATCTTCGCGGTTGAATTCGATTTCAGGCAGCACGATGAACTCGCAGCCGCCGGCAATCGCCGCCGCCAGCGTCAGATCGCCGCAGTAACGGCCCATCACTTCCACGATGGAGATACGCTGGTGCGACGAGGAGGTATCGCGCAGGCGGTCGATCGCTTCCACCACGGTTTCCAGCGCGGTGAAGTAACCGATGGTGTAGTCGGTACCGGCGACATCGTTATCGATGGTGCCCGGCAGACCGATGCACGGGAAGCCTTCTTCCGTCAGGCGTTTGGCGCCCATGTAAGAACCGTCGCCGCCGATCACCACCAGCGCGTCGATGCCGCGATTCTTCAGGTTTTCAATCGCCTTGGCGCGCACGTTTTCATCCCTGAATTCCGGGAAGCGGGCCGAGCCGAGGAAGGTGCCGCCGCGGTTGATCATGTCGGACACGCTATAACGGTCCAGCTGCTCCATGCGATCTTCGTACAAGCCAAGGTAGCCATCGTAAATACCAAAAACTTCCAGACCTTCTGAAAGCGCAGAACGCACAACGCCGCGGATTGCAGCGTTCATACCCGGCGAATCACCGCCGCTCGTCAGTACACCGATTTTCTTGATCATGACTACCTCTGAACTGTGTAGATGCAATTTCTTAAGAATTCTGTCTCCGCCGATCGTCTTGAAACCTCTCCGGCTGCAGAAAACCAGCTTTATGGCTTATTGCTGGATATTATATCAAAAACACCCAGCTGAATTGATTCAAGTCACGCAATATAACGGTTAAAACACCGCATGGCACGCTGAGCTAACTCAGATATTCATGATAATACTTCGATCTGTGCCTCTATCTGATTATAGCTCCCAATGCCCCTGCCTACCCGGCGGCACCACGGAGCATGGATCCAGGTGAATGATGACGTCCGCCCCCGCAAAACGGTGCCGCAACGCCTGTTCCACCTGATCGGCCAACCGATGCGCCTCGCGCAGCGGCAGCGTGTCGTCCATCTCAAGATGCAGTTGGATAAAACGCGTCGGCCCTGACTGCCGCGTGCGCAGATCGTGCGCGCCTTTCACCCCGGGCCAGGAGGAAACCACGGCGATAATCGCCTGGCGCTCGTCATCCGGCAACGCCCGATCCAACAGCGACTGCACCGCTTCGTAGCCCATGCGCAGCGCGCTATACAGGATGTAAACGCCGATGCCCAGCGCAAACAGCGCATCCGCGCGCTGGAAGCCGTACCAGCTTAGCCCAAGAGCGATAAGAATAGCACCATTCATCATGACATCTGACTGATAATGCAGCATATCTGCGCGCACGGCCTGGCTGCGCGTTTTTCTGACCACCCAGCGTTGATAGGTGACCAGCATCAGGGTGCTGGCCAACGCGATCACCGTCACGACGACCCCAACGCCGGGATCGCGCAGCGTTTGCGGCGCATACAGATGCTGGAAGCCGGTGAGAAACAGAAACAGGGCGGAACCGGAAATAAACATGCTTTGCGCCAGCGCCGCCAGCGACTCCGCTTTGCCGTGGCCGAAGGTGTGCTCGGCATCGGCCGGCTGCAGCGAATAGCGCACCACCAGAAGGTTGGTCAGCGATGCCGCGATATCGACCAGCGAATCCACCAGGGCCGCCAGCAGACTGACAGAACCGGTGTGATACCAGGCGACGATTTTGATCAACAACAGCGACGACGCCAGCGCGGTAGCGGCCAACGCAGCGGACTTTACCAGGCGTGCATAGCGCTGTTCCATTGAGGGATCCCGGTCAAAAGGTATGGCGCTCAATATAGCGAAATGTCGGATAAAAAAAACCCCGCCATCATGGCGGGGAAGACAGGGATGGTGTCTATGGCAAGGAAAAACAGGGGACTACTCAGTCGTACTTCACTTCTGGGCAGAAGCTTGCTGCAAACCAGAAATTTGCTGCTCCATCTGCTGCATGCGCTGCTGATGTTTCTGGTCTAAAACACTTTTTTGCTCTGGCGTCAGCAGGTTATACATTTGGTTGCGCACCCGGGCCATTTCGACCTGGCGCTTGACCTGCTGTTGGGCCATCTTTTCCGCCTGGGCGTACACGGCGGCTTCGTCAAATTTCTCTGCGGTCACCAGTTTATGCATGGCTTCCATTTCAGCTACATTGACACCAGGCAGATCGTGCCGGGCCTGGCGCATCAAATCGCGCATTTGCTGGCGCTGCTGTTCGCTGAGGCTGACACCGTCGAACATATGGTGCTGGCCGGGTATTCGGGTCATCGCGTCGTTGCCGGGAGGTTGAGCTGTGTCCGGTATAGTGTCGGCAGCGAAGGCAGCGGTCGAACCAATTGCCAGCAGTGATGCCATAACTAATGCGGTCACCTTACGCATTTCAACTCCTCAAGCTTTCTCACTTTGCGAATCAACGAGGAGCAGTGTACCGCCACACCTGAAAACCTGCGTCAGTGCATGTAAAACTACGTAAAGTCATGGAATGGCAACAGTTGATGACGTATTTTGCGTCTGGAGGTAAATCATAATGAACAAGATTCTGTTAGTTGACGACGACCGCGAGTTGACCTCGCTGTTAAAAGAACTGCTTGAAATGGAAGGTTTTAATATCGTCGTCGCGCACGATGGCGAGCAGGCGTTGTCGCTGCTGGACAGCTCCGTCGATCTGCTGCTGCTCGACATCATGATGCCGAAGAAAAACGGCATCGATACGTTGAAAGAACTGCGCCAACATCACCAGACGCCGGTCATCATGCTGACCGCGCGCGGCAGCGAACTGGACCGCGTGTTGGGCCTGGAGCTGGGCGCCGATGATTACCTGCCGAAACCCTTCAACGATCGCGAACTGGTCGCGCGCATTCGCGCCATTCTGCGCCGTTCCAACTGGAGCGAACAGCAGCAGCAGGTCGACAGCGGCGCCCCGACGCTGGATGTCGATGGCCTGCAGCTGAACCCCGGCCGCCAGGAGGCCAGCTTCGACGGCCAGGTGCTGGATCTGACCGGCACCGAGTTCACCCTGCTGTATCTGCTGGCGCAGCACCTCGGCCAGGTGGTGTCACGCGAACTGCTGAGCCAGGAAGTGCTGGGCAAACGCCTGACCCCGTTCGATCGCGCCATCGACATGCATATCTCCAACCTGCGGCGTAAGCTGCCGGATCGCAAAGACGGGCATCCGTGGTTCAAAACCCTGCGCGGGCGTGGTTATTTGATGGTATCTGCAACATGATCAACAGTTTGACGGCACGCATCTTCGCCATTTTCTGGTTCACGTTAGCCTTGGTGCTAATGCTGGTGCTGATGGTGCCCAAGCTCGACTCCCGCCAGATGACCTCATTGCTCGACAGCGAGCAGCGGCAGGGGTTGATGCTGGAACAGCACGTCGAGGCCGAGTTGCAAAACGATCCGGCCAACGATCTGATGTGGTGGCGCCGCCTGTTCCGCGCCATCGACAAATGGGCGCCGCCGGGCCAGCGCCTGCTGCTGGTCACCAGCGAAGGCCGGGTGATCGGCGCGCAGCGCAACGAAATGCAGATCGTCCGCAACTTCATCGGCCAATCCGACAACTCGGATCATCCCAAGAAGAAAAAGTACGGCCGCGTCGAGCTGGTCGGGCCGTTCGCGGTGCGCGACGGCGAAGACAACTACCAGCTGTACCTGATCCGTCCCGCCAACAGCCCGCAATCCGATTTCATCAACCTGATGTTCGACCGGCCGCTGCTGCTGCTGATCGTCACCATGCTGATCAGCGCCCCGCTGCTGCTGTGGCTGGCCTGGAGCCTGGCGAAACCGGCTCGCAAGCTGAAGAACGCCGCCGATGACGTGGCGCGCGGCAACCTGAAGCAGCATCCGGAACTGGAGGCCGGCCCGCAGGAGTTCCTGGCCACCGGCGCCAGCTTCAACCAGATGGTCAGCGCGCTGGAACGCATGATGAACGCCCAGCAACGGTTGATCTCGGACATCTCGCACGAGCTGCGCACGCCGCTGACTCGCCTGCAGCTGGCCACCGCGCTGATGCGCCGCCGCCACGGCGAAGGCCACGAGCTGGCGCGCATCGAAACCGAAGCGCAACGGCTGGATTCGATGATCAACGATCTGCTGGCGCTGTCGCGCGGGCAGCAAAAGGGCGAGCTGGCGCGCGAGCAGTTGAAGGCCAACGAACTGTGGGCCGACGTGCTGGATAACGCCCGTTTCGAAGCCGAACAGATGGGCAAGCAGTTGGAGATCGCTGCGCCGCCCGGCCCGTGGACGCTGTTCGGCAACGCGAGCGCGCTGGACAGCGCGTTGGAAAACATCGTGCGCAACGCCCTGCGGTATTCACACACCCGCATCGCCGTGGCGTTCAGCGCCGACAATCAGGGCGTGACCATCCAGGTTGACGACGACGGCCCCGGCGTCAGCGCCGAAGACCGCGAGCAGATCTTCCGTCCGTTCTACCGCACCGATGAGGCGCGCGACCGTGAGTCCGGCGGCACCGGCCTTGGCCTGGCTATCGTCGAGGCGGCGGTCAATCAGCATCGCGGCTGGGTGAAGGCCGGAGACAGCCCGCTTGGCGGTCTGCGGCTGGTGCTGTGGCTGCCGCTGCATCATCAACGCCTATCGTCTAAGACAGAACAGTAAGAGTTTGCTATCCTGCGCCCCTCGTTCACGAGGGGCCTGCAACATGCTGAACATCGTTTTATTTGAACCCGAAATTCCACCCAATACCGGCAATATCATCCGCCTGTGCGCCAATACCGGCTTTAATCTGCACCTGATCGAACCGCTGGGTTTCCCGTGGGACGACAAGCGCCTGCGCCGCGCCGGGCTGGACTATCATGAGTTCACCCGCGTTAGCCGTCATGCCGATTACGCCGCCTTTCTCGCCGCCGAAAACCCGCAGCGGCTGTTTGCCCTCACCACCAAGGGCACGCCGGCGCACAGCGCCGTCAGCTACCAGGCCGGCGACTACCTGCTGTTCGGCCCGGAAACGCGCGGGTTGCCTGCCGACATCCTCGATGCGCTGCCTGCGCAGCAAAAAATCCGCATCCCGATGCAGGCGCAAAGCCGCAGCATGAACCTGTCGAATGCCGTATCGGTAGTGGTGTATGAAGCCTGGCGGCAGCTGGACTATGCCGGTGCGCTGATCAAGGCGTAATTCGCAACGTCGCGCCATACTGGAAAGGTTAACCCCTTCCAGGCACGGCACATGGCTTTCGTCGCAGAGATTGTCACCCAGTTTCGCCGGCTCGAACCGGCGCTGAACGAGGCGCTGTTGCGGCTGCAACAGGCGCAAGACAGCGAAGCGCTGCATGACTTGCGCGTCTGCCTGCGCCGCATTCGCAGCCTGCTGCGTCCGTTGCGCGGCTGCCCCGGCGCAACCCGGCTCGATCGGGCCGCCGCCGAATTAGGCAAGCTCACGACGCCGCTGCGCGATCTCGAGGTGCTGATCGCCGAGCTGGCGCGTCATCGCCTCGATTGGCAGGCCAACGCGCGCCAGAGCGAACTTCAGGCCCGCTGCCGTCAACTGCTCGCTCATCCGCAGCTCATCGGCTTTCCCTCGCTTTTGCACGCCTGGCCGCGCCGCTTTCGCCGCACCGCGCGGCGCGGCGCCAAACACCGCCTGAATAGACGCCTGCAGCGCCAGCAGCGGCAATTGCGCCGGGCATTGGCCGATACCGGCTACGATCGCCATCGCCTGCGGCTGCTGATAAAACGCCTGCGTTACGCGGCTGAAGCCTATCCGCAGCGCCTTCCCCTCTCTCCCGCCGCGATGGCGAGCCTGAAAGCGGCGCAAAACGCCCTCGGTGACTGGCACGATAGGGAGATCTGGTGCCTGCAGGCAGAACATCAGGCGGATCTCTGGCCCTTGTTGCCCCGGTGGCAAGCTGAGCAACGCCAGGCGCTGGTCAGAGCGGACGCCTTGCTCGCCGCCTTATCACCGGCACTGGCGGCGAAAACCGGCGGCGCATCACGATCCTGAAAAAAGGCCGCAGCAGGGCACGCCCGGCCCCGAAAATGCCCGATGAGGCGCAGATAATGCGCTATGTTTTGTAAGGGTAATCACCACTCATCATAGGAAACCACATGAAAAAACAACGCTTGAGCGTTGCCATGGCCGTTCTGGCAGCGGGCCTGTTGCTGGCGGGCTGTTCGTCCAAAGTCACCCAAACGTCGCAATATTCGGGCTTCTTGTCCGATTACAGCAAACTGCAGGAAACCACCTCACCAAGCGGTCATAAAACGCTGCGCTGGGTAGATCCAAGCTACAAGGAATCCAACTATCGCGGCATCTATTTCCAACCGGTGGTCTATTTCCCGTCGGAGAAACCCACGGCGCGCGTCAGCCAGGACACGCTGAACAAGATTAAGGCCTACGCGACCCAGCGAATCAAAACCGCGCTGCAGAACCGCTTTACCATTCTGCCAAGCCCGACGGGCTCGCGCGTTCTGGTGGCCAAACTCGCCATCACCGCCGTTTCGGCCGAAAACGAAGACATGAAGTTCTATGAGGTGGTGCCTGTCGCGGCGGTGGTTGCCAGCACTATGGCGGCTACCGGGCACCGGACGCAAAATACCGCGCTGTATATCGAAGGCGAGTTGATCGACCAGGATACCGGTAAAACGGTGCTGGAAGTGGTACGCAAGGCCTACGGTAAAACCGTCAACAACGACAGCACGCCGGTCACGGCGGATGACGTCAAGGCGGCGATCGACGACATCGTTACCGATATCACCAACTTCCCTAAGCAGGGCTGACCGCCGCCTGAAAAACACAGGGGGAGCCGAAGCTCCCCCTGAATGGATACGCAAACGGCGTTCAAATGCCGTCGCCGTACTCGAAGCCGTGATTGGTGCCGTTGAAGTATTGGTCCATATCCATCGACGGCGTATCGCTTTCCGGCCGCCCGACGATGCGCGCCGGCACGCCGGCGGCGGTGGTGTGCGGCGGTATCGCCTGCAAGACCACCGAGCCCGCGCCGATCTTGGCGCCCTTGCCCACTTCGATATTGCCGAGAATTTTGGCGCCTGCGCCAATCATCACCCCTTCACGGATTTTCGGATGACGGTCGCCGCTGGTTTTACCGGTACCGCCCAGGGTGACCGACTGCAGGATAGAGACGTTGTTCTCCACCACCGCCGTTTCACCGATCACGATGCCGGTGGCGTGGTCGAGCATGATGCCGCAACCGATGGTCGCCGCCGGGTGGATGTCCACGCCGAAGGCGACGGAAATTTGATTTTGCAGGTAGATCGCCAGCGCCTGCCGCCCTTGCTGCCACAGCCAGTGACCGATGCGGTAAGCCTGCAGCGCATGGAACCCCTTCAGGTAAAGCAGCGGCGTGGAGTATTTATCGACCGCAGGGTCACGCAGGCGCACCGCGAGGATATCGCGCGCCGCCGAAACGATCATCTGGTTGTCAGACTTGTAGGCCTCTTCCACCACCTCGCGCACCGCGATGGCGGGCATGATCGGCGTGGCCAGCTTGTTGGCCAGCATATAGCTGAGCGCGCTGCCCAGATTCTCGTGCTTGAGCAACGTCGCATGGAAAAAGCTGGCCAGCATCGGTTCACAATCAGCCAGTGCTCGCGCTTCTGATTTAATGCTGTTCCAGACCTGTTCCAACTCTTCTGACGACATCACATACCCCTTTACCTTGCCAAACGGGCCGCTTCACACGGTAGCGCGAAGCGGCCCAGGTCATTTGCGGGGTCAGCATTCAGCTGCCCCGACATATCGTTTTATGTCACGCGCTGGGTTTTTCGTCCTTTCGGGCTCGCCCCAGCAGGCTCAGCGCCGCTTCGCGGGCGTCCTTGTGGCAGTAAAGCACCTGATAAATCTGTTCGGTGATCGGCATTTCCACACCGTGCCGCTGCGCCAACGCCAACACCTCTTTGGTATTGCGATAGCCCTCGACCACCTGACCGATACTGTCCTGCGCTTCCTGCACGCCTTTACCCTGCCCCAGCATAATGCCGAAGCGACGGTTGCGCGACTGGTTGTCCGTGCAGGTTAGCACCAGATCCCCCAGCCCCGCCATGCCCATGAACGTCGAAGGATCGGCGCCCAGCGCAGAACCCAGACGGCTCATTTCCGCCAGCCCGCGTGTAATCAACGCGGTACGGGCGTTGGCGCCGAAACCGATGCCGTCGGACATGCCGGCGCCGATGGCGATCACGTTCTTCACCGCGCCGCCAAGCTGCACGCCGATGAAGTCGGGATTGCTGTAGACGCGGAAGCTCTTGCCGCAGTGCAGCAGCTGTTGCAGATCGTCGGCGAACTGCGCATCGGTCGCCGCCAGCGCGATCGCCGTCGGCAGGCCGGCGGCCAGCTCTTTGGCGAACGTCGGCCCGGAGAGCACCGCCAGCGGGATCGTCTCGCCCAGCGCCTCACGCGCCACGTCCTGCAGCAACCGACCGGATTCCGCTTCCAATCCCTTGGTGGCCCACACGATGCGGGCGTCCGGGCGCAGATGCGGCTTCAGCTGGCGCAGCACGTCGCCGAACACGTGGCTCGGCACCACCACCAGCACGTCGCGGCTGGCGGCCAGCGCACGCGCCAAATCGGCTTCAAGCAGCAGGGTATCGGGGAAGGGAACGTCGGGCAGAAACGCCTGATTGCAGCGATCGTGCTGCAACGTTTGAATTTGCGCGGGGTTGTGCCCCCACAGCACCACGGAATGGCCGTTACGCGCCAGCGTAATGGCCAATGCGGTGCCGTACGAGCCGGCACCGATAACAGTCATTGAAGCATTGACGGTGTTCATCAGGCATCCTGATGTGGTGCGGCACCTTCGCCTTCCGCCTGCTGCTGCAGATAGTTCATGAACAGCGCGTCAAAGTTGACCGGTGCCAGGTTCAGCTGCGGGAAGGTGCCGCGGGAAACCAGGCTGGTGATGCACTCGCGCGCATACGGGAACAGGATGTTCGGGCAGTATGCACCCAGGCAATGCGCCAGCTGCGTGCCTTCGATGCCTGCTACCGAGAAGATGCCCGCCTGTTGCACTTCGCACAGGAACGCCGTCTCTTCGCCCAGGGTCGCCGTCACGGTTACGCGCAGTACCACTTCATACACTTCGTCAGCCAGCTGGCTGGACGCGGTATCCAGATCAAGTTTAACTTCCGGCTGCCATTCCTGCTGGAAAACCTGCGGCGCGTTCGGCGCTTCGAAGGAGATATCCTTGGTATAGATACGTTGGATCTGGAAAGCCATTTCGGTGCTGTTTTGTTCTGACATGTGAGTAATACCCTTGGTTAAACGTCCTTATTGACACTCGGTGAACCGGCAAGCTGCTTAAAGCAGCGGATCCAGGCCGCCGCGAGCATCGAGTTCATATAAATCATCACAGCCGCCGATATGCCGGCCGTCGATGAAAATCTGCGGCACGGTGGTGCGCCCGCTGCGCTCGATCATCACTTCGCGCTTGGCGTTATCGCCGTCGATGGCGATCTCGTTAAACGCCGCGCCCTTGCTGTTCAACAGCGCCTTGGCGCGATGGCAGAACGGACAGGTCGCTTTGGTGTAGATATCAATGTTAGCCATGGATTGCCACCTCAAATAGGTTAAACGGTTACTTACCGCGCACCAGCGGCAGGTTTTCTCCGCTCCAGCCGGCGATGCCGTCTTTCAGCATCGTCACCTTTTCAAAACCGGCCTTGCTCAGGTTCTCCGCCGGCTCGCGGGAGGCGGTGCCGTTGGCGCATACGACGATGATCGGCTGCGCTTTGTGTTTTTCCAGCTCGCCCAGGCTGCCGCTTTTGATTTCGCTGGCGGTCAGGTTAATGGCGCTGGCCAGGTGACCACGGCGGAAATCGTCGCGGCTGCGGGTGTCGACCACCACGGCTTCTTCTTTGTTGATCAGGCGGATAGCTTCACCGCGGGCGATCTCTTTGACCTTGGAGAAACGGCTTTTGAAAGTCATGACGATCACGGCGACCAGCAGAGCGATCCAAGCCAGGCTCAGAATCGGGTGTCTGCTTACGAATGGCATAATTTCTTGCAGCATGGGGTGTAACAACTCCCGTCAGTTAAGGGATAAATAAGTCAAGGTTCCAGAGTATACCTGCCGAGTGCGGCAAATACAGCCAATAAGCAAGCGCGATTGTAGAAACTGCGGGCTGCGCTGAGAAATTCCCGAGGTCAGAGCATAAAAGCCCGCGCGATTCGCCGCAACCTTGATCTCTTTGGGCTATTTCTCGCCGGCGGCGATGTAAAATCAGCCGGTTTTTCGAGGGCGAATAGCCATGCTTGCGGCGGGCGCATGGCTATTCGCAGCTTAAAAAGTTCATAAGAGGTCAATGCAATGTCGAACAACAAAAAACCGATGGTCCTGGTGATCCTGGACGGTTACGGCCACCGTGAAGAGCGGCAGGACAACGCGATCCTGAACGCCGGCACCCCGGTGATGGATCGTCTGTGGCGGGAGCAGCCGCATACGCTGATCGCCGCCTCCGGGCTGGATGTCGGCCTGCCCGATGGGCAAATGGGCAACTCCGAAGTCGGCCACGTCAATCTGGGCGCCGGGCGCATCGTGTACCAGGATCTGACCCGGTTGGACAAAGCGATCGCCGACGGCGACTTCTTCGCCAACCCGGTGCTGACCGCCGCCGTGGATAAGGCCGTGGCGGCCGGCAAGGCGGTGCATATCATGGGCCTGCTGTCGCCGGGCGGCGTGCACAGCCATGACGAGCACATCCTGGCCATGATTAAACTGGCCGCTCAGCGCGGCGCCAAAGCCATTTATCTGCATGCCTTCCTCGACGGGCGCGACACGCCGCCGCGCAGCGCCGAAGCCCCGCTGCAACGCTGCTGCGACGCCTTCGCCGCGTTGGGCGTCGGGCGCATCGCCTCGCTGATCGGCCGCTACTACGCGATGGACCGCGACAACCGCTGGGATCGCGTGCAGCTGGCCTATGACCTGCTGACCGCGGCCAAAGGCGACTCCGTGGCCGACGATGCGGTCGCCGGCCTGCAGGCCGCTTATCAGCGCGGTGAAAACGACGAGTTCGTCAGACCGACCGTGATCCGCGCCGCCGGTGAGGCCGATGCCGCAATGCAGGACGGCGACGCGTTGATCTTCATGAACTTCCGCGCCGATCGCGCGCGCCAGATCACCCGCGCTTTCGTGAACGCGGATTTCGACGGTTTCCCGCGCGCCAAGCAGGTGCAGTTCGGCGATTTCGTGATGCTGACCGAATACGCCGCCGACATCGCGACCGCCTGCGCCTATCCGCCGGCGCCGCTGGCCAACACCTTCGGCGAATGGCTGATGAAGCACGACAAAACCCAGCTGCGCATCTCGGAAACCGAAAAATACGCCCACGTCACCTTCTTCTATAACGGCGGCGTGGAAGCGCCGTTCAAGGGCGAAGACCGCGTGCTGGTCAACTCGCCGCAGGTCGCCACCTACGATCTGCAGCCGGAGATGAGCGCCGCCGAACTGACCGACAAGCTGCTGAGCGCCATCCGCAGCGGCAAATACGACGCCATCATCTGCAACTACCCGAACGGCGACATGGTGGGGCATACCGGCGTGTATGACGCGGCGGTCAAAGCGGTGGAAACGCTGGACGCCTGCATCGCTCAGGTGGTTGACGCGGTGCGCGACGTCGACGGTCAGCTGCTGATCACCGCCGATCACGGCAACGCCGAGCAGATGCGCGATCCGGCCACCGGCCAGGCGCACACCGCCCACACCAGCCTGCCGGTGCCGCTGATTTACGTCGGCAAACCGGCGCGCGCGGTCGAAGGCGGCAAGCTTTCGGACATCGCGCCAACCCTGTTAACGCTGATGGGAATGGAAATCCCGCAAGAGATGACTGGTAAGCCGCTGTTCATCGTGGAATAATCCTTCTCCATGAGGGAGAAGGCGTTTTTTGCACTATCAAGGGTAACCCGAAGCGCAAACGCAGGCAGCCGTCCGCTGCCTGAACGCACCGCGCCAAGGACGTTCACCGCCATGTGCGCCAGCGTATTTTGCGCTGGCGTCTTGCTGTTGCCGCTCGCCGGCCAGGCGGCGGAAGACAATAAATCCCAGTTGAAAGACATCCAGCAGAGCATCGCCGAGAAAGAAAAAGCGGTGAAGCAGCAGCAACAGCAACGCAGCTCGCTGCAGGATCAGCTGCGTCAACAGGAAAAAACCATCGCCCAAGCCAGCCGCCAGTTGCGCGACACCCAGGGCACGCTCACCCAGTTGGGCAAGGACATTTCCGGCCTGAACGCCTCGATAGCCAAACTGCAAAAGCAGCAATCGACCCAGCAAAACCTCCTCGCCAAACAGCTTGACGCCGCCTTCCGGCAAGGGCAGCACAGCGCCGTGCAGCTGATCCTCAGCGGTGAAGAAAGCCAGCGCAGCGAACGTATTCTGGCCTATTTCGGCTATCTGAATGAAGCGCGCCAGAAAACCATCGAAGAGTTGAAACAGACCCGCGCCGAGCTGGCGAAGCAAAAAACCACGCTGGTGGCTAAACAGGGCCAGCAAAAATCCTTACTGAGCGAACAACAGACACAGCAGCAGAAGCTGGAGCAGGCGCGCGGCGCCCGCAAGAAAACGCTGACCGCGCTGGAAGCTTCGCTGGAAAAAGACCAACAACGCCTGGTGGAACTGCGCCAAAACGAAGCCCGCATGCGCGACAAGATCGCTCGGGCGGAGCGCGAAGCCCGTGCGCGCGCCGAACGCGAAGCGCGTGAAGCGGCCAAAGTGCGCGAACAGGTGCGCATCAAGGAACAGCAGGCGAAGAAAACCGGCACCACCTACAAACCTAGCGAAGCCGATCGCTCGCTGATGGCGCGAACCGGCGGCCTCGGCCGTCCGGCCGGCCAGCTGATGTGGCCGGTGCGCGGCCGCACGCTGCACGGCTTTGGCGAACAGCAGCAGGGCGAGCTACGCTGGAAAGGCATGGTGATCGAAGCCCGCGAAGGCAGCGAAGTGAAAGCCGTCGCCGATGGCCGCGTGCTGCTGGCCGACTGGCTGCAAGGCTATGGCCTGATGGTGGTGGTCGAACACGGTAAAGGCGACATGAGCGTGTACGGCTACAACCAAAGCGCGTTGGTCAACGTCGGGGCGCAGGTGCGCGCCGGCCAGCCGATCGCACTGGTCGGCACCAGCGGCGGCCAGGGAACGCCGTCGCTCTATTTCGAAATCCGTCGTCAGGGACAGGCGGTTAACCCACTGCCGTGGTTGGGAAGATAGATTTGCGTTATGTCAAAACCCGTACAGCTTTGTTAATCGGCTGTCTGCTGCAGGTTTACGCTGCGCAGGCAGGAAAACTCTCCATCGTCATCGATGACGTGGGCTACCGCCCTCACGAAGAAAACGCGGTGCTGCAAATGCCGACGGCGATCTCGGTCGCAGTCTTGCCCAACGCGCCGCATGCTCGCCTGATGGCCACCCGCGCCCACAGCCAGGGCCGCGAAGTCTTGATCCACATGCCGATGGCGCCGCTCAGCAAGCAGCCGCTGGAGCGCGATACCCTACAGCCCGCCATGAGCAGCGACGAGATCCAGCGCATCATCCGCAACGCAGTGAACAACGTGCCCTACGCGGTCGGCATGAACAACCACATGGGCAGCGCCATGACCTCCAGCCTGCCGGGCATGCAGAAAGTGATGCAGGCGCTCGAAAGCTACCGTCTGTACTTCCTCGACAGCATGACCATCGGCAGCAGCCAGGCGACCCGCGCCGCGGCCGGCACCGGCGTGAAGGTGATCAAACGCAGGGTGTTCCTCGACGATACCGCGAACGAAGCCGACATCCGCCGCCAGTTCAACCGCGCGGTCGAATTGGCGCGGCGCAACGGATCCGCCATCGCCATCGGCCACCCGCGCCCGGCGACGGTGAAAGTGCTGCAGCAGATGCTGCCGTCGCTGCCCGCCGATATCGTGCTGGTCAAACCGAGCGCGCTGCTGAACGAACCGCAGGGCAACGGCGGTGGCAGCTACGTCCCGCCGCCGGTCAAACCGCAAAAACCGCAGCCGAAGAATCCGTTCAGCGGCGGCATCAAGCAGTGCAAGGTCAAACCGCCGAAGGAAAAAACCAACGCCGGCACCGCGCTGGGCGTTATCGCCGACAGCATTGCCACCTCGCCGCCGGTGAACTTCATCAAGCGTCACTGGCAACACTGGACGCAAGCCAAACCGCAAGCATAAAAAAGGGCCGGAATTCCGGCCCTTTTCACATTTGCCGAGATTAATCCCAGCTCAGCACCACTTTGCCCGACTTGCCGGAGCGCATGGCGTCGAAGCCCTGCTGGAACTCGTCGATCGAGAAACGGTGGGTGATGATCGGAGTCAAATCCAGACCGGACTGGATCAGCGCCGCCATCTTGTACCAGGTTTCGAACATTTCACGGCCGTAAATCCCTTTGATAAACAGCCCTTTGAAAATCACCTGATTCCAGTCGATCGACATATCCGAAGGCGGAATGCCCAGCATGGCGATACGCCCGCCGTGGTTCATCGCATTAAGCAGCGTGCGGAACGCCGGCGGCGCGCCGGACATTTCCAAACCGACGTCGAACCCTTCGGTCATGCCCAGCTCGGCCATCACGTCGCTGAGGTTTTCCTTGCTGACGTTCACCGCACGGGTCACGCCCATCTTGCGCGCCAGTTCCAGGCGGTATTCGTTAACATCGGTGATCACCACATGGCGAGCGCCGACGTGTTTGCACACCGCCGCCGCCATGATGCCGATCGGGCCGGCGCCGGACACCAGCACGTCTTCCCCGACCAGATCGAACGACAGTGCGGTGTGCACCGCGTTACCGAACGGATCGAAGATCGAAGCCAGCTCGTCGGAGATGTTATCCGGGATCTTGAAGGCGTTGAACGCCGGGATCACCAGGTATTCCGCGAAGCTGCCCGGACGGTTCACGCCCACGCCGACGGTGTTGCGGCACAGGTGCGTGCGGCCGCCGCGGCAGTTGCGGCAGTGCCCGCAGGTGATGTGGCCTTCGCCGGACACGCGATCGCCGATGCTGAAGCCTTTGACTTCCTGACCGATCGCCACCACTTCGCCCACATATTCATGGCCGACCACCATCGGAACCGGAATGGTTTTTTGCGACCACTCGTCCCAGTTGTAGATATGCACATCGGTGCCGCAGATCGCGGTTTTGCGGATTTTGATCATGATGTCGTTGTGGCCCAGCTCCGGCTGAGGCACGTCGGTCATCCAAATCCCTTCTTCCGCTTTCAGTTTTGACAGTGCTTTCATGGTTTTACCTTATGCAATAACGCCAAGATCCTTACCGATACGTGTAAACGCCGCCACTGCGCGTTCGATTTGCTCCGGGGTGTGGTCGGCGGACATCTGGGTACGGATGCGCGCCTGGCCTTTCGGCACCACCGGATAGAAGAAACCGGTCACATAGATGCCTTCCTTAAGCAACGCATTGGCGAATTCCTGCGCCAGCTTCGCCTCACCCAGCATGACCGGGATGATGGCGTGATCGGCGCCGGCCAGGGTGAAGCCGGCGGCGGTCATTTTTTCGCGGAACAGACGCGCGTTGGCCCACAGGCGATCGCGCAGGGCATCGCCCTCTTCCAGCAGTTCCAGCACTTTGATCGACGCGGCGACGATCGCCGGCGCCAGGGAGTTGGAGAACAGGTACGGGCGCGAACGCTGGCGCAGCCACTCCACCACTTCTTTCTTGGCGGCGGTGTAGCCGCCGGACGCGCCGCCCAGCGCTTTGCCTAACGTACCGGTGATGATATCGACGCGGCCCATCACTTCACAGTATTCATGGGTGCCGCGCCCGTTGGCGCCGACAAAGCCCACCGCGTGAGAGTCATCCACCATCACCAGCGCCTGGTATTCGTCCGCCAGATCGCAAACCCCTTTCAGGTTGGCGATCACGCCGTCCATCGAGAAGACGCCGTCGGTGGCGATCAGGATGTGACGCGCGCCGTCGGCTTTGGCCTGCTTCAGCTGCGCGGCCAGCTCGGTCATGTCGTTATTGGCATAGCGATAGCGCTTGGCCTTGCACAGGCGCACGCCGTCGATGATCGACGCGTGGTTCAGCGCATCGGAGATAATGGCGTCTTCCGGGCCGAGCAGGGTTTCGAACAGCCCGCCGTTGGCGTCGAAGCAAGAGGAGTACAGGATCGCGTCTTCCATGCCCAAAAAGGCCGCCAGTTTCTGTTCCAGCTGCTTGTGGCTGTCCTGGGTGCCGCAGATGAAGCGCACCGACGCCATGCCGAAACCGTGGCTGTCCATGCCAGACTTGGCGGCGGCGATCAGCGCCGGGTGGTTGGCCAGGCCCAGGTAGTTATTGGCGCAGAAGTTGATCACATGGCTGCCGTCGGCGACGGCGATATCCGCCTGTTGCGCGGAGGTGATGATGCGTTCTTCCTTGAACAGCCCTTCACTGCGCGTGGCGGCAAGCTGTTGTTCCAACTGCTGATAAAAAGACGCTGACATTCGGTTATCTCCAGGATTGGGCTATTTGCGGCATATTTTACTGATTTGTAACCAAACTGACGAGAATGCGCGGGAGAGAATATTAAAATTGCAGCAGATATCACGGCAAACGGCGGACTTCAATGGCAATGCGGGATATTCGGAGCCCTTCCGCTGTTTGCCGCGGCATGAAATGCTATTATAACCGCCATTGAGCGTGGGGCATTGTGCCCCGCCAGGCAGCTTAGCAGGGGTAACCCAATGATTATCGTCACAGGCGGCGCCGGCATGATCGGCAGCAACATCATTAAGGCACTGAACGACAAGGGATATCGCGATATCCTGGTGGTGGATAACCTGAAAGACGGCACCAAGTTCGTCAACCTGGTTGATCTGGACATCGCCGACTATATCGATAAAGAAGACTTTATCGCCAGCATCGTGGCCGGCGACGATCTGGGCGATATCGAAGCGGTGTTCCACGAAGGCGCCTGCTCCGCGACCACCGAGTGGGACGGCAAGTACATGATGGACAATAACTATCAGTACTCCAAAGACCTGCTGCACTACTGCCTGGATCGCGAAATCCCGTTCTTGTATGCCTCCTCCGCCGCCACTTACGGCGGCCGCGAAGAGTTCATCGAAGAGCGTGAGTATGAAGCGCCGCTCAACGTGTACGGCTACTCCAAATTCCTGTTCGATCAGTACGTGCGCGAGATCCTGCCGGAAGCGGACTCGCAGATCTGCGGCTTCCGCTACTTCAACGTTTATGGCCCGCGCGAAGGCCACAAAGGCAGCATGGCCAGCGTCGCCTTCCACCTGAATACCCAGATCAACCGCGGCGAAAACCCGAAACTGTTCGCCGGCAGCGAAAACTTCAAGCGTGACTTCATCTACGTCGGCGACGTGGCGGCGGTTAACCTGTGGTTCTGGGAAACCGGCAAATCCGGCATCTTCAACTGCGGCACCGGCCGAGCGGAAACCTTCCAGGCGGTAGCCGACGCGGTGGTGGACTTCCACCAGAAAGGCGCTGTGGAATACATCGAGTTCCCGGAGAAGCTGAAAGGCCGCTATCAGGCGTACACCCAGGCCGATCTGACCAAGCTGCGCGCCGCCGGCTACGACGCACCGTTCAAAACGGTCGCCGAAGGCGTGAAAGAGTACATGGCCTGGTTGAACCGCACCGCATAAGCTGAAGGAATTAACGCTGGGTATGAAAATACTGGTTATCGGCCCTTCTTGGGTTGGCGACATGATGATGTCGCAAAGTCTCTATCGCACCCTGAAGGCCGAATACCCGTCGGCGGAGATCGATGTGATGGCGCCGGCCTGGTGCCGCCCGTTGCTGGCGCGCATGCCGGAAGTCAATCAGGCGCTGGCGATGCCGCTGGGCCACGGCGCGCTGGGGCTCGGCGAGCGCCGCCGCCTGGGGCGCGCTCTGCGCGCCAACCGTTACGATCGCGCTTACGTTCTGCCCAACTCGTTCAAATCCGCGCTGGTGCCCTTCTTCGCCGATATCCCGCAGCGCACCGGTTGGCGGGGCGAAATGCGTTACGGCCTGCTGAACGATGTCCGCGTGCTCGACAAGGCCGCCTTCCCGCTGATGGTGCAACGCTATGTGGCGCTGGCCTATGACAAAGGGCGCATTCAGCGCGCCGACGATCTGCCGCAGCCGCTGCTGTGGCCGCGGCTGCAGGTGAGCGACGAAGAGATCGCCGACACCACCGCGGCCTTCAACCTGACCGACAGCCGCCCGATCGTCGGCTTCTGCCCGGGCGCAGAATTCGGCCCCGCCAAGCGCTGGCCGCACTATCACTACGCGGCGCTGGCACAACGGCTGATCGAGAGCGGCTATCAAATCGCGCTGTTCGGTTCGGCGAAAGACCATGAGGCCGGCGAACAGATCCGCGCCGCGCTGCAGGAAGACGCCCGCGATTTCTGCCTTAACCTAGCCGGAAAAACCCAGCTGGAGCAAGCAGTTATCCTGATCGCAGCCTGCCGGGCGGTGGTCAGCAACGACTCCGGTTTAATGCACGTTGCCGCAGCGTTGAACAAACCGCTGATAGCCTTGTACGGCCCAAGCAGCCCTGACTTCACGCCGCCGCTTTCCGACAAGGCGCGGGTCATTCGTCTGATCAGCGGCTACCACAAGGTGCGTAAGGGCGATGCCGAGCAGGGATACCACCAAAGTTTGATCGATATTCAGCCGCAGCAAGTGTTGGACGCGCTGACGCCGTTACTTGTCGCCAGCGAGGAATAATCATGCAGGTGTTAATTGTAAAAACCTCCTCGATGGGGGACGTGCTGCATACACTGCCCGCCCTGACCGACGCGCTGCAGGCCATTCCCGATATCCGCTTCGACTGGGTGGTGGAAGAAGGCTTCAGCCAAATCCCCACCTGGCACCCGGCGGTAGATCGCGTGATCCCGGTGGCCATTCGCCGCTGGCGAAAAAATTGGTTCGGCAACGACACTCGGCAACAGCGCTGCGACTTCAAACGCGCGCTGCAAGAACGCCGTTACGACGTGGTGATCGACGCGCAGGGCCTGATCAAAAGCGCCGCGCTAATCACGCGCATCGCCAAAGGCGACAAACATGGCCCGGACTGCAAGAGCGCGCGCGAACCGTTCGCCAGCTGGTTCTACAATGTGCGCCATGAGATAGACAAGCAGCAGCACGCGGTGGAGCGCACGCGCGAACTGTTCGCCAAAAGCCTTGGCTACGACAAGCCAGGCAGCTACGGCGATTACGCCATCGCCGCACGCTTTCTCAGCCGCCCGCCGGCCGATGCCGGGCAGTATTTGGTGTTTTTGCACGCGACAACCCGTGACGATAAGCATTGGCCGGAGCAAAACTGGCGTGAGCTGATCTCACTGACGGCGGACAGCGGGCTGAAGATCAAACTGCCGTGGGGCGCAGAGCATGAACATCAGCGCGCGCTGCGCTTGGCGGAAGGTTTTTCACATGTCGAAGTGCTGCCGAAGCTCAGCCTGCAGCAGGTGGCCGAGGTGCTGGCCGGCGCCAGGGGCGTGGTCTCGGTCGACACCGGACTCAGCCATTTGACCGCCGCGCTCGACAAACCGAACATCACGCTGTTCGGGCCGACCGATCCCGGTCTGATCGGCGGCTACGGGCAAAATCAGCACTCGCTGATTTCGCCGGAAAAAAGCATGGCGACAATTGACGCCGATACGGCATGGCAGGCGTTGCAAAAGGTTATAGCATGAAAAAACTGCATATTATCAACCTGGGTAAAATGGGCGGCGTCGAGCGCCTGTTTCTGCAGTACATCAACGATACCACCGACGGCAGCAACCAGGTCCTGTGCATCAGCGGCGACATTGGCGAAGAGATCCGCCGCCAGTTGCCTGCGCATCAGCCCGTCACCTTCGCCAACCGCCTGATCAATGCGCTGCCGCTGCGCTGCCCGCAGTTCCTGCGCAAATTTTTGCTGAAGTGGAAAATCGAGCGGGCCAACGCCGACGTGGTGATCGTCTGGGACCTGGTGCCGGGGCTGGCGGCCAAACCCAAGCGCGGCAAGCTGGTTTACTACGATCACGGCTGCTCCTGGCGTTACCCCAAGAATAAAAAGACGCTGCGTTTCTTCGCCATGCTGGACGGCGTCATTTCCGCCTCACACGCGTCGAAGCGGGTGATGGAGCTGCGCTTTAATCTGCCTTGCCCCAATCACGTGGTGATCAACCGCATCAAGACGCCGGCGGGGATCGACGCCGCGCCGAAAACGCTGTCGCAGCCGGTCAGGATCGGCACGGCCTCACGCCTGGTCAGCCTGAAAGGCATCAGCGTTTCATTATTGATGATGCAGGAACTGCTGCGGCGCGGGCATGACGTCACGCTGGAAGTGGCCGGCAAAGGGCCGGATCGCGTGGCGTTCGAGGCGCTGGCGGATCGGCTTCAGCTCGGCGATCGCGTCACTTTCAGCGGTTATCAGGATGACGTCGCCGGCTTCTTCAATCGCACGCACATCTACATGAGCACGCCGATCACCGAGCCGTTCGGCTTGTCCTGCATGGAATCGCTCTATTTCGGCGTGCCGGTCATCTTCCCGCAGGTCGACGGCCAGCCGGAAGCGGTGAAAGACGAGGTCTGCGGCATTGGCCTGACGCCGTCGGTCACCATCGAACAGCACCGGCAGCTCACCGATATCGAGGTCGACTTCCCGCATGAGGTCTACGATCCGTTGACCGATAGCCTGGTGGCGCCCAAGCTGCTGTCGCATATCGACTGTGCGGATGCCGTTGAGAAATTGCTGGAGCGAGAAGCCTACCAGACTCTGAGCCGAAATGCGCAGCGCTATCCTGCGGAACATTTCAACTATGCTCAGTTCAAAGTTGAATTCGACGACACGCTGCGATCCTTTATCGCTTAATTGAAACGTGAGCCGGAAAACACGCCCGATGCTAAAATACAGAACGCCGCACCCTGCCTTCAGCTATCTGATCTATCTGGGGTGCGCCATCGCTTTTTGCACCATCCCTTTCGGTTCCGCCACCGGACGCAATCTGTTTTACGTTTCCAGCTACATCGCCTTTATCGCCGTTTGCCTATACCCGCGCTACTACTTCAGCAACGTTAGAAATCTGCTGCTGCCCGCGTTGATGTTCAGCGTAGGCATGGGAACCATCCTCTGGATGCATCACTTCAAACAGCCGGGTGACTACATCAATATTTATCGCTCTTATATGTCGACCGGCAAACTGCAGCTCGCGACCGCTTTCATCTTGCTGATTGCGCTCAATGAACGGTTGTGCGTGCAGCGCCTGTTGATCGTTGTGGCTCTCGTCACCGGTCTGGCGATCAACGGTTATTCCCTCTATCAAGGGCTGCGTCTGGATATCCCGCGCGTAGAGCTCAACTTCGATCGCGCCACGGTCGCCGCCTACCTGATGACCGCCATCGATCTGGTCATGATGCAAGCCATCCTGATGCTGCGCACCCGCTACCGTCTGTTGTTGTACATTGCGGCATTCCTGCTGTCCTTCTCTGCGCTGGTGCTCACCGGCACCCGCGCGGCGATGCTGGTCTACCCGGTGGCGATTTGTCTGTCGCTGCTGGCCACCAAGCAACTGGTTTCCAGAAAACACAAACTCGCGTTGATGGCCTCGGTACCGCTGCTGCTCGTAGCCTGCGGCCTGGTGTTTAAACCGCAGATAGAAGAACGCATTCAGGCCTTTGAGACCGATATGCGTCTGATGGATCAGCCACAGACTGAAAACTCGATCATTTCACGGCTGTCGATGCAAACGCTGGCATGGCGTACCGGCTCACAAGCCCCCTGGGGCCAATCCGCCGAACAGCGCGGCGAAGAGATCCGTGCGATGGTCGCACAGCAACCTCGCCTGTCTGGCGTTATGCCCTATATCAACGTCCACCTGCACAACGAGCTGCTGGAAACCTACTCGCTCAAGGGCGTCTGGGGCGTACTGCTGCTGCTGGCGCTCTATGTCTGCCTGTTCTTCTCTTCGTTCCGGCCGCAGCGCAACGCGCTGTTGCTGAGCGTGAGCGCCAGCCTGTTCGTTTACGGGCTGAGCGACGTCATCTTCTTCAGCACGGAAGGCACCGCCATGTTCTGTCTGGCGCTGATCGCTGGGGTGCTCTCCGTGGCGAGACAGCCTTCCGCACAGGAGCAGGCCGCGTGAACATTCAGCCACCGCTGCTCAGCGTTATCGTGCCGTTTTATAATAACGAAGCGTTCGTCATCGCTGCGCTGGATTCGTTATTTACGCAGATTTCTGATGATATTGAGGTGGTGATCATCGACGATGGCTCTACCGATGCGTCGGGGGCGCTGGTCAGCCGGTATCTGGCGCAGCGGCAGCATCCGCAGGTGGCTTTTATTTCTCAGGCCAACGGCGGTATTGCGCACGCCCGCAATGTCGGCCTGCAGCAAGCCACCGGGCGCTACGTTACCTTTCTCGACGGCGACGATCTGCTAAGCGACGACTATCTGGCGATCCTGCATCCCCTGCTGATCGCCGGTGAGTATGACCTGATCGATTTTAATTATCAGAAGTTCACCGAACAACCGCCGAAATCCGAGAACCGCGCGACGCAGCCCGTAGCCTACGACTTTTCATCGTTGGGGCTGAGCTGCCTGCAACCGCTGTTCGCGCGCTCAATGTGGCATCTCTGGAGCCGGGTATATAAACGCACGCTGCTGGCAGGGGAAGCGTTCGAAGACGGCAGGCGCTATGAAGACGTGATTTTCACGCCTTTTCAGTATTTCAAAACTCGCCGTATCGCCCATCTTGAGTGCGAACTCTACTTCTATCGGGATAACAACCAGGGCATCACCCGCAATATCAAACCCAAAGATATTGACGATCTGTTGTTCGCTATGGAGAAAATGCTGCGCTTTGTGGCGCAACATCCTGGGGATGAGCCGCTGCGCCGGTTGGCCGCCCTGATGCTGGCCAACTGCTTTTCCGAGGTGAAAAGCATGTCGAAGGCGGTGTACGGGTATTATCATTACGCGCCGGCAACGCTGCGCATTCTGCGCCGCGCCGCCGCTGTCTGCCGCAACAGCGACGTGCCGGGCAAAAAAGTCCGTCAGATGCGCTATGCGCGAGTGGATACCTTGCTTTCTAAGCTGCGCGGGCGCAGGCCGCGCTAACCGCATCGGCCTCGCGGCCGATGCGTCGCCGCACCTTTAGCGCGCTAAAGGCACGTGCGCGACCAGTTCGTCATAAATCCGCTGCGGTTGAATAACCCCCATCGGGCTTTCCGCCTCCAGCGGCATCGTATAGCCGGTACGCGACACCTGAATGATGCGGTGCAGTTCAGGATCCTGAATCGGCCCGGTGGAGCGTGAATCGGCGGTCACGAACAGGCTGATGGTTTTCACCTTCAACGCCACCGCCAGATGCAGCGGCCCGGTGTCGCCGGTGACCAGAACATGGAAACTGTCGAGCAACGTCAGCAAGCCTTGCAGCCCCGTTTTGCCGATCTGGTTATCCACGCAGGCCTGCGTTTGCGGGCCGATCAGGCTCATAAACTGTTTGGCCTTGCCGTCATCAAACGGTGCGCCAATCAGCACGATGCGTACATTGGGGTGCTTCGCCACCAGCTCATCGGCCAGCCGCGCATAGTGTGAAACCGGCCAGCAACGCGACTCCGTCGATGCCCCCAATTGAAACCCGATGGTGGGGTGGTCGCTGCTTTTGACGCCGCGCTGATAATCCACGGGAATTTCCATCGTCGGATCGTCGCTGCGGCAACCTAAAATGGAAATCAGCTCCAGCTTGCGGCGCACGAAGTGGCCGTAATAATGGAAGACATAGTTGGTCAACCAAGGCTCCAGCCCGCAAATGCCCGAGCTGTAGTTATCGCGGATAATGTACTTCGCCCCGGCCAGTACGGCGCTGATGATGTCATAAGGCAGATGGGAGTGCAGGATCAGCGCCAAATCCGGCTGATGTTCGCGCAGCGATTTCAGCAACGGGCGTATCGTCTTGATCTTGCTGTCCCAATACACCACGCGATCGTAATAGCGGCCGTTTTCCACCAGCTCGCGGTTTTTCTTGTGCACCACCAGCGTGATGTGCGCGTTGGGGTAGCGTTCCCGCATCGCCCTCAACGCCGGCGTGTTGAACATGAAGTCGCCCAACGCCGTGGTGGAATAGATGACGATATTGTCAAACTGCTGGGCGCCGTCGAACGTCGCCTTGTCCTGAAAACGGCCGTATTTCGCCGTATAGCGCCGCAAGAACCAGTCGGCAACCTTGATTTTCCATTTCTTCGACATGTGCGTGCTTAGTTCGCTTTAAGTTGATAATACTCGGCCAGCGTCATGCCCACCGTGCGCTGCTGCAGCCAGTCAAACAGCTGCTCCAGATCGCGGTACAGCCCTTCGATATCCTGCTCGGTTTTGAACGTCGGGCTGCCGCCCGGCATAAATTCGGAGGAGTGCAGCATGAATTCAACGTAGTCATGCCCCTGCGCCAGCGATGCCTCAGCCACGCTGATCATCTTGGCCACGTTGCCGCCACTCGGCCGCAGCCAGTTGACGGACGGCGAACGCCGCTTGCCGCGCAGCCGATCATAGCCCTGCTTGAACGCATTCATCAGCGCCGAATGCTTGTACTGGATGCTCATCGGCACTTCCAGCAGCGCCGAAGCGCCCGGCTTGGCGATGTTCTGCGGATCGATGAAATAGGCCTGCGACGGGAACCGGCTGTAATCGGTACCGCCGTTGCCCTGCGGGTTACCCGGCGAAAACTGCCAGTTGACCCGCGGCGTCACCGAACAGTCCACCTGATAGCCGTATTCCAGCAGCAGTGAGGCATAGTATTCGTTGAACGCCCAACGACCGGCGCGATGGCTAAGCATTTTGGTCTGGAAGGCATCTTCCAGCAGCTTGGTCATGTGATCGACCTTGGCGCGGATCTGATCGGCGGGATACTCGATCAAATAAGGCTTGTGGCGCCAGTCATCGTCGGTCAGCGGCGTCAACGGCGGGCTGTTCCAGGCGTGCAGGTGCATGCCGACCTCGCCGGCGTCGCGGGCGATCACGTCGCGTGCGAACTCGACGTAAGCCGGGTCCATCGCCATTTCATAGTTGGTGAGATAAACCGGTTTGAAGGCGTATTTCTCGCACAGCGCCTGAAAGCGCGGCAAGAAACGCGTGTTTTCGGTCGCGATGCGATCGTGGTTTTGCCACAGATTATCGCCTTCGGTATCAATGGTGATGAGAAACGCCGGTTTAGTCATGAATATCGAGCCTGATATCAACAGAATGCACTATGTTACGCAGGCCGTTTCGCCAGGGCAAACGACTTTGCTGCCTGGTTTGGACAACGTTGAAGCGCATTCGTCCCCGGCTCGGCGATTTTTTTGCGGCCCGGCAAGAAAACCGTGCAACAGTAGCCACATGCGATCGGGTCATTTAGAATCAAAGATTGGTTTCCCAGAAAGCGACTCACGATGAACGACGCGCCAGCACTAACTTCCGCCCCATCCGTACAGCGTATTTTGATCATAAAACTGCGCCATCACGGCGATATGCTGCTGGTCACGCCGGTCATCAGCAGCCTGCGGCAAAGCTACCCGCAGGCGCAGATCGATGTGCTGCTGTATCAGGAAACGCAGGAGATGCTGGTCAGTAACCCGGAACTGTCGACGCTGTTCGCCATCGACCGCCAATGGAAGAAACAGGGCGTCCGCGCGCATCTGGGGCACGAACTGGCGCTGCTACGCCGCCTGAAGGCGCAGCGCTACGATCTGGTGGTCAACCTGGCCGATCAGTGGCGCAGCGCCATCATCACGCGCCTGACCGGCGCGCGCATCCGTTTGGGCTTCGATTTCCCCAAACGACGCGGCTTCCTGTGGCGCCATTGCCATACGCAGCTGGTGCCGGTCGACAATCACGCCCACCTGCATACCGTCGAACAGAATCTTTCGCTGCTGGCGCCGCTGAACCTGCCCGCGCTCAATGAACATGTGACCATGAGTTACGATCCGCAGGATTGGCAAACCTGTGAGCAACGGTTGCAGAAACAGGGCGTCGCCGGCGGTTATATTGTGGTGCAGCCCACCTCGCGCTGGTTCTTCAAATGCTGGAGCGAAGAGAAAATGGCCGCCACCCTCACCGCCTTACAGGCCGACGGACACCAGTTGGTGATCACCTCCGGCCCCGACGCCAGAGAAAAAGCCATGGTCGAGCGCATTTTGGCGCTCTGCCCGCCGCAGGGAGTAATCTCGTTGGCCGGCCAGCTGACGCTGCGCCAACTGGCCGCCCTGATCGACCACGCCAAATTGTTTATCGGCGTGGATTCAGTGCCTATGCACATGGCCGCCGCGCTGCAAACGCCGTGCGTGGCGCTGTTCGGCCCTTCCAAGCTGACTTTCTGGCGGCCGTGGCAAGCTACCGGCGCCGTGATCTGGGCCGGCGACTTCGGCGAACTGCCCGATCCGGACGCCATCGATACCGGCACCGACGAACGGTATCTCGACCTTATTCCTACAGACGCGGTGATTGCAGCCGCGCGGAGCACGCTGGCATGAAAGCATTTCGTTTGGCGATCGTTCGCCAAAAATACCGCCCGGACGGCGGAGCCGAACGTTTCGTTTCCCGCGCCCTGGAAGCGCTGGAGCAACAGGATCTCGATCTGAACGTCATCACTCGCGAATGGCAGGGTGACGCCAATCCCAACTGGCATATCCACCTGTGCAATCCATTAAAGCTCGGCCGCATCAGCCGCGAACGGGGCTTCGCCGTGGCGGCCAGAGCGCTGTGGCAGAAAGAGCGCTTCGATCTGGTGCAAAGCCACGAGCGCATTCCCGGCTGTGACATCTATCGCGCCGGCGACGGCGTACACCGCCGCTGGCTGCTGCAACGCGCGCGGCTGCTGCCCGAGTGGCGCCGCAAGTGGCTGTTCTCCAATCGCTATCACCGCTATGTGATGTGCGCCGAACGCGCCATGTACGCCGCGCCCGAGCTGAAAGCCGTCATCTGCAACGCCGAGATGATCAAGCAGGAAATCATCGCCGACTTTGGCGTGCCCGCCGACAAGATCACGGTGATCTATAACGCCATCGACAATCAAAAATTCCCGCCCGCCGACGAGGCCCAGCGTCAACGTCTGCGCGAGCAATATCAGATCCCGCAACAGGCGCACTGCCTGATCTTCGTCGGCTCCGGCTTTGAGCGCAAAGGGCTGGCCGCCGCCATCCGCGCCGTGGCGGCTACCGACAGCCACCTCCTGGTGGTCGGTAAAGACAAAGCCGAAAAACGCTATCGGGCGCTGGCGCAGTCGCTGGGCTGCGGCGATCGCATTCACTTTATGGGCGTGCAGAAGCAGACCCTGCCATTCTATCAGGCCGCGGACGCGCTGCTGCTGCCGACGCTGTACGATCCATTCCCGAATGTGATTCTGGAAGCCATGTCATGCGGCCTGCCGGTTATCACCAGCACCACCTGCGGCGGCGCCGAGTTTATCACCCCAGGCCAGAACGGCTTCGTGACCGACGCGCTCGATGTACCGGCCATCACGGAGGCTATTCGGGCACTGCCGCGCCAGGCGCTGGGTTCATCCATGGGCGAAGCGGCGAGATTGCGCATTATGACGGCTACGCCGGCGCATCTGTCCGAACAGCTCATTTCCCTCTATAACCGGTTACTGGATTAGCTATGCGTATTCTGATGATCATCGATGGTCTGCCGGGCGGCGGCGCGGAAAAAGTGGTGCTGACCCTGTGTCAGGGCATGCAGCAACAGGGACATGACGTCAGTCTGATCTCGCTGCGCGACGTCTGCAATTACCCTATCCCGTCAGGCATTGATTATCAGGTGGTAGCCGATCGCAGCCGTGCCCCCTGGCGCAAGCTGACCGAGCTGCCGCGCCGCGCCGCCGCGCTGGATCGCGCGATAGCCGAACACGAGCGCCAACGCGGCGCGTTCGATCTGGTGTTCTCCAACCTGCATAAAACCGATCGCATCGTCAGCCGCAGCAAGCGGCTGGCTTCGGACCGTCTGTGGTTCTGCATTCACGGCATCCTCTCCACCTCCTACCTCGGCCACCGCAAGGGTCTGGATCGCTGGCTGAAGCAACGCAAAATCGCCAACGTTTACCAGGGGAGAAATATCGTCGCCGTTTCACAGGCGGTCGGCGACGATCTGCAGCGGAACTTGCCGATCCGCCCGCGCCGCCTGGCGGTCATCAACAATCCGTTCGACATCGACGCCATCCGGCAACAGGCGGCGGCGCCTTGCGAACTGGCCGGCCAGGACTATCTGGTGCACGTCGGCCGCTTTCACGCCACCAAGCGGCATGACCGCCTGCTGAAAGCCTATGCGCTCTCCGGCATTCAGGCGCCGCTGGCCTTGATCGGCACCGGGGATGACGCTCGCGTCGCCGAGGTCAAGCGTCTGGCGGCAGACTTGGGCATCGCAGAGCGCGTGCTGTTCCTCGGTTTCCAGACCAATCCCTATCCGTTTATCCGCCATGCCTCGCTGTTGGTGCTCAGCTCCGATAGCGAAGGGTTTGGCAATGTGCTGGTAGAATCGCTGTTGTGCGACACGCCGGTGGTCAGCACCCGCTGTCCGGGCGGCCCTGCGGAAATTCTGGAAAAAGCCGGCATGGCTAACGCGTTGGCGGAATTAAACGAAGCGTCGCTGGCAGAAAAAATGGCGGAAATTTACGCCAACCCGCCACAGATAAATCAACAGCAATTGCTGAGCTACGGGCTTGAGCCTATTTGCCATCAATATATTGAGCTGAAAGAAAAATAATAAAAAAATAAATAAGGCAGGGGATGCCTGCCTTATTTTCTTCGTTAGTTGAGCGCCTGCATTTTCTGCCAAACCTCATCGACAGAAACATCTTCACAGTGCCCCGACTCGCTCTGCAAAATATGATGACGGCCGGTCCATGGATGCCAGGACGTTTTATCGGTATCGCCAAAGAACACCACCATGTCCTTATTCAACGCAGCGGCAAGATGCATCTGCCCACCGTCGCTGCACAGCACCCGGTCGCATAAATCAAACCCGCCCAACAGCTCGCGCACCGACGCCGTCGGATAAAGCGCGACGCGTTCGTTTTGGCACAGCGCCAGCAGCTGTTCGGCGCGCTGCTGATCGCCGACGTCGTCCGGCGCCAGCGTGCCCTGCGGCGACCAAAAGATCAGCACGCCGGTGTGGGGATCGGCGGTCAGATGGTTGATGATTTCGGCATAGCGTTCAACCGGCCAGCGTCTTTTCGGGCTGCGGCTGCTGATATGCACGGCGCATACCCGTTCGACCGACGGCAGACGTTCCTGCAGCCGCTGCGCCGCCAATTGCCGCTCTTCAGACGTCAGGAATACCCGCACCGGCGGGATCGGAATGGATTGATCGGTGATCGCCGATAAATAGCTGTAGGTGTGTTCGACCTGATGGAGGCCACGGAAATCGTCCTTGCGGAACGGGCGTTGAATATCTTTCGTGCCCAGATCGGCGCCGATGATATGGGTGGCGCCGGCCATTTTCGCTAAACGCAGGCTGTATTTGCATGGCACCGGGTTGGCCAGAATGACCGCATCGAACTTTATTTTGCGCAGCTTCAGGAAGATCATCAGACGTTCGAAATAAACGCCCAACGTCGTTTCATGTTTCGCCTTGTGCTTGGCCTTTTTATAGACAAAGACTTTCTCGAGATGAGGGTTGTTTTTAACAACGTCCTGGCTGACTTTATTGATCAGCAGATAAACTTTTGCGTCTGGATAGGCAATTTTCACCCCTTCAATCAGAGGCGTGGTGCAAACAAGATCGCCGATGTTGTCGCGGCGAATAATTAAAATATTCTTCATTCCGAGCCTATCGGCGAAATCGCTCGCCGGTTGTCTGAAACTGACACCCAAGGTTACCAAATTAGCGCCTTTCCCTTCCAGTTATGGTACTATTCCGAATAACCCATATAAATGAAATTGATAGAATGTTGCTGCGTTTATATCAGGTACTACTCTACCTCATCCAACCCCTGATCTGGCTCCGCTTACTGCTGCGCAGCCGCAAAGCTCCAGCCTACCGTAAACGCTGGGCGGAACGCTATGGCTTCTGCGCCGGGAAAGTCGTGCCGGGCGGCATCATGCTGCATTCCGTCTCCGTCGGCGAAACGCTGGCGGCCATCCCGCTGGTGCGGGCGCTGCGCCATCGTTACCCCGCTTTGCCGATAACTGTGACCACAATGACCCCGACAGGTTCAGAACGCGTCCAGTCCGCTTTCGGCAAAGACGTGCATCATGTCTATCTGCCCTACGATCTGCCCGGTTCCATGAACCGCTTCCTCGACCAGGTGAATCCCAAGCTGGTGATCATCATGGAAACCGAGCTGTGGCCTAACCTGATCAACGCGCTGCATCAGCGGCAAATCCCCCTGGTGATCGCCAATGCGCGCCTGTCGGCCCGCTCCGCCGCCGGCTATAAGAAAATTGGCGGATTCATGCGCGATATGCTGCGCCGCATTACGCTGATCGCCGCACAGAACCAGGAAGACGGCGATCGGTTTATCGAACTGGGCCTGAAACGCTCGCAGCTGGCCGTAACCGGCAGCCTGAAATTCGATATCTCCGTCACCCCGGAACTGGCCGCCCGCGCCGTTACGCTGCGCCGCCAATGGGCGCCGCGCCGCCCGGTGTGGATCGCCACCAGCACCCATGACGGTGAAGAAACCATCCTGCTGGAAGCGCACCGCAAGCTGCTGGAAAAACACCCCGACCTGCTGCTGATCCTGGTGCCGCGTCACCCGGAACGCTTCCCGACCGCCAAGGAGCTGGTGCAGAAAGCCGGCTTCAGCTACACCCTGCGCAGCAGCGGCGAAATCCCGTCTGGCAGCACCCAAGTGGTGATCGGCGATACCATGGGCGAACTGATGCTGCTGTACGGCATCGCCGATCTGGCCTTTGTCGGCGGCAGCCTGGTGGAACGCGGCGGGCACAACCCGCTGGAAGCCGCCGCGCACGCCATCCCGGTGCTGATGGGCCCGCATACCTTCAACTTTAAAGACATCTGCGCCAAGCTCTCGCAGGCCGAAGGCCTGATCACCGTGGCCGACGTGGATTCACTGGTGAAGGAAGTGGAAACCCTGTTGACTGACGAAGATTACCGTCGCTACTACGGCCGCCATGCGGTGGAAGTGCTGTATCAGAATCAGGGAGCGTTGCAGCGCCTGCTGCAGCTGCTTGAACCGCATCTGCCGCCCCGGAGCCACTGAATGAGCAGCCGCAAAAGCCTGTCGGTGGTGATGATCGCCAAAAACGAAGCCGGGCTGTTGCCGGACTGTCTGCGCTCGGTCGAGTGGGCCGATGAAATCATCGTGCTGGACTCCGGCAGCGAGGACGACAGCGTCGCCGTCGCCGAAAGCCTGGGCGCCAAAGTCTTCACGCACACCGACTGGCAAGGATTCGGCAAGCAGCGTCAGCTGGCGCAAAGCTACGCCAGCCATGACTACGTTTTGATGATCGACGCCGACGAACGCGTCACGCCCGAACTGCGGCAATCCATCGAACGGGTGTTGAACGCACCGGACGACGGCGCCGTCTACAGCTGTGCGCGGCGCAACCTGTTCCTTGGCCGCTTCATGCGCCACAGCGGCTGGTATCCCGACCGCGTCAACCGCCTGTACGCCAACCCACGCTATCGCTATAACGACGATCTGGTGCACGAGTCGCTGAACATCGGCGACGCCAAAGTCATCCCCCTCAGCGGCGATATGCTGCACCTGACCTGCCGCGACTTCTTCGCCTTCCAGCGCAAACAGCTGCGCTATGCCGAAGAGTGGGCCACACAGCGTCATCGAGCCGGCAAGCGTTGCGGCTATCTGTCTATCCTGACCCACACGCTCGGCGCCTTCGTCAAAACCTGGCTGCTGCGCGCCGGCTTCCTGGATGGCAAACAGGGGTTGCTGTTGGCGGTGGTCAACGCGCAATATACCTTCAATAAATATGCCGCATTATGGGCATTGGGCCGCAACTACTCAGAGAAGTGAATCATGACCAGCAAAGCCATCTATCCCGGGACGTTCGATCCCATGACCAACGGCCACCTGGATTTAGTGACGCGCGCGTCGCTGATGTTCGATCACGTGATTCTGGCCATCGCCGCCAGCCCAAGCAAAAAGCCGCTGTTTAGCCTGGATGAGCGCGTGGCGTTGGCGACGCAGGTCACCTCGCATCTGGACAATGTGGAAGTACTGGGCTTCAGCGAGCTGATGGCGCACTTTGCCGCTCACCAGAATGCCAACATCCTGGTGCGCGGCCTGCGTGCGGTGTCTGACTTTGAATACGAACTGCAGCTGGCGAACATGAACCGCCATTTGATGCCAACGCTGGAAAGCGTGTTCCTGATGCCTTCCGAAGAGTGGTCGTTCATCTCCTCCTCACTGGTGAAGGAGGTCGCGCGTCACGGCGGCGATATTGCGCCTTTCCTGCCTGATGTGGTTACGCAAGCGCTGATGGCGAAGCTCGCCGCCGAGTGATGCTCAGCGCTGGCAGCGCCGGCAAAAGAAGGTGCTGCGCTGCCCGTGCTTGGCGGATTCGATCGGCGTGCCGCACGCGCGGCAAGGTTCTCCCGCCCGCCCGTAAACCTGCAACTCCTGCGCGAAATACCCCGGTTTGCCGTCCGACTGCAAAAAGTCGCGCAATGTCGTGCCACCCTGCTCGATAGAGCGCTGCAACACCGCCTTGATGGTCTTCGCCAGCAGTTCCGCTTCGGCTTTGCTCAACGATCCCGCCGGACGATCGGGCAGGATCCCAGCGCTGAACAGCGATTCGCTGGCGTAAATGTTACCGACGCCGACCACCAGCTTGTTATCCATCAGCCACGGTTTGATCAGCGTGCGCTTATTGCGTGATTTTTCATACAGGTAGTCGCCGTTGAACGCTTCGCTCAGCGGTTCCGGCCCCAGATGCGCCAACACGCTGCTGGTCGCCAGGTCTTCGCACCACAGCCAGGCGCCGAAACGGCGCGGATCGGTATAGCGCAGGATCATGCCGTTGCTGATCACCAGATCGACGTGGTCGTGTTTGCCGGCCTCGTCTTCGTTTTCCTCGCGCAGCATGCGCAGGCTGCCCGACATGCCCAGGTGCACGATAATCCAACCGTTCTCCAGCTCGATCAGCAGGTATTTGGCCCGGCGCTGCACGCTGAGCACCGGCCGATCGCTCAGCGTCAGGATCTGTTCGGAAACCGGCCAGCGCAGGCGCGCGTTGCGCACCACCGCATACTGAATGCTGTGGCCGACAAGATAAGGCTCTATACCGCGTCTGCTCGTCTCAACTTCCGGTAATTCAGGCATCTGGCTTCCCCTCCGACGTTTTCTACCCTTTATAAAACAAAAAACCCGGCCAAGGCCGGGTTTTTCATTAATCCACTAAAATTATTTAATTTTAGCTTCTTTGTATACTACGTGCTGACGGACAACTGGATCGAATTTCTTCAGTTCCAATTTTTCCGGCTTAGTACGCTTGTTCTTCGTGGTGGTATAGAAGTGACCAGTACCAGCAGAAGAAACCAGCTTGATCTTCTCGCGAACACCTTTAGCCATGATTCAGTTCCTTAATACTTCTCACCACGGGCACGCAGATCGGCCAGAACCGTCTCAATACCCTTCTTATCGATAACACGCATACCTTTAGCAGATACACGCAGAGTTACAAAGCGCTTCTCAGCCTCAACCCAAAAACGGTGTGAGTGCAGGTTAGGCAGAAAACGGCGTTTGGTCGCGTTCATTGCGTGGGAACGGTTGTTACCGCTCACCGGGCGCTTGCCAGTAACTTGGCAGACTCGGGACATGTCTATTCTCCAAAAATCAAATCAGCTCGAGCTTCGTATAGGGTATGGCCGCCTCGTCAGGCTTTTAGAGCCCATCTCAGCAAACTTCATACTGAGGAGACTCTCGTCATCAGGTAGAAACCACACATCAGGTCAGAAACCTGCTGAGATAGGCTCTTGCGCCAAACCCAAGATTCTCAAAGGTGGCGTAGTATACGCTCTGAAGCGTAAGTGCTCAAGTCCCGAACAGCTAAAGATCCCACAAGGATCGCGAAAAAATCGCTTAAAGCCATCCGCGCTCGGCAAAAGAGACGCATTCACCCCGACCGATCACCAAATGATCAAGCACTCGGATCTCCAATAACTGACAGGCTTTCACCACCTGTTCCGTTATTAAACGGTCGGCATGACTGGGTTCAGCCTTACCCGAAGGGTGATTATGCGCGAGAATCAGCGCGGCGGCATTAGCCTTCAACGCTTCACGCACAATTTCTCTCGGGTAGACGACGACGCTGCTGATGGTACCAGCAAACATCTCCTGATGGCGAATAACCCGGTGCTGATTGTCTAAAAACAATACCAAAAAGACCTCTCGCTCGCGATGCGCCAGCAGGCTTTGCAGATAATGCTGGGTGACGCGCGGATTGAGCATGGCGTTTTCCTGCGACAAATGGCTGGAAAAGAAGCGCAGCGCCAGCTCGGCAATCGCCTGCAGCTGCGTATAGCTGGCGTCGCCCAGGCCTTTTTGACTGCAAAACGCCTGATGATCGGCCGACATCAGGTGGTAAAGCGAGCCGAACCGGCGCAGCAGCTGCTCCGCCAGCTGCATCACGTGCACGCCGGGCAACCCGGTGCGCAAGAAAATGGCTAACAGCTCCGCGTCGGACAGCGCCGCGGCCCCCTGCATCAACAGCTTTTCACGCGGCGCCAGCGCGCCCGGCCAGCACGCCACAGTCGGGTTGCTCATCGTGTTCCTCCCTGAAAGGGCTACAGCATGCCACGCGCCGCCCGGCGCGTTCGACAGGTGTTTGATAACATTGCGAAGTGTTTCGCAAAGCACAATGTAACGCCCTGCAGCCATTGCGGAATCACTCACCTGAACGGCGGATATGCTAAAATGGCGCATCTTTCGGCTTTCAATCGGACAATGATGATGACGGGACTTTCCGGCAAACATATTGTGCTTGGCATCAGCGGCGGCATCGCCGCCTACAAATGCCCAGAGCTGGTGCGCCGCCTGCGCGACAGGGGCGCAGAAGTGCGCGTGGTGATGACCCACGCCGCCAAGGCGTTCATTACGCCGCTGACGCTGCAGGCCGTTTCCGGCCACCCGGTGTCCGACGATCTGTTGGATCCCGCCGCCGAGGCCGCCATGGGCCACATCGAACTCGGCAAATGGGCGGATCTGGTGATTCTGGCGCCGGCGACCGCCGATCTGCTGGCTCGCGTCGCCGCCGGCATGGCCAACGATCTGCTGACCACCGTCTGCCTGGCGACCGACGCCCCCATCGCCGCCGCCCCCGCCATGAACCAGCAGATGTATCGCGCCGCCGCCACGCAGGCCAACCTGCAAACGCTGCAGGCGCGCGGCATGCTGCTCTGGGGGCCGGACAGCGGCAGCCAGGCCTGCGGCGACGTCGGCCCGGGCCGCATGCTGGATCCGCTGGACATCGTCGAGCTGGCGAACGGTCATTTCTCCGCCCCGCAGGATCTGCAACATTTGCAGGTTATGATCACCGCCGGCCCGACGCGCGAAGCGCTGGATCCGGTGCGTTTCATCAGCAATCACAGCTCCGGCAAAATGGGCTTCGCCATCGCCCGCGCCGCCGCCGCCCGCGGCGCGCAGGTGACGCTGATCGCCGGGCCGGTGAGCCTGCCGACGCCGCCGAGGGTCGCACGCGTGGACGTCACCAGCGCGCTGGAGATGGAACAGGCGGTGCAACAGCGCGCCGCGCAGCAGCAGATTTTCATCTCCTGCGCCGCCGTGGCTGACTACCGTCCCGAGCGGATCGCCGATGAAAAAATAAAAAAACAGGGTGATGAAATCGTCCTCAAGATGGTAAAAAACCCCGATATCGTCGCCGGCGTGGCGGCGATGACCAAAAATCGACCGTTTGTCGTGGGGTTTGCCGCCGAAACCCAGAATGTGGAAGAATACGCGCGGCAAAAACTGGCGCGTAAGAAGCTGGATTTGATTTGCGCTAACGATGTTTCGCTTGCAGAGCACGGGTTCAACAGCGACACCAATGCCCTGCACCTTTTTTGGCAGGATGGAGAAAAGCGCCTGGCGCTGAGCGACAAGGCACTCCTTGGCCAACGTTTAATAGACGAGATAGTCAGCCGTTATGATGAAAAAAATCGACGTTAAGATCCTCGACCCGCGCATCGGTCAGGATTTCCCGCTACCGACCTACGCTACGCCGGGCTCCGCCGGTCTCGACCTGCGCGCCTGTCTGGATAGCGCGGTAGAGCTGGCGCCGGGTGAAACCACGCTGCTGCCTACTGGCCTCGCGATCCACATCGCCGACGCCAGCCTGGCGGCGGTGATCCTGCCGCGCTCAGGCCTGGGCCATAAGCACGGCGTCGTGCTGGGCAACCTGGTCGGCCTGATCGACTCCGATTATCAGGGCCAGCTGATGGTGTCCGTTTGGAACCGCGGCCAGAAGCACTTCACCATCGAGCCGGGCGAACGCATCGCGCAGATGGTCTTCGTGCCGGTGGTGCAGGCCGAATTCAACCTGGTGGAAGAGTTCGACAGCAGCGAACGCGGCGAAGGCGGCTTCGGCCACTCGGGGCGCCACTAAGCGCCACCCAATGCACGAGGGCCGGCAGGGAAACGTCGCCTGAACCTTGCTTTCCGGGGAGAGGGATGTCTCTGCGGCAAGGTTTTACCGCGACAATTGCAGCGCACACCAGGCAGCGCGGAAAAAGGCCGTTAAGGCCGCTGACCCCAGCATCGTAAAAAAGCTATCACATAAGCCGCACAGAGCCTGCTCTGCAGCGGCCGGTGCCCGGGTTTCCGTCAGTTAAGTTTTAGCAAGGGTCTAATCAGACATGGCAGAAAAAGAAAATACGAAAAGGAATCGGCGCGAGGAAATATTGCAGGCGTTAGCCCAGATGCTGGAATCCAGCGACGGCAGCCAACGCATCACCACCGCCAAGCTCGCCGCAAACGTGGGTGTTTCTGAAGCTGCGCTGTACCGGCATTTCCCCAGCAAGACACGGATGTTCGACAGTCTGATCGAGTTTATCGAAGACAGCCTGATCACCCGCATCAACCTGATCTTGCAGGACGAGAAAGAGACGTTCAATCGTCTGCGCCTGATTTTACTGCTGATTCTGGGCTTTGCGGAACGCAACCCGGGGCTGACGCGCATCATGACAGGCCACGCGCTGATGTTTGAACAGGATCGCCTGCAGGGCCGCATCAACCAACTGTTCGAACGCATCGAGGCGCAGCTGCGTCAGGTGCTGAAAGAGCGCAAATTGCGCGAAGGCAAAGGCTTTATCGTCGATGAAACGCTGTTGGCCAGCCAGCTGCTGGCCTTCTGCGAAGGCATGTTGTCGCGCTATGTGCGTTCGGAATTCCGCTATCGCCCCACACAGGAATTCGACGCCCGCTGGCCGCTGTTGGCGGCACAGCTGCAATAACGAACACGCCGGGCATGCCCGGCGTTGTTATTTATACCCCGTACTGCTCGCGGTAAGCGCGCACCGCCGCCAGATGGTCCGCCATCTCCGGTTTCTCTTCCAGATAGGCGATCAGATCCTTCAGTGTGACGATTGAAATCACCTTGCAGTGATAGTCGCGCTCCACTTCCTGAATGGCGGAGATATCCGCGCGGCCGCGTTCCTGACGGTCGAGGGAGATCAGCACGCCCGCCAGCGAAGCGCCGTTGGCGCCGATGATTTCCATCGATTCGCGGATCGCGGTGCCGGCGGTGATCACATCGTCCACCAGCATCACGCGCCCCTGCAGCGGGCTGCCCACCAGCGAACCGCCTTCGCCGTGCGTCTTGGCCTCCTTGCGGTTAAAGCAGTAAGGCACATCGCGCTCATGGTGTTCCGCCAGCGCCACCGCCGTGGTGGTGGCGATAGGAATGCCTTTATAGGCCGGGCCAAACAGCAGATCGAAATCGATGCCGGAATCCATCAGGGCTTCGGCGTAGAAGCGCCCCAACAGCGCAAGATCGCGCCCGGTATTAAACAGGCCGGCGTTGAAGAAATACGGGCTGGTGCGGCCGGATTTCAGGGTGAACTCGCCGAATTTCAATACCTGCTTGTTAAGCGCGAACTCGATAAACTGGCGCTGATAGGCTTTCATTACTGCTTCTCCTCGTCTGAATCTGCTTGGGTCTTGTCATTACTGCCGCCCGATCGCCGGGCATAAAAAAGGCGACTTCTCAGTCGCCTTGAAAAATCAGTCCGCCAGCGCCGCTTTCTGCGCCTGGAAGATGGTTTCGATGCCCCCTCGGGCCAACGCCAACAGCGCCAACAGCTCATCGTGGCTGAACGGCTCGCCTTCGGCGGTGCCCTGCACTTCAATCATGCGGCCGTCTTCCATCATCACTACGTTCATGTCGGTTTCCGCCGCGGAATCTTCCACATACTCCAGATCGCACAGCGCTTCGCCATTGACGATGCCGACGGAAACCGCCGCCACCATGCCCTTCATCGGATTGGCTTTCAGCTTGCCGTTGGCCACCAGCGTGTTCAGCGCGTCGGCCAGCGCCACGCAGGCGCCGGAGATGGAAGCGGTGCGGGTGCCGCCGTCGGCCTGCAGTACGTCGCAGTCGAGGGTGATGGTGAATTCACCGAGCTTTTTCAGATCCACCGCGGCGCGCAGCGAGCGAGCGATCAGGCGCTGGATCTCCAGCGTGCGGCCACCCTGTTTGCCTTTGGCGGCTTCACGGGCGTTGCGGCTGTGGGTGGAGCGCGGCAGCATGCCGTACTCGGCGGTGATCCAACCTTGCCCCTGGCCTTTCAGGAAGCGCGGAACGCCCTCTTCTACCGTGGCGGTGCACAAGACTTTGGTATCGCCAAACTCAACCAGCACTGAACCTTCAGCGTGTTTGGTATAGTGACGGGTCAGTGTCAGGGGGCGAACTTGCTGTGGTGCTCTGCCTGCAGGACGCATGGGCTCTCTCCGGCTTCAAATCAACTATTGGCTGCGCATTATACGGGCTTCGTGACGTAATGCCTATCCTGCCCGCAGCCGCGACGCTATAATCGCCCCATCTTTTCCTATTACGGGTACGCATCAATGATCCGCAGCATGACCGCCTACGCCCGGCGTGAAATCAAGGGTGAATGGGGCAGCGCAGCCTGGGAGCTGCGTTCCGTTAACCAGCGCTACTTAGAAACCTACATCCGCCTGCCGGAACAATTCCGCAGCCTGGAGCCGGTGATCCGTGAACGTATCCGTGGCCGCCTGACCCGCGGCAAAGTCGAATGCAACCTGCGTTTCGAACTGGATCCAAGCGCGCAAAGCTCGCTGATCCTGAACGAAAAACTGGCCAAACAGCTGGTCGAAGCCGCCAACTGGGTGAAAATGCAGAGCGACGAAGGGGAAATCAACCCGATCGACGTGCTGCGCTGGCCGGGCGTGATGTCCGCGCAGGAGCAGGATCTGGACGCCATCAGCGCCGAGCTGATGCAGGCGCTGGACGGCGCGCTGGATGACTTTATCGTCGCACGCGAAAGCGAAGGCGCCGCGCTGAAAACGCTGATCGAACAGCGCCTCGACGGCGTCAGCGCCGAAGTGGTCAAAGTGCGCGCCCAGATGCCGAACATCCTGCAATGGCAGCGCGAGCGCCTGGTCAGCAAGCTGGAAGAGGCGCAGGTGCAGTTGGAAAACACCCGCCTGGAGCAAGAGCTGGTGCTGATGGCACAGCGCATCGACGTCGCCGAAGAGCTGGATCGTCTGGAAGCGCACGTGAAAGAGACGCACAACATCCTGAAAAAGAAAGAAGCCGTCGGCCGCCGCCTCGACTTTATGATGCAGGAGTTCAACCGCGAATCGAACACCCTGGCCTCCAAGTCGATCAATGCCGACGTCACCGCCTCCGCCATCGAGCTGAAGGTGCTGATCGAGCAGATGCGCGAGCAGATCCAGAACATCGAGTGATCCCGCTCCGCACTCCATCAAGCCCGCGTCAAGCGGGCTTTTTTATGGCTGCAGATCAGCGATAGGCGGCCGCCTGCTCTTCCTCCATCAGCCCCATTTTCTGCAGCTGCACCGCAATGCTCCAGGTTGAGCGCTCAAACTCATCGCTCAGCGCTTCCAGCGTCGCCCCAGCCGCATGGCTCTCACGCAGCCGCAGCTTTTCCTCTTCCGGCCAGGGGAAGTAGGCATTGGCCGGCCGCCCCTCGGCCAGATTCTTCTGCCGCTTCTCCTCCGGCGTCAGCCGGGCTTTTTTCTGCAGTTCGGATTCGCCGTCGAACTCGCTGGCCAATGCGAACAGCAGCCGGATAGCCTCCGGCGCGCAGGCCGCTGAAGCCGGTTTCAACAGCTCGCCGGTGTCGGGATTAACGCCGTTGGCCAGCGCCCTGAGCAACGTGCCGGTATTCATCGTTCGCCTCCTGGTTTGAGAAAATGCGCGCCAGTCGCGGCGCCTTGCCCAAACATGTTTCTCCGCCTTAGCCGAGAAAACCACGCTTTGCGCCGGGAAAAATCGCCCATTGCGAGCCAGATTCCAGGCGCCTGAACGTGCGGGACGGTGGTTGCATCAGGCTGCGAGCCGGCAGGCATCATGGAAGACAGCCCACTAAGGAACGTCGGGGGCTTATGAAAAACTGCCGAGCAGCGCGTGCGGATGACAATCGGCAAGATATCCCGCATGCCATAAGTATTTTGTTCTAATTATCACGCAAGGTAATGAAAGGCCGGCGATGCTGTGGCTAAATGTGTTTTTTTCCTGCCCGTGAACCGTACGGACCGTTTATGCCACAAATTCTGCAATTTATTATGGCCCTGGTGGTGATCATCGCCCTGGCGCTGCTGGTCAGCAATAATCGCAAGAAAATCCGCCTGCGCTATATCATCCAGCTGTTAGTGATCGAAGGCGCGCTGGCCTACTTCTTCCTGCACTCCGCCAGCGGGCTCAGCGTGATCAAGCACGTCGCCGGCTTCTTCGACACCCTGCTCGCCTACGCCGCCCAAGGGTCGGAGTTCGTGTTCGGCGGCATGAGCAAGGATGGCCTGGCGTTTATCTTCCTCGGCGTTTTGTGCCCTATCATCTTTATTTCCGCCCTGATCGGCATTTTGCAGCATTTCCGCATCCTGCCGCTGATCATCCGTCTGGTGGGCACCCTGCTGTCCAAGGTCAACGGCATGGGCAAGCTGGAATCGTTCAACGCCGTCAGCACGCTGGTGCTGGGGCAGTCAGAGAACTTCATCGCCTACAAGGGCATCATCGGCGACATCTCGCCGCGCCGCATGTACACCATGGCCGCGACCGCCATGTCGACGGTTTCGCTCTCCATCGTCGGCGCCTACATGTCGATGATCGACGCGCAGTACGTGGTGGCGGCATTGATCCTTAATATGTTCAGCACCTTCATCATCCTGTCGATCATCAACCCGTATCAGGTCGAAGACGAGCCGGAGCTGAAGCTGAACAAACTGCATGAAGATCAGAGTTTCTTCGAAATGCTGGGCGAGTACATTCTGGCCGGCTTCAAGATTGCGATGATCATCGCGGCGATGCTGATCGGCTTTATCGCGCTGATCTCCGCCGTCAATGCGCTGTTCTCCGCGGTGCTTGGCATCAGCTTCCAGCAGATCCTCGGCTATGTGTTCTATCCGCTGGCCTGGCTGATCGGCATCCCGGCGGAGGAGGCCCTGAAGGCGGGCAGCATCATGGCGACCAAACTGGTGGCCAACGAATTCGTGGCGATGATTGAGCTGAAGAAAATCGCGGCGGAGCTGTCGCCGCGCGGGTTGGGCATTCTGTCGGTGTTCCTGGTGTCGTTCGCCAACTTCGCCTCCATCGGCATCGTCGCCGGCGCCATCAAGGGGCTGAACGAGCAGCAAGGCAACGTGGTTTCCCGTTTTGGCCTGAAGCTGGTTTACGGCTCGACGCTGGTGAGCCTGTTGTCGGCGGCCATCGCCGGCCTGGTGCTGTAATCCCCACTCCCGGCCACAGGGCCGGGAGTTCGTTTTAAAACGCCACGCACACCGGCGCATCCACCCGCATCACCGAATCCTGCGCAAACTGCTGCTTATAACCGCTGCGCAGCGCCTCGATATTCGCCTCGCTCTCTTTGCCCGGCGCATGGATCAACAGCAGCGCCTTGCTGTTCTCGCGCGCCAGCTTGCCGTCGTGGCCCAGCCACTGCCCTTTGGCATCAAACACCGTCAGCCCGTCTTTAAAGCGCGGCGTCACCTGGCTATCGACGAAGGTTTGCCACTCGGCGGCGGTGATCGCCGGCCCCGCAGGGCGGTTCAGGCCGAAGTAGAGCGTTGTTTGCACCAGCGGATCACCGGTGCGGCAAACCGGGGCGGGTGACGTTGCCTGGTGGCCTGGCGCCACGCAGCCGCTCAGCAGCAGGGCGGCCACCACGGCGCCGGCGGCCAGTCTCGGGGAGTTTTTCATCTGCAGTCTCGGTTTCTCGGTTGAAGGATTAGCTGCAAAAAGCATAGTCAGCGATGGAAACCAGCGCGAAATTTCTAATGCTTTTATCAACATCCAGATGTTAAAAAAGGCTGGTTATCGGCAATAAAAACGGAATTTGGATTAGCTAAATTAATCCGAAACGCCATCGGTGAAAAAAACTCAGTGGCGCGCGTCCTCGGCGGCGATTACCCTGCCGGCCATCATTCTGACGCAAGTACGCTGTGAATCCCTTATGTTACTGAGCATCCTTTATATCATCGGCATCACCGCCGAAGCCATGACCGGCGCGCTGGCGGCCGGCCGCCGCCAAATGGACATGTTCGGCGTGATCATCATCGCCTCTGTCACCGCAATCGGCGGCGGGTCGGTGCGCGATATGTTGCTCGGGCATTTTCCATTGGGCTGGGTCAAACACCCGGAATACATCGTCATCGTCGCGATAGCGGCGATCGTCACCACCTGGGTGGCTCCCCTGATGCGCCATCTGCGCCGCCTGTTCCTGGTGCTCGACGCCGTCGGACTGATCGTTTTCTCGATCATCGGCGCCCAGGTGGCGCTGGATATGGGGCACAGCGCGATTATCGCCGCCATCGCCGCAGTGATCACCGGCGTCTTCGGCGGGGTGCTGCGCGATATGTTCTGCAACCGTATCCCGCTGGTTTTCCAGAAAGAGATCTACGCCGGCATCTCCTTCAGCGCCGCCTGGCTGTATATCGGCCTGCAGCACCTCAGCCTGCCGCACAATCTGGTGGTGATCCTCACGCTGGTCGCCGGCCTGAGCGCGCGTCTGATCGCCCTGCGCTTCCGCCTCGGTCTGCCGGTGTTCAACTACCAGCATCCGGATCACTGATCCCGGGGCGGCAGCGCGCCGCCGCTGGGCCAAAACCGCCAAAATGTCGCTCTTCAGCGCGCATATTCGCTCATTCGACGCTTTTTCCGCGCAAAGCCACGGGCAAAATGCGAGCTAACGCTGCACCCGGCGCGTTAGCCGTGTATACTGTGCGGAGAAAATACACATCCGCTGTTTTTGGCATATCAACCGTTATCAACGAACATCATCATGGCTCAAGGCACGCTTTATATTGTCTCTGCTCCCAGTGGCGCAGGTAAATCAAGTCTGATTCAGGCTTTGTTAAAGACGCAACCGCTGTACGACACGCAGGTTTCGGTTTCGCACACCACGCGCGACAGCCGCCCGGGTGAAAATCACGGCGAGCACTATTTCTTCGTCTCGAAAGACGAATTCCGCCGGATGATCGAGCAGGATGCGTTTCTTGAGCACGCCGAAGTGTTCGGCAACTATTACGGCACCTCGCGCGCCGCCATCGAACAAGTGTTGGCGACCGGCGTAGACGTGTTTCTGGATATCGACTGGCAGGGCGCGCAGCAAATCCGCGCCAAAATGCCGCAGGCGCGCAGCATCTTCATTCTGCCGCCGTCGAAGGAGGAACTGGGCCGTCGCCTGCGGGGGCGCGGGCAGGACTCCGAAGAGGTGATCGCCAAACGCATGGCTCAGGCCGTGGCGGAAATGACGCATTACGCGGAGTACGATTACCTGATCGTGAACGATGACTTCGATCTGGCGCTGTCCGATCTGAAGACCATCATTCGCGCCGAACGCCTGCGTTTGGGCCGCCAGTTGCTGCGGCATGACGCTTTAATCAGCAAACTATTGGCAGACTGAAGGCAGTTTCAGTATCATGCCCAGTCTTTTCGTCACCTGTGGAGTAGCACAAATATGGCACGCGTAACTGTTCAAGACGCTGTAGAGAAAATTGGTAACCGTTTTGACCTGGTGTTGGTCGCTGCTCGTCGGGCGCGTCAGATCCAGACCGGCGGCAAAGATGCACTGGTTCCGGAAGAGAACGACAAGTACACCGTTATCGCCCTGCGCGAAATCGAAGAAGGCCTGATCACCAGCCAGATCCTCGACGTGCGTGAGCGCCAGGAGCAGCAAGAGCAGGAAGCCGCAGAGATTCAAGCGGTTACCGCGATTGCTGAAGGTCGTCGTTAATTAGACAGCGAGTCCGCCTTGTACCTGTTTGAAAGCCTGAATCTGCTGATTCAACGTTACCTGCCCGAGGAGCAGATTAAGCGCCTCAAACAGGCATACCTCGTCGCGCGCGACGCGCACGAGGGCCAGACACGCTCCAGCGGTGAGCCCTACATTACTCACCCGGTCGCCGTGGCCTGCATCCTGGCGGAAATGCGTCTCGACCACGAGACGCTGATGGCGGCGTTGTTGCACGACGTCATCGAAGACACCCCGGCCACCTATCAAGATATGGAACAGCTGTTCGGCAAGAGCGTCGCCGAACTGGTTGAGGGCGTCTCCAAGCTCGACAAACTGAAGTTCCAGGACAAGAAAGAAGCGCAGGCGGAAAACTTCCGCAAGATGATCATGGCGATGGTGCAGGATATCCGCGTCGTGCTGATCAAGCTGGCCGACCGTACGCACAACATGCGCACCCTCGGTTCGCTGCGCCCCGACAAACGCCGGCGCATCGCGCGTGAAACCCTGGAAATCTACAGCCCCCTCGCCCACCGTCTGGGTATTCATCACCTGAAAACCGAGCTGGAAGAGCTGGGCTTCGAGGCGCTGTACCCAAACCGCTATCGCGTGATCAAGGAAGTGGTGAAAGCGGCGCGCGGCAATCGCAAAGAGATGATTCAAAAAATCCTCTCCGAGATCGAAGGGCGGCTGACCGAGGCCGGCATCGCCTGCCGCGTCAGCGGAAGGGAAAAACACCTTTACTCCATCTACCTCAAGATGCACCTGAAAGAACAGCGTTTCCATTCCATCATGGATATCTACGCGTTCCGGGTGATCGTCAAAGAGGTCGATACCTGCTACCGCGTGCTCGGCCAGGTGCACAGCCTGTATAAACCGCGCCCGGGGCGGGTGAAAGATTACATCGCCATTCCCAAGGCCAACGGCTATCAATCGCTGCATACCTCGCTGATCGGCCCGCACGGCGTCCCGGTCGAAGTGCAGATCCGCACCGAAGACATGGACCAGATGGCTGAGATGGGGGTGGCCGCGCACTGGGCTTACAAGGAAAGAGAACAGGGCGAAACCGGCACTACGGCGCAGATCCGCGCCCAGCGCTGGATGCAAAGCCTGCTGGAGCTGCAGCAAAGCGCCGGCAGTTCGTTTGAATTTATCGAGAGCGTCAAATCCGATCTGTTCCCGGATGAGATTTACGTTTTCACCCCGGAAGGCCGCATCGTCGAGCTGCCCGCCGGCGCCACGCCGGTCGACTTCGCCTATGCGGTGCATACCGATATCGGCCATGCCTGCGTCGGCGCGCGCGTCGATCGTCAGCCGTACCCGCTGTCGCAGTCGCTGACCAGCGGCCAGACCGTCGAGATCATCACCGCGCCGGGCGCGCGGCCCAACGCCGCCTGGTTGAACTTCGTGGTCAGCTCGAAAGCGCGCGCCAAAATTCGCCAGATGCTGAAGAACCTCAAGCGCGACGACTCCGTCGGCCTCGGCCGCCGTCTGCTCAACCATGCGCTGGGCGGCAGCCGCAAGCTGGCCGAAATTCCGCAGGAAAACATTCAGCACGAGCTGGACCGCATGAAGCTGGCGACGCTGGACGATCTGCTGGCGGAAATCGGCCTGGGCAACGCCATGAGCGTGGTGGTGGCGAAGAACCTGCAGGGCGATCAGTCCAGCCTGGGCACCACCTCCGGCGTGCGCAACCTGGCCATCAAGGGCGCCGACGGCGTGTTGATCACCTTCGCCAAGTGCTGCCGTCCGATTCCGGGCGACCCGATTATCGCTCACGTCAGTCCGGGCAAAGGGCTGGTGATCCACCATGAATCTTGCCGCAATATTCGCGGCTATCAGAAAGAGCCTGAGAAGTTCATGGCGGTTGAGTGGGATAAAGAGACCGAGCAGGAGTTCATCGCCGAGATCAAGGTGGATATGTTTAACCACCAGGGCGCGCTGGCCAACCTGACGGCGGCGATCAACGCGGCCGAGTCCAATATTCAGAGCCTGAACACCGAAGAGAAAGACGGTCGGGTTTATAGCGCCTTTATCCGCTTGACCACCCGCGATCGCATCCATTTGGCAAACATTATGCGTAAAATCCGTATCATGCCGGATGTGATCAAAGTTAACCGCAACCGAAACTAGCGCTTATGAGTCCTGAACGCTATGCGCGGATTTGTGAAATGCTTGCGACCCGGCAGCCGGATCTGACGGTCTGCCTGGAGCAGGTGCACAAGCCGCATAACGTCTCCGCCATTATCCGCACCGCCGACGCCGTCGGCGTGCATCAGGTCCACGCCGTGTGGCCCACCACCCGCATGCGCACCCTGGTTTCCTCCGCCGCCGGCAGCAACAGCTGGGTCAGCGTTAAAACCCATCCCACCATCGGCGACGCGGTCGGTCACCTGAAAGCGCAGGGCATGCAAATTCTGGCCACCAACCTGTCTGCGCGCGCGGTCGATTTCCGCGAGGTGGACTACACCCGGCCAACCTGCGTGCTGCTCGGCCAGGAAAAAACCGGCATCACCGAAGAAGCGCTGGCGCTGGCCGATCAAGACATCGTCATTCCGATGATCGGCATGGTGCAATCGCTCAACGTCTCCGTGGCCTCCGCGCTGATCCTGTATGAGGCGCAGCGCCAGCGGCAGAACGCCGGTCTGTATCGCCGCGACAACAGCATGCTGGACGAAGAAGAGCAGCAGCGTCTGCTGTTCGAAGGCGGCTATCCGGTGCTGGCCAACGTGGCCAAGCGCAAGGGGCTGCCGCGTCCGCAGATCGACGAACAGGGCCAGGTGGTCGCCAGCGCCGAATGGTGGGCGGCCATGCAGGCGACGGTGCGCAAATGAAAGGCCGCCTGCTGGATGCTGTCCCACTCACCACGCTTTCCGGGGTTGGCGCCAGCCAGGCGGGCAAACTGGCCAAGCTTGGCCTCGACACCATTCAGGATCTGCTGCTGCACCTGCCGCTGCGCTACGAAGACCGCACCCGCCTCTACCCGATCAACGATCTGCTGCCGGGCATCTACGCCACGGTAGAAGGGGAAGTGCTGCGCAGCGACATCAGCTTCGGCCGCCGCCGCATGCTGACCTGCCAGATCAGCGACGGCACCGGCATCCTCACCATGCGGTTCTTCAACTTCAACGCCGCAATGAAAAACAGCCTGGCCACCGGCCGCCGCGTGACCGCCTACGGCGAGATCAAACGCGGCAACCACGGCGCGGAGATCATCCATCCGGAATACCGTATTCAGGGCGAAACCAGCGAGGTTGAGCTGCAGGAGTCGCTGACGCCGGTTTACCCCACCACCGAAGGGGTGCGGCAGGCCACGCTGCGCAAGCTGACCGATCAGGCGCTGGCGCTGCTGGATACCTGCGCCATCGCCGAGCTGCTGCCGCCGGAGCTGAGCGGCGGCCTGATGAGCCTGCCACAGGCGCTGCACACCCTGCACCGCCCGCCGCCGGACATCCAGCTGGCGGATCTGGAGCTGGGCAAACACCCGGCGCAAAAGCGTCTGATCCTCGAAGAGCTGCTGGCGCATAACCTCAGCATGCTGGCGGTGCGCGCCGGCGCGCAGAGTTATCAGGCGCAGCCGCTGCTGCCGGACGATCGGCTGAAAAACCGTTTTCTCGCCCAGTTGCCGTTCTCGCCGACCGGCGCGCAAACGCGCGTGGTGGCCGACATCGAAGCCGATATGCAAAAAGACTTCCCGATGATGCGGCTGGTGCAGGGCGACGTCGGCTCCGGCAAAACGCTGGTGGCGGCGCTGGCGGCGCTTCGCGCCATCGCGCACGGCAAGCAGGTGGCGCTGATGGCGCCGACCGAGCTGCTGGCCGAACAGCATGCCAACAACTTCCGCCAGTGGTTCGAACCGCTGGGGTTGGAAGTCGGCTGGCTGGCCGGCAAGCAGAAAGGCAAGGCGCGCATTGCACAGCAGGAGGCCATCGCCAGCGGCCAGGTGTCGATGGTGGTCGGCACCCACGCCATCTTCCAGGAGCAGGTGCAGTTCAACGGCCTGGCGCTGGTGATCATCGATGAGCAGCACCGCTTCGGGGTGCATCAGCGGCTGGCGCTGTGGGAGAAAGGCGAAGAGCAAGGCTTCCACGCCCATCAGCTGATCATGACCGCCACGCCGATCCCGCGCACGCTGGCGATGACCGCCTACGCCGATCTCGATACCTCGGTCATCGACGAGCTGCCGCCGGGCCGTACGCCGGTGACCACCGTCGCCATTCCCGATACCCGCCGCGCCGACATCATTCAGCGGGTGAAAAGCGCCTGTCTGGAAGAGGGGCGACAGGCTTACTGGGTGTGCACGCTGATCGAAGAGTCCGAGCTGCTGGAAGCGCAGGCGGCGGAAGCCACTTGGGAAGAATTGAAAGCCGCGCTGCCGGAGCTGAAGGTGGCGCTGGTGCACGGCCGCATGAAAGCGCAGGAAAAGCAGGCGGTGATGCAGGCGTTTAAACAGGGCGAGCTGCAGCTGTTGGTCGCCACCACGGTGATCGAAGTCGGCGTCGACGTGCCGAACGCCAGCCTGATGATCATCGAAAACCCGGAACGGCTGGGCCTGGCGCAACTGCACCAGCTGCGCGGCCGCGTAGGGCGCGGCGCCGTGGCCTCACACTGCGTGTTGCTGTACAAAACGCCGCTGAGCAAAACCGCGCAAACGCGCCTGCAAGTGCTGCGCGACAGCAACGACGGCTTTGTCATCGCCCAGCGCGATCTGGAGATCCGCGGCCCGGGCGAGCTGCTGGGCACCCGCCAGACCGGCAGCGCCGAATTCAAGGTGGCGGATCTGCTGCGCGACCAGGCGATGATCCCCGAAGTGCAGCGCGTCGCTCGCCATCTCCATCAGCACTATCCGGAACACGCCCAGGCGCTGATCGAACGCTGGCTGCCGGAGAAGGCGCGCTACTCCAACGCATAAAAAAGGGCGCCTGCGGCGCCCTTTTCGTGGTGACTCGCGATATCACCCCACCGCCGGGAACACCGGCAGCAGCAGATACAGCTTGATGACGATGGCGTTGGCGATATCGATAAAGAACGCCCCCACCATCGGCACCACCAGAAACGCCAGATGCGACGGGCCGAAGCGATCGGTGATCGCCTGCATGTTGGCGATCGCCGTCGGCGTGGCGCCCATGCCGAAGCCGCAGTGGCCGGCGGCCAGCACCGCCGCGTCGTAGTTCTTGCCCATCACCCGGTAAGTAACAAAGATCGCGTACAGCGCCATCACCAGCGTCTGCACCGCCAGGATCGCCAGCATCGGCAACGCCAGCGAAGCCAGCTCCCAAAGGCGCAGGCTCATCAACGCCATCGCCAGGAACAGCGACAGGCTGACATTACCCAGCACCGATACCGCCCGTTCGAACACGGTATAGAAACCGGTGAAGGCCAGGGTGTTGCTGAGGATCACCCCGACGAACAGCACGCAAACGAAGTTAGGCAGCTCAAACACCGTACCGTTCAGCAGGCCGGCAATCAGCTGCCCCAGGCTCAGACAGATGGCGATCATGGCGATGGTTTCGATCATCACCAGCGAGGTGATCAGGCGGCCGCTTTCCGGCTTCTCGAAACCGCTCGGCTGCACGCTGTCTTCCGGGGTGCCTTCCGGCGTAGAGGAGTGTTTGACCAGATAGCGCGCCACCGGGCCGCCGATCAGGCCGCCCAGCACCAGGCCGAAGGTGGCGCAGGCCATGGCGACTTCCGTCGCGTTTTCAAAGCCGTAGCGCTCGATGAACAGCTTGCTCCAGGCCGCCCCGGTGCCGTGGCCGCCCGACAGGGTGATCGACCCGGCGATCAGGCCCATCAGCGGATCCAACCCCAGCATTTTCGCCATGCCGATGCCGATGGCGTTCTGCACCAGCAGCAGCCCCAGCACCACGAACAGGAATACCATCAGCGCCTTGCCGCCGGCGCGCAACCGCGCCAGGTTGGCGTTCAGGCCGATGGTGGCGAAGAAGGCCAGCATCAGCGGATCCTTCAGCGACATGTCAAAGCTGATTTCCCAGTTGGCGAACTTTTTCAGGGCTAACAGCAGGAGGGCCACCAGCAAACCGCCGGCGACGGGAGCGGGAATGGTATATTTTCGCAGCAGGGGAATGCTTCTGACGCACTTGCCTCCGAGAAGCAAAACCAGCGTCGCCGCGACTAACGTGCCATAAGTATCAAGATGAAACATCCAGGTACTCCATGTAAGGGAAAAGATCCAAATAAAAATAATAAGTTATAGAAAACCACTTAGTTTTTAAACTTGATGAGTGCAGGATTAGAAGTAAAAAACGCTGAGATGACAAGAAAAAATGAATGAAAATGCGACATAAACGAGAAAGTCGGCAACATAATATTTACGCGCAACCGTTTGCTTTTGCGGGGCGGGGCATTAAAATGCCTGCTTTGCCGTATCTGGAAACGCCACACCATGAGCATGTCATCCTCCGAGCTTGATGCCGCGCGCCAAGCCGCCTCAGAACCCCGCGCCAGTGAACTGATTTATCGCCTGGAAGATCGCCCGCCGCTGCCGCAAACGCTGTTTGCCGCCGGCCAGCATCTGCTGGCGATGTTCGTCGCGGTGATCACACCGGCTCTGCTGATCTGCCAGGCGCTGGGCCTGCCGGCACAGGATACCCAGCACATCATCAGCATGTCGCTGTTCGCCTCCGGTCTGGCTTCCATTCTGCAAATCAAAACCTGGGGACCGGTGGGTTCCGGGCTGTTGTCGATTCAGGGCACCAGCTTCAATTTCGTTTCGCCGCTGATCATGGGCGGTCTGGCGCTGAAAAACGGCGGCGCCGACGTGCCGACCATGATGGCCGCGCTGTTCGGCACCCTGATGGTCGCTTCTTGCACCGAAATTTTACTGTCGCGCGTGCTGCATCTGGCGCGCCGCATCATCACCCCGCTGGTTTCCGGCATCGTGGTGATGATCATTGGCCTGTCGCTGATTCAGGTCGGTCTGACCTCGATCGGCGGCGGTTATGCCGCGATGAACGATCACAGCTTCGGCTCACCGAAAAACCTGCTGCTGGCCGGCGCGGTGCTGGCGGTCATCATCCTGCTGAACCGCCAGCGCAACCCTTACCTGCGCGTCGCTTCGCTGGTGATCGCCATGGCGGTCGGCTATCTGTTGGCCTGGGCGATGGACATGCTGCCCGCCGACGCACCGGCAGCTCCAACGGCGGCGATCACCATCCCCACGCCGCTCTATTACGGTCTGGGCTTCGACTGGAACCTGCTGCTGCCGCTGATGCTGATCTTTATGGTCACCTCGCTGGAAACCATCGGCGACATCACCGCCACTTCCGACGTCTCCGAACAGCCTGTCAGCGGGCCGCTGTACATGAAGCGCCTGAAGGGCGGCGTACTGGCCAACGGCCTGAACTCGATGCTGTCGGCGGTGTTCAACACCTTCCCCAACTCCTGCTTCGGCCAGAACAACGGCGTGATCCAGCTGACCGGCGTCGCCAGCCGCTATGTCGGCTTCGTGGTGGCGCTGATGCTGATCGCGCTGGGGCTGTTCCCGGCGGTGGCCGGCTTCGTGCAGCACATCCCCGAGCCGGTACTGGGCGGCGCGACCATCGTGATGTTCGGCACCATCGCCGCCTCCGGCGTGCGCATCGTGTCGCGCGAGCGCCTGAACCGCCGCGCCATCATGATCATGGCGCTGTCGCTGGCCGTCGGCATGGGCGTCTCCCAGCAGCCGCTGATCCTGCAGTTCGCGCCGGACTGGCTGAAAACCCTGCTCTCTTCCGGCATCGCCGCCGGCGGCATTACCGCCATCGTGCTGAACCTGGTGTTTCCGCAGGAACACGAGAAAAAGTAACCCGCCCATTGGCGTTCAAACGGCCGCTTGCGGCCGTTTTTTATTGTCTATCAGACCATTGCCCTTGAGATGCCCAGCCAATTGCGGCATAAACAGGGTATCTTTTTTGACCGATGCGGATGTAGACGATGAAATTTATCGGAAAGCTGTTGCTGACGTTGCTGCTGCTGATCGTGCTGGCGGTGGTGCTGCTGTACCTGGTCGGGCAAACCCGCTGGGCGGCAGGCCGCCTGAGCGCCTGGATCAGCGACAACAGCGAATACCGCCTGTCGATAGGAAAAATCACCCATTCGTGGCGCCAACCGGACCAGATCGCTCTGGAAGACGTGCGGCTGGCGCGCAGTGGCCAGCCGCAGGCGCTGGTCGCCAAACGCGTCGATCTCGGCCTCAGCCTGCGCCAAATCACCGAACCGCGCTATTTCCACAGCGTCACGCTGCGTGACGGCACGCTGAACGTGCAGCCGCAGACTGCGGCGCTGCCTGTACAGGCCGACGTGCTGCAACTGAGCAACATGGCGCTGCAATCCAACGATAACGCGTGGCAGCTCAACGCGCAGCAGGTCAATGCCGGCATCACGCCGTGGCGCCCGCTGGCCGGCCATCTGCTGGGGGACAACAATCAGTTCCAGTTCAGCGCCGGTTCGATGACGCTGAACGGCATCCCCGCTTCGAAGGTGTTGGTGCAGGGGGAGCAAAAGCAGGGTCAGCTGCTGTTGAACAATTTCGGCGCCGATCTGGCGCAGGGCGACCTGACCGGCGTAGCCAGCCGCGCCGCCGACGGCAGTTGGCAGGTGGATCGCCTGCGGCTGAGCGGCGTGCGCCTGCAGACCCCGATGACGTTGGCGGAATTCATGCGGCGCTTTACCGCCCTGCCGCCGGTCACCCTCAAGCGTTTCGATCTGATCGACGCGCGCCTGGAAGGCAAGGCGTGGGCGTTTAACGATCTCGATCTGTCGCTGCAAAACGTCAGCATCGAAAAAGGCGACTGGCGCAGCGAAGACGGCTCGCTCAACGTCAATGCCAGTGATGTGATCAACGGCGGTTTCCACCTGATCGACCCGATCGCCACCCTGCGCCTCTCCTCCGCCGGCATCGCCATTCAGCAGTTCACCACCCGTTGGGAAGGCGGGCTGCTGCGCACCTCCGGCAATTGGCTGCGCGCCGGCAAACGCCTGCAGCTGGATGAAGTGGCCATGGCGGCGCTGGAGTACACCCTGCCTATCGACTGGCGCGAGCTGTGGCTGAAACCGCTGCCGGACTGGCTGGCCGAGGTGTACGTCACCAAGCTGACCACCAACCGCAATCTGATTATCGATATCAACCCGGCATTCCCGTTCCAGATCACCGCGCTGGACGGTTACGGCAGCAACCTGCTGCTGGCGCGCGACCACCAGTGGGGCATATGGTCCGGTTCGCTGAACCTGAACGGCAGCGAGGCGACCTTCAACAAGATCGACGTGCGGCGCCCTTCGCTGGCGCTGAACGCCGACGCCAGCCAGATCGCCGTCACCGAACTCAGCGCCTTCATGCCTAATGGGTTGCTTGAGGCCAAAGCGACCGTCGATCAGTTGCCGGGCAAGCCGTTCCAGCTGATGCTGCACGGCCGCTCGGTACCGCTCAATACCTTGCAGCAATGGGGATGGCAGCCGGTGCCGCTGACGGGCGACGGCAACCTTGAGCTGCAGTTGAAAGGGCTGCTGAACAGCGACGGGCCGTTCAAAGCTTCATTGAAGGGGACTCTGCAAGCCACCGCCGGCGACGGCCAGACGGTGAACCAACAGCTGCCGTAATGCACTGCGCGGCCCGCCCTCAGGGCAGGGCCGCCGCCTTACTCCTCCAGCGCTTCAGAGCCGCCCTGATCCAGCGGCACATCCGGCTCGGCCGGCAACACCATGTAAGTGCCTTCGAACACCGCGCCCTTATCCTCATCGCCGAACAGATGCACTTCGGCGTGCACGCGCGCGCGGCGGCCACGCGCCAGACGCGCCAAGTCGCCGCTCAGCGAACCAAGATCCGCCACCGCCCGCGGCCTGCCGGTGATCGGTTTGCTGTAGCGAATGTGCGCGTCCGCCAGAATGATGGTGCCGCCGAGATGGCGCTCGCGCAACAGCAGCCAAATCAGCCCCCAGGCGGTCAGCGTCGCCAGTGAGAACAGGCTGCCGGCAAACAGCGTATGGTGCGGATTCTGGTTGCCGATCTCCGGCATGGTGGTGACAAAGCGCTGGCCGGTGTATTGGCTGATGCGCACGCCCATCTTTTCGCTCAGCGGGATATGTTCATACCAGGCCTGCTGCAATTGGCCGCACCAGTCGGGGCGATGCAGGATATCGTCCAGCGTCGCCACCGGTTTGATCATCAAGAAGTGACGGATCGGGGTGGTCTGCGGCGCGGTGATCTCGCCCTGATTAACGAACCCCAGCTTGGCGAAGAAATCCACCGCGTCTTCACGGGCGCTGCACACCACCCGCTTCACGCCTTCCTGCCGCGCGACGGACTCCAGCGTTATCGCTACCAGCGTCCCGAGCCCTTTATCCTGCAACGTCGGGTCTACCGCCAGAAAACGGATCGCCGCCTCGTTGTCGGCATTGATGTACAGCCGCCCAATGGCGACGATTTTACCGGCCTCGTCCACCACCATTTGGTGATGGGCCATGGCGTCATAGGCATCCTTTTCCGAACCCACCGGCTGGTGCAGCGGCTTGCGCAGCATTTCCCAGCGAAACTGGTAATATTCCTTCAGTTCTTGCTCTGTTACGGGTACTCGTAGGTGATACATAGACGCCTGTTCTCCGAATGCTTAGACCTGTAGCCAGAATGTCACCGGACCATCGTTGACCAGCGCCACCTGCATGTCGGCGGCGAACTCGCCGGTCTGGGTCTCTACGCCGCGTTCGCGGCATTGGCCAACAAAATATTGATACAACCGATCGGCGACCAAAGGCGCGGCGCCGCGCGAGAAGCTGGGCCGCATGCCCTTCTGAGTGTCCGCCGCCAGGGTGAACTGCGAAACGACCAGCACGCTGCCCCCGGTCTGCTGGACGTTGAGGTTCATCTTGTCGTTCTCGTCGCCGAAAATGCGGTATCCCAACACGCGTTCGCACAGGCGCTGCGCTTTTTGCTCGTTATCGCCCTGCTCCACGCCCAATAACACTAACAAACCGGGGCCAATTTTGCCTACCGTCTCGCCACCTACCGTGACGCTGGCGTTTAACACCCGTTGAATCAACGCAATCATTCCTGCTGCCCTTCTGGTTTTGGTTCCTGTTGCTCCGCCTTCTGCCGGCGGTAGTCGCGGTATTCGCCGATGGTCACGGTGATTTCCGCGCCGAGTAACACGATACACCAGCTCCAGTAGACCCACAGGAATAAAATCGGGATCACCGCCAGCACGCCGTAAATCAGCTGATAGGAAGGGAACATGGTGACGTACAGCGCGAATCCCTTCTTGCCCAGCTCGAACAGCAATCCGGCCACCACCGCGCCGATCAGCGCGTCTTTGGGCGGCACGCGCACCGTCGGCACGATGCAATACAGCAGCCAGAAGGAGATGCACGACAAAATCAGCGGGAAAATGCGCAGCACCTGATCCACCAGCCCGTTAACCCCGGTCTGCGCCAGCCAGTTGAGCGACAGCAGGTAGGAGCTGATGGCCATGCTGGCGCCCACCAGCAGCGGCCCCAGCGTCAGCACCATCCAGTACACGGCGAAGGAGAAGACGATCGGCCGTTTGTTCTTGCTGCGCCAGATGGTGTTCAGCACGCTGTCCACCGAGGAGATCAGCAACAGCGCGGTGACAATCAGCCCGCAGGTGCCGACGGCGGTCATCTTGTTGGAGTTGGCGACGAACTGCTCCAGGTAGTTCTGGATCACATTGCCGGCGGCCGGCACGAAATTGGCAAAAACAAAGCGCTTCAGCTGTTCGCTGATGTCGGCAAACATCGGGAAAGCGGCGAACAGCGCGAACACCACGGTGACCAACGGCACCAGCGACAGCAGAGAAACATAGGCGAGATGGCCCGCCAGCATCGTCAGGCCATCGTTGTCGATGCGCTGGTACAGCAAACGCCCAAAAGTAACGCCGGGCTTAATCGCAGGGGGCAGCTTCTTGCGGCGGAAAAACGACATGGTCACTCCTTGATGTCCGTTGATACGCCTTAAGCTTAACGCGCCCTGCGCTCATTGGGCAAAATAGGCCGGCACCACGTCGCGATCGGTGACGTGCACCGTCTTGATCCCCAGCGCCTGCGCGGCGAGGACGTTCGCCGGGTGATCGTCGAAGAACACCGCGTCTGCGGCGGCGGTGTTTTCCGCGGCCAGCACATGTTGATAGATCTCGGCCTCCGGCTTGCGCATGCCGAGATCTTGCGACAAATAGAGATGATCGGCGGCGGCGGCCACTTCAGGATAGTGCTGCGGCCAGTAGTTGCAGTGCAGACGGTTGGTGTTCGACAGCACCACCACCCGGTGGCCTTCGTTGCGCAGGCGCTGCATGATGTCGATCACTTCCGGGCGCAGCGCGACGAATACCGCCTGCCAGCCGGTGGCGAATTGTTCGAAGCTGAGCGCGATGCCCATTTCATCGCACAACTTGCCGGCGAAGTCTTCGTCGCTGATTTCACCGCGCTCATGTTGCTGGAACACCTCACCCATGGCGAAACGATCGGACAGCACCGCCAACGGCGTGCCGCTCAAATTGCTCCACACGCCCAGCACACGCTTGAAATCGATATCGACGATCACATTACCTAAATCAAAGATATACAGCATAGTCCTCTCCTGATGGGCCGGTGAGATTTCACTGTAGCGGGAAAAGGAACAGCTGAACAGGGAGCGAACGGAAAAGCGCATAGCGCGCCGCACAAACGGGGAACAACAGAGGAAAAAACTCAGGGCGCGAGAACCGCGCCCTAAGCATGAGACACTCAATCAGCGATTAAGCGTCTTTTGGACCGCGGCTGGCACGCTTACGATCGTTTTCCGTCAGGTGACGCTTACGGATACGGATCGAGGTTGGCGTCACTTCTACCAGTTCGTCGTCATCGATGAACTCCAGAGCTTGCTCCAGGGTCATTTTGATGGCCGGAACCAGGGTAGTCGCTTCGTCAGTACCGGAAGCACGCATGTTGGTCAGCTTCTTACCGGTCAGGCAGTTTACGGTCAGGTCGTTGGAACGTGAGTGAATACCGATGATCTGGCCTTCATACACTTCCGCACCGTGGCCCAGGAACAGCTTGCCGCGATCCTGCAGGCCGAACAGCGCGAACGCGACCGCTTTGCCCTGGCCGTTGGAGATCAGCACGCCGTTCTGACGCTGGCCCACTTCGCCCGGACGCACGTCGTCGTAGTGGCTGAAGGTGGAGTACAGCAGACCAGTACCCGAAGTCATGGTCATGAATTCGTTACGGAAGCCGATCAGACCGCGGCTTGGGATCACGTAGTCGAGACGCACGCGGCCCTTACCGTCCGGATCCATGTTTTTCAGGTCGGCTTTACGCTCGCCCATCGCCTGCATCACGGAACCCTGATGCTGCTCTTCGATATCCAGCGTCACGTTCTCGAATGGCTCCTGCTTGCGGCCATCGATTTCGCGGAAGATAACTTTCGGACGGGAAACCGCCAGCTCGAAACCTTCACGGCGCATGTTTTCGATCAGCACCGACAGGTGCAGCTCGCCACGACCGGATACGCGGAAGGCGTCCGCATCGTCGGTTTCTTCAACGCGCAGCGCCACGTTGTGCACCAGCTCTTTGTTCAGACGGTCAAGGATCTGACGCGACGTCACGTACTTGCCTTCTTTACCGCAGAACGGCGAGGTGTTGACGTTGAAGAACATGGTGACGGTCGGTTCGTCGACGGACAGCGCCGGCAGCGCTTCTACGGCGTTGGTGTCGCAGATGGTGTCGGAGATGTTCAGCTCGCCCAGGCCGGTGATGGCGATGATGTCGCCCGCTTCCGCCAGGGTGCTGTCGATACGCTCCAGACCCAGGTGACCCAGCACTTTACCCACTTTACCGTTGCGAGTTTTGCCTTCGCTGTCGATGATGGTGACCTGCTGGTTCGGCTTCACTTTACCGCGCTTGATGCGGCCGATGCCGATAACGCCCAGGTAGTTGTTGTAGTCCAACTGGGAGATCTGCATCTGGAATGGCGCTTCCAGCTCAACCTGCGGCGCAGACACATGGTCGACGATCGCCTGATACAGCGGGGTCATGTCTTCCGCCATGTCGGTGTGGTCGACGCCGGCGATGCCGTTCAGCGCAGAAGCGTAGATGATCGGGAAGTCGAGCTGCTCGTCGGTCGCATCGAGGTTCACGAACAGGTCGAACACCTGATCTACAACCCAGTCAGGGCGCGCGCCAGGACGGTCAACCTTGTTGATGACCACGATCGGCTTCAGACCATTGGCGAAGGCCTTCTTGGTCACGAAGCGGGTTTGCGGCATAGGGCCATCCATTGCATCCACAACCAGCAGCACCGAGTCAACCATCGACATCACGCGCTCTACCTCGCCGCCGAAGTCGGCGTGTCCTGGGGTATCCACGATGTTGATGCGGTAACCGTTCCAATTAATGGCGGTGTTTTTTGCGAGGATGGTAATCCCACGCTCTTTCTCCAAATCGTTGGAGTCCATTACGCGTTCGGTGGCTTCCGCACGCTCTCCGAAAGTACCGGATTGTTGCAGCAGCTTATCAACCAGGGTGGTTTTACCATGGTCAACGTGGGCAATAATGGCGATGTTACGCAAATTTTCGATCACAGCTTTGCCTCGGGCATTAGAAATAGCGCGCTATTGTACACGTATTAAGCGAGGGACTAAACAAGATCACAACCATCTCTTATAAACAACCGCGTGCCGGTCAGTTTGTGATCCCTTTCACGGTGCAAAAAGCCGCAATCGTTGCACTTTTGCACCATTTCAGTGCCCTCGCTCACTCCGATTGCACCATTTCGGTGCAATTTATCACTGATGGTGCATACTGGGGTTGGGTAAAACCCGCGCAGAAAGGCGATGAAAGCCTTTTTTAAAAGTTGGCACGCTTTTCGCTTTAGTCTTTTCAAGGCGAAAAAAAGCCAGTTCCACAGATTCGTTCCACGACGACGACAATGATAAACCGGGAGAGTTAAGTATGTCCGCTGAACACGTTTTGACGATGCTGAATGAGCATGAAGTGAAATTCGTAGACCTGCGTTTCACTGACACCAAGGGTAAGGAACAGCACGTGACTATCCCGGCTCACCAGGTAAACGCCGACTTCTTCGAAGAAGGTAAAATGTTTGACGGCTCCTCTATCGGTGGTTGGAAGGGCATCAACGAATCTGACATGGTGCTGATGCCGGACGCCAGCACGGCGGTTCTGGATCCATTCTTCGAAGAACCTACGCTGATCATTCGCTGCGACATTCTCGAGCCGGGCACCATGCAAGGCTACGATCGCGACCCGCGCTCCATTTCCAAACGCGCCGAAGACTTCCTGCGCTCCTCCGGCATCGCGGACACTGTGCTGTTCGGGCCAGAGCCTGAGTTCTTCCTGTTCGACGACATCCGCTTCGGCAGCAGCATCCGCGGTTCCCACGTGGCGATCGACGATATCGAAGGCGCCTGGAACTCCGGCACAAAATACGACGGCGGCAACAAAGGCCACCGTCCGGCGGTGAAAGGCGGTTACTTCCCGGTTCCACCGGTCGACTCTTCGCAGGATCTGCGTTCCACCATGTGTCTGACCATGGAAGAGATGGGCCTGGTGGTTGAAGCGCACCACCACGAAGTGGCGACCGCCGGTCAGAACGAAGTGGCGACCCGCTTCAACACCATGACCAAGAAAGCCGACGAAATTCAGATCTACAAGTACGTAGTGCACAACGTGGCGCACGCCTTTGGTAAAACCGCAACCTTCATGCCGAAGCCTATGTTCGGCGACAACGGTTCCGGCATGCACTGCCACATGTCGCTGTCCAAGAACGGCACCAACCTGTTCGCCGGCGACAAATACGGCGGCCTGTCTGAAACCGCGCTGTTCTACATCGGCGGCATCATCAAGCACGCCAAGGCGATCAACGCGCTGGCCAACCCGACCACCAACTCGTACAAACGTCTGGTGCCGGGCTACGAAGCGCCGGTGATGCTGGCTTACTCCGCCCGTAACCGCTCCGCGTCCATCCGTATCCCGGTGGTCGCCAGCCCGAAAGCGCGCCGCATCGAAGCCCGCTTCCCGGATCCGGCGGCTAACCCATACCTGTGCTTCGCCGCGCTGCTGATGGCCGGCCTGGACGGCATCATCAACAAGATCCACCCTGGCGACGCCATGGACAAAAACCTGTACGACCTGCCGCCGGAAGAAGAAGCCGAGATCCCAAAAGTGGCCGGCTCGCTGGACGAGGCGATGGCCGCACTGAACGAAGACCGCGAGTTCCTGACCCGCGGCGGCGTGTTCACCGACGATGCGATCGATGCCTACATCGAACTGCGCAAAGAAGAGATGGACCGCATTCGCATGACGCCACACCCGGTCGAGTTCGAACTGTACTACAGCGTCTAAGTTCTACCCGCGCCGTCTGCCCTGGCGGACGGCGCCCACAATTTTTGTTATCGCTTTTTTGTTGCCGTGGAAACTTTCAGCCCATCTTCGGATGGGTTTTTTTCTCCACCGTATTTTCTGCAAAACTATTCCATACCGTGTCGATCCCGGATGGAGTAGGATAGATGCACTAAAAAGGTGCAGGAGTCTGCTGTATGGCAACTGGCAAGCTGCCCGATGCTGGGCAGATCCTCAATTCACTCATCAACAGCATCCTGCTGTTGGATGACTCACTGGCGGTTCACTACGCCAACCCGGCGGCACAGCAGCTGCTGGCGCAAAGCTCCCGCAAGCTGTTCGGTACGCCGCTGCCCGATTTGCTCGGTTATTTTTCGCTGAACGTCTCTTTGATGCGCGAAAGCCTGCGCGCCGGGCAGGGCTTCACCGATAACGAAGTGACCCTGGTGGTCGACGGCCGCGCGCATATCCTTTCCCTGACCGCTCAGGCGCTGCCGGAAGGCTATATCCTGGTCGAACTGGCGCCGATGGACAATCAGCGCCGCCTGAGCCAGGAACAGCTGCAGCATGCCCAACAGGTAGCAGCCCGCGATCTGGTGCGCGGTTTGGCGCACGAAATCAAAAACCCGCTGGGCGGCCTGCGGGGCGCGGCGCAGCTGCTGGCCAAGGCGCTGCCCGATCCGGCGCTGACCGAATACACCAAGGTGATCATTGAGCAGGCCGATCGGCTGCGCAATCTGGTGGATCGTCTGCTCGGGCCGCAGCGGCCCGGCCAGCATATTACCCAGAGCATTCATCAGGTCGCGGAGCGCGTCTGCCAACTGGTGTCCCTGGAAATGCCGGATAACGTCACGCTGGTGCGCGACTACGATCCGAGTCTGCCGGAAATGGCTCATGACCCGGATCAGATAGAACAGGTGCTGCTGAACATCACCCGCAATGCGCTGCAGGCGCTGGGCGAGGCGGGCGGCACCATCACGCTGCGCACCCGCACCGCGTTTCAGATTACGTTGCACGGTACCCGCTACCGACTGGCGGCGCGCATCGACGTCGAAGACGACGGCCCCGGCGTGCCGGCGCAGCTGCAGGACACGCTGTTCTACCCGATGGTCAGCGGCCGTGAAGGCGGTACCGGCCTGGGATTATCCATCGCACGCAATCTGATCGATCAGCATTGCGGAAAAATTGAATTCAACAGTTGGCCAGGTCATACCGAATTCTCGGTCTACCTGCCCATTCGTCAGTGAGGTTTGCTATGCAACGAGGGATAGTCTGGATCGTCGATGACGATAGCTCCATCCGCTGGGTGCTTGAGCGCGCGCTCACCGGCGCGGGCCTGAGCTGCGCCACCTTCGAAGGCGGCAATGACGTGCTGGAAGCCTTGGCCACGCAAACCCCCGACGTGCTGCTGTCGGATATCCGCATGCCGGGTATAGACGGCCTGGCGCTGCTCAAGCAGATCAAACAGCGTCACCCGATGCTGCCGGTGATCATCATGACCGCGCATTCGGATTTGGACGCCGCCGTCAGCGCTTATCAGCAAGGGGCCTTCGACTACCTGCCGAAGCCGTTCGACATCGACGAAGCGGTGGCGCTGGTCGAGCGCGCCATCAGCCATTATCAGGAGCAGCAGCAGCCGGTGCGCAGCCAGCCGGCCAGCGATCCGGCGGCGGACATCATCGGCGAGGCGCCGGCGATGCAGGACGTGTTTCGCATCATCGGCCGGCTGTCGCGTTCGTCGATCAGCGTGCTGATCAACGGCGAATCCGGCACCGGTAAAGAGCTGGTGGCGCATGCGCTGCACCGCCACAGCCCGCGCGCCAAATCACCGTTCATCGCCCTGAACATGGCCGCTATTCCCAAGGATCTGATCGAGTCCGAGCTGTTCGGCCACGAGAAAGGCGCCTTCACCGGCGCTAACCAAATCCGCCAGGGGCGCTTTGAACAGGCCGACGGCGGCACGCTGTTCCTCGACGAGATCGGCGATATGCCGCTCGACGTGCAAACGCGCCTGCTGCGGGTGCTGGCGGACGGCCAGTTCTACCGGGTCGGCGGCTATGCGCCGGTGAAGGTCGACGTGCGCATCATCGCCGCCACGCACCAGAACCTGGAGCTGCGGGTACAGGAAGGCAAGTTCCGCGAGGATCTGTTCCACCGCCTGAACGTGATCCGCGTACACCTGCCGCCGCTGCGCGAGCGCCGTGAAGACATCCCGCGACTGGCGCGCCACTTCCTGCAGATCGCCGCCAAAGAGCTGGGCGTCGAGGCCAAGAACCTGCATCCGGAAACCGAAACTGCGCTGACCCGCCTGCCCTGGCCGGGCAACGTGCGCCAGTTGGAGAACACCTGCCGCTGGCTGACGGTGATGGCCGCCGGGCAGGAAGTGCTGATTCAGGATCTGCCGGGTGAGCTGTTCGAAACCGCCGCGCCGGAGAGCCCCAGCCACAGTCTGCCGGACAGCTGGGCCACGCTGCTGGCGCAGTGGGCCGATCGCGCGCTGCGTTCCGGTCATCAAAACCTGCTGTCGGAAGCCCAGCCGGAAATGGAGCGCACGCTGCTCACCACCGCCCTGCGCCATACCCAGGGGCACAAACAGGAAGCCGCGCGCCTGCTGGGCTGGGGGCGCAATACCCTCACCCGCAAGCTTAAAGAGCTGGGCATGGAATAGGAACGGGGATGGATGATGAAAAACGCAGTCCGGCGCACAAAAAAACGCCAACCGCAGGCTTTACAGCCGGTGCGGGCGCAGTATGATCGTGTCGCACACTCTGGAGGTTGACGATGCTGGACTCATTCATCGCATTTATTTCTCAGGGCGCGGAGCTGGGCTCCGCCGCCAGCCACACTCCGCAGGCGGCGGTCGCCGCGGTGCTGTGCGCCGCGCTGATTAACTTCTTCAGTTAAAAAAACAGCCGCATCAGCGGCTGTTTTTTCATCCTCAGATCACCCGAGAGAACTGCTGGCTGCGTGCCTGTTGCCGCAGATAGCGGTCGAAACACATACAGATATTGCGGATCAGCAGGCGCCCGCGCGGCGTGACGCGAATGCCTTGCTCATCGCGCTCCACCAGCCCATCGCGTTCAAACGGCGCCAGCAGCTGCAGGTCTTCGGCGAAGTAAGCGGTGAAATCGATGCCGTATTGCCGTTCGAGCGGCTGATACGCCAACCGGAAATTGCAGATCAGGGTTTTGATCAGATCGCGCCGCAGGCAATCGTCGTCCGTCAGCGCCAGCCCGCGCCACAGCGCGTTGCCCTGCGCTTGCACGCTGTCATAGTAATGCTTCAGCTCTTTCTGATTCTGCGCATAGCTGTCGCCGAGCATGCTGATAGCCGACACGCCCAGCCCCAGCAGATCGCTGTCGCCCTGAGTGGTGTAGCCCTGGAAATTGCGGTGCAGTTTGCCTTCGCGTTGGGCGATCGCCAGCTCGTCGTCCGGATGCGCAAAGTGATCCATACCGATGAACTGATAGCCGGCGTCAGTCAGGAACGCGATGCTCTGCTGCAAGATATCCAACTTCTGCTGCGCGCTGGGCAGATCGGCGTCTTTGATTTTGCGCTGGGCGGCGAACAAATTCGGCATATGCGCGTAGTTGAACACGCTGAGGCGATCGGGATTCAGTTCGGCCACCCGCTGCAGCGTGAAAGCGAAGCTTTCCGGCGTCTGTTTCGGCAGGCCGTAGATCAGATCGATATTGGTTGAGCGGAAGCCCAGCGCTTTGGCCCGTTCGATCAGAGCGAAGATGAAGGCTTCGTCCTGCTCGCGGTTGACCAACTGCTGCACCTGCTTGTTGAAATCCTGCACCCCCATGCTCAAACGGTTAAAGCCTTCGGCGCGTAAATGATCGAGCACATCCAGCTCAATCTCGCGCGGATCGACTTCGATCGACATCTCCGCATCGGGCAGAAAATCAAAATGTTCGCGCAGCAGCGCCACCAGCCGGCTGATTTGCGCTTTGTCCAGGTAGGTTGGCGTACCGCCGCCCCAGTGCATCTGGCCAACCTTGCGGCCGGCGAACAGCGGCGCACGGCTGGCGATCTCTTGCGCCAAAACGTTCAGGTATTCGTCGGCCTTGTGCGTCTGGCGCGTCACCAGCTTGTTGCAGCCACAGAAATAGCACAGCTTATGGCAGAAAGGGATATGCACGTACAGCGACAGCGGCCGCTCAGGGTAGCGCGCAGCGGCGCATTGAAACGCCGCTTCGTCGTAGCGCTGGTTAAACTCCAGCGCCGTGGGGTATGAGGTATAACGCGGCCCTGAGTAGTTATATTTTTGGATCAGGGCCAAATCCCAGACAATCGTCTGCTCTGACATGCTCACTCCTTCCGATATCTTTTTCTACCGGGCCGGGAGAGGGGCGGTTGTCTGCGCTGTCTGGCCACGGAAGCGCTGCGAAAACGCGCTTTGCGCTTAGACAGCCGCCATAGTTTACCGAATAACCACAGCAGATAACACATCAAGAGTAGGGCTATTGTCGGGATCAGCCACATGGCGCGTTAAAAAGCATCCTTCGGGTTGCCGCCTTTCAGCAGCTTCAGAATATCTTCCTGCTTCTCTTCTTCTTCCTCGTCGTCTTCATCGCCCAGCTCGATGCCCAGCACGTCCATCAGCACATCGATACGATCCAGCGTCTTATCGACATACGCCTGTTCTTGCGCGTTCAGCGTTTCGCCATCGTCGATGCGATCCAGCAGCGCGTTCAGGCGTTCGTCATTTTCCAGCTTCGCCAGCTCTTCTTCCGGCGACAGGCGCGGTTTCGCTTCGGCCTTTGGCTTCGGCTGCGGTTTGGCCTTCACTTTGGTTTCGTCGACCACCAGCGCAACCGGCACTTTACTGCCGATACGCGGATCTTTGGCTTCCGCCGCCGATTTGTTTTTTTGGCTGCCGGACTCAACCTGGGTGCGTGAACCGGAAGCGTGGCCGCGGCGCTTTTTCAGGCGTTTGCGCTCGCGCGCTTCCTGATCGAGCTCCATACGGCTTTTCTTTTTCGTTTTTGACTTCGCCGCGCTGCCGCGAGGTGCTTTTGATGGCTGGTTCATAGCGTGTGCTCTTAGGTATGTAGATTCAGTATAGAATTGCGGCGGAATCTAGCAGAAAGCGGACAAAGAAAAAAGGCGGCAGGTTAAACCTGCCGCCTATTTCGCACCTTCTTGCGAAGGGTATTCCTGTTACGCGCTCCTTGCGTACATGCAACATCCCGGTTTTTCCTTCTGCTATAACCGCATTCCCTGCCACTACGTCCTTCATCCTGAAAGGAAAATCGTCCATGGCGCAATCCATTCGCATCCGCTCTTCCCGAACGTGCTTCCTGCGGGCATCCAAACTGCCGATACTTCACCATCCGATGTGCCTGCCGCCTATTCCGGCGCGAAAGGGTCACTTCCTTTTGCGTTCATCCTGGCACTCATTGCACGCCCTGTGCATTCCCTGAGATTTGTCATCCTTCCCGGATGTTCCCTAATCCTGCGCAACCCTGCGTTAACGAGTACTTTACGTTATTGTTGCGAAGGCTCAAGGCACCTGACGCCGATTTGACTGACATTTCCACACAACGAAAAAACAACACATTGTTTTTAAAATAGAAACAGAAATATCGCTTTCGAATAAAGCGACATTACCCGCGATTCGAATGGCAAATGTCTCACAACGTACGGTCGGCATAACTGCCGTTTTATCGCGCCCCGCCGCTTAAAAACGGAGAAACACGCCATTTTTACCGCTGATGCAGTTATAATCGCCAACCAGTTAGCCATCCTCACGGAGACGAAAAATTTTGACCAGCAAGAACTACAACTATCATGTGACCCATTTCGTCACCAGCGCACCCGATATTCGCCATCTGCCGGGGGATGCAGGAATTGAAGTCGCCTTTGCCGGCCGTTCCAACGCCGGTAAATCCAGCGCGCTGAATACGCTGACCAATCAAAAAAGCCTGGCGCGCACCAGTAAGACGCCGGGGCGCACCCAGCTGATCAACCTGTTCGAAGTGGAAGACGGCATTCGTCTGGTCGACCTGCCGGGTTATGGCTACGCCGAAGTGCCGGAAGAAATGAAGCGCAAATGGCAACGCGCGCTGGGCGAATACCTGCAGATGCGCAACAGCCTGAAAGGGCTGGTAGTGCTGATGGATATCCGCCATCCGCTGAAAGATCTCGACCAGCAGATGATCCAATGGGCGGTCGACGTCGGCACGCCGGTGCTGGTGTTGCTGACCAAGGCCGACAAGCTGGCCTCCGGCGCACGCAAGGCGCAACTTAGCATGGTGCGTGAAGCGGTGCTGCCGTTTATGGGGGACATCCAGGTCGAAGCCTTCTCATCGCTGAAAAAGATCGGCGTCGACAAGCTGCGCCAGAAGCTGGACACCTGGTTTAACGAGATCCCGCCGGAAGTGCTGCCGGAAGAGGACATCGGCGAATAAGCCCTGATCGCACGTTTGAGCCGATGCCTCGCCGCATCGGCTTTTTTATGCCCGCAGATCGGCCGCAGGCGGGATTTTTCGTTATCTAATTACATTTTTGAAATAAAGCCATCATAAAGACTTATTGCCAAAACGGGCTTGTCTCGCCGAATTACGCGGATTGAGGGAGCGGAAGCTGAAATGAAAAGCGGGGCCGAGCGATAGGAAAAACGTATGGTTTGCTGCTGTTTTTACAATAAAAAACGCCCCAGTCAATACTGACTGGGGCGGCTAAATATTCAGCCAAATCCGATTACGTGAAGTAAAAGGTCTGAAAGATAGAACATCTTACCTCTGTACCCTACGCCTGTAACTCTACATCATTTTTTCGCAGGGAAAAAGAATTTTTTGTAGTTTACTTACACAATTTGCGGCGCAAGAACGGCGAAGTTGGGGAAACTATCGCCGCATCTTGTAGCTTAATTACGAAAAGTGCTTAGGTTATCGCCAGTTAGCGCATACGGCGATAACCCGGCGATCAGTGCGCCTCATCCCAGTTCATGCCGACGCCCACATCGACCTTCAGCGGCACCGCCAGCGTCATGCTGCCTTCCATCAGTTGGCGGATACGCTGGCTGGCTTCGTCGATCACCGATTCATGCACCTCGAACACCAATTCATCGTGCACCTGCATGATCGCGCGCACCAACGGCTTCTCCTGCCCCTGCAGCCAGGCGTCGACCTCGATCATCGCACGCTTGATGATATCGGCCGCCGTGCCCTGCATCGGGGCGTTGATGGCGGCGCGCTCGGCCGCCTTGCGGCGCATGGCATTGCTGGAGCGGACGTCCGGCAGATACAGACGGCGGCCGTCCAGCGTGCTGACATAGCCCTGCTCGGAAGCCTGCTGACGGGTGCGCTCCATGTAATCCAGCACGCCCGGGTAACGTTCGAAGTAGAGATCCATATAGCGCTGGGCTTCCCCACGCGGGATCCCCAGCTGACGCGCCAGGCCGAAAGCGCTCATGCCGTAAATCAAACCAAAGTTAATCGCCTTGGCGCTGCGGCGCTGCTCGCCGGTCACTTTATCCAGCGGCACGCCGAAAACTTCCGACGCCGTGGCGCGGTGAATGTCTTTCCCTTCGGCGAAGGCCTTCAGCAGCCCTTCATCCTGTGACAGATGCGCCATGATGCGCAGCTCGATCTGCGAGTAGTCGGCCGCAACGATGCGGTAGCCTTCCGGCGCAATAAAGGCCTGGCGAATGCGCCGCCCTTCTTCGTTGCGCACCGGGATGTTCTGCAGGTTCGGATCGCTCGAGGAGAGGCGGCCGGTGGCGGTCACCGCCTGATGGTACGAGGTATGCACCCGCCCGCTGACCGGATTGATCATCAGCGGCAGCTTGTCGGTATAGGTGGTCTTCAGCTTCGCCAGGCCGCGGTATTCCAGGATCACCTTCGGCAGCGGGTAGTCCAGCGCCAGCTCGGCCAGCACCTCTTCGTTAGTGGACGGCGCCCCGCCCGGGGTTTTCTTCAGCACCGGCAGCTTTTGTTTTTCGTACAGGATCGCCTGCAGTTGCTTGGTCGACGCCAGGTTGAACGGCTCTTCCGCCAGCTCGTGGGCCTGCGCTTCCAGCTCAGCCAGACGCTTGGCCAGCTCTTGGGAGTGGGCCGACAAAATGGCCGGATCGATCAGTACCCCGGTGCGTTCGATATGTGACAGCACCGGCAGCAGCGGCATTTCAATCTCATTGAATACCGTCAGCAGTTCCGCGCTCTGTTTCAGCTGCGGCCACATCGCCAGGTGCAGCTGCAGCGTGACATCGGCGTCTTCGGCGGCGTAAGGCGCCGCCTGCTCCAGCGCGATCTGGTTGAACGTCAGCTGGTTTTTGCCCTTGCCGGCGATCTCTTCAAAGGTGATGGTTTTGTGGCCAAGATAACGATCGGCCAGGCTGTCCATATCGTGACGGCCGCCGACGCTGTCCAGCACATAGGACTCCAGCATGGTGTCGTAGGCGATGCCGCGCATCTCGATGCCATAGCGCGCCAGCAGGCTCATGTCGAACTTCAGGTTTTGCCCGACCTTGAGCGCCTTCTCGTCTTCCAGCAGCGGCTTGAGCGCCTCCAGCACATAAGCGCGATCCAGCTGCGCCGGCGCATCCAGATAATCGTGCGCCACCGGCAAATAAGCCGCTTCGCCCGGCGCGATCGCGAAGGACAGGCCGATCAGGTTGGCGGTCAGGGTATCCAGACCGTCGGTTTCGGTATCGAAGGCAAACACGTCGGCCTTTTTCAGCCGCGCCAGCCAGTCGGTAAAGGTCGCTTCGTCCAGGATAGTGACATACCCGTCCTGGGACAGCTTGGCTTCCGCCAAGGCTTTCGGCGCTTCCACGGCGGCAGCCGGTTTGGCGGCGCCGGCAGCTTTCGCGCCCGCGCCTTTCTTGTGTTCCAGCCAGACGCCGGCTTCCACGTCCGCCAGCCAGCGTTTGAACTCGTACTGTTTGAACAGCTGTTGCAACGTGTCGACATCCGGCGCGGAGACCGTCAGGTCCGCGCAGGTCAGATCCAGCTCGACGTCGGTTTTGATCGTCGCCAGCTTATAGGAGAGGTACGCGACCTCTTTATTCTGTTCCAGCTTGGCCGCCATGGTTTTGGCGCCGCGGAAGCTCAGCGTGGCGATGTTCTCCAGATTACCGTACAGCGCATCCAGCCCGCCGATACCCTGCAGCAACGCCTGGGCGGTTTTCTCGCCCACGCCCGGTACGCCGGGAATGTTGTCCGATGAATCGCCCATCAGCGCCAGGAAGTCGATGATCAACTCCGGCGGAATGCCGTACTTGTCGCACACTTCCTGCGGACCGAGGATCGTGTTGTTCATGGTGTTGATCAGGGTGACGTTCGGCGTCACCAGCTGCGCCATGTCTTTGTCGCCGGTGCTGATCAGCACCGCATGGCCGGCCTTTTCGGCCTCCAGCGCCAGCGTACCGATAACGTCGTCCGCCTCAACGCCGGGCGTCACCAGCAGCGGCAGGCCCATCGCCTTGACCATGCTGTGCAGCGGCTCGATCTGCGCGCGCAGATCGTCCGGCATCGGCGGCCGGTGTGACTTATATTCAGCGAAGAGATCATCGCGGAAGGTCTTCCCTTTGGCATCAAACACCACGGCAACGTGGCTCGGTTGATACTGCAGCAGCAGGCTGCGCAGCATATTCAGCACGCCGTACATCGCGCCGGTCGGCTCGCCCGCCGAGTTGGTCAGCGGCGGGAAGGCGTGATAAGCGCGGTAGAGGTAGGAGGAACCGTCAACCAGGATTAGTGGGTTTTCTGCAATCTGGGCCATAGCGTTTCTTTATCGTGATCGGACATAGGGGTAAGCATGCCATAGCTGGCCGTCGGAGACGAACCTTAGCGTGCATTGCGGACGAAAATGATGTGATTGTGTGCGAGGATCCGCAAGATCTTACCTGTGGATAACTTTGTGCATAGAAAAGAGACCGAATTATAACGCTGCGATTATCGTTATAACGGCGAATAAAATTCCTATTTAAATCACCGCGTTAAAAGAACGAATTCCGGCGACGCTTTATTATTGGCTTTTATTGGATTTGTGGATATAACTTTCGCCGGATTTTAATCGCACTATTCATCAAATTCGGCGCCTCAATTACCATAGCACAAGCTGGACAAGTTGCACGAAAACTCAGCAAATGGTTATCCGATGAGACGAAAAACAGTGATTTTTAGCGGCGCTTTACCCCGGCGATTTCTGTTAAAATGCGTTTTTGTTCATGCGTTTTGGCATGCAACGATGTTCCCAACAACCGTCAGCCCATAATCATGCCAAGATTGTTAACGCCTGTTATCTTTATCATTTCCGTCATACTTACCATTCTGGTGACGGTGTTGTGCTCCATCCCCATCACGCTGGCCGGCATCGTGAAACTCCTGGTGCCCATTCCCGCCGTCTGGCGATATATCTCGGCTTTCGCCGATTTCATGATGTGGTGTTGGTGCCAAGGGCTGGCGCTGTTATTGCGCATTAACGGGCAATTGCGTTGGGATATTGAAGGGCTGGAAGGGCTGGACCGCAAAAACTGGTATCTGCTGATCAGCAACCACGAAAGTTGGTCGGACATTGTCGTACTGTGCGTGCTGTTCAGAAATCATATTCCAATGAATAAGTATTTTCTCAAGCAACAGCTCGCCTGGGTGCCTTTTGTCGGCCTGGCCTGCTGGGCGCTGGATATGCCATTCATGAAGCGTTACTCCCGCGCCTATTTGCTCAAGCATCCGGAAAAGCGCGGCAAGGATATCGAAACGACGCGCCGTTCCTGCGAAAAATTCCGCCAGCGTCCAACCACCATCGTCAATTTCGTCGAGGGTTCACGCTTCACCGAAGCCAAGAAAATTAAAAGCAATTCGCCGTATCGCAATTTGCTGGCGCCTAAAGCCGCCGGCATCGCGTTTACGCTCAGCGCGTTGGGCAATCAGTTCGACAAAATATTGAACGTTACTCTGCTCTATCCGGAAAATAACCAACGGCCTTTTAGGGATATGCTGTGCGGGCGGCTGACGCGTATCGTGGTGAGAATAGAGACGCTGCCGATCGATGAAACCCTGCACGGGGACTACTTCAACGACAAGCAGTTCAAGCGGCGCTTCCAGCTGTGGCTGAATACGCTATGGCAGGAAAAAGATCGGTTGCTGGATAAATTGAAACGGCAATATGGATAAAAAAACGCCGGCGATGCCGGCGTTTTCGCATGGGGTCTGGCTTATTTCTGCTGGCTGAGGAATTTAACCACATCGGCGAACTGCTTCACGTAAGCGTCCATCGAGCTGGTGTCCAGGCCATCGTTCTTAACCATGTATTTGCCGTTGACGAATACCGCCGGCACGCCGCGCAGCTGCAGATCTTCTGCGGCTTTCTCCTGTTGAACCACCAGAGATTTCACCACGAAGCTGTTCCAGGCCGCATCATAATCTGCTGCGGTCACACCCGCTTTCACGAAGACATTGCGGATATCATCCGGCGTTTGCACGGTCTGGGTTTTCTGCACCGCTTCAAACATCAGCGGGCTCACCTTGTCTTCCACGCCCAGCGCCATCGCTACCGCCCATGCCTGAGTCAGCTGTTTGCCCAACGGCCCCAGGAATTCAACGTGGTACTTGGTCATTTTGGTGCCGGCAGGCAGCGCTTTCTTTACGTTCTCAGACACATGATAGACCTGCTCGAACTGGTAGCAGTGCGGGCAGTAGAAGGAGAAGAACTCCAACACCTGCGGCTCGCCGGTCACCGGTTTGTCCAGGGTCACATACTGAGCGCCATCGCTAAACTGTGCTGCCGAGGCACTGAATGCCATCACCATGCCAACGAGCGCCAACCATATTTTTTTCATAAGACTAAACTCTCCATTGTGTTAAAGCTTCAATACATTGGCGTCAGCTGCAGAGGGGGCTCCTGCAACAGCTTAACCTGTTCGGTGAAGGCCGCAGTCTGAGACAACCAGAAATCAGACTCCGCCATCCACGGAAAACTCTTGGGGAAGGCCGGATCCTGCCAACGGCGAGCGACCCAGGCCAGGTAATACACCATGCGCATCGCCCGCAGTGGTTCAATCAACGCCAGCTCGCGCTGATCAAACTCGGCAAATTCGCTATACGCCTCCAGCAAGACATCCAGCTGCATCAGTTGATCGCGACGTTCGCCGTGCAGCAACATCCACAGATCCTGCACTGCCGGGCCGTTGCGCGCGTCATCAAGATCGACGAACAGCGGGCCATCGCGCCACAGAATATTGCCCGGATGGCAATCACCGTGCAAACGGCGCGGCTGCCAGTTCAGATGCCAGTGCGACTTGATCGCCGCAATCAGATTATCCGTCGCCTGCAGGAACGCGTCACGCTGCGTTGCCGGTAGCAGCTCGCAATCGGCCAGCACCTGGCGCGGGGCGGTGAGGTACTCTTCAATCCCCATCGTTGGCCGCTCGGCGAACAAACGCTCACCGCCGACCTGGTGGATACGCCCCAGAAAACGGCCCACCCATTCCAACTGATCCAGATTGTCTATCTCGTATTGCCGGCCCCCCACGCTGGGGAACAGGGCAAAGAAAAAGCCGCCGTGCGTATGCAGCGTAGCGCCTTGCAGCGCCAACGGCGCCACCGCCGGGATCTCCGCGCCGGCCAGATCCAGAGCGAACTGATGTTCCTCACCGATCTGTGCGGCGCTCCAGCGCTCCGGGCGGTAAAACTTCACCACGTAGCGCCGGCGATCTTCGTCCATAAACTGATAGACACGGTTCTCGTAGCTGTTCAGCGCCGTCAGGCCGGAATCGACGCGCAGGCCAACTCCTTCTAGCGCGTCCATAATCAAATCGGGCGACAGGGTGTCGAAATTAAAAGCAGAGTTATTCATAACGTTCGTTTGATCGCTGACAGCACGGTGCCGGGAATGAGAAATAGTAGCATTAATGGCGCATTTCACGCGCTATGCTTTCTCGCACCGCACGAGGATCAGTCCTTGATAACGCCGCGAGCGCGCAGCAGCGCCGTTTTAAAATCTTCTTCATAATCTTTCTTCAGGCCCGGGATCTGATCCGTGCCGGCGCTACCGCGCATTTTCAGGTGATAAATAAGAATATCGTCGCTCAGTTCGGACAACTCGCCCTGGAAGCCCGCTTCCTTCGCCAGCTTTTGCAAAAACTGCATCAAATTGAGATCGGGATCTTCCTGCCAGGCCGGGTGCAACAGCTCGATCAACTCGTTTACGCGATGCGTTTTCATCTCAATATCGTCCAATAGCATGAATAAACTCACAAAGTAACAGGCTTACCCACGCAGTGAAAGAACCGGCTTGTCAATAAAGGTAAATCCTGATGTCACGTCTGCTTTAGCGCTACAATCAGCGCATCGACAAGGCGGGATAAACGAGATGCATAAAGAAATCAGCGGCGTCATTTTGGCCGGCGGACGGGCCACGCGCATGGGCGGTGAAGACAAAGGCCTGGTGTCGATTGGCGGGATCGCACTCTATCAACACGTATTGGCTCGGTTACGGCCGCAGGTGACTTCCATCGTCATCAGCGCCAATCGCAATCAGGCATGTTATCAGGCGAGCGGTTTGCCGGTGATTGGCGATCTGACGCCCGATTTCGCCGGGCCGCTGGCCGGCATGCTGGCCGGGCTCAAGCAATCTTCCAGCGAATGGGTGGCCTTCGTCCCTTGTGATGTCCCCGACTTTCCCGCCGACTTAGTCGCTCAGCTATGGCAGCAAAAAGGCGCGGCGCAGGCGGCCTTTGCCAGCGATGGTGAACGAGATCACCCCACCCTGGCGTTACTGCATAGCCAAATAGCGCCGCAGCTGGCCGACTATCTGGCGCGCGGTGAACGCAAGCTGATGCTGTTCTTGCATCAAATTGGCGCACAACGCGTAGTGTTCAGCGGGCAGCAAGCGGCATTTCATAACCTTAATACGCCGGCTGACTGCCTGAATTGGCAACAAACGCGAGAGCTCAAAAAATGAATCGTTCATTGCCTCCCTTGCTGGCTATCGGCGCCTACAGCGGAACGGGGAAAACCACCCTGCTCAAACAGCTGATCCCGTTGCTGAAACAACGCCAGGTAAGGATTGGACTGATCAAACATACGCATCACGACATGGATGTGGATACGCCGGGTAAAGACAGCTATGAGCTGCGTAAAGCAGGCGCCGAACAAACGCTGGTCGCCAGCGATCGCCGCTGGGCATTGATGACCGAAACGCCGGAGCAACAATCTTTGGATCTACGCTACCTGGCAGAGCGTTTTGACGCCGATAAGGTCGACTTGATTCTGGTGGAAGGGTTTAAACATGAGCCGGTCAGCAAAATCCTGCTTTATCGGGCCGAGATCGGCAGACCGTTGGAAGACATGCTGGATCGGTTTGTGGTGGCGGTAGCCAGCGACCGACCGCTATCCATTTCGGCTAAGCAGCTGGATCTCAACCGACCGGAAAGCATCGCCGACTTTATTGTCGAATGGTTGAAAGGCGCAGCGTAGCTGCGCTTTTTTTATGTATTGCA
>NZ_JBNIDE010000010.1:0-201465 GCF_059652115.1 Serratia sp. EC4 | reverse complement strand
TAACAAGGGGCGCCGGGCGCCCCTTTTTTACAGCGCCATCGCCAACCGCGTGCCCTGATCGATCGCGCGGCGGGCGTCCAGCTCGGCGGCCACGTCGGCGCCGCCGATCAGGTGCACGGTTTTCCCCATCGCCAGCAGCGGCTGCTGCAGTTCGCGGCGCGGTTCCTGCCCGGCGCAAATGACCACCGTGTCCACCGGCAGGCAGCTGTCTTGCTCGGCGCGGGTGATGTGCAGCCCTTCGTCGTCGATCAGCCGATAGCTGACGCTGTTGAGCATCTTCACGCCGCGCATCGCCAGGCTGGCGCGGTGGATCCAACCGGTGGTTTTCCCCAGGCCTTCGCCCACTTTGCTGGTTTTGCGTTGCAACAGGTAGATCTGCCGGGCGGCGCGCGGCGCCTGCGGCCCTTGCTCCGCCAGCCCGCCGCGCTGCTCAAGGCGCCCGTCGATGCCCCATTCGCGGTTGAATTCCGCCTGATCCAGGCTGCTGGACACGCCGTGCTGGCTGAGGTACTCGGCGGTATCGAAGCCGATGCCGCCGGCGCCGACGATCGCCACCCGCTGGCCGACCGGTTTTTTATCGCGCAGCACGTCCAGATAGCTCAGCACCTTGGCGTGCCCGATGCCGGGAATATCCGGGGTGCGCGGCACGATGCCGCAGGCGAGGATCACCTCATCGAATTCGCTTAAATCCGCCGCTTCGACCTTGACGCCCAGCCTGACCGTCACTTCACGCAGCGCCAGCTGGCGGCGGAAGTAACGCAGGGTTTCATGGAATTCTTCCTTGCCGGGGATCTGCTTGGCGATGTTGAACTGGCCGCCGATCTGCTCGGCGGCGTCGAACAGCGTCACCCGATGGCCGCGGCTGGCGGCGGTGGTGGCAAACGCCAGCCCGGCGGGGCCGGCGCCGACCACCGCCAGTTTTTTCGGTTTTTCCGCCATCGTCAGCGGCATTTCGGTTTCACGGCAGGCGCGCGGGTTGACCAGACAGGAAGTCAGCTTGCCTTCAAAGATCTGGTCGAGACAGGCCTGGTTGCAACCGATGCAGGTATTGATCTCGTCGGCGCGCCCCTCGGCGGCTTTCTGCACAAAGGCGGCGTCGGCGAGAAACGGGCGCGCCATCGACACCATGTCGGCGCAGCCGTCCGCCAGCACCTGCTCGGCCACCGCCGGATCGTTGATGCGGTTGGTGGTGATCAGCGGGATGCTGACCTTGCCCATCAGCTTGCGGGTCACCCAGCTGAATCCGGCGCGCGGCACCATGGTGGCGATGGTCGGAATACGCGCTTCGTGCCAGCCGATGCCGGTATTGATGATCGTGGCGCCCGCCTGTTCGATCGCCAGCGCCAGCTGCTCGATCTCCTCCCAACTGGAGCCGTCTTCCACCAGATCAAGCATCGACAGCCGGTAGATCAGAATGAATTCCGGGCCCACGGCCTGGCGTACCGCCCTGACGGTCTCGACGGCGAAGCGCATGCGGTTGGTGAAGCTGCCGCCCCATTGGTCATCGCGCTGGTTGGTGCGCGTCGTCAAGAATTGGTTGATCAGGTAGCCTTCGGAACCCATCACTTCAACGCCGTCGTAGCCGGCCTGCTGCGCCAGCGCCGCGCAGCGGGCGAAGTCGGCGATGGTCTGCGCGATCTCCGCTTCACTCAGGGCGCTCGGCGTAAACGGGTTGATTGGCGCCTGCAGCGCGGAAGGGGCCACCAGCTTGGGTTGATAGCTGTAGCGGCCGGTGTGCAGGATCTGCAGCGCAATTTTGCCGCCCGCCCGGTGGACGGCCTCGGTTACCGGGCGGTGGTGAGGCAATTGCGCTTCGCTGTTGAGGATCGAACCGCCGCGAAACACCACGCCCTGTTCGTTCGGGGCAATGCCGCCGGTGACGATCAGCGCCACGCCGGCGGCGGCGCGCTCGGCATAGAACGCGGCCAGGCGCTGCGGGCCGTCGGGCAGCTCTTCCAGGCCGGTATGCATCGATCCCATCAGCACCCGGTTTTTCAGGGTGGTGAAGCCGAGATCCAGCGGCGCCAGCAGGTGAGGGTAATTGCTCATTGCACTCTCCATCGTTCATCCCCCGCCTCTTTCAACCTGCAGCGTTGTTGCCTGCGTTCGCTCGCCCCAGTCACTTACTTGAGTAAGCTCCTGGGAACGCCCGAACTTGCCGCCTGGCTGCAGGTTGAAAGCGATTGGGGATGAGCATCTGTTATTATTATGTGAACACAAGTGGTCGGATGAGATAAATCTAGCCGTTGTCGCGCCGCTTGGGAATCTGCGTTGCGCCGAATGTGATAGATGTCATGAATCTCAGACTCTGTTTGCATAACGAACAAAAGATCGGTTAGCCTTTACGCGTTGCAAAATCCTTCTCTCTGCGGAGCCATTACCGAAAATGAACACCCACACCTGTTGATATCGTGTCCCACGCTGTGCGCTCTCGCGCCCTGTGGGGATGTTTTGATCTCATTCAGGAGTGCTTATGGCTCATTCAGCGCAGTCCCCTTATTTCGTTTTACATCAACTGGTCTGCCAATTTGCTGACGGCGAAACGCTGTTCGGTCCGCTGGATCTCGCTTTTGATCGGCAGCGCTGCGGCCTGGTGGGGCGCAACGGCGTCGGCAAAACCCAGCTGCTGCGCCTGATCGCCGGGCTGGATCAACCGGGCAACGGGCACGTTGAATCTCATGCCACATTGGCTTACGTTGCACAGCAACCGGAGATCGCCGCGGACACCACGCTGGCCCAGCTGCTGGGTTGTGGCGAGACGTTCGCCGCGCTGGCGCGTCTCGAGCAGGGGCGGCCGCTGGCGGACGATATCGATCGTCTGGAAGGGCGATGGGATCTCCACGATCGCCTGCAAAACGCTTTCGTCGCCGCCGGGCTGCCGGCCTTCGATCCGTTGCGATCCGCCAGTTCGCTGAGCGGCGGCGAGCGGATGCGCGCGGCCCTGTGCGGCGCCTTGCTGGGCGAGGCGGATTTTCTGCTGCTGGATGAACCGACCAACCACCTCGACAGCGCCGGGCGCGCCTGGCTGTATCAACAGCTGGATCAGTGGCGGGGCGGGTTGCTGATCGCCAGCCATGACCGGCAGCTGCTGGCGCGCATGGAGCGCATCGTCGAACTGACGCCCGGCGCGCTGCGCAGCTACGGCGGCAACTATGATGACTACCGGCGCCAGCGCGATACGGAGCAGCAGGCGGCGCGCGCCGATCTGGAACATGCGCGCGAGGAGCGCCGCCGCACCCGCGCCCGCCAACAGAAAGAGCACGACATGAGCCAGCGGCGCTCGGCGCAAACGCTGCGCGTCGTCGATACGCTGAATATCGCCTCTTTCGAACGGGTGGCCTACAAGTCGGCGGCGAAGGAGAGCCTCGGCACGCTGCGCAAACAGCATCAGGATCGGCGCGACAGCCTCGATGCGGCAGTGCGCGAAGCCTATCAGCGGGTGGAAGAGGAACAGCCGGTGTTGCTGGCGCTGCCCGGCAGTGAAGTGAACGCAAACAAGCAGGTGCTGGTGCTCGAGCGGCTGCAGCTGCCGTTCGTCAGCGCGCCGCCGCTGGATTTGCGGATCGACGGTCCGATGCGCGTGGCGTTGACCGGCCCCAACGGCTGCGGCAAATCCACCTTGCTGAAGACCGTTCTCGGTCAGTTGGCGGCGCTTTCCGGCCATTGTCATTGCCCGCTGTCGACGGCCTACCTCGATCAAACCCTGTCGCAGCTCGATCCGGGCCTGTCAGTAATGGAACATCTGGGGCTGCAGGATTCGCCGTTGGCGGAAGGGGCGTTGCGCACCCGGCTGGCGCAGCTGCAGCTTGGCGCGGATCGCATCGCGTTGCCGCTGGGCTCGCTGAGCGGCGGTGAACGGCTGAAGGCGGCGCTGGCCTGTGCGCTCTGGCGGCGACAACCGGCGCAGCTGCTGTTGCTCGACGAGCCGACCAACCACCTGGATCTGGCGTCGTCGCTGGCGATCGAAACCGCGCTGGCGGATTTCCCCGGCGCGATGCTGGTGGTGTCGCACGACGAAGACTTCCTGCAGGCGCTGCGGCCGACGCACCGCCTGTACCGACAGGCGGACGGCTGGCGGTTTCAGGCCTGGTGAGGCAGGCGGGCGGCGCTCTGACTTAGTGCGGGGCGTTGATGCACGCCAGCAGTTGGGTGAAGGCGGCGGCCATCTGCTCTTCCGGCACGCAGGCAAAACCCATCAGCAGACCGCGCCGGCGGTTGGGCAGCATGTAGTAGCGCGACAGCGGCCTCACCAGCACCCCTTGCGCGCCGGCGGCGGCGGCGATCGCCACGTCGTCGGCCTCGTCCGGCAGGTTGAGGATCAGGTGCAATCCGGCGTTGCTGTTGAACTCGCTGAGCGCCTGTTTGCCGAGGTGCCGTTCGATCAATCCGGTCAGGAAGGCGCGCCGCCGGGCGTACAGCAGCCGCATGCGACGGATATGCGCCGTATAGTGCCCCGCCTGAATAAACTCCGCCAACGCGCTCTGGATGAGCAGGTGCCCGCCGCGGTACAGCTCGGCGTGGGCGGTTTTCAGCGCCTGCACCAGCGGCGGCGGCAATACCACATAGCCGAGACGCAGCGCCGGGTAGAGCGTTTTGCTGAAGGTGCCGATGTAGATCACCGGCGCATCGGCTTCCAGCCCCTGCAGCGCCGGGATCGGTTGGCCGGAAAAGCGGAATTCGCTGTCGTAATCGTCTTCGACGATCCAGCCGCCGGCGTTCCGCGCCAGCGCCAGCAGCCGTTGGCGGCGCGCCAGGCTCATCACCGAGCCGAGCGGATATTGGTGCGACGGGGTGACGAAAATCAGGCGGGGCGGCGTCGTTGGCTGCTCCGGCGGCACCAGCCCGGCCTCGTCCACCGCCAGTGGGCAGATGTTCAGCGCATTGATGCGCAGGATATTGCGGATCCCCCAATAGCCCGGCTCTTCGATCCAGGCGTCATCCCCCGGATTGCACAACATGCGCGTCACCAGATCGATCGCCTGATGGATGCCTTCAGTGATCAGGATCTGTTCCGGCGAGCAGCGCACCGAGCGCGCCACCCGTAAATACTCCACCAACGCATGCTGCAGCTCCGGGCTGCCGCCCTGATTGCTGTAGGTCAGCCGCTGCGGCGTCGGGCGGCGGCTGAGGCGCGCCTGGATCTTGCTGAACAGCTGATGAGGAAAGGCGTTGACGTCGGGGACGCCGGGAATGAACGCCCCCCACTGTTTGGGGCTGGCGCTGGCGTGGTGCAGCAGCGTGGCGCCGCGCTCCGACAGTTCGACGCGCCGCGGTTGCCCGCTGCCGTCCGCCGGAGCGCCGCCGGTGGACAGGCAGCTGTCCGGCACCGTGTCGGCGACGAAGGTGCCGCTGCCGGCGCGCGCCGACACGTAGCCCTCCGCCAGCAGTTGTTCATAAACGGTTAATACGGTGTTGCGTGACAGGCTGAGCTCCTGTGCCAGATCGCGCGAGGCGGGCAGGCGGCTGGAGGGCGGCAGGCTGCCATCGAGAATGCTGGTGCGGATCGCGTTGTAAAGCCGCTTGTGCAGCTTGTCATCGGGCTGTTCGCCGAGGCGTTGCAGCAACAGATCACCACTCAATGAGCGCAATTGGATCCCTCATTTATTCGTAACTGGCACTCGATTATAGGGCCACATCCTGTGTAAATAAACGTCATTGTTTCACGAATGTGAACGAAACGTGTAACTGGCACCGACCGGAGAGAACAGCATGAAAAACGCAGAATTGAACCAACGCCGTCAGGACGCCACCCCGCGCGGAGTGGGCGTGATGTGTGGTTTTTACGCCGAGCGCGCAGAGAACGCCACGCTGTGGGATGTGGAAGGTAAGGAAGTGATCGACTTCGCCTCGGGGATCGCCGTGCTGAACACCGGCCATCGCCACCCAAAAGTGATCGCCGCAATTGAAAAGCAGCTGCAGGCCTTCACCCACACCGCCTATCAGATCGTTCCTTACGAAAGCTATGTCTCGTTGGCGGAGCGCATCAACCAGCGCGCGCCGATCGCCGGTCCGTGTAAAACCGCTTTCTTCACCACCGGCGCGGAAGCGGTGGAAAACGCGGTGAAGATTGCCCGCGCTTACACCGGCCGTCCGGGCTTGATCACCTTCGGCGGCGGCTTCCACGGCCGCACCTATATGACCATGGCGCTGACCGGCAAAGTGGCGCCTTACAAACTGGGCTTTGGCCCATTCCCCGGCTCGGTGTTCCACGGCCAGTACCCGAACTCGCTGTACGGCGTGACCACCGAAGACGCGATGAACAGCCTGGATCGCCTGTTTAAAGCGGATATCGATCCCAAGCAGGTGGCGGCCATTGTGCTGGAGCCGGTGCAGGGCGAGGGCGGTTTCAACGTGGCGCCGGCCGATTTCATGCAGGCGCTGCGCGCGCTGTGCGACCAGCACGGCATCCTGCTGATCGCCGACGAAGTGCAGACCGGCTTCGCCCGTACCGGCAAGCTGTTCGCCATGGAGCACTACAGCGTTAAACCGGATCTGATCACCATGGCAAAAAGCCTGGCGGGCGGCATGCCGCTGTCGGCGGTGGCGGGCCGCGCCGAGGTGATGGACGCGCCGGCGCCGGGCGGGCTGGGCGGCACCTATGCCGGTAACCCGCTGGCGGTGGCCGCCGCGCACGCGGTGCTGGACGTGATTGAAGAAGAGCAGTTGTGCCAGCGCGCTCAGCGCTTGGGGCAGCACCTGGTGGAAGTGCTCCAGCAGGCGCGCAAAACCAGCCCGGCGATCGCCGATGTGCGCGCGCAGGGATCGATGGTGGCGGTGGAGTTCAACGATCCGGCTACCGGCAAGCCTTCGGCGGAGATCACCCGTCAGGTGCAGCAGAAGGCGATGGAGGAAGGGCTGCTGCTGCTGAGCTGCGGCGTGAACGGCAACGTGATCCGCTTCCTCTACCCGCTGACCATTCCGGACGATCAGTTCACCAAGGCGATGGGCATCCTGTCCCGCGCGCTGGCCCACTAAAGGAGTGAACGGCATGAAATTGAACAATCCCGAGCTGTTGCGCAGCCAGTGTCTGATCAACGGCGAATGGTGCGATGCCCTGAGCGGCAAGCGCGAAGCGGTGATCAACCCGGCCACCGGCGCCGAGCTGGCCAGCATTCCGCTGGTCAGCGAAGAGGAAACCCAGCAGGCGATCGCGGCGGCGCAGCGGGCGCAAAACGACTGGAAACAGCTGACCGCCAAGCAGCGTTCTGCGCTGCTGTTGGCCTGGGCCGACCAGGTGCTGGCCGCGCAGGAAGATCTGGCGCAGCTGATGACCGCCGAGCAGGGCAAATCGCTGGCGGAAGCGCGCGGCGAAGTGGCCTACGCCGCGTCGTTCATCACCTGGTTCGCCGAAGAGGCCAAGCGGGTGGACGGCGCGGTATTGCAGGCGCCGCAGGCTTCGCAGCGCCTGGTGGTGGTGAAGCAGCCGATCGGCGTGTGCGCGGCCATCACCCCGTGGAATTTCCCGGCGGCGATGATCACCCGCAAGGTGGCGCCGGCGCTGGCGGCCGGTTGCGCCATCATCGTCAAACCGGCCGAGCAAACGCCGCTGACCGCGCTGGCGCTGGCCAAGCTGGCGCAGGACGCCGGTATTCCCGCCGGCGTCCTGCAAGTGGTGACTGGTGAAGCGGCGCAGGTGGGCAAGGTGCTGTGCGACAGCCCGGTGGTGCGCAAGCTGAGCTTTACCGGTTCGACCGAGGTCGGCCGCATCCTGATGGCGCAGTGCGCGCCGAGCATCAAGAAACTGTCGCTGGAGCTGGGCGGTAACGCGCCGGTCATCGTGTTCGACGACGCCAATCTGGACGCGGCGGTGGCGGGCATCATGGCCTCCAAGTTCCGCAACAGCGGCCAGACCTGCGTGTGCGCCAACCGCATCTACGTGCAGGACGGCATCTACGAGCGGCTGGCGGAGAAACTGGTGGCGGCGGTCGAGCAGTTGAAAGTCGGCGACGGCAGCCAGGAAGGCACCACCCAGGGGCCGCTGATCGACAGCGATGCGGTAGCGAAGGTGCAGAGCCATATCGACGACGCGCTGATCAAAGGGGCGCAGATCGCCACCGGCGGCCAGCCGCACGCGCTGGGCGGCACCTTCTTCCAGCCGACGGTGGTGACCGGCGTGACGCAGAAGATGCGCTTCGCCAAAGAAGAGACCTTCGGGCCGGTGGCGCCGCTGTTCCGCTTCCATGACGAGGCGGAAGCCATCGCCATGGCCAACGACACCGAATTCGGCCTGGCCGCCTACCTGTTCACGCAGAACGCCGCGCGCCAGTGGCGGGTGCCGGAAGCGCTGGAGTACGGCATGGTCGGCATCAACACCGGACTGATTTCCAACGAAGTGGCGCCGTTCGGCGGCGTGAAACAATCAGGGCTCGGGCGTGAAGGATCGCGCTACGGGATAGAAGAATATCTGGAGCTGAAATACCTGTGTATCGATGTGAGCCGTTGAGCGTCAGGACGTTAACCCATCCCGGCGGCCAGCGTCGCCGGGCGATAAAGGATGATGCATGTCTGATAATATCTCTGTTTCTCCGGCGCTTGCCGCCGGGGTGCGAGCACCTGCACCCGCCAAATCGTTAAGTTTCCTCGAAGGGGTGGCGATGATCGTCGGCACCAACATCGGCGCCGGGGTGCTCTCCATCGCCTACGCCTCCAGCAAGGCCGGTTTCCTGCCGCTGCTGTTTTGGCTGGTGCTGGTGGGGAGCCTGACCACCATCACCATGCTGTACGTTGCCGAATCTACGTTGCGCACCCGCGCGCATCTGCAACTGAGCGGGCTGGCGAAGCGCTACGTCGGCGGACTTGGTGCCTGGCTGATGTTCGCTTCGGTGTGCGTCAACAGCGTCGGGGCGCTTACCGCCTACATGACCGGCAGCGGCAAGCTGCTGCAATCGCTGTTCGGCATCTCGCCGGCGCTGGGCAGCCTGCTGTTCTTCGTACCCGCCGCCGGCGTGCTGTACCTCGGTTTGAAAGCGATCGGCCGCGGCGAGAAGTTCATCAGCATTGGCATGGTGGTGATGTTGACCGCGCTGGTGGCGGCGACGCTGCTGAAAGACACCACCCAGATGCGCAACCTGCTGGACGGCGACTGGCGCTATATGGTGCCGGTGTTCAACGTGGTGGTGTTCTGCTTCTCGGCGCAGTACATCGTGCCGGAGATGGCGCGCGGCTTCGCCGACAAGCCGGAACAACTGCCGAAGGCGATCATCGTCGGCATGGTGGTGACCTTCATTTTGCTGGCGGCGGTGCCGATGTCGGTGATTGCGCTCAGCGGGCTGGATGACATCTCCGATGTGGCCACCATTTCCTGGGGCCAGGCGCTGGGGCAGTGGGCGTTCTTCTCCGCCAACATCTTCGCGCTGTGCGCGATGCTGACCTCGTACTGGGGGTTGGGCGGCAGTTTTCTGACCAATATTTTCGACAAGTTTAGGCTGGGCAACGACGAGCTGCCGCTGCGCCGTTTCGGCGTGCTGCTGCTGGTGGTGGTGCCGCCGTTCGTGCTGGCTTACAGCGGGCTGGTGTCGTTCGTCAACGCGCTCTACTTCGCCGGGGTGTTCAGCGGGGTGATCCTGTCGATCATGCCGATGCTGATCTTGCGCGGCGCGCGCAAACACGGTGACCAGACCCCGCGCTGGCAGTGCAACTGGATCACGCACCCGCTGCTGCAGGTCAGCATTGTGTTGCTGTACCTGGCCAGCGCGGTGTACGCCATCGCTTCATTGTTAGGCTATCTGCCCTCTGGATGGTGATTTGCCTTCCCTCAAGCAGTGATGTTGTTTCTCGGCATTGAGAACGGCGGCGTCGTGGCCGCCGATTTTTTTCTCAGGCACGCCGTTTTTCCGACAACGCCAGCCAGGCCTGCACCGACGGGCGCTGCCACTGCTTGTGCGCATAGTGGCGCACGCGCTCCGGCACCGGATCGCCGTGCATCACCAGCCGGTTGAGCATCAGCGCCAGATCGGTGTCGGCGATGCACCACTCCCTGAACAGATTGTCCTGCCCGTGGCTCAGCAGTTTTTCCACGGCGGCGATCAGCTTGCGCGCGGCCTCCTGCGCGGCTTCGGACAGCGGCGGGAACTTGCCGTTGTTGAACACCACTTCGGTCGAACGCTCGGCGCGGATCGGCAGCAGATCGCTGCGCAGCCAGGCCTGGATCTCGCGCGCCTTGGCGCGCAGCTTCACGTCGCGCGGATACACGGCGTGGGCCGGGTGGATGTCTTCCAGGTATTCGGCGATCGCCGAAGACTCTGAGAGCTGGAATTCGCCGATCGCCAGCGTCGGCACCCGGCGGGTGAGCGACAGCGCCGCGTAGGCCGCCTCTTTGTTCTCTTCTTTCGCCAGATCCACCGGCTTCACGGTGAACGGAATGCCTTTTTCCGTCAGCACGACAAAGGCGGACATGGCGTACGGGCTGAAAAATTCACTGTCGGTATAAAGCTCGGTGATCGGTTGAGACATCGGCGGTTCCTCGGGGTTAAGGGGGGAACATTCATCATTGTTGAGAGGAGGCTAAAAATCAATCTGTTAGCCTAAAAGTTCTTGGGCGGCGCGGTTTACGGCGCCGTGAGTTCCTTCAGGATGATGTGATATATTTGTTGCCAACACGTGAATTGAGCCGTATTGGGTAACATGAAGACGCAGTGGATAGAACGGGTGAAAGTGGGATGCGCGCGCCTATGGCCGCACCCGCTGGCGGTGGGCAAACGAGAGATGCTGATTTCCAGCGTCGGCGCCGGTTTGGGGCTGATGCTCGCCGGCTGGATCAGCCACTTTATTTTGGGCGAGGTGAACCTGTGGTTTATCGCGCCGATGGGCGCTTCGGCGGTGCTGCTGTTCGGCGTGCCCAACAGCCCGTTGGCGCAGCCTTGGTCGATCGTCGGCGGCAATGCGCTGGCGGCGACGGTGGGCGTCAGCGCCGGTCTGCTGATCCCCGATCCCGGCCTGGCCTGCGGCGCGGCGGCGGCGGTGGCCATCGGCCTGATGTTCAAGCTGCGCTGCCTGCATCCACCCGGCGGCGCGGTGGCGCTGACCGCCATCCTCGGCGGCCCCGGCATTCACCAGATGGGCTACCACTTCGTGTTGTACCCGGTGCTGCTGAACTCGGTGCTGCTGGCGGCGCTGGCCATTCTGTTCAATAACCTGGCCGGGCGGCGCTACCCGCACGCGCTGGCGCCGGCGGAGGCCAAGCCGGCCAATCTGCCGATCGATGCCGTTTCCATTACCCGCGCCGATCTGCACGAGGCGCTGATGGAGGGAGATCTGTTCGATATCGACGAGGACGATCTGCAGGAGATCCTGCTGCGCGCCGAGCAGCTGGCGCATCAGCGGCAAAGCAAGATTGCCTGATCAGCCCAGCGTTTTATCGGATGGCGGAAGGCGCGTAGCCAAAGCGCTTTTGAAAGCGTTCGCTAAAACGCGCTCTGGATTTGTAACCGCAGGCCTCTGCAATGCGGGCCATATCCCATCGGGTGGTTTGAAGCAACATCATGGCGTGATGCATACGGACGTCTATCAGCAAATCTTCGAAGCGTGTCTGTTCGGCGGCAAGACGCCGCCGCAACGTTGCCGGGCTCATCGCTAACGTTTTTCCCGCTGTTTCTGCTGTCCAGTTTTGTTCCGGAGCCTCAAAAATCAAGGTGCGCAGGCGCTGTGATGGGCTATCCAATGGTAAATGCGTAAAAAAATGTCCCCGTTCGGCCAGCGCGGTCAAAAAGTCCAGAAGGCGGTATTGCAGGCGAATATCACTGATTTCCTGTTTTTCCACGCTTTCAATCACGTGATAAAACGTCGCCGACAGGTCTTCGTCCAGAGGCAGCGTTTTCCACGCGTCATCTTTAGGGGGAATAGGGGGTGAAGCCTGCCGGGGTCGGTGAAAGACATCCAGCAGTTCTGCCGACAGCGTCAGGAGTATCGAGCGAAAAGGCCGATCGATATCGCCCGGCGTTTTGACTAAATCTGCGCGGGTGTTGGGGGGAACCAGGAGCAGTTCGCCGGGGGTCTCCAGAGACAAATGTTGTGAAGCGGATGTGATACCGAGTTGGCCCGCCACGATCAGCAAGACCGTCGCTTCATGGAAGACGAACTGCGGCGTGTACAGCTGGCGTTTCAATGTCGGCTGGCACACTCCGCACAAGCGGCGCCTCGACACCGGAGCCCCCGACGGAGAGTGCCAATGCAAAAGCTTCACACCCGGCTCGCGTCTGGTTCGCACTGATCCGAAGGAACCGGTTCGGCTCATATTCGACTCCTTCATGCGATTATTTCGCCGTTGATGCTACGTTAGGGTTCAGGCTATAAAGGCCTGTCAGGCTTGCCTGGGCCAGCACTGGCGCCTTCGCCAGGGCGGCATTCACATTAGCCCCTGTCAACGGCCCTTGTACATCCAAACCGTGGGTAGCAAGCGCATAAACCGTGAAAATATAATGATGAACTAACGTATCGTTCCACGGTGGGCATGGGCCATCGTAACCGTAATATTCCCCCTTCATCTGCTCGTCGGCGGCAAACCAACCGGTATAGTCATTGATGCCGTGGCGATAGGCCGAAGGGGCGTTTGGCCCGGTTTTGCCACGCGGCGTTACGCCGTCCGATTGAGAGCCCGCCGCAATTTCCACGGTACTGGCCGGAATATCCAGCAGCAGCCAGTGAAAGAAATCAACGCGCGGCAACGATGCGGGCACAACCCGACCCTCTTGATTCACATCATCACCGCGGCTTGGCACGTCGGGATCATGGCAGACGATCACGAAAGACTGCGTGCCTGCAGGCACTTCACTCCAGGCGAGATGGGGGTTGCGATTTCCCGATAAAGCGACACGATTGGCGGCATCGGGGATAGCGAAGGCGAACTCAGCGGGAATGAACTCTCCTTCTTTAAAGCTTTGGCTGGTCAGTTTCATAAATGCCAATCTCCTGTTCTATTGAGCGGTATCTGCGGGTATGTGATGTCCCCATTATAAGTTTTTCAAAATAAAGTAAGGCGACAAATCCAATCAAAATAGAACCAATTACGCTCATTATGATTGTATTTGATAGCCTTATGTTGATGGGCGACCGATTCGGTTGCTGTGCCGGTGAGAGTGCCACGGCAAACGCTGGATGGGGATGGGGATGGGGTTTGGTTAATATTGGTGGGGAAGAGGCTGCTGCGCGCCGAGCAGTTGGCGCATCAGCGGCAACACAAGGTGCCTGATCAGCCCAGCGTTTTTCGGTAAAACACCACCCGTTCCGTTTCTGCAAAGCCCAGCGCCGCATGCAGGCGTTGGGAGTCCAGATTGGCGATATCGGTATCCGACGCCAGCTCGCTGCACCCCTGTTGCTTCGCCCACTCCTGCACCTGCGCGATCAGGCGGGCCGCCCAGCCCTGGCGGCGGGCGCGTTCGGCGGTATAAATCCCTTCCAAAAACGCCACCGGCGACGATTCGCAGCCGTTGACGTAATCGTGGCGCAGCGCGACCTCGGCAAAGCCAACGAAAGCGCCGTCCAGCCCCCGCGCCATAAACGCGGTGTGGTGCGGCGAAGCCAATATTTCGCGCATCTCCGCGCGGTGCTCTTCCAACGGGCAGGTGGGCCACAGCGCCGAGCGCAGCGCCAGCCAGGCGTCGAGGTTGTCGTGGTCGCAGTTGACGATCATGCAGGGGCCTTATCTGATGGCAGAGAAGTGATGGGGAATAATATCACGTTGCATCGTCAGTGAGCGGCCGGACATGCCGGCACGCGTGATTGGCGCATCCTGGATTTATCGCCACAGATGGCGACCACACCGTCAACGTCATCGAAAGACGGGGATCGTGCCTAAAGCCGTCCGTCGCTCGCCGGCCTCTTTAAGTCTGCGCCCCAGTTCGGCGATGCGGCGTTCACCGGCTTCCAACGCGGGTGCTGAGGTATGCACCGAATAGGCGCCGAGGTGCAGCGGGTGCGGGTGAGGCACGGCTGAGCCGAGAACGAATACGGCATCTTCATTGCCGGATGCTTCAAGTGCAATGGGCATTTCCCCCGGTTCGAAGACCACCATTTCGCCCGCGTCGACAGGAGCGCCGGCGCTGAGACGGCCTTTGGCCAGTGCGAGCCAGCCGACAGAATGATGCGCTGGCGGCCGATAAGTCCAGCGTTCGCCCGGTTTGAGTGTGACGAGCAAGTAATTGATACCTTCCTGCGCGGGCACCGGGCTTTGCACGCCTTCATGGTTGCCAATGATGACATGCGCCGGCCCGATTTGGCGCATGTTCTGGGCTTCGATATAACGGCTTTCCTGTTCACCGTTTTCCAGTTCGGCGGGCAAGGCCAACCAGAGCTGGAATCCCTGGATGCGCGGCGTATCCGTGGCGGACAATTCCTTGCCGTGCCACATGCCGCCGCCCGCCCGCGCCCATTCCACCGCGCCATAGCCGAGCGTACCGACAGAGCCGCCGGCGGGATCTTCGTAGTGAAAAGCGCCTTCGAGCGGTACGGTCACGGTGGCTATGCCTGAATGCGGATGCAGCGGCATGTTGGCCAGCATTGCCATGGTGCGCTGATCCGCATCGAACAGATCGAGGAATACGAAGGGTTTAAGCACCTGACCCAGATCGGAAGGGCTCATCAGCCGGGTGATCGGGCCGTGGCTTTGGCCTCGGGTGCGTTGTGTAATACGCCGCGGGTTGGGCGCGAGTGGCGAGGTCAACGTGGTGTTCATGATTGAATCTCCAGTTTACAAATCCGGCGCGAACGAATTCCGGGGTACGCGGCACAGCCATAGGATTGAGCGGTATTGCATCGCCGGTGGCCAGCCCAAAAAAGGGACTGGCCGCGATCCTGTTATCGTTGTGCCGAACAGGCTCGATTAAGCGGTCAGGCCGTCAATCTGAGCCGCCGCCGCATCGATGGCGACAGTGCGGTTTTCCGGGCTGAGTGCCAGTCCCTCTGCTCGAACGAAGGTGATGTCCGTAATGCCAAGGAAGCCGAAGAAACTGCGCAGATAGGTTTCCTGATGGTCCAGGAAGGCCAGTGGCGTGCCTTCGCCGTACAGGCCACCGCGGGTGGAAGCAACGATAACGCGTTTCCCCTTGGCGAGGCCTTCAGCGCCGTTTTCCGTATAGCGGAAAGTTCTGCCTGGCACTGCAAGTCGGTCAAGCCAGGCGCGCAGCTGAGTCGGCAACGTAAAGTTATACATAGGCGCACCGACGATAATGACATCGGCGGCAAGGAAGTCGTCGACGAGTTTGGCGTTGCGGGCAACGGCCTGTTTGACGTGCTCGTCTTGCGGCTCCACGCCTTGCAGAGCCAGAAATTCGGCGCTGGAAAGGTGGTTAATCGGGTCGGCGGCGAGATCGGTGTGGATGATCCTGGCGTCTGGCTTAGCTGCAGACAGCTGTTTGGCGATCGCCGCCGTGAGCTGGCGGCTAACCGATTGTTCGTTGAGAATGCTGGAGTCGATATGAAGCAGTGTCATGATGAAATCCTTAGGTATAAAATGGTAACCAGGGATAACAATATAACCATGTCCTAAAATGGCAGACAATAAGGCACATTAGGAGAACCCGGTATCATGAATGTGACTGATCAACCTCGAGATTTAAGACATGCCGACTGCCAAAAGATCAGCCAGGTATTGGCGCGCGTTGGTGAGAAGTGGAGTGTCCTGATCATTATGCTCTTGGCGAACGGGCCACGCCGATTCACTGAAATAAAGCGTACAATCAATGGAATATCTCAGCGGATGCTGACGCTGTGCCTGCGCAATATGGAACGAGATGGGTTAGTCAAGCGGACAGTTATTGCCGTCATGCCGCCGCACGTCGAATATGAATTGACGCCGCTCGGTTGCTCATTGACCGTACCCGTCATCGCGCTGGGAACCTGGGCGAATGAACATATTGCCGATATTGATGCGGCGAGAACCGCATTCGACGCGCAAAATAGCGAGGCCGGTGAGGATGTTAATTCACGCTAGAGGCGGCAGGGGGGCGAATGAAATTTGCGTTCTGTTGCAAAAGAGGCGAATGCCTGGTTGCGCCGCAGAAAAAACTAAGGGGCTACGCTGTTAACGTAACCCCTTGATAATTTGGTGGCCCCTGTTGGGTTTGAACCAACGACCAAGCGATTATGAGTCGCCTGCTCTAACCACTGAGCTAAGGGGCCAAGCCGCGAGATTATAGGGAATCCTTAAGCATCGGTCTACTGTTACCCGCCCGTATGTTGCTTTTCTGCGCAGTTCTAGCCTGTTGTAATTGCTGGCGGATTTTGCGATAACCGCAGTAAATCCCTGCAATGGACTCACGACACTCATGGAACTTCTGGCGCCCAATCTGCGGGTGGTGTTTTGCGGCATCAACCCCGGCCTTTCTTCCGCCCATCAGGGCTATCCTTTTGCCAACGGCAGCAACCGCTTCTGGAAGGTGATCCATCAGGCCGGCTTTACCGAGCGCCAGCTGGCGCCGGAGCAGTGGCAGCAGTTGAAGGACAACGGCTGCGGCATTACCGCGCTGGTGGCGCGCCCGACGGTGGCGGCCAGCGAGCTGTCGCGCGACGAGTTGCGCAGCGGCGGTGAGGCGCTGCAAGAGAAGATCCTGCGCTACCAGCCGCGCGCGCTGGCGATTTTAGGCAAACAGGCATTCACCACCGCCTTCGGGGTGAAAAACGCGCCCTGGGGCAAGCAGGCGATGATGCTGGGGCAAACCGAGGTGTGGGTATTGCCCAACCCCAGCGGATTGAACCGCGCCACGCTGGAGCAGCTTACCGCCAGCTATCACGAGCTGTTCCTGGCGCTGCAATGACATAAGGGAGTATGCGATGACATCGATGATGAAAGGCTGTGTGATGGCGCTGTTATTGGTGACCGGCGCTGCGCAGGCGGGGCATTCGCCACAGGAGGCGCGCAACAAGCAGAACGTGCTGGAGTTTTATCGGCAGGGGCTGAACAACAAGGATTTTGCGGCGGCGCGACCGTTTTTAGGCGAACAGTACAAACAGCATAACCCCAATGCCCAAGACGGCGTGGCGGGTTTTCGTCAATTTGTCGAGCTGCTGAAAACGCGTTACCCCAACTCGCACAGCGAGATTAAACAGGCGTTCGTCGACGGTGACTATGTGATTTTGCATGTGGAAGTCAGCGGGCGCGAGGCCGGCAAGACGGCGGCGATCGTCGATATCTTCCGTCTGGACAGCGCCGGAAAAATCGTCGAGCACTGGGACGTGACGCAGCCGGTGCCGGAGAAGACCGCCAGCGGCAACGGCATGTTCTGAGGCATAAAAAAACCCCGGCAGGCCGGGGTTTTTGTTTTGGGTGCGGCAGCCGGACTTAGTCGTCCAGGAAGCTGCGCAGCACTTCGGAGCGGCTTGGGTGACGCAGCTTGCGCAGCGCCTTGGCTTCGATCTGACGAATACGCTCACGGGTAACGTCAAACTGCTTGCCTACCTCTTCCAGCGTGTGGTCGGTGTTCATGTCGATGCCGAAACGCATGCGCAGCACTTTCGCTTCGCGCGCGGTCAGGCCGGCCAGCACGTCGTGGGTGGCGGAACGCAGGCTTTCCGAGGTCGCGGAATCCAGCGGCAGCTCGAGGGTGGTATCCTCGATGAAGTCGCCCAGATGCGAATCTTCGTCGTCGCCGATCGGCGTTTCCATCGAGATTGGCTCTTTGGCGATCTTCAGCACTTTGCGGATCTTGTCTTCCGGCATCAGCATGCGCTCGGCCAGCTCTTCCGGCGTCGGCTCGCGGCCCATCTCTTGCAGCATCTGGCGCGAAATACGGTTGAGCTTGTTGATGGTCTCAATCATATGCACCGGAATACGGATGGTGCGCGCCTGGTCGGCGATGGAGCGGGTGATAGCCTGACGGATCCACCAGGTGGCGTACGTCGAGAACTTGTAGCCGCGGCGGTATTCGAACTTGTCTACCGCTTTCATCAGGCCGATGTTGCCTTCCTGGATCAGATCCAGGAACTGCAGGCCGCGGTTGGTGTATTTCTTGGCGATGGAAATAACCAGACGCAGGTTGGCCTCAACCATCTCTTTCTTCGCGCGGCGGGCTTTCGCTTCACCGATCGACATGCGACGGTTGATGTCTTTGACCTGCTCGATGGTCAGGCCGGTCTCTTCTTCGATCTGACGCAGTTTCTGCAGGCTGCGCTGCACGTCTTCAGCAACGTCTTTCAGCTTTTCCGACCATGGCTTGGCCATCGCCAGCGCGGCTTCAAACCAGGAATCGCTGGTTTCGTTGCCGGCGAACAGGGTGACGAAGTTTTTCTTCGGCATTTTGCACTGTTCAACGCACAGCTTCATGATGATGCGTTCTTGGGTGCGAACGCGGTCCATCATGGTGCGCATGCTGTTGACCAGGAAGTCGAACTGTTTCGGCACCAGGCGGAACTGCTTGAACACTTCAGACAGCTTCAGGATCTCGTCCGCGGCGCTGGCGTGGCTGCGGCCGTTTTTCTTGATCACCAGACGCGTCGCTTCATACTGATCGCGCAACTCGGCGAACTTCTGACGCGCCAGCTCAGGATCGATGCTGTTATCGTCTTCGGTGTCGTCGTCTTCGTCGTCTTCATCTTCTTCGTCGTCGTCTTGCTCTTCGCTCGACAGTTCAGAACCGATGTGGGTCGCGGTGGGGGCGATGTCCTCTTCCGCGTTAGGATCGACGAAGCCGGTGATCAGATCGGACAGGCGCGCTTCACCCGCTTCGACGCGATCGTACTGCTCAAGCAGGTAGGTGATGGCTTCCGGGTATTCGGCAACCGAGCACTGTACCTGGTTGATGCCGTCTTCGATGCGCTTGGCGATGTCGATTTCGCCTTCGCGCGTCAGCAGTTCGACGGTGCCCATTTCGCGCATGTACATGCGCACCGGGTCGGTGGTGCGGCCGATTTCGGATTCCACGCTGGACAGAACCTGTGCGGCGGCTTCTTCCGCATCTTCGTCCGTGCTGTTCGAGTTTTCGGCGAGCAGCAGGTCATCGGCGTCCGGTGCTTCTTCCATCACCTGGATGCCCATGTCGTTAATCATCTGGATGATGTCTTCGATCTGATCGGAGTCGACGATATCTTCCGGCAGATGGTCATTGACCTCAGCATAGGTCAGATAGCCTTGCTCCTTACCACGGGTGACAAGTAGCTTCAGCTGTGACTGCGGGTTTTGCTCCATAAGACGGTATCCACACTTCAGAGTATTTAGGTTGGTGTCGGTCGGCGAAACCGCCAACAATAGCATTTGGGGCGTTTTCGTTATCGCCGCGGCCCACTATGGCGGCACTGTGCAGGGCTCTGCCCTCGCAATTATCGGCACTTAAGCCGTTTGGTATTCAGTTTTTCTTCGCTAAAACCTGGTTGAGAGAACGGACTTCTTCACGTTCCTCCGCGCTCAGACCGCGCGTTCTGGCCTGGGCGATCAGCGTTTCCAGCCGTTGCTCGAGCACCGAGTCGTACAGGCTGGCCAACGTATCCAAAAAGGTCTGTTCGACCATGTCCTCAACGATCATATGGTTCCATGTCGCCAAGGTTTCAAGCTGCTGGCTGAATTTGTTGTCGCGATACAGCTCCAGCAATTGCCCGGTCGTCAGGCCCGGCTGCGCCAAACAGGTCTGCACCAGTTCGACGAACAGCGGCAATCCCGCCTGTTTGGTCTGCTCCAACCCTTCCAGCGAAGGGATAAGTGTAGCCAACTGCGGATTTTGCACCAGTAACCCTATCAGTATACGCATGGTTGTGCGTTTTAGCTGGGGCGCCTGATAAGGATTCGCATTTTCAGCCTGCTTGGGCATCAGCTTGTCGAGCTGGCTGTCGTCCAGCAGCCCCAGCTTGTTGCCGAGCTCCTGGCGCAGGTACAAGCGCAACGTTTCGCCCGGCACCTGAGTAATCAGCGGCAGCGCCAGCGTGCTCAGCTTGGCGCGCCCGTCCGGGCTGCTCAGATCCACCTGCGGCAGCAGGCTTTCGAACAGGAACGTGGACAGTGGCTGCGCCTGCTCCATTCGTTGTTCGAAGGCTTCTTTGCCTTCCTTGCGCACCAGCGTGTCCGGGTCTTCGCCGTCGGGCAAAAACATGAACCGCAGCTGGCGCCCGTCATTCAGGTATGGCAGCGCGGTTTCCAGCGCCCGCCAGGCCGCTTCGCGGCCGGCGCGGTCGCCGTCGTAACAGCAGACGACGTTGTCGGTGGCGCGGAACAACAGCTGAATGTGTTCCGCCGTCGTCGAGGTGCCGAGCGAGGCGACGGCATAGTCGATGCCGAATTGCGCCAACGCCACCACGTCCATATACCCTTCCACCACCAGCAGCCGCTGCAGGTTAGGGTGGTTCTGCTGTGCTTCATACAGGCCGTACAGCTGGCGGCCCTTATGGAAAACTTCGGTTTCCGGCGAGTTCAGGTACTTCGGCATACCGTCGCCCAGGACGCGGCCGCCGAAGGCGATCACGCGCCCGCGCTTGTCGCGGATGGGGAACATCACCCGTTCGCGGAAACGGTCGTACGAACGCCCCTGATCGTTAGTCACCAGCATGCCGGCATCGTTCAATGCGCGGCGCGAGTCGGCGTCGCGGCCGAAACGCTTCAGGGCGTTGTCCCATCCCGCCGGCGCGAAGCCGATGGCGAAATGGCGAATAACGTCGTCACTCAATCCGCGCTGCTGCAAATAGCTGCGCGCCGGCGCCCCGGAGGACTGCTGCAGTGACTGTTGATAGAACGCGCTGAGCTGTTCCATCAGTTGGTACAGGCTCTGGCGCTGATGGCGCTCGATCTGGGTTGGCCCGGTGCCCGCTTCGTAAGGCACTTCCAGCCCGTGCATGGTCGCCAGTTCTTCGATGGTTTCGACAAACTCGAGTCGGTCGTAATTCATCAAAAAGTCGACGGCGTTGCCGTGTGCACCACACCCAAAACAGTGATAAAACTGCTTTTCGCCATTAACGGTAAAGGAAGGCGTCTTTTCGTGGTGGAACGGACAGCACGCGTGATAGTTCTTGCCTTGCTTCTTGAGCTTCACGCGGGCGTCGATCAAATCGACGATGTCGGTGCGAGCCAGCAAGTCATTGATAAATACGCGCGGAATTCGTCCAGCCATAAGCCCTTACTTCATTAGCCTATAAACGAGAACAAGCCGCGCATTCCTTTCGGAAAGCACGGCCTTCGTATGCAACTACTCGGTCTGCGCGATTTTGAAAATCAGAAATTCACGCGGTGGGGTTGCCCCCGAAGAATTAATACAGACGAGTGCGGCGTGCGTTTTCGCGAGCCAGTTTCTTCGCGTGACGTTTCACAGCAGAAGCTTTAGCGCGTTTACGTTCGGTAGTTGGTTTTTCATAAAACTCACGACGACGAACTTCAGCTAAAACACCCGCTTTTTCGCAAGAGCGTTTGAAACGACGCAGAGCAACGTCAAATGGCTCGTTTTCACGTACTTTAATTACCGGCATGTGCCTCTCACCTCAATAAAATTCGGTTTGCTGCTGGCCAAGCGCCAGCCTTTTCAAAATGGTGCGGAATTTTACTCCAATGGATGCTGCTTTGTAAAGCATCACAGTAAATTGAAACCCGCGTCGCTCTGCCGCAACGTGCGCAATTTTGCACCGGGCGCTGATTATAGACTAATCAGAAAAAAATGCTCGTGTTTAATCGCTCGGGCATTTTCTGGATGAATCATCGACATAGGCGCAAGCCGGTGACAAGATGCGCGGCGCCGGCGGTAAATGCGGCGGAATGTGGTAGACTGGCGGCCGCACGTGAATGATGGGAAATGTAATGCGAGTACTGGGTATAGAAACGTCCTGCGATGAAACCGGAATTGCAGTGTATGACGATCAAACCGGTTTGTTGGCCAACCAATTATACAGCCAGGTGAAGCTGCACGCCGACTACGGCGGCGTAGTGCCGGAACTGGCCTCCCGCGATCACGTGCGCAAAACCGTGCCGCTGATTCAGGCGGCTCTGAAAGAGGCTAACCTGACCCCGGCCGATATTGACGGCGTGGCTTATACCGCCGGGCCGGGCCTGGTGGGGGCGCTGCTGGTCGGCGCAACCGTGGGGCGTGCGCTGGCGTTCGCCTGGAACGTGCCGGCGGTGCCGGTGCACCATATGGAAGGCCACTTGCTGGCGCCGATGCTGGAAGATAACCCGCCGGCGTTCCCGTTCGTCGCGCTGCTGGTCTCCGGCGGCCACACTCAGCTGATCAGCGTCACCGGCATCGGTGAATATGAACTGCTGGGCGAGTCGATCGACGACGCGGCCGGCGAAGCGTTCGACAAAACCGCCAAGCTGCTCGGCCTGGATTATCCCGGCGGGCCGATGCTGTCGAAGATGGCGCAGCAGGGCACGGCGGGGCGTTTCACCTTCCCGCGGCCGATGACCGATCGTCCGGGGTTGGACTTCAGTTTCTCCGGGCTGAAAACCTTTGCCGCCAACACCATCCGCTCTAACGGCAACGACGATCAGACGCGTGCCGACATCGCCCGCGCCTTCGAGGATGCGGTGGTGGATACGCTGGCGATAAAATGCAAACGCGCGTTGGAGCAGACCGGCTTCAAACGCCTGGTGATGGCCGGCGGCGTGAGCGCCAACCGCACGCTGCGCGCCAAACTGGCGGAGATGATGCACAAGCGCGGCGGGGAGGTGTTCTATGCCCGCCCGGAATTTTGCACCGACAACGGCGCGATGATCGCCTATGCCGGCATGGTGCGGCTGAAGAGCGGCGCCAACCCGGCGCTGAGCGTTTCCGTGCGGCCGCGCTGGCCGCTGGCGGAACTGCCTGCGGTATAAAACAAAGGGCCGGATTATCCGGCCCTTCTGTTATTCTTCTCTCGGCTGGTCACCGTTATCCGCGTCGTTTTTCTTCTTGCGGAACTTGCCCCAGATCTTGCCTTCCTGGCCGCGCCACAGGCGCTGAATATTGTCGTGATGCCGCATCAGGATCAGGCAGGAGAGCATCGCTACCGGGAAGGTGAACTGCGGTTTGAACCACCAGACGTAGAACGGGGCGATCAACGCGCTGACGATGGCGCCGAGCGAAGAGTAGCCGCTGAGCAGCACCGTCAACAGCCAGGTGCCGGTCATCAGGCCGGTCAGATCCCAGCCGATAGGCGCGATGGCGCCAAACGCCGTCGCCACGCCTTTACCGCCGCGGAAGTGGAAGAACACCGGATAGATGTGCCCCAGACAGGCGGCGATCGCCGTCAGGCCCAGATACAGCGGCGGCACATCGAGTTTGTAGGCCAGCCAGACCGGCAGCATCCCTTTCAGAATATCGAACACCAGCACCGCCGCCGCCGCCAGCCGGCCGCCGATGCGCAGGACGTTGGTCGCCCCGGGGTTTCCTGAGCCATGTTCACGCGGATCCGGCAGCCTGGCGATCCGGCAAACCAGGATCGCGCTGGAAATCGAGCCGCACAGATACGCGAAGATAATCATGCCAAGCGCGGTAGCACTCATAACGCGGTTCCGTTTAATAATGGTCGTTTTACTCGCAACATCTATGGATAATACGCACATTCCGCTGGAAGTGGTATCCGGCAAGGCCAAAAACAGAGAATGACGTGATGGATATCGTATTTATTGAAGAGCTTACCGTAATTACCACCATTGGCGTTTATGAGTGGGAACAGGGCATTCGTCAGAAGCTGGTGTTCGATATCGAAATGGGCTGGGATAACCGGCCGGCCGCCGCCAGCGACGATGTAAATGACTGTCTGAGCTATGCCGATGTCAGCGACGCCGTGATCCAGCATGTTGAGTCGAACCGCTTCGCGCTGGTGGAGCGCGTGGCGGAGGAAATATCCGAAATGTTGCTTCAGCGCTTCAATTCCCCGTGGGTCCGTATTAAGGTCAGCAAACCGGGCGCTGTAGCACATGCCAATCGGGTCGGCGTGATCATTGAGCGCGGCACTCGTCCCGCATGATTTTATGTCATCTGCTTGCAACGAAAGACCGTTAAACTGGTCTTAATCCTGAGAATTGTTTTAGCGGCATTGTCTTTTAAGCACTGCCGCTTTTTTATGTGATGGCCGTTATTTTATGGGGTGAGCGAAGCACATGGCTGACATGCATTCACTGTTTATTGCGTTTGTTCTTGGGGTTGTCGAAGGGTTAACCGAATTTCTGCCGGTGTCTTCCACCGGGCATATGATTATCGTTGGCGAGTGGCTGGGTTTTACCGGCGACAAAGCCAAAACCTTTGAAGTCATCATCCAACTGGGGTCGATCCTGGCCGTGGTGGTGATGTTCTGGCGCCGGTTGTTCGGCCTGATCGGCATCCATTTCGGCGGCAAGCCAGTGGAGCACGAGGGCAAAACCAGCGGCCAACTGAAGCTGGGGCATATCCTGCTGGCGATGATCCCGGCGGTGGTGCTGGGTCTGGTATTCCACGATGTGATTAAATCGCTGTTCGCGCCGAAAAACGTGATGTACGCGTTGGTCGTCGGCGGCCTGCTGTTGCTGGCGGCGGAATGGCTGAAGCCGAAGAAACCGAGAGCGGAAGGGCTGGATGACATCACCTACCGCCAGGCGTTCATGATTGGCTGCTTCCAGTGCCTGGCGCTGTGGCCGGGTTTCTCCCGTTCGGGTTCCACTATCGCCGGCGGTATGCTGGTGGGCGTAAACCGTTATGCGGCGTCCGAGTTCTCCTTCATCCTGGCGGTGCCGATGATGATTGGCGCCAGCGGTCTGGATCTGTACAAGAGCCTGCACTTCTTGACCTGGGGCGATCTGCCGATGTTCGCCGTCGGTTTCGTGACTGCCTTCGTGGTGGCGCTGATTGCGATCAAGACCTTCCTGTCGCTGATCAAACGCATCTCGTTCGTGCCGTTCGCCATCTACCGCTTTATCGTGGCGGCCGTGGTTTACATGGTATTCCTGTAAGCACGATGGCAAGTAAAAAACCCCGCTCTGCGGGGTTTTTTTATGCCTGATCGTTGAGGATGGTTTGGTTGAGCTTCCAGTCGGCCAGCGCCTGCTGGCGACGGCGTTTGAGCTCATCGCGGATCGCGGTGCCCTGCAGCCCGCTGGCTACCACCTCTTTAATCGATACCGCGTTCGCCACCTGATACGCCTGGCGCAGATAGTCGCCCTGCGGATAAGGATTCTCCTCAAAGCCGGTGCGGCCGCGCGCGTCCGCTTCGCTGGTCAGGATCATCTGCTCCAGCCTTTGGGGCTTGCGCCAGACGTCGATGGCATCGAACAGCTTCAGCAGGGTCTCCGGCCGCAGCTTGTTCACGGTGTGGATCAGATCATGGTACTCGGCCACCAGCTTGCTCAGATCGCGCACCGGGTTGGGCACCCGCAGCCGCTGGCACAGCGCCTCGACCAGCCGGACGCCCGCCGGGCCGTGGCCGTGGTGATGCGGCCAGAACGCTTTCGGCGTCAACCCTTTGCCAAGATCGTGGCACAGCGTGGCGAAGCGCACGTCCACCTCCGGCGTGAGGCGGGCGGCCATCGCCAGCGCCATCAGCGTGTGTACGCCGGTGTCTATCTCCGGGTGCCACTTGGCGGGGGCCGGCACGCCGAACAGCGCGTCGATTTCCGGGAACAGCACCGCCAGCGCATCGCAGTCGCGCAGCACCTGAAAATAGACCTGCGGGCTCTGGCTTTGCAGCGCTTTTTCAGTTTCTTTCCAGACGCGTTCGGCGGTCAGCGCGGCCAGTTCACCGCTGTGCGCCATCCGGCGCATCAGGGCCAGCGTTTCGTCGGCGATGCGAAAACCCAGATGAGCGAAGCGAGCATTGAATCGCGCCACGCGCAGCACGCGCAGCGGATCTTCGCCGAACGCGTCGGAAACGTGGCGCAGCACGCGCGCCTGCAGATCGGCCACGCCGCCGTAAGGGTCAATCAGTTCCCCTTCGGCGGAACGGGCGATGGCGTTGATGGTCAGATCGCGCCGCAGCAGATCGTCTTCCAGCGTCACGTCCGGCGCGGCATAGCAGGTAAAACCGGTGTACCCCTGGCCGGATTTGCGCTCGGTGCGCGCCAGCGCATACTCCTCGTGGGTATCGGGATTGAGGAACACCGGAAAATCTTTGCCGACCTGCTGGTAGCCCAATGCCAGCAACTCCGCCGGCGTGGCGCCCACCACCACCCAATCATGATCGACCACCGGAATGTTGAGCAGGCTGTCGCGAACGGCGCCGCCGACCAGATAAATCTGCACTGTTGACTCCTGAATATCGTGTAAGGCCCTGTCTATCAGATTACATGAATTGGCCGCGGGATGTCGGCGCCAATGAAAAAGGCGCCCGCAGGCGCCCATACTCAAACTGAACGATACTGAAATCAGTTCATCCAGCGATTGTTGTTCTTGCGACGCGGGATCAGGTGCGGCAACAGCAGGCCCAACAGCAAACCGACGCCGGCAACGCCGCCGCCGTACATGAACCACTGCAGGATAATGGTGCGCTGCTTGTCGTCGAGCTGCAGGTTAACGGCGTTGACCTTCTTCTGCGCAACCACCAGCTGGTTTTTCAGATCCTGGTTTTCCTTCTGCAGGCTGCTGATGGTGCTGTCGCTGCCCGCGACTTTTTCCTGCATTTCCGAGGTACGCTGGTTCCAGGTGTTATCGATGTTGGCCAGTTTGTCGGTCAGGGTTTTCACCTGCTGTTCCAGCTCCGGCACGCGGGTGCGCAGGCTTGGCGTCTGGCTGAGCTGATCGAGCGGGATCCAGGTGGTGCGGCCTTTCGGATCGCGGATCTGGCCGTAATTGGTGCTGTCGTTGACGCTCAGCAGGGTCACTTCTTCACCGGCGTTCAGAGTGCCGACAATACGGTACTGATTACCTGGGCCGCTATGGACGTAAGTGCTTAACTCATCGGAGATATAGCGTTTATCTTCGGCATGTGCGGCCCAAGTGATGCTGAAGCTCAGCGCGGCAAGGAAAATCAGGCGTAATTTCTGCATTAGTTCATCGTTTCTGGGTGAATTTATGGAACGATAGTAGAGGGTTCAGTCTGACGACGCAACGCCAAAACCGGAATGAGAACTATCTTACTGTGGCTGATTCTGTGAGTTGCGCAGCGTTTTATAACGTAACAGGTTTTTTCTACAGTTAGCAGGGTTAAGGCGCCGGGAATCGCGGTAAGATAATGACAACTGTGCGTCAGTAGGCAGCATACGGCGGGCCGAGCGCGCCGCGCTGAAACCGACGCGAATGCGTAACTTATTGGTGTTAAAGAATTATGACCGTTGAAATTGAACTGAAATTCATCGCCGCGCCGCAAGCGGTGGCCGCTCTGCCACACTGGCTCGCCGCCTGGCCGCATCAGCATTCCGCGCCGCAAAAGCTGACCAACATTTACTTCGAAACGGCCGACAACTTCCTGCGCCGTCACGACATGGGGCTGCGCATTCGCGGTTTCGACGATCGCTTTGAGATGACCATCAAAACCGCCGGTAAAGTGGTGGGCGGCCTGCACCAGCGCCCGGAATACAATGTCGCTATCGCTGAGCCGCAGCTGGCGTTGGCGCAGTTCCCTGCCGACATCTGGCCGCAGGATTGCGATATCGCGGCGCTGCAGCAGGCGTTGCAACCGCTGTTCCGTACTGATTTCGTGCGTGAGAAGTGGGTGGTTACTTACGGCCAAAGCGAGATAGAGATTGGCTTGGATCAGGGTGAGGTACGCGCCGGTGATCTCAGCGAAGCCCTGAGTGAGATAGAACTGGAGTTGCTGAAAGGCAATACCGCCGATCTGCTGGCGTTGGCCGGTGAGCTGGCGGCGCACGACGGGCTGCGTCAGGGCAGCCTGAGCAAGGCAGCGCGCGGTTACCACCTGGCGCAGGGCAATCCGTCGCGTGAGGTGCGTCCGCTGCGGGTGCTGAAGCCGGCGGCGAAGGCGACCGTAGAGCAGGGGATGATCGCCGCCTTCGAGCTGGCGCTCAGCCACTGGCAGTACCATGAAGAGCTGTGGCTGCGCGGCGACGCGCAGGCGCGCGCTTCGGTGATTGAGGCGGTCGGAACGATCCGCCAGGCGCTGGTGATCTTCGGCGGCCTGGTGCCGCGCAAGGCCAGCGCCGATCTGCGCGCCCGCCTGACCGAGCTCGAACCGCTGTTGGCGGACAAAACCGCGCAACCAGAGACCCTGTGCTACAGCGCGGTCTACCTGCAATGTAAGTTGGCGCTCACATCATGGCTGGTGAGCGGCGCCTGGCGACCGTTTATCGACGCCAAAGCGCAGGCCAAGCTGGATGGTTCTTTCAAACGCTTCAGCGACATCATGCTGGGGCGCAGCGGCGCGGAGCTGAAAGAGGCCTTCAGCCGTACGCTGAACGAAGATGAATATCAGGAACAATTGCCGCGCCTGACGCGTCAGATTTCGGCGCTGGTCCTGCTGTCGGGCGCTTATCCCGACGAGCAGACCGGGCCTTATATCGAGGCCTGGCGCGAGCTGCAGGCGGCGCTGAGCGAGCGCCGCCAGGGCTGGTATGAAGCCAGCCGCAAACAGGCCTTATCGCATGCGCCATTCTGGTTAAACGGCGCGCTTCGTTAATCCAGCCGGCCCGCCAGCCGTGGGCCGCAGAACGGGTCATACACTATGTCGCCACTTTCAGCCGCGTTACAGGCTCAGGCACAGCAGATTGTGCAGCGTTTTCAGGAAGTTCACGGCGCGGACTGCGCCTTTAGCGAGCAGGAACAGTGGGTGCTGGCGTCGAGCGATTTCGTCAGCGACGCGCTGCTCGCTCAGCCTGCCTGGCTGGCGACGCTGCGCGAACAGCCGCCGGCGCCCGGCGAGTGGCAACACTATGCCGCCTGGCTGCAGGACGAGCTGGAAGAGGTGCGCGACGAGGCGCAGCTGATGCGCACGCTGCGTCTGTTTCGCCGTGAAACGCTGGTGCGCATCGCCTGGGCGCAGGCTCAGGGGCTGTGTTCGACCGAAGAAACGCTGCTGCAGCTGAGCGGACTGGCGGAAACGCTGATCGTCAGCGCGCGCGACTGGCTGTACCAAACCTGCTGCCGCGAATGGGGCACGCCGTGCAACGCCGCCGGCGAGCCGCAGCCGCTGTTGATCCTCGGCATGGGCAAGTTGGGCGGCGGCGAGTTGAATTTCTCGTCGGATATCGATCTGATCTTCGCCTACCCGGAGAACGGCCAGACCCAGGGCGGACGGCGCGAGCTGGACAATGCCCAGTTCTTCACCCGCCTCGGCCAGCGGTTGATCAAGGCGCTGGATCAGCAAACCATCGACGGCTTCGTCTATCGCGTGGACATGCGGCTGCGGCCGTTCGGCGACAGCGGCCCGTTGGTGATGAGCTTCGCGGCGCTGGAAGATTATTATCAGGAGCAGGGGCGCGATTGGGAGCGCTATGCGATGGTGAAGGCGCGCCTGATGGGCGGGGCGGAAGACGCCTATAGCCAGGAGCTGCGCAAAACCCTGCGGCCGTTCGTGTTCCGCCGCTACATCGATTTCAGCGTCATCCAATCTTTGCGCAACATGAAGGGCATGATCGCCCGTGAAGTGCGGCGGCGCGGTCTGAAGGACAACATCAAGCTGGGCGCCGGCGGCATTCGAGAAATCGAATTCATCACTCAGGTATTCCAGCTGATCCGCGGCGGCCGTGAACCGGCGCTGCAAGGGCGTTCGCTGCTGCCGACGCTGCAGGCGGTGGGTGAGCTGGGGCTGTTGGAGGCCGAGCAGGTGCGGGCGCTGAGCGCCGCCTACCTGTTCCTGCGGCGGCTGGAGAACCTGTTGCAGGCGATCGGCGATCAGCAAACCCAGACGCTGCCGCAGGAGGCGCTCGATCAGGCGCGGTTGGCCTACGGCATGGGATTGGCGGATTGGCCGGCGCTGATGGCGGCGCTGGACGCGCACATGCAGGCGGTGCGCGCGGTGTTCGACGACCTGATCGGCGACGATAGCCCGGATGTCGGTGAAGATCCCGACTACCAGCACTACCACAGCCTGTGGCAGGACGCGCTGGAGGAGAACGAGCTGGCGCCGCTGACGCCGCACCTCGACGAAGAGGCGCGTCGACAGATGCTGCGCACCATCGCCGATTTCCGCCACGACGTCGACAAGCGCACCATCGGCCCGCGGGGCCGCGACGTGCTCGATCAGCTGATGCCGCGCCTGCTGGCGGAGGTGTGCCCGCGCCAGGACGCGCCGACCGCGCTGGTGCGGCTGGCGCAGCTGCTGCTGAGCATCGTCACCCGCACCACCTACCTCGAGCTGCTGGTGGAGTACCACGCGGCGCTCAGCCATCTGATCCGCCTGTGCGCCGCGTCGCCGATGGTTGCCAACCAGCTGTCGCGTTACCCGCTGCTGCTGGACGAACTGTTGGATCCGGCCACGCTGTATCAGCCGGTGGCGCTGGACGCCTACCGCAGCGAGCTGCGGCAGTATCTGCTGCGGGTGCCGGAAGACGACGAAGAGCAAAAGCTGGAGGCGCTGCGCCAGTTCAAACAGGCGCAGCAGCTGCGCATCGCGGCTGCGGATATCGCCGGCGCGCTGCCGGTGATGAAAGTGAGCGATCACCTGACTTATCTGGCTGAGGCGATCATCGACGCGGTGGTGCAGCAGGCCTGGAGCGACATGGTGGCGCGCTACGGCCAGCCCACCCATTTGCAGGAGCGTGAGGGGCGCGGCTTTGCGGTGATCGGCTACGGCAAACTGGGCGGTTGGGAGCTGGGTTACAGTTCCGACCTCGATCTGGTGTTCCTGCTGGATTGCCCGCCGGAGGTGATGACCGACGGCGATCGCTGCATCGACGGCCGCCAGTTCTACCTGCGGCTGGCGCAGCGGGTGATGCATCTGTTCAGCACCCGCACCTCTTCCGGCATTCTGTATGAGGTGGACGCGCGCCTGCGGCCTTCCGGCGCCGCGGGGATGCTGGTCAGCACCGTCGAGGCGTTCGCCGACTACCAGCAAAATGAAGCCTGGACCTGGGAACATCAGGCCCTGGTGCGCGCGCGCATCGTGCATGGCGACCCGGCGCTGCATCAGCAGTTTGACGCGATCCGGCGCGAGATCCTGTGCAAAACGCGCGATCCGGAGACCCTGAAGCGCGAAGTGCGCGAGATGCGCGAAAAGATGCGCAACCATCTCGGCAACAAGCAGCGCGATCTGTTTGATATCAAAGCTGATGAGGGCGGCATTACCGACATCGAATTTATCGCCCAATATCTGGTCTTACGCTATGCGCCGGGTGAACCGCGCCTGACGCGTTGGTCGGACAACGTGCGCATCTTCGAGCTGATGGCCAATTACGACATCATGCCGGAAGAGGAGGCGCGCGCGCTGACCCAGGCTTATGTCACCATGCGCGACGAGATCCACCACCTGGCGCTGCAGGAGCATTCCGGCAAGGTCGACAGCGAGCTGTTTGCCGCCGAGCGCGAGCAGGTGCGCGCCAGCTGGGCCAAATGGCTGGATTGATACCTTTTTGCGGGTATTCCGGCGGTCTGTGGTAATATCTGCGCCACTAAAATTTTGTTCTTTTTTGGAGTTATCGGATGAAAGTTACGCTGCCTGATTTTCGCCGCGCCGGTGTGCTGGTGGTCGGTGACGTCATGTTGGATCGCTATTGGTATGGGCCGACCAGCCGCATTTCACCGGAAGCCCCGGTGCCGGTGGTCAAGGTCGATACCATCGAAGAGCGTCCCGGCGGCGCGGCTAACGTGGCGATGAACATCGCTTCGCTGGGCGCTACTTCCCGCCTGGTGGGTCTGACCGGCATCGACGATGCGGCGCGGGCGCTGAGCGCCAAACTGAATGAAGTCAACGTGCGCTGCGACTTCGTCTCGGTGCCGACCCATCCGACCATCACCAAGCTGCGCGTGCTGTCGCGCAACCAGCAGCTGATCCGTCTCGACTTCGAAGAAGGCTTCTCCAACGTTGATCCGCAGCCGATGCTGGAGCGCATTCAGCAGGCGTTGCCGCAGATCGGCGCGCTGGTGCTGTCCGATTACGCCAAGGGGGCGCTCAGCCAGGTGCAGGGCATGATCCAGCTGGCGCGCGCCGCCAAGGTGCCGGTGCTGATCGATCCGAAAGGCTCCGATTTCGAGCGCTATCGCGGCGCGACGCTGCTGACGCCGAACCTGTCCGAGTTCGAAGCGGTGGTGGGCCACTGTAAGGATGAGGCGGAACTGGTGGAACGCGGCATGAAGCTGGTGGCGGATTTCGAGCTGTCGGCGCTGTTGGTTACTCGCTCCGAACACGGCATGACGCTGCTGCAGCCTGGCGTTGAGCCGCTGCACTTGCCGACTCAGGCGCAGGAAGTGTTTGATGTGACCGGCGCCGGCGACACCGTGATCGGCGTATTGGCTGCCTCGCTGGCCGCCGGCAACTCGCTGGAAGAGTCCTGCTTCCTTGCTAACGCCGCCGCCGGCGTGGTGGTGGGCAAGCTCGGTACGTCTACCGTGTCGCCCATCGAGCTGGAAAACGCGGTGCGCGGCCGCGCCGAAACCGGCTTTGGCGTGATGACCGAAGCGCAGTTGAAAAATGCCGTGGCGCAGGCGCGTCAGCGCGGCGAGAAAGTGGTGATGACCAACGGCATCTTCGACATTCTGCATGCCGGCCACGTCTCTTATCTGGCCAACGCCCGCAAGCTGGGCGATCGCCTGATCGTGGCGGTGAACAGCGACGCCTCGACCAAACGCCTGAAAGGGGAAAAACGCCCGGTCAACGCGCTGGAGAACCGCATGATCGTGCTGGGCGCGCTGGAAGCGGTGGATTGGGTGGTGCCGTTCGAAGAGGACACGCCGCAGCGCTTGATCGCCGACATCTTGCCGGATCTGCTGGTGAAAGGCGGCGATTACAAGCCGGAAGAGATTGCCGGCAGTGCGGAAGTGTGGGCCAACGGCGGCGATGTCAAAGTGCTGAACTTTGAAGACGGCCTGTCGACCACCAACATCATCAAAGCGATCAAAGACGGGCGCGGCTAACGCCGGGCGACGTAAAGTACAAGGGCGCGCGGTGCGCGCCCTTGGCGGGAATTATTCGTCTTCCTGCTTGGCGGCCGGCGCCGCGCTCAGCTTGCTTTCCAGCTCGGCCATGCGCTGCTCCAACAGCGCCAGCTTCTCGCGGGTGCGCAACAGCACCTGAGTCTGCACGTCGAACTCTTCGCGGTTAACCAAATCCAGACGGGTCAGCTGCGACTGCAGCACCTGACGGATTTTTTTCTCAACGTCTTCCCCGAATTCACGAACGCCTTTAGGCATGGACTCATGAACCTGGCGTGCGATTTGTTCGATTTTTTTCGGGTCAATCATGGCGTATCCCTTTCAGAGTTTAATAGCTGCCGCTTAGTGTAATGCGAGTTGCCCGTCGGATAAACCATTAAGCGCATTCGCCGTACGTGGCCGAATTGTGCTTTTACCAATTGCCCTGCCTACCCATTAGCGTTATAGTCATCTTGCTTATTCTCAGGGCGGGGTGAAAGTCCCCACCGGCGGTAAATCACCTTCTACGGTGAAAGCCCGCGAGCGCTCAGCCAGCCTGTAAAGGCCGGTTAGAGGTCAGCAGATCCGGTGTAATTCCGGGGCCGACGGTTATAGTCCGGATGGGAGAGAGTAACGGTATCTGCCGGGCATGCGCCCGCTTGCGTTATTTTTTTAGCTATTGCTAGCTACTCCTCAAGATCGCCCTGGTTCTGGTAATCCATAATTTTTAATGAGGTTTTTTACCATGAATCAGACGCTACTTTCAGACTTCGGCACGCCAACAGAACGCGTTGAACGCGCGATCGATGCACTGCGCAACGGGCGCGGCGTAATGGTGCTCGATGATGAAAACCGTGAAAACGAAGGTGACATGATCTTCGCCGCGGAAACCATGACCGTTGAGCAGATGGCGCTGACCATTCGCCACGGCAGCGGTATCGTGTGCCTGTGCATCACCGAAGAACGCCGTCAGCAGCTTGAGCTGCCGATGATGGTGACCAACAACTCCAGCCAGTTCCAGACCGCCTTCACCGTGACCATCGAAGCGGCGCAGGGCGTGACCACCGGGGTTTCCGCTTCCGATCGCCTGACCACCATCCGTGCGGCGGTGGCAGACAGCGCCAAGCCGAGCGACCTGAACCGCCCGGGCCACGTGTTCCCGCTGCGTGCGCAGCCGGGTGGCGTGCTGAGCCGTCGCGGCCACACCGAAGCGACCATCGATCTGGTTTCCATGGCCGGTTTCAAACCAGCCGGCGTGCTGTGTGAACTGACCAACGACGATGGCAGCATGGCGCACGCGCCGGAAGTGATCACCTTCGCTAAACAGCACGACATGGTGGTGCTGACCATCGAAGATCTGGTGGCCTACCGCCAGGCGCACGAGAAAAAAGCCAGCTGATAGCCGGCCGCTTTCAACGATAAAAAAGCCGCGTAAAGCGGCTTTTTTTGTGGCTAGCGTTTTGACAGGCGTTCGCCGATGCGGCTGGCGTAATTCATCACGTGGAAGGTGTAGTTCTCCTCCACCGTGCCCTGGAACAGGTGCGCCCAGGGGCCGATGGCGTAGATGCCGAGATCTTCCCCGCCGTGCGTCTCGCTGTTCAGCGGCACCAGTGCCGGCTGAATAAAGTCGGGCGCGGTGGTTTGCTCCATGGTCAATGCCGGGCGCTCGGTCAGCGGGATCGCGCCGCCGGGGCCATTGGCGAAACCGACGGTGGTGTAGGGCTTGCCGTCGCTGCCCAACCGAGGTTTGCCGTCGACGCCGACGGAAATGCCGAGGATAGGATTGCCGCGCTTGGCATAGCCGGCGATGGTCAGCGTGTGGCTGTGATCGCCGGTCACTATCACCAGCGTGTCGTCCAGATCGACCTTATCGACGATGGTTTTCACCGCTTCGTTCAGGGCGACCGCGTCGCTCAGCGTGCGGTAGGCGTTGCCGTTATGGCTGCCGTGATCGACGCGCCCACCCTCCACCAACAGCAGATAACCCTCAGGATTCCTGGACAGAATATCGATGGCCTTGCCGGCCATTTCCGCCAGTGAGGGTTCTCCCGCCGCGTCTTGTCGCCGGTCGTGCTCGAAGTTCATGTGCGACGGCTCGAACAGAGCCAGCAGATGGTCGACGTTGCCCGGTTCGATTTTGTTGAACTGCGCCTGATTCCAGACGTATTGCCCGCGCTCGCCGTAGCGTTGCAGCCAGGCCTGCGTCAGGTCGCGGCCGTCCTTTCTGGCACCTTTCTTGCCGGGGTATTCCGGATCGCTCACGCTGTCGGGCAGGAAGTTGGCGCGCCCGCCGCCCATCGCTACGTTCAGGCCGTTGCCGTACTTCATTTCCACCAACTGGCGCGCGATGTCGCGGCAGCCTGCGGCCAGGGCATTTGCCGGCATTTTGGCGTCAGACTCCCAGTCGCGATTGGCGATATGGGCATAGGTGGCGCCCGGCGTGGCGTGGGTAATGGTGGCGGTCGTCACGGCGCCGGTGGACATGCCGAGCGTTGCGGCCATCTCCCACAGCGTGGTGACGACCTTGGTTTGCTGATCCTCGCAGTTGTTGAGGGTAGCCGTATGATCGAGACCCATCAGATCGTTGATGGTTTTGACGCCGGTGGTCATCGCCACCGCGCTGGGCGCAGAGTCGGTGATTTGGGCGTCGGCGGAGTAGGTTTTGGCCGCCGCCAGATAGGGGAAGGCCTCCCAGGCCAACACGTTGGATTCGCCGTCCACGCCGCGCTGCTGCCCTTCAAAAATGCGGGCAGCGGTCACGGTGGAAAACCCCATGCCGTCACCGACGACCAGAATGACGTTTTTGGCGCGGTTGGTGTTTGGGGTTTGTTTCAGTCGCTGTTGCAGCTGAGCTTGCGCCTGAAGGAAGTAAGGATCTTCGCGCTGCGTCAGCTGCGCGTTGTCCGCCGCGCCGGTGGTTGCCGTCCAGCCGGCGAGTAAGAACATGGAAAGCGCCAGGCGGGTTGCCAGTGTGAGTCTGAACATGAATTCCTCCTTGGTGAGACGTAATTCCCATCGCGCGACGGCGTTGCCTGCTCCCGTCGGCAGAGGAGGAGTGTATAGATTTTGTTAACAAAAAATACATAAATTGTTCACAAATTGGATCTGTGTGGCAGTAATGTCATGGCATTCACTGAACTTATTATTTTATTGAAATATATGATTTTTTTATCTTTCTGTTGACCGGCGTATTTCTCTGCTTTTAATTCAAATTTATTGAATATCTTCATCACGGTTATCCGGCTGTGTTGCTGCGGCAAAGCGCGTAATGTAGCGGCATAGCACAATTTGAACTAAGGATCCCTCTATGAACACCTCTCGTATGCCGGCACTGTTTCTTGGCCACGGTAGCCCGATGAACGTGCTGGAAGACAACCGTTACACCCGGGCATGGCGTGCGTTGGGTGAGTCATTGCCGCGCCCGAAGGCGATCGTGGCGGTTTCCGCGCATTGGTATACCCGCGGCACTGCGGTCACCGCGATGGAAAAACCCAAAACCATTCACGACTTTGGCGGGTTCCCGCAGGCGCTGTTTGATACCCGTTATCCGGCGCCAGGCTCTCCCGCACTGGCCGCGCAGCTGCAGCACATTCTGGCGCCGGTGCCGGTAACGGCGGATCTCGGCGAGTGGGGGTTGGATCACGGCACCTGGGGCGTATTGATCAAGATGTATCCCAATGCCGATATCCCGGTGGTGCAGCTCAGCGTCGACGGCACGCAGCCGGCGGCTTACCACTATGAGCTGGGCCGCAAACTCGCGGCGCTGCGGGATGAGGGCGTGATGATCGTCGCCAGCGGCAACGTGGTGCACAACCTGCGCATGGTGAAATGGCAGGGCGACACCAGCGCCTACCCATGGGCGGAATCGTTCAATAACTTTGTCCGGGATAACCTGCGTTATCGGGGCGATAATCACCCGCTGGTGGATTTCATGCGCCATGAGGGCGCGGCGTTGTCGAATCCGACGCCGGAACACTATCTGCCGTTGCTGTATGTGCTTGGCGGTTGGGATGGAAAAGAGACCATCAGCGTGCCGATCGACGGTATCGAAATGGGGGCGCTGAGCATGCTGTCGGTACAGGTGGGGTAAAGAAAGAACGCCAGTCAGAGACTGGCGTTTTTGCTTTCAGCGGGGCGATCAGCCGAGAATAGTGTGCGGATAGAAGCGCGACAGATCCTGCGTGATCAGTTCGCGATCTTCGCGCAGGCCGATGCCGCAGGGTTGATCGTTCACCAGCCAGCTGCCGATCAGCGTGTAGCTGTCTTCGAACTTCGGCAGCGGATGGAACTGCTGCACGATCATGCCTTCTTCACCGTACGGCCCATCGACGCGCGCCACTTCCTGACCGTTTTCGACGATCTGGATATTGGCGCCTTCCCGCGAGAACAGCGGTTTGGTGACGTAATGATCCATCGGCGGATGATCGTCTTGCGCGAAATAAGCCGGCAGCAGGTTAGGGTGGTTCGGGAACATTTCCCACAGCAGCGGCAGCAGCGCCTTGTTGGAGATGATGCTCTTCCAGGCCGGCTCCAGCCAACGCACGCCAGCGTCTTCCAGCTTGGTGGAGAACATCTCGCGCAGCATGAATTCCCACGGGTAGAGCTTGAACAGGTTACCGATCACCTGATCCTGCAGATCGGTGAACTGGCCTTTCTCGCCAAGGCCAATCTCTTCCATGAACAGGAATTCGGTCGGCAGACCGGCTTCCTGCGCGCAGTCCTGCAGATATTGCACCGTGCCGCGATCTTCTTCGCTGTCCTGGCAGCACGCCAGGTGCAGCAGGCCGAAGCCGTGGTGCGCTTTCAGCTCGCCGAAACGCTCGATCAGCTTCTCCTGCAGGCTGTTGTACTGATCCGATTGCGGATCCAGCTTGCCGGCATTGATCTGGTCTTCCAGCCACAGCCACTGGAAGAAGGCCGCTTCATACAGCGAGGTCGGCGTATCGGCGTTGTTCTCCAGCAGCTTCGGCGGATTGACGCCGTCGTAGGCCAGATCGAGACGCGAATACAGCGACGGCTGGTTGGTGCGCCAGGAACTGCGCACGAACTCCCAAGTGTGTTTCGGGATGCAGAACTTGGCCATCAGCTCGTCGCTGGCGACCACTTTCTCCACCACCAGCAGGCACATCTGATGCAGCTCGGCGGTGGCGTTTTCGATCTCTTCAATCTGCGCCAGCGTGAACTGGTAATAGGCGTCTTCACACCAGTACGGCTCGCCGTACATGGTGTGGAAACGGAAGCCGAACTCGGTCGCTTTTTCACGCCAGTCCGGGCGCTCGGTAATAGCAATACGTTTCATGCATCAACCGCCCATGCTGCGAGAGCCGGAGTTGGAAGTGGCGCTGCTGCGCTGCATGCTGGTCTGCTTGGCCACGGTCTCGCCGAAACCACCGCGGGTCACGGTATTGGTGACCGCAGGCTTCGGCGCCATGGCGGTTTTCGGCACCGTCATGGTGCGGCCGCCGGCGGTGGCCGGGCCGTAGCTCTTGCCGCTGGCGTCGACAAACTTGCCGTTCGCCGGGCTGGCGGCGTTCTTGGAGGTGAACAGCGGCTGCTGCGCGAAGCCGGAACCGCCCATCAGGCGGCCCATCATATAGCCCGCCATCAGCGGCATCCAGAAGCTGCCGCTGCTTTGTGATTCCGCCGCCATGCCGGCCTGTGCCGGAGCCTGGGTACACTGCGCTTCGCCGAACTCGGCGACGCAGTCTTCGCGAGTGGCGTATTTCGGCGCGGTTTTCGCGGCTTCTTTCAGGGCATTGTTGTAGGCGGTGGTGCACTGTTCGCTCATCGAAGGATTGGCGCGCGAACAGTCATCGGCATTCTGATACAGGGAGACCGTTTCATCGCTCTTCTCGCAGCCGGCCAGCATAAAGACGGCGCTGATCGCCAAAGCCACGGGCGCGACACGGTAGCTGCGCCAGGATTTGCGGAACGTCTCTTGGTTGATGTTTTTTGTCCGTTTCATCGTTATCAATCCCATCATGCGGGCTGTTTTCGCCCTTTCCCAGTAGTGGCGCTAAGGATAGGGGAAACATGGTCAAAATTAAAGCTGAAACGCCCGCAGAATCGACTCTTTACGCAGTTATACGTTGGGGTGTGCGCCAGTTCGCTTTCGCGGCGAAAAAACGCGCGTTGGCGTTTCATCATGAAACGTTGTCGCTATGATGATGTTCCATAATGGAACAAAAATCGCGTGGCTCGCCAGGCGGGCGGCAGGCGCTCATAGTCGAAGCACAACAACAAGCCGGCGGCGAAGTCGGCGCGTCATCACCTGATATCTGAACGTACCATCGCCAACTCCCTACAAGGATCCGGTTATGTTGAGAATCATCCAGTCACCAGGCAAATACATTCAGGGCGTCAATGCGCTGGCCGCCGTCGGCGAATACGCCAAATCCCTCGCCGACCATTATTTCGTGATCGCCGACGACTTCGTGATGCAGCTGGCGGGCGACACCCTGATGGGCAGCCTGCGGCAGCACGGCGTGAAACATCATGCGGCCCGCTTCAACGGCGAGTGCTGCCGTAAAGAGATAGACCGGCTTGGCTGCGAGCTGCAGACCCACGGCTGCCGCGGGGTGATCGGCGTCGGCGGCGGCAAAACGCTCGACACCGCCAAGGCCGTCGCCCACTACCAACGGCTGCCGGTGGTGCTCATTCCCACCATCGCCTCCACCGATGCGCCGACCAGCGCGCTGTCGGTTATCTACACCGAACAGGGCGAATTCGCCGAATACCTGATCTACCCGCGCAACCCGGACATGGTGGTGATGGACAGCGCCATCATCGCCAACGCGCCGGTGCGCCTGCTGGTGGCCGGCATGGGCGACGCGCTCTCCACCTATTTCGAAGCGCAGGCCTGTTTCGACGCCCAGGCCACCAGCATGGCCGGCGGCAAATCGACGCTGGCGGCGCTCAGTCTGGCGCGGTTGTGCTACGACACGCTGCTGGCCGAAGGGGTGAAGGCCAAGCTGGCGGTCGAGGCCGGCGTGGTGACGGAAGCGGTGGAACGCATCATTGAGGCCAATACGTATCTGAGCGGCATCGGCTTCGAGAGCAGCGGGCTGGCGGCGGCACACGCCATTCACAACGGTTTCACCGTGCTGGAGGAGTGTCACCACCTGTATCACGGCGAGAAAGTGGCGTTCGGCACCCTGGCGCAACTGATGCTGCAGAACAGCCCGATGGCGCAGATTGAAACCGTGCTGGCGTTTTGTCATGACATCGGCCTGCCGATCACGTTGGCGCAGATGGGCGTCACCGGCGATGTGGCGGCGAAGATGATGGCGGTGGCCGAGGCCAGCTGCGCCGCGGGTGAAACCATTCACAACATGCCGTTCAAGGTCACCCCTGCGGGCGTGCAGGCGGCGATCCTGACGGCGGATAGGCTGGGCGCCGCCTGGTTGCAGCGTCATTGATACCGTTGGGGCGCGGTGCGCCGCGCCCCTGTTCTTACAGAGGAAACCATCGTGAAAAAACTGATTAATCAGGTCGAGTCGGTGTTGGAAGAGCAGTTGCAGGGGCTGGCGGAGGCCCATCCCGAGCTGCTGGTGCACGCGGATCCGGTGTTCGTGACCCGCGCCGACGCGCCGGTGGCGGGCAAGGTGGCGATCTTGTCCGGCGGCGGCAGCGGCCATGAGCCGATGCACTGCGGCTTCGTCGGTGAAGGGATGCTCGACGGCGCCTGTCCGGGCGAGATTTTCACCTCGCCGACGCCGGATAAAATGTACGAGTGCGGTCAGGCGATCGACGGCGGCGCCGGGGTGCTGCTGCTGATCAAGAACTACACCGGCGACGTGCTCAACTTCGAAACCGCCACCGAGCTGCTGCACGACAGCGGCGTCGCGGTGGCGACGGTGCTGGTGGATGACGACGTGGCGGTCAAAGACAGCCTGTTTACCGCCGGGCGGCGCGGGGTGGCCAACACCGTGCTGATGGAGAAACTGCTGGGCGCCGCCGCGGCGCGCGGCGACGATCTGGACAGCGTGGTGACGCTGGGGCATCGCATCAACAACCACGGGCATTCAATCGGCATCGCACTGGGCGCCTGTACCGTGCCGGCCGCCGGCAAGCCGTCGTTCACCCTGGCGGAGAACGAAATGGAGTTCGGCGTCGGCATTCACGGCGAGCCAGGCATTGCGCGCCGCCCGTTCACCACGCTCAACGCGGCGGTGGACGACATGTTCCATACGTTGATCGACCACGGCCACTATCAACGCGCGATCCGCGTCTGGGATCGTCAGCAGGGCGAGTGGCGCGACGAAATGCAGACCAAGCAGCCGCTGACGCGCGGCGATCGGGTGATCGCGCTGGTCAACAATCTGGGCGCCACGCCATTGTCTGAGTTGTATGGCGTGTACCATCGGCTGGCGGAGCGCTGCGCCGAGGCGGGCATCATCATTGAACGCAACCTGGTGGGTTCTTATTGCACCTCGCTGGATATGCAGGGGGTGTCCATCACGTTGTTGAACGTGGACGACGAGCTGTTGTCCTTGTGGGATGCGCCGGTGAAAACGCCTGCGCTGCGTTGGGGTTGCTGAGGAGGAATCATGGCGTTGACCAAACAACAGGTTGTCGATTGGCTGATGCGTTGCGGCGAGGTGTTCAGCCGGGAGCGCGATTTTCTGACCCAGCTGGACACCGAGATCGGCGATGCCGACCACGGTTTGAACATGAATCGCGGTTTCAACAAGGTGGTGGAAAAGCTGCCGTCGGTGGCGGACAAGGATATCGGCTTTATCCTGAAAAACACCGGCATGACGCTGCTGTCGAGCGTGGGTGGCGCCAGCGGTCCGCTGTTCGGCACCTTCTTCATCCGCGCGGCGCAGGCGGCGAACGCCAAGCAGAGCCTGGATCTGGCGGAGCTGCATCAGGTGATGCAGGAAGGGGTGGAAGGCGTGGTGATGCGCGGCAAGGCGGAGCCGGGCGACAAGACCATGTGCGACGTCTGGTGGCCGGTGGTGGAAAGCCTCGGTCAGTCCGCGCAGCAGAACCTGAGCGTGGCGGAGGCGCTGCAGCGCGCCGCCGACAGCGCCGAGCGGGCGGTGGAGAGCACCATCACCATGCAGGCGCGCAAAGGGCGGGCCAGTTACCTGGGCGAGCGCAGCATCGGCCACCAGGATCCCGGCGCCACTTCGGTGATGTTGATGATGAAAACGCTGGCCGAGGTCGCCGGCAGTTAGCAGGAGGCGAGATGATTAATATCGTGGTGGTTTCGCACAGCGCGTTGCTGGCGCGCGGCGTTGAGCAGTTGGCGCGGCAGATGATGCGCGGCGACGGCTGCAAACTGGCGCTGGCGGCGGGCGTGGATGACGAGCAGCATCCGATCGGCACCGACGCGGTCAAAGTGATGGAGGCGATCGAAGCGGTCGCCGACGGCGACGGCGTTCTGGTGCTGATGGATCTGGGCAGCGCGCTGCTCAGTGCCGAAACCGCGCTCGATCTGCTGGATCCGGATCTGGCCGCCAAAGTGCGGCTGTGTGCGGCGCCGCTGGTTGAAGGCACGCTGGCGGCGGTGGTGGCCGCCAACTCCGGCGCCTCGCTGGAGCAGGTGGTGGCGGAGGCGCAGGGGGCGCTGCAGGCCAAACAGGCACAGCTGGGCGAGGCTTCACCGACGGCGAAAAGCGTGGCCTTGCCGCTGGCGCAGGGCAAAAGCGCAACCTGGACGGTGCAGAACCCGCATGGGCTGCATGCGCGCCCGGCGGCGCGGCTGGTCGAGACGCTGGCGCCGTTCAAGGCCGAGCTGGTGCTGGAGAAGCAGGGGCAGTGCGTCGATCCGCGCAGCCTCAATCAGCTGGCGCTGCTGCAGGTGCGTCACGGCGACACCGTTCGCCTGATCGCCGACGGCGCGCAGGCGGACGAGGCGCTGGCGGCGTTCAAAGCGCTGGCGGAACAACATTTTGGCGAGACGGTCTCCGAGCGGCAGCAGCCTTCGCTGCACGGTATCCCGGTGGCGGAAAGCGTCACCAGCGGGCCGGTGTTTCAGGCCCACAGCTTCTGGCCGCCAACCGCCGATCGGCGTATCGGCGCGGACGAGGTTCTGGGCGAACAGCAACGCCTGCGGGAGGCGTTACAGCACACGCTGAGCGATCTGAACCGGCTGGCGGAACGCACCGGCACGCTGATCGGCAAGCCGCAGGCGGCGATCTTCGGCGCCCACAGCATGCTGCTGGACGATCCGGATCTGCAGCAGGCGGCTTACACCTGCATCGCGCAACAGCTGTGCAGCGCCGAGCAGGCCTGGCGGCAGGTGCTGGAGGCGATCGCCGAAGAGTACCGCGAGCTGGATGACGACTACATGCGGGCGCGCGAATTGGACGTGCGCGACATGCTGCGCCGCACGCTGTGCCATCTGCAGAGGCTGCCGCTGCCGGTTATTGCGCTCGCAGAACCGTCAATATTGGTGATGGACGAACTGATGCCTTCGGAGGTGGTGATGCTCGACAGGCGGCTGGTGCTCGGCATCTGTCTGAGCGGCGGCAATGCCCTGTCGCACAGCGCCATTCTGGCGAAGGCGATGGGCATTCCGATGGTGGTCGGCATGCAGGATTGCCTGAGCAAAACCCGCAGCGGGCAGAAGGCGATGCTGGACGCCGCGCGCGGGGTATTACAGCTCAGCCACTAAGCGCGCAGCTTGAACTGGCGGATGTCGATCCCGTGCTGTTTGATCTTCCGCCACAGCGTGGTGCGGCCGATGCCCAGCAGCTGCGCCATCTCCGTCACCTGGCCGCGGCTGACGGTCGCCGCGCGCAGGATCGCCTGGCGTTCCATGTCCGTCAGCGTCAACAGCGGCGCGCCGGGCTGCGGATCGCTTTCCAGCAGCGACGGCTGGCCGAGCAGGTGCGCCGGCAGATCCGCCAACTGGATGTGGTGGCCGTGGCAAATCATCGCCGCGCGCTCCACCACCCCTTTCAGTTCCAAATCGTTGCCCGGCCACAGATAAAGCGCCAACTGGGCCATTACCTCGTCATCCACCCGGAAGCGACACTGAAAATGCTGCTCCAGCGTGCGCAGATGGTGTTTGACCAGCAGCGGAATATCGCTCAGCCGCTGGCGCAGCGGCGGGATCTGGATCTCGAACGCCTGCAGGCTGTAAAACAGCTGGCGGCGGAAGCGGTTTTGCTGCACCAGCAGCGGCAGGTCGGCGGCGCTGCCGGCGATGACTCGGACATCGACCGGGATCACCCGGCTGGAATTGAGGCGGATCACCACGCCGGTTTTCAGCACCTGCAGCAGCGCCGACTGCATCTCCGCCGGCAGGTATTCGATCTGTTCGAGATACAGCGTGCCGCCGTTGGCCAATTCGAATTTGCTGAGCTGGCCCGCCTCTTCTTCGCTGGCGTCGCTGCCCAACAGTTCACGCAGCCCCTGCGCCTGCGGCAGCAGCTGGCAGTTGAGGGCGATATACGGCCCGGCGGCGCGTTCGCCGGCGTTGTGGATAGCCTGGCTGAGTAGCTCTTTGCCAACCCCTTCCTCTCCGCGCAGCAGGATCGGATGCTGGCCCTTGGCCGCCTGCTGGCCGTAACGGATCAGCCGCCGCATTTCCAGCGAGGCGGAGGGCATTTGCTCGAAGCTGTGGCTGACACGCCCCAACTGGCTGCTGACGTACTGGCGCAGCCGCTCGAGCGGGTGCAGCAGGGCGATGAAACTGCAGCGATCGCCGTCGAAAATCGGCTTTAGCGTCAGCAAAGCGGCAATAAACTGCCGCTGGCTTTCGAAGGTGACTTCGACGTGTTGCAGCGGCTGCCGGTCGGCGATGGCGCGCTTGAGCAGGGCGGGCAGCGTCAACAGCTGCGCCAGCGGTTTGCCCTGGCTCTGCTGTTCGTCCAGCTTCAGCAGACCGGCGGCGCGCTGGTTGATGTATTGCAGGTAGCCGCGGTGATCCCAGGCCATGACGCCGTCGTCCACGCCGTCCAGCAGGCCGTAAAGTTGATTCAGATGGCGGTTGGATTCCGCCAGCAGGCCGTCGGCGTTCAGCGAGTTGCCGATTTCGCGGGCGATGGCCAGCGTCAGCGACAGATCGCCGGCGGCACAGTCGGCCAGCAGGCAGCCCAGCGCGATCGAGCCGCGCTGGCGGCCGCTGTTGTCGTAGACCGGCGTCGCGCAGAATGACCAACCGTGCAGCGCCCGGCGCACGTGCTCTTCACCGCTCACTCGTACCGGGTGGCCTTCCGCCGCCGCCAGCGCCGGAGCATTGGTGCCGATCTGCCCCTCGGCCCAGTAGGCGCCGGGGGCGAACCCCAATTGCTGCAAAAGCTCCCAGGTTGGGGCGTCGCCGCAGCGCCACAGCATGCAGCCGCTCTCGTCGAAGATCATCAACAGACAGCGACGCGGCTCCATGTATTCGCAGGCGTCTTCCAGCGCCGCCTGACCGAGCGTCAGCAGATCGTTCTTGCGGCGGCAAATCGATTCGAAGGTGGCGCCCTGAGCGCGGTGCGGTGCTTGCCAGACATCGGGTTGCATCAGGCTGCGGCAGCGCAGCCAGGAGGCGTACACCGCCGGCGTCGGGCGCAGCGGCGGCGGCAATTCGCCGTCGTTAATCAGACGCTGCCAGCGTGAATCGTTGTCCATCGAACCTCATCCAGACTGCGAAAACGAGAGTGATGATGATACCACCTGACGCGGCGGCGGCTGTGAGGCGGCGGGCAGAAGCGGGGAAAATCGGGACAAAAAAAACGGGGCGCGGCGCAGGCCGGACCCCGTGTTTGTCAGCGTGCGCGCATCAGTTGCGGAATGGGTTGCCGCTGTTGCGAGCCGGTTGGCTGGTGGTAACGGCCGGCGCGGATGCGCGAGTGGCCGCCGGTGCCGGCGCCGCAGTTTGTTGCATCGGCGCATTGTCCTGATAGCCGTCCGCATAGGCGTCCTGCGCGCGATTCTGCGGTGCGACGGCGTCAGGCGCGGTCGATACCGGTTTGCCCAACGCGCCGTTCAACAGCAACAGATCGTTCTGGTTCAGCGTGCCGAGCGCCGACTTGATGTTCAGTTGGTTGATCAGATAGGTATAACGCGCGTCGGACAGCTGACGTTTGGCGTTATACAGCGTGGTGGTGGCGTCCAGCACGTCGACGATGGTGCGGGTACCGACCTGATAACCGGCTTCCATCGCGTCCAGGGAGCTTTGCGCGGAGATCACCGCCTGTTTGTAGGCGTTGATGCTGCTGATCGAAGCGTTAACGTTGTTGAACGACGAACGCACGGTCTGCACCACGCTGCGGTGTGAGCTTTCCAACTGCTCGCTGGCGCCGACGAAGCCGTACTGCGCTTGTTTCACCTGCGAATTGGTCGCGCCGCCGCTGTACAGCGGCAGGTTGAAGCTCAGACCCACTTTGTTTTCACCGAGGTCTGCGTCGCGCGTGGTGTTGCGTGAGCCGCCGTAATTGTTGTTGGAGATCGCCGTGGAGGCGCTGAAGTCCACTGTCGGCATATAGCCGGTCTGCGCGGCGCGGATCTGTTCGCGCGCCAGATCCTGGCTCAGGCGGGCGGACAGCAGGCTCAGGTTGCGCGCTTCCGCTTCTTTCAGCAGGTTGTTCACCGCTTCCGGGCGCTGGGTGCTGAAGCGATCGGTGTTCAGCGAGGCCAGCTCGGGGTAGAAGGTGCCGGTGACCTGACGCAGCGTTTCCAGCGCGTTGTCCAGATCGTTGCGGGCGGAGACTTCCGCCGCCAGCACGGTGTCGTAGTTCGAGCGGGCGTTCTGCACGTCGGTGATCGCCACCAGACCCACGTTGAAACGCTGGGTGGTTTGATCCAGCGTGCGGTACACCGCGTCTTTCTGCGCCTGGGTATAGGACAGCGTATCGATCGCTTTCAGCACGTTGAAGTAAGCGGTCGCCGTGTTGAGAATAAGCTGTTGCTCAGCGGTCTGGAAGGTGACGTCGGAGATGCCGGCGGTCTTTTCCTGCAGCGTCAGTTGGCGCCATTTCGACATGTCGAAGATGGTTTGCGTCAGCGCCAGCGAGCCGCTTGTGCTATCGCTATGGGTGTCGCGGCTGTCTCGATACCCGCTGGTGTAGTTGTAACCGGCGGTCAGGCCGAGCTGCGGCAGCAACGGGCTGCGCGCTTCGTTGATCTTTTCGAATGCGGCGTCGCGGTCAGCTGCACTTTTGCGCAGATCCGGGTTACTTTCCCTGGCCTGTTTGTAGACCTGCAGCAGGTTCTCTGCCTGGCTCATTGCACTGAAGCCGCCCAGGCTCAGTCCGATAAGAAGGGGGAGCAGTTTCTTCATTTGCATTCCTTGTTGTGCAGCAATATTGCTATGTTAGCGCTGACGATAGACGAAATAGTTGCCGATTCTAGCAGAGTCTGAGGTACGCATCAGGTGGCTGAATGTGCCATCTCACGTAACTTTTACCTTTCAGACCGCCCATTTACCTTGGCGTACTGCCCGGGTCGACTGCAGCTGATATTATGGCTGACAATCCGGATTGTTTCCCGCTATTACCTGCGAGCGCACAAACGTGCCGCATCCGGCGGCGAAAAACAGCCTAACATAAAGCCGCGGCGGAGAGTCCCGCTGTTTCTGTCATCAAAACCGTTTATTTTATCGGCATACTCAAGCAGGAGAATTCGCGCATGAACCGTTCGCAGCCGTCGCCCGTTACTTTCGATAAAAAAGATGTAGAAATTATTGCACGCGAGACGCTGTACCGTGGTTTTTTTTCACTCAATTTATACCGGTTTCGCCACCGGTTGTTCAATGGTGAAATGAGCCCTGAAATCACGCGTGAAATTTTCGAACGCGGCCATGCGGCGGTGCTGCTGCCCTACGATCCGGTGCGCGACGAGGTTGTGCTGATTGAACAACTGCGCATCGCCGCGGTCGATACCAGTAATTCGCCCTGGCTGCTGGAAATGGTGGCGGGTATGATCGAAACCGGTGAAAGCGTCGAGGACGTATGCCGCCGCGAAGCGCAGGAAGAGGCCGGCGTGGTGGTCGGGCGCTGCAAACCGGTGCTGAGCTACCTGGCCAGCCCCGGCGGCACCAGCGAACGTTTGTCGATCATGGTCGGCGAAGTGGACGCCGGCACCGCCGAGGGCATCCACGGCCTGGCGGAAGAACATGAAGATATCCGCGTCCATGTGGTCAGCCGCGAACAGGCTTACCGCTGGGTTGAGGAAGGCGCGATCGATAACGCCGCATCAGTGATTGCATTGCAATGGCTGGCGTTGCACCATGAATCGTTGAGAAAAGAGTGGGCCAACTAATGAAACAGCGCTATACCCCTGATTTCCCCGAAATGATGAGATTGTGCGAAACCAACTTCGCGCAATTGCGCCGCTTGCTGCCGCGCAACGACGAAGCGGGCGAAACGGTGACTTATCAGGTGAACGGCGCCGGCTATCGTTTGACCATCGTTGAGTCCACGCGTTACACGTCGCTGGTGGAGATCGAGCAGATCTTTCCGGCGGTCAGCTACTGGAGCCTGCCCGCGATGACGGTGCGGTTGTACCATGACGCCATGGTTGCGGAAGTGTGTTCCAGTCAGCAGATCTACCGCTTTAAAGCGCGTTATGATTATCCTAATAAAAAGTTGCATCAACGCGACGAAAAGCATCAAATTAACCAGTTTCTTGCTGATTGGCTGCGCTACTGTTTGGCGCATGGAGCGATGGCGGTTCCGGTTTGTTAGACAGACTGAAATAACAAAGGACACCATTTGGAAAGCCTGTTTAAACTGCCCGTGGCGAGTGGGGCCGCGGTCAGGATTCTACAAATAACAGATACCCACCTTTTTGCCGGCGAACACGAGACGTTGCTCGGCATCAATACCTATCGCAGCTATCACGCGGTGCTGGACGCCATCCAGGCGCAGCGCCGCGACGTCGATTTGATCGTCGCCACGGGAGATTTGGCGCAGGATCATTCGCAAGAGGCGTACCGCCACTTCGCCGCCGGCATCGCGCAACTGCCGGCCCCCTGCGTGTGGCTGCCGGGCAACCACGATTTTCAACCGGCGATGGTCGACGCGTTGGCCGCCGCGGGCATTGCGCCTTCCAAACAGGTGCTGTTGGGTGATAATTGGCAAGTGCTGATGCTGGACAGCCAGGTGTTCGGCGTGCCGCACGGCGAATTGAGCGAATACCAGCTGGAGTGGATGGAGCGTTGCCTGCAGGCTCACCCCGAGCGCTATACGCTGCTGCTGCTGCACCATCATCCGCTGCCTTCCGGTTGCACCTGGCTCGATCAGCACAGCCTGCGCAACCCGCATATGCTGGGCGCAATCCTGCTGCGTTATCCGAAAGTGAATACCGTGGTGTGCGGGCACATTCACCAAGATCTGGATTTGGAATGGCAGGGTCGGCGTCTGTTGGCGACGCCGTCTACCTGCGTGCAATTCAAGCCGCACTGCACGAACTTCACCATCGACGACGTTTCCCCCGGCTGGCGCTACCTCGATCTGCTGCCGGACGGTCGCGTCGAGACGCAGGTGTTCCGCCTGGAAAACGACGATTTCCGCCCCGATATGGACTCGGATGGATACTGATGCCTTCGACACTGCTCTACCTGCACGGCTTCAACAGCTCGCCGCAGTCGGCCAAGGCGGTGGCCTTCAAGGCCTGGCTGGCCGAACACCATCCCGATATCGAGATGCTGGTGCCGCAGCTGCCGGCCTTTCCGGCGGAGGCCGCCGAGATGCTGGAAAATCTGGTGCTGGAACGCGCCGGGCAAACGCTCGGGCTGGTCGGCTCGTCGCTGGGCGGCTATTACGCCACCTGGCTGTCGCAGTGTTTTTCCCTGCCGGCGGTGGTGGTCAACCCGGCGGTCAAGCCGTTTGAGCTGCTGGTCGACTATCTCGGCGCCAACGAGAACCCCTACACCGGCCAGCAATATGTGTTAGAGTCTCGGCACGTTTACGATCTGAAAGTGATGCAGATCGATCCTTTGGAGTCGCCGGATTTAATCTGGCTGCTGCAGCAAACGGGCGATGAAATTCTCGATTACGGCCAGGCAGTGGCGTATTACACCGCGTGTCGGCAAACGGTGGAGTCGGGTGGAAACCACGCCTTCGTCGGTTTCGAGCACTACTTCCCCCAGATTGTGGATTTTTTAGGGCTAAACGCGGTCTGACGGACCGTTCCGGCACCTCCCTTTAACCACGAAAAAATAATCAACGATGACTCAATCCAGCTATAACGCTGATGCCATTGAAGTACTCAGCGGTCTAGAACCAGTGCGCCGTCGTCCCGGCATGTATACCGACACGACGCGCCCAAACCACCTCGGCCAAGAGGTGATCGATAACAGCGTCGACGAAGCGTTGGCCGGTCACGCCAAGCGCATCGACGTGATCCTGCACGCCGATCAGTCGCTGGAAGTGATCGACGACGGCCGCGGCATGCCGGTGGACATCCACCCGGAAGAGGGCGTGCCGGCGGTTGAGTTGATCCTGTGCCGGCTGCACGCCGGCGGTAAATTCTCGAATAAAAACTACCAGTTCTCCGGCGGCCTGCACGGCGTTGGCATCTCGGTGGTCAACGCCCTGTCGAAGCGGGTGGAAGTCAACGTGCGCCGCGACGGCAACGTCTACGGCATCGCCTTCGAAAACGGCGACAAAGTGCAGGATCTGACGGTGACCGGCACCTGCGGCAAACGCAACACCGGCACCAGCGTGCACTTCTGGCCCGACGAACAGTTCTTCGACAGCCCGCGTTTCTCGGTATCGCGCCTGACTCACCTGCTGAAAGCCAAAGCGGTGCTGTGCCCCGGCGTCGAGATCTATTTCATCGACAAGGTGAACAACACCGAGCAGCGCTGGTGCTACCAGGACGGCCTGACCGACTACCTGATGGAAGCGGTTAACGGCCTGATAACCCTGCCGGAAGCGCCGTTCGTCGGCAATTTCGCCGGTGACACCGAAGCGGTGGACTGGGCGCTGCTGTGGCTGCCGGAAGGCGGCGAGCTGCTGACCGAAAGCTACGTCAACCTGATCCCGACCATGCAGGGCGGCACTCACGTCAACGGCCTGCGTCAGGGGCTGCTGGACGCGATGCGCGAGTTCTGCGAATTCCGCAATATTCTGCCGCGCGGCGTGAAGCTGTCGGCGGAGGATATCTGGGATCGTTGCGCCTACGTGCTGTCGGTGAAGATGCAGGATCCGCAGTTTGCCGGGCAGACCAAAGAGCGTCTCTCCTCGCGTCAGTGCGCGGCCTTCGTTTCCGGCGTGGTGAAAGACGCCTTCAGCCTGTGGCTGAACCAGAACGTTCAGGCGGCGGAACAGCTGGCCGAGCTGGCGATCTCCAGCGCCCAGCGCCGCCTGCGCGCGGCCAAGAAAGTGGTGCGCAAGAAGCTCACCAGCGGGCCGGCGCTGCCGGGCAAGCTGGCGGACTGCACCTCGCAGGATCTGGCCATGACCGAACTGTTCCTGGTGGAAGGGGACTCGGCGGGCGGATCGGCCAAGCAGGCGCGCGATCGCGAGTATCAGGCGATCATGCCGCTGAAGGGCAAAATCCTGAATACCTGGGAAGTGTCCTCGGACGAAGTGCTGGCCTCGCAGGAAGTGCACGACATTTCCGTGGCGATCGGCATCGATCCGGACAGCGAAGATCTCAGCCAATTGCGCTACGGCAAAATCTGCATCCTGGCGGATGCGGACTCTGATGGCTTGCATATCGCCACGCTGCTGTGCGCGCTGTTCGTGCGCCACTTCCGTTCGCTGGTGAAAGGCGGCCACGTCTATGTCGCCATGCCGCCGCTGTACCGCATCGATCTCGGTAAAGAAGTGTTCTACGCGCTGGATGAAGAAGAGAAAGCCGGCGTGCTGGAACAGCTGAAGCGCAAGAAGGGCAAGCCGAACGTGCAGCGCTTTAAAGGGCTGGGCGAGATGAACCCGCTGCAGCTGCGCGAAACCACCCTCGATCCGAACACCCGCCGTCTGGTGCAACTGACGGTGGCGGAGGATGACGTCGATCAGACGCTGGCGGTGATGGACATGCTGTTGGCCAAGAAGCGTTCGGAAGATCGCCGCAACTGGCTGCAAGACAAGGGCGACATGGCCGAATTGGCGGTCTGAGCCTGACCCTGGCCCGGTGAAACGCCGGGCCGGCTTTCCCGCAGGGCGTTCATGCGGCGCCCGATAACCTGGGCCGGAATGCATGAAGATCACGCTCGAAGAATTGCTGGCGTTCACCTCGGTGGTCGACAGCGGTTCCATCACCGCCGCCGCCGATCAGCTCGGCCAGACAACATCCGGCATCAGCCGCGCGCTCAGCCGCCTGGAGAATAAGCTCGATACCACCCTGATGCGCCGCACGACGCGTCGTTTGGAGCTGACCGAAGAGGGGCTTAGCTTCCTGAACCATGCGCGTACGATCATCAGCTCGGTGGAAAATGCCGAAGAGCAAATGGCGGTGCGCCGGCAAATGCCCGCCGGGCGGCTGCGGATCAATGCGGCCGCACCTTTTATGGAGCACGTCATCGTGCCGCTGGTGGCGGGGTTCAGAGAACGTTATCCGCAAATTTCGCTCGAGCTGAACACCGACAACCTGATTATCGATCTGCTGGAAAAACGCACGGATATCGCCATTCGCATCGGTGCGTTGCGTGATTCGACCATTCATGCGCGCGCGCTGGGAGCCAGCAGGCTGCGCATCCTCGCCAGCCCGGCTTATCTGCAGCAGCACGGCACGCCGCAGAGCGTGGAGGAGTTGCATCGGCATTGTCTGCTCGGTTTTACCCAGCCGGAGTCGCTTAACCAGTGGCCGTTGCGCTATCGCCAGGCGCCGCATTTCACCATCACGCCGACGATCTCTGCGTCCAGCGGGGAAACGCTGCGGCAATTGGCGCTGCAGGGCGAGGGGATCGTACAGCTGGCAGACTTTATGACCCGCCGCGATCGGGAAGCCGGCAAGTTGGTGACGTTACTGGAGCAGGAGACGCTGGACGTGCGCCAGCCGATCAATGCGGTGTATTACCGCAATACGCAATTGGCGGCGCGCATCACCTGTTTTCTTGACTACGTCAGCGCGCACATCGACGCGCAGACGTTATAAGGCGGAGCTTACAGGGCGTTTTCCAGGATGTAGATCTCGGTGTCCAGCACGCTGTCCTTGATGGTCTCGCGGTGTTTGAGCATGTGCTCAATGGCCAGGTGTTTTTCCAGATGCGCCATGCTTTCCCATTTCTCCAGCATGAACACCGAATCCGGCGACCGTTTCTGCCAGGGTGCCTGGGTATTGCTGTCGACCATCGGCGTATATTCGCCGCAGCCGTCTTCCGCCAGCACCAGCGGCACCAGTTTTTCAATGGCTTGCAGTACGGTGGCGCGGTGGCCGGGTTTCACTTTGATTTCTGCGATTACGGTGATCATGTCTGCCTCGTTGATGAGAATGTTCTGCGTCAGTTAAGCAAAAATTTTCGCCAAATGCTCGCGATAACGTGCGATGTCCGCTTCGATATCCGGTTGTTTTATCACGTTATTGCAGATAAAGGTCGGCAGAGCTTCCATTCCCAGGAACTGGTTGGCCTTGTGGAAGTGCAGGTAAACGCCGTCGACGCCGATACCGTGGAAGAACTGATCGGGATCGGTGAAGGCCTCCATCGGGGCGTTCCAGGTCAGGCTCAGCAGGTATTTTTTGCCCTGGATCAGGCCGCCGGAGCCATATTTTTTGCTTTCGTCAGAACGAGAGCGACCGTCGTTGGCATACAGGCTGCCGTGACCGGCGGTGAACACTTCATCGATGTATTTTTTCAGGATCCAAGGTTCGCCCATCCACCAGCCTGGCATCTGATAGATGACCGCGTCGGCCCACAGGTATTTCTGTACTTCGGCTTCGATGTCATAGCCGTCGTCGACCACGGTGACCTGCACATCGTGCTGCAGATCGCGCAGGAAGCCTTCCGCCACGTCGCTCAGGGTTTGGTTGAGTTCGCCGTTGGAATGGCCGAATTGTTTTTTAGCGTTGATAATCAGGATATTGCTCATCTTTCGCGGCTCCCGTCAGAGTTAAGATATGGCATGCTTCCCGCTGAAAAGGCGGAAACCATCTCGCTGGTGACGAGTGTAATCGTGAGTCAGGCAAGTAAAAATGCGATCCAGCGCACAACAGTGTTGACTGCCAGTCAATAAACGGGCCGCCAGACAGCGAAATTTTGCATAAACCGCATCGCGCAACCGGCCGCCGGCGGCGATCCTTGCGCCAACTGTGACAGCTACCCCGCAGATGGGTTACTATCGCGGGCAGAATCGACAAGCGATGCCTTTTGTCGTCCAAGGGATTGCCAAGCCACGGTCTGAGGATAATTGAGTAATGAGTGATCTGACTCATGACGGTGTAGAGCGTTTACCGCTGCACACATTCACTGAAAACGCCTATCTGAACTATTCCATGTACGTCATCATGGATCGGGCGTTGCCGTACATTGGCGACGGTTTGAAGCCGGTACAACGCCGCATCATCTACGCCATGTCTGAACTGGGGCTGACCAACAGCGCCAAATTCAAGAAATCCGCCCGCACCGTGGGCGACGTGCTGGGTAAATACCACCCGCACGGCGACAGCGCGTGTTATGAAGCCATGGTGCTGATGGCGCAGCCGTTCTCGTATCGCTATCCGCTGGTGGACGGCCAGGGGAACTGGGGGGCGCCGGACGATCCCAAGTCGTTCGCGGCGATGCGTTATACCGAATCGCGCCTGTCCAAATACGCCGAGGTCTTGCTGGCCGAACTGGGCCAGGGCACGGTCGACTGGATCCCGAACTTTGACGGCACGCTGCAAGAGCCGAAGATGCTGCCGGCGCGCCTGCCGAACATCCTGCTGAACGGCACCACCGGCATCGCGGTCGGCATGGCGACCGACATTCCGCCGCACAACGTGCGCGAAGTCGCCGCTGCGGCGGTGGCGCTGCTCGACAAGCCGGGCGCCTCGCTCGATGACCTGCTCGAGTTCGTGCAGGGGCCGGACTTCCCGACCGAAGCCGAGATCATTACCCCGCGCGATGAAATTCGCAAAATTTACCAGAGCGGCCGCGGCTCGGTGCGCATGCGCGCCGTGTGGAAGAAAGAGGACGGCAGCGCGGTGATCACCGCCTTGCCGCATCAGGTCTCCGGCGCCAAGGTGCTGGAGCAGATCGCCAGCCAGATGCGCGCCAAGAAGCTGCCGATGGTTGAGGATCTGCGCGATGAATCCGATCACGAGAACCCGACGCGTCTGGTGATCGTGCCGCGTTCCAACCGCATCGATCTGGAGCAGGTGATGAATCACCTGTTCGCCACCACCGATCTGGAGCGAAGCTACCGCATCAACATGAATATGATCGGTCTGGACAACCGCCCGCAGGTCAAAGGGCTGGTGGAGATCCTCACCGAATGGCTGGCCTACCGTCGCGATACGGTGCGTCGCCGCCTGAACTACCGCCTCGAGAAGGTGCTCAAGCGCCTGCATATCCTCGAAGGTTTGCTGGTGGCGTTCCTCAACATCGACGAGGTGATCCACATCATCCGCAGCGAGGATGAGCCGAAGCCGGTGCTGATGCAGCGTTTCGGCATCTCCGATACCCAGGCGGAAGCGATCCTCGAGCTGAAACTGCGTCACCTGGCCAAGCTGGAAGAGGTCAAGATCCGCGGCGAGCAGGACGAACTGGCGAAAGAGCGCGATCAGCTGCAGGCGCTGCTGGCGTCCGAACGCAAGCTGAATACGCTGATTAAGAAAGAGATCCAGGCCGACGCGCAAACCTACGGCGACGATCGCCGTTCGCCGCTGACCGAGCGCGCGGAAGCCAAGGCGATGAGCGAGCACGACTTCGTGCCGTCCGAGCCGGTGACCATCGTGCTGTCGGAAATGGGCTGGGTGCGCAGCGCCAAGGGCCACGACATCGATCCGGCAGGGTTGAGCTACAAGGCCGGCGACAGCTTCCGCGGCGCGGCGCGCGGCAAGAGCAACCAGCCGGTGGTGTTCATCGATTCTACCGGGCGCAGCTATGCGCTCGATCCGATGACGCTGCCTTCGGCGCGCGGGCAGGGCGAACCGTTGACCGGCAAGCTGACGCCGCCGCCGGGCGCCACCATTGAGCAGGTGCTGATGGCGGCCGACGATCAAAAACTGCTGATGGCGTCCGACGCCGGTTACGGTTTCGTTTGCACCTTTAACGATCTGGTGGCGCGCAACCGCGCCGGCAAGGTGATGATCACGCTGCCGGACAACGCCAGAGCGCTGCCGCCGATGGAAATTCACGGCGCAGACGATATGCTGCTGTCGATCACCGCCGCCGGGCGCATGTTGATGTTCCCGGTCGCCGATCTGCCGCAACTGTCGAAGGGCAAGGGCAACAAGATCGTCTCCATTCCGGCGGCGCAGGCCGCAGCCGGTGAAGACAAGCTGGCCTGGCTGTTCGTGCTGCCGCCGCAGGCGTCCGTCACGTTGTATGTCGGCAAACGCAAGCTGACGCTGCGTCCGGAGGATCTGCAGAAGTTCCGCGCGGAGCGCGGCCGCAAGGGCACCCAGCTGCCGCGTGGCCTGCAGCGCATCGATCGCGTCGAAGTGGATGCGCCGGTGCGGGCGTCGGGCGGCGACAGCGAAGAGTAAGCGTTGGCGCCGGCGTTAAAGGGCGGTCGCAGCATGCTGTGGCCGCCTTATTTATTTTTGCTGGCGTTTATTTTCCAAATAGTTAACATTTCTGCGCATAAAATTATTGTGCGTACTGCCGCCTGGCAGGAAAATAGCGAGAAATGCAGGCAACATCGGCGTGCTTACCGCCTGGCCGGCAAATAATGAGTAAAGGAATCTGCGCAGCGAAGTAAACTGCGTTGGCAGTGTGCTAATGAGGTTGTTATGTTATTGATTTTGCGTGCCGTTCTCGCCACTCTTTTCTGTATTCTGGTGTGTATTTTCGGTTCTGTTTATTGCTTGTTCAGCCCGCGCAACCCTCGCCACGTGGCGACCTTCGGCCATCTTTTCGGCCGCCTGTCGACGCTGTTCGGCATCAAGGTTGAAACCCGCGTGCCGGCCGATGCGGCCAACAATGGCAACTGCATCTATATCGCCAACCACCAAAATAACTACGACATGGTGACGGCCTCCAATATCGTGCAGCCGCGCACCGTGACCGTCGGTAAAAAAAGTCTGGTGTGGATCCCGTTTTTCGGCCCGCTGTATTGGCTGACCGGTAATCTGCTGATAGATCGTGATAATCGCGCCAAGGCGCACGGCACCATCGCCCAGGTGGCGGAGCAGTTCAAAAAGAAAGACATTTCGATCTGGATGTTCCCGGAAGGGACCCGCAGCCGCGGTCGCGGGCTGATGCCGTTTAAAACCGGCGCGTTCCACGCGGCCATCGCCGCCGGCGTGCCGATTGTGCCGATCTGTGTATCAACCACCAGCGGTAATATAAATCTTAATCGCTGGAATAACGGTCATGTGATCGTCGAGATGTTGGCACCGGTGGATACCAGTAAATACGGCAAAGAAAACGTGCGTGAGTTGGCGGCCCATTGCCGTGAACTGATGGAGGCGAAAATCACCGAATTGGACGCCGAAGTCGCCCAGCGCAACGCCGCCAAAAAATAAGAGTCTACCGGCTTCAAAGAATAGGGTTTTAATTGGCGTTCAGCGCCGTTAACGCCTGAACGCCTGCTAATCTTGATTGGCGGGCGTTTGGGTTTTGCACACGGTTTAGTTATTGCTTTTCATGGAGAAAATATGTCACTCAGTCGACGTCAGTTTTTACAGGCATCGGGCCTGGCGCTGTGCGCGGGCGCCGTGCCGCTGAGGGCTGAGGCGAGCGGAACGCAGACCCCGTTACCCATTCCCCCGCTGCTGGAGTCTCGCCGCGGTCAGCCGCTGTTCCTGACCTTGCAGCGCGCCCATTGGGCGTTTATGGATAACCGCAAAGCGGCGGTGTGGGGCATCAATGGCATGTACCTGGGGCCGACGGTGCGGGTTTACAGCGGTGACGACGTCAAACTGATCTACAGCAACCGCCTGCAGGAGCCGGTAGCGATGACCGTCAGCGGTCTGCAGGTGCCAGGCACGCTGATGGGCGGCGCGCCGCGCATGATGTCGCCTAACGTCGACTGGTCGCCGGTGCTGCCCATTCGTCAGGCGGCGGCCACCTGCTGGTACCATGCCAACACGCCGAACCGTATGGCGCCGCACGTTTACAACGGGCTGGCCGGGCTGTGGCTGGTGGAAGATGCCGTCAGCAAAGCGCTGCCGCTGCCCAACCACTACGGCGTCGACGATTTCCCGCTGATCATTCAGGACAAACGCTTCGATAACTTCGGCACACCGCAATACGATGCACCGTCGCAGGGCGGTTTCGTCGGCGATACGCTGTTGGTCAACGGCGTGCAAAACCCGTATGTTGACGTGTCGCGCGGCTGGGTGCGTCTGCGCCTGCTTAACGCCTCCAACGCGCGCCGCTATACCCTGCAGCTCAGCGACGGGCGGCCGTTCAACGTGATTGCCAGCGATCAGGGCTTCCTGCCTGCGCCGGTCGCGGTGCAGCAGCTGTCGTTGGCGCCTGGCGAACGCCGGGAAGTGCTGATCGACATGTCGAAGGGCGAAGAGGTGACCATCACCGCCGGTGAAGCGGCGGGCATCATGGATCGCCTGCGCGGCCTGTTCGAGCCGTCGAGCATTCTGGTGTCCACCCAGGTGCTGACGCTGCGCCCGACCGGCCTGCTGCCGCTGGTGACCGACAACCTGCCGATGCGCCTGCTGGCGGATCAGCTGTTGGACGGCAGCGCCAGCCGCACCCGCGATTTCCGCCTGGGCGACGGCGGCGTCGGCATCAACGGCGCGATTTGGGACATGAACCGCATCGACGTACAGGCGCAGCAAGGCACCTGGGAACGTTGGAACATTCATGCGGATACGCCGCAGGCGTTCCATATTCAGGGCGTGCAGTTCCTGATCAAACGCGTCAACGGCGCGCAGCCGATGGCGGAAGATCGCGGCTGGAAGGACACCGTCTGGGTCGATGGCGACGTCGAGCTGCTGGTGTATTTCAACCAACCTACCTCCGAACACTTCCCGTTCCTGTATTACAGCCAGACGCTGGAGATGGCCGATCGCGGCACCGCCGGCCAGCTGATGGTGCAGCCGACGATGTAATCTGCGCTGCGGGCCGCTTACGGCGCCCGCAGCATTTCCAGGAAGGCCTGCACCACCGGCGTGACGCTGTCGGCGCGATACACCGCGTACAGATCCGCCGGCGGCGCCTGTTGCAGCGAGCAAAAGCGTACGCCGGGCCACGGGATGCGGCCGTAGCTGTCCGGCAGCAGCGTGATGCCGCAGCCTTCCGCCACCAGCGCCAGCAGGGTCTGCGGTTCGTTGACCTGATAAGCGACGTCCGGCAAAAATCCTTGCTGCAGACACAGATTGTGCAGATACAGCCCCAGGCTGGCCTCATGCGGCGGCAGCACGATGAAGCTGTCGTTCTGCAGCGCCGCCAGCGGGATATTTTCCTGCTGCGCCAGCGGATGATCGAGCGGCAACACCACGGCGATGCTCTCGCTTGCCAACCGTTGGCAGGTTAACCCCGGCAGCGTCTGCTGCTGCGCCTCTCGCCAGACCCCGATGTCGATATGCCGCTTTTGCAGCGCGGCGATTTGCTGGCTGGGCGTCAGCTCGTTCAACGACCAGGTGACGCCGGCGCTCCGCTCGCTGAATCGCCGCAGCGCCGCGATCAGGCCGCCCCAGGCCGAGGTGCCGACCATGCCGACCACCATGTGGCCGCCTTCGCCACGCCCCATCTGTTGCACCTGATGCAATGCGCTGTCGGCCTGATCCAGCAGCCGCTCGACGTTGCGCAGCAGCGTGCGGCCGGCCGGCGTCAGCGTCATGGAGCGGGTGGTGCGTTTGAACAGCACGACGCCAAGCTGACTCTCCAGCTCCTTGATGTGCTTGCTGAGCGGCGGCTGTGACATATTCAGCCGCCGCGCCGCCTGGGTGAAGTTCATCTCTTCCGCCACCACGCGGAAATAGTGCAGCAGGCGGAAGTTAATCCGGCCGGGATCGGGCAGGGCTTGGGGCGGGTTCATCCGGGGTATCGCCTCCTTGTGACGCAGCTCAACTTATAGGTAAATGGAATAAATCGGCCGCCAAGAATGTATTGGTCTCGGCCGCGCCTCGCTCTCTACTATGGGGCTTATTATCCCCCGCTGAAAGAGAGAATACGATGTTTAATCAAGAAGATGCTTTTACCTGCGCCGATGTCGTCCGCGCACGCCTGCCGGGTTTCCAGCCGAAAGCGGCCTTGATTCTCGGCTCCGGGCTTGGCGCCCTGGCGGAGGTGATGACCGAAACCGTCACCCTCGATTACGCGGAGCTGCCGGGCTTTCCGGTGAGCGGCGTCGCCGGCCACGCCGGGCAGCTGGTCGCCGGCAAGCTGGAGGGCGTGCCGGTATTGTGCATGAAAGGGCGCGGTCATTTCTATGAAGGGCGTGGCATGCAGGTGATGACCACCGCGGTGCGCACCTTCAAACTGCTGGGCTGCGAATTCCTGCTGGCGACCAACGCCGCCGGTTCGCTGCGCCGTTCGGTGGCGCCGGGCAGCCTGGTGGCCATTACCGATCACATCAACTTCATGCCGGAATCGCCGCTGGTCGGCGCCAACGACGAGCGCTTCGGGCCGCGCTTCTTCAGCCTGGCGAACGCCTACGATCGCGATCTGCGCGCCGGGCTGGCGGCGGTGGCCGAAAGCGCGGGCATCCCGCTGGCGGAAGGGGTATTCGCCGCCTACACCGGGCCGAATTTCGAAACGCCGGCGGAGATCCGCATGATGCAGACCCTGGGCTGCGACGTGGTGGGTATGTCGATCGTGCCGGAAGTCCTGGCGGCGCGCCACTGCGGTCTCAAGGTGCTGGTGGTGTCCGCGATGACCAACTACGCCGAAGGGCTGTCGGATACGCCTCTTTCTCACGAACAAACGCTCAGCTGCGCGGCGCTGGCGGCGGACGATTTCATGCGCCTGATCCGCGAGCTGTTCAAAACGCTGTAACACCGCAAGCAAACCGGCGGCGGGCTGCAGGGGGCCCGCGGCACCAATCATCGTTGAAAGCATAATAACAAGGTGATGGCGATGGCGATAAAAACACGATTAAAGGTCATGATTTTCCTGCAGTTCTTTATCTGGGGCGCCTGGCTGGTGACGCTGGGCTCCTACATGATCAACACGCTGCATTTCAGCGGCATGCAGGTGGGGATGGTCTACAGCGCCAAAGGCATCGCCGCGCTGATCATGCCGGGGCTGGCGGGCATCATCGCCGATCGGTGGATGAAGGCCAACTATCTGTATGCGCTGTGCCACCTGCTCGGGGCACTGGCGCTGTACTGCGCGGCGCAGGTCGAGCAACCGATGCTGATGTTCTGGGTGATGCTGTTCAATGCCATGGTCTATATGCCGACCATCGCGCTCTCCAACGCCATTTCCTATTTTTGCCTGGAGAAGCACGGCTTTGACACGGTGAGGGATTTTCCGCCGGTGCGGGTGTACGGCACCGTGGGGTTCATTCTGGCGATGTGGTTGGTCGGCTTCAGCCGCATCGAGCTCAGCAATCTGCAGCTGTATCTGGCTTCTGTGGCGTCGCTGCTGCTGTCCGCCTATTCGCTGACGCTGCCGCGTTGCCCGACCAACCGCGCGGCCGAGTCGAAAAGCTGGGTGAGCGTGCTGGGGTTGGATGCGCTGGTGTTGTTCCGCCAGCGGCGCATGGCGCTGTTTTTCCTGTTCGCCATGTTGCTTGGCGCGGCGCTGCAGATAACCAATACCTTCGGCAACCCGTTCCTGCACGATCTGTCGCTCAATCCGCTGTATCAGGACAGCCTCAGCGTCCGGTATCCGGCGGTGCTGCTGTCGCTGTCGCAGATCTCCGAAGTGTTCTTTATCCTCACCATTCCCTTCTTCCTGCGCCGTTACGGCATCAAGCAGGTGATGCTGATCAGCATGGCGGCCTGGACGCTGCGCTTTCTGTTCCTGGCTTACGGCACGCCGGTCGGCTTTGGTTTCGTGCTGCTGTTGCTGTCGATGATTGTCTACGGCTGCGCCTTCGACTTCTTCAATATCTCCGGCGCCATCTTCGTCGAGAAAGAGGCCGATCACCGCATCCGCGCCAGCGCGCAGGGGCTGTTCATGACCATGGTCAACGGTTTGGGCGCCTATCTGGGGGCGCTCGCCAGCGGCGAGGTGGTGGACTTCTTCAGCCATGACGGCGTGAAAGACTGGCAGAGCATCTGGCTGGTGTTTGCGCTGTATACGCTGGTGCTGGGGATCGTGTTCGCGTTGAGCTTCAACTACCGCCACCCGCCGCAGGAGAACGCGGCGGCGGCGCAGTGAGGCAGAGGGCGCGGCTTTGCTGCGCCCTGAAACGTCAGGCCTGCGGGAAGCGCTGCTGCAGCTGCTGCCGGTCCGGCGGATTGGCGGCGCCGAGGCTGGCCACCACGCAAGCGGCGACCCGGTTGGCCAGATCGACCGCCCGCGGCAGTGGCCAGCCGGCAGACAGGCCCGCCAGCAAACCGGCGCAGTGGGCATCGCCCGCGCCGATGGTGTCAACGACCTCTACCGGATAGGCCGGAACGTGCAGCGGCGGCGTGCGGCCGTCGCAGATCCACGCGCCGTCGCGATCCAGGCGACAGATCAGCGTCAGATTACGGGCGGTGGCATAGCGCTGTGCGGCCTCCACGGCGTCGCCGGCGCCGCACAGCGTGGCCACTTCGTCGCGGTTGAGCGTCAGCAGAGTGTGGCTGTCGCTGAGCATGGCGAAGAAATCTTCGCTGAGCTGGGCGATGCGCGGGCCGGGATCGATCAGGCGCGGTTGGTCGAACGGCATGCGCGTCAGCCACTCGCGCAGCGCTTCGCCGTTTTCGCCCGCCAGCTCGTAGCCGCTGGCGTAGATCAGAGTGTGTTCCGTCAGCGGCAGGGTCGCCAGCTGCGCTTTATTCCATTGGCTTTCGCAACCGGACACCGTGATAAAGGTGCGTTCGCCGTCGGGCTCCACCAGCGCCAGGCACCAGCCGTTGTCCATCTGGCCGTGGCGCAACAGCACCTCCAGCCCCAGTTCGCCCATGGCGGCTTCGATCGCCGCGCCCCACTCGCCGTTGCCGACCGGCATGCCGTTGATCACCGGCGCTTCAAGGCGCGTCAGCGCGCGCGCCACGTTGAACGCGCAACCGCCGATTTGCCGCGCCTGCGGCAGGGCTTCGATATCTTCACCGCGGGTTGGCAGGCGCGGCAGCGTCATCACCAGATCGCCGACCGCGCCCCCAATCACCAGGACAGGTGTTACAGCTTCCCACTCATTCATTGATGTTCTCTGCGTTGGGTCAGGTACAGACCGTAAGCGATCAGACTCACCGCAAACGACACAAACAGCCCCAGGCTGGAGTCGGCGAACAAGCCTTTGGCCAGCGGGCCGTCGATAAAACCGGTTTTGGTGACCAGCAGGCCGCACAGGGCGCCGAGGAACCAGCAAAACAGCGGGGCTTTGCGCACGCCGCGGTTCTGGCCATGCAGGCCGTACAAAGCGTTGCCATCATACCCGTGGCGGCGGCGCAGGCACAGGTAATCGAGCAGGAAAATCGCCTCCCAGGCCGCCAGAAACACCCCGCAGAATACCAGGAAGGAGATGAACGGCCCCATGAAATCGCCGGAGATGAACAGCACATACAGGGCGATGCCCAGCACCACCACGGCGTCGATCGATACCGCCAGCCATTGTTTGACCTGCACGCCGATGGTCAGCAGGTTAAGGCTGGCGGAATACAGGCTGAGCACCGCGATGGTGACGATGCCGGCGGTGGCGGCCAGCAGATAAGGGATGGCCATCCAGGCGGGCAGCACCGAGCCTATCAGCGCGATGGGGTTGGCGGCGCTGGCCAGATCGGGGAGCTGCACGGAAAGCAGAATACCGGCCAGCATCAGCAGCATCAGCGGCAAACAGGCGCCGCCCATCACCGCGGCGAAAATGCCTTTGCTCGACGAGCTCGGGCTTTGATAGCGGCTGTAATCGGCGCCGGCGATTGCCCAGCTAATGCCGGTGCCGGCGGCGATCACCGATACCGCCGGCAGGAAACCGGTCAACCAGCTGCCGGAAGGCAGCGCCAGCACCTGGCTCCACTCGGTGTTGAACAGGATATAGAGCACCACGATCAGCGTCATGGTGCCGAAGATGCGGCTGAACCAGCTCTGCATCCAGACCACGGTATTTTGCCCCAGCAGGCTGACGACGACAGTGAGCCCGCCGAACAGCAGCAGGCTGAGCGCGGTCAGCAGGTGGCTGGTTCCCAGTCCGAAGGCCTCGAACAGCGCCGCCAGCGTCAGGGTGCCGGTGATCACGTTGACCGCTTCCCAGCCCATCAGGTTGATCCAACTGAACAGGGTGGGCGCCACGTTGCCCTTCAGCCCGAAAATCACCCGCGAGAGCGTCAGCGTAGAGGTGCGCCCGCGCTTGCCGGCGAAGCTGGTGAGGCCGACCAGCACGAAGCTGGCGACGCCGACCAGCGCGGCGAGTACCGATTGCAGAAAGGATAAGCCGAAGCCGACGATGATGGCGCCGTACACCACGCCGAGAATACCGATATTGGCCGCCGACCAGATCCAAAACAGCTCGATGGGCTTACCGGTCTGTTCCGCGTCCGGCACCCGGTCGATACCGGTGCTTTCTACCTTCCATGCTTCATTGCGATTGATATCGGTCATAGCAAATGATCCCTGTTGCGCAGGGCCGCGAGGGCCGCCGCAGTTGACTGAAAATCGATTCCGTTGGCGCGGTTGAGGCCGGCTATCCCGCTGTCGGTGAAGACGCCGATTCCGCGCAGTGTGTAGCGGCTGATGCCGCCGGGTCTGTCAAAATGAGGGCGGTATCCGCCTTATCGGGTGAGGCACGTCGGCCGCACGGCGCCAATGAGTGTAGTCAAAGAGTGGGGCTGCAGCGGGGTTTGGCGAAGCGGGAACGTTTCTATTTGCCGACATCGATCCGCTTCGCCCTCCGCGATGGGATCCTGTGATGCGGCGATGAGCCGTGAGCAGGCTATCCATTAGCTCCGTTGCTTATTATCGGCCGTTTGCGCCGGCAGTATAGGCCCGCTGCCGGCCATCAAGGGTATCCTTTAGGGCTGGCAGCGGGTTTTTTATTGTTTTTAAAGTGGGTCCCTGGTGTTGGTGCTATTGATGTATCAACATCAATAAGCACAGATTACGCGCGATCTAGATCCAATGAAAGTCCATTAGGCAAAAATTGTGATGCCACTCTGAAAGCATTAGCGATATTTTAGTTAAAGTGAGGTGCCTATCGCCGGACAGGCGATAGGATAACAATGAGACTCAGACGAATGGCATAAGCAAGAGGGCGGGCGAATGACGGATTTTATGGCCTGGCTGCGTGGCCATCTGGCGCAGGGGGCGGTAGCGCCGCGTTATATTCAGCTGGCGGCGGCGATAGAAACCGCGATCAGGCAGCAGGTGTTGGCGGCGGAGGCATTTCTGCCGCCGGAACGGCAGATGGCGGAGGGGCTGGCGCTGTCGCGCGTCACCGTCAGCAAGGCAATGAAGCTGCTGGAGGATAAAGGGTTGATTTCACGGCAGCAGGGGGTCGGCACCCGCGTGGCGATGCGCATTGGTTATTCCCTCGATAAGGACAGCGGTTTCACCGCTCAGGCGCTGCGTCACGGCAGCCGCGTCAGCAATCGATGGCTGCTGCGCACCCGAGTCGGCGCGCCGGCCAAGGCCGCGGCGGCGCTGGGGCTGGCGGAGGGGGATGAAGTGATCAAACTGCGGCGGTTACGCTTGCTGAACGGCAGCCCGGTCTCGCTGGAAACCACCTATATACCACCGCGCTTCTTGCCCGAACCGGCGCAGTTGGAGCATTCACTGTATGCACTATGGCAATCGCGCGGCATCGTGCCTGAAGATAAACACTTTCTGTTGAAGGCGGTGTCCTGCAGCGACGAGGTCGCCGAACTGCTCAACGTGCCGTGCGGCGCGCCGTTGTTGCACATCATCCAAACCAGCCGCAACGCTCAGGGTGAGGCGCTGGAGTTCAGCGATATCTTGTGCCGCAGCGACGTTTATGAATTCGAAGTGAACGGTTAGCGAAATAACCATGCTCTTTTTGCTGCTAGTGCGTATAATCGCCGCCCGGCGATTAATTAACCTGTAAAAAGAGCAGCAGAATGAGCACCACCAGCCTGATCCAACCCGATCGTGAACTGTTTTCCTATAAGCCCTATTGGGCCGAATGTTTTGGCACCGCGCCGTTTTTACCGATGTCGCGGGCAGAGATGGATCAACTGGGCTGGGACAGCTGCGACGTGATCATCATCAGCGGCGACGCCTACGTCGATCACCCAAGCTTTGGCATGGCGATCATCGGCCGCATGCTGGAAGCGCAGGGCTTTCGCGTCGGCATCATCGCGCAGCCGGACTGGAGCAATAAAGAAGACTTCATGCGGTTGGGGAAACCGAACCTGTTCTTCGGCATCACCGCCGGCAACATGGACTCGATGATCAACCGCTACACCGCCGATCGCAAACTGCGCCACGACGATGCCTATACCGCCGGCAACGTCGGCGGCAAGCGGCCGGATCGCGCCACCCTGGTCTACAGCCAGCGCTGCAAAGAAGCCTATAAAGACGTGCCGATCGTGTTGGGCGGCATCGAAGCCAGCCTGCGGCGCATCGCCCACTACGATTACTGGTCGGATACCGTGCGCCGCTCGGTGCTGGTGGACTCCAAAGCCGACATGCTGATCTACGGCAACGGCGAGCGTCCGTTGGTGGAAGTGGCGCACCGTCTGGCCGCCGGTGAGAAGATCGGCGATATCCACGATATTCGCAATACCGCGGTGATGCGCAAAGAAGCGCTGCCGGGCTGGAGCGGCGTGGATTCCACCCGCCTCGACAAGCCGGGCCGCATCGAACCTATTCCGAACCCGTACGGCGAGGATCTGCCGTGCGCCGACGGCGCCAAGCCGAAAGAGCCGGAAGCCAAGCCTGTCACCGTGCGTGCCGCCAAACCGAAGCCGTGGGAGAAGACCTACGTGCTGCTGCCGTCCTTCGAGAAAGTGAAGGGCGACAAGGTGCTGTATGCGCACACCTCGCGCATTTTGCACCATGAAACCAACCCAGGCTGCGCCCGCGCGCTGATGCAAAAACACGGCGATCGCTACGTGTGGATCAACCCGCCGGCGATCCCGCTGACCACGCCGGAGATGGACAGCGTCTTCGCTCTGCCTTATCAACGCGTACCGCACCCGTCCTACGGTCAGGATCGCATTCCGGCCTATGACATGATCCGTTTCTCGGTGAACATCATGCGCGGCTGCTACGGCGGCTGTTCGTTCTGTTCGATCACCGAGCATGAAGGGCGCATCATCCAGAGCCGTTCGGAAGATTCGATCGTTCGCGAAATCGAAGAGATCCGTGACAAGGTGCCGGGCTTTACCGGTGTGATCTCCGATCTGGGCGGCCCGACCGCCAACATGTATATGCTGCGCTGCACCAACCCGCGCGCTGAGCAGACCTGCCGCCGCGCCTCGTGCGTGTATCCGGAGATCTGCACTTACATGGATACCAACCACGAGCCGACCATCAAGCTTTACCGCCGCGCGCGTTCTCTGGAGGGCATCAAGAAGATCCTGATCGCTTCCGGGGTACGTTACGATCTGGCGGTGGAAGATCCGCGCTATATCAAGGAACTGGCGACCCACCACGTCGGCGGCTACCTGAAGATCGCGCCGGAGCACACCGAAGAAGGCCCGTTGTCGAAGATGATGAAACCGGGCATGGGCAGTTACGATCGCTTCAAGCAGCTGTTTGATCACTATTCGAAGCTGGCGGGCAAAGAGCAGTACCTGATCCCATACTTTATCTCGTCGCACCCGGGCACCCGCGATGAAGACATGGTGAACCTGGCGCTGTGGCTGAAGAAGAACCGTTTCCGCCTCGATCAGGTGCAGAACTTCTATCCTTCGCCGATGGCCAACTCCACCACCATGTATTACAGCGGCAAAAACCCGCTGAGCAAGGTGGGGTACAAGAGCGAAGACGTGGTGGTGCCGCGCGGCGATCGCCAGCGCCGCCTGCACAAGGCGCTGCTGCGTTACCACGATCCGGCCAACTGGGCGCTGATCCGCGCCGGGCTGGAAGAGATGGGCCTGAAGCACCTGATCGGCAGCCGCCGCGATTGTCTGGTGCCGGCGCCGAGCATCGACGAACAGCGCGAAGCGAAACGGCTGCAGCGCCATACCCGGCCGGCGCTGACCAAACATACCGATATCAATCGGCAGCGCACGCCGTCCAACCGGCCGCCGCGCAAACCGATTCGCAAAGCCAAGCCGTAACGGCCGCACCGCATGCGTAAACAAAAAGGAGAACCCCCGGGTTCTCCTTTTCACTGTTGAGCGTCACAGCTGCTCGTACGCGGCTTCCACTTTCATCAAATGGCGCGGCGCCTGCGGCGCGGGATGGTATTTGCGCACGTGCCAGTTAAAGGCCTCCGGCGACAGGTTGTTAATCATCGCGATGGCCTGCTGACGGTTGCTGGAGAAGGTGCGCAGCAGTGCCCCGGTGCCGTTGACGTAGGCGATGATGGTGGCGTAGCGCAGCGTGACGGGATTGGCTATCCCTTTAAGCTGTTGTTTTTGCAAGGTGGCCAGATAGGCGGCGCCGAGATCGATATTGGTGTCGGGATCCCGCAGATCGTCATCGTCCGGGCAACCGCGTTTGCCTTTGTAGCGATAGGCGTCGCAGCCGGCGGTATCGGCTTTCAGCTGCATCAGGCCGATCGCATTGGATCTGCTCACTGCGGCGGGGTTGAAACCGGACTCCACCTGGATCATGGCGGTGATCAGCTTGGCGTCTACGCCGTATTCGCTGGCGGCGTCTTTGATGGCGCTATCGAAGGCGTGGCGATCGTAGCTGACGCGCTGTTTCTTGCCGGCGCAACCCGCCAGCACCAGCATGACGCAAAGCATGCCCAGCCGTGACCCGTGTGAGAAAGAGAATTTCATGGTGCTCCGTGCTTGTCTGTTTTTTAACGGCGTTAACCGGCGGGCGGAGCCTCCGGCGTCGTCATCATAACGTCAGGCGGCGCAAAGGAGCAATGTGCGGGAAGGAAAAGCCCCCTCCGGCCGGAGAGGGCTTGGGGGGAGATTACAGGGTATCCGGATCCGGCCCGAGGCGGTTGCCGACATCCAGCTTGGCGATCTCGCCCAGTTCATCTTTATCGAGTTTGAAATCAAACACCTCGAAGTTTTCGCGAATCCGCGACGGCGTGACCGATTTCGGGATGACGATAAGACCGCTGTCCAGGTGCCAGCGCACCACAATCTGCGCCGGGGTTTTCTCGTATTTTTCGGCCAGCGCCTTGATCAGCGGCTGGTCGAACACGCCTTCACCGCCTTGCGCCAGCGGGCTCCAGGATTCGGTGGCGATATGGTGCGTGGCGTTCCAGGCGCGCAGCTGGCGCTGTTGCAGCAGCGGGTGCAGCTCGATCTGGTTGACGACCGGCGCCACGTTGGTTTCATCCAACAGACGCTGCAGGTGCGGCGTATGGAAGTTGCATACGCCGATGCTTTTCACCAGGCCTTGTTCGCGCAGCTTGATCAGCTCGCGCCAGGCGGAGACGTATTGATCCTGCTGCGGGCGCGGCCAGTGGATCAGATACAGATCCACATAGTCCAGCTTGAGCTTTTCCAGACTGCTTTCCAGCGCCGCCAGCGGATCGCCCTGATCGTCGTTCCACAGCTTGGTGGTGATGAACAGGTCGCTGCGCGGCAGCGAGCTGGACTGCAGCGCGGCGCCGACGCCTTCCTCGTTCTTGTAAATCGCGGCGGTGTCGATGGAGCGGTAACCGATCTCCAGCGCTTTGCTCACCGCGCGGGTGGTCTCTTCAATACTCGCCTGCCAAACGCCGAGACCCAACTGCGGCATCAGATTACCATCGTGGAGTTTGATGATGGGTTGTTGCGTTGTCATGCGCATCTCCTTGTGTACGGATTGCGGCGCCTGCGGCGCCGAAACGGCTATAGATAAATTCTAGTTGGCAAAATGGGCGGTTGCCGGGTTTGCCAGCCTAATTTCAGCGGTGGCGGGAGGGCCATTTTCTCCCCGCTCTCCCTGCGAATGAGCGGTAAGACGAGTGGTGCGAAACGATCGGCGGCGCTGAAGCGCCCGACTGCGCCCGGTGATCGGCCGGGCGCAGGATGCGGCGAAAAATGGCTGGCGGAGACTAAAGCCTAGCAAAAAATCGCCGTTTTGCGATTAACGCGCCGCTTCATAAATGCGGCGGCTGACGTCCAGGGTGATGTCCTGATGCTCGCCCAGGGCGGTCATGCCGTGCTGATGGAGCTTGTCGAGCAGCGCCGGAATGCTGCTGCCGTCGAGCTGATAATCCGCCATGCGGGTCGGCACGCCCATCTGTTCGAAGAAGGCGCGGGTGGCGGCGATGGCGCCGTCGATCCGGCTGTCTTCGCTGCCTTCGCGCAGGCCCCAGACGCGTTCAGCGTACTGCAGCAGTTTTTCGCGCTTCTGCGCTTTCTTCTCGTGCAGCAGCGCCGGCAGCACGATGGCCAGCGTTTGCGCGTGGTCGAGATCGTGCATGGCGGTCAGCTCGTGGCCCAGCATGTGGGTCGCCCAGTCCTGCGGCACGCCGGCGCCGATCAGGCCGTTCAGCGCCATGGTGGCGCTCCACATCACGTTGGCGCGCACCGCATAGTTCTCCGGCTCGGCCAGCGCGCGCGGGCCGTCTTCCAGCAGGGTCAACAGCAGGCCTTCGGCGAAGCGATCCTGCACCTTGGCGTCGACCGGGTAGGTCAGATACTGCTCCAGGGTGTGCACGAAGGCGTCGACCACGCCGTTGGCGATCTGGCGGGGCGGCAGCGAGTAGGTCACCACCGGATCCAGTACGGCGAAGCGCGGCTGCACCAGCGGAGAGAAGAAGTGCTGCTTGTCGCCGCTGCTTTTGCGGGTGATCACCGCGCCGCTGTTGGACTCGGAGCCGGTGGCCGGCAGCGTCAGCACGCAGCCCATCGGCACCGCGTCGGCGATGTGGCTGCCGACGGTCTGCAGAATGTGCCAGGCGTCGTTGCTGGCCGTATAACGGGCGGCGGCGGCGATGAACTTGGTGCCGTCAACCACCGAACCGCCGCCGACCGCCAGCAGGAAATCGATGTTTTCCGCTTTCACCACCTCGACCGCTTTCATCAGCGTTTCGTAGGTCGGGTTAGGCTCGATGCCGGAAAACTCCCGCACGTCGCGGCCGGCCAGCGCACTATGCACCTGATCCAGCACGCCGTTTTTCTTTACGCTGCCGCCACCGTAGGTGATCAGGATGCGCGCGTCCGCCGGGATTTGGCCGGCCACGTCGGCAATTTGGTCCTTGCCGAACAGGATTTTGGTTGGGGTATGCAGAATGAAGTTGTGCATGGTTGATTTCTCTCTTTCTGTCAGGCGGGCGCCAAAGTGGCGCAAAAGTATCTGGCCCGTATTGTCAGGAACCGGGCGGCAACGCACAATGCACATTCCTGTTTGGTTCTTGCCTATTTCTACAACTGGCTGTAGAAATGGCGAGTTTTAAATTATGATTTATGCCGAATCGTTCTGACTGTAAGAGGGTGTTTCCGTGATTGAAATCGATGCGCTGCGCAGCCGCATGGCGCGCCAGGCGATGGCTATCGCCAGCGGCAACGGCTACACGCCGTCGCCGGTGCCGCGGGTGAAGATTTTGTATGTCGATCGCCACAGCCCGCGTCAGCCGGTGATGTATGAACCGGGGATCGTCATTGTTTTTCAGGGGCACAAGGTCGGCTATTGCGGCAATAAGAAGTTCCAATACGATCCGCGCAACTACCTGCTGATGACGGTGCCGCTGCCGTTTGAATGCGAAACCTTCGCCAGCCCGGAACTGCCGCTGGTTGGGTTGGCGGTCAATATCGATACCCAAATGCTGCAGGACTTGCTGATCGACATCGGCGATGACGACTACCTGATGCAACCGCGCGCGGAGAGCAACGGGGTGAACCTGGCGGAAATGACGGAAGAGTTGCTGTGCGCCACCGAGCGTCTGCTCGACGTGATGGCCAATCCGCTCGACGCCCGGGTGCTTGGGCCGCAGATCGTACGGGAGATTCTCTATTATGTGCTGCGCGGCGCCTGCGGCGCGTCGCTGCAGGAGTTGGTCAATCGGCATACCCACTTCAGCCAGATCGCCAAGGCGCTGCGGCGTATCGAACATCAGTATGCCGACAGCATCAACGTCGAGCAGTTGGCCAGCGAGGTCAACATGAGCGTCTCGGCGTTCCACCACAACTTCAAGGCGGTGACCAACACCTCGCCGCTGCAGTACGTGAAGTCGTACCGGCTGCATAAGGCGCGCCTGTTGATGGTTCATGACGGTCTGAAGGCCAGCACGGCGGCGATCCGCGTCGGCTACGAAAGCGCGTCGCAGTTCAGCCGCGAGTTCAAACGGCTGTTCGGCATGACGCCGAGCGATGAAGTCGCCCGGCTGCGCGAGGCCAACCCGCTGTTGCTGGAGGGCTGAGCCGCATTTATGGGGTTAAGACGATCTTGCCGAATGGCCCGCGATCGAGGTGATCCAGCGCCTGCGGCAGCTGATCGAAGCGGTATACCTGGTCGATCACCGGCTGCAGGTTGACGGCGTCCACGGCGCGCACCAGGTCTTCCAGCGCGCGGCGGTGGCCGACGCCGATGCCCTGAATCACTGCGGATTTTAATAGCAGCGGGCCGGCGGGGGCGGAAATTTCGTTGCCTTCCAGGATGCCTATTACCGAGATGCGTCCTCCCACCGCCACGGCGCGCACCGAGTTGCCGAGGTTGGTGCCGCCCACGGTATCCACCACATGGTCGATGCCGCGATCCTGGGTCAACTGATAGACCTTCTCCACCCAGTCGCCATGCAGGCGATTGATGCCGCGGTCGGCGCCCAGCGCCTTGGCGCGCGCCAATTTTTCGTCGCTGCCGGAAGTGACGTACACCTCGGCGCCGTGCGCTTTGGCGATCTGCAGCGCGAACAGCGCCACGCCGCCGGTGCCTTGCACCAATACCGAGTCGCCGGCGCGCAGCCTGCCTTGCTCCACCAGTGCGAACCAGGCGGTCAGCCCGGCGCACGGCAAGGTGCTGGCCTGAACATCGTCCAGCGACGCCGGCGCCGCCACCAGCCAATCTTCATGCACTATCACGTATTCCGCCAGCACGCCCTGATAAAAACCGCCGAGGGTGTGATAAGGCACCCGGCGCGCATCGCCGTAGGGTTTTTGCTCGCCGTCGAGCCAACCGGGGCTGAAGGTGGAAATGACGCGCGCGCCGGGCTGAAAGCGGCTGACGCCGGGGCCGATGGCATCGACCTCGCCGGCCATGTCCGAGGCGGGCGTGAACGGCTGCGGCAGCGTGAGCCCCATGCCGCTTTCTATCATCAGTTTGTCACGGTAATTGAGTGAGATAGCCTTCACTTTCACTCTGATCTCGCGCGGCCCCGGCTGCGGGATCGCGTCGGTGGTCAGCTGCAGGTGCTCACGCCCCAGGGCGCTCATCGTCCAGCGTTGCATCGTGTCGGTCATGATGTTCTCCAAAGTCTGCGATTAACGACCTGTCGATAATATCGTTGATGAAGGTTCGCCAGTGGCGATAAGATTTCCGCAGATTGTTTCTTTCAGGGCGACAAATCATGAGCGATCGGTTGAGCGGCATTTCGGTATTCGTTACCGCCGTGGAGGCGGGCAGTTTTGCGTTGGCGGCCAGTCGGCTGCATCTTTCGCGTTCGGCGGTCGGCAAAACCATTGCCCGGCTGGAACAGCGGCTGGGGGTGCGGCTGTTTCATCGCACCACGCGCAGCCAGAGCCTGACCGACGACGGTGCGCTGTTTTATGAGCGCTGCCTGCGGGCGCTGGAGGAGATCCGTGGCGCGGAAACGCTGCTGGAGTCGGGGAAACGACAGGTCAGCGGCCGGCTGCGGGTGTCGATGCCGGTGCTGTTTGGCCGCATGTGCATTGCGCCGCTGCTGACCGAACTGACGCGCGAGCATCCTGGGTTGGAGCTGGAGCTGTCGTTCAGCGATCGGGTGGTGGACCTGATTGAGGACGGCTTCGATATGGCGATTCGCAACGGTACGCTGGCCAACAGCAGCGGCTTGGTGGCGCGCCGCATCGGCGATCACCGCATGGCGCTGTGCGCCTCGCCGGCCTATCTGCAGCGGTGCGGCGAACCGCACAGCATCGAGCAACTTGCGCAGCATGAGGCGGTGACCTATATGCGCGCCGGCGCGCGGCGCAGCTGGTTGGTATTGGATAGCGACGGCAAGCCGCAGGACGTGATGCCGAATAACCGGCTGCAAATGGACGACCTGCAGGCGATTGCGGATGCGGCGACGGCGGGTTTCGGCATTGCCTGGCTGCCGTGCTGGCTGGTGCGTGAGCAGTTGCTGAGCGGGGCGCTGGTGCGCTTGCTGCGCGATCGGCCGGGCGCCGCCTTTGAAGCGCATGCGGTGTGGCCGCACACGCCTCACCTGCCGCTGAAGGTGCGGCTGGCGGTGGATACGCTGGTGAACAAACTGCCTGCCAGTCTGGCGTTGGTCGAGAAGGCGCTGTAGCGCGCCCGGTTCAGGAAGAGGCGGCGCGTTTTTTACGCCAGATCACCAGCATGGCGCCCAGCAGGCCGACGAACAGCAGCAGCAGCGGCAGCAGCATCAGGCCGGTCATCACCTGGCTTTCATAGCGTTTCACCAGAGGGATTTGGCTGAACGCGTAGCCGAGGCCGACCAGCGCGCAGACCCAGATCGCCGCGCTCAGCCAGTTGAACACCTGGAAGCGCGAGCTGTTGAGCCCGGAAATGCCGGCCATGGTCGGCAGCAGGGTGCGTACGAAACCGAGGAAGCGGCCGATCAGCAGCGCCGTCAGCCCGTGGCGGTTGAACAGGTTGTGCGCGCGCTGGTGGTACTGTGCCGGCAGTTGCAGCAGCCAGCTCTTCACCAGGCCGGTGTGGCCCAGCCAGCGGCCCTGGATATAGCTCAGCCAGCAGCCGAGCCCGGCGGCGGCGGTCAGTATCAGCAGAGTGGGGGCAAAGCCCATCACGCCTTTGGCGATCAGCGCGCCCGACAGCAGCAGCAGGCTGTCACCGGGAAGGAAGGAGGCGGGCAGCAGTCCGTTTTCCAAAAACAGAGTGGTGAAAAGTACGGCGTAAACCACCCAAATTACGCTTGGATCGGCGAGGGCGATGAAGTCCTGCTGCCAAAGCGCATGAATAATCTCTCGTAATACATCCATTTTATGTCCTGTTGCATGCCGGTTGCGCCCGGGGTCACGTTCTCCAGGATGCGGCGGTTACCGTATCTGACAGTTACCCGGTTAGTGTACCGCTAATAGCTTAAGCCGACATTAAACGAGACGAAGAAAATTATCGGAATCCGCCTTAGCGCACGCCGTTGAGGCGATCGAAGCCGGCCGCCAGATCGGCGATCAGGTCTTCGACGTTCTCCAGACCGATATGCAACCGCACCAGCGTGCCGGAAAAATCGACGCCGCCCGCCGGGCGGATCGCTTCCAGTTCTTCCGGCTGGTTGGCCAGGATCAGCGACTCGAAGCCGCCCCAGGAGTAGGCCATGCTGAAGTGGCTGAAGTTGTCCAGGTAGGCGGCCAACTGCGCCTCATCCAGCCGCTCTTTCAGCACGAAGGAGAACAGCCCGTTGCAGCCGCTGAAGTCGCGGCGATAGAACTCGTGGCCTTTGCAACTGGGCAGGGCCGGGTGATTGACCGTCGCCACCTCCGGCCGTTCGGCCAGCCAGTTGGCGACCTCAATGCTGCTGCGTTCGTGCTGCTTCAGGCGCACGCTCAGGGTACGCAGGCCGCGGCTCGCCATGTAGGCGGTGTCGGCATCCACCATCTGCCCCATCAGATAGGAGTACTCGCGCAGTTGCTCCCAACAGCGCGCGTTGGCGACGGCGGTGCCGAGCATGTAATCGGAATGGCCGATCAGGTATTTGGTGCCGGCCTGAATGGAGATATCGATGTCGAAATCCAACGCCTTGAACAGCACGCCCGCCGCCCAGGTATTGTCGATCATGATCACCACCTCCGGCGCCACGGCGCGAATGGCCTGCACCATCGCCGGAATGTCCTGCACTTCCAGGGTGATGGAGCCGGGGGATTCCAGGAACACCACGCGGGTGTTGGGTTGGATCAACGTGGCGATATCGGCGCCGATCAGCGGATCGAAATAGGTGGTGCTGACGTTCATGCGGCCGAGGATATGGGTGCAGAAATCCTGGGTCGGTTCGTACGCCGAACCAGTGACCAGCAGGTGATCGCCGGCGCCGACGAACGACAGAATCGCATTGGCCACCGCCGCCGCGCCGCAGGGGTACAGCACGCAGCCGGCGCCGCCCTCCAGCTCCACCATCGCATCCTGCAGGGCGAAGTGGGTCAGGGTGCCGCGTCGGCCGTAAAACAGCTCGCCGTGGGCGCGTTGCGCGGTGGCGTGTTTTTTGGCAGCGACGGAGTCGAAGACTAAAGAAGAGGCGCGTTGCGTGACGGGATTGACGGAGCCCTGGGTGTAACGCTGGCTGCGGCCGGCGCCGATCAGCGTGGTTTCGATATGTTTTGACGTCATGGTACCTGGCTCACCTCTGGTTGCTCTGCACGTGCCCGTTTGCGATAGCCCTTACGTTAACATGAGTTAATATAGCCATCCAGACGTTTTAACTTCCAGATATAGAAACGGCTATAATTGTCTGTCGGGCGCGCATTTCTCGCCTCATCCTTCTGCCGTGGTGCGAGAGAGAAGCCCATTCATCGGTCAAGACGCCGTTCGGCAGCGCGGCGTTGTTGCGTCGTTGTGGGAGAAAAGTAACGAAATAACCCTATAAAAGGGGCAGTTGGCGGTGAACGGACGCAGATTGGCGCTTTGTGGCGGGGCTGGCTAAAATTTTCTCGTTTATTTGGTAAATAATAATGAGAACTACTATCAATCCCCGGTTGGTTTGATATGATCGCACGCTGAATTATTCCTTAATTTTGATCGGTAATGGGTGGAGGCACAGCGTGAAAACGGCTGGCAAGAATTTAAATCAAGGATCGTTCGGCCAGGGCCGGGCGCAGTGGGGCAAGGCCTTCGGCCGCAGCCTGATGGCTTCTATGGTGCTGGTCGTGGGGCTGGCCGGCAGCGCGCAGGCCGCGCCGGCGAGCAATCCGGCCGTTGCCGAAAGCGTTGCGCCGACCACCGCGCCTGCACCTGCGGCAGCCGCCGCGCCGGAGAGCATCACGCCGGTGAACCCGGCGCCAACGATCCAGCCACCGGAAACCCGCGGCATGGACCTGTCCGTTTGGGGCATGTACCAGCACGCCGACGCGGTGGTGAAAGCGGTAATGATCGGCCTGGTGCTGGCCTCGATCGTGACCTGGACCATTCTGTTCTCCAAAGGCAGCGAACTGCTGCGCGCCAAGCGCCGTCTGCGCCGCGAGCAGTTGGCGCTGGCCGAAGCGCGCTCGCTGGATGAAGCCTCCGAGCTGGCGCAAAACTTCGCCCCGGAGAGCGTCAGCGCGGTATTGCTGAACGATGCGCAAAACGAGCTGGAGCTGTCTGCGGAATCCAACGACAACAACGGCATCAAAGAGCGCACCGGCTTCCGTCTCGAGCGCCGCGTGGCGGCCTACAGCCGCAACATGGGCCGCGGCAACGGCTTCCTCGCCACCATCGGCGCCATCTCGCCGTTCGTCGGCCTGTTCGGCACCGTGTGGGGCATCATGAACAGCTTCATCGGCATCGCCCATTCGCAGACCACCAACCTGGCGGTTGTGGCGCCGGGCATCGCGGAAGCGCTGCTGGCGACCGCGCTGGGCCTGGTGGCGGCGATCCCTGCCGTCGTTATCTACAACATCTTCGCCCGCGTCATCAGCGGCCACCGTGCGCAGGTGGGCGACGTGGCGGCGCAGGTCATGCTGCTGCAGGGCCGCGATCTGGATCTGGCCGCGACGGCGGAAGCCAAGCGCTCACAGCACGCGCACCAACTGCGGGCGGGGTGAGTCATGGCGATGCGCTTAAATGAAGATCTGGACGACAGCGGCGAACTGCATGAAATCAACGTGACGCCGTTTATCGACGTCATGTTGGTGCTGTTGATCATCTTTATGGTGGCCGCGCCGCTGGCAACGGTAGATATCCGCGTCGATCTGCCGGCTTCTTCCGCCAAGCCGCAGCCGCGGCCGGAAAAACCGGTGTTCCTGTCGGTGAAGGCCGACAAGCAGCTCTACGTCGGCGATCAGCCGGTGAATGCCGATCAGCTGACTTCGGTGCTGGATCAACGTACCCAGGCTAACAAAGAAACCACCATCTTCTTCCAGGCGGACAAGAGCGTGGACTATGAAACGCTGATGAGCGTGATGGACACCCTGCGTAAAGCCGGCTACCTGAAAGTGGGGCTGGTGGGCATGGAGGGCGCCGCCAAGTAGCGGCAGCAAAACGATAAAGGGCGCTCAGGCGCCCTTTTTTATTGATTCTGAGATATCACTCCCCGGCTAACAAAGCCCGGGAACCGGCATGACGCCAGTGGATACGGCCCGGCAGATAAAGCGCGCTCTGTTCCAGCGGCCGTTCGTCGATAAGCGCGGTGACTTGGTCGAAGCTATGTTGCGCCAGTGCCAGGCAGTCTTGCGCGACCGTGTCTATCTTCAGCGTCATGCAGTCGAACAGGTAGTGATCGTCGAAGCTGCACAGGTGAATGTCGCTCTCCATCAGCTGATGCTGAGTCAGATAACGCAATACGCCTTCCAGCAGGCCGCAGGCGGCGGTAAACAGCGCTTTAGGCGGACGCCCCAGCTGTGCGCACAGCTGGGCAAACATCTCGTAACCTGAGCTGGGGTGATAGTTGCCGTTGATGATCCATTCCGGTTTGCATCTGATGCCGGCGCGCTCCAGGCCAAGCTGGAAGCCGGCGAGGCGATCGCGGGTCGGCGAAATGCGCGGCTGCCCGCCGAGAAAATAGATCTCATCCGGATGTTGGCGCGCGACCTTTTCCACTAGGTCGGCAGTCGAATTGACCGAATCGGTGATCACCAGCGGCAGTTCGGAGCCGGCGATCAGACGGTCCATCTGCACCACCGGCAGCCCGGCGTTGATCTTCTGGTATTCCGCGTCGTTCAACTGGCTGGAGGCGACGATCAAGCCATCCACCTGCCGCTGCACCAGACTGTTCACCGCCATCATCTCCTGCGCCGGGTTTTCATCGGTGCAGGCGATCAGCAGCTGCAGACCGGCTTCGCGGCACAGCGTTTCCAGCTCGCGCGAAATCACCGCAAAGCCGTAGTTGGTCATCTCCGGCACCACCAGCCCCAGCGTGTGGCTGCGGTTGGAGCGCAAAGAGCGGGCGTGGATGCTGGGCTGATAATGGTGTTCGTGCGCCAGCGCCAGAACGCGATCGCGGGTGTCGTCGGACACCCGATATTCCTTGCTGCGGCCGTTCAGCACCAGGCTGGCGGTCGATTTCGACACCCCGGCCAGCGTGGCGATGTCACTGATGGTAATGCGTTTATTTTTTTTCACTGACGCCATCTGAAGTCATCGGAGGATGCGTCATTCTAGCATGCATGGCGTCAGCGGCCAGTATTCCAACGCCAGCGGCGCGCTCCCGCACAGCCGCAGTTGCGGCTCACCAGCCGGGAAGTAGCGCGCGCTCATCACCGCCTCGCCGCGGTTGATGAAAATTTCCACGCTGGAACGATCGAACAGCAGTTGCAGATGCGTGACCGAGCCGCGCCAGTAACGGTGCTCCGGCCGGCCGTCGGTCAGGGAAGTGCGCGTCAGCTGCAGCCTTTCGCCGTCCCAGTTCAGCGTCATCGTGTCGCCAAAGGTTGCGCTGAACGCGCCCTGCGGCGTCATTTGCAACTCCGCGGCCCCCAGCGCATAGGCGGGGGCGTCATCGGCGCGGCCTTGCCAGCCTGCTCGCTCACCGCGCAGCTGTTGCAGCTCGCGCGCCGGGCGCTGGTGGAGGCGGCCATGCCGCAGCGACAGCTCGCGCGGGCAGGTCATGGTGTGGATCCAGCCGTAACGGCGCGTCGGATGGGCTTCTTCATCTTGCTCGGGCACGCCCATCCAGCCGAACAGCAGGCGCCGGCCATCTTCCGCCAGTGTCGTCTGCGGCGCGTAGAACTCGAAGCCGGCGTCCAGCTCGCGGAATTCGCCGTGGCTGAAGGCCGCCTGCCGGTAATCCAGCTTGCCGAGCAGATAGCCGGCCTGATAACGGTTGAGATAGCGTTCCGGCTGCGGCGCCAGCCCCTGCGGGCAGCAGATCAACACATCGGAGCCGTCCAGCGTGAACAGATCCGGGCACTCCCACATGTAGCCGAATTCCTCTAAGCCGTTCAGACCGGAACCGGCGATCTCGCCCAGCGATTGCCAGTCACGCAGATTGCTGGAACGAAACAGCAGCACCTTACCGCGATCCTGCAGGTCACGCGCGCCGAGCACCATGTACCAGTCATTTTGATGACGCCACACTTTCGGATCGCGTACGTGACCGCTGTAGCCCTCCGGCAGCGGCAGCACCGGCCCGAGCTTGCGGTATTCGCCCCGTTCGCTTTCCTGAGCCAGGCATTGGTAAGCGGTGCGTGAGCCGTCTGGGAATTTCACGTTGCCGGTGTAGATCAGCGTGATTTTGCCTTCCGCCGCCACCGCCGAGCCGGAGTAACAGCCGTGGCTGTCGTAACAGGCGCTGGGCGCCAGGGCGATTGGTTGGTGCTCCCAACGCAGCAAATCGGCCGACTGCCAGTGTCCCCAGCATTTGTTGCGATGATCGCAACCCAGCGGATTCCACTGATAAAACAGATGATAAACGCCGTTGTGCTGGATAAAGCCGTTGGGATCGTTCAGCAGGCCAACGCTGGGCGCCAGATGCCAGGCCGGGCGGTGCGGATCGCGCAGCGCGAGCGGCTGGCCGTTCATGACCGCCCGCATTGCCTGTTTGATTAAGCTGAGTTCTTCCATCATTGCGCGTCCGTTTTGTATTTCAGCAGCAGGGAGAGAACAAAGGCGCTGCCAAACGCGATCGCCAGACCGATGATATAGCTGACCAGAGAACTGGCCTGCACGATCGCCATGCCGGGGATCGCCGTCAGCCCGACCGCGTTCATGCCGACATGGTTGGCCACCACCCAGGCCCCGCCGAGCGCGCCGCCCGCCAGCGCCGCCAGAAACGGTTTCACGAAGCGCAGATTGATGCCGAACAGCGCCGCCTCGGTGATGCCGAGCATGGCGGAAAAGGCCGAAGGCACCGCAATGGCTTTGATTTTGGCGTCGCGGGTTTTGAAATAGACCGCCAGGCAGGCGCCGCCCTGAGCGATGTTGGCCATCGACCAAATCGGCAGCAGGAAGTTGACGCCGATAGTGGGGTTGCCGAGCAGCCCGGCCTCTACCGCGTGGAAACTGTGGTGGATGCCGGTAATGACGATAGCGGAATAGAGGCCGCCGAACAGCAGCCCGGCGAACCACCCCGCATGAGCGATCAGCGTGCTGAGCACGAAGGAGATGCCGTCGCCCAGCGCACGGCCGGCGGGGCCGATAAACAGCAGGGCGACAAAGCCTGAGATCACCACCGTCAGGAACGGCGTCAGGATCAGATCGAGCGCGTTGGGGATCACCTTACGCAGACGTTTTTCCAACAGGCTCATGAACCACACCGTCAGCAGCACCGGAAATACCGTGCCCTGGTAGCCGATCATGGCGATGTCCAGACCGAAGAAATTCATGGTGTGGAACCCGCCGGCGACGCCCCAGGCATTGGTCAACGCCGGATGCGTCAAAATGCCGCCGAGCGTGGCGCCCAGATAGGGATTGCCGCCGAATTCGCGTGCGGCGGTGAAACCGATCAGAATCGGCAGGATAATGAACGCCGCCGAGCTGAACATATCCAGCATGATGAACAGCGCGCTGTTGGCATCGGCCCAGCCGTAGGTTTTCACCATGCCGAGCAGCCCCATCAACAGGCCGGAAGCGACGATCGCCGGGATGATTGGCACGAAGATGTTCGACAGCAGGCGCGCGATGCGCTGCAGCGGGTTGAGCTTTTTCGCCGCGATATCGGCGGCTTCGGCCTTGCTGGATTCGCTGACGCCCGCCGCCTTGATGAATTCCGCATGCACCTTGTTGACCAGTCCGGTGCCGAAGATCACCTGGATCTGACCGGCGTTGCTGAAGCAGCCTTTAACGCCGTCCAGTTTGCCGATGGCCTCTTTGTCCACCTTGCTGTCGTCCACCAGCACCAGGCGCAGGCGCGTGGCGCAGTGGGCGGCGCTGGCGATGTTCTCTTTACCGCCGAGCAGCGGCAACAGCGCGTTGGCGGTTGCGGTAATGTCCATGTTGTCCCCTTGCTAAATAAAAATGCCGCCGCGCAGTTTGCGGCGCAGCGCCGTGAATCGATGTCAGAAGAAATACTTGAATCTGGCGCGCATGCCGTAACGCTGGTCGTTGTCGCCGTTGGCGATCTTGTTGTCGGCGTTGGCTTCCAGCAGCGACACATAGGCGCCTAAATACAGGTTGAAATTCTTCATATTCATAATGTTAGGTATCTGATACGACGCGTGAACGGTGTGGATGTCGTAGTTGCCCGGTTCGCTGAGCGGGTTGTGGATATCGGCGGCGATCCCGGCGGTATTGAACTCTTTGATATTGTTATGGGCATAGATATAACCCAGTTCGAAGCGTCGCCACAGCACGTTGACGCCGGCGGTGAAGTCTTGCTCGCCTGAGGCATCCAGATAGGCGGTGCTCAGGTTGGCCACCACGCCGTTATCCGGATTGGCGGCGCTGTTGTTCCAACTCATCGTCATGCCGTAGCCGTTGCGCTTGGATTGGTCGACGAAGCGGCCCTGGCTGTCCTGATAGCCGTAAGCGTTATTCACCACGTTGCTTTCCATCGCCGCCGCGATGCTGAAGGCGTCTTTCTTCCAGGCGATCACCGGGCGCAAATAGGCGACGTTTTTCTTATTTTCCAGCGCATTGCCGTGGTAGCTGTTGTCCTGGAACAGCGAGGTGCCGTCTTCCACCAGCGTGTTCAGTTCGAAATAGACATCCCCGGCGTATTTGCTCAGCATCAGGTTGCCGCCGCTGCTGCGGCCGCGGCCTTCTTTCATCATGTAGATATAGCCGAAGCCGTCGGCGTACAGGTCGTTGGCGGTATTGCCGGAGTATTGAATGAAGGTGTCCTGATTCAGCGGGAACATGTCGTAGGCTTCGAAGCGGCCGATTTTGGTTTGCCAGTTCTTTTCATTGCCGAAGAAGAAAGCGGCGTCGTCCAGGTTCATTTTGCCGCTCATGTCCGCCAGCGGCTGGACGCTGAAGCCGGAGAAGTTGCCGTCCGGATTGCGGCGGTAACCGTCCAGCCCGACCAGAATGCGGCCATTGATGTCCCAGCGCTCTTTGTTGCCGGGTTTCCAGTCCTTGTGGTCGCTGCCTTTCAGCGACGTCAGCTGGCCGCTGCGGCTGGCGCCGTCCAGATTGAACTCCACGTCGCCGTACAGTTTCAGATCGTTGAAACCGTTCAGTTTCAGCGCGCTGGTCGGAGAGGATTGCGTTTCAAGCGCGGCGGCGCGCTGCACGACCTGCGCGGTTTGCCTTTCGGTGCTGGCGGTGCGCTGTTCCAGCTGTTGCGCCCGGCGTTCCGCCGCGGTGGCGCGAGTTTCAGCCTGAGCGGCGCGCTGTTCCGCCTGCGCCAGGCGTTGTTCCAGCGCGTTGAGGCGCGCCTCGATGCCGCCGCCGCCGGAGGCTGCAGCGGCAGACGTGGAGAGGAAAAGCCCTGTTGTTATCGCCAAATAGCTGAGTTTTTTCATCATCGTCTATCATCCGGGAAGGGTTGTTATTATTTTTTGCTAAATTGCTAAACCGGTTTTTCATGGCGAAAGATAACGATCGAGGAGCGGACTGGCAATCAAGTTTGCTAACCCGATTCAGCTATTGTGATCGAGCGCGCAAATCGCGGGTTAAAAGACCACGGCGCCCAGGGGATCGCCGTGGATGCAGGGGATCAACGCAGAAAAGCGGCCAGCTCTTCGGCGTGAGGCAGGGCGGTCATGGCGCCCTTGGCGGTGGTGGCCAGCGCGCCGCAGGCCTGAGCCTGGGCGATAACCGCCGGCCATTGCGAGTCCTGCGGCAATGCGTGAAGGCGCGCCAGCGCCGCTAACAGCCCGGCGACAAACGCGTCGCCGGCGCCGGTGGTATCGACCGGCACGACCGACGGCGCGCGGAAATGGCGCAGGCGATGCCCATCGTGTACGCAGACGCCGTCGCCGCCTAGCGTCACCAGCAGCAGGCGCAGCGGATAGGTTTGCATCATCCAGCGGATGCCGTTCTCCACATCGTCAAGGTGGCTGATGAAAGCCAGCTCTTCGCGCGACAGTTTCACCACATCCGCCAGCAGCAGCGCCTTTTGCAGGCAGGGGCGCAGCGCTTCCGGCTGACGCCAGACCTCTTCGCGGATGTTGGGATCGAAACTGACCCGGCCGCCGACTGCCCGCATGCGTTCCATCGCCGTAAAGGCCGTGCTGCGGCTGGGCTCCTGCGACAGCGCGATGGAGCAGAGGTGCAGCCATTCGCCCCGTTGGAAAGCCGGCAGATCGTCGGGCTGCAAAAACAGATCGGCGCTGGGCTGCACCATAAACGTGAATGAGCGCTCACCGTGCTGATCGAGATCCACCACCACCGTGGAGGTGTGGTGTTCGGGATCCGAAAGCATATGGTCAATATCCACCCCTTCATCGCTCAGCACCTGCTGCAGAAAGGCGCCGAAGCTGTCTTGCCCCACCCGGCCGATAAAGGCGCTGTCGCCGCCCAAGCGGGCGATACCCACCGCCACGTTCGCCGGCGCGCCGCCGGGGCATTTGAGATAACCGTTGGCATTTTCCGGCACCAGGTCGATCACGGCGTCGCCCAGTACCCATACGCGATTCATCATGCTTAATCCCTGTTTTTGTCGTTGTCAGATGGTGAGCTAAAATAGAAGAACCGGTTTAGCAAGGCAATGAAATAATCCTCAGAGCCGCTTGGTCAGTGAGGAAGATCAATCTTTCTGCTGGGCTTGGGGAAGAGGGGATCTGCCCCGCGAACCAGCGCGGGGCGAGATAGCGGGGCGTTTAGCCCAGCTTCGGATAGACGCCGGGACCGATTGGCAAGCCTAGCGCATACCAGACCAGCAGCAGCAAAATCCACACGCTGAAGAACACCACGGGATAGGGCAGGATCAACACGTAATAGGTGCCGAGCTGCGCGTCTTTGCGGTAGCGCTGCAGGAAGCCGAGGAACAGCGGCAGGAACGGCGACATCGGCGCCAGCGGCAGCACCGCAGAGTCGGCGATGCGAAAGATCATCTGGGCGAACGCCGGGTGGAAACCGAGCAGCATAAACATCGGCACGAAGATCGGCGCCAAAATTGACCAGATCGCCGAGCCGCTGGCGATGAACATACACAGGAAGGCGGAGAGGAACATCAGGCCGAGAAATGCCGGTGCGCCGCTCATGCCGGCGGCTTCCAGCATATCGGTCAGACCGACGGCCATAAACTTGCCCATGTTGCTCCAGTTAAAGAACGCCACGAACTGCGACAGCGGAAACACCATCACGATAAAACCCGCCATGCTTTTCATCGGATCGAGCAAGTGGTGGGGAATATCGTCCGGCCGCCGGATCTGTTTGGTGACTACGCCATAGGTAATGGCGACGGTGAAGAAGAACAGGATGATGATCGGCACAATACCCTTGATGAACGGGGAAGGGATCACCGAACCGGTGTTCGGGTCACGCAGCGGCGCGGCCTCCGGCACCACCAGAGCGGCGATGATGGCGATAAACACCAGCGCGGCGATGCCGCTCATCATCAGCCCCCGGTTCTGCAGCGGGGTCAGCGCTGCGATTTTGTCTTCGGCGCCGCCTTGCCACTTCGGCAGACGGGGCTCGATAAACTTGTCGGTGAGCAGCGCGCCGGCGATGGTCAGCACGATCACGGAGGTGGCCATAAAGTACCAGTTGTCTATCACGCTGACGTGAACCGCGCCATCCACCGCTTTGGTGGCTTCGGTGCTGATGCCGGAAAGCAATACGTCGGTGGTGACGATCAACAGATTGGCGGTAAAACCGGAGGCGACGCCGGCGATCGCCGCCAGCAGTCCGGCTATCGGGTGGCGACCCACCGCTACAAACATCAGCGCGCCGAGCGGCGGCATCACCACCAGCGCGGCGTCCGACGATATATGACTGAAGAAGGCGATAAACAGCACCATATAGCTGGCGTAGCGGGCGCTGACGCGCGAGGCCATTTTATACATCAGCGCCTGCAGCAGGCCGACCTTTTCCGCCAGGCCGGCGCCTATCACCAGCGCCAAAATAGCCCCCAGTGGCGCAAAGCTGCTGAAATTATGGATGATATTGGGAAATATCCACTGCATGCCCGCCACGCTCATCAGGTTATTCACCTTGATGAGCTCGCCGGTGGCCGGATTTTTCACCGCCACATCGAGCCAGGAAAACAGCGCGGTGGCCAGCATAAGCACCAGGATCAAATAAACGAACAATAAAAACGGATTGGGGATCTTATTGCCGATGCGTTCCACCCAGTAAAAAACGCGTCCGGGGCTTTTATTGATTGGCGTTGTGGCCTCACTCATGATTTTACCCTCTGTGTTTGCTCTGTTGTGTGATTGTTATTATTTGATTTATTTATAATTATTCTTGGTGGCCCGGTTGTCCGGGCCCTGTCTGTTCATGCTATTTCAATGGAGATGGCTTCACCCCCTGCGGGATGGGGCAGCGGTACGGCTGTTCGGCGCGCCGGCGCTCAAACTCGCTGCGGCAGCGCGCCAGCAGGGCGCTGTCGCTCAGCAGATCGACGGCGGTCGCCGCCATCACCTTGCCGGCCAGGCACATGCCCTTATGGGCGATAGCGGTGCGGCCCTGCGCCACCAGTTGCCAGGTGTGCAGCGGAGTGCCGAGTGCGAAACAGGGGCTAAAGCATTGGGCGGTCGGCGCCACCCAGCTCACGTCGCCAACGTCGGTAGAGCCGTACAGCAGATCGTCGGATTCCACATAAGGAGCGACCTCGTCCATCAGCACCTTATCTCCCAGCAGTTGCACCCACTCGCGCCCGGCTGCACCGCCGGTGCGGGCAATGTTGAGTTTGGCGTTGCGCAGATCGTCGCGGCTCAGCGTCTGGCGGATTTCCTCGGCGAAGCGGCGTTCGGCGTCGCTGTACTCGGGCAGACCGAAATCACACAGGTTTTGATACATCGCGCGTTCAAGACTGCGGTTTGGCACATAGTTGGAGCAGGCCTTGTCGAAGCGCACTTCCATCTGGGTGTCAGTCATCAGCGCTGCGCCCTTGGCGATGTTAATCACCCGTTGGTAAATGTCCTGCGCCTGGTCGAGCTGCGGTGCGCGGATCAGGTACAACACCTCGGCGTCGGCCTGCACCACGTTGGGGGAGCTGCCGCCGGTGTGGGTGACCGCATAGTGCAGCCGCGCTTCTTGCACGATATGTTCGCGCAGGAAGTTGGCGCCGGTATTCATCAGCGTCACCGCGTCCAGCGCGCTGCGCCCCAGGTGCGGCGAGTTGGCGGCATGGGCGGCGACGCCCTTGAAGTGAAACGCCGCCTGAATGTTGGCCAGCGTACTGGTGTTGAACATGCCGCTGAAGCCTTCCGGGTGCCAGGTGAGGGCGGCGTCGACGTCGTCGAACAGGCCTTCGCGCACCATAAAGGTTTTGCCGGAGCCGCCCTCTTCACCCGGGCAGCCGTAGAAGCGCAGGGTGCCGGTCAGCCGGTTCTGCTGCATCCACGCCTTGGCGGCGAAGGCGCCCGCCAGCGCCGCGGTGCCCAGCAGATTGTGGCCGCAGCCATGGCCGTTGCCGTTTTCCACCAGCGGCTGCGGCGTGGCGCAACCGGACCGCTGGCTCAGCCCGGCCAGCGCGTCGTACTCGCCCAGCAGCGCGATAACCGGGTGACCGCTGCCGTAGCTGGCGATAAACGCCGTCTCGATGTCGCCCACGCCGCGCTCGACCGAGAAGCCTTCCTGTTCCAGCGCATCGGCCAGCAACGTGGCGGAATAGGTCTCGTTAAAGCGCGTTTCCGGATGGTCCCAAATCGCGTCGCTCAGCGCGCTGAAGCGGGACTGGCGTTGGTCAATGTAGTCGTCGATAAAAGCCTGCAGTTCTGAGTTGCTCATGCTCCGCTCCCGAATGTCGGCAGGTTCAGCGCCAGCGACGCCAGCGTTTTCACCGCCACCGCCATCACCTGTTCGTTGAAGTCGAATTTCTCGTTATGGTGTCCGGCGCTCAGCTCGGTGCCGAAAATGACATATGAGGCCTGGCCGCCGCGGGATTTCACCCGTTCCATCATGTAGGTGGCGTCTTCCGAACCCGCAGCCTGTTCGCGGCGATCGACCACCGAGGTCAGCTCGGTTATCTGCTGCGCCTGGCGACGGATGTAATCCACCCACGGTTGGGTCGGTTTGCTGCTCTGCGCCGCGCCCATCAGCGCGATGTCGCAGGCGACGCCGTGCATTTTGGCTGCGCCTTCGATGGCGTTCAGCGCCTGTTGATAGACGAACGCGTTGATCTCATTGGTGGCGCCGCGCGTCTCCACCTTCATAAACGCCCGATCGGCGATCACGTTGCGGCCGGTGCCGGCCTGCAGCACGCCGACATTGATGCGCGAGCTGCCTTCGCTGTGGCGCGGGATGGCGTAAAGCCCCAGCGCAGCCTGCGCCGCTGCCAGCAGCGCGTTGCGACCGTCTTCCGGCTTGGCGCCGGCGTGGGAGGCGACGCCGCGAAAGGTAACGTCCAGCTTGCTGGTGGCCATAAAGCTGTCGCTGCCGCACACCAGCTCGCCGGCCGGCACGCCGGTGCCGATATGCACTGCGGTGAAGAAATCGACGTCGTCCACCACGCCGGCCTCCACCATCGATTTTGCGCCGCGCGTGCCTTCTTCCGCCGGCTGGAAGATCAGTTTGACGGTGCCGCTAAGCTGGGACTCCAGGCTTTTGAACACGTGCGCCAGCCCCAGGCCGATGGTGGTATGGCCGTCATGACCGCATGCATGCATCATGCCGCTGTTGCAAGAGGCGAACCCTTCACGGAACGGCAGGTGCTCGGGTTCCAGCAATTCGTTGAGATCGAGGGCGTCCATATCCACGCGGTAGGCGATAATCGGGCCGGAGCGGCCGGTATCGAGCGTTGCGACGATGCCGGCGAAGCCGCCGGAAAAGTGCGGCAACCATTTTTCCAACGCGCCCTGATTGCGGGCGCGCAGTTCCTGCGCCTCCAGCTCATCGGACGAGGGCAGTCCCATGCGCGCCTCTGCCTTGATGACCTCGCGGCCCAGCTGCAAACGATAACCCAGCCGATCGAGTTCTTCCGCCACCAGGGTGGCGGTGCGGAACTCAAACCAGCCGGATTCGGCATAGCGGTGGAAGTCGCGGCGCCAGGCCTGCAATTGCGGGTACAGATCGGCCACCAACATCGAAAGCGAATTAGTCATAGTGATATCTCATAAGTTATCGCGCGCTGGATCGCTCCAGGCAGCAGTTATGCTCTGAACTGAAATCAGACGGTGAAGCTATTGCAAAGAAAAAGGTGCGTTTGGTTACTAACTGCCGTGAATGGCGCTTATTGGCGCAGAAAATGCGCTTAATTAAGCGAAATAAGAATTTGGTTATTTATTATGTTTTTTCCGAATGTACACAATGGAATCTGGCTAAATAAGATGCCAATATCTTGCTATTGATAAATAACGGTTATCGCCTTTCGCCTATGCCAGCCTCGATAAAATTGCACCAATTGCGTGCATTTGTGGACGTTAGCCGCCAGGGCAGCATCCGCGCCGCCAGCCGCACCTCTCGCCTTTCCCAGCCTGCACTGACCAAAGCCATTCAGGAGCTGGAAGAGGTGCTGGGCGCCAAGCTGTTTATTCGCCGCAGTCAGGGGGTGGTATTGACCGACTGCGGCGATAACTTTTTCCAGCATGCCAGCCTGATCCTCGAAGAGCTGCGGGTGGCGCAGGAAGACATTCAGCAGCGGCTGGGGTTGGCGGGCGGCACGGTGAATATCGGCGTTGGCGGCAGCATTGCGCGCACCGTGATGCCGCAGGTGGTCACCCAGTTTCACCGTGAGTATCCGAACGTGAAGGTGCGCATCGTCGAGGGGCAACTGGTGTCGATGATCCCAGAACTGCGCCAGGGCGAGCTGGATTTTACCGTCAATACCTATTACCCCAGCAGCCTCGACAACGAGCTGCAGTATGAACGGCTGATGGAAAAAGAGTATCGGGTGGTGGTGCGCAAAGGGCATCCGATGGAGGGGGCGACCTCGCTGAAACAGCTGCAGCACTGCGACTGGACCATGCCGACGCCGAAAGGCAGTTATTACCGGCTATTGCACGATCTGTTCGGGGACTTGGGCATGGCGCCGTCGATCAGCGTGACCTGTGAGACCTTTATGGCCTGTACCAGCCTGGTGGCGCAGAGCGATTTTGTCAGCATTCTGTCGGTGGACGTGATTTCGGATCCGATTCTGGGCAAGCATTTGGTGCCGCTTGAGCTGGAAGAGCGTCTGCCGAAAGCGACGTTTTATCTTATCCAACGCAAGGACACCACCTTGACGCCGATGGGCGCGCACCTGGCGCGCCTGTTTCGTCTTTATTGTCGGTGATACCGAAGCCCCATCGGGGCCTGGGTATCAGAAAGCGATCGACCCCTGCACGAAGAAGGTGCGCGGTTCGCCGACGTACTTGCCGAAGTTATTGTCGTTGGAGCGGGTGAAGTAGCGCTGATCGAACAGGTTTTTCACCCCGGCGCCCAGCGTCAGGTTAGACAGCTGCGGCCCGAAGTTATATTCCCCGCGCATATTCCACACCATGTAACCGGCGATGTTGCCGAACTGGCCATCGGCGCTTTCCTGCGTGATGTACTCCGGCCCGGTGCCCGGCGAATGCTGTTTCGACTGCGCATAACCGTCCAGATTCCATACCCAGCTGCCGGTGGCGTAACGCGTACCGACGGTATAGACCTGGCGCGAGTAGAACGGCAGATCTTTACCGGCGAAGTCGCCCTTGTCGGTGCTGGCCTTGGTGTAGGTATAGCTGGTGTAGACGCTGGCGCCGTCGAGCGCCCGATTCAGCTCGCTGAGATCGTAGCTGAGCGCCAGCTCGATGCCTTTGTGCTTGGTGGCGCCCATGTTGGTCCAGCCCACGTCGTTGCTGATGTACTGCAGCTGGTTATCGAAGTCGATATAGAACAGCGTGGCCTCGGCCTTAACCACGGTGTCGTCGTAGCGGGTGCCGAACTCATAGGTGCGCGCTTTTTCCGCCGTCAGCCCCGGCGCCGGCTGGTTGCCGTTGCCGCCTTTGGTCAGTTGGAAATACTGCATGCTGCCGAACGAGGTGTTGGCGTTGGCGAACAGTTTCCATGCGTCAGACAGGTGGTACATCACGTTCAATGACGGCAGCGGCTCGCTGTAGCTTTTCTCGCGGCTGATGTTGTTGAACGAATCGTCCACGTGGGTGCGAATGCTTTCATAACGCAGGCCCGGCGTGACCGTCCAGTTGCCGACGTTAATGGTGTCGTCGATATAGAACGCGTTGGCTGCGGTGCCGCCAGAGGTGTGCTGGTAATAGTCCGGGGTCTCCGGCGTCGAGCCGATATTCGCCGGGTTATACCAGGCCGAACGAGACGCCTTTTCATCCATGGTTTCATTCAGGTAGCGGTAACCGAGGGTGATCTCGTGCGCCATATCCCAGAAACGGAAGACCTGCGAGTAACTTGGTTCGATCGCCCAGGTTGAATAGTGGCGCGGATAGGAGACCATGCGCCGCTGGCCCGCGTTTTTGCCGGTGCCTTCCGATTCGATGTTGCTGCCGCGGTAGCTGTCGGTGAAGTAGGTCAACACTTCGAACTGTTTGTCGTCTTCCTGATGTTTGTACTTGAACGACATATCCTTGCGGCGGCCTTCGAACTGGTCCCACGGCCGCGTGGACTGGAACGGGTTCTGCGCGTATTGCGCGCTGCTCAGCCCGCCCGGCATGCCGGCTTTGGCGTCGTAGTAATGGAAATTGGCCAACAGTTCGTCGCGATCGGTAAACGCATAACGCGTTTTCAGCATGAAATCGTCGATGTCGGTGTTGTCGTTGTTGTCGCGGTAGCCCTGGCCGTGCAGGCCGGAATAGAGCAGTTCGGCGCCGAGGCCGTTGTCTGCGGTGCCGCCCACGGAGGCGCTGGTCAGGGTCTTCAGGCCGCCGTGGCTGGCGCCCTGGGTTTGTACGCTGGCGGTGCCGCCAAACGTTTTGGGAATGTCTCGGGTAACGAAGTTGATCACGCCGCCGACGTTCTGCGGCCCGTAGCGCACCGCGCCGCCGCCGCGCACAACGTCCACCGATTGCAGATTACCGATAGACAGCGGAGCCATCGACAGCTGCGGCTGGCCGTAAGGCGCGACCGCCAGCGGGACGCCGTCCATCAGAATGGTGGAGCGTGGAGAAAGGCGCGAAGTCAGGCCGCGCACGCCGACGTTGAGCGAGATGTCGCTGCCGCCGGTGCCGTTGCTGTCGCGCACTTGCACGCCGGGTACGCCGCGCAGGCTATCGGCGATGGTTTGGTCGCCCTGTTCGTGCATTTGCTGCTGGGTGACGATGGAACGCGCGCCCGGATGGTTGAGCAGCACCGAACTGGTATCAGGGTTGTCCAGCCAGTTGCCGACGACGGTCACGGTGTCGGTATCGTTCTGAGATGAGTTATCAGTAGCAAGGACAGGGAATGCGACGGCGATGGAAGCCGTCAGCAGAGAAAGCCGAAAAAGAGGTGACATAATAATGCCTTAAGAGTTTCAGACCCGGATGTATTTTTTTAGAAAAGACAATCTTAATGATAATTATTGGCAAGTAAATAAAATTGTTACGGGATAGTTAAGTAGGCAACTAAATAATGACTGCGGGAAACAGGGCCCGGCTGGCGGGCCCTGGCGGGGGTTATTGTGGCGTAAGCCAGAAGACGCCGCTGTAATCCAGCGCGGTGAATTTCTGGTGCACCATTTCGATATCCGCTTGCGGATCAATATCTTTAAACAGCGCCGGGTGCAGGAATTTGGCGATCGCCTCAACCGCGATAAAGTTGAGAGGCGTGTCGTAAAATTGATGATAAATCGCCATCACGCGTTTTTCTTTCACCGCTTTCAGCACGTTAATGCCGGTGCGATCCAGCAGGTGCGCCAGTTTCTTTTGGCTGGTGGCCATATCGGTGGCGTAACCCAGCGGCACCGCCAGCGTGCCGCGATGGCCGCGGCTCCAGTCGGCGCCGGTCAGCAGATAGAAATCCGGGTTGCTGCTGATCACCTGTTCGACGTTCACTTCACCGCCCATGTCTGAAAACAGCGTGCTGCCGATATTGTTGCCGCCGGCGGTATCGATGAACTGCCCGAAACTGCCTTTGCCGAAGGTGTTGCAGCACTGTTCGCCTTTGATGCCGGCGCTGCGCTCGATGAAGACGCTGGGGCGCTGTTCCGGTTTCAGCGTGGCGACCCGCTGCCGCACCAGCTCGAGGCGCTGCTGATAGAGACGGATGAAGGCGTCGGCATTGGGCTGCTCGTCAAATACTTTACCCAACAGCGCCATGCTGGCGATGGTGTTGGTCAGCGGCTGTTGGCGAAAATCGATGATCAGCACCGGGATGCCGACTTTTTCCAGCTGGGTCAGCACGCCGCTGTCTTTCAATTTGCTCAGCAGGCCAATGTCGAAAATGATCAGATCCGGTTGACGCACCACCGCGCTTTCCACGCTGAAATCACTGGTGTAGGGGTTGTCGAAGGTGGGGATCTGCATGACCTGCGGGAATTTTTTCGCGTAGGCTTCAACCAGATCCGGCGCTTTGACCTTCAGCGAGTTGTCCCAGGCGATGATGTTTTTCAGCGGCTCCTGCGGATGCAGAATATTCAGCGCCAGCAACGCGCGGGCATCGGCCAGGATAACGCGTTTTGCCGGTTGCGGCAGGGTGACCTGGCGGCCGGCGACATCGGTGACGACGATCGGCGTGGCTTGAGCGGCGCCGGCCAACAGTAAAACGCAGGCGGCCAACCAGCGGCCGGCTTTGGCGATAAGAACAGCGGGCATGAAGATCCTTGGGTAATCGGCGAAGAACGAGAACGCAATGATAAGCGATATCCTTTCGATTTTTGAACTCCCACAGTGCCGATAGTTACTCATGGCCCATCAGCGGGTCGCTGACGCTGTGTTCGCCATCTTCCAGCCGCCCCGCCAGGCGACGCAGCCAGCCCCCGGCGCTTTGCAGCGTAATATCGTACCAACCGCCGCTGGCGCGGGCGTCAAACGCTTGCTGGTGGCTGCCGCCCGCAGGCAGCGTGATAGGCCACGGGCCTTGCTGCGTGTAAGGGCAGCGTTCGAGGGTGATCGCTATCGCTTCGGTGCCCGGGTTATTCAACTGCAGCAGCAGGTTGCGGCCCGTCGGGCGCAAACGCACCTCAGGCTGCGGCCGGCTCAGGGCGCCGCGCAGTTCACGATGAAAGCCGTTGGGGCCGAGCAGCCACAGATGGTACTTATTTTCTGCCCGCCAGTCGTCGCTGACCGCCTTGCCGGCCTCGACGGTATAGCGACGCGGGATTTGCGTCAGGTCTCGCCGATCGTAGACGTGAAACACCGCTCCCTGCTCGCCGGTATTGAACAGGTTCAGCGTCACGCGGCGTTGCTCGGTCGCGACGCTGGCCTCGACGTGCAGCTGGTAGGGCAGAGCGCGGGAAGGGCGCGCCAGGCGGCGTTGGTGGGGTAAACGCTGGTGGGTGGGCGGCGGCAGCGGCACCTGCGGCAGCTGTTCCTGACGCTGGCGCAGGCCGTCGGCGGCGTGGCGGCTGGTGGCGGGCAGGCTCGGCAATGCTTCACCGTTAGGATCGACAAAGTTGAACGCCGAAGTGAGATCGCCGCACACCGCGCGGCGCCAGGCGCTGATGTTGGGTTCATGCACCTGAAAGCGCTTTTCCAAAAATTGCAGCACCGAGGTGTGATCGAAAACCTGTGAATTGACCCAGCCGCCGCGGCTCCAAGGCGACAGCACCAGCATCGGGACCCGCGGGCCGGGGCCGTAGATGCGGCCGTCCGGCGGCGGTTGATCCTGCGAGCCGGGCGGCGCCACGTGCTGGAAGATCTCGGTGTCGAACGGTACGGTCGATTTACCGGCGAAGCTGCCGTCTTCGCGCAGCGACGGCGCGGAAGGCGAAGGCATATGGTCAAAAAAGCCGTCGTTTTCGTCGTAGTTGACCAGCAGGACGGTTTTACTCCACACCTCCGGGTTGTCGGTCAGCGCGTTGAGGATCTCTTGGGTGAACCAGCCGCCCTGCACCGGGCTGGAGGGATCGGGATGTTCCGAATAGGCCGCCGGCGCGATGATCCAACTGACCTGCGGCAGTTTGCCCTGCTGCACGTCGGCGCGGAATCCGGCCAGCATGGCGTCCAGGTCGTTGCCGTCGGCGGCCGGCAGGGTGTTGCCGTTGCCTTTGTAGAGCGGTGCGGCCTCGTTGAGCGCATCGCTATAAGGCACGAAAGCGTTGAAGTCTTTCGACGGCCGCGCCGGGTTGCCCACTTGAATGCTGGCGGCGCGGTATTGGCGAAAACCCGCCAGCGGGTTGTCGGTAAAGTTGTCCGGCAGGAATTGATACACCTTCCAACTGACGCCGCTCGCCTCCAGCCGTTCCGGATAGGTTGTCCACTGGTAGCCGATGTCCGCCGGGCCGGGACTGTCCCATTCGTTGACCACTACCGCCACGTCGGCGGCGGACGGGCCGTTGGTGCCGGTCCAGTGGAACAGCCGGTTGGTGTTGGTGCCGGCGTGGATGGAGCAGTGATAGGCATCGCACAGGGTGAAAGCGTTGGCCAGCGCGAACTGGAACGGCAGCTCTTGCTGACGGTAGTAGCTCATCGAGGCCGGCGTTTTGTAGGTGGGCCAGGCGCTCATGCGGCCGTGATCCCAGGCGGCTTGCTCATCCACCCATGAGTGCGGCGTGCCGGTGACGCGCTGGGCGTTGCCGCGTTTGCTGTCCAGATGGTAGGGCAGCACCAGCCGTTCGGCGCCCTGTTGCTGCCAGACGAGGCGATCGCCGGGCAGTGGGATGGTAAAGCGATCGCTGAAGCCGCGCACGCCCGGCAGGGTGCCGAAGTAGTGATCGAAAGAGCGGTTTTCCTGCATCAGGATCACCACGTGTTCGACGTCGCGCAGGGTGCCGGTGCGGTTGTTGGCGGGAATGGCCAGCGCTTTGCGAATCGAGGCGGGCAACAGCGAGAATGCCGATCCGATGGCGGCAGCCCGCAGGATATCTCTGCGTGAAAGGTCAGGCATGCGTCGTTAATCTCCGTCAGTGTGCTTTGAAGATAGCCGCTGACGACGATAATGGCGAAAAATAACAGGGAGATGAAAGCGAGGGAAACAATGCTCCCTGGCGGGAGCATTGGGGGGTAACGCTTACTGCCTGATCAGGCGGCCGAGCGCCGGCGCCGTCTCGAAATCGCTGCGGAAGGGGTTGATGTCCAGGCCGCCGCGGCGGGTGTAACGCGCGAACACGCTGAGTTTTTCCGGGCGGCAGCTCTGCTTGATGTCGTTGAAAATGCGCTCGACGCACTGCTCGTGGAATTCGTTGTGCTGGCGGAAGGAGATCAGGTAGCGCAGCAGGCTTTCGCGATCGATTTGGCGGCCTTCATAGCGGATAACCACGCTGCCCCAGTCCGGCTGGTTAGTGACCAGGCAGTTGGATTTCAGCAGATTGGAAGACAGCGTCTCCGCCACGCGTTCTCCTTGATCGGCCGCGCCGCTCAGGTATTCCGGCTTGAAGGCGAAGTCGTCGATCGCGATATCCAGATCGTCGATGTTGATGCCCGGCAGGCGATCGATTTGCGCCGGGTAACCTTCCAGCCCAGGATAGAGTTTGACGGTGACCTGGCCGTTGGCCGCCTGCGACAGATCTTTTTGCATGGCGGCGCTCACCTGTTCCACGCTGTCGAAGCGCGTTTGGTTGAAACTGTTGAGATACAGCTTGAACGACTTGGATTCGATCAGGTTCGACGAGGAATGCGGGAAGGTAAATTCGCCGATGCCCACCACCGGCTTGCCCTTGGCGTTGAGCCAGGACAGCTCGAAGGCGGTCCAGAGATCAAAGCCGCTGAACGGCAGTTGCCGCTCGTCCACGCCGATCAAATCGCGGCCGCGCGCGCGCGGCAAGGCTTCGAGCAATGCGGGAGCATATTGATCCGGATAATCGGAGTTCGCGCCAAGATGGGTGATCTTATCTTGCTTTTGGATATGCATATTCATTGCCCTTTGCTTGTTCGGTATTGATGTAGCGGTTAAACAGACTGCGGGTGGCGTAGATCGGCCCGACGCCCAGCAGGGCGTAAACCACCTTGATCAGGAACTGCGACAGGATCATGGTCTTGATGATGTCCCAGCTCAGCACGTTGTAAAACGCCAGCGTACAGAACACCACGCTGTCGATGGCCGACGCCACTACGGTACTGGTGATCACGCGCACAAACAGGTAACGGGAGTTGGTCAACTCTTTGATTTTGCAAAGCAGATAGGAATTGACGTTCTCGGAAATCAGATAGGCCGCCGACGAGGCCACCAGCACCGCCATGATGCTGTGCACGATGCCGTTGTAGGTCTCGCTGTACTCCCACTGCGGAATGCTAGGCACCAGCGTTGTCACCCAGACTCCCAGAACGAAGGTCAGGTTGGCGATAAACGAGATGATGATGGTGCGCCGAGCCAACCGCAACCCATAGAATTCGTTAAGGATGTCCACCAGAATGAACGTGAGCGGGTAAATGAAGATCGCCGGCGGCGTGATGAGATTCAGCACCGGGATTTGGATCGGCTTGACGCCGCACAGCGTTGAGAAAATATAAATCACGCTGAGCGCCACGGTAATAATCAGATAGGCGTACCAGGAGCGTTCGTGGCGATCGCTGAGCTCGTAGGCGGTTTTTTGTTGGTTATCGCCATAGAGTTTGCGGTACAGCGCCTGCAGCTCGTGCCGGCTCAGATCTTCTGATATTTCGCTGTCGGCCAGCTCATTCAGCCCCATGGTGATGGTTTTGCCGGTGGCCAATACCATGACATTGGCCGCGATGGTGCCATGCCGGGTGAAGCCCAACAGCTTGAACTTCTGATTCGGTTCCATTTATAACCTTTCTCCAACGATGTAACCCAGGAATTGCACGGTGTCCTGAGGGCGTTTGTCCATGCTTTCGCTGTCTTTGTCGTCAACCACAAAGAAGCCGCTTTTTCCCGAGTGATACAGCAAAGGCGAATCGCAAATCAGTACCGGCGGGCGTTTGATGATGATGACCTCGCCGGGAATAAATGACCCTTTAATTTCGGTCTCTATTTTCATTGCCAACATGTTCGACTCATCGCCGAAGAAATAAGTCAAAGGGAACTCAGTGACCAGTTGCCCGATCTTGCGCTGCGAGACGGCCAGATAGCGCGACTGCGGGATCACCGGAATGGCGGAAGGGTTCTTGTTGCCTTCGGTGGACAGCGTTTCGTTAAGCAGCTCCAGCTTTTCCAGATCGTAATCTTCGATCTCTTCACAGGAGACACCGAAGAAATCGGAGATCCGATTCACGGTGGATTGCTGAACGTTGTTCACTCTTCCGTCAAGAATTTTGTAGAGGGTAGTGCGCGTCAGGCCGCTGCGATTGGAAAAGGAAGCCTTGGTTTCACCGCGGGTACGCATCAGATATTCAATATTTTTAATGATGTTGATTTTGCGCTGTGCGTTGGTGGTTTTCATTGGCTGTCCTTACAAACATTACGCAGGCTTCACTATATCTTACGCATTGGCGTTGTCCAGATAAAAAGGCGCGGACGAGCGGGTAACGAACTGATTATTAGTGGTAATTATTGTTTATCGTCAGCCGTTTAGCGCAGTGATGTCAGCGGGGGTAGCCTGCTTCCTCTGCGAGAAAGATAAAGCCGTGCAAATCAATTGATTAGGTTTTACTTATGGAAAAGTGAACACAAAAGCCGGTTTTATGTTTACTTTTATGTTGACCAAAGCCGATTTCATGGGCTACTGTTCATGCAAGCTGAAGCTTTTCTTTACGATCAAAATACGGAAGCCGACAGTTTTTATAATAAAAAGCTCAGAGGGGGCAATGCCACACTCTGAGCATAAATGGATAGCTTGCTACCGACACCAGGGACCCTAACCACCACGGCCGCTTGTCTGCGCGATCGGCCCCTTCTTTTGCATTGAATCCCCTTTTCGAGCGTCAAACACTCCCCCGAGACCTGGAGGAGTGCATTACCGCGTTCACGAAAATCAGAGCGATTTCTGTGATGCCAGCGGTTTTTGCGCCCGGCTGAAGACCAGTTTAAGCACCCAATACAGCAGGCTGGCAGCGACCAGGGAATTGATGGTCGGTACGCCCCATTCGGTCGCCAGGCCGACGGCGCCGCCGGCGATGCTGGCGACGATCGCCGCCCAGCCGATAGTTGGCGTTTCGTTCGGCAACTGGCCGGTAAGGCGGCTCTCATCCAGGATCTTGCGATGGCTGCGCAGCAGATAATAGTCCACCAGCATGATGCCGATAATCGGCGGGAAGACCACGCCAAGCACCGTCAGGAAGTCGACAAAGCGGTCAAGAATGCCCAGCACCGACAGCGTGGTGCCCAGAATACCGATCACCAGCGTAGTGTAGGTGTACTTCAGCTTCTTGCCGGTGATGCCTTCCACCGCGTTGACGATGCCCAGCGAAGAAGAGTACAGGTTGAGATCGTTGACGCGCAGGGTGGAGAACACCACCACCAGCAAACCGGCGCCGCCGGCCGCTTGCGACATGATGGTGACCACATCCGCGGTGCCCAGGGTTTTGGCGATCAGGATCGCCAGGCCGTTCACCACGAACTCGCCGGCGATGATGGTGAAGAGCGTGACGCCGAGCACGTGCTTGCCGTTTTTGGAGTAACGGGTCAGATCGGGGGTCATCAGGCTGGCCACGATGGCGCCGCCGACGACGATGGTGATGCCGGCGCTGATGGTCAGCGGTTCACCCGGCGGCGCCAGCTGGATGATCTCCTGCAGGTTATGGCCGGAAAGCGCGGTCACCGAAATATAGGCCACCAGCATGATGAACATCGGCACCGCGATACGGGCGGCGATGCGCAGCGCCTTGAAGCCGAATGCCACCAGGATGGTCAACAGCGTGCCCGAGAGCCCGGCGGCCAGGCCAAAGCCCAGCTTATTGCCGAGCGCGAAGTCGAGCGATTTGGCGAAAATGGCGTTCTGAATGCCGAACCAACCCAGCAGACTGACGGCAACCACCACGCCGATCAGCACCGAACCCAGACGGCCGAAACCGCACCAGCGCGCCAGCAGGCTGCCGGAAATGCCTTCGCGCATGCCCGCCAGCCCCAGGCCGAAGGTCACCACGCCGAAGATCAGGCTGCCGACGAAAATGGCGGTGAAGGCGTCAATCAGCGTCATGGAGTTGCCGAGCACGGCGCCGAGCATGAACTGGTCCAGCGCGGTCAGCATGCCCATATGCACGATGGCCACGCTTAAAAACGAAACTCGTTTATCTTGCGGCACCCGGGTGAGCGGATAATCTTCGATCTTTATCACGGTGAGATCTTCCTTGCGGTTCAAATAAACTGAATGCCTTTGGTTATCAGGCGATCGGGAATGTAGTTATCCAGATTGGCGTATTTGCAGTATTCCTCAAATTGCTGCTGAGTATGCACGTTGGCCTTCTGGTAAATGTTATAAATGCGGTTTTCGATGGTCTTATTGCTGACATTATAGATTTTGGCGATCTCTTTCACCGTAAATCGTTGCAGCATAAGGAAAATGACATCGAGTTCGGCACGGGTGAACAGCTCGTTATTGACTTCGGTGGTCAACACGCTGGGTTTTTGCTGATTGATGTACTTCAACGGCGACAGGCTGTTCATCGGTTTGGCGTTCCAGATCACGCCAATCACCTGTTTGTCATCGTTGTACACCGGCAGCTTTTCGCTGATAAACGGCGTCAGGCTGTCTTTGCCGTACCAGTAGTGCGTTTCTATGACCGTGACCCGATCGCGCGCCGCTTCGGTCATCTTGTCATGTTCGATAAAGTCGGCGGCGGAGTCGGCCCAGTCGGCGGGGAACTCGTGGTCATATTTGCCGGCGACGTCGAAATTCAGCGGCGTATTGGTATAGAGATAAGCGGCGCGGTTCATATAGAGGTGGCGGGACAGGTGATCTTTGATGCCCCAGGGTTCGCTCAGGTGCTCCATCATGGTGATGAGGCCCTTAAAATAAGATTCATTATTTTTATGCGATGAACCCATACCCACCTCTGTGCCGCTCAGGCCGCGTTACAGGCTTTTAGCCAGATAATGGCGGGTGTGGCGATGCGCATAGTCGCCCAGTTCGCCGTAGACCCGGTAGCCCAGTTTTTCGTAGAAGCCTCTGGCCTGGAAATCGAAGGTATCGACATAGGCCATATGGCAACCGCGCTTGCGGGCTTCTTCTTCGGCCAACTCCATCAATTGGCGGCCGTACCCGCTTTTGCGGCATTGATCGCCAACCCACAGATACTGCACTTCCAGGCCGCCCCACCAGGTGCGCGCGACCAGGCCGCCGACGATCTGCTGGCTGTCGTCGGTAACGGTCAGGAACAGCGGGTGAATGTCTACGGGCTGGGTTTTATGATTGTGCGCCCAAAGGCTGTCGATAACGAACTCTTCATCCTGCGGATTGGGTTTGTCGGTGATATTAATATTCATTTTTAATATAATTCCCTGATTTAATTATTCAAAACTGAACTAGGCGCTTTCGCCCCAACCGCTTCTAATATCACTTTCGTTAATGTATTTCAAGGGTGGTTTTCACCCTTTTCCACCTGGTGAGCGGGCGCTTATGATAGGCGCCACAGGGAGAAGAAAATAGTGAAACAGGCGGTATTAAAACGCTGAAATGCCCTGCTTACACCATCTTTTCCTACTTGCGCCTCACCAGGGCCCCACCGGGAAAACTGCAGTACTGTATGGCTCCACCGGATAGAGCAAGCTCACTTGCCGACGGGGGAGCCACTTTGTTTTTTGACGCGCTCGCCCGCGGCCACTGTTCTCTGTCTCAGATATTAAACACTCTTCTTATCAGAAGATATGCGCCGCAGATGAAAATGTGGCCGATACCTTCTGAGCCGCGGATTCAGTCTTCTGCGATGACGCTGTCCAGCGCCGGCTCGATGGTCGCGCCCAGCATGGCGCCGTGCCCTAAGGTGGGCCATTCCCGATAGCCAACGGTGAAACCGTCGAGCTGCGCCAGCTGTTCGGCCAGCAAATGCGTTGCGTCCGCCGGCAGAGCGGGGCTCTTCACGCCGGGCGGGGCCGCGCGATCGCGTTCCGCCAAGCCAACCCACAGTTGCAGCCTTACCGCCGGCGCCGCGCGCCGTTCCGTCATCTGCTGCGCTTCTTGCAGGATCATGCCATTGCCCCACCACAGCGAGGGTTCCACGGCGATATAGCGCTGAAAGGCGGCGGGATGGGTAAACAACGTGTGCAGAACGAAGAGCCCGCCGTAAGAGTGCCCCCACAGCGTCTGCCGCTGCGGATCGACCGCCAGTCTGGCGGCGATCGCCGGTTTGATCCGAGTTTCAATCAATTGCAGGAACGCATCCGCGCCCCCGCCGGACCGTGGTGGTGTCTTCATGACTGCCGGCAGAGGGAGCGTATAGTCGTAGGCACGGCCGGCGGCATCGATGCGCAGATCGTTGTCATAGCCGATCATGACCAGCACCGGCGGCCGCTTCGCCGCTGCCAATTTGGCCAGTAAGGCGGCGTTTAACTCCATCAGCACCGCGTTGCCGTCAAGGAAATAAATCGTTGGATAGCCGTCCGGCTCAGGCGCCCGATGCGGTTGGGCGATGCGAACGCGATAATGCCGTCGGCCATCGGCGGAGGTGAAGCGCAGGTCGCTGAAACGGTAATCCGCAGAATCGCTATCGGCTACGGTAGCGCCGATCTTGCGTTCCAAATCGGGCCTGGCCAGCACGGAGCCCGGCAGCCAAAGGCCGATGGCGAGCGCCAGAAGCGCAGAGATAAAATGCCGGTTGGACAAAAACATGCGGGTTAACACCTTCGGAAAAAGGCCGATAGTAGCATCCGTTCGCGCCCGGCAAAAACCTAGCTTTAGGGCGGACATTCCGGCCGCGAATGGCGGCCAAAACCCGGAAGAGGGTCGCCAGTTGCTTTGCCGGGTTAATAGCAACTCATTGTTATTATTGGTAAGTCAGGAATAAGAGAGATTGCAATTAATTAGAAATGGTTATGATTTTTATGGTGAGAGGAATGGCGAAGGGAGGGGGAACTACACGGTTATCAACGATTTTTAGCAAAAAAAGCCCTATAAAATAGGGCAAAGACACACAACAACACCAGGGAAACTTTCCGGTATCTTATATTATAGCTTCCTATACATATAGAACATTTTATTATAAATATGTAAGTGATTCTTATTGATTATTTAATGCCATTATTTTTCAAATGGTTATGTGGTCCGGCTGAGGCATTGCTCTTGGGTCGGCTGCGGGCTATCAGGGATGGGTGGCGGGGCTTTTCTGTAACGGCGGCATGAACAAGCGAGGTCATTGGCCCGATAACCCTCAGGGCAATACCGGCCGGCAGGCTGCGAACATGTCGGCCGGTATTCCTCCTCGCGCTGGATACTGCGCCGCACGATCTTCTCTGCGGGCGTCCGGTGAAAATCAGTGCTGTTGCAGCGTCAGCATCTTGCCAAGCAAAATATCGGTCGGCGGCAAAATATCCGTATCCAACCCGGCGGAGGGGGTAAAAGTCAGCTCGCCAAAAATGATTTGGCCTTGCGAGATGTAGAAATCAACGCGAACAAACTCAAAGGGCGCCGACAAGCGAGTGGCGTACTCAAACAGTTCATCGTATCCCTCAGGTTTCACGAAAGCGTTTATCTCCTCCTGGCTCAATGCCAGACAGTCCTCGCTATAGCAAAGGAACTTGAACTCTTTGTCGAAGAAGTAATATTTTGGCGTCCCGGTATCCCTGCCGACGCACAGTAAGGTGCAGTAAGGCACACCGCGGAAACAATAGATTTTATAGTCTTCAGGCCCGTGACCATTGGCCGATTCGATATATTTTTCCCCAATGATCTTTTTTTGTATCCCTTTGTAGTTGAGTTCTACATAGGTTTTCCAGTAATCGTCTTTCATCCACCCATCAATCAGATGAGAGGCGCTTTTAATGTTCAATGATTGCTTATTTTGGCAAATTAAATTATACCCTGAACCGTGGTTTCCCTTGATGACAAATTTATCAGGCAGCGTTTCCCACGGTATTTCCTGCACTGAATCACAGGAAAAATACAACTCATTAAGAATCTCTTCACATCCCTTTTCTTTGATGTACTCTCTCACCGCATATTTATCTGCACATTGAGTCACTAATGCGTTATTACTGTAGTTATTCAACTTAAGATGATTTATTTTTTCATTCCAGGTTGAGGGGGACTGTAAATTCAGCGGTTTGCCAAATGCCCTTTTGTATATCAATCTGGCCTTGAATTCGGGGGCTAATACGGCCAGCTGATTCAGAATAAACTTCTTGAATTGTCTCTTCATATACGTAATTCCATCAAAGCATAATGACAATGATTAAGACGTTCTTGTATTTAAAACGCGGGCGGCACGCTTTCACTGCGCCATTGAATGGCTGTCGGCGTTGTTCCCAGATCAAATGGCTTGTGGTCTAACGCCCGATTAAGAATGCGGGCCGATCGCCAGGCCATCAGGCTCAGCTGAGGATCGGCAATGCCGTGATTATGCATACTGGCGTTCATCGCAAATAAGCAGTTCTCCGCTGGGCCTTCCCACTCAAAGGTAAAGTCAGGGGCTATGCGGTATTCGCCGTCCGCAGTCTTCAACAACCGGTGGGCCAAAGGCTCAAGGAACTCAGGCGTCGCCGATTGATAACCGGTGGCAAAGATCACCACGTCCGCCTTGAAGGTTTCCTGGCCGTGATCGAGATGATGACGCGTTTCGAGCTGGTAGGCGTTGTCCAGCGTGTGTTTCACGGCCGTCAGCGAACGGCTGGGCAGCAGGCGCACCCATAATTTCTCGCGCAGGACGTCGAAGCGGTGGTACATGGCGCGATAAATCGCCAGCAGCGACTCACTGGTGATGCCATCTGAGGTCATCTTCTGTTCGGCCAGCATATGCCGCTTGGCCGCGCTGTCCAGTGAGTAAAAGCTCTCGACGTAATCGGGCGTGAAGTATTCGTTGGCAAAAGCAGCCTCATCGAGCGCATTGTAGTTGTTGCGGCGCGATATCCAGTCGAGCTGCTCCGGCTGCCCCCATTCCCCTTTAAAAATATTCAGGAACAGATCTGCGCCGCTCTGGCCGCCGCCGACGATCGCCACGCGTTTCCCGGTCAGATCGGGGTTGCGCAGCATCATTTCGCTGGCGTGGAAACAGCGATCGCTTTGCGTCGTCACGCAATCCGGCAACTTTATTTTCTTGCCTATACCTATGCTGACGTGTTTGGCGTGGAAGACCTTATTCGAGGTGGTCACCACGAACTGGCGCTGCCGATCGTCAAATTCGACCCGCTGAACGTCTTGATTGAATGCCAATGATCCCATCCCGGCGGCGGCCCAGGTAAGGTAATCGGCGAACTCTTCGCGCGATGCGGTGCGCTGCTCCGTCGTCAGGAAACGATAAAATTTTCTGTTTTTCACCAGATAGTTGAGAAAGCTGTAGCGATTGGTTGGGGCAACCGCACTCACTAAATCTTTTAAGAAGTTGGTCTGCATACTGCAATCCGCCAGGATCATCCCTGGGTGCCAGGAGAAGTGAGGCTTGCGTTCAAGGAATTGTCCCGTAAATCCCTCTATTTCACTTCCTAAGGCTGCCAGGCTAAGATTCGATGGGCCAAGGCCAATACCGATGATATCCAAACGCTGATTCATTAATAAGCTCCAGTATAATGAGAATAATACCCAGAAATACGGCTGCAGATAGGGTGGCTTATAGCAACCAGGCTGCCTTTTTCTTATAAGTAAGCTTCACGAATTAAATGTAATTAAAAGGTGTACGGGCCAAAATGCCGCATTTTTAAATGCCCGTTGAGAATTCGGTAGCGCATCAGGTAAAGGCTACAGGCGTATTTCTTTCCATGAAAATCCCTATGAAGGTTTGCGCGTGTATTTAATGAATATTCCTAAGTAAAAATCCGATGCCGCCTGATTCATCAAGCCATGAAAACGGCTACCAGGGAGGATGTCCACCGTATGAGTTCTTATCTGCTTTTCTGGTGTATATGCCATTGCATTGCCGGGATCGGTGTATTCGTTGCTTAGAATAGCCTTAAAATAGGCGCGAGGAAGGTGAAATAACGTGATATTAGAGGCAGGATGCTTTTTGCAAAGATGAAATCGGAAGTGAAATTATGAAATTTGTGCGTTGCGAGGTGGTTTTTATCATTTAATTCAACATGTTATTTTGTTTTTTGCGGCAGAGTATCACACTCTTTCACTGAGGTGATACGCACGCTTCTGTACCTTTATCTCCTCTTGTTGCCCCCCGAAGGGCAATATTTTACCCCGAGTTGCATCACCCTAATGGGCGCGGATGGTTCGCGTTAACTACCGGGGTCAGGATTCGTTTAATTAATGCCGGACAAAGGGTGGCCGGAGAGGACGCTTGCTCGAGCCGAGTGTGAAAAAACCTGGCCACGCTGGCGCAACGATCGCGTCCGATCCGGCAATCTGCCTTGTCATCATCATTGACCATTCTTACCGACAATAAAAATCTTTTGGTCAGCTCGGGGCATTTTTGCGCGCTGGACAGAATGACAACCGTTGCGCTAAAACCGTGAAGACCTGCCAGGTTGATCAATCACGGGAGCTTCAAATTGCTGAGGTAGTCATACTGGGCTTGCGAAATGTCCAGTTCCCCATCGCTGAAAAAGACTTTTATAAACATATCGCCCTGGCCGACGATATCGACACGTTGGTAGGTTCCCGTCACAAAACGGCGCACGATAGCCTGAATGGCAGCGGTATGATTAGCAGGAACTGCATTGTTATCCGTGACTTTCTGTTCAAAAGTAATAGGGTGCTCTGCCTGAGGATCGGGACTGTATTGTGCGCGTTTGGCTGCGCTTTCGAACTTGAAATCATTAAAGGCGTTGTGGGTGGAGTTAAACATATCGGCAAGGTTTTTGATATGCGCCGCCATCTGATTCACGACCATGGTTTTATTGGTCACGAAGCGTTTACCCAAATAAGTGCCAGTCACTACCGCGAGTTGGGCGGCATTTCTGCCTAAAATGCTGCCAACGCCAGAACCGGCCCCCGTCCATAATCCCGCGATCAAAACCAGTCCGGCTCCGCCGACGGTGCTCGATGCGATATTCTCAAAATGCTGAACACGTGCCCCCATTTGCCATGAGGTTCCGGGAAAAGAGACATTAATGCGGTTATCCAGGTGATTAATTCTTCCGCCTGGTCGTTGTCCTGACTCAATATTATTGGCTGTCAGCCGGCGGTTGTTTTCATCTTTGAGTTCACCCAGCGTAAACGCGATCTGTCCGGTCTCCGTTTTTGTTAATCGAAAGACTTCTTCTGGTGACAGAGACCTGACGAGGATCAGGGCCTCATTTAAAATCTCACGGGTCAAAAAGTTGGCTGACACCCGATTATTCGATTCGTGTTGCGATGTCAGAGCTAAAATTTCATGTGACTTAGGAAATGCCATAATCCCCCCGCCATTACGATATGCACCGTAATGTGATTAGCTTTCTTTATTTTGCTTAATATCCCAGCCCATCTGCACCGAAGCTCCTTTATTGCCTTGCTTCGCTTGCTCCCAATATTCCATCGATACTTTACCGGCCTGAAAAGAGTATTCAATGCCTAGCGTGGAACCGTGCTCGACACCGATGAAGTCAGTATGAGTCACTAATACATCTTCCAGGGTAATACGGGTATATTCCACTTCCTGCCCACCGGCTTTGCAAAGCGACAACTGCACTTTGGCGAGGTGTTTACCGGCCGAACAGTATTTCAATAAGGCAGGTGTCGCTTTATCTATCAGAGCCTGTACGGTCAGATCGCGAAAATTCACTTTACCCGCACCGCCGCCGCCGCCAACGGCCATATTGCCAGGCTGCCGCGCGCCCCAGTTAAAGGAAAAGACATCGATCCATTGCTTGTGATTCGCATTTTTCGATTCGCCATTAATGCCTTCAACTTTTAAAAACATATCCATTGCCATGATTTTATCACCCGATCATTAACGTATTGTTAGGTGCCCGAATGCGCTTAGCTCTCTTTATTCTGCTTGATATCCCAACCAGATTTGCTTTCCGCGCCTTTAGTGCCGCTGCTGCCTTGTTCCCAGTAACTCATGGTGACTTTTGACGCCTGGAAGGCGTAATCAACCAGGATCGCATCATTTTGACCGACACCGTTAAAATCGGTTTGCGTCACCAGCACGTCTTCGAGAACGATTTTGGAATATTCCACCTGGTTGCCGCCCGCTTTGCAGACGGAAAGCTCGATTTTCGCGACATGTTTTCCACTGGAACAATATTTAAGAATGGCGGGCGTAGATTTGTCGATAAGCGCTTGAATACGGAGGTCTTGGTAATTCACTTTCCCGGAACCGCCCCCACCGCCGACAGCCATATTTCCTGGCTGTGAAGCACCCCAGTTAAACGAAAGTACGTCGGTCCATCCTTTATGATTGCTGTCTTGGGACTCGCCCGTCATTCCTTCAACTTTCATATACATATCAATTGCCATTGTCGTCGGATTCTCCATTATTTCGCGTTGGTGGCGGAATAGGTTAAAAATGTCTTATCAATGGGTAAAATTCAGCATAGCCTTATATGAATGAATTAACAGCAATGTTGTTTTTATTCGGAATGTTCCTAGTTTTAATCCAATATGTTGTGATTTAACAAAGTGATACCGTTATAGGTTCGTGGTTATATTCCATCACTGAATGACAATAAAAAACACTCGATAAACGGAGAATAGGCGTGCGCTCGTTTGACGCTTGGGGGGCGGGGATTGGGGGGCGGGCCTTTCGAGAAAGTGCACCTGTAATGCGAAATTGCACATCCATCGGATGATGCGGTGGCGCTTCAGCGCTGGCCCGCAGGGTGAGGTCTTCAGACCGAATAATCGAACGTAGTTCGATGGAGAGTCCAGTCCCTGAAAAGCAAAAACCCAGCCATAGGCTGGGTTCTCTAAATATGGTGCCCGGACTCGGAATCGAACCAAGGACACGGGGATTTTCAATCCCCTGCTCTACCGACTGAGCTATCCGGGCAACGGGGCGCATTAAACCGTATTGGCCGGATGGCGTCAATCGCTTTCTGTCACAAAGCCGATCGGTTGCTCTATTTTCAGGCAGCGAGCCCGGAGGGGCGGGAGACGGGGGGATGTCCTCATTCAATAAATATGCATATAAAACGTGTATTTATACCACTCAAAAACGCGCTATTTATTATTTTTCAATTAAATAACAATGGATTATGTCTTGGTCAACGGGCGTTCAATCAAGACGATTCTCGCTTGAACCCCGCAACGAATCATGCAATCATTGCGCAAATTTTAGCACTCTCCGTTCGCTAACGGTGTTCCCGCTTCTTATAAGCCAGAGGGTTATTGGCATGACTGGTTTTGTTGCTCAAGCGCTGCTGCGCACCAGACATCTGACGCCGCCACCGTTCCGCCGTTGTTTCCTCCGCACGTCATCCGCCCGAATACGCCTGCCGGCCATGCGGTAAGGCCGCCTGACGCTCGCTGTTAGGCATGCGTAAAGCCAGCGCTGCGGCCCTGATTTTACTGATGCCTGTCGGACGCTGCCAAGACCAGTTCCCCCGATAGCCGCCTGATGATCCCCGATCATGAGCCGGTCACGCACGCCGCTTATGCTGCCGTGCCCGGGTATCGCTTTTACCGGGATAACCGCGTTATCTCATTACCGTGCCGGTGGCACACCCTCATCCTTCACCGTTTGAGAGTCAGCATGATGAAAGAATTGAAAATCGCGACCAGCGCCAGCCTGGTCGCCACCATTGAGACGCTGCGCCAGATCGTGCGCGTAGAGCAGACGGACTACACCGACGTAGCGGCGGTGGTGGTGTCGGTCGCCGACGTGAACGCCGGCATTCTGGCGCGTTTGCAGGCGACGGGGTTCGACATTCCGACCTTCGTGGCGGTGGAAGGGGACGAGCATCTCTCGCCGGACTATCTGCCGTTTGTCAGTGGGGTTTTCGCGCTGCTGGCCGGCGCCAGCAAGCCGTTCTACATGGCGCAGCTGGAGGCCGCCGCCGACGCCTATGAGCAGGCGCTGCTGCCGCCGTTCTTCAAAACGCTGAAGACCTACGTCGAGATGGAAAACTCGACCTTCGCCTGCCCAGGGCATCAGGGCGGCGAGTTCTTCCGCAAACACCCGGCCGGCCGGCAGTTTTTTGATTTCTACGGCGAGACCCTGTTCCGTTCCGATATGTGCAACGCCGACGTCAAGTTGGGCGATCTGCTGATCCACGAAGGCTCGGCCAAGGATGCGCAAAAGCACGCGGCGCGGGTGTTCAACGCCGATAAAACCTACTTCGTGCTCAACGGCACCTCGGCGGCCAACAAGGTGGTGACCAACGCGCTGCTGACCCGCGGCGATCTGGTACTGTTCGATCGCAACAACCACAAATCCAACCACCACGGGGCGCTGATCCAGGCCGGCGCCACGCCGATCTATCTGGAAACCGCCCGCAACCCGTTCGGCTTTATCGGCGGCATCGATGCGCACTGCTTCGACGAACGCTATCTGCGCGAGCAGATCCGCGAGGTGGCGCCGGAGAAAGCCGCGGCGGCGCGGCCGTTCCGGCTGGCGATCATTCAGCTCGGCACTTACGACGGCACGATTTACAACGCTCGCCAGGTGATCGACACCATCGGCCACCTGTGCGACTACATCCTGTTCGACTCCGCCTGGGTGGGCTACGAAGGCTTTATTCCGATGCTGAAAGAGTGCTCGCCGCTGCTGCTGGAGCTGGACGAGCACGATCCGGGCATCTTCGTCACCCAGTCGGTGCATAAACAGCAGGCGGGGTTCTCGCAGACCTCGCAGATCCACAAGAAAGACGACCACATCAAAGGGCAAAAGCGCCACTGCAACCACAAGCACCTGAACAACGCATTCATGCTGCATGCGTCGACCAGCCCGTTCTATCCGCTGTTCGCCGCGCTGGACGTCAACGCCAAGATGCACGCCGGCGCCGCCGGGCGCCGCATGTGGATGGACTGCGTCAAGCTGGGCATCGAGACGCGCAAACAGCTGCTCACGCGCTGCTCGCAGCTGAAGCCGTTTATTCCGCTGCAGGTGGCGGGCAAAGACTGGCAGGATTACGATACCGATCTGATCGCCAACGACGCGCGCTTCTTCACCTTCGTGCCGGGGGAGACGTGGCACGGCTTTGAAGGCTATGCCCAGGACCAGTATCTGGTGGATCCGTGCAAGCTGCTGCTGACCACGCCGGGCATCGACGCTTCGACCGGCCAATACACCGAGTTCGGCGTGCCGGCCACCATTCTGGCCAACTTCCTGCGCGAGAACGGCATCGTGCCGGAGAAGTGCGATCTCAACTCGATCCTGTTCCTGCTGACCCCGGCGGAGAACCCGGCCAAGATGGAACAACTGGTGGAGATGCTGGCGCAGTTCGAACGTTATGTCGAAGAGGATGCGCCGCTGAGCGTGGTGCTGCCGACGGTGTACCGCAAGAACGAGCAGCGTTACCGCGGCTACAGCATTCGCCGGCTGTGTCAGGAGATGCACGATCTGTACGTCAGCTTTGACGTCAAGCAGCTGCAAAAGGAGATGTTCCGACAGGATCATTTCCCGCCGGTGGTGATGAACCCGCAGGACGCCAACGTGGAGTTTATCCGCGACAACGTCGAGCTGGTGCCGATCGGCCAGGCGGAAGGGCGCATTGCGGCGGAGGGGGCCCTGCCGTACCCGCCGGGCGTGCTGTGCGTGGTGCCGGGCGAAGTGTGGGGTGGCGCGGTGCAGCGCTACTTCCTGGCGCTGGAGGAGGGCATCAACCGCCTGCCGGGCTTCTCGCCGGAGCTGCAGGGGGTCTACATCGAGAAAAAAGATCACGGCTGGAAGCGCATCTTCGGCTATATGATCAAGCCATAGAAAAAGGGCCGGTTCGCACCGGCCCTTCTTCCATCCACGCGGGAAGCGCTACTTCCTGCGGTAGCTCTTCTGCGCGGTATTCACTTTCACCAGATAGCGGCGCGACTCGGCGGCCGGGTGCTTGGTGGTCAGCGTTTGGTACACGTCGCCCGGCTGCATGCCGTTGATGATGCCCACCGCGCGCGTCCTGTCGCTGGAGAACACCCGCAGCACGCTGCCGGCGCCGCCGTTGTAGGCGGTGATCACCGCATAGCGGCGCGAGGTCGGGTTCTGAATGCCGCCCAGGTAGTTGTTTTGCAGGATCGCCAGGTAGGCGGTGCCGGTGTCGATGTTGTTCTCCGGATCGAACAGGTAGCTGCGGCTCGGGGTGCCCCATTTGCCGCGCATCTGGAACACATCCTTACCGGCGGTGTGCTGCACCACCTGCATCAGGCCCAGCGCATCCGAACCGCTCACCGCATAAGGGTTGAAGCTCGATTCGGTCTGCATGATTGCCAGGATCAGCGATTCGTCCACGCCGTATTTTTCCGACGCCTTGCGCACCATCGGCAGATATTTGTGCGCACGTTTGTCCAGGTGGTTCGGCACCAGCTGGATGGTGACCGAGTAGATGACGTGCAGACCGGAGGTGCGTTTTTGCAGCTTGGTCTGCAGCAGGTAATCGGCGAAGTGCGCCGCGCGCCATTCCCAGCGGATCGGCGCGCCTTTGTTATCCAGCACCTGGCCGTACAGGAACGGCTCTTTGCTGATCTGGATATCGTTGGCGTCGGAATAGAGATCGATGGAGCCCGGATCGTCACCCATCAGCAGCGTGCTGATGATCGCCTGGCGCAGGTGCGCGGCCGGATCGGTGGTGGCGATGGTCTCGATGGTGATGGCGCCGGTGTCGAAGTTGATGTGGCTGCGGGTTTGGTATTGGTCGGTATATTTGACGTAGTCTTTCGGCCCGGCGATCAGAACTTCGTTCAGACCCCAGATGTTCTCGATGTTGTGAGCGAATTGCCCCATCAGAATGTCGAAGCCGTTGGTGTCTTTGATCCAGGCTTCGTTGATTTCTTCACTTTTTTTGCCGGAACAGGAGATCAGCAAAGGCGCTATTACGAGCAAAGCTAAAATTTTCTTCATCTTAAAGCCGTTTGGAAGAAGTATAAGAGGATTGAAGCGGGCCAGCGCCTGGCCCCAACAACGTTATTCGCTTGGCGGCGTATAGCCTTCGATGTGCACGTCGTGCCCTTCGAACAGGAACTTGATCATTTCCTCTTCCAGCAGTTTGCGGTCATCCACGTTCATCATGTTCAGCTTCTTCTCATTGATCAGCATGGTCTGCTTCTTCATCCACTCGCCCCAGGCTTCCTTGGAGATCTCGTTGTAGATGCGCTTGCCGACGTCGCCGGGATAAAGCTGAAAGTCCTGGCCTTCGGCGTCGCGCTGCAGGAAAGTACAAAAAATGGTGCGGCTCATGCTAATTCCTCGTCGATGGCGCTATCGCCATATAAGTTTTGTTGGATCGGGGGCTGCTTCGCCAGCTGTTGCAACAGGCGATCCACCGGCGCTGCCAGCCCGACCGACGGCGGCTGCGCTAAGTTATACCAGAGACCCGCGCCCTCATCCATGCCGCTGCCCGCCACGTCGAGCGACAGCCACATCGGCACGATATCGAGATGGAAATGGCTGAACGTGTGGCGAAACGCGGTCAGCTGTTCCAGGCGCTTGCCTTTCAGACCGCGCTGCTGCAGCCAGAGTTCCAAATCCACGCGCGCGCTGAACTGCGGGAAGCAGAACAGGCCGCCCCACAGACCCACCGCCGGGCGCTGTTCCAGCCACACGCGGTCGCCGTGCTGCAGCAATAAGAAGTAGGCGGTTTTTTCCGGCAGGGTCTGTTTGGGTTTCTTGCCGGGGTAGTTGGCCCAGCTGTGATTGGCGTAAGACAGACAGCCGACGTTGAGCGGGCAGAGTTCACACTTGGGTTTGGAACGAGTGCAGACCATGGCGCCCAGATCCATCATCGCCTGGTTGAACTGACCGACGCCCTGCGCCGGGGTAACCTCTTCGCTGATTTTCCACAGCCGGTTTTCGACTTCTTTTTTGCCCGGCCAGCCTTCCACCGCGTAGCAGCGGGCCAGCACGCGCTTCACGTTGCCGTCGAGGATCGGATAGTGTTGGCCCAGCGCTAACGACAGCACCGCGCCGGCGGTGGAACGGCCGACGCCCGGTAAATCGGCGATTTCTGCGAAGGTTGTCGGGAACTCGCCGCCGTGCTGTGCGACAATGGTCTGCGCCGCTTTGTGCAGATTGCGGGCGCGGGCGTAATAGCCGAGGCCGGTCCACAGATGCAGCACTTCGTCCAGCGGGGCTTCCGCCAGCGCGCGCACGTTGGGAAAACGGGCCATAAAGCGCTGAAAATAAGGAATGACGGTGGCAACCTGGGTCTGTTGCAACATCACCTCGGAGAGCCATACTTGATAGGCGGTTTTTTCCAGCTGCCACGGCAGGGTTTTGCGGCCGTAGCGCTGATACCAGTCAAGCACCACCTGTGCGAATTGTTGTGCTTGCATCATGAGCAGCGTCGTTATCCGGCAGAAAATGAAGCGAGATTGCAGCATAGAGTCATGGTGCTGTAAACCGGAACTTTCCGACGCCGCACGGCGGGTACAGAAGATGAACACTTGCTAAACCAATGTATCTTTGCATAATGCGCGTTTCCCTAATTGGCAGCCAAACAGACAGAAAGCACTATGATTAATGACGTCATCTCCCCGGAATTTGATGAGAACGGCCGCGCGATGCGCCGTATCCGCAGTTTTGTCCGCCGCCAGGGGCGGCTGACTAAAGGCCAGCAGCACGCGCTGGAGAACTATTGGCCGGTGATGGGCGTGGAGTATCAGGCTGAGGCTGTCGATCTCGCCGCGCTGTTCGGCCGCGAAGCGCCGACGGTGCTGGAGATCGGTTTTGGCATGGGCGCCTCGCTGGTGACCATGGCGGGCAATAATCCGCAGCAGAACTTTTTAGGGATCGAAGTGCACTCGCCGGGCGTGGGCGCCTGCCTGGCCGACGCCCACGAGGCGAAGCTGAGCAACCTGCGCGTGATGTGCCACGATGCGGTTGAAGTGCTGGAAAACATGATCCCGGACGGCTCGCTGGACATGGTGCAGCTGTTCTTCCCCGATCCGTGGCACAAGGCGCGCCACAATAAGCGCCGCATCGTGCAAACGCCGTTTGTCGAACTGGTGCTGCGCAAGCTGAAGACCGGCGGGGTCTTCCACATGGCCACCGATTGGCAACCTTATGCGGAACATATGTTAGAGGTTATGAACGGGGTCGCAGGCTACCGTAATCTTTCCAGCGATAATGATTATGTGCCGCGTCCGGATTCGCGCCCATTGACGAAATTTGAATTACGCGGCCAGCGCCTGGGACATGGCGTTTGGGACTTGATGTTTGAGAGGAAAGAATAATGGCTAAGAACCGCAGTCGTCGTTTACGTAAAAAGTTGCACATTGAAGAATTTCAGGAGCTGGGTTTCTCCGTAGCCTGGCGCTTCGCCGAAGGCACGTCGGTGGAAGACATCGACAGCACGCTGGATACCTTCATCGATGAAGTGATCGAGCCGAACGGCCTGGCGTTTGACGGCAGCGGCTACCTGCAGTGGGAAGGTCTGATCTGCCTGCAGAAGATCGGCCACTGCACCGACGAGCATCGCGAACTGGTGAAAAACTGGCTGGAAGCGCGCAAACTGACCGACGTTAAGGTCAGCGATCTGTTCGATATCTGGTGGGATTGATCGCGGCTGCCCGATGAGCGCGGCTTCGCGCCGCGCCGTTTTATTGATCTAAGGTGCCTTAACGGCGCCTTTGTTTTGCCCGGAGTGTGACCGAGGTGGTAACAACATTGGATAACGCGTTGCTGGAAGAGATCCTGCAACAGGTGCGCCCGCTGATTGGCCAGGGAAAAGTGGCCGACTACATCCCGGCGTTGGCGGAAGTGCCCGCCGATCGGCTGGCGATCGCCGTGTGTACGGTGGATGGCGAACTGTTCCAGGCCGGCGACGCCGCGGAGCGCTTCTCCATCCAGTCGATCTCCAAAGTGCTGAGCCTGACGCTGGCGCTGACGCGCTATCAGGAGCCTGAGATCTGGCGGCGCGTCGGCAAAGAGCCTTCCGGCCTGCCGTTCAATTCACTGCTGCAGCTGGAGATGGAACAGGGCAAACCGCGCAATCCGTTTATCAACCCCGGCGCGCTGGTGGTGTGCGACATGCTGCAAACCCGGCTCAGCGCCCCCAAACAGCGCATGCTGGAGGTGGTGCGTCAGTTGGCCGGCGAAGACGACCTGGCCTATGACCTGCGGGTGGCGCGCTCCGAGTTCGAACACTCCGATCGCAATGCGGCCATCGCCTATCTGATGAAATCGTTCGGCAACTTCGAAAACGACGTCATCACCGTGCTGCAAACCTATTTCCACTACTGCGCGCTGCGCATGAGCTGCGTGGAACTGGCGCGCAGCTTCGTCTATCTGGCCAATCACGGCCGCGATCTCAGCGGCGAGGCGGTGATCAGCCCGCTGCAGGCCCGGCAGATCAACGCCCTGATGATGACCAGCGGCATGTACGACGGCGCCGGCGAATTCGCCTATCGGGTGGGGATGCCGGGCAAGTCTGGCGTGGGCGGCGGCATCGTGGCCATCGTGCCGGACGAGCTGTCGATCGTCGTTTGGTCGCCGGAGCTGGATGCTTCCGGCAACTCGCTGGCGGGAACTGCGGCGCTGGAACTGTTGTCTCAACGTATCGGTCGTTCGATTTTTTAATCCCAGTCTGGATGGGAGTCAGGAGAAGCTATGTTGAAGAAAACCGGGTTAGCCTTACTGCTGCTGGCGGCGACTGCCGCGCAGGCCCACGCCGAGTACCAATGCAGCGTTAAACCCCAGGACGATGTGATCATCAGCCCGCAGAGCGTGCAGGTGAAAGGCGCCAGCGGCGACCTGCAAATATCGCCGGATGGCGACGTGATCCGCAACGGCCAGGCGCTGAGCCTGAACGACAGCCAGCGGCAGAAAGCCTTCAGTTACCAGAGCGCCTTGCGCAAGCAGCTGCCGTGGATCGACGACGGCGCGCAGAAACACCTGGAGAAAGCCCGCGCAGCGCTGGATAAAGTGATCGTTAAAGAGCTGGGCAGCAACAGCAACGTGCGCAACCGGCTGACCACCCTGAACGGCCAACTGAAACAGCAGATGAACCGCATCATCGAGCACCGCAGCGACGGTCTGACCTTCCACCACCAGGCGATTGACCAGGTGGAACAGGATGGCCGCAACATCGTGCAGCAGAGCATGGGCGGGGTGCTGCAGGACAGCCTGAACGAGATGGGCGTCAAACAGGCCGCCAATAGCGGCGGCAACCCGCTGCAGGCGATCATGGGCAACCTGGGCGGCTTGCAGAAGGCGATCCAGAACGAATGGAACAATCAGGAGCAGGACTTCCAGAACTTCGGTCATGACGTGTGCAACCGCGTCACCGCACTGGAAACCCAGCGCAAGGATCTGCTGAAGGCGTTGAAGTAACGGATAGATATCGCATATCCATATCAGAGACGCTGAGGCGAAGCGAAATTCTGGTTGATACCTATCAGGCATTGTTTTTGGAGGCTTGGCATGAGTATTTCGGCTAAACGCGTCAGCTTTGACGATGCGACGCTGTGGGTCGAACTGAGCGACGCCCGAATTATTGGCGTGCCACTGGCCTGGTTTCCGCGTTTGTTGAATGCGACGCAAGAACAGCGGGCGGGGTATGAGCTCAGCGCTCGTGGCATCCATTGGGATGCGTTGGACGAGGATGTTTCCGTTGAGGGATTGCTGAAGGGGAGTGGCGACGTGACGCATCGCCCTCATAATGCCGCCTGAACATGAAAAAAAGCGCTGATCATTCAGCGCTTTTTTTTTATTCGTCGTCCGCCAGGAACAGTTCCAGCAGCGAGTTGAGGAACAGTTTTCCCTTCTCGGTGATCTGCCAATGCTCCGCGGTTTCTTCCAGATAGCCTTTGGCCAGCGCCTCGTCCAACTGCGGGCGAATGACGCTTTCCGCCAGCCCGGTGTAGTTGACGAAGTCGGCGCGCGGCGCGGCTTCCAGCAGGCGGAAGCGGTTCATGAAGAACTCGAACGGCCGATCCGCCGCCGCCACCTCATGCTGCTTGTCCATGTAGTCGCCGCGCATAAAGCCGCGCGGGTGCTTGGTCTTGGCGGTGCGCAGGATGCGTCCGTCGCTGAAGGTCACCTTGCCGTGCGCGCCGCAGCCGATCCCCAGGTAGTCGCCGAAGCGCCAGTAGTTGAGATTGTGCTGGCATTGGTAGCCCGGCTTGGCGTAGGCCGAGGTTTCATACTGCTGGTATCCGGCGGCGCTCAGCAGCTGGTGGCCGCGCTCGAAGATGTCCCACAGCGCGTCGTCGTCCGGCAAGACCGGCGGGCGTGAGCTGAACAGGGTGTTCGGCTCGATGGTCAGCTGATACCACGACAGGTGCGGTGGATTGAGGGCGATCGCCTGGCGCAGATCGTCCAGCGCCTCTTCCAGCGACTGGTCCGGCAGGCCGTGCATCAGATCGAGGTTGAAGCTGCGCAGGCCGAGGCCGGTCGCCAGCGTCGCCGCGCGTTTGGCTTCTTCCGGGCCGTGGATGCGCCCCAGACGGTTCAGCTTCTCGGCGCTGAAGCTTTGCACCCCGATGGAGATGCGGTTGACGCCGGCGCGCTGGTAGCCGCTGAAGCGATCGGCCTCCACGGTGCCGGGATTGGCTTCCATGGTGATTTCGGCGTCGTCGGCGACGCGAATGCGCGCTCGCACGCCGTCCAGCAAGGCCTGCATCGCCTCGGCGCTCAGCAGGCTGGGGGTGCCGCCGCCGATAAAGATAGTGCTGATTTCCCGGCCGCCGGCCAGCGGCAGGTCGGCATCCAGATCCGCCAACAGATGATCGACATACTCCTGATGCGGCACGTCACCCTTCAGCGCATGGGAGTTGAAGTCGCAGTACGGGCATTTCTGCACGCACCACGGGATATGGATGTAGAGACTCAGCGGGGGCAGCTTAAGCATTGCGCATGGCTTCCAACATCAGCTTCAGCGCCTTGCCGCGGTGCGAAATCGCCCGCTTCTCGTTGCGGCTCAGCTCGGCGGCGGTGCGGCCCAGCTCCGGCACGTAGAAGACCGGATCGTAACCGAAACCGCCTTCACCGGCGGCCTGTTCGGTGATTTCGCCGGCCCAGCTGCCGTGGAACACCAGCGGCGTCGGGTCTGCCGCATGGCGCAGATAGACCAGCACGCAGTGGAATTGCGCGCCGCGCCGGCCCGGCGCCACGTCTTTCATCGCCGCCAGCAGCTTGTCGAGGTTCTGCCGATCGTCGGCATCTTCGCCGGCGTAGCGCGCGGAGTAGATGCCCGGCGCGCCGCCCAGCGCATCTACCGCCAGACCGGAGTCGTCGGCGATCGCCGGCAGGCCGGTGACCTGTGCCGCATGGCGCGCTTTCAGGATGGCGTTTTCGATAAACGTCAGGCCGGTCTCTTCGGCGGATTCCACGCCCAGATCGGTTTGCGCGACCACGTCCAGGCCGAAATCGGCCAACAGGTCGGCAAGTTCGCGCACTTTGCCCGGGTTACCGGTGGCAAGAACGACTTTTTGCATAAGTGACTACCTTGAAAATTATTCGATGAGCGCCGCGACCACGGCGGGGATCTGTTGCGGATTCACGATGCGTAACTGTTTATGCCGCCCCAGTTCGCCTTTCTCGATGGTGACGTTGCTTTTCGCCACTTTGAACTGCTTGGCGATAAACTTGATCAGATGGGCGTTGGCTTGGCCGTCGACCGGCGGAGCGGTGATGGCGACTTTTAGTTCGTCGCCATGCAAGCCGATAATTTGGTCGCGGCTGGCTTTCGGCTGAATATATAGCCTGATCGCCAGCCCGTCCAGCACCGGAGTGACCGCACTCACAGCAGGAACCAGATCTCGCCGAACAGATCCATGCCCAGGTAGTTGATCAGATAGAGGATCAGGATCACTACCATGGCGGAAAAGTCGATGCCGCCCATCGCCGGGATGATGCGACGGATTGGCGCCATCAAGGGTTCGGTCAGTTGGTACATCACATAGTCGATCGGGCTGCGGCCCTGGCTTACCCAGCTCATCAGCGCACGAATGATCATCACCCAGAAGATCAGGTAGCCGGCGGACTTCACCAGCGAGATCAGACCGAACAGCAGGTTATACGGGCTGAGCGACATCGCGCCGCCCTGAATCAGCAGCAGCAGCGGGTACTTGATGGTCATCAGCAGGAACGCCAGCAGCAGCGAAGCGCTGTCGATGGGCCCCAGTGACGGGATGATGCGGCGCAGTGGGCCGACCACCGGCTGGGTGATCTTCACCACAAACTGTGAGAACGGGTTGTAAAAATCGGTGCGCGCCCACTGCATCCAAATGCGCAGCAACAGCACCATCACGTACAGATCAATAACGGTCTTGACCAGGAAAGTCAGCGTTAGCATGAAGTGGTCCTTCTCCTTAACTCGCGGTTATTTAAAATAATTTTTCCATCTCTTGGGCGCGGGAAACGGCGGCCTGCATCGCTTGCCCCACGGTTTCCGGCAGTTGGCGTTCGTTGAACACCCGCAGCGCTTCGGCGGTGGTGCCGCCTTTGGAGGTCACCTGTTCGCGCAGCGTGCCCAGCGGCGTATCCGGGTTGGCTTCCACCAATGCGGCGGCGCCGGAAGCGGCCTGTTGCACCAGATCGCGCGCGGTCTGGCTGTCGAAGCCCATGCGCTCGGCCTCTTTTTGCATCGCCTCCATAAACAGGAAGAAATAGGCCGGAGCGCTGCCCGCGGCGGCGATCACGCCGTTGATGCCATTTTCGTCATCGACCCAGCAAACTTTACCGACCGACGCCATTAAATCGCCGGTGTAATCGCGATCCCGCTGGCTGACCTGCGCCGGCGCGTACAGCCCGCTCATGCCCTTGCCGACCAGCGACGGAGTGTTGGGCATGATGCGCACGATGTCCAGCTTGTCGCCGAGCAGCTGATAGAAACGGCTGACCTGAATGCCGGCGGCGATCGACAGCACCAGCTTGCCGCTGAAATCGACCTGCTCGCGCAGCGGCTGGCAAACGTCGGCCATCAGCTGCGGTTTGACCGCCAGCACCACCACCTCGGCCTCGCGCGCGCAGGCGACGTTGTCGCCGCTGCTGACGATGCCGTAGTCCGCCGCCAGTGCGTCACGGTTTTTCGCCGAGGGGGCGCAGACGCTGATGGATTTGGCTGGATAGCCGCCCGCCACCAGGCCGGCGATGATTGCACGCGCCATGTTGCCGGCGCCGATAAAGGTAATCTTGCGATGTTGCATCAAATCCCTCGTCTGTGTGTCAGGCCTGCGAGTAGTCGCGGGCGCCAAAAATTGCGGTGCCGATGCGCACCAGGGTGCTGCCTGCGGCGATCGCCGCCGCCATATCGTCCGTCATGCCCATCGACAGCGTATCGGCCTGCGGATAACGCTGACGCAGGGCGAGAAAGGCGTCGTTCATCCGGCTGAATACCGCCAACTGCCGCTGATAATCCGCTTCCGGCGCCGGGATGGCCATCAGGCCGCGCAGCGTCAGGTTCGGCAGCGCGGCTATCGCGTCGGCCAGCGCCGGCAGCTCGCTTAACGCGATGCCGGATTTGCTTTGCTCGTCGCTGATGTTGATTTGAATCAGCACGTTGAGCGGCGGCATGTCGGCCGGGCGCTGATCGCTCAGGCGCTGGGCGATGCGCAGCCGATCCACGGTATGACACCAGGCGAAATGTTCCGCCACCAGCCGACTCTTATTGGATTGCAGCGGGCCGATAAAGTGCCACACCAACTCGCCGCCCTGCGGCGACTCGGCGAAATGCCGGATCTTGTCTACCCCTTCCTGCACGTAGTTCTCGCCGAAGGCGCGCTGGCCGGCGGCGATGGCTTCTTCGATCGCCGCCACAGGTTTGGTTTTGCTGACTGCAAGCAGAGCAACTTCTTCCGGCGCCCGCGCGCAATTTCGCGCGGCGGCCGCGATGCGGTTTCTGACATCCTGCAGGTTCTGTTGGATAGTGCTCATTATTGACCCGGGAGAGTGATATGGATATCGATGAATTCGTGGCCCTTAGTGTAAAGCATAATGCTTCCGATCTGCACCTTTGTGCCGGTCATCCGCCGATGTTGCGCATCGACGGTGAACTGCAGCCGCTGGCGGCGGCGCCAACGCTGACGGCGCAAGGCGTGCAGGCCCTCTGCGACGGATTGCTGAATGCGCAGCAGCGCGAGAGCCTGCGGCGGCTGGGGCAGGTCGATCTGGCGTTGCACAGGCCGGGCGGGGAGCGGCTGCGGGCCAACGTTTTTCAACAAAGCGCGGGGATTTCTCTCGCGTTGCGGCGTATCGCCGGGCAATCGCCTTCGCTTGCCGAGCTGGCGGCGCCGGCCATTGTCCCGGCGTTGCTGCGGCGCGACGACGGGCTTATCCTGGTCACCGGCGCCACCGGCAGCGGCAAGTCCACCACGTTGGCGGCGATGATCGACGAGATCAACCGGCACCAGCAGCGGCATATTTTGACGCTGGAGGATCCGATCGAATTCCTGCACCGCAGCCGGCGATCGCTGATCCAGCAGCGGGAGATCGGCCGCGACAGCCACAGCTTCGATGCGGCGTTGCGCGCCGCGCTGCGCGAAGATCCGGATGTGATCCTGCTGGGCGAGCTGCGCGATACCGCCACCATCCGGCTGGCGCTCACTGCGGCGGAGACCGGCCACCTGGTGCTGGCGACGCTGCATACCCGCAGCGCGCCGCAGGCGGTGGAACGGCTGGTGGACGTGTTTCCGGCGGAAGAGAAACCCTATGTGCGCGCCCAGCTGGCCGGCAGTCTGCAGGCGGTGATCGCGCAAAAGCTGATGAGGCGGCCCGGCGGCGGACGCGTGGCGATCTTTGAAGTACTGACGGCGACGGCGGCGGTCAGCAACCTGATCCGCGAAGGGAAAACGCATCAGTTGGCGAGCGTGTTGCAAACCGGCGCGCAGTCCGGCATGCAAACCTTTGAGCAAGGTTTGCAGCAGCGGATCGACGCCGGCGTGTTGGGAGAGTGCGCGGGGGAAAGGGCGGGCGTTTAGCCCAGTTGCCGTTCGAACCAGCTTTCGAGGATCACCACCGCGGAGGCGGAATCCACGCTGCCTTTATCAAGCGCGCGGAAGCCGCCGCGATCGAACAGGTTGGCGCGCGCTTCCACGGTGCTCAGGCGCTCGTCATGCAGATCGATCTGGATGCCGAAACGGCCGTGCAGGCGGTTGGCGAACTTGCGCGCCTGGGCGGTAACGGGTTGTTCGGTGCCATCCATGTTCAGCGGCAGGCCGACCACCACCAAATCCGGTTGCCACTCCTTCAGCAGCTTTTCGATTTTCAGCCAGTCCGGCGAGCCGTCCTGCGCTTTGAAAGCCGGCAGGGCACGGGCGCTGCCGGTCAACTCCTGGCCGACGGCCGCGCCGATGCTTTTGGTGCCGAAGTCGAAGGCGATAATGGTGCGGTTGCTCATCAGGCGTGTCCTGCGTGGTTGGCGATGCTGCGAATGTCGATACCCAAAAGGTTCCCCGCCTCGCGCCAGCGGCTGGCGATCGGCGTGCGGAACAAAATGTCGGTGTTGGCTTCGATGGTCAGCCAGGCGTTTTCCAATACTTCCTGCTCCAACTGGCCCTTTTCCCAACCCGCATAACCCAGCGCCACCAGCACGTCGTCCGGTTGCTCTGGCGTGCCGAGCGTTTCCAGCACGTCTTTCGAGGTGGTGATCATGGTGTTGGGCGAAATTTGAATGCTGGCGCCGAAGCCGTGGCGCGGCGTATGCAGGATAAACCCGCGATCGTCCGCCAGGGGGCCGCCGGCGAACACCGGCTTGTCCAGGCTAATGGCCGGATCGCGCGCAGGCGGCATGATCTTCAGCTTGCTCAGCACCGTGGCTACCGTGAACTGCTCCACCGGTTTATTGATCACCAAACCCATGGCGCCTTCTTCGTTATGCTCGCAGACGTAAATCACCGAGCGCTTGAAGCGAGGATCCTGCAGCGTTGGCATGGCGATCAGAAAATGGTGCTGTAAATTCATGGCGTTAGTATAAGGTAATCAATGGGTGAGAAAATAAACAGCCGCCAGTATGCGGCTATACCCGCCGCCTTTCAAGCCGCGCGCAAAGGCGAGCTTTGGCGGGCGCGATACGGGATAGCGGGCGGCATGCCGCCCGCATGACGCATTACTTCGCCGCCAGGCGTTTTTCAATCGCGTCCATCAGCATGCCGGTAATCGAAATCGGGAATGCCGCCTCAATCTCGCGCGCGCAGGTTGGGCTGGTGACGTTGATTTCGGTCAGGCGATCGCCGATCACGTCCAGGCCGACGAAGATCAGCCCTTTCTCTTTCAGCGTCGGGGCGACGGCGCGAGCGATTTTCCAGTCGCTTTCGCTCAGCGGGCGCGCTTCGCCGCGGCCGCCGGCCGCGAGGTTGCCGCGGGTCTCGCCCTGCGCCGGAATGCGCGCCAGGCAGTAAGGCACCGGCTCGCCGTCCACCACCAGGATGCGTTTGTCGCCGTCCTTGATCGCCGGCAGGAAGTTCTGCGCCATGCAGAAACGGCTGCCGTGTTCGGTCAGGGTTTCGATGATCACCGACAGGTTAGGATCGTCCTGCTTCACGCGGAAGATAGACGCGCCGCCCATGCCGTCCAGCGGTTTCAGGATGATGTCGCCGTGCTGCTGGTGGAATTTGCGGATGTGCGCGGCGCTGCGGCTGACCAGCGTATCCGGCGTCAGTTCCGAGAACCAGGCGGTGAACAGCTTCTCGTTGCAGTCGCGCAGACTTTGCGGCTTGTTGACCACCAGCGTGCCTTTAACTTCGGCGCGTTCCAGAATGTAGGTCGCATAGATGTATTCGGTATCGAACGGCGGATCCTTGCGCATCAGGATCACGTCCAGTTCGTGCAGCGCCAGATCCTGCTCGGCGCCGAAGCTGAACCAGCTCTCCTTGTCTTCCTTCACGCTCAGCAGGCGGGTGCGCGCGCGCCCGTCACCGGCGTGCAGATAGAGATCGTTCATCTCCATGTAGTGCAATTCGTAACCGCGGCGCTGCGCTTCGAGCAGCATGGCGAAGCTGGTGTCTTTCTTGATGTTGATGGAATCGATAGGATCCATCACGATGCCGAGCTTAATCATCTTTTCTCCTTTAACCCAGGTCGCCGAAGCGGACCTGCAGAGCGGTAATGGCGGTGAGCGCTGTGGTTTCGGTACGCAGAACGCGTGGTCCCAGCAGAATATCAGTAAATCCGTGGTCGGTGGTCATGGCGATTTCGTCGGCGGACAAACCGCCTTCCGGGCCGATCAGCAGGCGAACATGATCCACCGGCTGCGGCAGCGTGTTGATGCTGTGGCTGGCGCGCGGGTGCAGGTTGAGTTTCAGGCTGCCGTCCTGCTCGGCGCACCAGGCTTCCAGCGACATCGCCTCGCGGATTTCGGGAATGCGGTTGCGGCCGCACTGTTCGCAGGCGGCGATGGCGATCTTTTGCCATTGCTGGATTTTCTTCGCCAGACGCTCGCCGTCCAACTTCACGCCGCAGCGCTCGGAAAACAGCGGGGTGATGACGTTGACGCCCAGCTCGATGGATTTCTGGATGGTGAACTCCATCTTCTCGCCGCGCGAGATCACCTGGCCCAGGTGCAGGTTGAGCGGCGATTCGATGTCATCCACGCGGCCGTCGCCGAGGCGCACCAGCACGCTCTTTTTGTCCACCCGGATTATTTCGGCGTCGAACACCTGGTTGCTGCCGTCGAACAGCTGCAGCGCCTGGCCGGCGCTCATGCGCAGCACGCGCCCGACGTGGTTGGCGGCGTCCTCGCTGAGGGCGATCTCCGCCCGGTCGGTCAACGGCTGCGGATGGTAAATGCGGGGTATGCGCATGGGTAGTCTGATCCTGACGAAACGGCGCCGCGGGTTAGCGGCGCCATGAAAGATAAAGGCTATAGTAGGTTAGCTTTTCCGCTGCTGACAAGCCTGTTGAATATAGGGGTTGTGGTTGCCCTGCACCTTGGCGATACGTGCTTCGCGCTGACATTCCCATTGGCTCACCGGATATTGCCGGTTCCACACCTCGAACAGCTGGGTTTGCTGGCGTGACAGCCGCAGCTGGTAGCGATCGCGCATGTAGAAGTAGGTGCGGGCAATGGCGCCGCGGGCGCGGGCGGGCGGCTCCGCCTGTTTATTCTTGAAGTCCACCTTCATTGGGCATTGCCCGTACTGGCCCGCGCCGCCGTTCCATTGGCTGTACATGAAGTTGTTGCGGTCGCCGTTCACTTCGCCGATCGCCGGCTGCAGGTTGTGCAGATCGGTTTCTATCTGGCGGTAGGTGGCGTCCTTGTTGCAGTTTTTGCGCCCGCCGTCCTGCCAGCACTGCAGCTGGTGGCCGAATTGCCAGGCAGGCACCACGTGTTCCCATTCGATGCGTTGCGCGCGCTGGGCGTTTTTACGCACCTGATAGCCGCAGCCGGCGAGATCGGGAATGCCCTTCTTGCCTTGCCACTCGATGCGGCAGCCGCAGTAAAAACTGCCCGGCGCATCCTGGTTAATCTTGGCCGCCGCCGTCTTGGCTTGAGAGAAGTTATTGATGCCGTGCGCCTGTGCGGCGCCTGCGGCGAAAACCGCCATAAACAAAATTCTGCGAAGCATATTCCAAAACAGCTCAAAATTGGAAAAGCAGGCAGGGTAACGGAACTTGCCGGCAGTGGCAAATGGCGATATTTACTTGTTTTAACGTATAAATCGTTTAACTAAAGGTTCTCGCTAGCAAGAAATTTCAGTTTTTCACCGCACCGGCGGCAGCGGTATTCGCTTTCGCCGCGCAGCACGCGGTTATGGCGGCGAATGGTGAGCTGGTGCTGCCCGCAGCCGCAGCGGTAGGGGAAGGTTTTGCTTTGCACCGAGGCGGTTTCGAAACGATGAGTGCGGCTGGCGGGCGTCAGCAGCACGCTTTCCATCACCCAGCGCCATTCGCGGCCGTGCGGCGCTACCCGGCCGAATTGGCGAAACACCAGCAGATGCGCCAGCTCGTGCGGCACCACTTCATCGATAAACGGCTGTTGGTTTTCCAGCAGCAGCACCGGGTTCAGACGGATTTCCCAGCTTTGCAGCCAAGCGGTGCCCGCGCTGGTGCCGCGTTGCTGATAGACGATGCTGGGTTCGGGGAACTCGACGGCAAAATGCCGGCGGGCCAACTGCAGCTTTTCTCGCAGGCAGCGCATCACCGCTTGTTGCAGCGCGATAGGGATTCTCGGTTTGTTCATTGCGGCTAGCTTAAGCAATGGCGCGGCGGCTGACAATACGCCCCGGCGCAAATCGCATCCGGCGCTTTTTCGCCACATTGATAAGACGATCGCCGCCGATGGATTGTAATCAATGTGTTAACTGCGGGATAATAAAGCGTGCATGATGAGCCTGTACCCGCAGTTCTCACCGGACAAGGTTGAAACGCCGCCTGTGGTAATCCCTTACGCAAAGAGCGGTTATTTTGCGATTTGGCGCAATAACTGACTGATTAAAAATACGTAAGGTGGAGGCAGTTTTTTGACAAGGCGCCGAGCCGTGCGCCGCAAGTGTGAATTTAACGCAGCTGATGTTGCAAGTGAGAGATCAATGTCGAATAAACCGTTCCACTATCAAGATCCGTTCCCGCTGAAGAAAGACGATACCGAATATTATCTGCTGAGCCGCGACCACGTTTCCGTGAGCGAATTTGAAGGCCAGGAAATTCTGAAAGTTGCCCCTGAAGCGTTAACCCTGCTTGCCCAGCATGCGTTCCACGACGCCTCGTTCATGCTGCGCCCGGCGCACCAACAGCAGGTGGCCGATATCCTCGGCGATCCGGACGCCAGCGAAAACGACAAGTACGTTGCGCTGCAATTTCTGCGTAACTCAGAAATCGCCGCCAAGGGTATTTTACCGACCTGCCAGGACACCGGCACTGCGATCATCGTCGGCAAAAAGGGCCAGCGCGTCTGGACCGGCGGCGGCGATGAAGAAGCGCTGTCGCGCGGGGTCTACAACACCTACATCGAAGAGAACCTGCGCTATTCGCAGAACGCCGCGCTGGATATGTATAAAGAGGTCAATACCGGTAGCAACCTGCCGGCGCAGATCGATCTCTACAGCGTGGACGGCGAAGAGTACAAATTCCTGTGCATCGCCAAGGGCGGCGGCTCCGCCAACAAAACCTATCTGTACCAGGAAACCAAGGCGCTGCTGTCGCCGGGCAAACTGAAAAACTACCTGGTCGACAAGATGCGCACGTTGGGCACCGCGGCTTGCCCGCCGTACCACGTGGCGTTCGTCATCGGCGGCACCTCGGCGGAAGCGACGCTGAAAACCGTCAAGCTGGCCTCGACCAAGTATTACGATGGCCTGCCGACCGAAGGCAACGAGCATGGCCAGGCGTTCCGCGATCTGGAACTTGAAGCGGAATTGCTGCAAGAAGCGCAAAACCTGGGGCTGGGCGCGCAGTTCGGCGGCAAATACTTCGCGCACGATATCCGCGTGGTGCGCCTGCCGCGCCACGGCGCCTCCTGCCCGGTCGGCATGGGCGTCTCCTGCTCGGCGGACCGCAACATCAAAGGCAAGATCAACCGCGAGGGCATCTGGCTGGAAAAACTGGAGCACAATCCGGGTAAATTCATTCCTCAGGAGCTGCGCCAGGCCGGGGAGGGCGAAGCGATCAAGGTCGATCTCAACCGCCCGATGGCCGAGATCCTCAAACAGTTGTCGCAGTACCCGGTTTCCACCCGCCTGTCGCTGAGCGGCACCATCATCGTCGGCCGCGATATCGCGCACGCCAAGCTGAAAGAGCGTCTGGATCGCGGTGAAGGCCTGCCGCAGTACGTCAAGGATCACCCGATTTACTACGCCGGCCCGGCCAAAACGCCGGAAGGCTACGCGTCCGGTTCCTTGGGGCCGACCACCGCCGGACGTATGGATTCCTACGTCGATCTGCTGCAATCTCACGGCGGCAGCATGATCATGCTGGCGAAAGGCAACCGCAGCCAGCAGGTGACGGATGCCTGCCACAAGCACGGCGGCTTCTACCTCGGCAGCATCGGCGGCCCGGCGGCGGTGCTGGCGCAGCAGAGCATCAAGAGCCTGGAGTGCGTGGAGTACCCTGAGCTGGGCATGGAAGCGATCTGGAAAATTGAAGTGGAAGATTTCCCGGCGTTTATCCTGGTGGATGACAAAGGCAATGACTTCTTCCAGAAGATCCAAGCCGGTCAGTGCTCCAGCTGTCTGAAATAATCGTTACCCCCTCCACCGCCCGCGGGCGGTGGAGGGGATTGTGTAAAGTCCTGTAGCTTGCTGGACGTCGAGTTTTAACCTGTATACCCTACGCGAATAGCACTAAAATTCGACTAATGGAATATCGGCAACATAAGGTTCGGCAAGCACATGGGCACGCAGGAAAGTCACATCAGGGAGTTACTGGTCTGGATTGAAGATAACCTGACCAATCCGCTGTCGTTGGATATCGTTTCCGCCAAGTCAGGCTATACGAAATGGTACCTGCAGCGCATGTTCAAGAAGCAGACCGGATTATCGTTAGCTTCCTACATTCGCGCTCGCCGCCTCTACATCGCCGCCTTCGCCTTGCGTTTCACGCAGAAGAGCATCCTCGATATTTCGGTTGAATATCAATTCGATAATCAGCAGACATTCTCGCGCTGTTTCAAGAAACATTTCGCCGAATCGCCCAGCGTTTATCGTCATGCCCGCAAACAGGACTTCAGCAATCTGGTGCGTTCGCTGGCGGCCAGCCAGCCCGGCGATATTCAGGTCGAACGCGTCAGCATCGCCAGAGGGCAATACGCCTTTCAGGGCAAACAGTACGCTTATCACCTGGATATCGAAAAGTTGGACAAGTCGCATCTGCCGCAGCGCAGCGCGCTGCGGGCGCAGTTCTACACCTTGTTGGGCGAGCGTCCGGCGCAGACCTATTCGTTTACCCAACTGGTGCCGGACGGCGAGCGGGTCAGGGTCGACTATACCTTGGGCGTGACGGCGGACTATCCGCTGCGTGAAGGCGTGGCGCTGGAGCCGCTGCCGGAGGTCCACGGCGAGTTTTGCCGTTTTCGCTATTCCGGCAAGCCGGTGGCGCTCAATGACCACATCATTCAAATCTACACGCAGGTGCTGCCCGAAATGGGGCTGGCCCGCGGCGACGGGCCGGACATGACGGTGTTCAGCTATTCGCTGAGCGGGAAAGAGGAGCTGCATCTGGAGCTGCAACATCTGGTGCCGGTGGTGCCGCTGCACTGATCCCGTCGGCGGCCGGCCGCCGGTTTTTTTGCTGCACGATCGCCGCCATCACCGCCAGGGCGATCTCCGCCGGGGTTTTGCTGCCGAGCGGCAGGCCGATCGGCGCGTGAATGCGTTCCAACTCCTGCGGCGTGAATTCGGCGATCTGCTGCAACCGCTGGCGCCGCCGCGCGCTGTTTCTGAGCGAGCCCATGGCGCCGATGTAAAACGCCGGGGTGTGGATCGCTTCCATCAGTGTCAGATCGTCCATACGCGGATCGTGGGTCAGCGCCACGACGGCGGTATTGGCGTGGCAACCGCCGTCCTCAATGAACTTGGCCGGAAACTGGCGCAGCAGCGTCACGCCCGGTTTTAACTCGGCGGCGAAGTTATCCAGCGCCTCCGGGCGGTTCTCGCACACCAGCACCTCAAACCCCAGCGCTACGGCGAAATCGGCGCAGTACAGCGCCACGCTGGACAGCCCGGCGATCAGCAGGCGCGGCGCGGCCGCGATATGCAGGGTAATCTGTTCGAGCCGGCGTTCAACCTGAGTGGCGCTGGTGAAATGGCTCTGCTCAAGGCTATGGCAGGCGTTGGGCAACGTCAGGCGTTTGAGCAACGCATGATGCCCTTCCAGCGCGCCGGCGATGCGCTGCAGGTAAGCGACGCTGGCTTCTCCCGCCGGCAGATACTCGATCAGCACGTCCAGCACGCCGCCGCACGGCAGCGCCACATTGGGCGTCATGCCGCCTTCGCCGTAGCGGATCACCTGGCTGGCCGCCTGATACTCCCCGGCGGCCACGCGCCGCAGAAAGTCCTCCTCCACGCACCCGCCCGACAATGAGCCGCTGTAGCGGCCGTCGCGGGTCGCGGCCATCAACGCGCCCGGCGACCGCGGCGAAGAGCCATAGGTGCTGAGCACGGTGCATAACCAGACCGGCTGTTGTTGCAGCCAGCTTATCGCCTGGCTGACCACGGTGACATCAAGATGTTGCATAGGTGAATTTACTCGCTGGCCGGGAGTTGCGATGGAAGATCAATATCCTGCACGACGCCGGGGTGTTCAAGCGGCAGCAGGTGCACCGCTGCGCCTTGCAGCAGTTCACGCGCGCCATTATCGCCGCGCAGTTGGCAAAGTGGTTTGCGCAATCGGGCGGAAAAGCCGACCGGGTGGCCGGGCTGTTGCGCATAGCTGGGGCGCACGATCGGGTGCTGCCGCAAGGCATCCGCCACCTGTCGGAAAACGTCGGCGCCGACGAACGGCATATCGGCCAGGTGGATCAGCCAGCCTTGCCAGTGCGGCGTGGCCGCAACGCCTGCGGCGATTGAGTCGCCGAGGCCCGCGCTGGCGAGCAGGGTGACCGGCACCTGGTTGGCGGCGCAGGCTGCCAGCACCGGCAGATTATCCGGCCGGGCCACCACCTGTACCGGCAGGCCGGAGGCCAATGCCCGGCGCAGGGTGTGTTCAAACAGCGATCGCCGCTCGCCCGCCGCATCGGCAAATCCGGCGTTCAATTTGTTGCCCTGGCCGCCGGCCTGAATAAAGCGCTCTCCGCGTCCGGCGGCGGTAATGACAATGCCCGTGGTCATGGTTGAAGTCCGCGTTTGCGCAAATTATTTATTAGCCTACAAACTACCTGTGTTTTGTAAATGTTTTTTTGTTGAAAACAACCTGTTAATCATCACATAATTTTAGTTATAAGCATATGCTTATGACGTCTACGGCAAGGTCGTCAGCGTTTGCGCAACAACACCGCGAACAAAAACCAATTACAAGAAAGACGTGAAGGACTTATTTATGAGCAATTTCAACCCGTCGCGGCGCCGCTTTATCAAAAGTGCCGTGATTGCGGGGGTCTCCGTGTACCTCGCCCCCCTGTACAGCCGCGCCTACGCCGCGCTGTTCGAGCAAAAAATCCTCCAGTCGCCCAACTGGGATCCGCAGGCCAAGCGCGTCCGTTTCCGTATCGATGGCCGCGCCAAGGTCATGGGGCAGAAGGTGTTCGCGCGCGATATCCGCGCGGTGGACATGCCGCACTGGCCGCAGAAACAGGCGCACGCCTTCATTCTGCGCGTGACCAAAGCCGACCGGCTGTTCGAAGGCGTCGATCTGTCGCTGCTGGGGGACGATCTGCAGCCCGATCGCCTGGTGACGGCGGAAGACCTGGCGCGCGACGGCCTGGCCTTCCCGGCGTTCTACGGTGACGACATGCTGCTGCCGAGCGGCAAAACCCCGGCCTACCTCGGCCAGGCGGTGGCGATCCTGATCTATCACGACTTCGCCCGTTTCCGCTTCGCCAAGGACAGGCTGAAATTCCGCGAAGAAACCATCAAATACGGCGCGGTCACCGGCCCGCTGGAGCGCGATCCCTGGGGCAGCTTCCGCTATGTGCGGGTGGGGGGAGAACAGCCGTTCGACGACGACCGCTTCTCCAGCCTGAAGGACACGCCGATCTTCCCGGTGTCGATGAAAAAACACCTGCCGGTGTGGCCGGAAGGGCGTGAGGGCGGCAAGCTGGATCAGGAAGGCATGCGCTATGCGGGGATGATCGCCGACGAGATGGCGAACCCGCCGGCCGACTGGCTGGTAATGTCGCGCCGCTACACCACGCAGTCGATCGACACCTCGGCGCTGGAGCCGGACAACGCCAACGGCTGGTTCGACGCGCAGACGCAAACCCTGCATCTGGTGGTGCCGACTCAGTCGCCGCAGGAAGTGGCCGACGAGATGCCGCGCATGCTGGCCAAGCGCAATCCGCCGGTGAAACAGCTGATCCTGCACCCGTGCTACACCGTGGGCTACGGCTCGAAAGACCACTACAACTTCCCCTATTACGGCGCGGTGGCGGCGATGTATGGCGACGGCCACCCGGTGCGCCTGGCCAATGATCGCTTCGAACAGTTCCAGACGGCGTTGAAGCGCCACGCGTTCGACATGAACTACCGCATCGCGGTGAATAAGCAGACCGGCGTCATGCAGTCGTTCCTCGGTGACATGACCGCGGACGGCGGCGGCCGCAGCAACTTTACCCCTTCGGTGGTGATGGTCGGCGCAACCGCCGCCCAGTCGATTTACTACTTCCCGAAAAGCGATCTGTCGTCGGTCGGGCTGGCCTCACGCGCCATCGACGCCGGTTCGGCGCGCGGTTACGGCACGCTGCAGAGCATGGCCGCCACCGAGATGATGGTGGATGAGCTGGCCGCCGAGCTGAAGATCGACCCGATCGAGTTCCGCCTGCGCAACGTGCTGAAATCCGGCATGAAAAACACCCAAGGGGCGATCCCGGCCGGTGCGATCCGCGCCGATGAAGTGCTGGAGAAGGCGGCGAAGCATGAGATGTGGCTCAAGCGCGCCGAACGCAAGGCCGAGTTTGAGAGCCGCCATCCCGGCAAGCGCTATGGCGTCGGCTTCGGCTGCGTGCAGAAAGACTTCGGCACCGGGGCGGAAACCTCGTTCGCCCGGGTGGAGCTGAGCGAAGACGGCCGCATCACCCTGCATCACAGCGGCGCGGAGATGGGCACCGGCATGTCGACCTCGCAGTCGGTATTGTGCGCGCAGTGGCTGGGCAAACCGGCCGACGAAGCGCACTTCTCGGTCACCGACTGGTCGGTATTGCCGATGGTCACCAGCGGCGATCCTTACCTGATGTCGCAAGAAGAGCAGGACAAGCTGCAAACCAACCCCAACTGGACGCCGAGCTACTGTTCGCCGTCGAGCGCCAGCAATTCGGCCTATTACTTCTCGCACAGCACCCGCGAAGCGGCGCGCCTGATCTTCGATCACGGCCTGTGGCCGGCGGCGATGGCGCTGTGGCAGGCCGGTATCGGCGGCGGCCAGGCGGCGCCGCTGGTGGTGCGGCGCGAAGATGCGCGTTGGGTCGAAGGCGGCCTGACGGCGGCGGGCATGTCGGTGCTGAGCCTCGAGCTGCTGGCCAAGACGGCTTATCAGATGGGCGGCGTCACCGGCGCGGCGGTGCACGTGTTCAACCGCTGGCAGTGGGCGGAGGCCGATTTCACGTTGAACGGCAAAAGCGAACGCCTGCCGATCGACGGCATGGCGCTGCGCAACGCCGGCGGCGAATTCAAACCGCTGGCGCGCGGGCAGGTCTACTACCCGCCGACCCAGCGCAACAATGCGGCGGTGACCTACTACAGCGCCGTCGGCACGCTGGCGGAAGTGGCGGTGGATATCGCCACCGGCCAGGTGGAGTTGCTGAATCATCACTCGATCATGGAGTGCGGCAACCTGATCGTGCCGGAACTGGTTTCCGGCCAGCTGCAGGGCGGGCTGGCGATGGGCATCGGCCATGCGCTGCACGAATATTTACCGCTGTACGAAGACGGCCCGGGCAACGGTACCTGGAACTTCAACCGTTACCACCTGCCGCGCGCCAGTGATGTGGCGGTGTGGAAACAGAGCGGCGACATCCTGCCGGCGCTGTCGGAAACCGATCCGCCGAAAGGCATGGCGGAGGTGGTGATGATCCCGATCGTGGCCGCGCTGGTCAACGCCATCGCCGACGCCACCGGCCACCGTTTCCGTGATTTGCCCGTTCGTGCAGAAAATATTCGTGAGGTATTACAATGAGCATTAAAACCCAGCCGATTTCCCTGACCATCAACGAGAAACAGTACGGCCCGATCGAGGTGCCGGAAGGCTTGATGATGATCGATTTCCTGCACGAGTATCTCGATTTGACCGGTTCGCGCCTCGGCTGCGGGCAGGGCATTTGCCACGCCTGCGTGGCGATCGTCGATCATCCGAGCGGCACCAGCGAAGAGGTGCGCACCTGCATCACCGGCGCGCATTTCTTCAACGGCAAGAAAGTGCGTACCGTCGAAGGCCATGCCAAGGTGGACGAACAGGGCGAGGTGGTTGAGCTGTCGCCGATCCAGCAGGCGTTTCTGGAGCACTACAGCTTCCAGTGCGGCTACTGCACGCCGGGTTTCGTCAACGCCGCCACCATTTTCGTGGAAAAGCTCAAGCGTGAGCCGATCGCCCGCGAACAGCTGGAAAACGCCATTGAGCAGGCGCTGGACAGCCACATCTGCCGCTGCACCGGCTACGTGCGCTACTACGAAGCGGTGCGCGACGTGGTGCTGAAAACGCCGGGCCTGCTGAAGGAGACGGCGCAATGAAAAAACGTCTCGCAGTGTTGATTGTGCTGGTGGCGATCGTGGTGATTGCGCTGCTGTGGTGGCGGGAAAACCGCCGTTACGACGGTCCGGTGCAGCAGGTAACCGCCAGCGCCGAACAGATCGCCCGCGGCCGCTATCTGGCGCAGGCCGCCGACTGCGCCGCCTGTCATACCGCCAGCGGTGGGGCGCCGTTGGCCGGCGGCTATCCGCTGGACACGCCGTTCGGCACGATTTACGGCAGTAACCTGACGCCGTCGGCCGACCACGGCATCGGGCGCTGGAGCAAGGACGACTTCTTCCTGGCGTTGACGCAGGGCGTGGCGCCGGGCGGGCGGCACCTGTACCCGGCGATGCCTTATACTTCGTATAAGGGCATGTCGCGTCAGGACGCCGACGACATCTACGCTTACCTGATGACGCGCCCGGCGGTGGACGTGGCCATTCCGGCCAACGAGATGCCGTTCCCGTTCAACCAGCGCATGGCGCTGATCGGCTGGAACCTGCTGTTCCGCAGCCAGGATCCGCTGCCGGCCAGTTCACAGGGCAGTTCGCCGCAATGGCAGCGCGGCCGCTATCTGGCCGACGTGCTGGGGCACTGTGGCGAATGCCACACGCCGCGCGGCGCGCTGGGGCAGATGGATCTCGGCAAACCGATGCAGGGCGGCGATCTCGGCCGCTTCATGGCGCCGGACATTACGCCGCACGGTCTGGCGCAGCGCGGCTGGACGCCGCAGGACGTCAGCCGCTTCCTCAGCACCGGCCTCGCACCGCAGGGTTCCGCCTTCAGCGAGATGCACATGGTGGTGGATCTCAGCACCCGTCATTTGACGCCGGAAGATCATCAGGCGCTGGCGCTGTATCTGATGGGCGAGCAGCCGCCGGCGGCGGTGCCGGTGAAAATGGGCCAGGGCAGCGATGCCGGGCGCATGACCTATCTGGATCAGTGCGCCGGTTGCCATGCGCGCGAAGGCGAGGGCAAACCGCACGTCGCACCGGCGATGCGCGATAACGCCACGCTGCGCCAGGCGGACGGCAAGAACCTGATCGTGTCGGTGCTGGATGGCCTGCCGGCCCAGCAGTTCCCGAACGGTGAAAGCATGCAGAGCATGCCGGGCTTCGGTGAGCGTCTGAACGATGCTGAAGTGGCGGAACTGGTGAATTACCTGCGGGTGACCTGGGGAGGCTTGCCGGCGGACGTCACCGCCGAGCAGGTGAAAGCGCTGCGCAAGTAAGCGGCGTTCAGGCGAAAAAAATGGCCCGCATCTGCGGGCCATTTTATTGCGCGGTCAAGGGGTTCAACGGCTGGTGACGCCGTCGACGCGCTGGCTGCGCTGTTTGATGGCGTAACCGACGGCCAGGATCGCTACCCACACCGGGATCAGCAGCACCGAGATTTGAATGCCCGGCGTCAGGTACATGATCACCAGGATGCCGGCCATGAACAGCAGGCACAGGTAGTTGCTGAACGGATACCAGAACGCTTTGAACTTCGGCACCACGCCTTCGCGGTTTTTGGCGGCGCGGAATTTCAGGTGCGCCAGGCTGATCATCGCCCAGTTGATCACCAGCGCCGACACCACCAAGGCCATCAGCAGTTCGAAGGCGCGGCCCGGGATCAGGTAGTTAATCAGCACGCACAGCGCGGTGGCGAGGGCGGAAATGCCGATGGCCACCACCGGCACGCCGCGGCCGTCGACCTTCAGCAGGCTTTTCGGGCCGTTGCCCTGCTGCGCCAGGCCGTACAGCATGCGGCTGTTGCAGTAGACGCAGCTGTTGTACACCGACAGTGCGGCGGTGAGCACCACGATGTTCAGCACGGTCGCCACCAGGTTGCTGTTCAGCGCGTGGAAGATCAGCACGAACGGGCTGCCGCCTTCGACCACTTTGCCCCACGGGTACAGCGACAGCAGAATGGCCAGTGAACCGATATAGAAGATCAGGATGCGGTAGATCACCTGATTGGTGGCTTTCGGAATGCTTTTTTGCGGGTTGTCGGCTTCGGCGGCGGTGATGCCGACCAGCTCGAGGCCGCCGAAGGAGAACATGATCACCGCCATCGCCATCACCAGGCCCATGACGCCGTTCGGGAAGAACCCGCCCTGCGCCCACAGGTTGGTGACGGTGGCTTCCGGGCCGCCCATGCCGCTGAACAGCAGGTAGGCGCCGAACACGATCATGCCGATAATCGCCACCACTTTGATGATGGCGAACCAGAACTCCATCTCGCCGTAAACTTTGACGTTGGCCAGGTTGATGGCGTTGATCGCCAGGAAGAACACCGCGGCGGAAACCCAGGTGGGGATCTCCGGCCACCAGTACTGCACGTAGATGCCGACCGCGGTCAGCTCCGCCATCGCCACCAGGACATACAGCACCCAGTAGTTCCAGCCGGAGGCGAAGCCGGCGAAGTTGCCCCAGTATTTGTAGGCGAAGTGGCTGAAGGAGCCGGCGACCGGCTCTTCCACCACCATTTCCCCCAGCTGGCGCATGATCAGAAACGCGATGAAGCCGCCGATGGCGTAGCCGAGAAGCACTGACGGGCCGGCCATTTTTATTGTTTGAGCGATACCGAGAAATAACCCGGTGCCGATTGCGCCACCTAAGGCGATGAGCTGAATATGGCGGTTTTTCAGGCCGCGCTTCAGCTGGTCACCATGCTGTTGACCATCCATCAATCTAACCCTCTGTCGTTGTGAATGCCCACCTGCCTGTAAAGCAGTGGTTACGATGTGTGTTTTGTTTTATTTACGGCGTTATAGCTATTAATTCCACGGCGCCGCTACCGTTTGGCAGAGAATAATGTTATGCGCGTCGGTTTGCACCTGCTTTGTCGTGTGAGTGATTAAGATTGCAGCAGTTTAGGAAACAAAATGCGGGTTGTGTGACGGCGGGGGGGATTCAGTGCATGAAATAAGCAACAAATCACATAATGCGCAAAAATAACGTAGATCTGAACGGTGGGGCGCGTTCAAATAATGAACGAACCGCCGTTGCGCCGCTCGCCAAATAGCCATTCATTAAAGCGTCATAACCATGCAATAAAACTCGGGCAAAAAGTTTGCACTCTGCCTTGCGTAAGGTTTGGTAAAAGTTAAATCCCCAACCCGCCGCGTAAATGGTAATACCATCACGGCGTTACCGGTTTGCAGCGGGGTTTTCAGCGGGGTGTTAAAATGTGCGGGTAACCTGATTTCGATCAAGGCCCGTATGGACAGGAGGTGAATACTTTGTTACTTTACCGTCACGTTTTTGAAATTGGTATTACCAATTGACTCCGCGCCATTCGCAGAGAAGAATTCACTCATGGCCTACAGCAAAATCCGCCAACCCAAGTTGTCAGATGTTATCGAGCAACAGCTCGAATACCTGATCCTCGAGGGGACACTGCGCCCAGGCGAAAAATTGCCTCCGGAGCGCGAGCTGGCGAAACAATTTGATGTCTCCCGTCCTTCTCTGAGAGAGGCCATTCAGCGCCTTGAAGCGAAAGGGCTGCTCCTGCGCCGTCAGGGCGGCGGCACCTTCGTGCAAACTAATCTGTGGCAGAGCTTCAGCGATCCGCTGGCCGAGCTGCTGGCCGACCATCCCGAATCACAGTTCGATCTGCTGGAAACCCGTCACGCGCTGGAAGGCATTGCCGCCTATTACGCGGCGCTGCGCGGCACCGATGAAGATCTGGCGCGCATCCGCGATTGCCACATCGTGATTCAACAGGCTCAAGACAGCGGCGATCTCGACGCCGAAGCCGATGCGGTCATGCAGTATCAAATCGCCGTGACCGAAGCCGCTCACAACGTTGTGTTACTTCACCTGCTACGCTGCATGGGGCCGATGCTGGAACAGAACGTGCGTCAGAACTTTGAATTGCTCTACTCGCGCCGTGAGATGTTGGCAAAAGTGAGCAGCCACCGCGCCGGAATTTTTGAGGCGATTGTGGCACGCGAGCCGGAAAAGGCCCGTGAAGCCTCGCATCGCCACTTGGCGTTTATCGAGGAAATCTTGCTGGATCTCAGCCGGGAGCATACTCGGCGCGAGAGATCGCTACGGCGTCTCCAGCAACGCAAGGATTAAGAGCTGTCCTCTTCAGGGTACACCAGCCTGCGGGGGTTAAGTTCGAGGTACTTAGTTAAGTACTTAAGCGGCAACTAAACTGATGGGCCTGTCTTCGTGTGTTTTTTCACAGAGCACAGGAAGACAGGCTCCAAACAAACCATTAGACAGATAAGGAATACCACCATGTCAGAACGTTTAAACAATGACGTGGATCCGATCGAAACCCGCGACTGGCTGCAGGCGATCGAATCGGTCATCCGTGAAGAGGGTGTTGAGCGAGCTCAGTTTCTGATTGATCAGGTATTGGGAGAAGCCCGCAAAGGCGGCGTTAACGTTGCGGCCGGTGCTGCAGCGCACAACTACGTCAACACCATCGCGGTAGAAGACGAACCGGCCTACCCAGGCAACCTGGATCTGGAACGCCGCATTCGCTCTGCGATCCGTTGGAACGCGATCATGACCGTTCTGCGCGCATCCAAAAAAGACCTGGAGCTGGGCGGCCACATGGCTTCCTTCCAGTCTTCCGCGACCTTCTATGAAGTCTGCTTTAACCACTTCTTCCGCGCACGCAACGAGAAAGACGGCGGCGACCTGGTGTACTTCCAGGGCCACATCTCTCCGGGCGTTTACGCGCGCGCCTTCCTTGAAGGCCGCCTGACCGAAGAACAGATGAACAACTTCCGTCAGGAAGTGCACGGCAACGGTCTGTCCTCTTACCCGCATCCTAAGCTGATGCCGGAATTCTGGCAGTTCCCGACCGTATCCATGGGCCTGGGCCCAATCAGCGCCATCTATCAGGCGAAGTTCCTGAAATACCTGGAACACCGCGGCCTGAAAGACACCTCTGAGCAGACCGTTTACGCCTTCCTGGGCGACGGTGAGATGGATGAGCCGGAATCCAAAGGCGCCATCACCATCGCGACTCGCGAGAAGCTGGACAACCTGGTGTTCGTCATCAACTGCAACCTGCAGCGCCTGGACGGCCCGGTCACCGGTAACGGCAAGATCATCAACGAACTGGAAGGCATCTTCTCCGGCGCAGGCTGGCAGGTGCTGAAAGTGATCTGGGGCGGCCGTTGGGATGAGCTGCTGCGCAAAGACACCAGCGGTAAACTGGTTCAACTGATGAACGAGACCCTGGACGGCGACTACCAGACCTTCAAATCCAAAGACGGCGCTTACGTGCGCGAGCACTTCTTCGGCCGTTACCCGGAAACCGCGGCGCTGGTCAAAGACATGACCGACGACGAAATCTGGGCGCTGAACCGTGGTGGTCACGATCCGAAGAAAATCTTCGCTGCACTGAAAAAAGCGCAGGACACCAAAGGCAAACCGACCGTTATCCTGGCCCACACCATCAAAGGTTACGGCATGGGTGAAACCGCGGAAGGTAAAAACATCGCTCACCAGGTGAAGAAAATGAACATGGAAGGGGTTCACCACTTCCGCGATCGTTTCAATGTGCCGGTTGCCGATGCTGACATCGAAAAACTGCCGTACATTACCTTCGAGAAAGATTCCGAAGAGTACAAATACCTGCACGAACGTCGCCAGGCGCTGAAAGGCTACGTGCCTACCCGTCTGCCGGAGTTCACCCAGAAGCTGGAAATGCCGGCGCTGGAAGATTTCAGCTCGCTGCTGGAAGAGCAGAACAAAGAGATCTCCACCACTATCGCCTTCGTGCGTGCCCTGAACGTGATGCTGAAGAACAAGTCGATCAAAGATCGCCTGGTGCCAATCATCGCCGACGAAGCGCGTACCTTCGGTATGGAAGGTCTGTTCCGTCAGATCGGTATCTACAGCCCGAACGGCCAGCAGTACACCCCGCAGGACCGTGAGCAGGTTGCTTACTACAAAGAAGACGAGAAAGGCCAAATCCTGCAGGAAGGCATCAACGAACTGGGCGCAGCCTCTTCCTGGCTGGCCGCAGCGACCTCCTACAGCACCAACGATCTGCCGATGATTCCGTTCTACATCTACTACTCGATGTTCGGTTTCCAACGCATCGGCGACCTGTGCTGGGCAGCGGGCGACCAACAGGCGCGCGGCTTCCTGATCGGCGGGACCTCGGGCCGTACTACCCTGAACGGCGAAGGTCTGCAGCACGAAGATGGCCACAGCCACATTCAGTCTCTGACCATCCCTAACTGCATCTCTTACGATCCGGCTTACGCGTACGAAGTGGCGGTGATCATGCACGACGGTCTGGTGCGCATGTATGGCGACAACCCGGAAAACGTGTACTACTACCTGACCACGCTGAACGAAAACTACCACATGCCTGCGATGCCGCAGGGTGCGGAAGAAGGTATCCGCAAGGGTATCTACAAGCTGGAAACGCTGGAAGGCAGCAAAGGCAAGGTGCAGCTGTTGGGCTCCGGCGCCATCCTGCGCCACGTGCGCGAAGCTGCGCAGATCCTGGCGAAGGACTACGGCGTGGGTTCCGACACCTACAGCGTGACCTCGTTCACTGAACTGGCGCGCGACGGCCAGGATTGCGAGCGCTGGAACATGCTGCACCCAACCGAAACGCCACGCGTGCCTTACATCGCTCAGGTGATGAGCGACGCGCCTGCGGTAGCGTCTACCGACTACATGAAACTGTTCGCCGAACAGGTTCGTACTTATGTGCCGGCCAGCGATTATCGCGTACTGGGCACCGACGGCTTCGGTCGTTCGGACAGCCGCGAAAACCTGCGTCACCACTTCGAAGTCGATGCATCTTACGTGGTGGTTGCTGCTCTGGGTGAACTGGCTAAACGCGGTGAGATCGAAGCTTCTGTGGTTGCTGATGCAATCAAGAAATTCGACATCAACCCGGAAAAAGTTAACCCGCGTCTGGCCTAAGAGGTACTGAATAATGTCTATCGAAATCAACGTACCGGACATCGGTGCAGATGAAGTCGAAATCACCGAGATTCTGGTGAAGGTCGGCGATAAAGTTGAAGCGGAACAATCGCTGATCACCGTGGAAGGCGACAAGGCCTCCATGGAAGTGCCCTCCCCGCAGGCGGGCGTGGTGAAAGAGATCAAAGTGGCGGTCGGCGATAAAACCGAAACCGGCAAACTGATCATGATCTTCGAAGCGGCAGGCGCAGCGGAAGCTGCACCGGCGGCGAAAGCGGAAGAAAAACCGGCGGCAGCAGCAGCTGCTCCGGCTGCCGCTGCGGCCAAAGACGTTGCCGTGCCGGACATCGGCGCCGACGAAGTCGAAGTGACCGAGATCCTGGTGAAAGTGGGCGATAAGGTGGAAGCCGAGCAGTCCCTGATCACTGTGGAAGGCGACAAGGCTTCCATGGAAGTCCCTGCGCCGTTCGCGGGCACCGTGAAAGAGATCAAGATCGCGACCGGCGACAAAGTGAAAACCGGTTCCCTGATCATGGTGTTCGAAGTGGCTGGCGCCGCTTCCGCTGCGGCCCCGGCTGCGGCTGAAGCACCGGCTGCCGCTGCAGCGCCTGCGGCCTCTGCGGCCAAAGACGTCGCCGTGCCGGACATCGGCGGTGACGAAGTCGAAGTGACCGAGGTGATGGTCAAGGTGGGCGACAAGGTTGCCGCCGAGCAGTCTCTGATCACCGTGGAAGGCGACAAGGCCTCCATGGAAGTGCCAGCGCCGTTCGCGGGCACCGTGAAAGAGATCAAGATCGCGACCGGCGATAAAGTGAAAACCGGCTCCCTGATCATGGTGTTCGAAGTGGAAGGCGCTGCGCCTGCCGCTGCCGCCGCTCCAGCCGCTAAAGCGGACGCTGCGCCGGCGCCGGCCGCCGCTAAAGCCGCCGCGCCGGCTGCGAAAGCTGAAGACAAAGGCGAGTTCGCCGAGAACGCGGCCTACGTGCACGCGACCCCGGTCATTCGTCGTCTGGCGCGCGAATTCGGCGTTAACCTGGCGAAAGTGAAAGGCACCGGTCGTAAAGGCCGCATCCTGCGCGAAGACGTTCAGGCTTACGTGAAAGACGCGGTGAAACGCGCTGAAGCGGCTCCGGCTGCTGCCGGCGGCGGTCTGCCGGGCATGCTGCCATGGCCGAAAGTGGACTTCAGCAAGTTCGGCGAGATCGAAGAAGTCGAGATGGGCCGCATCCAGAAGATCTCTGGCGCGAACCTGAGCCGCAACTGGGTGATGATCCCGCACGTGACTCACTTCGACAAAACCGACATCACCGATCTGGAAGCGTTCCGCAAGCAGCAGAACGAAGAAGCGGCCAAGCGCAAGCTGGACGTGAAGTTCACGCCTGTCGTGTTCATCATGAAAGCCGTCGCTGCCGCTCTGGAGCAGATGCCGCGCTTCAACAGCTCGCTGTCCGAAGATGGCCAGAAGCTGACGCTGAAGAAATACATCAACATCGGCGTGGCGGTAGATACCCCGAACGGCCTGGTGGTTCCGGTGTTCAAGGACGTGAACAAGAAGAGCATCACCGAGTTGTCTCGCGAGCTGATGACCATCTCCAAGAAAGCGCGCGACGGCAAGCTGACCGCGGGCGAGATGCAGGGCGGCTGCTTCACCATCTCCAGCCTGGGCGGCATCGGGACGACTCACTTCGCGCCGATCGTCAACGCGCCGGAAGTGGCTATCCTGGGCGTCTCCAAGTCTGCGATGGAGCCGGTCTGGAACGGTAAAGAGTTCATGCCGCGCCTGATGATGCCGATGTCGCTGTCCTTCGACCACCGCGTTATCGACGGTGCCGATGGTGCGCGCTTCATCACCATCATCAACAACATGTTGTCCGACATTCGCCGTCTGGTGATGTAATGCAAAAGGGGCGCAGCATGCTGCGCCCCTGACGATTCTGTAGCAGTTTTGTCGGATTTTGCATAACTCGACAAAATTGTTGAGACACGGGTCACTCGAACACGCTTTGCAGATTATTAACAATTCTGTAAACTGCTCGCGGTGTAAGCGTCCCGGTGGATGAAGGGCGTTATGAGATCGATTAGCAATAAAAATGACGTCTGACCCGCCGGACAATCAATTAAGAGGTCATGATGAGTACTGAAATTAAAACTCAGGTCGTGGTACTTGGGGCGGGCCCGGCAGGTTACTCTGCAGCCTTTCGTTGCGCTGACTTAGGTCTTGAAACCGTTCTGGTTGAACGTTATTCCACTCTGGGCGGGGTTTGCCTGAACGTGGGATGTATCCCTTCCAAAGCACTGCTGCACGTTGCCAAAGTGATCGAAGAAGCCAAAGCGCTGGCCGAACACGGCATCGTTTTCGGTGAGCCGAAAACCGACATCGACAAAGTGCGCGTCTGGAAAGAAAAAGTCATCACTCAGCTGACCGGCGGTCTGGCTGGCATGGCGAAAGGCCGTAAAGTGAAAGTGGTCAACGGCCTGGGCAAGTTCACCGGCGCTAACACCCTGGTTGTGGAAGGCGAAAACGGCCCAACCACCATCAACTTCGACAACGCCATCATCGCTGCAGGCTCTCGTCCGATCCAACTGCCATTCATTCCTCATGAAGATCCACGCGTGTGGGATTCCACCGATGCGCTGGAGCTGAAAACCGTCCCAGAGCGTCTGCTGGTTATGGGCGGCGGCATCATCGGCCTGGAAATGGGCACCGTATACCATGCGCTGGGTTCACAGATCGACGTCGTTGAAATGTTCGATCAGGTTATCCCGGCGGCAGATAAAGACGTGGTGAAAGTCTTCACCAAACGTATCAGCAAGCAGTTCAACCTGATGCTGGAAACCAAAGTGACCGCGGTAGAAGCCAAAGAAGACGGCATCTACGTCACGATGGAAGGTAAAAAAGCGCCGGCAGAACCACAGCGTTACGACGCGGTGCTGGTGGCGATCGGCCGCGTGCCGAACGGCAAACTGCTGGATGCCGGCAAAGCCGGTGTGGAAGTTGACGAGCGTGGCTTCATCAACGTCGACAAACAGCTGCGCACCAACGTGCCGCACATCTTCGCCATCGGCGACATCGTCGGGCAGCCGATGCTGGCGCACAAAGGCGTGCACGAAGGCCACGTTGCCGCAGAAGTTATCGCCGGCATGAAGCACTACTTCGATCCGAAAGTGATCCCATCCATCGCTTACACCGAGCCGGAAGTGGCGTGGGTGGGTCTGACCGAGAAAGAAGCGAAAGAGAAAGGCATCAGCTACGAAACCTCCACCTTCCCGTGGGCGGCTTCCGGCCGTGCGATCGCTTCCGACTGTGCAGACGGCATGACCAAACTGATCTTCGACAAAGAAACTCACCGCATCATCGGTGGCGCGATTGTCGGCACCAACGGCGGCGAACTGCTGGGTGAAATCGGTCTGGCCATCGAGATGGGCTGCGACGCGGAAGACATCGCGCTGACCATCCACGCTCACCCGACCCTGCACGAATCCGTGGGCCTGGCGGCGGAAATCTACGAAGGCAGCATCACCGACCTGCCTAACCCGAAAGCCAAGAAGAAGTAATTCTGCTGGCTTGACCGGTTAACAAGCGGCTCCTGAGAAGGGGCCGTTTTTTTTGCCCAGATGCACAAAACGGTTTTTTGTGGCCGCTGCGCCAAATTCCGATCCTCATGCTTATATCCGTTTTAATTATGTGGATATAATGCCCTGTTTGTCCGGCAGCCGATTACGCTGCGCTCAACGATTCAGCAAAGATTTAATGTTGCTTTTATGTGAACGAATTAACAACCGTTTCAAATCCTGATATGCTGGCTGAGCGGAACCGGGCACTGTACCTTACAGTCCAGGACATCGACAGCAGTGCCCCGTCAGGATAGATGGCATCAATATCGCCGTGCGCTCTACCCATCAGTCTTTCATGCTGTAACGCTGTTTGACCGCGCTTGTTTGCCCCAATCACCGTTTCGGGGCCTTTACGGGCCGATCGCCTAGCCACAGAGTGAAACCCAAAGGGTATAAACCCGGTTTGCATATACGCCAGGCACAATAAATGACAATGAGAGCGAGGAGAACGTCGTGCTAGAAGAATACCGTAAGCACGTAGCCGAGCGTGCTGCTGAGGGCATCGCCCCTAAGCCGCTAGACGCCACCCAAATGGCCGCGCTGGTCGAACTACTGAAGAATCCGCCAAAAGGCGAAGAAGAATTCCTGTTAGACCTGCTGATTAACCGTGTTCCACCGGGCGTCGACGAAGCCGCCTACGTCAAAGCAGGTTTCCTGGCGGCCATCGCCAAAGGTGAAGCGACATCCCCCCTGGTTACCCCCGAGAAAGCCATTGAATTGTTAGGCACCATGCAGGGCGGCTATAACATTCATCCGCTGATCGAAGCGCTGGACAACGAGAAGCTGGCGCCGATCGCCGCCAAAGCGCTGTCCCACACGCTGCTGATGTTCGACAACTTCTACGACGTGGAAGAGAAGGCCAAGGCCGGCAACCCGCACGCCAAGCAGATCATGCAGTCTTGGGCCGATGCCGAATGGTATCTGTCGCGCCCTGAGCTGGCGGAAAAGATCACCGTCACCGTGTTCAAAGTCACCGGCGAAACCAACACCGACGACCTTTCTCCGGCGCCGGACGCCTGGTCGCGCCCGGACATCCCGCTGCACGCGCTGGCGATGCTGAAAAACGAACGTGAAGGCATCGTGCCGGATCAGCCGGGCAGCGTTGGCCCGATCAAACAGATCGAGCTGCTGAACAAGAAAGGCTTCCCGCTGGCCTACGTCGGCGACGTGGTCGGCACCGGTTCCTCCCGTAAATCCGCCACCAACTCGGTGCTGTGGTTCATGGGCGACGACATCCCGCACGTGCCGAACAAACGCGGCGGCGGCGTGGTGCTGGGCGGCAAAATTGCGCCTATCTTCTTCAACACCATGGAAGATGCCGGCGCCTTGCCGATCGAAGTGGACGTGTCCGAGCTGAACATGGGCGACGTGATCGACGTTTACCCGTACAAAGGTGAAGTGCGTAACCACGAAACCGGCGCGCTGATCGCCAACTTCGAGCTGAAAACCGACGTGCTGCTGGATGAAGTGCGCGCCGGCGGCCGTATCCCGCTGATCATCGGCCGCGGCCTGACCACCAAGGCGCGCGAAGCGCTGGGTCTGCCGCACAGCGACGTGTTCCGCATCGCCAAACCGGTAGCCGCCAGCAGCAAAGGCTTCTCGCTGGCGCAGAAAATGGTTGGCCGCGCCTGCGGCGTCGCCGGCATTCGCCCAGGCGAATACTGCGAACCGAAGATGACCTCCGTCGGCTCTCAGGACACCACCGGCCCGATGACCCGTGATGAGCTGAAAGACCTGGCCTGCCTCGGCTTCTCCGCCGATCTGGTCATGCAGTCGTTCTGCCACACCGCCGCGTACCCGAAACCGGTCGACGTGACCACGCACCACACGCTGCCTGACTTCATCATGAACCGCGGTGGCGTATCGCTGCGTCCGGGCGACGGCGTGATCCACTCTTGGCTGAACCGCATGCTGCTGCCTGACACCGTCGGCACCGGCGGCGATTCCCACACCCGCTTCCCGATCGGCATCTCCTTCCCGGCCGGTTCCGGCCTGGTGGCGTTTGCCGCCGCGACCGGCGTGATGCCGCTGGATATGCCTGAGTCGGTGCTGGTGCGCTTCAAAGGCAAAATGCAGCCGGGCATCACCCTGCGCGATCTGGTGCACGCCATCCCTTACTACGCGATCCAGCAAGGGCTGCTGACCGTCGAGAAGAAGGGCAAGAAAAACATCTTCTCCGGCCGCATTCTGGAGATCGAAGGCCTGCCGGACCTGAAGGTCGAGCAGGCGTTTGAGCTGACCGATGCGTCCGCCGAACGTTCCGCCGCCGGTTGTACCATCAAACTGGACAAGGCGCCGATCGAAGAGTACCTGAACTCCAACATCGTGCTGCTGAAGTGGATGATCTCCGAAGGCTACGGCGATCGCCGTACGCTGGAGCGCCGTATTCAGGGCATGGAAAAATGGCTGGCGGATCCGCAACTGCTGGAAGGCGATGCGGATGCGGAATACGCGGCGGTGATCGACATCGATCTGAACGAGATCAAAGAGCCGATCCTGTGCGCGCCGAACGATCCTGACGACGCGCGCCTGCTGTCCGACGTGGCCAACAGCAAAATCGATGAGGTATTCATCGGTTCTTGCATGACCAACATCGGCCACTTCCGTGCGGCCGGCAAACTGCTGGATCAGCACAAGGGCCAGCTGCCGACCCGTCTGTGGGTGGCGCCGCCAACCAAGATGGATGCGGCTCAGCTGACCGAAGAAGGCTATTACAGCGTCTTCGGCAAGAGCGGCGCGCGTATCGAGATCCCGGGCTGCTCGCTGTGCATGGGCAACCAGGCGCGCGTGGCGGACGGCGCGACGGTGGTTTCCACCTCAACCCGTAACTTCCCGAACCGTCTTGGCACCGGCGCCAACGTCTATCTGGCGTCTGCCGAACTGGCCGCGGTAGCGTCCCTGCTGGGCCGCCTGCCGACGCCGGACGAGTACCAGACCTATATGGCGCAGGTCGACAAGACGGCGGCGGATACCTACCGCTACCTGAACTTTGACCAGCTGGGCCAGTACACCGAAAAAGCCGACGGCGTGATCTTCCAAACCGCCGTGTAAGCCGCTATATTGCGCAACTGTTTAACGGGAGGCCTTGGCCTCCCGTTTTATTTTGCTCAGTTGCCAACTTTGCGAGCGCTCACTGAGTTAGTCAGCCATTTATGTTTACACTAAGAAAAAGGGCTCAGGAGGGCATGCTATGGATTACGAATTTCTGCGTGACGTCACCGGTCAGGTGATCGTCAGATTTTCGATGGGGCATGAAGCGATTGGCCACTGGATCAATGAAGAAGTCAAAGGCGATTTCAACCTGCTGGACCGGATTGAAGCCGGTGCGGCCGAGGTCAAAGGCAGCGAGCGTCAATGGCAGCTGGAAGGCCATGAATATACGCTGCTGATGGACGGTGAAGAAGTGATGATCCGCGCCAATCAGCTGGAGTTCGAGGGCGATGAAATGGAAGAGGGGATGAACTACTACGACGAAGAAAGCCTCTCATTCTGCGGCGTTGAGGACTTCCTGCGGGTGTTGAAGGCCTATCGTTCTTTCATGCTGAAGTACTAAGCATCAGGGCGCGGCGTGCCGCGCCCTTTCCATCACAGATGCGGAATATTGCGGCCGTAATAGATTTCCTGCATCTCTTTCCATAACAGATCGGTGATCTGCTTGCGCTCGGCGGCGCTCAACGCCTCCGGCTCCGCGTTAAACAGGTAGTGCTTCAGATCGAAATCCTTCAGCAACATCTTGGTATGGAAGATATTTTCCTGGTAAACGTTCACGTCCATCATGTGGTACAGCGCCTTGATGTCTTCCGACATAAAGTTCTGGATCGAATTGATCTCATGATCGATGTAATGTTTCACGCCGTTCACGTCGCGGGTAAAACCGCGCACGCGATAGTCCGTGGTGACGATGTCGGATTCCAGCTGGTGAATTAAGTAGTTCAGCGCCTTGAGGGGCGAAATGACGCCGCAGGTCGAGACCTCGATATCGGCGCGAAAGGTGCATAGCCCGCCTTCCGGATGGCTTTCCGGGTAGGTATGTACGCAGATATGGCTTTTGTCCAGGTGCGCGACGACCGTATTCGGCAGCGGGCCTGGGTGTTCCGACGTATCGACGTCTTTCGGATCGATCGGCTCTTCGCTGACCAGGATGGTGACGCTGGCGCCCTGCGGCTCGTAGTCCTGACGCGCGATGTTCAGAATATTGGCGCCGATGATCGAGCAGGTCTCGCTCAGGATCTCGGTCAGCCGGTTGGCGTTATATTGTTCGTCTATGTAGGCGATATAGCCATCGCGATCGTCCGCGGTTTTGGCGTAACAAATATCGTAAATACAAAAACTCAGGCTCTTGGTCAGGTTGTTGAAGCCGTGCAGTTTTAGCTTATGCAATTTGGGCCACCTCCTTTATCTTCTCGCTTAACGTGTTACGTTCAGGGCATTGAGCAAATATTGCGGCAGGGCAAAGCTGCCGACGTGAATTGCCGGGTTGTAATAACGGCAGTGTAGGCCGCTTTGGTTAAAGCGCTGTTGCAGGGTAGGCAGATCGCGCTGGCGCAGCGCCGGGTTCTGGCTCGCCCAGGCAAAGGTCATGATGCCGCCGTAATAGGTCGGGATCGCCGCCTGATAGAAGCTGACGTCGCTAAAGTAGCGGCTCAGTTTGGCGTGGCTGTTGACCGCCTCGTCCTGCTGCAGGAAGCAGACGCCGTTTTGCGCGACGAAAATGCCGCCCTCATTCAGGCAGCGGGCGCAGCCTTCATAAAACGCCGAGGTGAACAGGCTTTCGCCGGGGCCGATCGGATCGGTGCAGTCGGAGATGATCACATCGAACGTTTCGTCGGTTTGATTCACGAAGTTGACGCCGTCGTCGATCACCAACTTGAAGCGCGGATCGTCATAGGCGCCGGCGCTGTGGTTGGGCAGGTATTGGCGGCAGAACTCGACGACGCCGGCGTCGATCTCGACCATGGTGATCTGCTCCACGCCTGGGTGCCGGCTGACTTCGCGCAGCATGCCGCCGTCGCCGCCGCCGATGATCAGCACTTTCTTCGCCTGGCCATGCGCCAGCAGCGGCACGTGGGTCAGCATTTCGTGATAGATGAACTCGTCACGCTCGGTGGTTTGCACCACGCCGTCGAGCGCCATCACGCGCCCCAGCACCGGGTTCTCGAAGATCACCAGATCCTGATGATCGGTCTTCTCGCGGTACAGCACCTTCTCTACCGAGAAGTACTGGCCGAAGCCCGTATGCAGCGTTTCGTACCAAATTTCTTTCTGGGTCATGTGCGGGAAACTCCGTAATAACAGCCATGAAAAATCGGCGCAACATCATAGCTAACTCTGTCTGGCGATGCACGGTTGAATTTCAGACAGAGAGAGCGAAAGGCGGGTGGGGGAGAGGGGCGGAATTAGTTGGCGTAGGCCAGCAGGCTCAACGAGTCGCGCGCCAGCGATTTGCACTTCTTCGGCGTTGGAATGGCGATGCCGCTGAGATCGCGATAGCTGTCTTCGCCCAGCGCCTTCATGTTAAAGCTGTTGTAGTTGCTCAAATCCCAGCGGTTTTGTTGTGCGAAATAGACGATAGCGCGTTTGATTTGCACATTTGGCAAATCGTTGTAGCCGCAATCATTTTTCAAATAAATAAATACCGCCGTCAGATCGGCCAGATCTTCCGCCTCGGATTCATTCAGCGCCAGACTGGCGTTGGAGAAGCCCAGCATCGCCAGCAACAGCATCGATAACGTTGTTTTTTTCATCATGAAATAGGCCTGTTTGTCGTCTGTTGACGTTACCACACTTGCCTGTAAAGGCACCAAATTTTATTGCTGCCGGGCCGGCGTCGCGTGTGTCAGTCACACTCTCTGATTGTGAGGCATAGCTTAAAATACCGCCAGGAAAGGCTTGACCTTCCGCCTGGGGGAAGGTTTAGGCTGGCGGCATTGAGTTATGTCACTGAGAAAAGGGAGTCAGCGATGTTACGCCGTGATTTTATTAAATTAACCGCTGCGCTGGGCGCGGCGAGCGCATTGCCGTTATGGAGCCGGGCGGCCTGGGCGGCCGATCGGCCGGCCCTGCCGGTACCGCCGCTGTTGACGCCGGGCGCGCAGGGAAAGATTGCGCTGGCGCTGCAGGCGGGGGAAACCCGCTGGTTGCCCGGCGCCGCCACCAAAACCTGGGGATTCAACGGCGCGCTGCTCGGGCCGGCGGTGAAGCTGCAGCGTGGCCAGCCGGTGACGGTCGATATCAAAAACAGCCTGGCGGAGGCCAGTACCGTCCACTGGCACGGGCTGGAAATTCCCGGCGACGTCGATGGCGGCCCGCAGGCGCTGATCCACCCCGGCGCGACGCGCACGGTGAATTTCACCGTCGATCAACCGGCGGCCACCTGCTGGTTCCACCCGCACACGCACGGTAAAACCGGCAGCCAGGTGATGATGGGGCTGGCGGGGTTGGTGCTGCTGGAAGACGATGAAAGCGCCAAACTGCCGCTGCCGAAAACCTGGGGGCAGGATGATATTCCGGTGATCCTGCAGGATAAGCGGCTGGGCAAAGACGCGCAGATCGAATACCGCCTGGACGTGATGAGCGCGGCGGTGGGCTGGTTTGGCGATCGCATGTTCACCAACGGCGCGCAGTATCCGCAACATCTGGCGCCGCGCGGCTGGCTGCGTCTGCGTTTTCTCAACGGTTGCAACGCCCGCTCGTTGAATCTGGCGGCCAGTGACAACCGTCCGCTGTATGTTATCGCCAGCGACGGCGGTTTCCTGGCGGAGCCGGTGAAGCTGACCGAGCTGCCGATGCTGATGGGCGAACGCTTTGAAGTGCTGGTTGATGCCTCCGACGGGAAAGCGTTCGATATCGTGACGCTGCCGGTGAAACAGATGGGCATGACGCTGGCGCCGTTCGATCAACCGCTGCCGGTGTTGCGCATTCAGCCGTCGTTGGCACAGGGTATCAAAACCATGCCGGACAGCCTGGTGAAGCTGCCGACATTGCCTGCCACCACCGGCATCCAGGAGCGTTGGCTGCAGCTGATGATGGATCCGCAGCTGGATAGGCTCGGCATGCAGGCGCTGATGGATCGTTATGGTCACCAGGCGATGGCCGGCATGAGCATGAATCATGGCGCGACGGGCGCTGGAGACATGAAAGGCATGGAGAAGGGCGGCATGCAGGGCATGGACCACGGCAACATGAAGGGCATGGATCATGGCAAGATGGCCGGGATGGATCACGGCGGCGCGCAGAGCAAAGCCAAACCGTTCGATTTCAGCCACGGCAACATGATCAACGGCAAGGCCTTCGACATGAACAAACCGATGTTTGCCGCCAAACGGGGCCAGTATGAAAAATGGACCATTTCCGGTGAGGGCGACATGATGCTGCACCCGTTCCACATTCACGGCACCCAGTTCCGTATCCTTTCGGAAAACGGCAAACCGCCGGCGGCGCATCGCAGCGGCTGGAAGGACACGGTGCGCGTCGAAGGGTGGCGCAGCGAAGTGCTGGTGCGTTTCGATCATCCGGCAAGCAGCGAACATGCGTATATGGCCCACTGCCACCTGTTGGAGCATGAAGATACCGGCATGATGATGGGCTTTACCGTCGACGACTGATCGCGGTCCATCGCTCAGGTGGCGGTGCGCTCGCGTCGCCACCGGCGAAAGGCTATGCTAAACTCTGCGCCTTTCTTCCGGCAACTGACCTGAATACTATGAAACACACTGTAGACGTAATGATTTCCGAGCAGGAAGTTAAGACCCGTATCGCCGAACTTGGCCGCCAGATCACCGAACATTACCGCGACAGCGGCAGCGACATGGTGCTGGTCGGGCTGCTGCGCGGCTCCTTCATGTTCATGGCCGATCTCTGCCGCGCGATCGACGTGCCGCACGAAGTCGACTTTATGACCGCCTCCAGCTACGGCAGCGGCATGTCCACCACCCGCGACGTGAAGATCCTCAAGGATCTGGACGAAGACATTCGCGGCAAAGACGTGCTGATCGTGGAAGACATCATCGATTCCGGCAACACGCTGAACAAAGTGCGCGAGATTTTGGCGCTGCGCGGGCCGAAATCGCTGGCGATTTGCACCTTGCTGGACAAACCCGAGCGCCGTGAAGTGCAGGTGCCGGTCGAATATGTCGGCTTCTCGATCCCGGATGAGTTCGTGGTGGGGTATGGCATCGACTACGCTCAGCGCTACCGTCACCTGCCGTACGTCGGCAAAGTGGTGCTGCTGGACGAGTAATTGGATGTGGGGCGCGGCAAGCCGCGCCCGCGGCGGGGTTATACGCCTTTATCCTGTTTCAGTTTGGCTATCGCTTTGCGGTAGCCCATCTCCAGGCTCTCGCGGCTGGTCGCCAGCACTTCCATATCGCGCAGACGGCCGTCCTGAATGCCGTACACCCAACCGTGGATCATCACCTTCTGGCCGCGCTTCCAGGCGGACTGCATGATGGTGGAGTGGCCCAGGTTGTACACCTGTTCAATGACGTTGATCTCGCACAGCATGTCGAAACGCTGTTCCGGCGGCAGCTCGCCCAGCAGCGAGCTGTGCTTGTACCACAGATCGCGAATGTGCAGCAGCCAGTTGTCGATCAATCCCAGCTCCGGGTTTTCCACCGCCGCCTGCACGCCGCCGCAGCCCAGGTGGCCGCAGATGATGATGTGTTCGACTTCCAGCACATCTACCGCATACTGCACCACCGACAGGCAGTTAAGATCGGTGTGGATCACGAGGTTCGCCACGTTGCGATGGACGAACAGTTCACCCGGCTCGAGGCCGGTCAGGCGTTCTGCGGGAACGCGGCTGTCAGAGCAACCAATCCATAAGAAGCGGGGCTTTTGCGCCTGGGCTAAACGTTCAAAAAATTCCGGGTCTTCCTGACTGATATTGGCCGACCAGGCCTGGTTGTTGGCGATAAGCTCTTCGATTTCTTTCATGAAGGTGATTGACCCGTAACGGACAGATTGCGTTGGGGTAATATAGGGTAAGCGTCACAATTTGGAAATCGGAACAGTGGTGCAGCCGCATTTACCGCACGGATTCGACGCAGTGAAAACGCCGTCGATGCTAGGATTATTGTTAGTGTTTCAAGCCTCGCAAACAGGGGCGCGGCGGCATACTCATCGTTATAAGGTACTATTTTACATATGAATTATGCACTGGAATTAGCGCAGCTGACCAAGACTTACGCCGGTGGCGTCAAGGCGCTGCGCGGCATCGACCTGAGCGTCGAAGCGGGGGACTTTTATGCCCTGCTGGGGCCAAACGGCGCCGGAAAGTCCACCACCATCGGCATCATCAGCTCGCTGGTGAACAAAACCGCCGGCAGCGTGCGGGTGTTCGGTTACGACATCGATAAAGACATCGTCAACGCCAAGCGCCAGCTCGGCCTGGTGCCGCAGGAGTTCAACTTCAACCCGTTTGAGACCGTGTTGCAGATCGTGGTGAACCAGGCGGGTTACTACGGCGTCACGCGGCGTGAAGCGATGGCGCGCGCCGAAAAATACCTCAATCAGCTGGATCTGTGGGGCAAGCGCAACGAGCGCGCCCGCATGCTGTCCGGCGGCATGAAGCGCCGCCTGATGATCGCCCGCGCGTTGATGCATCAGCCGAAGCTGCTGATTCTCGATGAGCCGACCGCCGGGGTGGATATTGAGCTGCGTCGCTCGATGTGGGGCTTCCTGAAAGAGCTGAACGCCCAGGGCACCACCATTATCCTCACCACCCACTATCTGGAAGAGGCGGAAATGCTGTGCCGCAACATCGGCATCATCCAGAACGGGGAACTGGTGGAAAACACCTCGATGAAGGGGCTGCTGGCCAAGCTGAAGTCGGAAACCTTCATCCTCGATCTGGCGGCGAAGAGCCCGCTGCCGAAGCTGGACGGTTACCACAGCCGCCTGACGGATACCTCGACGCTGGAAGTGGAGGTGATGCGCGAGCAAGGGCTGAACGGCCTGTTCGCCCAGCTGAGCGCGCAGGGCGTGCAGGTGCTGAGCATGCGCAATAAGGCGAACCGCCTGGAAGAGCTGTTTGTCACCCTGGTTAACGGCAATGGAGAGAAAGCATGACGCGTTTGTATTGGGTGGCCTTACAGAGCATCTGGGCCAAAGAGGTAAACCGGTTCGCGCGCATCTGGATCCAGACCCTGGTGCCGCCGGTGATCACTATGACGCTGTACTTCATCATCTTCGGTAACCTGATCGGCTCGCGCATCGGCGATATGCACGGCTTCAGCTACATGCAGTTCATCGTGCCCGGCCTTATCATGATGGCGGTGATCACCAACTCCTATGCCAACGTCGCCTCGTCGTTCTTCAGCGCCAAGTTTCAGCGCAACATTGAGGAACTGCTGGTGGCGCCGGTGCCGACCCACGTGGTGATCGCCGGCTATGTCGGCGGCGGCGTGGCGCGCGGCATCTGCGTCGGCGTGCTGGTGACCATCATTTCGCTGTTCTTCGTGCCGCTGCAGGTGCATGCCTGGTGGGTGATTGCGCTGACGCTGCTGCTGACGGCGATCCTGTTCTCGCTGGCGGGGCTGATCAATGCGGTGTTCGCCACCACTTTCGACGACATCAGCCTGATCCCGACCTTCGTGCTGACGCCGCTGACTTACCTGGGCGGGGTGTTCTACTCGCTGTCGTTGCTGCCGCCATTCTGGCAGGCGGTGTCCAAGCTGAACCCCATCGTTTATATGATCAGCGGCTTCCGCTACGGTTTCCTCGGCATCAACGATGTGCCGCTGGCGTTCACCATGGCGGTGCTGGTGGCGTTTATCGCGGTGTTTTACCTGCTGTCCTGGTACCTGATCGAGCGCGGCCGCGGCCTGCGCAGCTGATCGTATCGCGCCCTCGCTTTCCCGGCGGGGGCGCTTTTCTTGATTTGGCGCAGGCGGCGCGTAAATCAATAGAATTGCTCAAATAACCGCTAGTTCCCCGCTGTTCAAATCGTGCTATGCTGGCGCTCCACATTTCCTCCACTTTTGTCATTACGCACTCGTAAGCAGAACATCATCATGCGGTCTCAATACACGTTAACGGCTGGGTTGCTCGGCATTCTGATGTCGTTGGTTTCCCCTGTGAGCCTGGCTAGTCTGCTGTCGGAAGACAGCGCGGTTAAATCTGAATACATGGAAGCGCAGCGCGATAGCGAAGTCTATGCGTTGGTGGGCGAGCATGTGATCCCGGTAGGGGAAGTGAAGCGCGGGCAACTGATCCAGGTGTTCCCGGCGGATGCGGAATACTACGAATTCAAATTTGGGCATGGTACCGGCTTTATCGATAAAGACGACGTGCGTGAATTGAAGAAGTCGCGCAAGGTGCAAGACGATTTGGGCGAGCTGAACAAACCGCTGACCAACCAGAATCTGATCACGCAAAAAACGATCGACGTATACACCGCAGCGGACAAGGACAGCGAAGTCTTGGGCACGCTGGAAGGCAACCTGCGCTATCCGATCATCGGCAAGCTGAAGGATCGCCTGAACAACACCTGGTACGAGGTCAACATCGGCGAGCGGCTGGGATTCATTAATGAGTTGGACTGCGAGATCGATAACGGCATACCGGTGCTGACTTACCACCACCTGCTGAAAAACGAAGAGAACAAACGCTTCCGCCACACCTCGACCACCACTTCAGACGTGGCGTTCAGCAACCAGATGACCTACCTGAAGCAGGCGGGCTACGACACCATTTCGCTGTACCAGCTGGAAGCCTACCTGAAAAATCAGATCAACCTGCCGGGCAAGGCGATCGTGCTGACTTTTGACGACGGCCTGAAATCGGTGTATCGCTACGCTTATCCGGTGCTGAAGGATTACGGTTTCCGCGCCACGGCGTTCATCATCTCTTCGCGCATCAAACGCCACCCGCAGAAATGGAACCCGGACTCGCTGCAGTTTATGAGCGTCTCGGAGCTCAAGCAGATTCAGGACGTGTTCGACGTGCAGTCGCATACCCATTTCCTGCACCGCACCGACGGCAATCGCCAGCCGATTTTGCTGAGCCGTTCGCTGCACAATATCGAGTTCGATTTTGAGCGCTCGCGCCGCGCGCTGTCGCAGTTCAACCCGCACGTGCTGTATCTGTCCTACCCGTTCGGCGGTTATAACCAACGGGCGATTCAGGCGGCGCAGGACGCCGGGTTCCATCTGGCGGTGACCACGGTGCAGGGCAAGGTGAAGCCGGGGGATAACCCCTATACGCTGAAGCGGCTGTATATTCTGCGCACCGACTCGATCCAGACCATGGCGGATCGGATAGCCAACAAACCGGGCACGGTGGTGGTGCAATAAGGAAGAACGGGCGCGCAAGGCGCCCGTTTTATTGTCAGGCGACCTGAACCGGCACGGCTTTCGCCTTGCGCTGCAGGTTGTTGTCACCTTCGAAATAGGCGACTTTCGGGTGGTGCTGGCGGGCGTCGGCATCGGTCATTTGCACATAGGAGCAGATGATCAGTTTGTCGCCGACGCAGGCGCAGCGCGCGGCGGCGCCGTTGACCGATATGATGCGCGAACCGCGCTCGGCGGCGATGGCGTAGGTGGAGAAGCGCTGGCCGTTATCCACGTTGTAAATATCGATCGCTTCATATTCCAGAATGCCGGCGGCCTCCAGGAAATCCTGGTCGATGGCGCAGGATCCTTCATAGTGCAAGTCAGCCTGAGTGACTTTGACGCGATGCAGCTTGCCTTGCAGCATAGTACGTATCATAGCTTTACCTAACTGAATATCGGCCTTCACAGGCGCTGGGGTTGAACATCTCTCCTGCATCCCTGCAATCTCTATCGTCACCGATTGCTTCGCCATTGTCTACCAATGGCCAGGGCTTCAGGGTGACGACAGTATAAAAAACGGCTTACAGCGTCAGGTCGACCTGCTGGTTGTCGATAAGACGCGCCTTGCCCAGCCAGGCGGCCATCAGCACCACCGCCCGCTGGCTGTCCACCGTCAGCGGCTGCAGGCTGTCGGCGTCGCGAATAAACAACTCATCCGGCGTAAAGCCGGCGGCGCGCAGCTGCTCGGCGGTCTGCTCCAGCAGCGTTTCGACCTGGCGCTCGCCATTGGCCAACTGTTGCGCCAGCGCGTTCATGATTTTGCTCAGCTGCGGCGCAACCTTGCGCTCTTCGGCGGTCAGGTAACCGTTGCGCGAGCTGAGGGCCAGGCCGTCTTTGGCGCGCACGGTCGGCACGCCGACGATATCGATGTCGTAACCCATGTCCGCCACCATTTTGCGGATCAGCGCCAGCTGTTGGTAATCCTTCTCGCCGAAACAGGCCAAATCAGGCTGCACCAGGTTGAACAGCTTGCTGACGATGGTGGAAACGCCGCGGAAGTGGCCCGGCCGACTTGCGCCTTCCAGGATGGTGGAGATGCCCGGCACATCGACGTAGGTCTGCTGCTCCAGGCCCTGCGGATAAACCGCGGCCGGGGCCGGCGCAAACACCAGATCGACGCCGCGGCGAGTCAGCTTCTCGCTGTCTTCCTGCAGCGTGCGCGGGTAGCGCGCCAGATCGTCCGGCCGATCGAACTGCATCGGGTTAACGAAGATGCTCACCACCACCACGTCGGCGCGGGCGCGCGCTTCATCGACCAGCGTCATGTGGCCGTCGTGCAGGTTGCCCATGGTCGGCACCAGCGCGATGCGTTTGCCTTCCTGGCGCCAGCGGCGGATCTGCTGACGCAGCATCGGCAGGGTTTCGATAATAATCATTGGGGGACTCCTGGAACCATCGCTTAGTTAAAAGAGTGTTCAGCCGCCGGGTAGAGGCCTTGCTCCACTTCCTGAATGTAATGCTGCACCGCCGTGCGGATATCGCCGCTCTGCGCCAGGAAGTTCTTGGCGAACTTCGGCGTGTGGCCGCCGGTGATGCCGAAGGCGTCATGCATCACCAGGATCTGGCCGTCGGTGCCGTTGCCGGCTCCGATGCCGATGACCGGAATGGACAGCGCTTCGGTGATCTGGCGCGCCAGCTCGGTCGGCACGCATTCCAGCACCAGCAGCTGAATGCCGGCCAGTTCCAGATTCTGCGCGTCCTGCAACAGCTGTTTGGCGGCCAGTTCGTCGCGCCCTTGCACCTTATAGCCGCCGAACACGTTGACCGACTGCGGCGTCAGGCCCAGGTGTCCGCACACCGGTACCGCGCGTTCAGCGAGCATTTTCACCGTGTCGCACAGCCAGCTGCCGCCTTCCAGTTTCACCATGTTGGCGCCGGCGCGCATCAGCTCGGCGGCGTTGGCGAAGGTCTGTTCCGGGGTGGCGTAACTCATGAACGGCAGATCGGCCAGCAGCAGGCAGGCCGGCGCGCCGCGGCGCACGGCGCGCGTGTGGTAGGCCACGTCGGCGACGGTGACCGGCAGCGTGGAGTCGTGGCCCTGCAGCGTCATGCCCAGCGAATCGCCCACCAACAGGACTTTGATGCCTTGCTCTTCAAACAGTTTGGCAAAGCTGGCATCGTAGGCGGTAAGGGTAGCAAACTTGCGCTGCTCCTGTTTCCACTGGCGCAAATGGGTTACGGTGGTGGGTTTCATCACAACGTCTCCTGAAAGGGCCGTGCGGCTTACGCAGGCCCAGGCTGCAAAAAAGTGCAGCCATTCTACTGTAACCCGATCGGGGTGGGTAGCGCGGATCGCCATGCTTAAGCGGTTCTTAAGAACCTTGTGGTGCAATGGCGCCAAGACTCAAAAGGGATACTCATGCGAATTCTGTTGATCGAAGATGACAAACTGATCGGTGACGGCATCAAGGCCGGGCTGACTAAACTCGGCTTCAACCTGGACTGGTTCACCGACGGCGCCGTCGGCAAAAATGCGCTGGACAGTGCGCCGTACGACGCGGTGATCCTCGATCTCAGCCTGCCGGGCCTCGACGGCCTGGATCTGCTGCGCCAATGGCGCCAGGCCGGGCAGGACGTGCCGGTGCTGATCCTCACCGCCCGCGACGCGCTGGAGCAGCGGGTCAGCGGGCTGCAAAGCGGCGCCGACGATTATCTGTGCAAGCCGTTCGCGCTGGCCGAAGTGGCGGCGCGCCTGCAGGCGCTGATCCGGCGTCGTCACGGCCAACTGATGCCGCAGCTGACGCACGGCAACGTAGTGTTCGACAGCGCCACCCGCAGCGTGAGCTGCAACGGTGAACCGGTGACGCTGACGCCGCGCGAATTGGCGGTGCTGGAGCTGTTTTTGCACAACAAGGGGCGGGTGCTGGCGCGGCCGTTGATTCAGGAGAAACTGTATAACTGGGACGACGACGTGAGCAGCAACGCGGTGGAGGTGCATATTCACCACCTGCGGCGCAAGCTGGGCAACGGCTTCATCCGCACCATCCACGGCGTGGGTTACACGCTGGGGGATGCGCCGTGAAGCGTCTCAGCCTGCGGCTGCGCCTGATCCTGATCTTCAGCCTGTTGGCGCTGCTGACCTGGAGCACCGCCAGCGTGGTGGCCTGGGTGATGTCGCGCAACACCATCAACGAAGTGTTCGACACCCAACAGATGCTGTTCGCCAAAAGGCTGGCGACCGCCAACCTCGGCGATCTGTTGGCCGATGAAAGCGCACGCAGCCTGCCGAAAACCAAGAAGCTGGTGCATCACGGCAAGCGCGGCGAGCAGGACGACGACGCGCTGGCGTTCGCCATCTTCGATCGCCAAGGCAAGATGCTGCTCAACGACGGCGAGAACGGCGCTGATTTCCTGTTTGACGGGGAGCGTGAAGGTTTTACCGACGGCGAGCGCAAAGGCGATGACGACAGCTGGCGTCTGGTATGGCTGACCAGCCCCGACGGGCGCTATCGCATTGTCGTGGGGCAGGAGTGGGATTACCGGCGCGATATGGCGCTGGGCATGGTGACGGGCCAGCTGGTGCCCTGGCTGGCGACGCTGCCGGTACTGATGCTGCTGATCGCGCTGATGGTCGGGCGCGAGCTGCGGCCGCTGCGCGCGGTGGCGGCCGGTTTGCGCCGGCGCGCGCCCGATGACGCCACGCCGCTGGATGCGCGCCAGGTGCCGACCGAGGTGCGCCCGCTGGTGGATGCGCTCAATGCGCTGTTCGCCCGCATCAACGCTTTGCTGGTGCGGGAGCGGCGCTTCACCTCCGATGCCGCGCACGAGTTGCGCAGCCCGCTGGCGGCGCTGCGGGTGCAGACTGAAGTGGTGCAGCTGGCGGGGGACGATGCGCCGATGCGTGAGCACGCGCTGGACAATCTGACGCTCGGCATCGACCGCGCCACCCGGCTGGTGGATCAACTGCTGACGCTGTCGCGGCTGGATTCGCTGTCGGATCTGGCCGAACTTGCGCCGGTCGACTGGAACGATCTGGTGACGATGACCCTGGCGGAGCAGGATCGGCAGGCCCATGCGGCGGGCGTGACGCTACGCTATGAACATCAGGGAACGCCACCGCCGCGTCAGGGAGAAACCTTGCTGCTGTCGTTGCTGTTGCGCAATCTGCTGGACAACGCGGTGCGCTATACCCCGCAGGGCGGCGTCGTCACCGTGACGTTGAGCGAACGTTCGCTGACGGTGGCGGACGACGGTCCGGGTGTCACCACGGAGCATCTGGCGCGGCTCGGAGAACGTTTCTACCGCCCGCCGGGACAGGAACAAACCGGCAGCGGTCTGGGGTTATCTATCGTGCAGCGTATCGCCGGCTTGCATGGTTTGCAGGTCAGTTTCGCCAATCGCCCGGCGGGGGGATTTGTAGCGCGGTTGGCGCTGTAGGTGGGTCAGGACTTGAGTTTTGGCTGATGCCACAGCGCCATGCCGTTTTCCGGCACGCGCTTGAGGCAGCTGGCGAGCGGTTCGCCATCGGGGAAAATCAGATCGGGGGCGATTTCCGCCAGCGGGTAGAGCATGAATTCGCGCTCTTTCAGGCCGTAATGCGGCACCGTCAGGCGCTCGGTATGGATCACCTTGTCGCCGTACAGCATGATATCCAGATCGAGCGTGCGCGGCCCCCAGCGCTCATCCTTGCGCACGCGCCCCTGATTGCGTTCTATCGCCTGGGTATGGTCGAGCAGCTGTTCGGGCGGCAACAGGGTATCCAGCGCCACCACCGCGTTGAGAAAGTCCGGCTGGTTTTGCGGCCCCAGCGGCTTGGTGCGGTAAAACGAAGAACAGATGACCAGCCGGGTGCGCGGGAGATGCTCCAGCGCCTCCAGCGCGGCGTTAACCTGTTGCAGCGGCTGCGCCAGGTTGCTGCCCAGCGCGATATAAACGCGGATCATTATGCCCCTTCTTTGCGCGGTGCCCGGCGGCGAGGGCGGCGTTGGCGCGCGCGGCGCGGCGCCGGATCGTCGCCCAGGGTGCTCAGCATGGCTTTCTGCCGCGCCGGCGTGGCGTCCTGGAACTCGCCCCACCACTCGGCCAGACGCAGCATCTCCTGATTGTCTTCCACTTCCGCACGCAGCGCCAGCAGATCATAGGCGGCGCGGAATTTCGGATGTTCCATCAGTTTGTGCGCGCGTTTGCCCTGACGGCGAGACAGGCGCAGCTGCAGCTGCCAGATATCGCGCACCAGCGTGGTGATGCGTTTCGGGATCGCCAACGAGCGGCACTGCTCGTCGAGCACATCGTTCATCGCCAGCGCGAAGGCGTCGTAGTAGGCCAGGCCGCTTTCCTGCGCCAGCTTCTGCGCGTGCTCCAGCAGCGGGTACCACAGCATGGCGGCGAACAGGAACGCCGGGTTGACGCGCATGTCGTTCTGCAGACGATGATCGGTGTTCTTCAGCACCTGCACCAGAATGCGCTCCATCGGCGTATCGTGGTTCGGCGTGAAGTTGCGGGCGATCAGCGGGAACAGCGGTTGGAACAGCTGATATTCGCACAGCTTCAGGTAGGTCTGGAAACCGTAACCCGCCTGCAGCAGCTTGAGGGATTCTTCGAACAGACGCGCCGGCGGGATCTCATGCAGCAGCGAGGCCAGGCGCGGGATCGGCTCGGCGGTCTCTTCGCTGATGCGCATGTCCAGCTTGGCGGCGAAGCGCACCGCGCGCAGCATGCGCACCGGATCTTCGCGGTAGCGGGTTTCCGGATCGCCGATCAGGCGGATCACGCCTTGTTTCAGATCGTTCAGGCCGCCGACGTAATCGCGCAGGGTGAAATCCGCCACGCCGTAGTACAGGCTGTTGATGGTGAAATCACGGCGCTGGGCGTCTTCCTCGATCGAACCGAAGATGTTGTCGCGCAGCAGCATGCCGTTTTGCGCCTGCTGGGAGGAATTCTTGTCGGATTCCTGATTCTGTTCGTGGTGACCGCGGAAGGTGGCCACTTCGATGATCTCCGGCCCAAACATCACGTGCGCCAGACGGAAGCGGCGGCCGACCAGGCGGCAGTTGCGGAACAGTTTGCGCACTTGTTCCGGCGTGGCGTTGGTGGTGATGTCGAAGTCTTTCGGCTTTTTGCCGAGCAACAGATCGCGCACCCCGCCGCCGACCAGATAAGCCTCGTAGCCGGACTTGTTCAGGCGATAAAGCACTTTCAGCGCATTTTCGCTGATGTCTTTACGGGAGATCGAGTGCTGTTCGCGCGGGATCACGGTCATCGAGTCGTTGCTCTCGGCGATAGGAAAAGGCGGACGCTTGCGCGGCGTTGAGCGGCGGGCAGGGGCGTTGCTGCCGTTATCGGCGGCGCGCGGCTGCGGCGCAGGGCGGCTTGGCGCCGCGACACGCTCTTCGCGGACTACGTTTTTATCGCCGGCCGCCGCGTCGTCGCGGGGCAGCTTGTCATCGCGGGTCAGTACCTTACGACAGAAGTTGGCTACTCGGGTAAAAATGGTACACCTCGATAGTGACTGATAAAAATGGAGCTAACAAAAAATAGCGGCTAATCATAGCTCACCATGGCTCCTTTGAGAATGCCGGCGTGTTTTCATCCAGAGGGATAGCCTCCTGACGCGGCACGTTTTCCAACCGCCAGTGTTCGATCGCCCAGCTCAATAATAATGGCAGGTCAAGATCTTGCCAGCTTTCCGGCAGCGGTTGGCGCAGAAATTTCAGCGCGGCGATCAGCACCGGCCGCGGATCGCCGGCGGGCAACGCCGGCGCATGATTTTGCTTCGACAGCTTGATGCCGTTGGCGCCCAGCGCCAGCGGCAGATGCACATAAGCGGGCACCGGCGCCTGCAGCTGGCGGTAGAGGGCAATTTGGCGCACCGTCGGTTCGATCAGATCGGCGCCGCGGACAATCTCGGTCACGCCCTGAAAATGGTCGTCGATCACCACCGCCAGGTTGTAGGCGAACAGCCCATCGCGGCGGCGAATGATAAAGTCTTCCCCCGCCAGCGCCGGATCGGCCTGCAATTCTCCCTGCAGGCGATCGTGGAACCGGTAAACGGGCGCGGTCTGGCGCAAGCGGATGGCGGCGCCCTGCGGGCCGAGCTGCAAGTCACGACAGTGGCCGTCGTACAATCCGCCGATGTGCTGGATGCGGCTGCGGGTGCAGGTGCAGTAATAGCTGAGCCCCTGGCGCTGCAACAGATCCAGCGCGGCGCGATAGGCGTCGTGACGTTGGGATTGATAGATGACCTGGCCGTCCCAGTGGAGACCATAATGTTCCAGCGCGGACAGGATGCGAGCGGCGGCGCCGGGGACTTCACGCGGCGGGTCGATATCTTCGATGCGAACCAGCCACTGCCCGCGTTGGGCGCGAGCCTGAAGGTAGCTTCCCAGAGCGGCAATCAGCGAACCGAAATGCAGATCCCCGGAAGGCGATGGGGCAAAACGCCCCACATAATGACTTTCTTGCATATCAGAGGGGAGGGGTTCCCTTTTCTCTGTGCGGCGCACGCGGGTACGCACGCCGCAGCGGTAACATACTCGTTATGCTTGAAACTGCATCTGTGTTAGCTGCGCCTGCTTACCCGAATCACTTACTTGAGTAAGCTCATCGGGATGCGCATTCTTGCCGCCTTGATGCAGCTCCAATCATTTAGAGTAGCGGTATTAGCCGGCCATCTGCTTTTCGCGGATCTCGGCCAGCGTCTTGCAGTCGATGCACAGATCGGCGGTCGGACGCGCTTCGAGGCGACGAATACCGATCTCCACGCCACAAGATTCGCAGTAGCCGAAATCATCGTCTTCCACTTTCTTCAGCGTTTTCTCGATCTTTTTGATCAGTTTGCGTTCACGGTCACGGTTACGCAGTTCAAGGCTGAACTCTTCTTCCTGAGTGGCACGGTCGGCCGGATCAGGGAAGTTGGCTGCCTCTTCTTGCATATGCGATACAGTACGGTCCACTTCGTCCCTGAGCTGGTTGCGCCACGCTTCAAGAATGCGCTTGAAATGCGACAACTGGGCGTCGTTCATGTACTCTTCGCCCGGCTTCTCTTGGTACGGCTCCACCCCAGCGATGGCGAGAATGCTCAAGGACGAGGTTTTACGGTTTTGCCCTTCTTGCATGTTGCTTCTCCTACATACACACGCACTATCGAATCCCCAATGCGGGGGAAAAACAGGCCGCTATAAATAACAGAAGGAAGGTAGGTTGGCAATTATTCCTGTCGCCCGCTTGACAATCGTGTGAAGGAGGGCGTATTTGGCGATCGTGCTGGCCGGTTGTCTATTTATAGGGACCCGACTGCGTTAATCGATAAAAAACGGCAGCTTATCGCAGAGATAAATACCGTCAGGTGATAATTTTGCCCCGTAGCAAACCACTTCCACTCCCAACTGCCGGACCTGTGCCAACAGCGCCGCATAGCGCTCATCTATATGATGTGCCGGTGCGACCTGCTCAATACCGCTGTGTAACACGGCAAAGAACAACACCGCCCGTTGCCCGCTTTCAACCACGCTGAGCAACTCACGCAGGTGCTTTTGCCCTCTGAGCGTTACCGCATCAGGAAAGTAACCACGTTGTTGTTGCAGTAATGTGACTGACTTAACTTCAATATAGCAGTTAACCCGATTTTCTGCCTGTAATAACAAATCGATACGGCTGTTTTCACCGCCGTATTTCACCTCGCCGCTGATTTTACTGTAACCGGATAATTCATTGATTAAATTGTGTTCAATCGCCTCGCGCACCAGCGCGTTGGCGCGCAGGGTATTGACGCAGATCCAGTGCCCCTGTTGGGTATGGGTCAACTCCCAGCTGTGAGCGTATTTGCGCTTGGGATTGTCCGAGGTGGAGTACCAAACGGTGTCGCCGGGCGTGGCGCAGCCGGTCATGGCGCCGGTATTGGCGCAGTGCAGCGTAAAGGTTTCCCCTTCCGGGGTGATCACGTCCGCCAGAAAGCGTTTGTAACGTTTGATCAGCGTGGCGGAACGCAGCGGTGGAGAAAAAATCATGCGGATGCCTGCTTGGCCAGCGGCCACTGTTCGAGGTGTTGATAGCGGGTGCGGCCGTTTTCGAACACCGACTCATATAAGGAAAAGGCGTCGGCGCTGAACGCCCAGCCCGGCGTCGCCGGCGGGATCGCCACCGGCTGGGTAGCGGCGCGCAGCAGCGTGACATGCGGATGGAACGGCAGCGCGCTTTGATGGCAGCCGCTGCGGGCGGCCTGCGATCGCAGCAGCTCGGCCAGCTGCAGCAGCCCGCGCGGCGCGCGGCGGGTGCCGAGCCAGACCACGCCGGGGCGCGGCCAATGGCCGAGATCGTCGAGCCGCATGCTGAACCCGGGTTGTACGATGCGGCCGGCCAGCTTGCGCAGCGCTTGCTCTTTCTGCGCGGTGACCTCGCCGAGAAACGCCAGCGTCAGATGCAAATTGGCCGCAGCCACCGGCCGGCCGGCCTCCGGCGCAAACGCCTCGGCGCGCCAGCGGATCACCTGCTGTTGCAGGGCGTCAGGCAAGGACAGGGCAAAAAACAGGCGGCGCGAATTGGACATAAGGGCTCGGCAAATGCATGACAAAACGGTCAGGAACAGCGGTAAACGTTGCTGGCAGCGGCCCCGCGAGGGGCGCGGCGCACGAATGAGCTCCGTACTATAGCTAACGACGCCGCAGTTTGAAAGGCTACGGGGACAAAGCTAATGCTACACTGTACGCCGTTTATCGTTAACCACCACGGAGAGTTCAGTGTCTTCATTGCCCGTCAGCGCGGTGCTTGATGAGTTGCTGGCTGCGTTGCAGTCCGCTCCTCAGGTGCTGTTGCACGCCCCGACCGGCGCCGGTAAATCCACCTGGCTGCCGCTGCAGCTCCTGGCGAAGGCCGGGTTGCCGGGGCGCATTATCATGCTAGAGCCGCGGCGGCTGGCGGCGAAAAACGTCGCTTACCGCCTGGCACAGCAACTGGGGGAGGAGCCCGGCCAGACCGTGGGCTACCGCATGCGCGCCGAAAGTAAAAGCGGGCCGCAGACCCGGCTGGAAGTGGTGACGGAAGGCATTCTCACCCGCATGTTGCAGCAGGATGCCGAGCTGCAGGGCGTGTCGTTGGTGATCCTCGATGAATTCCACGAACGCAGCCTGCAGGCCGATCTGGCGCTGGCGTTGCTGCTCGATGTGCAGCAAGGGCTGCGCGACGATCTGAAGCTGCTGATCATGTCGGCCACCTTGGATAACGCTCGCCTGTCGCAGTTGCTGCCGGAAGCGCCGGTAGTGGTGTCCGAGGGGAGAAGCTTCCCGGTTGAGCGTTTATATCAGCCGTTGGCCAGCCATCAGCGGCTGGAGGACGGCGTAGCGGCGGCGGTGAAGCGGTTGCTGGCCGAACAGCCGGGATCTTTGCTGCTGTTCCTGCCGGGCGTGGCGGAGATCAATCGGGTGCTGGAGCGATTGACCGGCGAGGTGGCGAGCGATACCGATCTTTGCCCGCTGTATGGCGCTTTGCCTCTGGCGCAACAGCAAAAAGCGATTCAGCCGGCGGCGCCTGGTCGCCGCAAGGTGGTGCTGGCGACCAACATCGCCGAAACCAGCCTGACGATCGAGGGCATTCGGCTGGTGGTGGACAGCGGTCTGGAGCGCGTGGCGCGTTACGACGTGCGCAACGGTTTGACGAGGCTGGCGACGCAGCGCATCAGTCAGGCCTCGATGGTGCAGCGCGCCGGGCGCGCCGGGCGCCTGGAGCCGGGCCTTTGCTGGCATCTGTTCGCCAAAGAACAGGCGGAGCGCGCGGCGGAACATGCCGAACCGGACATTTTGCAGAGCGATCTCACCGGCTTCTGGCTCGAACTGTTGCAGTGGGGTTGCCACGATCCGGCGCAACTGACCTGGCTTGATGCGCCTCCGGCGGCGGCATTGACGGCGGCCAGGGCGCTGTTGCGCCGCCTGGGGGCTACGGATGACGGCGACAAACTCACCGCGCCGGGGCGCCAGATGGCTGCGTTGGGGTGCGAGCCGCGGTTGGCGGCGATGCTGGTCGCCGGCGCGACGCTGAGCGCCGACGGGCTGGCGACGGCGGCATTGTTGGCGGCGTTGCTGGAAGAACCGCCGCGCGGCGGGCAGATGGATATCGGTTATTGGCTGAGCCGCCCGCAAGCGAACTGGCGGCAGCGCGCCGCGCAGTTGGCCAAACGCCTGCCGCAACGTGCGGGGCAAGTCGACGTCGAGCTGGCGCCGCGTCTGTTGGCACAGGCATTTACCGATCGCATCGCCCAGCGGCGTGGCCAGGACGGCCGCTACCTGCTGGCCAACGGCCTGGGCGCGGCGATGAATCAGGACGAGGCGCTGTCGCGCGCCCCCTGGCTGATCGTTCCCAGCCTGTTGCAGGGCCACAACAGCCCCGATGCGCGTATCCTGCTGGCGCTGCCGGTGGACATCGAAGCGCTGGCGGCGCAGCTGCCGGCGATGGTCATGCAGCGCACGGCGGTGGAGTGGGATGAAGAAAAGGGCACGCTGCGCGCCTGGAAACGCCAGCAGATCGGTCGTCTGACGCTGCGCGCTCAGCCGCTGGCCAAACCGGCGGACGAAGAGCTGCAGCAGGCGCTGCTCGACTGGGTGCGCGCGCAGGGGTTGGCGGTGCTCAACTGGGAGGGCGCCGCTGAACAATTGCGGGTGCGCCTGCAGTGCGCGCAAGCCTGGCTGCCGGAGGCGGAATGGCCGGCGATGGATGAAGAGCCGCTGCTGGCGGCGCTGGAGCAGTGGCTGTTGCCGTCGCTGAACGGCGTGCGCGATCTGCGCGGCTTGAAGCAGGTCAACATCGCCGAGGCGCTGTCCCGCCTGCTGGACTGGCAGCAAAAGCAGCGGCTGGATAATGCGTTACCCACTCATTACACTGTGCCGACCGGCAGCCGCCTGCCGATCCGTTATGAGGCCGGTAAACCGCCGGCGCTGGCGGTGCGCTTGCAGGAGGTTTTCGGCGAGCAGCGCAGCCCAATGTTGGCGGAGGGTCGCATCCCGGTGGTGCTTGAGTTACTCTCACCGGCGCACCGGCCGTTGCAAATCACCGGCGATCTGGCGGCCTTCTGGCAAGGCGCCTACCGCGAGGTGCAAAAAGAGATGAAGGGCCGCTACCCGAAACACGTGTGGCCGGACGATCCGGCCACGGCGGTACCGACGCGCCGAACGAAGAAATATCAGTAGGTCGCGATCATTCAAGGTTTGGAATTCAGATGTTTCTTCTGGTCAGCGCTGCGGCGTCGGCACAGATTAAGCGACTAATCATGGCCGGCAGTGTCGGCAAGCTCGGAGAACAACAGCCATGGCTGGGGATGACCGCGAGCCCATCGGGCGCAAAGGAAAACAACCAAAAAGCACCGCGTCGCGCAAGCCGCCGCGCCGTCGCCGAGACGACGATTATGACGATTACGAAGAAGACGAGTATGACGATGATGAGTATGAAGAGGAGGAGGAACGCATGCCGCGTAAGGTAAAAGCGACTCCGCCGCGTAAAAAACGCCGCTGGCTCGGCCTGATTATCAAACTGATCCTGGTGCTCGCCGTCTTGTTGGCGATCTATGGCGTCTACCTGGACTCGCAGATCCGCAGCCGCATCGACGGCAAAGTCTGGCAGCTGCCGGCGGCGGTGTACGGCCGCATGGTCAACCTGGAACCGGGGATGCCGTACAGCAAGAAGGAGATGGTCAACCTGCTGGAAGGCATGCAGTATCGCCAGGTCAGCCGCATGACGCGTCCGGGCGAGTTTACCGTGCAGGCCAACAGCATCGAGATGCTGCGTCGCCCGTTCGACTTCCCGGACGGTAAAGAAGGGCAGATCCGCGCCCGCCTCGATTTCCAGAACAACCGTTTGGCGAAGATCGAAAACCTGGACAGCGGCCGCAGCTTCGGCTTCTTCCGCCTCGATCCGCGTCTTATCACCATGCTGCAGTCGCCGAACGGTGAACAGCGCCTGTTCGTGCCGCGTTCCGGTTTCCCGGATCTGTTGGTGGACACGCTGATCGCCACGGAAGACCGCCACTTCTACGAGCATGACGGCATCAGCCCATACTCCATCGGCCGCGCGGTGCTGGCCAACCTGACCGCAGGCCGTGCGGTGCAGGGCGGCAGTACCCTGACGCAGCAGCTGGTGAAGAACCTGTTCCTGACCAACGAACGTTCGCTGTGGCGTAAGGCCAACGAAGCCTATATGGCGCTGTTGGTGGATTACCGTTACAGCAAAGACCGCATCCTGGAGCTGTATCTGAACGAGGTGTACCTCGGCCAGAGCGGCAGCGACCAGATCCGCGGTTTCCCGCTGGCCAGCCTGTATTACTTCGGCCGCCCGGTGGATGAGCTGAGCCTCGATCAGCAGGCGCTGCTGGTCGGCATGGTCAAGGGCGCGTCGCTGTATAACCCGTGGCGTAACCCGAAACTGGCGCTGGAACGCCGCAATCTGGTGCTCAAACTGCTGCAGAACCAGGGGGTGATCGACGGCGAGCTGTATGACATGCTGAGCGCGCGTCCGCTGGGCGTACAGCCGAAAGGCGGCGTCATTACGCCACAGCCGGCGTTTATGCAGATGGTGCGTCAGGAACTGCAAACCAGGCTGGGCGATAAGGTCAATGACCTGTCCGGCGTGAAGATCTTCACCACGCTGGATCCGGTGTCGCAAGACGCGGCGGAAAAAGCGGTCGAAGACGGCATCCCGGCGCTGCGCGCCGCGCGTCACCTGCAGGATCTGGAAGCGGCGATGGTGATCGTCGATCGCTTCAGCGGTGAAGTGCGCGCCATGGTCGGCGGCGCCAACCCGCAGTTCGCCGGTTTCAACCGCGCCATGCAGGCGCGACGCCTGGTCGGCTCGCTGGCCAAGCCGCCAACGTACCTGACCGCGCTGTCCGAACCGGATAAATACCGTCTCAACACCTGGCTGGCGGATGCGCCGCTGTCGCTGAAACAGCCGAACGGCGCCGTCTGGCAGCCGAACAACTACGATCGCAAATTCCGCGGTCAGGTGATGCTGGTGGATGCGTTGGCCAACTCGCTGAACGTGCCGACGGTGAACCTCGGCCTGTCGGTCGGGCTGGATCAGATCAGCGCCACGCTGCAACGCCTGGGGATCCCGAAAGCGGAGATCAATCCGGTGCCTTCGATGCTGCTGGGGGCGATCGGCCTGACGCCGATGGAAGTGGCGCAGGAATACCAGACCATCGCCAGCGGCGGTAACCGTGCGCCGCTGTCGGCGGTGCGTTCGGTGATCGCCGAAGACGGCACGGTGCTGTACCAGAGCTTCCCGCAGGCGGAGCGCATGGTGCCGGCGCAGGCCGCTTACCTGACGCTGTACGCGATGCAGCAGGGCGTGGCGCGCGGGACCTCCCGCTCGCTGTCGGTGAAGTTCCCGAACTACAACCTGGCGGCGAAAACCGGCACCACCAACGATCTGCGCGACAGCTGGTTCGCCGGCATCGACGGCAAGGAAGTGGCGATCGCCTGGGTCGGGCGCGATAACAACGGCCCGGCCAAGCTGACCGGCGCCAACGGCGCGTTGACCCTGTATCGCCGCTATCTGGAAAACCAGACGCCGCTGCCGCTGATGCTGCAGCCGCCGGAAGGCATTAACCAGATGAGCATCGACTCTGCCGGCAACTTTATCTGCGGCGGCGGCAGCTGGCGCACCATCCCGGTCTGGACCGACAATCCGCAGGGATTGTGCCAGGCCAGCCAGGCGGCGGTGCAGCAACAGCAGCAACAGCAACAACCGGCGGCGGGTGAGCAAAAAGATGGCGATGGCGTCGCCGGCTGGATCAAGGATATGTTCGGCCAGTAATCGCTACCGGGGCGTCGGCCCCGGTGAAAGTTTTTTCTTTGTTATTAAGCCCGTAACCTTGGTTGCGGGCTTTTTTATTTTTCTGCTCGTTTTATTCCCCTGCTAACCGCAAGGCTAAGCGTCTAATCCTTAACCTATTTGCCCTATGAATTCGGCTTGCAGTTTAATTTGGCTTCTGCATAAAATGCGACGCTTATAATAATTATTATCGTTTACATTCGTCATTTAATTATTCATCAGAGAAATCAACTATGCCGACCAAGCGTCTTCCATCATTCGCGGCCAAGCAGGGCCGCCTCCCCGTCAGCGCGTTAGCGATCACCGTCGCCGCGGCGCTGGGCACGCTGGCGATGCCGGCCTTTTCCGCCGACGCCAAATCGTCCGCCAAGGAAGACACGATTACCGTTGTGGGCGGCAGCAATGCCGCCCAGCAGGAAAGCGCCTGGGGGCCGGTCGGCACCTATGTCGCCAAACGCAGCGCCACCGGAACCAAAACCGATACGCCGATCGAAAAGAACCCGCAGTCCGTTTCCGTGGTGACGCGTGAAGAGATGGACATGCGCCAGCCGGATACGGTGAAGGGCGCGCTGGCCTATGCGCCGGGCGTATTCGCCAGCCGCGGCAGCTCCACGACCTATGACGCGGTGGCAATCCGCGGCTTCCCGGCTACCAACACCACCCAGTATCTGGATGGCCTGCGGTTGCTGGGCGACAACTACAGCGAAGCGTCCATCGATCCTTATTTCCTCGAACGCGCCGAGCTGCTGCGCGGCCCGGTCTCGGTGCTGTACGGTAAAAGCAACCCGGGCGGTTTGGTCTCGATGGTCAGCAAGCGGCCAACCACCGAGCCGCTGCGCGAAATCCAGTTCAAAATGGGTACCGATAACCTGTTCCAGACCGGTTTCGATTTCAGCGACGCGCTGGACGATCAGGGCATTTATTCCTATCGGCTGACCGGCCTGGCGAAAGACAGCGATACGCAGCAGAACATGAGCAAAGAGAAGCGCTATGCGATCGCGCCATCCTTTAGCTGGCGCCCGGATGACAAAACCAACTTCACGCTGCTGGCCAACATTCAAAACGATCCCTATACCGGTTATTACGGCTGGTTGCCGAAGCAGGGCACGCTGATCCCGTTGCCGGACGGCAGCAAATTGCCGACCGATTTCAACGAAGGCGAAGCCAGCAACTATATGGCGCGCAAGCAGCGGATGATCGGGTACAGTTTCGAACACGCCTTCAACGATACCTGGGCGGTGCGCCAGAACCTGCGTTATATGCAGGTGGACACCGATATGAAGAGCATCTACGGATTCGGCTTGTCATCACCGACGACGATCAATCGCGCTTACGTTCAGTCGAAAGAGCACCTGAACAATTTTGCGGTTGATACTCAGGCGCAGGCGAAGGTGAAAACCGGCGATATCGACCATACGCTGTTGTTTGGCGTAGATTATTCGCGTATGCGCAACGATATCAATTCCGACTATGGTTCCGCAGACGGCCTGAGTATGACCCAGCCGCAGTATGGCAATGATGTGGTCAATATCAACTTCCCATACAAGTACTTGAACCGTCAGGAGCAAACCGGCCTGTATGTGCAGGAGCAAGGGGAGTGGAACCAGTGGTTGCTGACGCTGGGCGGGCGCTATGACTGGGCGAAAACGTCGGCCAATAACCGCGTTCTCGGGTACACCAACGAACGCTCCGATGGGCAGTTTACCTGGCGCGGCGGATTGAATTACCTGTTCGACAACGGCGTGACGCCGTATTTCAGCTACAGCGAGTCGTTTGAACCGACCCTCGATACGTCAATCAATGGCCAGACCTTTAAGCCCTCGATCGGCAAGCAGTATGAAGCCGGTGTGAAATACGTGCCGAAGGATCGCCCAATCGTGCTGACCGGCGCGCTGTACCAGCTGACCAAGAACAACAACCTGACGCCGGATCCGGATAACGCGCAGTTCAGCGTGCAGAGCGGCGAGATCCGTTCGCGCGGTGTGGAGCTGGAAGCCAAGGCGGCATTGAATGCCAACGTCAACCTGATCGCCTCCTATACCTATACCGATGCGAAGTACACCAAGGACAATACCTATCAGGGCAAACCGACCGTCGAGGTGCCGAAACATATGGCGTCGCTGTGGGCGGATTATACCTTCCACGAAACGGCGGTGAGCGGCCTGACGCTGGGTTCCGGCGTGCGTTACGTCGGCTCCAGCTCGAGCTTCAACAGCGATAACTCCACCTTCAAGGTGCCGGACTACACGCTGGTGGACGCGACCATTAAATACGATCTGGCGCGCTTTGGCCTGCCGGGCTCGTCCGTGGGCGTCAACATCAATAACCTGTTCGACAAGACCTACGTGTCGAGCTGCTACCGCGACTACGCCTGCTACTGGGGCGCAGAACGCCAGGTGGTCGCCACCGCAACCTTCCGTTTCTAACCGGATAGCCGGGGCGGCGCCGCGTCGCCCCGGACAAAGCAGGATCTATGCAGGACAAACTTCTTAATCCCGGCGCGACCTTCGCGCTGGATAACGCCAGTTTCGCCGTCCCCGGCCGGGTGCTGCTGCAACCGCTGTCGCTCAGTTTTCCCCAGGGCAACGTCTGCGGCCTGATCGGCCATAACGGTTCCGGTAAATCCACCCTGTTGAAACTGCTCGGGCGGCACCATGCGCCCAGCGGCGGCCAGGTACTGCTCAATCGGCAGCCGTTGGCGCAGTGGGACAGCAAATCCTTCGCCCGCCAGGTGGCCTACTTGCCGCAACAGTTGCCGGCGGCGGAAGGCATGACGGTGCGCGAACTGGTGGCCGTCGGGCGCTATCCGTGGCATGGCGCGCTGGGGCGTTTTGGCGCCAACGATCGCCAATTGGTGGAAGAGGCCATTTCACTGGTGGGGCTGAAGCCGTTCGCCAACCGCCTGGTGGACAGCCTGTCCGGCGGCGAGCGCCAACGCGCCTGGCTGGCGATGATGGTGGCGCAGGACAGCCGCTGCCTGCTGCTCGACGAACCGACCTCGGCGCTGGACATCGCGCATCAGGTTGAGGTGTTGGCGCTGATCCAGCGCCTGAGCCGCGAACGCGATCTCACGGTGATCGCCGTGCTGCACGACATCAACATGGCGGCGCGCTACTGCGACCATTTGGTGGCGCTGCGCGGCGGTGAAATGATCGCCCAGGGCGGCCCGCTGGAACTGATGCAGGGGCCGGTGCTGGAGCAAATTTACGGTATTCCTATGGGCACGTTGCCGCACCCGAGCGGCGGCGCGCCGGTGAGTTTTGTCTACTGATGTCCTCTGCATTCACTTCTTCTCACGATCCGCTGCGCCGCCGTCTGTTGATGGCGCTGGCGCTGTCGCCGCTGTTGGGATCGTGGCCCGGGCGGGCGGCGGATACGCCGCCGGATATCGCGCGCGTTGCGGCGCTGGAATGGCTGCCGATCGAGCTGCTGTTGGCATTGGGCGTGACGCCGCTGGCGGTGGCCGATGTGCATAACTACAACCTGTGGGTGGCGGAGCCGAAGCTGCCGGCGACGGTGGTCGACGTCGGCCAGCGCACCGAACCTAACCTCGAACTGCTGCAGCAGCTCCAGCCTTCGCTGGTGTTGCTGTCGCAGGGCTATGGCCCGACGCCGCGCAAAATCCAACCCATCGCGCCAACCATGAGCTTCGGCTTCAACGACGGCAGCGGCAAACCGCTGACCGTCGCCCGTCAGTCGCTGCTGGCGCTGGGCCAGCGGTTGGGCATAGAAAGCCGGGCGGTAAACCACCTGGCGCAGTTCGACAGTTTTATGCAGGACGCGCGTCAGCGTCTGCAAAGCTACACCCACCAACCGTTGCTGCTGTTTTCACTGATCGACACGCGTCATGCGTTGATCATCGGCCAGAAAAGCCTGTTCCAGGAAGCGATGGACCAACTGGGCATCCGCAATGCCTGGCAGGAGCCAACCGACTTTTGGGGCACGGCGGTGGTGGGGATTGAACGGTTGGCCACGGTGCGTAACGCCCGGGTCATCTATCTCGATCACGGCAATCAAGCGATGATGGACAAGGTCAGCGCGACGCCGCTGTGGCAGTCATTGCCCTTCGTGCGGCAAAACCAGCTGCGGCAGGTGCCGGCGGTGTGGTTCTATGGCGCCACGCTGTCGACGATGCGGTTTTGCCGCCTGTTGGCGCAGGCTCAGGAGAGTGCGGCATGAATGCGGGCATCCGGAAATTGCCGCTGACGCTGATCCTGCTGTTGCTGGCGGCGGCAGGTGGCCTGACGATATACAACCTGACGCAGCAGCTGCCGCCGGCGCAATGGGCCCGGGCGCTCAGCGCGCCGGACATCGACGACGTGCGGCAAATGCTGTTCCATTACAGCCTGCTGCCGCGGTTGACGGTGTCGCTGTTGGCCGGCGCCGGCCTGGGGTTGGTCGGCGTGCTGTTCCAGCAGGTGTTGCGCAATCCGTTGGCGGAACCGTCGACGCTCGGCGTGGCCGCCGGCGCGCAGCTCGGCCTGACCATCGCCACGCTGTGGGTGCTGCCGGGGGGCGAATTCACCCGCCAGCTGGCCGCTATGGTGGGCGCGATTGTGGTGGGCGGGCTGGTGTTCGGCGTCGCCTGGGGCAAGCGCATGTCGCCGGTCACGCTGATTCTGGCCGGGCTGGTGTTGGGGCTGTACTGCGGCGCGGTCAACAGCCTGTTGGCGCTGTTTCATTACGATCAGCTGCAGGGCATGTTCCTGTGGGGCACCGGCGCGCTGAACCAACAGGATTGGAGCGCCGTACAGTTCCTCCTGCCGCGTTTGCTGGTGGCAGGCCTGCTGGCGGCGCTGTTGCTGCGCCCGCTGACGCTGCTGGGGCTGGACGACGGCGTGGCGCGCAACCTGGGGTTGGGGCTATCGATGGCGCGCTTCTGCGCCCTGGGGGTGGCCATTATCTTCAGCGCCATGCTGGTGAGTGCGGTGGGCGTTATCGGCTTTATCGGCCTGTTTGCGCCGCTGATGGCGAAGATGCTGGGCGCGCGCCGCCTGGCGCACCGCATGATGCTGGCGCCGTTGCTGGGGGCGCTGCTGCTGTGGCTGACCGATCAGGTGATGCTCGGGGTGACGCAGGTGTGGCGCGAGATCCCGACCGGCGCGGCCACTGCACTGTTCGGCGCGCCGCTGCTGTTGTGGCTGCTGCCGCGTTTGCGCAGCGCCGCTACGCCGCCGCCGATGAACCTTGGCGACAAGGTGCCTGCCGAGCGCGGGAATCTGCCCGGCTGGATCCTGCTGGGGGGCCTCGTATTGCTGATCGGCCTGACGCTGGTGCTGATGCTGGGCAAAAATGCCAGCGGTTGGCACTGGAGCCTGGGTGCGGAACTGGATTCCCTGCTGCCGTGGCGCTGGCCGCGGGTGCTGTCGGCGCTGGCGGCGGGCATGATGCTGGCGGTCGCCGGCACGCTGATCCAGAAATTGACCGGCAACCCGATGGCCAGCCCGGAAGTGTTGGGCATCAGCTCCGGCGCCGCTTTTGGCGTCGTGATGATGCTGTTTATGGTGCCGGGCGACGCCTTCGTTTGGCTGCTGCCCGCCGGCAGTTTGGGGGCGGCCGCGACGCTGCTGATCATCATGATCGCCGCAGGCCGCGGCGGTTTCTCGACTGAGCGCATGTTGCTCGCCGGTATCGCGCTCAGCACCGCCTTTACCACCGTCATCTTCCTGCTGTTGGCCAGCGGCGATCCGCGTATGGGGGGCTTACTGACCTGGCTCTCCGGTTCAACCTATTCGGTGGAGCCGGCGCAGGCGCTGCGCACCGCGCTGGTGGCCGCCGGCCTGATGGTATTGGCGCCGCTGTGCCGCCGTTGGTTGACCATCTTGCCGCTCGGCGGCGCCACCGCCCGCTCGGTGGGGATTGCGCTGACGCCGGCGCGGTTGACCATTCTGTTGCTGGCCGCCACGCTGACCGCCATGGCGACCCTGACCGTGGGGCCGCTGAGCTTTGTCGGGCTGATGGCGCCGCACATGGCGCGCATGTTGGGCTTCCGCCGCGCGCTGCCGCAGATGGTGATCGCCGCGCTGTTGGGCGGTTTGCTGATGGTGTTTGCCGACTGGTGCGGGCGGATGCTGCTGTTTCCGTATCAGATCCCTGCAGGGTTACTGGCGACCTTTATCGGCGCGCCGTACTTCGTTTATCTGCTGCGTAAGCAGACGTCGTAAGCTTCATCCCTACTTTGCTTTCTCCGCCATCAAGGGCCCAGCGTTGCTGGGCCTTTTTTCAACGCCTTGCAAGGCGTTGCGTGCCGCTGCGCAAGAAAGACATTTAACGTGAAAAGGAACGCGGGAAGAGAGGAGGAGGTGAATATACTGCGGGCGGGTGCTCTGGATCTTTGTCTCTGGAGCCCGTGCGAAAGATACAAAGAGAAAAGCCCCGAGTCGATATCCATCAACCCGAGGCCTACTCTAACGCATCACAACGTTAAGTTAGCCTCTTACCCGCCGCGAGGCAAGGAGAAGAAGGCATGATGCCGAACAAACGGAGCCTGTTAAAACTGGTGGTTATTTGTGCCACGGTAATATCACTGGCATGGATAACCCGCAGCACGCTGTGTGAGCTGCGTATCCGATCGGGCACTACGGAGGTTGCGGCCATTTTGGCTTACGAATCCGAACGGTAAGGCAACCCGGCGGCGGGGGCTTTGCCTCCGCTTGCCGGCAGTCGATGCGTTGATCCATGAGCACCCATCTGCTCAAAAAAAACGGCGAGCCCAGGCTCGCCGTTTTCATGTTGATGTCGGGGCTTATTTCAGGCCGGCGGCATCGCGCAGCAGTGCGGCTTTGTCGGTCGCTTCCCACGGGAAGTGCTCGCGGCCGAAGTGGCCGTAGGCGGCGGTTTCGCGGTAGATCGGCTGCAGAAGATCCATCATCTGGATCAGGCCGTATGGGCGCAGATCGAAGAATTCGCGCACCAGCAGCGTCAACTGTTCGGTTGGCACTTTCTCGGTACCGAAGGTTTCCACCATGATGGAGGTCGGTTCCGCTACGCCGATAGCGTAAGACACCTGAATCTCGCAGCGATCGGCCAGGCCGGCGGCGACGATGTTTTTCGCCACGTAGCGCGCCGCGTAAGCCGCGGAACGGTCAACCTTGGACGGATCCTTACCGGAGAAGGCGCCGCCGCCGTGGCGCGCCATGCCGCCGTAGGTGTCGACGATGATCTTACGGCCGGTCAGGCCGCAGTCGCCCATCGGGCCGCCGATAACGAAACGGCCGGTCGGGTTGATGTGGTATTTGGTGCCCGCCGTCAGCCATTCCGCCGGCAGTACCGGCTTGATGATCTCTTCCATCACCGCTTCTTGCAGATCTTTCAGCGAGATGTCTTCTGAGTGCTGGGTGGACAGCACCACGGCGTCGATGCCGACGATTTTGCCGTCGTCGTACTGGAAGGTCACCTGGCTCTTCGCATCCGGGCGCAGCCACGGCAGGGTGCCGTTTTTACGCACTTCGGACTGGCGCTGCACCAGACGGTGCGCGTAGGTGACAGGTGCAGGCATCAGCACGTCGGTTTCGTTGGTGGCGTAGCCAAACATCAAGCCCTGATCGCCGGCGCCTTGCTCGAGAGGATCGGTACGATCAACGCCCTGATTGATATCCGGGGATTGCTTGCCGATAGCGCTCAATACTGCACAGGAGTTGGCGTCAAAGCCCATGTCCGAATGAACGTAGCCGATCTCGCGCACGGTCTTGCGGGTGATCTCTTCGATATCGACCCAGGCGCTGGTGGTGATTTCACCGCCGACCAGGACCATGCCGGTTTTCACGTAGGTTTCGCAGGCGACGCGCGCCTTCGGATCTTGTTCCAGGATGGCGTCGAGGACGGCATCGGAGATCTGATCGGCGATTTTATCGGGATGTCCTTCGGAGACGGATTCGGACGTGAAGAGGTGTTTAGCCATTGTGTTCTTTACCTTGCATAAGACGGGTTAGAAATTACTGCACAGCGCTGGAGATCCGGCATCGAAGCGAAGGGTCTTCCGCTGATGGCGCGAGATGCATCCTGCAACGCCCCTCAGGCAAAGCCGTTAAGCAGTTTATCAGTTAACCAGTATAGATGGATTAACATCTGGACGTCTATTTTAGGTCAGGGTTTAGCCAGATTGCCAGTAATTTTTTGCGCTTTCGCTCTTTTGCGCAAACGGGTTGGCGCCATTTTCATCGCTTGAAACAGTTTTCGGCGAATTTTCATTTTGCTTTTTCACCTGCTTACCGGTATAAACTGCGCGCGCGGTTCATTTGCTGCACAGTACGGCGGTCTGGCGTGGTGGAAGGTGCGATTAACTTCCGCTTTGCATTCGCCGGCGTTGCGCTATTATCCGTCGCGGGCGTTCGCCGTAAGCGCCGCCGCTTCATCGAACGGTCACGTTCTTACACTATTTTTAGAGGCTGGGTCGTTCACTCCGAACGGCGCGCGTGGAGGTGGTTGGATTAATGATCCGTTGTCTACCGGTTGTTGGTTCTCAACAGCAGTGCCGTTCTGGCGCACATTCTTCTGCTATTTCCCGTCTTGTCTCTCTGTCACTTACCAGGTGCGATAAACACTTGGCCGCTACTCAGGATTCTCGGGCCGGCTAACGGTCGTCTGAAGAACTGAACAAGGGTAGCCTGCAGCCTTCCTGTGGGATGTTTCTTGGCCCGATTCACGAGGTTTGAACAGGGTGTCTTACAATTATATGAGTGATAAACCGATCGCTGACCGCGAACGGCAGTTCTCTTCGCTGCCGCCGGCGCGGCTTGTTGGGTTGTTCTCGCGGGTTGTAGCTGCGATAGTGGCTGACGGTTTCGTCAGTAGGGAATGTGAGGCGAACCATGTCTGATGATCTGTTGATTCACCGTCCGCCGGTTGCGGGCGAGTCTTTATCTTTGCGCTCCATGCAGGAGGTTGCCATGAATGATCGTAATGCCAGCAAGATGCTGCGTACTTATAACGTCGCCTACTGGGGCAACAATTACTATGACGTCAACGAGCTGGGCCATATCAGCGTGTGCCCGGATCCGGATGTCCCGCAGGCGCGCGTCGATCTGGCAGAACTGGTGAAAACGCGCCAGAAAGACGGCCAACGTCTGCCGGCGCTGTTCTGCTTCCCGCAGATCCTTCAGCATCGCCTGCGTTCGATCAACGCCGCGTTCAAACGCGCGCGTGAATCCTTCGGCTACCAGGGCGGTTATTTCCTGGTGTATCCGATCAAGGTGAACCAACACCGCCGCGTGATTGAATCGCTGGTGAATTCCGGCGAACCGCTGGGACTGGAAGCCGGATCCAAGGCCGAGCTGATGGCGGTGCTGGCGCATGCCGGCATGACCCGCTCGGTGATTGTCTGTAATGGTTATAAAGATCGTGAATACATTCGCCTGGCGTTGATCGGGGAAAAGCTGGGGCACAAGGTGTACCTGGTGATCGAGAAAATGTCCGAGATCAACCTGGTGCTGGAAGAGGCCGAACGGCTGAACGTCATACCGCGCCTGGGCGTGCGTGCGCGTCTGGCATCGCAAGGCTCCGGCAAATGGCAGTCGAGCGGCGGCGAAAAATCCAAGTTCGGTCTGGCGGCGGTGCAGGTGCTGAAGCTGGTGGAAACCCTGCGTGAAGCGGGCCGCCTCGACAGCCTGCAGCTGCTGCACTTCCACCTGGGTTCGCAGCTGGCCAACATTCGCGACATCGCCACCGGCGTGCGCGAATCGGCGCGCTTCTACGTTGAGCTGCACAAGCTGGGCGTCAACATTCAGTGCTTCGACGTGGGCGGCGGCTTGGGCGTCGACTACGAAGGCACCCGTTCGCAGTCCGATTGCTCGGTCAACTACGGCCTGAACGAATATGCCAACAACGTGATTTGGGGCATCGGCGACGCCTGTAACGAACACGGCCTGCCGCACCCGACGGTGATCACCGAGTCCGGCCGCGCCGTGACCGCGCACCACACGGTGCTGGTCTCCAACGTGATTGGCGTCGAGCGCAACGAATTCAGCGAACCGCAGCCGCCGGAAGCCGACGCGCCGCGCGCGCTGGAAAGCATGTGGGAAACCTGGCTGGAAATGAACGAGCCGGAGAACCGCCGCTCGCTGCGCGAATGGCTGCACGACAGCCAGATGGATCTGCACGACGTGCACACCCAATACGCGCACGGCATGCTGGACTTGACCAAGCGCGCCTGGGCCGAGCAGCTGTATCTGAACATCTGCAACAAGATCCAGCAGCAGCTCGATCCGAGCAACCGCGCACACCGCCCGATCATCGACGAGCTGCAAGAGCGCATGGCGGACAAGTTCTACGTCAACTTCTCACTGTTCCAGTCGATGCCGGATGCCTGGGGTATCGACCAGCTGTTCCCGGTGCTGCCGCTGGAAGGGCTGGATAAACCGCCGGAAGGCCGCGCTGTGCTGCTCGATATCACCTGCGACTCCGACGGTACCATCGACCATTACGTCGACGGCGACGGCGTGGCGACCACCATGCCGATGCCGCCGTACGATCCGGAGAACCCGCCGGCGCTGGGCTTCTTCATGGTCGGTGCGTATCAGGAGATCCTCGGCAACATGCACAACCTGTTCGGCGACACCGCCTCGGTTGACGTGTACGTGTTCCCGGACGGCAGCGTCGAGACCGAGCTGTCCGACGAGGGCGACACCGTGGCGGATATGCTGGAGTACGTGCAGCTCGATCCGAGCGCGCTGCTGTCCAAATTCCGCGATCAGGTCAAAGAAACCGATCTGGACAGCGAGCTGCAGGCGCAGTTCCTGGAAGAGTTTGAGGCCGGTCTGTACGGTTATACGTATCTGGAAGACGAGTAACCGCCTTCTTCATGGGGGGCGATATCGGCCCTCTTGAAGCATGGATAAAATGCGGCCATAATCTGCCGTATCGGTAGCACCGAAACACACATCGAATAAATCCCTTTCTCGTCGGGCTAACGACGCGGGAGGGATTTTTTTTTGTAACGGCCCGGCGTCTGCGCCCGGCAACTTGTTGAACTACGAGGGTTTACTATGAGCACCTTAGGCCATCAGTCCGATAATTCATTAGTGTCCAACGCCTTTGGTTTCCTGCGCTTTCCGCTGAACTTCATGCCTTACGACAGCGATGCAGAGTGGGTCATCACCGGCATTCCGTTTGACATGGCGACCTCCGGTCGCGCCGGCGGCCGTCATGGCCCGGCGGCCATCCGCCAGGTGTCCACCAACCTGGCCTGGGAAGGCAACCGTTGGCCGTGGAGCTTCGATCTGCGCGATCGTCTGAACGTGGTTGACTGCGGCGACATCGTGTTCAACTTCGGCGATGCGCAGGACATGAGCGACAAGCTGCAGGCGCATGCGGAGAAACTGCTGAAGGCCGGTAAGCGCATGCTCTCGTTCGGCGGCGATCACTTTGTCACCCTGCCGCTGCTGCGCGCGCACGCCAAGCATTTCGGCAAGCTGGCGCTGGTGCACTTCGACGCCCATACCGATACCTACGCCAACGGCAGCAAGTTCGACCACGGCACCATGTTCTATCATGCGCCGAACGAAGGCCTGATCGACCCGCATCACTCGGTGCAGATCGGCATTCGCACCGAGTTCGATCACGACAATGGCTTTACCGTACTGGACGCCGCGCAGGTGAACGATCGCAGCGTGGACGACCTGCTGACTCAGATCAAGGGCATCGTCGGCGATATGCCGGTGTACCTGACCTTCGACATCGACTGCCTGGATCCGGCGTTCGCACCGGGCACCGGCACGCCGGTGATCGGCGGCCTGACCTCCGATCGCGCGCTGAAACTGGTGCGCGGCATGCAGTCGCTGAACATCGTCGGCATGGACGTAGTGGAAGTGGCGCCGGCTTATGATCAGTCCGAGATCACCGCGCTGGCCGCGGCGACCCTGGGTCTGGAAATGCTGTACCTGCAGGCGGCCAAGAAACACGCCTGACGCTTGGCCACGCCTCGCTGAAAAAGCGGCTCTCATCGTATGGGGCCGCTTTTTTTATTTCTTTTTTCGCCATCCGTGCGGCGATTTTCAGTCTGTTGCAACGCCTTTGCGCAATTTTGCGCAGAAATGAAGCGGAGTCAGTAAAAAGGAATCGGGATAACGGGGAGGATGAATATACTGCGCGCGGGTGCTCTGGATCTTTGTATCTAGAGTCTGCGTGAAAGGTACAAAGAGAAAAGCCCCGAGTCGATATTCATCAACCCGAGGCCTACTCTAACGCCAGCAACGTTAAGTTAGCCTCTTACCCGCCGCGAGGCAAGGAGAAGAAGGCATGATGCCGAACAAACGGAGCCTGTTAAAACTGGTGGTTATTTGTGCCACGGTAATATCACTGGCATGGATAACCCGTAGCACGCTGTGCGAGCTGCGGATCCGATCGGGCACTACGGAGGTTGCGGCCATTTTGGCTTACGAATCCGAACGGTAAGGCAACCCGGCGACGGGGGATATCCCCCGTCTGCTGGTTGTTGGCGTCCAGATCCATGAGCACCCTCTCAACGCGTTCGGTTTGCCGCCGTAGAACACGGTGAAACGGATTTATGCCCGTTTCACCTGCCGCGTCAGCAACATACGGCTAAACAGCGCGCCGCCCGCCAGCAGCGTCAACAGCTGTGAGGCAATCAGCACCGCAAAGCCCGAGGACACCTTGCCCTGGCTGGCCATCACCATGCCCATCGCCATCGGCACGAACGCCGAGAACAGATTGCCGATGCCGTTGATCAGCCCATAGGCGCTGCCGACCGCCTCCTGCCGCGCATAATGCTGCAGCAGCGTGGGGATCGCCGCGCCCTGCGCACCCCAACAGGCGTTGGCCGCCAGCAGGAAGAAGGCGATCCAACCAAGCTGATGGCTGTTCATTACGCCATAGATGCACAGTGCGGTCGCCGCGCCGCCAAAGACGAAGATCAGCGGCGCCTGATAGGGGCGGATACGATCGAGCAACGCGCCGCCGAGGTATTTGGAGGCGATGCTGACGATGAACGGCAGCGCCGCCATCCAGCCCATTTGCTTGATGGAGAACCCTTTTTCATCGGTCAGGTAAGCCGGCAGCCAGGCGCTGGAGCCCCACAGGTAGCTGAGCGTGGCGATCTCGATCAGCAGGATCCAGCCGAGCATCGGCGTGCGCCAGGCCAGCGCGAAGGTGTGCCAGACGCGGCTTAGCACCGGTTGCGAATCGGCAGGGCGTGAAGATGAGGGTAAGGCGAGCGGATGAATGAACAACCGCACCAGCGCCAGGCCCAGCAGCAGGTTGAGCAGCGCCAGCAGGTGAAACGACATCGCCCACCCGAAGTGCGCCATCAGAAAACTCACCAGCGGAAAGCCGAGCACCAGCCCCAACGAGACGCCCAGCGCGCTGACCGCGTTGGGCTTGCCGCGCTCGTCGGCGGCGAAATGATCGCTGATGTACATGGTTTTCAGCGAGAACAGCGGCCCTTCGCTGACGCCAAGCAGCGCGCGCACCGCGCACAGCAACAGCAGCGATCCCGCCAGCGGCGAGGCGGCGGTGAGCAGCGCCCACAGCACCACGCTCAGCGTCAGCGCGCGGCGGTAACCCATCAGCGTTTCCAGAAACGGCGTCAGCAACATGGCGGACAGGCCGTAACCGAGTAAAAACACCGTCATCAGCGTGCCCTGGTGAGCGCGGTCACCGCCGAGTTGAAAGTGTTGCAGGAAGTCGGGATTGACCAACATCACGGCGATATTAACCCGATCCGCATAGGCGATAACGATCAGAAACAGCAGGGCGAGCACCCCAAACCAGCGTTGACGTTGTTGCACGGCGCGTTCCTCAGTGCGAGCGGTTGACGAATTCAGGCAGCAGTAAACTCACCCGAGGATGCCATTTGGCGCAAACGCGGGGATGGGGCTGATTGATGTAAATTTATTGTTATCAAATAGGGTGTGAATGACAGAGAGAAAACACTTTTACGCGCAATTCGCCGCAGAGATCAACGCGTTTTTTGCCATAAATTAGCGAGGGAGCGCACAACTGACATAGGTTTTTCATATCGGTGCATGATTTCGTGATCCTTCCCGCATTTGTCATTTTTAAACAACCTTTCATTAACATTTGCTGTTCCGCTCGCTTGACGAAAGTTTCGCCAGACTTATAGTGGCTGTATTAAATAAGAAACTGAGTTTCATATATGAAACAATCAGATAGAGGATAAAAGCAATGAGCTGGAAGAATGTGTGCGAAGTGTCTCAGGTGAAAGAAGATTTTCCTTTCTCCGGCAAAGTGGAAGGAAAAGAGATCGGGGTGTACCTGCTCGACGGTAACTACTACGCGCTGGAAGACGTCTGCCCGCATGCTTATGCCTTGCTCAGCCAGGGGTTTGTAGACGACGGCAAGGTTGAGTGCCCGCTGCACGAAGCGCTGTTTGACGTGCGTACCGGCCAGTGCCTGCGCGAGCCGGGCGGCCGAGATCTGCAAACCTATCCCACCCGGGTGGTCGACAACCAAATCCAGATCACCTTTATCGCGGAGGAGTAATCATGCAGCACATCACCGATTTCAATCCCTGGCTGCCGGACACCCAACAAGTGACGCCGGCCCGCGAAGGCGGCAACGGCCAAATCCATCAGCCGGGCCAGTTCCGCAATGTCATCTGGCAAAACCGCGCCCGGGTGCCGGACGGTTTCGAAACCGCGCTGGTGGCGGCGCTGGAAACGATCTTCGATCAGGGGGCGGAAGAGCTGGAGCAGATCGTCAGCGCGTTGAATCAGCGCCGCCTGTTCGATCGCAGCGGCCAACCGTGGAATGAGGCGACGTTCCGCGAATTCCTTCACGTTAACGGTTTCTGAGCGACACCCGGGAGAAGACAATGACAGCAAACACAACATCCTCCGAACAGAGCCTGCAGGACTATCTTGACCAGGGATTGCGCGGCATGTGGTATCCGGTGCTGGCCAGTTGGGAAGTGGGCAACAACCCGGTCGGCATCACCCGTCTCGAGCAGCAAATCGTGGTGTGGCGCGACGGTGAAGGCCAGATCCACGCGTTGGAAGATCGCTGCCCGCACCGCGGCGCGCGGCTTTCCATGGGGTGGAACCTCGGCGATCGTATTGCCTGCTGGTATCACGGGGTGGAAGTCGGCGGAGACGGGACGGTGAAAGACGTGCCGGCGGTGGATCGCTGCCCGCTGGTGGGGCAAAAATGCCTGCGGTCTTACCCGGCCAAAGAAGCCTATGGCGCGGTGTTCCTCTATTTCGGCGTGACGGCGGATGAAGCGCCGGCGGAGCTGACTTTCCCGCAAGAGCTGGCGGACGAAGCGTCGTACAGTAATTTTCTGTGCACCGCCAGCTGGAACTGCAACTACCAGTACGCCCTGGAAAACGTGATGGATCCGATGCACGGCACTTACCTGCACTCCTCTTCACACTCGATGGCGGAAGGTGATCGCAAGGCGGACATGGCGCTGGAGCCGACCGACAGCGGCTTCATCTTCAAGAAAAACGGCCAGATCGGCGTCAACTTCGACTGGGTGGAATTCGGCAACAGCGGCGCGTATTGGATGCGCCTGTCGATCCCGTACAAGAAGCGTTTCGGGCCGGGCGGTCACTTCTGGATCATCGGCATGGTGGTGCCGGAAGACAAGGATCACTGCCGGGTATTCTTCTGGCGCATTCGTAAGGTCAAAGACTGGCAGCGCGACATGTGGCGCTTCATGTACCGCAATCGCCTGGAATCGTTGCATTGGGACGTGCTCGAGCAGGATCGCATCGTGCTTGAGAACATGGCGCCTAACGCCCGCGGCCGTGAATATCTGTACCAGCACGACGTCGGTCTTTCTCGCCTGCGCCGCCTGATGCAGAAAGAGGCGCAAAAACAGCTGGCGACGCTGCGCGAGCGGGAGGCGGCGCAGTGAACGGCCTGCTGAACGGTAAACGCATCGTGGTCACCGGCGCGGCGCGCGGCCTGGGCTACAGCTTCGCCGCCGCCATCGCGGCTGCCGGCGCGCAGGTGGTGATGTGCGACATTTTGGCGGATGAGCTGGCGGCGAGCGGCGCCGCGCTGCGCGAGCAGGGCGCTCAGGTGGAAACGCAAATCATCGATCTGGCGTCACCGGATTCGATCCGTTCGGCGTTCGAGAAGATCGCCGCAGGCGGCGGGATCGACGGCCTGGTGAACAACGCAGCGCTGGCGACCGGCGTCGGCGGCAAAACCATGATGGAATACGATATCGAACTGTGGGATCGGGTGATGCAGGTCAACGTGCGCGGCACCTGGCTGGTGAGCCAGGCGGCGGTGCCGCTGCTGGCGCGCAACCCGCACGCCAAGATCGTCAACGTGGCGTCGGACACCGCGCTGTGGGGCGCGCCGCGCCTGATGGCCTATGTTGCCAGTAAAGGCGCGCTGATCGCGATGACCCGATCGATGGCGCGTGAACTGGGTCCGCAGGGGATCTGCGTCAACGCCATCGCGCCGGGCCTGACGCGGGTGGAAGCTACCGAGTATGTCCCCGCCGAACGCCACCAGCTGTACGAGCAGGGGCGCGCGCTGGCCGGGGCGCAGCACCCGGACGATGTGAACGGTACGGTGCTTTATCTGCTGTCGCCGCTGGCGAATTTCGTCACCGGTCAACTGCTGCCGGTCAACGGCGGCTTCGTATTCAACTGACGGCCCGCAGGGCAGGCGCACAGCGCAGGAGCGAGAGATGGCGGACGAGCAAGCATGTAAGTATCTGATCCCGGGGCTGGATCGCGGGTTGCAGTTGCTGCTGGCGTTTGGCGAGCAGCATAAGGAGATGACCTTCGCCGAGTTGCATCGCCTGGTCGATATGCCGAAGGCCACCGCTTATCGCGTGGTGCAGACGCTCGAACACCTGGGCTTTCTGGAGCGCAATCCGCGCACCAACACCTTTGCGCTCGGCATCAAGGTGCTGCGCCTCGGCTTCGAATATATCGCGTCGCTGGATGTGGCGCAGGCCGGCCAGCCGGTGATCGAGCAGCTGCGCGATCGCAGCCAGTGCAGCAGCCATCTGGCGATCCGCGATGGGCGCGACGTGATCTATATCGCCCGCGTCAGCGCCGCCGGTTCGCAGATCAATCAGGTCAGCGTCGGCACCCGCTTGCCGGTGCACCAAACCTCGCTCGGCCGCATGTTGTTGACCAGCGCGACTCGCAGTGAGTTCGAACAACTTTATCCAGACGCGCAACTGCCGGGCAATGCGCCGGGCACCCCGGCGGATCGTGAAACGCTGTGGCAGATGGTGCAGCAAGACAAGGCGCGCGGCTATGTGATCGGCGAATCATTCTTCCGCCACGGCATCTCCTCGATCGTCTACCCGATCTTCAACCGTGAGCAGCGGGTCGAGGCGGTGGTCAGCATCATGGTGCCGTCCGATGAGATCCCGAAAGCGGATCGCGAGCGGCTGCGCATGGAAGTGCGCGATGCGGCGGAGAAAATTTCCGGCTTCCTCGGCGCGCCGCCGCAGGCCAACGTCGGCTAACCGACAGGATCGACTCTTTCACTCAGGCAGGGATAAGGCCCACAGCAAACAGGGGCCGGGGTTCAGTCATGCCTGAAAACCGTATACAGCGAGAACGTGAGGCTGAGCAATGAGCGTAATCGGAATCGAAAAACTGGAGTTTGGCGTCGAAGATCTGCCAACCTGCGAAAAATTCATGCAAGACTTTGGCCTGCAGCCCGCCACGCAACATTGGGGCGAACCGCAGCGCGAATTCACTACCCTGAGCGGGGCGCGGGTCGTTCTGCACCCGTTGCAAAGCGCGGCGCTGCCTGCGGCGTTTGAAGGCGGTTCCACCCTGCGCCGCATGACATGGGGCGTGGCCTCGCCCGCCGAACTGGCGCGCCTGCAGCCGCGTTTGGCGTTGATGCCCGGCTTCCGTCAGGTGGGAGAAGAGTTGGAATGCCGCGATCCCAACGGCATGACGCTGCGCTTCGTCGTCAGCCGCCAGCAGGCGGTTGAGGTGCCGGTCACGCCGATCAACCAATGGGGCGACGTGCGCCGCATCGATCAACCCAGCCCGGTCTATTCGCAGGCGCAGCCGATCAACATCGGCCACGTAGTGTTCTTCGTTGACGACCTGGCGGCGACCGAGCGTTTCTATCGCGAGCTGTTGGATTTCCAGGTTTCCGATCGCTATATCGATCGCGCCGTCTTCCTGCGCACCCAGGCGCGCGGCGGCCATCATAACCTGTTCCTGCTGAAGCTGCCGAACCGCCCACGCGGCCTGAATCACGTGGCGTTCACCGTGCGCGATATCCACGAAGTGATCGGCGGCGGCATCGCCATGAACAAAGAGCAGTGGAGCACCTTTATCGGCCCCGGCCGCCACCCGATCTCCTCGGCCTATTTCTGGTACGTCAACAGCCCGACCGGCGGCGCGTTCGAGTACTACACCAACGACGATTATCTGACGGAAAACTGGCAGCCGCGCGAGCTGGAGCATTCGCTGGTCTCCTTCACTGAATGGGCGGTAGAGGGCGGCATCGATCACGACACGCGCCGCCAGCATAAAAAAGCGGAGGCGTTATGAACCGGGCTGAACAGGCGGGCATCGTCATCGTCGGTGGCGGCCAGGCCGGCGGCTGGGCGGCCAAGACGCTGCGCGACCGCGGTTACAGCGGCCGGCTGACGGTTGTCAGCGACGAACCCTACGATTTTTACGAGCGGCCGCCGCTGTCGAAAGCGGCGTTGCTGGATGCCGCGGCTCCTCTCAGCCGGCTGTTCAGCGAACAGACGGTGGCGGAGTTGAATATCGACTGGCGCCGCCCGCTGCGCGCCGAGTCCATCGACGCCGAACAGCAAATCGTTACGCTCAGCGATGGGCAACGGCTGCAGTTCGAGCAGTTGCTGATCGCCACCGGCGGGCGGCCGCGTGTGCCGGGCGCCGCCTGGGCGCAGCACCCGCGCGTGATGACGCTGCGTTCCTGGGACGATGCGGCCCGGTTGCGGCAGGGGCTGCAGGGCTGTCGTCGCCTGGCGATCGTCGGCGGCGGTTGGATCGGGCTGGAGATCGCCGCTTCCGCGCGGCGTCTCGGCGCCGAGGTGACGGTGTTTGAACGCCAGCCTGCGCTGTGCATGCGCAGCGTCGGCGCCGATGTCTCGCAGGCGTTGCTCGAACTGCATCGCCGGCAGGGCGTCACGGTGCTGTGCGGCTGCGGTGAGATCTCGCTGGAAGATCGCGACGGCGCCGCCTGGATCGGCAGCGAAGTCAGCGATCCGCAGGCCTTCGATCTGGTGGTGGTGGGGATCGGCGTCGAGCTGAATCTCGAACTGGCGCGCAGCGCCGGGCTGGCGATCGAGTCCGGCATTGTGGTCGACGGCCAGGGGCGCACCAGCCATCCGGCGATCTTCGCCGCCGGCGACGTGGCGCGTCACCCGACGCTTGGCCTGTGCCTGCAGTCCTGGGCCTACGCGCAAAATCAGGCCATCAGCACCGCCTGCGCGATGCTCGACGCCTTCGCCGCCCCGTATGACGACGTGGCCTGGCTGTGGTCGGATCAATATGACGCCAATATCCAGATCCTCGGCGTGCCGAGCGGCGGCGTGCATCATGTGGTGCGCCGCACGCCGCAGTCGCAGGTGTTCTTCACGCTGAACGCCGATCGGCAGCTGGTGCAGATGGTGGCGTTCAACGACGCGCGCACCATCAAACTCGGCAAGCGTTGGCTGGCGAGCGGCCGGGTGCTGGATCCGCAGCAACTGGCGGATGCGGAGTTTTCTTTGATGGCGTTGAAATAACGCCCGAACCTCGGGAGCGTTTTATGACTACGCAAGACATTGACGCCCGCGCTGGACGGGCGGGGGAAACCGTTGCCGAAAATCCGCAGCAGCGGGTGCGCTGGTCGGTGCCGATCGCGCTGTTCGCCTGCGTGCTGCTGGCGTTTTTCGACAAGATCAGCATCGCGGCGCTGTTTTCCGACGCCGAGTTTCAGCAGGCATTGGGCATTGGTTTTGACCCGGCGCGGCTGGGCTTGCTGATGAGCGCGTTTCTGTTCTCCTACGGCATTTCCTCAATGCTGCTCAGCGGCATCGGCGATCGGCTTAATCCGGTCAAGGTATTGATTGGCATGATGGTGGTGTGGGGCGTGCTGATGGTGTTGATGGGGCTGGTGCGTTCCTATCACGCCATGATGACGCTGCGCATCCTGCTCGGTATCGCCGAAGGGCCGTTGCTGCCGATGGCCTACGCCATTATTCGTCAGGCTTTCCCGCCGCAGCTGCAGGCGCGCGCCACCATGCTGTGGTTGCTCGGCACGCCGCTGGGGGCCGCGCTCGGCTTCCCGGTCACCCTGTACATCCTCAATACCTTCGACTGGCAGGCCACCTTCTTCTTTATGGCGTTTCTGACGTTGCCGGTGATGTTGCTGGTGCTGTTCGGCATGCGCCACCTGAACGTCTCGCGTCCGGCGGCGGCGGCCAAACCGGCGGTGTCCGAACGCAAACAGCACCGCCGCGAGCTGCTGCGCAGTCCGCACTTTTGGATGATCTGCCTGTTCAACATCGCCTTTCTGACCTACCTGTGGGGCATGAACGGCTGGTTGCCGAGCTATCTGATCAAGGGCAAAGGCATTCATCTGGAGCATGCCGGTTACCTCTCTTCGCTGCCGTTCATCGCCATGCTGCTCGGCGAAGTGCTGGGCGCCTGGCTGTCGGACAAGCTGGATCGCCGCGCGCTGGCCTGCTTCCTGTCGCTGTGCGGCGCCGGCCTCGGTCTGGCGGTGGTGCTGCACCTGCAGGGCACCTACAGCGTGATCGCCGCCATGGCCTTCAGCACCTTTATGTGGGGCGCCGGCGCGCCGAATATTTTCGCGCTGTTGGCGAAGGCCACCAGCAGCAAGGTGAGCGCCACCGCCGGCGGCATCTTCAATGGGTTGGGCAATTTTGCCGGCGCGCTGGCGCCGGTGCTGATGGGGGCGCTGATCGCCGCTACCGGCAATATGGATAACGGCCTGCTGTTCCTGGTGGTGATGGCGTTCGTTGGCTGCCTCATTCTGCTGCCGTTACTGAGAAAGTACTGAATTAACAATTACTAATCCCAATGGATTTCATGCTGTGGCTAGGCGGCAAGTTCGTGAGTCTCCAGGAGCTTACTGCGGTAAGTGACTGGTGCGAACGAATGCAGCCAACAACGCGACAGCGTGAAAGACGAAGGGGATAACCATTTGATTCAACAGAGGAGTGACAACATGTCTCAGGTTGAGAACAAAGCCGGCGTCAAGCCGCAGGATCTGTCGATGGAAAACTGGGTGGAGTCGCGCATTGCCCGTTTCGAAGGTCGCAAATATGACTGGAACGCGCTGAAATTCCAGGCCGATTTTGACCCGAAATACCGCCGCGCGCAGATGCGCTACATCGGCACCGGCGCCACCGGCGTGGCTAGCGACGCCAACACCATTCCGGCGGGCAACTTCACCTTCTCCACCATGGTGCTGCCGTCGAAGTGCGAGGGCCCGCTGCACCTGCACGACGACGTGGAAGAAGTGTTCTTCATGCTGAAAGGCAGCATCACGCTGATGATCCAGGATGGGGAAGAGTATTACGAAACCAGGCTGAAAGAGCGCGATCTGATCTCGGTGCCGGCGGGGGTGTATCGCGGCCTGTTCAACCACGGCGAGGAAGAGGCGCTGATGTGCGTGATGCTCGGCACCGCCAAGCCGGAGATCCCGACCTATCCGGCGGATCACCCGCTGTCCAAAGTGAAGCGCAACTGATGAACGGCCTGGCGCAACGCCAACGGGCGCGCTGCGGGGCGTACACCCTGAGCTGGCGCGAGGCCGGGCAGGGGCGGCCGGTGGTGTTGCTGCACGGCATCAGCTCCGGATCCGCCTCGTGGATCAAGCAGTTCAACGATAACGGCCTGACGGACGGCCACCGTCTGTTGGCGTGGGACGCGCCGGGCTACGGCGGCAGCCTGCCGTTGGCGGATCCGCAGGCCGATGCCGCCGGTTATGCGGCGGCGTTGGCGGCGCTGATTGATGAGCTGCAGCTGGTGCAGCCGCTGATCGTCGGCCATTCGCTGGGGGCGCTGATCGGTAGCGCCTATGCCGCCGGCTATCCGGATGGGCTGTGCGGGCTGGTGTTGGCGGATCCGGCGCAGGGTTATGCCACGGCGCCGGAGGAAAAACGCCGGCAGGTGTACGGCCAGCGCCAGCAGATGATAGAGACGCTGGGGCCGGTGGGCTACGGCGAGCAGCGGGCGGCGGCCTTGCTGCGTGAAGGGGCGGATCCGCAGGATATCGCCTGGGTGCGCAACGGCATGCAGCAGCTCGATCCCGACGGTTTTCTGAGTGCCGCCTGGATGTTGGCCAACGATGATATCGGCCGCTATCTGGCGCGCTATCGCGGCCCGCTGGAGGTGTGGTGCGGTGAACAGGATCGCATTACGCCACCGGAGAAGGCGGCCGAGCTGGCGCGCGAGCAGGACGCGACGCTGCGTCTGATCGCCGCCGCCGGTCATGCCTGTTACCTCGATGCGCCGGCGTGTTTCAACCGCTATCTGCGGGACTTTACGGGAGCAATCCAACGATGAATTTTCAGCTTGAGGATCGGGTGGCGGTGGTGACCGGCGGCTCGTCGGGCATCGGTTTTGAAACCCTGAAGCTGCTGCTGGCCGAAGGGGCGAAAGTGGCGTTCTGCGGCCGCGATCAGGACAAACTGGCCGGCGCAGCAGCCAGCCTGCGCGCGGACTTCCCGCAGGCGGATATCCTGGCGCTGCGCTGCGACGTGCTGGACGCGCAGCAGGTGGCGCAGTTCGCCGCTCAGGTGACGGCGCATTTCGGCGGCGTGGATCTGCTGATCAACAACGCTGGTCAGGGCTTCGTCGCCCATTTTGACCAGACGCCGCGCGAGGCCTGGCTGCATGAGGCCGAGCTGAAGCTGTTCGGCGTGATCAACCCGGTGCAGGCGTTCTTACCGGCGCTGGAACGATCGGAGATCGCGTCTATCACCTGCGTGAACTCGCTGCTGGCGCTGCAGCCGGAAGAGCACATGATCGCCACCTCGGCGGCGCGCGCCGCGCTGCTCAACATGACGCTGACGCTGTCGAAAGAGCTGGTGGGCAAAGGCATTCGGGTTAACTCGATCTTGCTGGGGATGGTGGAGTCGGGCCAGTGGCGCCGCCGTTTCGAAGAGCGCAGCGATAAAGATCAAAGTTGGGAGCAGTGGACGGCGGCCATCGCCGAACGGCGCGGCATTCCGATGAAACGCCTGGGCAAGCCGCAGGAGCCGGCGCAGGCGCTGTTGTTCCTCGCTTCGCCGCTGGCTTCCTTTACCACCGGCGCGGCGCTGGACGTTTCCGGCGGCTTTAACCGCCATGTGTAGCAGGGGCCGAGAAAGATGAAGAAGATCATGATGATTGGCTACGGCGCGATGGCGAAGGAAGTGATCGCCCGTCTGCCGGAAGGCGTGGAGGTTGGCTGGATCCTGGCGCGCGCAGCTCATCATGCGGCGATCGCCGAGGCTTTTGACGGGCGGGTGCAGGCGCTGACCCATCCGGAGCAGTGTTCGCAGCGGCCGGATCTGGTGCTGGAGTGCGCCAGCCAGCAGGCGGTGGCGGAGTTTGGCGAGGCGGTGCTGCAGCGCGGTTGGCCGCTGGCGGTGGTCTCGACCGGCGCGCTGGCGGACGCCGCATTGCAACAGCGGCTGCAGCAGGTTTGCCGCCGCCATCACGGGCAGCTGATCGTGCTGTCCGGCGCGGTGGCGGGGATGGACGGGCTGGCGTCGGCGCGTGAAGGCGGGTTGGAGAGCGTGACCTATCAGGCCAGCAAGAGCCCGGCCAGCTGGCGCGGCAGCCCGGCGGAGCAACTGATCGACCTCGATGCGGTGCGCGAGGCGCAGGTATTTTTTGAAGGCTCGGCGCGCGAAGCGGCGCGTTTGTTCCCGGCCAACGCCAACGTGGCGGCCACTATTGCGCTCAACGGTCTGGGGATGGACGCCACCCGGGTGCGCCTGCAGGTCGATCCCGCCACCCGGCGCAACACCCATCGCCTGCAGGTGTGCGGCGACTTTGGCGAGTTTCACATTGAGCTGAGCGGCAACCCGCTGGCGAGCAATCCCAAAACATCAACCCTGGCGGCGCTGAGCGCGGTACAAGCCTGCCGCCGTCTGGTGGACGGCGGTTTTATTGCCTGAACGGCAGGAGCGGAGCATGGAACGATTGAATATTTTTGTCGCCGGGCGCTGGCGTGAAGGGCGCGGCGAAGAGATGGCTTCGGTATTCCCGGCCGACGGCAGCGTCAACGCGCGGCTGCGCGCCGCTAACGTCGAAGATGTCAACGAGGCGGTAGAGGCGGCGGAAAAGGCCTGGCGCGCGCCGGAATGGCGCGGGCTGGTGCCGCACCAACGCGCCTCAATTCTCTACCGCGTGAGCAACCTGATCCTGGCGCAGCAGGAACAGCTGGCCGAGCTGCAGACTCGCGACAACGGCAAACCGCTGGCGGAAACTCGCGGCCTGGTGGCCAGCGCGGCGGCGACCGCGCGCTACTTCGCCGCCGCCTGCGAGGTGTTGGAAGGCGAGCTGCCGACCCCGCGCAGCGCCGAAGTGATGACGCTCAGTCAGTATCAACCGATGGGGGTGATCGCCGCCATTACGCCGTGGAACTCACCGATCGCCAGCGAAATGCAGAAGGTGGCGCCGGCGCTGGCGGCGGGCAACGCCGTGGTGCTCAAACCGGCCGAAGCCACGCCGCTGATGGCGCTGAAGCTGGCCGAGCTGTTCGAACAGGCGGGGCTCCCTGCCGGGCTGCTCAGCGTGCTGCCGGGCAAAGGTTCGGTGATCGGCGAGGCGTTGGCGCGCCATCCGCTGGTGAAGAAGATCGCCTTTACCGGCGGGACCGGCACCGGGCGCCATTTGGCGCACATCGCCGCTGACAAGCTGATCCCCACCTCGCTGGAGCTGGGCGGTAAATCGCCGACCATCGTGCTGGAGGACGCCGATCTGGAGCAGGCGGCGCGCGGCATCTGTTACGGCATTTTTAGCTCCGCCGGCCAGGCGTGCATCGCCGGTTCACGGCTGTTCGTGCATCGTTCGCTGTATCAGCCGCTGCTGGCGCGCTTGACCGAACTGACGGCGGGGCTGCGCATCGGCAACCCGCTGGTGCCGGGCGTGCATCTCGGCCCGCTGATCAGCGCCAAACATCGGCAAAGCGTGGCGGACTACGTGGCGTTGGCGCGGCAGGAGGGCGGCCGGGTGAGCATCGGCGGCGAAGCGCCGGCCGATCCGCAACTGGCGAGCGGCAGCTATTACCTGCCGACCATTATCGAAGGTTTGAACAACGATGCCCGCGTGTGCCAGGAGGAGATCTTCGGCCCGGTGCTGGTGGCGCTGCCGTTCGACGACGAGCAACAGCTGATCGAACAGGCCAACGACTCGGTGTACGGCCTGGCGGCCGGCATCTGGAGCCGCGATTTCCCGCGGGCGATGGCGCTGGCGGAGCGGCTGGAAACCGGCACCGTCTGGATCAACACCTACAAAACGTTCTCGATTTCCACGCCGTTCGGCGGTTTCAAGGAAAGCGGACTGGGCCGCGAAAAGGGCCTGAACGGCATCAAGGCCTACATGCAGCAGAAAAGCGTGTATCTGGCGCTGAGCCATCAGGTGAACCGCTGGAGCGACTAGGCCGACACCTCTACGCATAACCCTAATAACGATTACCCTAAGAAGGCAGATGATGAGCGATAAAATCACGGTTGGCGAGGCGATAGCCCGGACTCTGGAACAGTACGCGGTGTCGGCGATGTACGGCATCATTTCGATTCATAATCTGCCGATCGCCGATGCGGTGGGGCAGCGCGATAAAATTCGCTTCGTGCCGGCGCGCGGCGAAGCGGGCGCGGTCACCATGGCCGACGCGCACGGGCGTTTCTCCGGCCTGGGCGTGGCGTTGACCAGCACCGGCGCCGGCGCCGGCAACGCGGTGGGGGCGATGATTGAGGCGCTCAACGCCAACACGCCGCTGTTGCATATCACCGGCCAGGTGGAAAAAGCCTATCTGGACGCCGACGCCGGTTTTATTCATGAAACCCGCGATCAGCTCGGCTTCCTGCGCGCCTGCTCCAAGCGCGCTTACCGGGTCAATTCGCCGGAGCAGGCGGTGGCGGTGATCCAGCGAGCGATCCTGGATGCGCAAACCGTGCCCTACGGCCCGGTGGCGGTCGAGATCCCGATCGATATTCAAAGCAGCCTGGTGTCCCGCTCGGTGCTGGCCGAACCGTTGGCGCCGGCGCCGCTGCCGAAGGCGGACGCCGCAGCGGTGGAGCGGCTGCATCAGCGGCTGAAACAGGCCAAGCGCCCGCTGTTATGGTTGGGCGGCGGTGCGCTGGCCTGCGGCGACGCGGTGCGCAAGCTGGCGGACGCCGGCGTGGCGGTGATCTCCAGCACCCACGGGCGCGGCATTCTGCCGGACAGCCATCCGCGCAGCCTGCGGGCGTTCCACAACTCGCCGAGCATTGAAGCGATCCTGACGCAGTGCGACCTGACGCTGGTGGCCGGTTCGCGCCTGCGCAGTAATGAAACCCGCACCTGGACGCTGCCGCTGCCGCGCCCGTTGGTGCAAATTGACATCGATCCGGCGGCGGCCAACCGCAACTACCTGGCCGATGAACAGATCAATGGCGACTGTGCGGCGCTGCTGACGGCGCTGGCGGCGCGGTTGACCCCTGGCGAGAAGGTGAGCGCCGAGTGGGATGCCGAGATCGCTGGAGCGGTGCAGCAGGCTGAGAGCGCGCTGCGCCAGCAGTCCGGCGAATACGCCAAACTCAATGACGCCATCGACGCCGCGCTGCCGCAGGACGGGCTGTTGGTGCGCGATATCACCGTTTCCGGCAGCGTCTGGGGCAGCCGGCTGTTCCGGGCGATCTCGCCGCTGTGCAACATACACTCGCTGGCTGGCGCCATTGGAATGGGGCTGCCGATGGCGATCGGCACCGCAATCGCCAACCCGCAGCGCAAGGTAGTGGGGCTGGTGGGCGATGGCGGTCTGGCGCTGGGCCTGGGGGAACTGGCGACCATGGCGCAGGAACAGGTGAACATCACCCTGCTGATCATGAACGACGGCGGTTATGGCGTGATGCGTGGCATTCAGGACAAGTACTTCGCTGGGCGCCAGTATTACAACGAACTGCATACGCCGGCCTTTACTCAAATTGCCGAAGCGATGGGGTTGAAAGCCTGGAAGGTGGACGCGGCGTCGCAGTTCAACGGCGTGCTGGCCGAGGCGATCAATTACCCGGGGCCGTCGGTGGTCGAGGTGGACATGAAGCGGGTCGGGCCGCTGACCTTCGCCGGGCCGCCGCAGAAAACGCTGTATTGATACGATAAAAAACGCCCGGCGGTTGCCGGGCGTTCTCGTTGTTACTTCTCTGCTGCGATGCGATCGCGAATGTGCTGCGCGCGCGCTTGGGAAGATGGGTGATCGTCGAACATGCTGCTCTGACGGCCGGCTTCCATTTGGGCCAGTTTTTCGAAGCTGGTGGCCAGGCCGTTCGGATCGATGCCGCGTTTTTTCAGCAGATCGAACGAGTAATCATCCGCTTCGCTTTCCTGCTTCTGCGAGAACTGGGCGCTGACCAGCTTCTCGCCGATATCCGCCAGCTGCGACTGCGACAGCGAGCCGATGACGCCGCCGGCGGAGGACGCCGCGGTGCGCAGCGCCACGGTGCCGTAAGCCACCTGCATCGCTTTACGGGTGTGGCCCAGCGCCACGTGGCCCATTTCGTGGCCCAGCACGCCTTCCACTTCGTTGTCGTTCATCATGTCCATCAGGCCGCTGTAGACGCGGATACAGCCGTTGGCCATCGCCCAGGCGTTGACGTCTTTGGTCACGTAGACCTTGTAGTTGGCCGGGGTGCCGTTGATGTTGTCGCCCAGCGCCGCGGCGATTTTGTTGAGACGCTTGGCGTAGGTGCTGCCGGCCGGCGCGATTTGTGCCTTGCTGTCCATCTCGGCGCAGGATTTATCACTCAGGGCCTTAACGTCGTCGTTGCTCAGGGTCGCCGCCTGGAAAGCCTGCGCGCCGGACTGCATCAAGGTTTCGGTATTCAGGTTTTGACAGCCGGTTGCCAAGGTGGCAATGCCCAACGCAATCAAAGAGGTACGAATTTTCATAACGCCATCTTCCTGTGAAGGTAACAAGGTAAAAGAGTCATTTTGCTTTGAGGAAATCTTGTCGCAAGAGCCTAGTGTACGCCAGCTAAGGCGAGAATAGTGTTATTCCGAAAAAGCGTCCAATCGTGCTAATAAGTGGTGAACTCGCTCTCATTTGGCATTAGGGATTGCCGTTGTGATGTGGAGTCTGAGAAAATAGGGAACTTGACTGCTTTTTTTATCCGACCTGGAGTAAAACATGTCCTCTCGTAAAGAGCTTGCCAACGCCATCCGCGCACTCAGCATGGACGCCGTACAAAAAGCAAATTCCGGCCACCCGGGGGCCCCTATGGGCATGGCGGACATCGCCGAAGTCCTGTGGCGTGACTAC
>NZ_JBNIDE010000009.1:0-208833 GCF_059652115.1 Serratia sp. EC4 | reverse complement strand
TCTGGGCTACGCCTGCGGCAGGCGCGGCATCCAGTCGATCGGCGTGAGCCCTTGCTGCTCCAGCAGCTGATTGGCCTGCGAGAAGTGGCGGCAGCCGAGGAAACCGCGGTGGGCGGAAAGCGGCGATGGGTGTGGCGCTTTCAGCACGTGGTGGCGGTTGCGGTCGATAAAGTTGCCTTTCTTCTGCGCGTGCGAGCCCCACAGCAGGAACACCACGCCTTCGCGGTTCTCGTTCAGGGCGGCGATCACCTTATCGGTAAAGGTTTCCCAGCCCAGATTGGCGTGCGAGTGCGCGCGGCCGCCCTCTACCGTCAGCACGGTGTTGAGCAGCAGCACCCCCTGTTCGGCCCAGCTTTGCAGGTAGCCGTGATCCGGGCGTTCGAAACCGGGAATGTCGGTCGCCAGCTCTTTATACATGTTCACCAGCGACGGCGGCGCCGGCACGCCGGGGCGCACCGAGAAAGAGAGGCCATGCGCCTGATTGGGCCCGTGATACGGATCCTGGCCGAGGATGACGACCTTGACGTCCGCCAGCTCGGTAAAGCGGAACGCGTTGAACACGTCTTTCTGCGGTGGATAAATGGTCTTACCGGCCTGACGTTCAGCGGCAACAAAGGCGAGCGTTTCAACAAAATAGGGCTGCTCTTTCTCTTTGCCGATCACGTCATGCCAGGTGAGGGAGGTGGCCATAAACGCTCTCCTTTGTTTTCTTTAGCAATTCATGGGCTATAGCTTACCGTGTCGGCTCGCGCAGCGAAACCCGCTTTTCATTTCTCGCCTCCGCGCGCCATGCAATTATTTTTGAAAATTTACAAAAATAATTGGTTTTTGCCGCGGTGGGAAAATTGATATAAAACATAAATTTGCCCCTTCACGCCCTGCGCCTACCCGGTAAAAATTGACTTTAATCAAGGAACTGGCCCGGTCAGGCTGGTATACAGAACAACAAGACAACAATGGTTTTACCAAATGGCCGAAACCAGGATTGGGTTTTCTCACGACGTGAATTTTTACGCCCTTGTACGGAGGCAACATAATGATTACCGGTATTCAAATTACCAAAGCGAACGACCAGGCGCTGGTGAACTCTTTCTGGCTGCTGGACGATGAAAAAGCGGAAGCCCGCTGCGTGTGTGCCAAGGCCAACTACGCGGAAGATCAGGTTGTCGCGGTGAGCGATCTGGGCCAGATCGAATACCGTGAAGTGCCGCTGGAAATGCAGCCGACCGTGCGCGTGGAAGGCGGTCAGCACCTGAACGTCAACGTGCTGCGTCGCGAAACCCTGGAAGACGCGGTCAAGCACCCGGAAAAATACCCGCAGCTGACCATTCGCGTGTCCGGTTATGCGGTGCGCTTCAATTCCCTGACGCCGGAACAGCAGCGCGACGTTATCGCCCGCACCTTTACCGAAAGCCTGTAATTTGCGGCGCAGTCAATCAGGGAGCTTCGGCTCCCTTTCTTGCGTTTGACGGCCGAAAACGGAATGCGGATCACATTCTGTACAAAGATAAGCATTTCTAATACAGAACTCATCCGACCTGCCGATAGCTAAATCAGCACCTATTCAGGTGCTCAATAAAAAGTCTATCGACAAGGAGTCGGCATGAGTATGCCTTTAAGTTTTACCTCTGCAGTATCCCCGGTGGCCGCGATCCCTACACCTCGCGCCGTTGCCGAGACGGCGACGGCGGCGCAGTCTGCGGCAGCGCCGGCAAATCCGGCGCCGGTGGCCACTCCCTCTCAGAACTCGCTCAATGCGCAGGCCCTGTTGAATACGCTGGTCGGCGATATCTCCGCGGCGGCGCCGACGGCGGCGGCAGCGCCGGGCGTGACCCGTGGGCAGCAATCGCAGGAAGGTGATTATGCGTTGGCGCTGTTGGCCAAGGACGTTTATTCACTGAACGGTCAGGGCGCCGCTGGGTTCAACCGCTTGAGCGACAGCGCGTTGCTCGGGTTCGGCATCGATCCCGCCAGCCTGCACGACGCAGGCAGCGGTTTCCAGGCCGGGGTTTACAGCAACGACAAGCAGTATGTGTTGGCGTTTGCCGGCACCAACGACTGGCGCGACTGGCTGAGCAACGTGCGGCAAGCGACGGGCTATGATGATGTGCAGTACAATCAGGCGGTTGCCGCCGCCAAAAGCGCCAAGGCGGCCTTCGGCGATGCGCTTGTGATCGCCGGTCATTCGCTCGGCGGCGGTCTGGCGGCCACGGCGGCGCTGGCGACCGGCACCGTCGCGGTCACCTTCAATGCGGCCGGGGTGTCAGATTACACGCTGAATCGCCTGGGTATCGATCCGGCGGCGGCGAAGAAAGACGCCGAAGCCGGCGGCATCCGTCGTTACAGCGAACAATATGACATGCTGACCAGCACCCAGGAGTCGACTTCGCTGATCCCGGACGCCATTGGCCACAACATCACCCTGGCCAACAACGATACCCTGACCGGTATCGATGACTGGCGGCCGAGCAAGCATCTGGATCGCAGCCTGACGGCGCACGGCATCGACAAGGTGATAAGCTCGATGGCGGAACAAAAGCCGTGGGAGGCGAAGGCCAATGCCTGAAGGGCGTCGCTTGCGGCGGGCGCTGGCGATAGCCTTACTGGCGCTGGCCGCGGTGACCGGTTTACTGATGATGGCTAAGGAGCAACAGATGGGGCAGGAGATTTCACCGTTTGACGGCCGCGGCAACCTGGCGCTGGCTCAGGCGGTGGCGCGCGGCGATGCGCAGGGCATCCATGCGCAGGCTACGCAGGATCGCTTGCGCGAACGGGGCGATCGGCAGGTCACGCTGTTGCAGTGGGCGGTGCTTTCGCAGCAGCCGGCCAGCGTGCAGGCGTTGCTGGATCTCGGGGCCGACCCGTCGGTAGCGGGGCTGGACGGCAACAGCGCGCTGCACACCGCGGCGATACTGCAAGACGCGCAGTATCTGCGGTTACTGCTGGCTGAAGGGGCGCAGGTGAACGTGCGCAATGCCGTTACCGGCGCCACGCCGCTTGCGGCGGCGGTGCTGGCCGGGCGCGAGGAGCAACTGCGGTTGTTGCAGGCGGCCGGGGCGGACACCACCCTGAGCGATCGGATGGGGGATACCCCGCTGCATCTGGCGGCGAAGATCAACGCGCCGCATCTGGCGCTGTTGCTGTTGCAGGCCGGGGCCGATGCCCAGGCGCGCAATCAGCAGGGTTATGCGTTCCAGTTTTATTTCTCGCAAACGCCGGCGCATTTGCAGAATGACGAGCTGAAGGCGCAGTTCCGCGAGCTGGATAAATGGCTGCAGGGGCGCCGCCTGGCCACGCATTACGCACAGCAGTAAACGCCCATAAAAAAACCGCCTGTACAGGCGGTTTTTTCTTAGGCAGCGGTGGTTATTCTGCGTCGCCGGCCGGTTTGGCCTTCGCCTGACGGCGTTTGCCGACGTTTTTGGCGTCGCGATGGCGCACTTTCACCTTGGCCTTCTCTTTGTTCTTCGCTTTATCTTCCGCGCGTTTGGCCAGCACTTTCTTCGATGGCTTGCCGTTGCTCTTCTCGTTCGGCACCTTGGTTTTCGGCCGCAGTTCGTCGATCACGCGCGCTTTCAGCGGCTCGTTCAGATAACGTCCCACTTTGCCCAGCAACAGATGGTCGTGCGCTTCCACCAGCGAAATGGCGGTGCCTTTGCGCCCGGCGCGGCCGGTACGCCCGATGCGGTGCAGGTAGGTATCCGCAGTGCGCGGCATGTCGAAGTTGAACACGTGGGTGATATCGAGGATATCCAGGCCGCGCGCGGCAACGTCGGTGGCGACCAGCACGTTAACCCGGCCATCCATCATGCGTTTGACCGCTTCGTTGCGTTTGGCCTGCACCATCTCGCCTTCGAGATAGCAGGTGTTGATGCCCGCTTCGCGCAGCCAGGTGGCCAGCTCATGCACGCGCTCGCGCTTGCGCACGAAGATCACCGATTTCTGTACATCCGGCTGCTTCAGCAGGTGGATCAGCAGCGCGGTTTTGTGCTGCACGTCATCGGCGCGGTAGTACCACTGCAGGATCTTCTTGCGTTCGCGGCGCGACGGATCGGCCTCCACTTCCACCGGCTCTTTCAGGATGCGTTCGGCGAATTCGCGGATCGCTTCGCCTTCCAGCGTGGCGGAGAACAGCAGCGTCTGGTTGCGCCAGCGGGTTTCGGCGGAGATGGTTTCGATGTCCTGCGCGAAGCCCATGTCGAGCATGCGGTCGGCTTCGTCGAGGATCAGGGTTTCCACCGCGCGGCAGTCGAAATTCTCTTCTTTAATGTATTGCAGCAAGCGGCCGGTGGTGGCGACCACCACGTCCTGGTTTTCGCTGAACACTTCCGCGTGGTTCATATAAGCGACGCCGCCGGTGATGGTGGCGATATCCAGCGAGGTATGAGCAGCCAATTCACGCGCCTGGTCGGCGACCTGCATCGCCAGCTCGCGCGTTGGCGTCAGGATCAGCACGCGCGGCGGGCCGGATTTCTTGCGTGGAAAGTCCAGCAGGTGCTGCAACACGGGCAGCAGGAAGGCGGCGGTTTTGCCGGTGCCGGTCGGAGCCGAACCTAAGACGTCGCGCCCGTCCATCGCCGGCGGGATCGCAGCGGCCTGAATGGCGGTGGGGCGATCGTAGCCTTTGTCGCGCAGCGCGTCGATCAGGCGATCATCGAGTTCGAGTTCGGAAAAAGTGGTTGCTGTCATGGTCTACCTCTACTTGGGGCGCCGATTATAGACGGGTTGGCCGCGATCTTCACCTATTTAAGCGGAAAGCCGCTCTTTTCCCGCCGATCAGATTGCCTTATGCTACGCCAGTTTTATAGCCAGGTGGTGAGTGTGAGCAAGCGATCGAAAGCCGATTTTACCCCGCGCCGCGGGGGTTTTACCTTTAAACAATTCTTTGTCGCCCACGATCGTTGCGCCATGAAAGTGGGCACCGACGGGGTGTTGCTCGGCGCTTGGGCGCCGCTGGGGCAGGCGCGCCGGGTGCTGGACATCGGCAGCGGCAGCGGGCTGATCGCGCTGATGCTGGCGCAGCGCAGCGGCGACGAAGTGACCATCGACGCGGTGGAGCTGGATGAAGCCGCCGCCGGCCAGGCGCGCGAAAACGCGGCGGAATCGCCGTGGCCGCAGCGCATCCGCGTGCATGCGCAGGATATTCACCATTATGCGCAGCAGCATGCCGCTGAGTATGATCTGATCGTCAGCAACCCGCCGTATTTCGAGCCGGCGGTGGCCTGCCGCGACCAGGCGCGCCACAACGCGCGCTACACCGAAACCCTGACGCATGAGGCGCTGTTGGCCTGCGCGGCGCAGCTGCTGGCCGCGCAGGGGACGTTTTGCGTGGTGCTGCCGCACGACATCGGCGCCGAATTCGAACGCCTGGCGCAGCAAAGCGGCTGGCACACGGCGGCGAAAGTGAACGTCAGCGATCGCGCCGATACGCCGCGGCACCGGATGCTGCTGGCGCTGACCCGGCGGGAAACGCCGCTGCGGGAGCAGGCGCTGGCGATCAAACAGGCCGACGGCGGCTATACCGACGATTTCCGCCGGTTGATCGCCGACTTCTATCTGTTCTACTGAAAGGAAAAGGGCGCCGATAAGGCGCCCTGTCGCTTCGTTTAAGGCTGCAAAATGGTCGGCAGCGCTTCCGGCAGCAAATTCGGGTAGTCCAGCGTGTAGTGCAGGCCGCGGCTCTCTTTGCGCGCCATGGCGCTGCGCACGATAAGCTCGGCCACCTGCACCAGATTGCGCAGCTCCAGCAGGTTGTTGGAGATGCGGAAGTGCGCGTAGTACTCGTCGATTTCCGCCTGCAGCGTGTTGATGCGGCGCAGGGCGCGCTCCAGCCGCTTGGTGGTGCGCACGATGCCGACGTAATCCCACATGAACAGCCGCAGCTCGTGCCAGTTGTGCTGGATCACCACCCGTTCGTCCGCATCATCCACCCGGCTCTCATCCCAGTGCGGCACCTGTTTGGCCTGCTGGATGAACGGCAGGCGCTGCAGAATGTCTTCCGCCGCCGACCAACCGTAAACCAGGCACTCCAGCAGCGAATTCGACGCCATGCGGTTGGCGCCGTGCAGGCCGGTGTAGCTGACCTCGCCGATGGCGTACAGCCCGTCGAGATCGGTGCGGCCGTGTTGATCGACCATCACGCCGCCGCAGGTGTAGTGCGCCGCCGGAACGATGGGGATTGGTTGCCGGGTCAGATCGAAGCCCAGCGTCAGCAGCTTTTCGTGGATCATCGGGAAGTGCTGAGTGATGAATTCCGCCGGCTTGTGGCTGATGTCCAGGTACATGCAGTCGGCGCCCAGGCGCTTCATTTCATGGTCGATGGCGCGGGCGACGATATCGCGCGGGGCCAGTTCGCCACGCGGATCGAAATCCGGCATAAAGCGGCTGCCGTCCGGGCGCTTCAGGTAAGCCCCTTCGCCGCGCAGCGCTTCGGTCAGCAGAAAGTTGCGCGCCTGCGGATGGAACAGGCAGGTCGGGTGGAACTGGTTGAATTCCAGGTTGGCGACCCGGCAGCCGGCGCGCCAGGCCATGGCGATGCCGTCGCCGGAAGAGATGTCCGGGTTGGTGGTGTATTGGTACACCTTGGCCGCGCCGCCGGTGGCCAGCACCACCGTTTTGGCTCGGTAGGTTTCCACCCGTTCCAGCTCGCGGTTCCAGACGTAAGCGCCCACCACTCGGCGGGTGCCCGGCAGGCCGATTTTGTTCGAGGTGATAAGGTCAACCGCGTTGCGGCGTTCCATCACGCAAATATTGGGGTGAGCGCTTGCTTTCCCCACCAGCGTGGTCTCTACTTCCTTACCGGTAGCGTCCGCGGCGTGCAAGATGCGGCGATGGCTGTGGCCGCCTTCGCGCGTGAGGTGATAATGCGCCTCGCCCTGCGCGTTGACCTCGGTGTCGAACAGCACGCCCTGATCGATCAGCCACTGCACGCAGTGGCGCGCGTTGCCGGCGATGAACTCGACGGCCTCTTTGTCGCACAGGCCGGCGCCGGCAATCAAAGTGTCATCAACGTGTGAGGCAATGCTGTCCGTCTCATCGAACACCGCGGCGATCCCGCCCTGGGCGTAAAAGGTGGCGCCCTCGCTGAGCGGCCCCTTGCTGAGGACGGTAACCTTGCAATGCTGCGCCAGGCGCAGCGCCAGTGACAGGCCCGCAGCGCCGCTGCCGACGATCAGGACATCGCTAACATGTTCAGATGATGGTTGCATAACGTATGATGTGTGCAGAAGAAGAGTGAATTTCATGTTAGCCTAACTGTCCGGGCAAAAGCCACGGATAGGGTGACATCAACAGAAAAAACAATGGCGATATGGAACTTCGTGTTCTATATGAACTCCAAGCGAGTGCTTGCTCAGGAAAATAATGTATGGCTGGCAGTACAATTTTACGCGTGGAGACGGATTTGGGGAGAGTTTACCTCGGATGAGCGAGCAGTTAACGGATCAAGTTCTGGTCGAGCGGGTCCAAAAGGGCGACCAGAAGTCGTTTAACCTACTGGTAGTGCGCTATCAGCATAAGGTGGCGAGTCTCGTTTCCCGCTATGTGCCGCAGGGCGATGTGCCCGATGTGGTGCAGGAGTCGTTTATCAAGGCCTATCGCGCACTGGAATCGTTCCGTGGCGACAGCGCTTTTTATACCTGGTTGTATCGAATCGCCGTGAACACGGCAAAGAATTATCTGGTTGCTCAGGGGCGCCGTCCGCCATCCAGTGATGTGGACGCCAACGATGCGGAAAATTACGAAAGTGCGGGCGCACTGAAAGAAATTTCGAACCCTGAGAACTTAATGTTGTCAGAAGAGCTGAGACAGATAGTTTTCCGTACCATTGAGTCGCTCCCTGAGGATCTTCGCATGGCGATTACCCTGCGGGAGTTGGATGGTCTAAGCTACGAAGAGATAGCTGCCATCATGGATTGCCCGGTCGGAACCGTACGTTCGCGTATTTTCCGCGCCCGGGAAGCTATCGATAATAAAGTTCAACCGCTGATCCAGCGTTAGCAATGGCGGGCACAGGAAGGGTACTTAGGCATGCAGAAAGAAAAGCTTTCCGCTCTGATGGATGGTGAATCGTTCGACAGCGAGCTGTTGAGTTCTCTGTCGCAAGATCGAACGCTTCAACAAAGCTGGCAGAGCTATCACCTGATACGTGACACACTGCGAGGTGATGTCGGGCAAGTGATGCATCTCGACATCGCCGATCGCGTCGCCGCTGCACTTGAGAAAGAACCCGCCCGGCTGGTGCCTTCCGCCGTTCAGGAATCTCAGCCGCAGCCTCACACCTGGCAGAAAATGCCGTTCTGGGACAAAGTGCGTCCTTGGGCGAGCCAGATTACGCAAATCGGCATGGCGGCCTGCGTGTCGCTGGCGGTGATCGTCGGCGTGCAGCAGTACAACCAGCCTTCTGCGCCATCGAACGCGTCCGAATCGCCGGCCTTCACCACGCTGCCGATCATGGGCCAGGCCTCGCCGGTCAGCCTGGGCGTGCCTGCCGAAAGTTTCTCCACCGGCAGCGGCCAACAGCAGCAGGTGCAGGAACAGCGCAAGCGTATCAACGCCATGCTGCAGGACTATGAACTGCAACGTCGCCTGCATTCGGATCAGCTGCAGCTTGAGCAAGGCAACCCGCAACAGGCTGCCATTCAGGTTCCCGGAACTCAGTCTTTAGGAATGCAACAGCAGTAATGAAGCAAATCTGGTTCTCCGTTTGTTTATTGACGGGCAGCCTGCTCTATTCCAGCATCGCCCCGGCGCAGCCAACTGCGTCCGGGGCGTTATTGCAACAGATGAGCAGCGCCAGCCGTTCTCTCAATTACGAGCTCGCCTACATCAGCGTCAGCAAGCAGGGAATCGAGTCGTTGCGCTATCGCCATGCGGTGATCGGCAACGTGCCGCTCGGCCAGCTGCTGCATATGGACGGCCCACGCCGCGAAGTGTTGCAGCGCGGCGGCGGGATCAGCTACTTCGAACCCGGTCTGGAACCGTTCACGCTCACCGGCGATCACATCGTCGATGCGCTGCCGGCGATCGTCTATGCTGATTTCACTCGTCTGGCGAAGTATTACGACTTCATCTCCGTGGGCAGCACCCGCATCGCCGATCGGCCGTGTGAAGTGCTGCGCGTGGTGGCGCGCGACGGTTCCCGCTACAGCTACATCGTTTGGATGGACGAAGACACCAAGCTGCCGCTGCGGGTGGATCTGCTCGATCGCGACGGCGAAACGCTGGAGCAATATCGGGTGATCTCCTTCGCGGTCGGCGCCGACGTGCAGGGCGCGATGCAGGGGCTGCTCAAAGCCAATTTGCCGCCGCTGCTGTCGCTGCCGGCGGTGGAAAACGTCCAGCTCAGCTGGAGCACCGGCTGGCTGCCGGCCGGCGTGGATGAGGTGGCGCGCAATCGCCGCAAATTGCCGAACGTCGCCGTGCCGGTGGAGTCCCGGCTCTACAGCGACGGTCTGTTCAGCTTCTCGGTCAACGTCAGCCCGGCGGGCAGCGGCGCCGGGCAGCAGTACTACCGTCAGGGGCGCCGCACCATTCAGACCGAAGTGCGCGCGGGCAACGAAATCACGATTGTGGGCGAATTGCCGCCGGCGACGGCCAAGCGCATCGCCGACAGCATTTCTTTCAAGGTATCGCCGTAATGATGAAAGAGTGGGCCACGGTGGTTTCGTGGCAACAGGGCGTAGCGCTGCTGCGCTGTGAACCCAAGGCCGGCTGCGGCAGCTGCACCGCGCGCTCCGGCTGTGGCGCGCGTGCGCTGAACGAGCTGGTGCCGGAAACCGAGCATCAGCTGCAGGTACATATCGATCAGCCGCTCGAACCGGGGCAGCGCGTCGAGGTCGGCATCGCGGAAGGCAGCCTGCTGCGCTCCGCCATGCTGGTTTACCTGACGCCGCTGCTGGGCATGATGTTGGGCGGCACGTTGCTGCAATATTGTTTCGGCAGCGACGCCTCGGCGGCAGTCGGCGCCGTATTGGGCGGTGGTGCGGCCTTTATGCTGGCTCGCCGCTTGGCTCGACGTCTGGGTGAGCAGGCCGATTATCAGCCGGTGGTGCTGCAGATTGGGTTGCCGCCTACCGCGATGCGCATGCAGGCGGAAAACTCCCCGCTGATTTAAACCGATGGCCGCGTCATCGCCGGGTTGTGATAGGCGGGGATGCGGTTGTGGATCATATGCTCCAACAGCGCGATGAACAGATCGGCGCTGAGCAGCGAATCGTAGTTAATCGCGAACAGCACATTTCCCTGGCCATCGAATAAGCGGATGCCGCGCTGCGGATGATTTTCCAACGTGCGGATCTGTTCGATAGGCACGTTTCCCCGTTCCGTCGTCAGCAGGGTGGCGCTCAGCCGCAGCGTTTCGGCCGGCGTGCCTTGCCGCTTGCCGAGCAGCAACTGCCACAGCCAGCGCGCGTCGCCCTCTATGGTGTGAAACGACACCGTCCCCCCCTGATAGAGCGCATTTAGCGCCAGCGGACCGCGCTGCTGCAGCTGTTGGTCGACGATTACGTCCGCCAATCGCCACGAGTGGGCGACGTTGCTGAAAACCGTGCACCAGGGCTGATCCGCACCGGCGCGGAACGCCGTAACGTCAAACAGCCCGCCGAAAGCCTGGCCGCCGCGAAAGCGATAGATGTCGCTGATCTTCTCAAACGGGATGAAACGCTCTTTGTGATGGTGGCTGTCAAAGACCCGCACGCCGTGCTCGTACAGACGATAAGTCAGCGCCGGACGCAGATAATGCCGCAGCGCCAGCAGCGTACAGCCGAGTAAAATCGTGCCCGCGCCGGCCTGCAACAGCGTGATGACCTGGCTCTCGTCAATGCTGCTCAGCAGCGGCAGCACCAACAGCGCCGCCCCCACACTAAACAGCAGCGCCGCCGCCGCCAGTATGCCCCAGTTGACCTTTGAAAAATCGTGCCGGCTCAGCATTTGCCCTTTATCGATCATAATGCACCTTCCAATCAACGTACGCAGATATGCTGGTGAACCCCGGTGGGCTGCCGATGTAGTGCCCTGAATAATGTTTTGTCGCGGAGCTCATGCCCTTTCTATCCGAGGGACGGTGGTGGCGTATATGGGGTTTTTCCTAAAGGAAGTGGGGCAAAATGGAATTCTAAGAGGTTGATCCAAATATTCTTTTTTTATAATTTCGGAGAGGGTTTATTGCGCTGTGGCCGGTTATGTATTAGTGCCGGAGTTTGACGGCCACGAAGCACCGGCAAGCCTTGGGTTCAGGCCGCATCGTCCGCGTTAACATCTGTTTTCACCCGCCGGGGCGCCCTGTAACATTTAGCGGCGCATAATAGAATGCCTTCACTGCACCGATCGCTAGGTTTTCAGTGGTGTGGCATGTAGAATGCAGCGATTCAGGTGCAAGACGGCCTCACCCATTCACTGTCGCTTTAGGTCCATGCGGGTTTCTATAGGCGAGTAATTCAGAAATACCAAGGCAGAAAAACTTTTATAATGAAGCATATACGAAATTTCTCCATTATTGCCCATATTGACCACGGTAAGTCGACACTGTCTGACCGCATTATCCAAATCTGCGGTGGCTTGACCGACCGTGAAATGGCTGCGCAGGTGCTCGATTCCATGGATCTGGAGCGTGAGCGCGGCATCACCATCAAGGCGCAGAGCGTGACGCTGGATTATAAAGCGCAGGATGGGCAGACCTATCAGCTTAACTTTATCGACACTCCCGGCCACGTTGACTTCTCCTATGAAGTTTCCCGTTCGCTGGCGGCCTGCGAAGGCGCGCTGCTGGTGGTGGACGCCGGCCAGGGCGTAGAAGCCCAGACGCTGGCCAACTGCTACACCGCGATCGAAATGGATCTGGAAGTGGTGCCGGTGTTGAACAAAATCGACCTGCCGGCCGCCGATCCGGATCGCGCCGCGCAGGAAATCGAAGACATCGTCGGCATCGACGCCACCGATGCCGTGCGCTGCTCGGCCAAAACCGGCGTCGGCGTGCCCGACGTGCTGGAGCGCCTGGTGCGCGACATCCCGCCGCCGCAGGGCGATCCGGATGCGCCGCTGCAGGCGTTGATCATCGACTCCTGGTTCGATAACTACCTGGGCGTCGTGTCTCTGGTGCGCGTTAAGAACGGCACCCTGCGCAAGGGCGACAAGATCAAGGTCATGAGCACCGGTCAGGTGTATAACGCCGATCGTTTGGGCATCTTCACGCCGAAGCAGGTCGATCGCGACGTGCTGAACTGCGGCGAAGTGGGTTGGCTGGTCTGCGCGATCAAAGACATCCTCGGCGCGCCGGTGGGCGATACCCTGACGCAGGCGCGTCAGCCGGCGGATAAAGCGCTGCCGGGCTTCAAGAAAGTGAAGCCGCAGGTGTACGCCGGTCTGTTCCCAATCAGCTCCGACGACTATGAATCTTTCCGTGATGCGTTGGGCAAGTTGAGCCTTAACGACGCTTCCCTGTTCTACGAGCCGGAAAGCTCCACCGCGTTGGGCTTCGGCTTCCGCTGCGGCTTCCTCGGTCTGCTGCACATGGAGATCATTCAGGAGCGTCTGGAGCGTGAATACGATCTGGATCTGATCACCACCGCGCCGACGGTAGTCTACGAAGTGGAAACCACCGGCAAAGAAGTGATCTACGTCGACAGCCCGTCCAAGCTGCCGCCGCTGAACAACATCCAGGAACTGCGCGAGCCGATCGCCGAATGTCACATGCTGATGCCGCAGGAATACCTGGGCAACGTCATCACCCTGTGCGTTGAGAAGCGCGGCGTGCAGACCAACATGGTTTACCACGGCAACCAGGTGGCGTTGACTTATGAAATCCCGATGGCGGAAGTGGTGCTCGACTTCTTCGACCGCCTGAAGTCCACGTCGCGCGGTTATGCGTCGCTGGATTACAACTTCAAGCGCTTCCAGGCCTCCGACATGGTGCGCGTGGACGTGCTGATCAACAACGAGCGCGTGGATGCGCTGGCGCTGATCACCCACCGCGACAACTCGCAGTATCGCGGCCGTGAACTGGTGGAGAAGATGAAAGATCTGATCCCGCGTCAGCAGTTCGACATCGCGATTCAGGCGGCGATCGGCACGCACATCATCGCGCGCTCCACCGTGAAGCAGCTGCGTAAAAACGTGCTGGCGAAATGCTACGGCGGTGACGTCAGCCGTAAGAAAAAGCTGCTGCAGAAACAGAAAGACGGTAAGAAACGCATGAAGCAGGTCGGCAACGTCGAGCTGCCGCAGGAAGCGTTCCTGGCCATTCTGCACGTCGGTAAAGACGGCAAGTAACCGCGACGAGTTCGCGAAACGAGGGAGTTTGCATGGCGAATATGTTTGCCCTGGTCCTGGCGTTGGCCACTCTGGTCACCGGGATCATCTGGTGCTTCGAGCGCTTTAAATGGGCGCCGGCCCGCCGCGCGAAGATCGCGGCGGTCAACGAACAGACCGCGGGCGCCGTCGACGATAAAACGCTGGCGAAAGTGGCGAAGCAGCCTGGCTGGGTAGAGACTGGCGCATCGGTGTTCCCGGTGCTGCTGCTGGTCTTTGTGGTGCGTTCGTTTATTTACGAACCGTTCCAGATCCCGTCCGGATCAATGATGCCGACGCTGTTGATTGGCGATTTCATTCTGGTGGAGAAATATGCCTACGGCATTAAAGATCCGATTACCCAGACGACGCTCATTGAAACCGGCCATCCGAAGCGTGGCGATATTGCGGTATTTAAATATCCGCTGGATCCGAAGCTGGATTATATCAAGCGCGTGATTGGCCTGCCGGGCGACCGTATTACTTACGATCCGGTGAATAAGCGCGTTACGGTGCAGCCGTCCTGCAACAGCGGGCAGTCCTGCGATACCGCGCTGGCCGTGACCTACGCCGATGCGCAGCCGAGCGACTTCGTGCAGCTGTTCAGCCGCAGCGGCATGGGCGAGGCCAGCAACGGCTTCTATCAGATCCCGCTGAACGATAACGTGCCGTCGGGCGGCATTCGCATGCGTGAGCGCCAGGAAAGCCTCGGCAACGTTACGCATCGCATCCTGACCGTGCCGGACGCGCAGGATCGGGTGGGCGCTTACTATCAACAGCCGGGCAAACCGTTGGCGGAGTGGGTGGTGCCGGCCGGGCATTACTTCATGATGGGCGACAACCGTGACAACAGCGCGGACAGCCGTTACTGGGGCTTTGTGCCGGAGAAGAATCTGGTGGGCAAAGCCACGGCCATCTGGATGAGCTTTGAAAAACAGGAAGGCGAGTGGCCTACCGGCGTGCGTTTCAGCCGGATCGGCGGCATTCATTAATCGCTGATTTATTCCCTGTCAATTTCACGCCGCAGCCTACTGCGGCGTGAAAGATTAAGGGGATATAAACACAGCATTATGTTTCCACTCGTTGTAGAATACTTTCTCGAGCGATAAAAGTTGGCTCCTGCTGGGAGCCACTGCAAACGAAACAGCTTTGGATCGGCTTTCGGCGAAGCAGGCCTGTTCCGTGTGCTGCAAGTTTTTGACGCATTCTTGATCTATTGGTAACTCATGAACCCCATCGTAATAAACAGGCTGCAGCGGAAGCTGGGCTACACTTTTCAACAGCAGGAGCTTTTACTGCAGGCTTTGACTCACCGCAGCGCCAGCAGTAAACACAATGAACGTCTTGAGTTTCTGGGTGACTCGATTCTGAGCTTTGTCATCGCCAATGCGCTCTATCACCGTTTTCCTCGCGTAGACGAGGGCGACATGAGCCGCATGCGCGCCACGCTGGTGCGCGGCAACACGCTGGCGGAGATGGCGCGCGAGTTTGACCTGGGCGAATGTCTGCGGCTTGGGCCGGGCGAATTGAAAAGTGGTGGGTTCCGCCGCGAGTCAATCCTGGCGGATACGGTGGAGGCATTGATCGGCGGCGTGTTCCTGGACAGCGACATCCAGACCGTCGAGCGCCTGATTTTGGACTGGTATCGCAGCCGGTTGGACGAAATCAGCCCCGGCGATAAGCAGAAAGACCCGAAAACCCGTTTGCAGGAATTTTTGCAGGGGCGTCATCTGCCGTTGCCTTCTTATTTGGTGGTGCAGGTTCGCGGAGAAGCGCACGACCAGGAGTTTACCATCCACTGCCAGGTGAGTGGTTTGAGCGAGCCCGTGGTGGGCACCGGCTCGAGCCGCCGTAAAGCCGAGCAGGCGGCAGCGGAACAAGCGCTGAAAAAGCTGGAGCTTGAATGAGCGAAGTAAAACAACACTGCGGGTTTATCGCCATCGTCGGCCGCCCGAACGTGGGCAAATCGACGTTGCTGAACCAACTGCTGGGGCAGAAGGTTTCCATTACGTCGCGTAAGCCGCAGACGACCCGTCACCGCATCATGGGCATCGACACCGATGGCGCCTATCAGGCGATCTACGTCGATACCCCAGGGCTGCACATCGAAGAAAAACGCGCCATCAACCGTTTGATGAACCGCGCGGCCAGCAGCTCAATCGGCGACGTTGAGCTGGTGATCTTCGTGGTCGAAGGCACCAACTGGACCGCCGACGACGAAATGGTGGTCAACAAGCTGCGCAGCCTGCGTTGCCCGGTATTGCTGGCGATCAACAAGGTCGATAACGTTACCGACAAATCCAAGCTGTTGCCGCACATCGCGTTCCTCAGCCAGCAGATGAATTTCCTCGACGTGGTGCCTATCTCCGCCGAGAAAGGGATGAACGTCGACACCATCGCCGGCATCGTGCGCAAGCTGCTGCCGGAAGCGGAACACCACTTCCCGGAAGATTACATCACCGATCGTTCCCAGCGCTTTATGGCGTCTGAGATCATCCGCGAGAAGTTGATGCGTTTCCTGGGCGAAGAGCTGCCGTACTCAGTGACGGTAGAAATCGAACAGTTCGTGGCCAACGATCGCGGCGGCTACGATGTGCACGGCCTGATCCTGGTTGAGCGCGAAGGCCAGAAGAAAATGGTCATCGGCAACAAGGGCGCCAAGATCAAAACCATCGGCATCGAAGCGCGCCAGGACATGGAACAGATGTTCGACGCTAAAGTGCATCTGGAGCTGTGGGTGAAAGTGAAATCCGGTTGGGCGGACGACGAACGTGCGCTGCGCAGCCTGGGCTATGTTGACGATCTGAAGTAACGATCCGTGGACGGCTGGGAGCGCGCTTTCGTCCTGCATGGGCGGCCGTACAGTGAAACCAGTCTGATGCTGGATCTGTTTACCGAAGGTCATGGGCGGGTGCGCTTGCTGGCAAAAGGCGCGCGCAGCCGCCGCTCCAATCTGAAGGGCTGCCTGCAGCCCTTTACCCCCCTGTTAGTGCGCTGGGGCGGCCGCGGCGAAGTGAAAACGCTGCGCAACGCCGAAGCGGTCTCTCTCGGTTTACCCCTCAGCGGCATGATGCTTTACAGCGGCCTGTACGTGAACGAACTGCTGGCGCGCGTGCTGGAGCAGGAAACCAACTACTCGGTGCTGTTCTTCGACTACCTGCAATGCCTGCAGGCGCTGGCGGCGGAAGACAGCTCGCCGGAACAGGCGTTGCGCCAGTTCGAGCTGGCCTTGTTGCATCATCTCGGCTACGGCCTCGATTTTCTGCACTGTGCCGGCAGCGGCCTGCCGGTGGATGACGCCATGACCTACCGCTACCGCGAAGAGAAAGGCTTTATCGCCAGCCTGGTGGTGGATCATTACAGCTTCACCGGGCGCGAACTGCGCGCGCTGGCGGAGCGGCAGTTTCCCGATGCCGAGACGCTGCGCGCCGCCAAGCGCTTCACCCGCATGGCGCTGAAGCCCTACCTCGGCGGCAAGCCGTTGAAGAGCCGCGAACTGTTCCGCCAATTCGTGCGCAAACAGCCGAATACGCCGGTTGACGACGCCTGACCTTTTCCCCTTTTGCCGCCCTGCGCCCGCGTGTAAACTGCTGGCACTGAAAATCGTATTTAGAGGTTGTCATGGCTGATTTGCTGCTGGGCGTCAATATCGATCACATCGCCACGTTACGTAACGCGCGCGGAACCCAATACCCGGATCCGGTTCAGGCGGCATTCATTGCCGAACAGGCGGGGGCCGACGGCATTACCGTGCATCTGCGCGAAGATCGCCGCCATATCACCGACCGCGACGTGCGCTTGTTGCGCCAGACCATCCAGACGCGCATGAACCTGGAGATGGCGGTGACCGACGAGATGCTGGACATCGCCATTGAGCTGCAGCCGCATTTCTGCTGTCTGGTGCCGGAAAAACGCGAGGAAGTGACCACCGAAGGCGGCCTGGACGTCGCCGGCCAGCTGGACAAAATGAGCGTGGCGGTCGAGCGCCTGGCGCAGGCTGGCATTCTGGTTTCGCTGTTCATCGATCCCGATCATCGCCAGATCGACGCGGCGGTGGCGGTGGGCGCCCCTTACATCGAAATCCACACCGGCGCCTACGCGGAAGCGCAGGGCGAGCTGGCGGTACAGGCCGAGCTGCGCCGCATCGCGGTAGCCGCCGCCTACGCGGCCGAGAAGGGGCTGAAGGTCAACGCCGGCCACGGCCTGACCTACCATAACGTGCAGCCGATCGCCGCGCTGCCGGAAATGCACGAGCTCAACATCGGCCATGCGATTATCGGCCAGGCGGTGATGAGCGGGCTGCCGGCCGCGGTTGCCGACATGAAAGTGTTGATGCGGGAAGCGCGCCGGTAATGGCGGTGCTCGGGCTGGGTACCGACATCGTCGAGATGGCGCGTATCGAAGCGGTGGTGGAGCGCAGCGGCGATCGTCTGGCGCGCCGGGTGCTGAGCGACGCCGAGTGGGCGCTGTATCAGCAGCACCAGCAGCCGATCCGCTTTCTGGCCAAACGTTTCGCGGTGAAAGAGGCCGCCGCCAAGGCGTTCGGCACCGGCATTCGCAACGGCCTGGCGTTCAATCAGTTCGAAGTGTTCAACGATGCGCTGGGCAAGCCGAATATTCGTTTGCACGGTCGCGCCGCCGAACTGGCGGGGGAGATGGGGGTCACCGCGATCCACGTTTCGCTGGCCGACGAACGGCGTTATGCCTGCGCGACGGTGATCGTCGAAAGCTGAAAAGAGAAAGGGCGCCTGTGGCGCCCTTGTCAGTCCTGCGGCGATTAAATGCGATCGGCGTGGTGCAACACCACGAACTTGTCCCACAGCTGCTCATTAGTCTCGCGATGCTGCGGATCGGTGATGATGGTGTTGTCGATAGGGCAAACCTGCTGACAGGTCGGCGTATCGTAATGACCAACGCACTCGGTGCAGCGATCGGTATCGATTTGGTAAATGTCATCACCCATCGAAATTGCCTGGTTCGGGCATTCCGGCTCGCACATGTCGCAGTTGATGCATTTCTTGGTAATCAGCAGTGCCATTGTCAGTTATCTTTCCATCGGTGTGCTCGGGCTGGCGCGCAATCTATCATAGAATCGCCGCGCAACGGGCACTTTTTCGTCATCTTACCGCTTAGGGTAACTCAGGCGGATCGTCAGCCAACTGATCGAAATCAACCATTCTCTGCCCGTCAAACACCCAGCGTTTATCTGCATCTGCGATGCGTATCGTAGGCATCACTTCGGGATGGGCAATCCGTATTCCCGCCTCTTGGGCAAACAACCCGATAAAATCGAACGCGCTTAAGGGATCATCAATGATCTGGTGCTGTTGGTCGCGATCGCTCAGCATCAGAAACGGCACCTGGTAATTCTGCCGGGTATCGCCGCTGTGGCGTAAAGAACGCCCACCGCCGATATCCTTGTGGGAAAGGCCGTGATCGGAGAAATAGAACAGTTTAAACGGTGCGCCGCTCTGTTTCAGGCTGTGATAAACCTGCTCGATAAAACGGTCGGTCTTGCGGTAGGTAGAGAGATAGCAGGCCAGCTCCTTATTCGGCGACTCGACGCTCGGCGGTTCGCCGTTAAGCCGTTCGCAAAAGTCGGCGTGCGAGCCCATCAGATGCAGCACATACAGATTGCCTTGTCCTTGGCGACGCAATAATGGGTCAAATATCGGCAGCAGCGCATCGTCATCGGTATTGCGCGATTGGAAGTCGCCTTTCTTCAGGAAATAATGGCTATCGCTGAACATGGCGATTTTTGATACCGGCGTATCGAATTGTCCGAACATGCCCTGATTGGACAGCCAGTGGGTTTTGAGACCGGCTGCTTTTGCCAGGGTGATGATATTATCTCCGATGGCAATGTTGTGGCCGTTGCTCAAAGCCAGCGTGCGAGGAAGCGATTCGAACGTATTTGGCGCAGTGGAAATATAATTGCTGTAAAATCGTCCATTGGCATTATCCAGAAACGGCGTAGTGGACACCGGATAACCAAATAATGACATATGATCTTTGCGCATACTTTCGCCGACGATAATGACATAGTTTCCATTTGTCGGTGCGCCTGCGGTTATTGACCAAGTATCCGGTGTTGTAGCACCGGCACTTAATTCATCAACCTGCTGTTGGTATTGATGGTAAGCCGAGTAGAGGGATAAAAAGAAGTCAGGCAATTTAAGATTCGCCACACCGCCATTGAAGGCTCTGGCGATAATGATAACCATCAGCAGGGCTAGCAAGGGAAGTATAGTTTTTTTTGAAATGGCTTGCCGCCAAATAAATAGGCCGAGAATGGCCAGCATAACCAGAATGGCGGCGGGCAGCAGATAACAACTGGCCGGCAGGGTCTGCAAAAACTCCCTCGCTTCTATGAGGTTGGTTTGCAACAGGGCGGACATCACGGCAGCGGAAGGGGTACCGTAAATGGCCCCGACCGGCGCATACAGCGCGCACAGCAGAATAAACGGAATAATCAGGCCGTATCGGGTAAACGAATGAATAGATAATAATAGCAAAGTAAGCGCAATAAAAAGAATATCAATACCTTTTCCACCGCTGTATCCCATCGCCTTGATTAGAATCAATGCAGTAATGACATAGAGCAAAAAGGTACGCAGAATCGGATGCGTCACGGAATGCCGCAACTTATCTAAAATAACAGTGTGTGTATTCATAATGGTATCGTTAAATAATGCTGTCCATGCACGCCCAATTATTGATCGATAATTGAGCAGGTCACCGCCCGCATATTATTTTTCGAATGCAGAGAAGGGAAATAATTGAACTGGCGGCGTTTTATCGGCCGCCATTATACGCGTCAAACCAACTTTTTCATTAACTGTTCGCTGTGTTTGATGCGATCGCGGGCATGATCGAGGTCGTGCTGGATCAGCGCCATAAACAGCAGGTCGGTGAGGGCGAACTGGGCCGTGCTGGAGGAGATGGCCGCGCTGCGGGTATGGGGCTCTTCGGCGATGGTATAGAGGCAATGGTCCGCGCGCTGCTGCAGACCATTGGGCGAGAAGCTGGTCAGCGCCAGCACCCTGGCGCCGGCCTGGCGCGCCTCTTCCGCCGCCAGATTGATTTCACGCCGTTCGCCGCTGAAGGAGATAGCCAGCAGCAGATCGCGCTTGTCCAGCGCCTGCACCGCCGCCAACTGGACGTGCATATCCGCTTCGGCCACCGCCATCACGCCGATTTTCAGCAGCTTGAAGGAAAAATCCTTGGCCACCAGCCCGGAGGCGCCGATGCCGATCAGCATCACCCGGCGCGCCTGGCGCAGCATGTCCAGCGCCTGATGCAGCCGTTCTTCGCTGTTGATGTCCAGCGTCGCGCGCAGCGCCGCCTGCTTTTCCGCCAGCAGCTTTTCACCGACGGTTTTCAGCGTGTCGCTGCTGAGGATGTGGTTGTGAACGGTCACTACCGGTTCAACCTGTGGCTGAGCCAGCGTCTCGCTCAGCGCCAGCTTCAGCGCCGGGAAACCTTTATAGCCCAGTTTTTGGGCGAACTTCACCACGCTCGACTGGCTGATGCCGGCCAACTGGGCCAGCTTTTGCGAGCTGAGATGGCGCGCCTGCTCGGCGTTATTCAGCAGAAAGTCCGCCAGCTTGCGGTCGTTTTGCGCCAGTGTCGGATACATCTGGCGAATGCGCAGAAGGGTACTCATTGTTCTTTCCCTGGAAACTAGCGGCCATTTTGCCATGCAGAGGGCGAAAACGCGCGGTGAAAATTTTTGTGAGCTCACCGTTAAAATAGCAAATAGCGCTCGCTTTGTTGAATAAAATATTCAAATATTGATTAAGTTTTGTGAATTAAAAATTCAAAGGTGAACAGATGAACTTAGGCGCACTGGTATCGGAAACCCGCAACCCGGCCACCATGGGGCTGGATGAAATGTCGACGCTGGACATGGTCCGTTGCTTTAACCAGGAAGATCGCAAGGTGCCGGAGGCGATTGAACAGGTGCTGCCGGCGATTGCGCAGGCGGTCGATTTGGCCGCGGCGGCGTTGAAGGCCGGCGGCCGGTTGATTTATTTGGGCGCCGGCACCAGCGGCCGCCTGGGGGTATTGGATGCCTCCGAGTGCCCGCCGACCTTCGGCGTGCCGCACGGCGTGGTGGTGGGGCTGATCGCCGGCGGGCCGGGCGCGCTGCTCAAAGCGGTGGAGGGGGCGGAAGATGACGAGACCCTGGGCGAAGCCGATCTCCGGGCGCTGAACCTCAGCGCCATCGATATGGTGGTGGGGCTGGCGGCCTCGGGGCGCACGCCCTACGTGATCGGCGCACTGCGCTATGCGCGCGGGCTGGGCTGCCCGACGGCGGCCATCTCCTGCAACCCGGATTCGCCGATTGCGCACGAAGCGCAGGTGGCGATTTCGCCGGTGGTGGGGCCGGAGGCGCTGACCGGTTCGACGCGCCTGAAATCCGGCACTGCGCAGAAACTGGTGCTCAACATGCTGTCGACCGGCGCGATGGTCAAACTGGGCAAGGTCTACCAGAACCTGATGGTGGACGTGAAGGCCACCAACGTCAAACTGGTGGATCGCGCCTGCCGCATCGTGGTTGAGGCCACCGGCGCCGAACGCGCTCAGGCGGAAGCGGCGCTGGCGCAGACCGGCTTTGAGGTTAAACCGGCGATCCTGATGCTTTTGGCCGGCGTCAGCGCCGAAGAGGCGCAGCAGCGGCTGCAGCGGCACGATGGCTACCTGCGCGCGGCGCTGGCGCGTTAATTCACGGTGGGGGCGGCGATGGACAAGACAACGGCATTGGCGACACAGATCCTGGCGGGCGTGGGGGGCGAGGGCAATATCCTCAAACTGGAGAACTGCATGACGCGGGTGCGCGTTGAGGTCAGCGACGAGCAGCGTCTGGACCTGGCCGCCCTCAAGCAGCTGCCCGGCGTGAAAGGCTATATCAAACAGGGTGAGCAGCATCAGTTTATCGTCGGCCCGGGCGCCGCCGCCAAGGTGGTGGACGCCATGCGCGGGCTGTTGAGCGGCAGCGCGCAGCCCGCCGTCGGTGACGCCGCCCGCACCAAGGCGCAGGCCAAGCAAAAATATGCTGCGCCGATGAGCGGCGCGCTGAAAAAGCTGGCCGATGTCTTTATTCCGCTGATCCCGGCGTTTATCGCCTCGGGCCTGATCACCGGCATCATCAACCTGCTGAAACGGCCCGACATCGCCGGTCAGCTGGCCGTGGACTACCCGAACGCGCTGGGGCTGCTGGCGATCTTCGGCAGCGCGGTGTTCGCCATCATGAACATTCTGGTCGGGGTCAACGCCGCGCGGGTATTCGGCGGCTCGCAGGCGATGGGCGGCGTGATGGCCGGCATTCTCTCCAGCCCGGCGCTGGCGCAGATCACGTTGTTCGGGGAGGCGCTGCAGCCGGGGCGCGGCGGGGTGATCGCCGTGCTGCTGGTGGTGGCGTTGATGTGCTGGGTGGAGAAACGCCTGCGCACGCTGTTGCCGGAGTCGGTCGAGCTGATCCTTAACCCGCTGCTGACCACGCTGGTCACCGCCTCATTGGCGATCCTGATCCTGCAGCCGATCGGGGGTTATATTTCCGATGCCATCGCCCACGGCGCCAATCTGGCGATCGACAAGGGCGGGCTGCTGGTGGGGGCGTTGCTCTCGGGGCTGTTCCTGCCGCTGGTGCTCTCCGGCCTGCATCAGGGGCTGGTGCCGATCCACGTCGAGCTGGTGCAGGCGCACGGTTCCAACCCGCTGCTGCCGATCCTGGCGATGGCCGGCGTCGGTCAGGTGGGGGCGGCGCTGGCGGTGCTGTTGAAAACCCGCAACGCGCGACTGAAGAAGGTGATCAAAGGGGCGTTGCCGGTCGGCATTCTCGGCATCGGCGAGCCGCTGATCTTCGGGGTGACGCTGCCGCTGGGCCGGCCGTTTATCGGCGCCTGCCTCGGCGGCGCGGTAGGCGGCGCGCTAATCAGCTACTGGAAAGTGGCGACGGTGATTACCTTCGGCATTTCGGGGCTGCCTTTGGCGTTGACCATCGTCTCAGGTAAGGTGATGTTGTATCTGGCGGGGATGCTGATTACGATTATCGCCGGTTTTCTCTTCACCTGGATGATGGGGTTCAACGATCCCGAGGAGTAGCGTTTGAGCGACAAGCAGCAACAACCGGCCGCAGAGGGGCGCCGCGTGGTCTTCTTTGATCTGGACGGCACCCTGCATCAGGAGGATATGTTCGGCAGTTTCTTGCGCTTTCTGCTGCGCCGCTTACCGCTGAACCTGTTGCTGGTGATACCGCTGCTGCCGCCGATCGGGTTGGCGCTGCTGCTGCTGGGGCGCGCCGCGCGTTGGCCGATGAGCCTGCTGCTGTGGGCGATCACTTTCGGGCGCTCCGAAGCGACGCTGAAGGCGCTGGAGCGGCAGTTTATCGAGGCTTTCCGCCAGAAGGTGACCGCGTTTCCGGTGGTGCAAATGCGGCTGCGGCAGTATTTGGATGAACACGATGCCGAGGTGTGGCTGATTACCGGCTCGCCGGAGCAACTGGTGGAGCAGGTGTATCGGGATTCGGCGTTTCTGCCGCGGGTGCGGTTGATCGGCAGCCGCATCACGCGACGCTGCGGCGGTTGGGTCTTGACCTTGCGCTGCCTGGGGGCGCAGAAAGTGGTGCAGCTGGAACAGCGGCTCGGCGCGCCGCTGAAGCTTTACAGCGGTTACAGCGACAGCAAGCAGGACAATCCGCTGCTGTTTTTTTGCGAACACCGCTGGCGGGTAAGCAAGCAGGGCGAGCTGCAGCAGCTGGAATAAACAAAGGGCGGAGAATTCCGCCCTTTGCTGTTATCGCTGCCGCGATCAGTCGTCGGTTACGTCGTGCGGTTTGCGCCCGAGCTGCCAAATCTTCTCCGCATAATGCCCCAACGCCCACAGGCTCAGGCCGAGCAGCGCGAAGAAAATCGCCTTCGGCATGCTGTCCCAGAAAAACTCGAACAGGCGGGTATACAGGTTGATGCCGAGGAAGGTCAGTCCGAAACCGCGCAGCATGGCGTCGTCATGCTTCAACCCCAGCCAGATGGCGGCGAGGGCGGCCAGCCCGAACAGCAGGCTCCAGTGGAACAGCTCAATCTGGCGCGCGCGGTACCAGCTGTCGAGATCGCCGTAGTTGCCGAAGATGGACAGCAGCCACAGCGCGATGAACAGGTACAGCAGGCCCATCGCCAGCGACACCCGCTGCAGGCCGCGTTGCGCCAATAGCGGCCGCAGCAGCAATGCGGAGGCGATCAGCACCGCGCCGAAGGCGATAAAGCGGATCGGGTAGCTCATGCCGAGCCAGTAGGCGCCCCAGCCGGACAGGTAGCCGGTCTCGGCGCCGAAGGCATTGCCGAGCGATAGCAGGGCGAACCACCACACCAGCCCGGAGCGGCTGAACCAGCCGATCGCGCCGTACAGCAGCGCGGCGACCAGCAGCAGTACGGAAATCCGGCCGCTGCCGTTATCCAGCCAGACCCCCAACTGCCATAAGGCGCAGGCGGTAAGCAACACGGCGACAAACAATGCCGCCTCGTTGCTGTAGCGTTTTTCCGGGTGCCGTTGGCGGCGGCGCAGCGCCCAGACGTAGGCCAGCGCTGCCAACACCCCGGCGATCGCCATGCGTACCGGCGCGTCGAAGCGGAACAGTTCGCTCAGCCATGCAAGCAGTGCGCTGTCGGCGAACAGGCTGGTGACGGCGATCAGCAGCGAGGCCAGCGCGGCGAGAAATGCATAGCGCGCCAGCCGCCGCCAATCGAAAGGTTGTACGTCCACATGCAGCAGCAACTGCTGCCGTTGTTCGGGCGTCATGGCGCCTTCCCCAACCCAGCCGTCCAGCGCCTTGCGCACCACGACGGCGTTCTTTTTACTGAGTTTCATGTTTCTTGTCCCTGAATCACATGCTGATTCGGCCAGTATAGCCATTGGCGGGCGGCTACGACAAAGGGAGGCTAGTGTGTATAATGCCCGCCGCAAAAGCGCACGAGGAATTATGCGATGACTGAATATAACGATGAGTACTGGATGCGTCAGGCATTGCAGCTGGCCCTGCGCGCGCAGGAAGAGGGCGAGGTGCCGGTGGGTGCGCTGCTGGTGCTGGACAATCAGGTCATCGGCGAGGGCTGGAATCGCCCGATCGGCCGACACGATCCTACCGCGCACGCCGAGATCATGGCGCTGCGCCAGGGCGGCGCGGTGCTGCAAAACTACCGCTTGTTGAACGCCACGCTGTACGTCACGCTGGAGCCCTGCGTGATGTGCGCCGGCGCGATGGTGCACAGCCGTATCCGCCGGTTGGTGTATGGCGCCGCCGACGAGAAAACCGGCGCGGCCGGTTCGCTGGTGGATATTTTGCGCCATCCGGGCATGAATCATCAGGTGGAGATCGTCTCGGGCGTGCTGGCGGACGAATGCGCCGCCACCCTGAGCAATTTCTTCCGTCTGCGCCGCGAACAGAAAAAAGCGCTCAGGCTGGCGCAGCGGGCGGCGGATAAGCCGGAATAATCAGTAGTTGAGCGCCAGTTCCGGCATCACCGTCGGATAGCCTTTTCCCAACGCTTCCTGCTCGGCGGCCGCTTGCGCCGCCTTTCTCTCTTTTTCCTGCAGATAGCCCACCAGGCTGACCTGGTAGCGGCGGATATTTTCTACATAGTTGTAGGCTTCACGCCCGCGCGCATAGCCGTAGGTCAACTGCGGGTAGTAGCGCTTTTGGCTGAGCATCGGCAGGCGCTGTTTGACGTCGACCCAGCTGTCCGGGTTGCCTTTTTGCGTCTTGGTCAGCTTGCGCGCGTCCAGCATGTGGCCCCAGCCCATGTTGTAGGCCGCCAGCGAGAACCAGATGCGTTCGTCTTCCGGCACGCTGTCCGGCACCTTGGCCATCAGCCGCTGCAGGTAGAGCGCGCCGCCCTGAATGCTCTCTTCCGGATCGAGGCGGTCGTTGACCCCCAGGCCGTCGGCGGTGGCGCGGGTCAGCATCATCAGGCCACGCACGCCGGTGGGGGAGGTGGCCTGCGGATTCCAGTGCGATTCCTGATAGGCGATGGCCGCCAGCAGCTTCCAGTCGATCTCGTTGGCGTGCTTCTCGAACAGCGGGCGGAAGTTGGGCAGCACCGAGTCGATGGCCGACAGGAAGGTTTTGGTGTCCACATAGTCGAAGCTGCCGACGTGGCCGAGGTACTTCTCTTCCAGCCGCGCCAGGGTGCCGTCGTCCACCATTTGACTGTAGAAATCCAGCATCGCCGCGTACAGGCTGTCGTCGCCGTCACGTTTGAGATACCAGGTGACCGGCTCTTCGTCAGTGACGTCGAACGCCACCGCCAGCTGCGGATGGATGCGCTGCAGCAGCGCGATGGTCACCGAATCGCCGAGGGTGTAGTCCAGCTTGCCGTCGGCAACCCGCTCCAGCAGCTCTTTGGAGGTGAGATCGCTGGAGGACTCCCAGGCGAGATCCGGGTATTTATCCTGCTTGAGCTGTTTTAGCGTGCTGACGTGCGCTGAACCGGAGGCGACCGCCAGCTTGCCTTTGATGTCGGCGAAGCTTTTCGGCCGCGGGGTCCCCAGCCGGTACACCAGCTGTTGGGAAACAGAGTAGTAGGCCGGGCCAGTGCGTGCGCGGCTGAGGCGTTCCTGGTTGTAGATAAGGCCCGCCGCCAGCAGGTCTGCGTCGTCGTCGTCCAGATCGTCGAACAGGTCATTGATGTTCTGATGGGGGATCACCACCAGCTTCACCCCGAGGTAGTTGGCGAAGCGCTTGGCCAGTTCGTAGTCGAGCCCACCTGGCCCTTGCTTGGTGTTGAAATAGGTCAGCGGGGAGTTCAGCGTGCTGATACGCAACTCGCCGCGGGAAATGATCTCCTGGAGTTGCCCGCCCTGGCCGCTGCGCCAGGTGATATTGGGCCACAGCGCGAGAGCCAGAAGCAGGGTGACAACGCCGATGAGGATGTAGTTTATTTTAAGACGTTTCAAATAGTTATCCAGTGGTGGTACAGGTACGCCGGCGACGACAACCGCGACTTTTCTCATGGTTAAATCACCAGTGCGGGGGGCATTTTGCGCAACAAAACGCCAGTGTGCAACTTTTTGACACGTTATGACAATTCGACGGTGCGGCATGCTTTTATCAATAATCCCTACGCAAACGGTTTCGTCGGCGGCGAGGATTCTCTATAATGACGCGCGTTTTCCCCTGTTGCGCCCAATGAAGCGTCTTATCCGTCGCTTCGAAGACGAGAGAACTTTGATTATGGAAATTCTGCGTGGTTCGCCCGCTTTATCGGCTTTTCGCATTACCAAACTGCTGTCCCGCTGCCAGGACGCTCACCTGCCCGTCAGTGATATCTACGCCGAGTACGTCCACTTTGCCGATGTCAGCGCACCGCTAAGTGCCGAAGAACACGCCAAGCTTCAGCGTCTGCTCAAGTACGGTCCTTCTCTCGCCGAACACGCTCCCGAAGGCCGGCTGCTGCTGGTTACGCCGCGCCCGGGCACCATTTCTCCCTGGTCTTCCAAAGCCACCGACATCGCCCACAACTGCGGTTTGCAGCAGGTGCTGCGGTTGGAGCGCGGCCTGGCGTTCTACGTCAAGGCGCCCGAGCTGACGGAAACCCAGTGGCGCCAACTCGCCGCGCTGTTGCACGATCGCATGATGGAAACCGTCTTCAGCGAGCTGCAACAGGCCGAACAGCTGTTCGCGCACCATCAGCCGGCGCCGTATCAGTCGGTCGACGTGCTGGGCGCAGGGCGCACCGCGCTGGAGCAGGCCAACGTCCGGCTCGGCCTGGCGCTGGCGCAGGACGAGATCGACTACCTGCTGAATGCCTTTACCGGTTTGGGGCGCAACCCGACGGATATCGAACTCTATATGTTCGCGCAGGCCAACTCCGAGCATTGCCGCCACAAGATTTTCAACGCCGACTGGATCATCGACGGCGAACAGCAGCCTAAATCGCTGTTCAAAATGATCAAGAACACCTATGAGCAGACGCCGGACTACGTGCTGTCGGCGTATAAAGATAACGCCGCCGTGATGGAAGGTTCGCAGGTCGGCCGCTTCTTCGCCGCGCCGGACAACGGCACGTACGATTACCATCAGGAAGACGCGCACATCCTGATGAAGGTGGAAACTCACAACCACCCGACGGCGATCTCGCCGTGGCCGGGTGCCGCGACCGGCTCCGGCGGCGAGATCCGCGACGAGGGCGCCACCGGCCGCGGCGCCAAGCCGAAGGCCGGCCTGGTGGGTTTCTCGGTGTCCAACCTGCGCATTCCCGGCTTTGAACAGCCGTGGGAGCAGGACTTCGGCAAACCGGAACGCATCGTCACCGCGCTGGATATCATGACCGAAGGCCCGCTGGGCGGCGCGGCGTTCAACAACGAATTCGGCCGTCCGGCGCTGCTGGGCTACTTCCGCACCTATGAAGAGCGCGTCAACAGCCATAACGGCGTCGAGCTGCGCGGCTACCACAAACCGATCATGCTGGCGGGCGGCATCGGCAACATCCGCGCCGATCACGTCCAGAAAGGGGAAATCACCGTCGGCGCCAAGCTGGTGGTGCTGGGCGGCCCGGCGATGAATATCGGCCTGGGCGGCGGCGCGGCATCATCGATGGCGTCAGGCCAGTCCGATGCCGATCTGGATTTCGCGTCGGTGCAGCGCGACAACCCGGAAATGGAACGCCGCTGTCAGGAAGTGATCGACCGCTGCTGGCAACTGGGCGACCAGAACCCGATCCTGTTTATCCATGACGTCGGCGCCGGCGGCCTGTCCAACGCCATGCCGGAGCTGGTGAGCGACGGCGGCCGCGGCGGCCGCTTCGAGCTGCGCGATATCCTCAACGACGAGCCGGGCATGAGCCCGCTGGAAGTGTGGTGCAACGAATCGCAGGAACGTTACGTGATGGCGATCGCCCCGGCGCAGATGGCGCAGTTCGATGAGATCTGCCGCCGCGAGCGCGCGCCTTACGCGGTGATCGGCGAAGCGACCGAAGAACAGCACCTGACGCTGAACGACCGCCACTTCGACAACCAACCGATCGACATGCCGCTGGACGTGCTGCTCGGCAAGACGCCGAAGATGACCCGCGACGTGACCCGTCTGCAGGCGCAGGGCCAGGCGGTGCAGCGTGAGAACATCACGCTGGCCGACGCGGTGAAGCGCGTGCTGCATCTGCCGGCCGTCGCGGAGAAAACCTTCCTGATCACCATCGGCGACCGCACCGTCACCGGCATGGTGGCGCGCGACCAAATGGTCGGCCCGTGGCAGATCCCGGTGGCCGACTGCGCGGTCACCACCGCCAGCCTGGACAGTTATTACGGCGAGGCGATGTCGCTCGGCGAACGCGCGCCAGTGGCGCTGCTGGACTTCGCCGCTTCCGGCCGCCTGGCGGTCGGGGAAGCGCTGACCAACCTGGCCGCTACGGAAATCGGCAGCCTGAAGCGCGTGAAGCTGTCCGCCAACTGGATGGCCGCCGCCGGCCACCCGGGTGAAGACGCCGGCCTGTACGAGGCGGTAAAAGCGGTGGGTGAAGAACTGTGCCCGGCGCTGGGCATCACCATTCCGGTGGGTAAAGACTCCATGTCGATGAAAACCCGCTGGCAGGAAGGCAATGAACAGCGTGAAATGACCTCGCCGCTGTCGCTGGTCATCACCGCCTTCGCCCGTGTGGAAGACGTGCGCCATACCGTGACGCCGCAATTGCGCACCGATAAGGGCGACAGCGCGCTGCTGTTGATCGACCTGGGCAACGGGCATAACGCGCTGGGCGCCACCGCGCTGGCGCAGGTTTATCGCCAACTGGGCGACAAACCGGCCGACGTGCGCAACGTCGCGCAGCTGGCGGGCTTCTTCAACGCCATGCAGCAGTTGGTGGCCGATCGCGCGCTGCTGGCTTACCACGATCGCGCCGACGGCGGCCTGCTGGTGACGCTGGCGGAAATGGCCTTCGCCGGTCACTGCGGCGTAGAGGTTAACCTCGATGGCCTCGGTGACGATGCGCTGGCGGTGCTGTTCAACGAAGAGTTGGGCGCAGTGATCCAGGTGAGCGCCGAACGTCTTGACGACGTGAAGCGGGCGTTCGCGCAGCACGGGCTGACCGACAACGTGCATCACATCGGCAGCGCGCAGGCCGGCGATCGTTTCGTCATCAACCAACATGGCAAGGCGCTGTACAGCGAAAGCCGCAATACGCTGCGCACCTGGTGGGCGGAAACCACCTGGCAGATGCAGCGTCTGCGCGACAACCCGGCGTGCGCCGATCAGGAACATCAGGCCAAGCAGGATGAACAAGATCCCGGCCTGAACGTGAAACTGACCTTTGCGCCGCAGGAAGACATCGCCGCGCCGTACATCGCCAAGGGCGCTCGCCCGAAAGTGGCGGTGCTGCGCGAGCAGGGGGTGAACTCCCACGTTGAAATGGCGGCGGCGTTCCACCGCGCCGGCTTTGACGCGGTGGACGTGCACATGAGCGATCTGCTGGCAGGGCGCCGCGATCTGCAGGACTTCCACACGCTGGTGGCCTGCGGCGGCTTCTCTTACGGCGACGTACTGGGCGCCGGCGAAGGCTGGGCGAAGTCTATCCTGTTCAACGAGCGGGTGCGTGACGAGTTCGAGGCGTTCTTCCACCGTCCGCAGACGCTGGCGCTGGGCGTATGCAACGGCTGCCAGATGATGTCCAACCTGCGCGAGCTGATCCCGGGCGCCGAACACTGGCCGCGCTTCGTGCGTAACCTGTCGGATCGCTTCGAGGCGCGCTTCAGCCTGGTGGAAGTGGCGGCCAGCCCGTCGCTGTTCATGCAAGGTATGACCGGTTCGCGCATGCCGATCGCCGTTTCCCACGGTGAAGGGCACGTCGAAGTGCGCGATGCGGCGCATCTGGCGGCGCTGGAAAGCCATGGCCTGGTGGCGCTGCGTTTCGTCAATAACGCCGGTCAGGTCACGGAGGCTTACCCGGCTAACCCGAACGGTTCGCCGAACGGCATTACCGCCGTGACCAGCGCCAACGGGCGCGCCACGGTGATGATGCCGCACCCGGAACGCGTGTTCCGCACCGTCAGCAACTCCTGGCACCCGGAAGAGTGGGGCGAGGACAGCCCGTGGATGCGCATGTTCCGCAACGCCCGTAAGCAACTGGGTTAAAAGCGGCCACCACCGTACAGAGGGCGCAAGCAATTGCGCCCTTTTTTATGGCCGGCGTTCGCCGTCTGGCGGCAGTGTCTGCATTTTGCGACAGGCGCTATTTTTCGTGTCGCTAAATGGAGACATTTAACTATTTGATTTTATTGGTGGTAAGCAGGTTTGACTTTAGTTGTCTGCATTTGGCGACAGCGCGGCGTTTTTTTCATCATTCATCACCGTGTAATGGACGAGGGAATTTGCTGATTTTATTTTATTTTCAAATAAAATCATTGTGTTATGATTTTTATTGCAAAATTGGCACGCTACGTGCATTATTCTCGGCGGCTGCTCATTCACCTTTTTATGACGGCGCCGTCATTAGACGGCAAATCGCCTCATAAGCCTCCGAATGATGCCAAAGAAATGGTGCCTATCGTCCAACCAAACCGATAACAGACCGTGCAAGCGGCTTTATCAAGCATCGGGCGACACGTGGAGTGAGGCACCGCCTGTATCCAACTGTGATGAAGGGTTCATCAATCCTGGATACTTACGGATGCTATTCGTCCTGTTCGATGCCAGCCGCTGCGCTACATCACCCTGGGGACGAGGTTTAAGGGCATCCACACTTTCCTTGCGTTGGGGCAAGTTTCTTGCCCCGATGTCAATTCTCAACGCTGCGCTTATGCCCGTTTCGTTGCCTATGTCCTCGAACGCAGACGCTATCCCCACACGCTCGTTTTCGCACCGGTTGATGTTACCGGGGCCGCATGCCGTCGGCAGGCCAGGCCCATGGGCGCGGTTCGCCGATTCTGCCGCTTTTTCCTTGTGCGTTCAGGATTCTCCCCTGCCGGGCTTTTCTCTTTCCGGCGAGTCAGTTAGCATCGTGACAGAGCTGAGAGAATGAGATGATTTCGTTGAAAAAATGGCGTTTATTCCCCCGTTCGCTGCGGCAATTGGTGCTGCTGGCCTTCCTGTTGGTGCTGCTGCCGCTGTTGGTGCTGGCCTATCAAGCCTACCAGAGCCTGGATCACCTCAGCGCGCAGGCGGCGGACATTAACCGCACCACGCTGGTGGACGCGCGGCGCAGCGAGGCGATGACCAGCGTGGCGCTGGAGATGGAGCGCAGCTATCGTCAGTACTGCGTGCTGGTCGATCCTACGCTGCAGAAGCTGTACCAGAACCAGCGCAAACAGTATTCGCAGATGCTGGACGCCCATGCGCCGATTCTGCCGGACGAGCGCTACTACCAAACGCTGCGTCAGTTGCTGACCCAGCTGGCGGCGATCAAATGCCATAACAGCGGGCCGGACCAAGAGGCTTCGGCCTTGCTCGAATCGTTCTCCCGTTCCAACGCCGAAATGGTGCAGGCCACGCGCGCGGTGGTGTTCTCGCGCGGCCAGCAGCTGCAGCAAGCCATCGCCGAGCGCGGCCAGTTCTTCGGCTGGCAGGCGCTGCTGCTGTTCCTGGTCAGCGTGCTGCTGGTGGTGCTGTTTACCCGCATGATCATCGGGCCGGTCAAGGCCGTGGAACGGATGATCAACCGCCTGGGGGAGGGGCGTGCGCTGGGCAGCACCGCATCGTTCAAAGGGCCGCGCGAGCTGCGTTCGCTGGCGCAGCGCATCATTTGGCTGAGCGAGCGGTTGGCGTGGCTGGAATCGCAGCGCCACGAATTCTTGCGCCATATCTCGCACGAGTTGAAAACGCCGCTGGCCAGCATGCGCGAAGGCACCGAGCTGCTGGCCGACGAGGTGGCGGGGCCGCTGACTTCCGATCAGAAAGAGGTGGTGGCGATCCTCGACAACAGCAGTCGCCACCTGCAGCAGCTGATTGAACAGCTGCTGGATTACAACCGCAAACTGGCCGATGGCCCGGCGGAACACGAGAACGTCGAGCTGCGCGAGATGGTCGATTTGGTGGTCGCCGCGCACAGTTTGCCGGCGCGGGCGAAGATGATTTCCACCGAAATCGCGCTGGAGGCGGAAATCTGCTGGGCAGAGCCTACGCTATTAATGCGCGTGCTGGATAATCTCTACTCCAATGCGGTGCACTACGGCAAGGAATCCGGTAACATTTGGATCCGCAGCCGTCAGGTTGGACAACGGGTGCAAATCGACGTCGCCAATACCGGCACGCCGATCCCCGAGGCTGAAAGAGCCATGATTTTCGAGCCTTTTTTCCAGGGTAGTCACCAGCGAAAAGGGGCGGTAAAAGGAAGCGGACTGGGGTTGAGCATCGCTCAGGACTGTATCCGTCGCATGCGCGGTGAGCTGCAACTGGCGACGGTCGCCGGTGCAGACGTCTGCTTCCGCATTGAACTGCCGTTAACCGCCGAGAATGAATAAATAATGTACACATGGTCTAAGCGCCTTCGTCTTTCACAGACCGAACGTTCACCGCGTGCCACGCACAGAGCGCCGCTCGGCAAACGCCCGATCAGCTGGTTGGGCGCCGTTTTCTTTATGCCGCTGTTGCTGGCGGGCTGCGTCGATCGCGCCGTCAGCGGCGGCCTGAGCGCTCAGCAGCAAGAGGCGATCCCGGATACCAAGGTGATCGATTACCGCACCGCGGCTTGCGATACCCTGTGGCAGTTGGACGACAAGGATGCGCTGGATAATGCGCTCTACTGGCTGCGCGCGATGGACTGCGCCGATCGCATCGGCTCAACCCAGGCGCGCGCGCTGGCGAAAACGGTGCCGGGCGACAGCTGGTCCGGCGTTTTCAAACAGAGCATCCTGCTGGGGAGCGCACAGCCGACCTCCGGCGAACGCCGCCAGATGATCGACAGGATCAACAGCTACCGGATGGAGTTCCCCGGCTCGCTGCGTCCACTGACGCAGCTGTGGCGCCAGCAGCAGATGCTGCAGATCACGCTGTTCGATGAGAAAGCGCGCTATCAGCATCTGCAGGAGAGCAGCGACAGCCAGATCGATTCGCTGCGCCAGAGCCAGGCGCGCTTGCAATCGCAGCTGCAGGACACCTCGCGCAAGTTGGAAAACCTGACCGACATCGAGCGCCAGCTCTCATCGCGCAAGCAGTTGCAAGGGGAAATACCGGACAACGGCGCGGGCTCGCAAAAGGGCGACGCCGCCGGTAAAAACGGCGCGGCCGCCAAAGGGGCTGAGCCGCAGGACGAACCGGAAAAGGGCACTGCGCTGCCGGTTGAACCGGAAGACACCTATACGCCGCACCCCGCCAATAAGGAGTCCCACGCGCAATGACCGCACGCAAACCGGCCAACCTGTTATTGGTTGACGACGATCCCAGCCTGCTGAAGCTGCTGGGCATGCGCCTGACCAGCGAAGGTTTTCACGTCACCACCGCCGAAAGCGGCCAGGAAGCGCTGCGCCTGCTGGCGCGCGAGCAGATCGATCTGGTGATCAGCGATCTGCGCATGGATGAGATGGACGGCATGGCGCTGTTCGCCGAGATCCAAAAACATCAGCCGGGCATGCCGGTGATCATTCTCACCGCGCACGGTTCGATTCCCGATGCGGTGGCCGCTACCCAGCAGGGGGTGTTCAGCTTTCTCACCAAGCCGGTGGATCGCGATGCGCTGTACAAGGCCATCGACGAGGCGCTCGCGCTGTCGGCCAGCCCGGCCGGCGACGATGCCTGGCGGGAAGACATCGTTACCCGCAGTCCGTTGATGCTGCGCCTGCTGGAGCAGGTGAAAATGGTGGCCCAGTCAGACGTCAGCGTGTTGATCAACGGCCAGAGCGGCACCGGTAAAGAGGTGGTGGCGCAGGCGATCCACGCGGCCAGCCCGCGCGCCAGCAAGGCGTTCATCGCCATCAACTGCGGCGCGCTGCCGGAGCAACTGCTGGAGTCCGAACTGTTCGGCCACGCCAAGGGCGCCTTCACCGGCGCGGTCAGCAGCCGCGAAGGGCTGTTCCAGGCGGCGGCGGGCGGCACGCTGTTCCTCGACGAGATCGGCGATATGCCGCTGTCGCTGCAGGTGAAGCTGCTGCGCGTGCTGCAGGAACGCAAGGTGCGGCCGCTCGGCAGCAATCGCGATCTGGACATTGACGTGCGCATCATCTCCGCCACCCACCGCGATCTGCAAAAGGCGATGGCGAAGAACGAGTTTCGCGAGGATCTCTACTACCGCCTCAACGTGGTGAACCTGAAGATCCCGGCGCTCAACGAGCGCGCCGAAGATATCCCGCTGCTGGCCAATCACCTGTTGCGCGAAGCGGCGCAGCGGCACAAGCCGTTCGTGCGCAGCTTCTCGACCGACGCCATGAAGCGGCTGATGACCGCCAGTTGGCCGGGCAACGTGCGTCAGCTGGTCAACGTCATCGAGCAGTGCGTGGCGCTGACTTCGGCGCCGGTGATTAGCGAAGCGTTGGTGGAGCAGGCGCTGGAAGGGGAAAACACCGCGCTGCCGACTTTCGCCGAAGCGCGCAACCAGTTTGAGTTGCACTATCTGCGCAAACTGCTGCAGATCACCAAGGGCAACGTGACCCAGGCCGCGCGCATGGCGGGCCGCAACCGCACCGAGTTTTACAAATTGCTGTCGCGCCACGAGCTGGACGCCAACGATTTTAAAGAATGACAGTTTCCCGCCGGCGCCTGCCACGCAGGTTCTCAACAAATCCGGCGGAATGATTTACACTCCGTTCTCTTTGCCGCGGCGCGCCCCGGCGTAGAGCACCATGGAACGTATTAAGCGGGATCGTACACAAATGAGCAGATCACTTTCCATCGCCCTGGCCCAGCTGAACCTGCTGGTCGGCGACATTGAAGGCAACACCGAACGCATGTTGCAAATCGTGCAGGAGCAGCAGAAGGCGGGAGCCGATCTGGTCATGTTCAGCGAACTGGCGCTGTCCGGCTACCCGCCGGAAGACCTGCTGTATCGCAATGATTTCTATGAGCGCTGTGATGCGCAGCTGCTGCGCCTGCAGCAGGCTTCCGCCGAGACGGCGATCCTGGTCGGCCACCCGTGGCGCGAAGGCGACAAGCTGTATAACGCGCTGTCGCTGTTCGCCGAAGGCCGCCTGCTGACCCGCTACTTCAAGCAGCAGCTGCCGAACTACGGCGTGTTCGATGAGAAGCGCTATTTCCACGCCGGCAACGACACCTGCGTGGTGGCGCTGAAAGGCTACCGTCTGGGGCTGCTGATTTGCGAAGATCTGTGGTTCCCTGAGCCGATCGACGCCGCCAAGGCGGCCGGCGCGGAGATTATCCTGTCGATCAACGCCTCGCCGTATAACCGCGAAAAACCGTATATCCGCAAAACGCTGATGGCCGGCCACTGCCAGCGCACCCAGCTACCGCTGGTGTACCTCAACCAGGTCGGCGGCCAGGATGAGCTGATCTTCGACGGCTGCTCCAAGGTCTTCGACGCCGCCGGCACCATGACCCATCGTCTGGCGGCTTTCGACGAGCAGGTGACCCGCCTGGAATTCAACGAGCTGGATGTGGTGCCGATGGCCGATCCGGCCGCCGAACTGCCGCAGCTGGCGCAGGTGTATCAGGCGCTGGTGCTGGCGGTGCGCGACTATGTGACCAAAAACGGCTTTAAAGGCGCGGTGCTGGGGCTGTCCGGCGGCATCGACTCGGCGCTGACGCTGGCGATCGCCGTGGATGCGTTGGGCAAAGACAAGGTGCAGGCGCTGATGATGCCATTCCGCTACACCGCGGATATCAGCATCGCCGACGCCAAGGAAGAGGCGGAAATCCTCGGCGTAGAGTTCGATATCGTCTCCATCGAACCGATGTTCGACGCCTTTATGGGCCAGCTGTCGCCGATGTTCGCCGGCACCGAGCGCGACACCACCGAAGAAAACCTGCAGGCGCGTTGCCGCGGGGTGGTGCTGATGGCGCTGTCCAACAAACGCCGCAGCATCGTGCTGACCACCGGCAACAAGAGCGAAATGGCGGTCGGTTACGCCACGCTGTACGGCGATATGGCCGGCGGTTTCGACGTGTTGAAAGACGTGCCGAAAACGCTGGTGTTCAAGCTGTCCGAATACCGTAACACCGTCTCCTACGTGATCCCGCAGCGGGTGATCGATCGTCCGCCGTCCGCCGAGCTGGCGCCGGATCAGGTCGATCAGGACAGCCTGCCGCCGTACGATATCCTGGATGCGATCCTGGAAGGCTACGTTGAGCGCGACAAGTCGGTCGCCGATCTGGTGGCCGAAGGGTTCGACGAAGCGATCGTGCGTAAGGTGATCCGCCTGGTCGACATCAACGAATACAAGCGGCGTCAGGCCGCCGTCGGGCCGCGCATCACCGCCCGTAACTTCGGCAAAGACCGCCGCTACCCCATCACATCCGGTTTTGGCCGCAAAAATTGGTAAAAGGAAAGAAGATGAAAAAGATCGACGCGATTATTAAGCCGTTCAAACTGGATGACGTCCGCGAAGCGCTGGCCGAAGTGGGCATCACCGGCATGACGGTCACCGAAGTGAAAGGCTTCGGCCGCCAGAAGGGCCACACCGAGCTGTACCGCGGCGCCGAATACATGGTCGACTTTCTGCCTAAGGTGAAGATCGAGATTGTGGTTGCCGACGACATCGTCGACACCTGCGTGGAAACCATCATGCAGACGGCGCAGACCGGCAAGATCGGCGACGGCAAAATCTTCGTCTTCGACGTGGCGCGCGTGGTGCGCATCCGTACCGGCGAGCAGGACGAAGAAGCGATCTGATCCTCCGCAGGATCATCGGCCATCAGGGCGCAGCGTGCTGCGCCCTTGTCATTTTTGTCCCCCCGCACATCGCACTTCTTAGCCTCGCCGTTTCCCCCTTTTTTTCCGTAGGCATTCTAAAAAAGCGAACGCTATCGCGTTTTTGACACTTTTCCCGATCGCTTCACGGCCGGCGTCTACACTCAACGCAATGTTTTTGCTTGAGGAATCACCCCAATGATGACATTACGCCAAATCCGCCACTTCATCGCCGTGGCGGAAACCGGGTCGATCTCCGCCGGCGCCCAGGCGGTGTTTGTCTCCCAGTCTTCACTGACGCTGGCGATCCAGCAGCTGGAAACCGAGATCGGCGTGCGGCTGTTCGATCGCCACGCCAAGGGCATGACGCTGACCCATCAGGGGCACCAATTTTTGCGCCAGTCGTATCTGATCCTGGCGACGGTGGACAACGCCAAGCGCAGCCTGCAGATCGGCACCGAAAGCCTGACCGGCAAGCTGACTATCGGCGTCACCAGCCTGGTGGCCGGTTACTTCCTGGTGGAGTTGCTCACGCGCTTTAAATCGGCTTATCCCAACGTCACCGTGCAGGTGGTTGAAGACGAACGTCCGTACATCGAGCATCTGCTGGTCAGCGGCGAGATCGATATCGGCGTGCTGATCTTGTCGAATATCGAAGACCGCGACGCGTTGCAGACCGAGGTGCTGATGCACTCGCCGTATCGTCTGTGGCTGCCGCCGCTGCACCCGCTGCTGGAGCACGAGAGCATCAGCCTGGCGGACGTGGCCAAACAGCCGCTGATCCAGCTCAACGCCGATGAAATGGACGTGCACGCGCGGCGCATCTGGGCGCGCGCCGGGCTGAAGCCGGAGATCGCCATGAAGACCGCCTCGACCGAGGCGGTGCGCAGCCTGGTGGCGGCGGGGATGGGCGTCTCCATTCAACCGGACATGGCGTACCGCGCCTGGTCGCTGGAGGGCAACATGATCGAGGCGCGCAAGCTGGACGATTTGCTGGAGCCGCTGGATATCGGGTTGGCATGGCGGCGCGGCAGCGCGCGGCCGGAGCTGGTGACGCCGTTCCTCACCATCGCGCGTGAGAACGGCAGCAAACACGCCGCCGGGCTTAAGCATTCGATTTAATCGAACGCGGCGTTCAGTATTTAGAATTTGTTGCCCGCCAGAGGCTCGCTTAGGCTGATTAAAACTAACTTATTCACATTTGGTTAACGTTTTTGTCACTTAGGGGCGTCAGGCGATGGCGGATGTGCAGGTTCTCTCAGGTTTGTCCTGTCAGCAGTTCATTAACGGTCAGCTTATCGACGGCGAAGGCCAGCAGGAGTGCATCGTCAATCCGGCCAACGGCGAGACGCTGATCGCCCTTACCGAAGCCTCTGCGGCGCAGGTCGGCAGCGCGGTGAAAGCCGCGCAGCAGGCGTTTGGCCATTGGTCGCGCACTACGCCGGCCCAGCGCGCCACGCTGTTGCTGCGCATCGCCGACGCCATCGAGCGGCAGGCGCCGCAGTTGGCGCAGCTGGAAGCCCTCAACTGCGGCAAACCGCTGCATCAGGCGCTCAATGACGATCTGCCGGCGGCGGTCGACGTGTTCCGCTTCTTCGCCGGCGCGGTGCGTACGCAGCAAGGGCAACTGGCCGGTGAGTATGTGCCGGGCCACACCTCGATGATCCGCCGCGATCCGATCGGCGTGGTGGCCTCGATCGCCCCCTGGAACTATCCGCTGATGATGGCGGCGTGGAAGATCGCGCCGGCGTTGGCGGCGGGCAATACCGTGGTGTTCAAACCGTCCGAGCACACGCCGCTGACCATTTTGGCGCTGGTGCCGGCGCTACAGGAGATCCTGCCGCCGGGCGTGCTGAATATCGTCTACGGCGGTGGGGAAGGGGTCGGCAGCCAGCTGGTGGGGCACCCGCAGGTGCGGCTGGTGTCGGTCACCGGCGATATCGTCACCGGGCAAAAAATTCTCCAGGCGGCGGCCAAAAGCGTCAAGCGCACTCATCTGGAGCTGGGGGGCAAAGCGCCGGTGATCGTCTGCGACGACGCCGATCTCGACGAGGTGGTCAACGGCATTCGCACCTATGGCTATTACAACGCCGGCCAGGACTGCACCGCCGCCTGCCGCATCTACGCGCAGGCCGGCATCTATCCCAAACTGGTGGACGCGCTGGGCGAGGCGGTCGCCAGCCTGCGCTTCGCCCGCAAGCGCGATCAGGACAACGAGATCGGCCCGCTGATCAGTGCCCGCCAGCGCGATCGCGTCGCCAGCTTTGTCGAGCGGGCGCTCAGCCAACCGCATATCGAATTGATCACCGGCGCCGCGGCGCACTCCGGGCCGGGGTTCTACTACCAGCCGACTCTGCTGGCGGGTTGCCTGCAAAGCGACGAGATCGTGCAGCGCGAGGTGTTTGGCCCGGTGGTCAGCGTCACGCGCTTCGAACACCTGGAGCAGGCGGTCGCGTGGGCCAACGACTCGGAATACGGCCTGGCCTCGTCGGTGTGGACGCAAAATATCGATCGGGCGCTGCACATCGCCGCTCATCTGCAGTACGGCAGCACCTGGATCAACACCCATTTCACCTTGGCGAGCGAAATGCCGCACGGCGGCCTGAAACGCTCCGGCTACGGCAAGGATCTGTCCAGCGATTCGCTGCAGGATTACAGCGTTGTCAGGCACGTAATGGCGAAGTTCAAAGCCGGCTTCTAACGGTTATATCAAGAAAAATCAGGCGGCAGCCGTTCCCTGCCGCATACCGATAAGCAACACAGGGGTAATTACGATGGGAAAAACTACCGCAGTCACCACCACCGTCTCCGCGCTCTGTCTCACCGTGCTGTGCGGCCTGGCCCAGGCGGCCGATCTGCCGCAGTCGCTGGGCAAAGGCGAAGGCCGGCTGGACATCATCGCCTGGCCCGGCTACATCGAACGCGGCCAGTCCGACAAAAACTACGACTGGGTCACCCAGTTTGAGAAGCAAACCGGCTGTGCGGTGAACGTGAAGACCGCCGCCACCTCCGATGAAATGGTCAGCCTGATGGCCAAGGGCGGCTACGATCTGGTGACCGCCTCCGGCGACGCCTCGCTGCGCCTGATCTTCGGCAAGCGGGTGCAGCCGATCAACACCGCGCTGATCCCGAACTGGAAGAACATCGATCCGCGCCTGCTGAACGGCGCCTGGTATACCGTGGACGGCAAAACTTACGGCACGCCGTACCAGTGGGGGCCGAACCTGCTGATGTACAACACCAAAACCTTCCCGACGCCGCCGGACAGCTGGGCGGTGATCTTCCAGCAGCAGAACCTGCCGGACGGCAAGAGCAACCAGGGGCGGGTGCAGGCTTACGACGGCCCGATCTACATCGCCGACGCGGCGCTGTTCCTGAAGGCCACCCAGCCGCAGCTCGGCATCAGCGATCCTTATCAGCTCAACGAAGAGCAGTATCAGGCGGCGCTGAAGCTGCTGCGCAGCCAGCACGCGCTGATCCACCGCTACTGGCACGACACCTCGGTGCAGATGAGCGACTTTAAAAACGAAGGCGTGGTGGCCTCCAGCGCCTGGCCGTATCAGGCCAACGCCCTGAAGGGCGAGGGGCAGCCGATCGCCACCGTGTTCCCGAAAGAGGGCGTGACCGGCTGGGCGGATACCACCATGTTGCACAGCGACGCCAAACACCCGAGCTGCGCCTACCAGTGGATGAACTGGTCGCTGGAGCCGAAGGTGCAGGGTGATGTGGCGGCCTGGTTCGGGTCGGTGCCGGCTTCGCCGGCGGGCTGTAAGGCCAGCGCGCTGCTGGGTGAGAAGGGCTGCGAAACCAACGGCTTTAACCAGTTCGATAAAATCGCCTTCTGGAAAACGCCGCAGGCGCAGGGCGGCAAGTTTGTGCCATACAGCCGCTGGACCCAGGATTACATCGCCATCATGGGCGGCCGCTAAGCCGCGGGGCGCAGCCCGCTGCGCCCGAATTACATCAGAATGGAGCACAGAAAATGACCATTGCCGTGCAATTCATCGATGTTTCGCGGACTTTCGGCGATGTTCGCGCCGTGGATCGGGTATCCATCGACATTCAGGACGGGGAATTCTTCTCCATGCTCGGGCCGTCCGGCTCGGGCAAAACCACCTGCCTGCGCCTGATCGCCGGCTTTGAACAGCTCACTTCCGGCTCGATTCGCATTCACGGTCAGGAAGCCGCCAACCTGCCGCCGTACCAGCGCGACGTGAACACCGTGTTTCAGGATTACGCGCTGTTTCCGCACATGTCGGTGCTGGAAAACGTCGCCTACGGCCTGATGGTGAAGGGCGTCGCCAAACGCGAGCGGCTGGCGCGGGCGCAAGAGGCGCTGGAGAGCGTGGCGCTCGGTTTCGTCGCCGAACGCAAGCCGGCGCACCTGTCGGGCGGCCAGCGGCAGCGCGTGGCGCTGGCGCGCGCGCTGGTCAATCGGCCGCGGGTGCTGCTGCTGGACGAACCGCTCGGCGCGCTGGATCTCAAGCTGCGCGAGCAGATGCAGGGCGAGCTGAAGAAGCTGCAGCGCCAACTGGGCATCACCTTTATCTTCGTCACCCACGATCAAAGCGAAGCGCTGTCGATGTCCGATCGGGTGGCGGTGTTCAATAACGGCCGCATCGAACAGGTGGATACGCCGCGCGAGCTTTACATGCGGCCGAAGACGCCGTTCGTCGCCGAGTTCGTCGGCACCTCCAACGTGGTGCGCAGCGAGCTGGCGCAGCGCCTGCTTGGCGAAAGCCGAACCTTCTCGATCCGGCCGGAACATATCCGCCTGCTGGAGCAAGGCGGCGCGGCGCAGGACGAGATCCAGGTGCAGGGCACGCTGCAGGAAATCCATTACCAGGGCGCGGCCACGCGCTATGAAATCGCGCTGAACGGCGGCGAAAAGCTGCTGGTCAGCCAGGCCAATCCGCAGTGGATCGCCGAAGGGCAACAGCGGCAGATCGGCCAGCCGATCGTCGCCTGCTGGCCGCGCGCGGCGATGGTGCCGCTGCTGGAGGAGAGGTGAGATGGACATGAGCATCGATTCCCCCCCGGCGCGCGGCGGTACCGTGCGCGCGCTGTCGACCTGGCTCTATCGCCGGCCGACGCTGTATCTGCTGTTACTGCTGGTGCCGCCGCTGCTGTGGTTCGGCGCGGTCTACCTCGGTTCGCTGCTGACGCTGCTGTGGCAAGGGTTTTACACCTTCGACGATTTCACCATGGCGGTGACGCCGGATCTGACCTTCGCCAACCTGGCGGCGTTGTTCAACCCGGCCAACTACGACATCATCCTGCGCACGTTGACCATGGCGGTGCTGGTGTCGCTGGCCAGCGCGGCGCTGGCGTTCCCGATCGCCTATTACATGGCGCGCTACACCAGCGGCCGCGTCAAGGCGTTCTTTTACATCGCGGTGATGATGCCGATGTGGGCCAGCTATATCGTTAAAGCCTATGCCTGGACTTTGCTGCTGGCGAAAGACGGCGTGGCGCAGTGGTTCCTGCAGCACCTGGGGCTGGAGCCGCTGTTGGCTTCGCTGCTGACGGTGCCCGGCGTCGGCGGCAACACGCTGTCGACCTCGGGGCTGGGGCGTTTTCTGGTGTTCGTCTATATCTGGCTGCCGTTCATGATCCTGCCGATCCAGGCGGCGCTGGAGCGCCTGCCGCCCTCGCTGCTGCACGCCTCGGCGGATCTGGGCGCCCGGCCGGCGCAGACCTTCCGCCATGTCATTTTGCCGCTGGCGGTGCCGGGCATCGCCGCCGGATCGATCTTCACCTTCTCACTGACGCTGGGCGACTTTATCGTGCCGCAGCTGGTGGGGCCGCCGGGCTATTTCATCGGCAGCATGGTCTACGCCCAGCAGGGCGCGATCGGCAATATGCCGATGGCCGCGGCCTTTACGCTGGTGCCGATCGTCCTGATCGCCATCTACCTTTCCATCGTCAAACGTCTGGGGGCTTTCGATGCACTCTGAACGCGCGCCCTTAGGGCTGAAGCTGGCCGCCTGGGGCGGACTTGTCTTCCTGCACTTCCCGTTGGCGATCATCGCCATCTACGCCTTCAACACCGAGGACGCGGCCTTCAGCTTCCCGCCGAAGGGCTTTACGCTGCACTGGTTTAACGTCGCCGCCGGACGGCAGGACATCCTCGATGCGGTGCTGCTGTCGGCGCAGATCGCCTGCCTGGCAACCGCCATCGCGCTGGTGCTCGGCACCCTGGCGGCGGCGGCGCTGTATCGGCGCGATTTCTTCGGCAAAGACAGCATTTCGCTGCTGTTGCTGCTGCCGATCGCGCTGCCGGGGATCGTCACCGGCCTGGCGCTGCTGGCGGCGTTCAAGGCGCTGAACATCGAGCCGGGCATCCTGACCATCGTCGTCGGCCATGCGACGTTCTGCGTGGTGATCGTGTTCAACAACGTCATCGCCCGATTCCGCCGCACCTCGTTCAGCCTGATCGAAGCGTCGATGGATCTCGGCGCCGACGGCTGGCAAACCTTCCGCTATGTGATCCTGCCGAACCTCGGCTCGGCGCTGCTGGCCGGCGGCATGCTGGCGTTTGCGCTGTCGTTCGATGAAATCATCGTGACCACCTTTACCGCCGGCCACGAGCGCACGCTGCCGCTGTGGCTGCTGAACCAGCTCGGCCGCCCGCGCGACGTGCCAATCACCAACGTGGTGGCGCTGTCGGTGATGCTGTTGACCATGCTGCCGATCCTCGGCGCTTACTACCTGACCAAAGGTGGGGAAAGCGTCGCCGGCAGCGGCAAATAATTTCCTTACCCGACCTCTGATAAAAGGATAACCCTATGCAAAGCCAACTGTTGATTGACGGCCAACTGGTGAACGGCCAGGGCGCGACCCAGCCGGTGTATAACCCGGCGACCGGCGAAGTGATCGCGCAGGTGGCGGAGGCCAGCCCGGAGCAGGTCGATCGCGCGGTGCTGGCGGCGGACGCCGCGTTCGCCGCCTGGGGGCAAACCACGCCGAAGGAGCGCGCCGAGCATCTGCTCAAGCTGGCGGATCTGATCGACGAGCATGCCGAGACCTTCGCCAGGCTGGAGTCGCTCAACTGCGGCAAGCCTTATCACTGCGTATTGAATGACGAGCTGCCGGCGGTGGCCGACGTGTTTCGCTTCTTCGCCGGGGCCAGCCGCTGCCTGACCGGCATGGCGGCCGGCGAGTATCTGGCCGGGCATACCTCGATGATCCGCCGCGATCCGCTCGGCGTGGTGGCTTCGATCGCCCCGTGGAACTACCCGCTGATGATGGCGGCCTGGAAACTGGCGCCGGCGCTGGCGGCGGGCAACTGCGTGGTGATCAAGCCGTCGGAGCAGACGCCGCTGACCACCTTCAAACTGGCCGAATTGGCCGCCGGGCTGTTCCCGCCGGGCGTGCTCAACGTGCTGTTCGGGCGCGGCGCCAGCGTTGGCGATCGGCTGACCGGGCATGACAAGGTGCGCATGGTGTCGCTGACCGGGTCGATCGCCACCGGTGAGCACATCATCGCCCACACCGCCGCCGGCATTAAGCGCACCCATATGGAGCTGGGCGGCAAGGCGCCGGTGCTGGTGTTCGACGACGCCGATCTGCAGCAGGTGGTGGACGGCATTCGCGGCTTCGGTTTCTACAACGCCGGGCAGGATTGCACCGCCGCCTGCCGCATCTACGCGCAGAAAAGCATTTATCCCGAGCTGGTGAAGCGGCTGGGCGAGGCGGTGGCCAGCCTGAAGATCGGCGCGCCGGACGACGAGAGCACCGAACTGGGGCCGTTGATTACCGCCCAGCATCTGGAGCGGGTGGCCGGTTTTGTCGAGCGCGCCAAAGCGTTGCCGCACGTGCAGGTGGTGACCGGCGGCGAGAAGGTGAAAGGGCCGGGCTATTACTTCCAGCCGACGCTGTTGGCCGGCGCGCGCCAGGACGATGAGATCGTGCAGCGCGAAGTGTTCGGCCCGGTGGTGACGGTGACGCCGTTCGACGACGAAGAGCAGGTGCTGGCCTGGGCGAACGAATCCAACTACGGCCTGGCGTCGTCCGTGTGGACCCGCGACGTGGGCCGCGCGCATCGCTTAAGCGCCCGCCTGCAATACGGCTGCACCTGGGTGAACACCCACTTCATGCTGGTGAGCGAAATGCCGCACGGCGGCCAGAAATTGTCCGGCTACGGCAAGGATATGTCGATGTACGGGCTGGAGGATTACACGGCCATTCGTCATGTCATGTTCAAACATTGATTTTACAGTAATTATCCGCACAATAGCGCGGCCTTCGAGCCGGCTCCGGCCGGCTGATGATAATAAAAATTGAAAGGAAGCCTATATGGGTATCACCAGACGAGATTTTCTCAACGGAGTGGCGATCACCATCGCCGCCGGGTTGACGCCGCTGCAAATCTTGCGCGCGTCGCCGCAAACCGCCAATCAAACCCTGTACTATCCGCCGGCGCTGACCGGGCTGCGGGGCAATCATCCGGGCTCGTTCGAGCATGCGCACCAGCTGGGGCGCGACGGCAAAACCTTTGATTTCGGCAGCGTGCCCGCCGTTGAAGAGTTCGATCTGGTGGTGGTGGGCGCCGGCATCAGCGGGCTGGCGGCCGCCTGTTTCTGGCAGCAGCTGAAAGGCGAGCGGCAGCGTATTCTTTTGATCGACAACCACGACGACTTCGGCGGCCACGCCAAGCGCAACGAGTTCAACAGCGACGACGGCATGCTGCTCGGCTACGGCGGCAGCGAATCGCTGCAGTCGCCGCGCTCCAACTTCAGCCCGGTGGCGATGGGGCTGCTGCGCAAGCTCGGCGTCGATATCGACCAACTGGAGCAGGCTTTCGACACCACCTTCTACCCGGATTTGAATTTGAGCCGCGGGGTTTACTTCGATCGCAAGAACTTCGGCGTCGACAAGGTGGTGAGCGGCGATCCGGGCCGCACGGTGGCGGACGATATTCCGCGCGATCGCCTCAACGGCCGCTCTTATGAAGCGTTCATCGGCGATTTCCCGCTGCCGGAAAGCGATCGCCAGGCGCTGATCGCGCTGCACACGGTGGAGAAAGACTATCTGCCGGAGATGACGCTGGAGCAGAAGGTCGACTGGCTCGACAGCCACAGCTACACCCAGTTCTTGCGCGAGAAGGTGGGCCTGAGCGAACTGGCGATCCGTTATTTCCAGCAGACCACCAACGATTTCCAGGCGGTGGGCATCGACGGCACGTCGTGCAGCGATGCGCGCATTTGCGATCTGCCGGGCCTGAACGGCATGAATCTGCCGCCGCTGGACGAAGAGTCGCAGGCGGATCTCGACGATCCTTACGTGTTCCACTTCCCGGACGGCAACGCCACGCTGGCGCGCCTGATGGTGCGCCAACTGATCCCGGCGGTGGCGCCGGCCGGCAAGGACATGAACGATGTGGTGCTGGCCAAATTCGACTACAGCCAGCTCGATCGGCCGGAATCGCCGGTGAAGCTGCGTTTGAACAGCACCGGGCTGCACGCGGCCAACGTCGGCGACAAGGTGGAAGTCACCTACATGACCGGCGAGAAGATGACCAAAGTGCGCGCCGGACAGGTGGTGATGGCCGGCTACAACATGATGATCCCGTATCTGGTGCCGGAGATGGCGCACGAGCAGCAGGAGGCGCTGAAGCAGAACGTCAAGGCGCCGCTGGTGTACAGCAAGGTGGTGATCCGCAACTGGCAGCCGTTCATCAAGCTGGGCGTGCACGAGGTCTATTCGCCGGCCGCGCCGTACAGCCGCGTGAAGCTGGACTATCCGGTGAGCATGGGCGGCTATCAGCACCCGCGCGATCCGGATCGGCCGATCGGCCTGCATATGGTGTATGTGCCGACGCTGCCGGGCAGCGGCCTCAGCACGCGCGAACAGTCGCGCAAAGGGCGCGCGCTGCTGCTGGGCACGCCGTTCGAAGTGCACGAACAGATGATCCGCGAACAGCTGCAGGGCATGCTGGGCGAGGCCGGTTTCGATCATCAGCGCGACATTCAGGCGATCACTGTCAACCGCTGGTCACACGGTTACTCCTACTTCCTTAACGGGCTGTTTGATGACGAAGACGAAGCCAAGAAAATCATCGAAACGGCGCGGCAGCCGATCGGCAAGATCGCTATCGCCAACTCCGATGCCGACTGGAGCCCGTACGCTAACTCGGCGATCGATCAGGCGTGGCGTGCGGTGAATGAACTGGCCTACGGCAAGATTGCCGCCAAGGAGGGAGCATGAGTCTGCGCTCGCTGTACCTGTTGAGCCTGCTGGCCGCCGGCGGTTCTGCCCAGGCGATGTCGGCCGGTGAATACGTCGCCAAAGCCGGTGACTGCACCGCCTGCCATACCGCGCCGGGCGGCGCAGAATTGGCGGGCGGCATGAAGTTTCCGACGCCGCTCGGGGCTATCTACGCCACCAACATCACGCCGGACAAGCTGCACGGCATCGGCGCCTATTCGTTCGAGGAGTTCGATCGCGCCATGCGTCAGGGGGTGGCCAAAGACGGCCACCGGCTCTACCCGGCGATGCCGTACACCTCGTACGCCAAAATGAGCGCGGAAGACATGCGCGCGCTGTATGACTATCTGATGAATGAGGTGCCGGCGCAGAACGTCGCCAACCGGGGCAGCGACATCAGCTGGCCGCTGTCGATGCGTTGGCCGCTGGCGGTGTGGAACCAGCTGTTCCACGACGACCAGCCGTATCAGGCGGATCCGCAGCAAAGCGCCGAGTGGAACCGCGGCGCTTATCTGGTGCAGGGCGCGGGCCACTGCGGCAGCTGCCATACGCCGCGCGGCTGGGCGATGCAGGAGAAGGGGCTGGACGGCAAGGAACCGGTGTTCCTGAGCGGCGCCGAGCTGGACGGCTGGTACGCCTCCAATCTGCGCGGGCTGCCGCCGGAAGAGGTGACGGCGCTGCTGAAGACCGGCCGCAGCCGCCATGCGGCGGTCGCCGGGCCGATGAGCGAGGTGGTGACCCACAGCACGCAGTACCTCAGCGACGGCGATCTGAACGCCATCGCGGTGTACCTGCGCAGCCTGGCGCCGGACACCGCCGCCAAAGCCGCTGCGCCTGCCGTGCAGGCGGATAATTCGGGCGGCAAGGCGACCTACGCGATGTACTGCTCGACCTGCCACGGCAATAAAGGTGAAGGCACCGACTTCGCCATTCCGGCGCTGGCGGGCAACGCCACGGTAACGGCGGACAATCCGCTGACCGCGCTGCGGGTGGTGCTGGAAGGGGCGCATACGCCGATCACGCAGCAGGCGATGGCGTTCGACATGCCGGCTTACGGCTGGGCGTTGAACGATCGTCAAGCGGCGGATCTGATGAGCTATCTGCGGGGAAGCTGGGGCAACCAGGCGGCGCCGGTGACGGTGCAGCAGGTCCAGGACGCGCGCCAACTGCAGGCGAAATGAAGAGGGAGCGCGGCTTGACGGCCGCGCTCCGCACGCATTACAGCACTTTATGCGGGCCGAAGCATTCGTAGTGGATGCGCTCGGCCTCTACCCCCATCTCCAGCAGCTGTTTACCCACGAACTGCATGAAGGCCACCGGGCCGCAGAAGTAATAGTGCATCTGCGGATCGGCCAGGCTGCCTTGCAGCGCGCTCAAATCCATCAATCCGCGGCTGTGGTAGTCGCGGCCTTCCACGTCATCGGCACCCGGCTCGCGGTACCACACATGGCGACTCAGATTCGGCATGCGCCCGGCAATATCCGCCACTTCATCGGCAAAGGCGTGCACGCTGCCGTTTTCCGCCGCGTGCAGCCAGTGGACCTGCGCCTGATGTTGGCTGTCGTGCAGGGTGTTGAGCATGCCGAGCATTGGGGTTTGGCCAACGCCGGCGGAGATCAGCGCCACCGGCGTAGTCGGCGTCACGTCGAGGAAGAAGTCGCCGTGCGGCGGGGCGATGTAGATCACGTCGCCTTCCTGCGCCTGCTGGTGCAGGTAGTTGGACACTTTACCCTGATCTTCACGCTTCACCGCGATGCGGTAGAACTCGCCGTTCGGCGAGGTGGTCAGCGAGTACTGGCGAATTTCCTGATGCACCAGGCTGTCGTGCTTGATGTAAACCGCCAGGTATTGCCCTGGTTTGAAGTCCGCCACCCGGCCGCCGTCCACCGGCGCCAGCACGAAGCTGCAGATCACGTCGCTCTGCGGCTGTTTCTTCAGGATGCGGAATGCGCGCAGATCGCGCCAGCCGCCGTTGTCGGTTTCGCTTTGCTGATAAATCTGCTCTTCACGCTGGATAAATACGTTGGCCAGCACGCCGTAGGCTTTGCCCCAGGCGTCCAAGACTTCCTGGCCCGGGCTGAACATTTCGTCCAGCGTCGCCAGCAGGTGACCGCCGACGATTTGGTACTGCTCCGGCTGGATATTGAAGCTGGTGTGCTTCTGCGCGATGCGCTCCACCGCCGGCAGCAGCGCCGCCAGGTTCTCGATGTTGGCGGCATAGGCGCAGATGGCGTCGAACAGCGCCTGACGCTGATCGCCGTTGCGCTGATTGCTCATATTGAAAATGTCTTTCAATTCCGGGTTGTGGGCGAACATGCGATCGTAAAAGTGGGCGGTCAGCTTCGGCCCGGTTGCTGCCAGCAGGGGAATGGTGGATTTCACGGTGGCGATGGTTTGGCTATCCAGCATGGGGGCGCTCCTTGGGTTGGGATCTTGACGACAATTGTAATGATGTATTTTAAATGCATCTTATTGGGTTCCGCGCCGCTTGTAAATACCCTTGTTTTCGTTGCGGTGTTCTTCGGACGTCGATCGCGCTCACAGAACATGAAAAAAGCGCATTGTTCGCATGAGGAAATGTCCGTTGATAAACGGGAGCGTTTCGCGGATCAAAGCCTTGCGCCGCCTTAAGCCAATCGTTTGCGTAAAAACCTCTGTCAAGACCTATCTTCGGTAGGGCGAAACGGTTTACACTGTGACCCAGAACCCAAACGGGTAGTTATTTGGTGATTTTTTAGTTAGCTGATTTAAGTCAGGAGATGCCGGATGTTAAAGCGTGAAATGAACATTGCCGATTACGATGCGGAACTGTGGCGTGCCATGGAGCAGGAAGTGGTGCGTCAGGAAGAGCACATCGAGCTGATCGCGTCTGAGAACTACACCAGCCCGCGCGTAATGCAGGCTCAGGGTTCCCAGCTGACCAACAAATACGCTGAAGGCTATCCGGGCAAGCGTTACTACGGCGGCTGCGAATACGTGGATATCGTTGAGCAGTTGGCTATCGACCGCGCCAAAGAATTGTTCGGCGCCGATTACGCCAACGTGCAGCCGCACTCCGGCTCCCAGGCTAACTTCGCCGTTTACACCGCGCTGCTGCAGCCGGGCGACACCATTCTGGGCATGAACCTGGCGCACGGCGGCCACCTGACCCACGGTTCCCCGGTTAACCTGTCCGGCAAACTGTATAACGTGGTACCTTACGGCATCGACGACAAAGGTCAAATCGACTATGACGATCTGGCCAAACAGGCGCAAACCCACAAGCCGAAAATGATCATCGGCGGCTTCTCCGCCTACTCTGGCGTGGTTGACTGGGCCAAAATGCGCGAAATCGCCGACAGCATCGGCGCTTACCTGTTCGTCGACATGGCGCACGTGGCCGGCCTGATCGCCGCCGGCGTGTACCCGAACCCGGTGCCGCACGCGCACATCGTCACCACCACCACCCACAAAACCCTGGCGGGCCCGCGCGGCGGCCTGATCCTGGCGAAGGGCGGCGACGAAGAGCTGTACAAGAAGCTGAACTCCGCCGTGTTCCCTGGCGGCCAGGGCGGCCCGCTGATGCACGTGATCGCCGGCAAGGCGGTGGCGCTGAAAGAAGCGATGGAGCCTGAGTTCAAGGTTTACCAGCAGCAAGTGGCGGTCAACGCCAAGGCGATGGTGGAAGTGTTCCTGCAGCGCGGCTACAAAGTGGTCTCCGGCGGCACCCATAACCACCTGTTCCTGCTGGATCTGGTCGACAAAAACCTGACCGGTAAAGAAGCTGACGCCGCCCTGGGCCGCGCCAACATCACCGTCAACAAAAACAGCGTGCCGAACGATCCGAAGAGCCCGTTCGTCACCTCCGGCGTGCGTATCGGCACCCCGGCCGTCACCCGTCGCGGCTTCAAAGAAGCCGACGTGCGCGAACTGGCCGGTTGGATCTGTGATGTGCTGGACAACATCAACGATGAAGCCACCATCGAACGCACCAAGAAGAAAGTGCTGGATATCTGCGCCCGCCTGCCGGTTTACGCCTAATCCCGCTTTCGCCTGACAAAACCCGCTGCGGCGGGTTTTTTTATGGCCGCTTGCGGCAAACTGTGAGCTGCCTGGCACTCTAACGCATTGAAGTGGAATGAAGATTGCGGGCCGGTGTGAGCTCTGTCAAAGTATTGCCCTCACTCCGGAGGGATCATGGTTCTGCAATCCACGCGTTGGCTCGCGCTCAGTTATTTCACCTACTTCTTTTCCTATGGCATCTTCTTACCGTTCTGGGGCGTGTGGCTGAAAGGCGAGGGCATCGCGCCCGAAACCATCGGCATATTGCTCGGCGCCGGTTTGGTGGCCCGCTTCCTCGGCAGTTTACTGATTGCTCCCCGCGTTAAAGATCCCTCTCATCTGGTCTCCGCCCTGCGCCTGCTGGCGCTGCTGACCCTGGCCTTCGCGGTTGGTTTCTGTTTCGGCAACGGTTGGGGCTGGCTGATGCTGGTGATAGCGGGGTTCAACCTGTTCTTCTCGCCGCTGGTGCCGCTGACCGACGCGCTGGCCGCCACCTGGCAAAAGCAGATCCGCATGGACTATGGCCGGGTGCGGTTGTGGGGCTCGCTGGCGTTCGTCATCGGCTCGGCGCTGACCGGGCAATTGGTGGCGGTGTGGGGCCATAACGCCATTCTCTACAGCCTGATCTTCAGCGTGCTGGCGATGCTGCTGGGCATGTTGCTGAAGCCGAGCGTCATGCCGCAGGGCGAAGCGCGCACGCACGGCGGGGCCGAGCGTTCGCTGTGGGCGCTGCTGAAAGAGGGGCCGGTCTGGCGCTTCCTGCTGTGCGTCACGCTGCTGCAGGGCGCGCACGCCGGCTACTACAGCTTCGGCTCCATTTACTGGCAGGAGGCGGGCTATTCGGCCTCGACCATCGGCTATCTGTGGTCGCTTGGCGTGGTGGCGGAGGTGATTATTTTCGCCAGCAGCAACGTGCTGTTCCGCCGCTGGAATGCGCGCAACCTGCTGCTGCTTTCCGCCTGCTGCGGCGTGCTGCGCTGGAGCCTGATGGCCTACAGCACCGAGCTGGGTTGGCTGCTGCTGATCCAGATCCTGCACTGCGGCACCTTCACCGTCTGCCATCTGGCGGCGATGCGCTTTATCGCCGCGCGTCAGGGGCAAGAGGTGATCCGGCTGCAGGCGGTGTATTCGGCGCTGGCGATGGGCGGCGGCATCGCCGTTATGACGGTCATTGCCGGGTTCCTGTTCGAACATTGGCAGGGCGGGGTATTCTGGGTGATGGCGGCGGTCGCGGTGCCGGCCTTGTTCATCCGGCCGCCGGCGGTCAGCGTCAGCCGTTGATTAAGGCGCTTCCAGCAGCGCGCGGATGGCCTGGCGCTGCCGGTTTTCCAGCGGCAGTTCGGTATAGATCAGCGGCGGGTGCGGCTCGTTGTGCACCGCCGCATAAGGAGTGATCACCAGCATGACGCCCTGCGGCGCTCCGCCGCGCAGATAGTCGCTCAGCGGTAAGTACTTGATGTTCAGCGGCAACAGCGTGAGCTCGCGGATCTGATATTCCACCTCCTCTTCCAGCTGCGGGTTGTCCAGCGTCAGCAACAGCACCTGTTTTTCCTGCAGCGCGTTGTCCTGCATCAGCCAGGCGCCGAAGCTGATGGCCACCAGGCCCGCCTCCTCGTTGGAAAAATGCACGCCGTACTCCTGTTCCAGCGGTTTCAGCGCTTCCTGTGTGGTGCGCATCAGCCGCGGGTATTTGCGCACCACGTCTTCCAACAGCATATTGTCGATGCCGATGGCGAAACGGCAGCGCTCCAGCGCCGGCGCCAGGTGGGCGAACAGCTGGCTGACCAGCTCCGCCTTGTTGCTGAAGGCCATGTCGGAAAGCTGCTGGAAACGCTCGACCATACTGTCGATCGCCGTCATCAACCGCTGCTCTTGCGCCGAGTCATTGCTGTGGTAGCTGTGATTTTTCAACAGGGTGAAGGTCAGCGCCAAAAAATCGCGCTCGTCTGCCTGCGGCGGCTGGTTAAACAGCCGGTTGCAGGCCTGATGCAGCCAGGCGGCGGCCTGCTGCTCCGGCTTTTGCCGCAGCCAGTCGCGTTGAACGGCGTCGAAACGCGGATGCTGCTGCAGGCGATTTTGCCAGGCGCAGTAGAGCAGGTAATGCTGCAGAAATTGGCGGTCGCGCGCGTCGAAGTGGCGGTTAAGCAGCGGCCCGCAGGCGTCGATCGCCTCCGCCAGCGCAGACGTCGGGACGGCATCGGCCGCCAGCGCTTGCCTCAGGCGCGGGGCGAAGTCGCTTTCGACAAACAGCGGGCTGCAGCGCAGCGCCCGCCGCAGCCAATGGATCAGGCACAGGCGTTGGTCAAGCGCGCTGCCCCGCAGTTGGTAGCCATGGTCGGGATCGACGGCGATCTCCAGGTGATGGAAACGCTGGATTTCACTGGCTACCTCGGCTATATCTTGCCGGGTTATCGGGGGTGCGACGCCGTTGATTCGGCTTAGGGTCTCCAACTGTAACTCGGGCTCCGGCGTGTACAGCATCAGCAGCAGATGGCAGCGCCGTTGTTGTCCGGAGAGCGCGGGCACGGGAGAGGTGTCCAGGCTCATTATCACCTTCCGGCATAAAAGGTTGCGATTATGCCTAAGCATAGCAAAAGGCTTTGTAACGTCAGGATGACAGCGCGGCTTTTACTTCGGCTTACAACTTTCGTCACAAATATCGCCGGGAGAGGCGGGCCGTTCGGCAGTTATTTGTGTTACGTTATAACAAATGCAGGTAAGACAGGATAATGATGAAGTTACGTCGTCTTTTGGCTGCTTTCGGCGCCGTGTTCAGCGCCGGTGCAATCGCGCATCCGCACAGCTTTATCGACATGAACACCACCTTTGTCGCCAAGGACCAGCGGCTGGTCGGCCTGAAAATGGTGTGGGTGATGGATGAAATCACCTCGGCGGATCTGCTCTACGATGCGAAAAACGCCAAGAGCGATTCGGAAGTATGGAAAAAGCTGGCGGCGGAAGTGATGGCCAATGTGCTGGGGCAGCACTATTTCACCGATCTTTACCGCGACGGCAAGCCGGTGAAATACCTGAACTTGCCCAGCGAATATCACCTGTCGCGCCAGGGCAACCAGGCGGTGCTGGAGTTCGTGCTGCCGTTGGCCGAACCGCAGCCGCTGGCGGGCAAGCCGTTCGAACTTTCTACTTACGATCCGACTTATTTCGTGGATATGACCTATAAAGATCAAAATGCGCTGCATTTGCCGCCGGAGATGGCGCAGCAGTGCAGCTACAAGCTGATGACGCCGCAGCCGAATGCGTCGCTGCAGGCCTATGCGCTGTCGCTCGACAAGAACGACTCGCCCGGTGAAGACCTGGCGCTGGGGCAGCAGTTCGCCCAGCGGGTGACGCTGCAATGTCGCTGAATCTCTCGCAAGCGACGACGAGCCGGCGCCACTGGGCCTTCGGCCTGTGGCCGCTGCTGCCGTTTACGCTGGCGCTGGCGGCCGCCGCGCTGCTGGCGTGGCACTATTGGCCGCAGCTGCTGATGCAGAGCGTGGTATGGCAAAAAGCGCTGCACCAGCAGATGGCGGGGCTATTGCAGCAGGTGAAGGCCGCGCCGCAGCAGGCCGGGCTGGCGCTGATGCTGTTCAGCCTCGGCTATGGCGTCTTGCATGCGCTCGGCCCCGGCCACGGCAAAGTGGTGATCGCCACCTATCTGGCCACCCATCCGGCGCGGCTGAAAAGCAGCCTGAAGCTGACCTTCGCCGCTTCACTGGTGCAGGGCGGGGTGGCGATCGCGCTGGTCACGTTGATGCTGGTGGTGTTACAGCTCTCTTCGCGCCAACTGCATCAAAGCAGTTTCTGGCTGGAGAAGGGCAGTTTTATCCTGGTGATGCTGCTTGGCGTGCTGCTGAGTTGGCGCGCGCTGAAACGCCTGTTTGCGGCGATCAAGGCGATGCGCCCGGCGCCGGCGCTGCGCATCAACAGCCTGACGCCGCTGGCGGCGGATCATGTGCACAGCGCCAATTGCGGCTGCGGCCACCGGCATCTGCCGAGCGACAGCGAGCTGCAGGCGGGAAGCGATTGGCGCACTCAGGCCGCCATCGTGCTGGCGATGGGCATGCGTCCCTGTTCGGGAGCGATTTTGGTGTTGCTGTTTTCCAAGGTGATCGGCGTGTTCGGCTGGGGAGTGATCTCCGCGCTGGCGATGGCGTTCGGCACCTCGTTGACCATCTCCATGCTGGCGCTGCTGGTGCATTACAGCCGCCGGCTGGCGGTGCGCCTCAGCCGTTCGCGCGCGCCCGCCGCCTGGAGCGCGGTGGCCTGGGGGGCGCTGGCGCTGGCCGGCGGTCTGATCCTGTTGGCCGCCGGGCTGTTGCTGTACGTCAGCGCGCAGCCGGAATTCGGCGGCGGCATCCGCCCCTTCTCCCGCTAACGGGCATAAAAAAAGCGCTGCATCGGCAGCGCTTTTTTTCGATTCGCTTCTGGCGATTAACGCTTCAGCGCTTCGCTCAGTTCTTCACGCATGGTGGCCAGCATGGCTTTCACCACGCGCGGGTTGCCTGCGACCACGTTGCCGGAACTGAAGTGATTGTGGCCGCCGACGAAGTCGGTGACCAGGCCGCCGGCTTCACGCACCAGCAGTTCGCCTGCGGCGAAGTCCCACGGCTTCAGGCCGATTTCGAAGAAACCGTCCACGCGGCCGGCGGCGACATAGGCCAGATCCAGCGCAGCGGAACCGGTGCGGCGGAAGTCCGCGCACTGGGTGAACAGCTTGCCGACGATATTGATGTAAGGCGTGGCGTGCTGTTTGACTTTAAACGGGAAGCCAGTCGCCAGGATGGTGCCATCCAGATCTTTGGCGTTGGTGCCGCGCAGACGATAACCGTTGAGCTGTGCGCCCTGGCCGCGCGTGGCGGTGAACAGTTCGTTGCGCATCGGATCGTAAACCACGGCCACTTCGGTACGGCCTTTGATGCGTACGGCGATGGAAACGGAGAAATGAGGGAAACGTTTGATGAAGTTTGCAGTGCCATCCAGTGGATCGATCACCCATTGCACATCGCGATCTTCGCCGATCAGCTCACCGCGTTCTTCGCTCACGATACTGTGTTGCGGATAAGACTTGCGGATGACGTCGATGATTAGATGCTCTGCATCGCGATCGACGTTGGTGACGAAGTCATTGGTCCCTTTCTGGCTCGCTTCTACAGCGTCCGGGGTTTCGTAGTTTTTGGCAATCAGGTTACCGGCCTTGCGCGCAGCGCGCACGGCGATAGTCAGCATCGGATGCATGGGTATCTTCCAACTAGGATGTTAAAGAACAGGAAACGGCGCGAAGTATAGCAGCTGTTCGGCAAATTGCCTACGGCTGTGTTAAGATGCTGCGATTTTCCGCCACGCTCAGAGTTTGTATGCTGCACAATATCCGCATTGTTCTGGTAGAGACTTCACATACCGGCAACATGGGCTCGACCGCCAGAGCCATGAAAACCATGGGTTTAACCAACCTTTATCTGGTTAATCCGCTGATCAAACCCGATTCTCAGGCCATCGCCCTGGCCGCCGGCGCCAGCGACGTGATCGGCAACGCCACTATCGTCGATACCCTCGATGACGCCATCGCCGGCTGTAGCCTGGTGGTGGGCACCAGCGCACGTTCTCGCACCTTGCCGTGGCCGATGCTGGAGCCGCGCGAATGCGGCGTGCGCGCGGTGCACGAGGGCGAGCACGCGCCGGTGGCGCTGGTGTTCGGCCGCGAACGCGTCGGGCTGACCAACGATGAATTGCAAAAGTGCCACTACCACGTCGCCATTCCGGCCAACCCGGACTACAGCTCGCTGAACCTGGCGATGGCGGTGCAGATCCTGGCGTACGAAGTGCGCGTGGCTTACCTCGATCGCCAACAGGCGGGCGCGCCGCAGTTGGAAGAGACGCCGTATCCGCTGGTGGACGACCTCGAGCGTTTCTATCAGCATCTGGAGCAGACGCTGCAGCGCACCGGTTTCATTCGCCCGTCGCATCCGGGCCAGGTGATGAACCGCCTGCGTCGGCTGTTCACCCGCGCGCGCCCGGAAGGGCAGGAGCTGAATATCCTGCGCGGCATGCTAACCTCGATCGAGAAACAGGATAAACATCAAGGTAATTAATTGATGTGGCATAACGGTGGGTGACAATAGTATTAGTTATCCAAAGGTTATAACATGTATTTTATATACCTTTGTTCTTGCTAAGTTCAAAACGTGCTAATACTTGAGTTAATTACTGGGTTAAATAGTTGACTGTTTTACTCAGGAATGTCAGACTTTCGGCCATATTTGACCAACAGGTAACCATTGAGCTATGAGACTGACATCCAAAGGCCGTTATGCCGTAACCGCTATGCTCGACGTAGCGCTGCATTCCCAGGAAGGGCCGGTGCCACTGGCGGACATTTCCGAACGCCAGGGTATTTCGCTCTCTTATCTGGAACAATTATTCTCCCGTCTGCGCAAGAATGGCCTGGTGGCCAGCGTGCGTGGCCCGGGCGGTGGTTATCTGCTGGGTAAAGACGCGGGTGAGATCGCCGTTGGCGCTGTCATCACTGCCGTCGATGAATCGGTAGATGCAACCCGTTGCCAGGGCAAAGAAGGCTGTCAGGGCGGCGATCGCTGCTTGACCCACGCCCTGTGGCGCGATCTGAGCGAGCGCATCAGCGGGTTCCTGAACAACATTACGCTGGCAGAACTGGTCAACAACCAGGAAGTGCTGGTGGTGGCGGATCGTCAAAACAACGATACGCGCCGCACGGCCAACGGCCGTCCGCAAGAAACTATCAACGTTAATCTGCGCGCATAAGCAGCTGGCGAAATTATTTTAGTTTTTGGAAGTGATGTACGGAGCACAAGAGCAATGAAATTACCGATTTATCTGGATTACTCAGCAACGACGCCGGTTGACCCGCGCGTTGCTGAGAAGATGATGCAGTTTTTGACCCTGGACGGCACTTTCGGCAACCCGGCTTCCCGTTCCCACCGTTTCGGTTGGCAGGCGGAAGAGGCGGTAGACATCGCCCGTAACCAAATCGCCGAACTGGTGGGCGCCGACCCGCGCGAAATCGTCTTCACCTCCGGGGCGACCGAATCCGACAACCTGGCGATCAAAGGCGCTGCCAATTTCTACCAGAAAAAAGGCAAGCACATCATCACCAGCAAAACCGAACACAAAGCCGTGCTCGACACCTGCCGTCAGCTGGAGCGCGAAGGGTTTGAAGTCACCTACCTGGCGCCGCAGAGCAACGGCATCATCAGCCTGCAGGATCTCGAAGCGGCGCTGCGCGATGACACCATCCTGGTCTCCATCATGCACGTCAACAACGAAATCGGCGTGGTGCAGGACATCGAAGCGATCGGCGAAATGTGCCGTGCGCGCGGTATCATCTACCACGTTGACGCCACCCAGAGCGTGGGCAAACTGCCTATCGATCTGAGCAAGCTGAAAGTCGACCTGATGTCGTTCTCCGGCCACAAAATCTATGGCCCGAAAGGCATCGGCGCGCTGTACGTGCGTCGCAAGCCGCGCATCCGCATCGAAGCGCAGGTACACGGCGGCGGTCACGAGCGCGGCATGCGTTCCGGCACCCTGCCTGTCCACCAGATCGTCGGCATGGGCGAAGCTTATCGCATCGCCAAAGAAGAGATGACCGAAGAGATGGCGCGTCTGCGCACCCTGCGTGACCGTCTGTGGAACGGCGTGAAAGATATGGAAGAAGTGTATCTGAACGGCGATCTGGAGCACGGCGCACCGAACATCCTGAACGTCAGCTTCAACTACGTTGAAGGCGAGTCGCTGATCATGGCGCTGAAAGACCTGGCCGTTTCTTCCGGTTCAGCCTGTACCTCCGCCAGCCTCGAGCCGTCCTACGTGCTGCGCGCGCTGGGCATGAGCGATGAATTGGCGCACAGCTCGATCCGTTTCTCCCTGGGGCGTTTCACCACGGAAGAAGAGATCGACTACACCATTCAACTGGTGCGTAAATCCATCGGCCGTCTGCGCGATCTGTCCCCACTGTGGGAGATGTTCAAGCAGGGCGTGGACATCAACAGCATCGAATGGGCGCATCATTAATTCTCAGGTTTCAGGAGCAAGGTCATGGCTTACAGCGAAAAAGTAATCGATCATTATGAAAACCCGCGCAACGTGGGTTCTTTCGACAACGAAGATCCTACCGTCGGCAGCGGCATGGTAGGGGCGCCGGCTTGTGGCGACGTGATGAAGCTGCAAATCAAGGTTAACGATGAAGGCATCATCGAAGACGCGCGCTTTAAAACTTATGGCTGCGGTTCCGCCATCGCCTCCAGCTCGCTGGTGACCGAATGGATGAAAGGCAAGTCGCTCGATCAGGCTGAAGCGATCAAAAACACCCAGATCGCCGAAGAGCTGGAATTGCCGCCGGTCAAAATTCACTGCTCGATCCTGGCTGAAGACGCCATCAAAGCAGCGATTGCCGACTATAAGAGCAAGCATAGCGCCAAGTAATTTGTCTGAGTCGGCCCGGCCGCGCCGGGCTTTGATGTGAAGTGTGAGGTTGTGATGTCTATTACCATGAGCGACAGCGCTGCGCAGCGTGTTCAGGCGTTTTTGACGAACCGCGGCAAAGGTCTCGGCCTGCGTCTGGGAGTGCGAACTTCCGGCTGTTCCGGGATGGCGTACGTGCTGGAATTTGTTGACGAAGCCAACGATGACGACATCGTATTTGAAGACAAAGGCATCAAGGTGATCATCGACGGCAAGAGCCTGGTCTACCTTGACGGCACCGAGCTTGATTTCGTTAAGGAAGGCCTGAACGAAGGCTTCAAGTTCAACAACCCGAACGTCTCAAGCGAGTGCGGCTGCGGCGAGAGTTTCAACGTCTGACAGTCCATCGTGCTCCCCCGTTTCGGCGGGGGAACTTCATCCGCTAACGCCCAGAGCACGCTATGGATTACTTTACTTTATTCGGGCTGCCAGTTCGCTACACCGTGGACGGCAGCCTGCTTGCGTCCCGCTTCCAGGATCTGCAGCGCCAATTCCACCCCGATCGTTTCGCCAACCAGCCGGAGCGCGAACGCCTGATGGCGTTGCAGCAGGCGGCGACCATCAATGAAGCCTACCAGGCGCTGAAGCACCCGTTAAAACGCGCGGAGTATATGCTATCTTTGCACGGCTTCGATCTGGGCAACGAACAGCATACGATGCGCGACACCGCGTTCCTGATGGAACAGCTGGAGCTGCGCGAAGAGCTCGACGCCATTGAGCGCAAACCGGATGCGGAAAGCCTGCTGGCCGATTTCGGCGCGCGGCTGGCCACCTCCATCAAGCAGCGCAGCGCGCTGATGCTGCAGCAGTTGGACAGTGAACAGTGGGCGGATGCCGCCGACACCGTGCGCAAGCTGCGCTTTTTGGACAAACTCCAGCAACAGGTTGAACAACTCGAAGAAAAACTGCTGGGTTTTGAGTAACACCTTCTGATTCTGATTGTGGAAGCTTCAACATGGCCTTATTACAAATTAGTGAGCCTGGCCTCAGCGCCGCGCCGCACCAGCGACGTCTGGCCGCCGGCATCGACTTAGGCACCACCAACTCGCTGGTCGCCACGGTGCGCAGCGGGCAAGCGGAAACGCTGGCCGACGATCAGGGGCGCCATTTGCTGCCTTCGGTGGTGCATTATCAGGCGGACGCGCAGCGCGTCGGCTGGGAGGCGCGCCAACAGGCGGCGCAGGATCCGGCCAATACCGTCAGCTCCATCAAACGCATGATGGGCCGCTCGTTGGCGGACGTGCAGCAACGTTACCCGAACCTGCCGTACCAATTCCAAGCCAGCGACAACGGCCTGCCGCTGATCGTCACCGCCGCCGGCCCGGTTAACCCGGTCGGCGTTTCCGCCGACATCCTGCGGGCTCTGTCCGCGCGCGCGCAAGCGGCGCTGGAAGGCGAGCTGGATGGCGTCGTGATCACCGTTCCCGCTTACTTCGACGACGCGCAGCGCCAGGGCACCAAAGACGCGGCGCGTCTGGCCGGCCTGCATGTCCTGCGCCTGCTGAACGAACCGACCGCTGCGGCGATCGCCTACGGGCTGGATTCCGGCCAGGAAGGGGTGATCGCGGTTTACGATCTGGGCGGCGGCACCTTTGATATCTCCATTCTGCGCCTCAGCCGCGGCGTGTTCGAAGTGCTGGCCACCGGCGGCGATTCCGCGCTGGGCGGCGACGATTTCGATCATCTGTTGGCCGACTGGCTGCGTGAGCAGGCCGGCGTGGCCGATCGCAGCGATCACGGCGTGCAGCGCCAACTGCTGGATGCCGCCATCGCCGCCAAAATCGCATTAAGCGATGCCGACAGCGTGCGCGTTGAGGTGGCCGGTTGGCAGGGCGAAGTGACCCGCGCCCAGTTTGAAGCGCTGATCGCCCCGCTGGTGAAACGTACGCTGATGGCTTGCCGCCGCGCGCTGAAAGACGCCGGCGTCGCCGCCGACGAGGTGCTGGAAGCGGTGATGGTCGGCGGCTCCACCCGCGTGCCTCTGGTGCGTGAGCAGGTGGGGGCCTTCTTCGGCCGCACGCCGCTGACGTCGATCGATCCGGATAAAGTGGTCGCCATCGGCGCCGCGATCCAGGCCGACATCCTGGTGGGCAACAAGCCGGACAGCGACATGCTGCTGCTGGACGTGATCCCGCTGTCGCTGGGCCTCGAAACCATGGGTGGCCTGGTGGAGAAAGTGATCCCGCGCAACACCACCATTCCGGTGGCGCGCGCGCAGGAGTTCACCACCTTTAAAGACGGCCAGAGCGCAATGATGATCCACGTGCTGCAGGGCGAGCGCGAGCTGGTGCAGGATTGCCGTTCGCTGGCGCGTTTCACGCTGCGCGGCCTGCCGCCGCTGCCTGCCGGGGGCGCGCATATTCGCGTCACCTTCCAGGTGGATGCCGACGGCCTGTTGAGCGTCACCGCGATGGAGAAATCCACCGGCGTGGAAGCCTCGATCCAGGTCAAGCCGTCGTACGGCCTGTCGGACAGCGAAATCGCCGGCATGATCAAGGATTCGATGGCCAACGCGCAAAGCGACGTGGGCGCGCGCAAGCTGGCGGAGCAACGCGTGGAAGCCGCGCGGGTGCTGGAAAGCCTGCAGGGCGCGCTGGCCACCGACGCCGCGCTGCTGAGCGAGGCGGAAAGCCAGGCGATCGCCGCCGCGACCCAGGCGTTGCAGCAGGCGGCGCAGGGTGAAGATCCCGCCGCTATCGAAGACGCCATCAAAACATTAGATGCACAAACGCAAGATTTTGCCGCGCGCCGCATGGACGCTTCCATTCGCCGCGCGCTGGCTGGCCATTCTGTGGATGAGGTTTAACCATGCCTAAAATTGTTTTCCTGCCCCATCAAGATCTGTGCCCGGAAGGGGCGGTTCTGGAAGCCGAAAAAGGGGAGTCGATCCTCAACGTTGCGCTGCGCAACGGCATTGAAATCGAGCACGCCTGCGAGAAATCCTGCGCCTGCACCACCTGCCACTGCATCGTGCGTGAAGGTTTCGATTCGCTGGAAGAGAGCAGCGAGCTGGAAGACGACATGCTGGACAAAGCCTGGGGGCTGGAGCCTGAAAGCCGTCTGAGCTGCCAGGCGCTGGTCGCCGACGAAGATCTGGTGGTCGAAATGCCGCGTTACACCGTCAACCACGCGCGTGAGCATTAATTGTTAGCCGCGGCGCCAACCAGGAGATCATAATGGGACTGAAGTGGACCGACAGCCGTGAAATCGGCGAAGCCCTGTACGACCAATACCCGGACACCGATCCGAAAACCGTGCGTTTTACCGACATGCATCAGTGGATCTGCGATCTGGAAGAGTTCGATGACGATCCGCAGGCTTCCAATGAAAAAGTACTGGAAGCGATCCTGCTGGTCTGGTTAGATGAAGCGGAGTAAATAGCGTAACGGGCTGCCATAGGCGGCCCGTTTATTTTGTATCCGACAAGATTAATAAAAGAATAATCCGGAGTAAGAAGGCTATGACAACAGAATTCATGCAGGTCATGCTGTCGCAACAACCTGCCGACGCCCGCTGGGGCGAGAAAGCGCTGCTGAGCACCAACGGCGAAGGGATGACCATCCATCTGACCGGCGCCGACAAGCTGGGCGCGATCCAGCGCGCGGGCCGCAAAATTGACGGCCAAGGCATCAAAAACGTCAAGCTGGCCGGCGACGGTTGGGATTTGGAAAACAGCTGGGCGTTTTGGCAGGGCTACCGCGGGCCGAAAGGGCAGCGCAACGTCGAATGGGCCGAGCTGCCGGAAGCCGCGCGTCAGGAGCTGGATAAGCGCCTGAAGATCGTTGACTGGGTGCGCGACACCATCAATATGCCGGCGGAAGAGCTGGGGCCGGAGCAATTGGCGACCCGCGCCGTCGATCTGATGTGCGACGTCGGCTGCGATGCCGTCAGCTACCGCATCACCAAGGGCGAAGATCTGCGCGAGCAGAACTATGCCGGCATCCACACCGTCGGCCGCGGTTCCGAACGCCCGCCGGTGCTGCTGGCGCTGGACTTCAACCCGACCGGCAACCCGGATGCGCCGGTGTTCGCATGCCTGGTCGGCAAGGGCATCACCTTCGATACCGGCGGTTATAGCCTGAAACAGAGCGCCTTTATGGATTCGATGAAGGCTGACATGGGCGGCGCAGCGACCATCACCGGCGCGCTGGCGCTGGCGGCGGCGCGCGGTCTGAAGCAGCGCGTGAAGCTGTACCTGTGCTGCGCCGACAACATGGTCAGCGGCAACGCCTTCAAACTGGGCGATATCATTCGCTATCGCAACGGCAAAACCGTTGAGGTGATGAACACCGATGCGGAAGGGCGCCTGGTGCTGGCCGACGGCCTGATCGACGCTTCTGAGCAGAATCCGCAGCTGATTATCGACTGCGCGACCCTGACCGGCGCGGCCAAAACCGCGGTGGGCAACGACTATCACGCCCTGTTCAGCTTCGACGATGCGCTGGCGCAAGAGCTGCTCAGCAGCGCCGCCGCCGAGCAAGAGCCGTTCTGGCGTCTGCCGCTGGCCGAGTTCCACCGCAGCCAGCTGCCATCCAACTTCGCCGAATTGAACAACGTGGCCGGCCCGGCCTACACCGCCGGCGCCAGCACCGCGGCGGCCTTCCTGTCGCACTTCGTCAAGAATTACCAACAGGGCTGGCTGCACATCGACTGTTCCGCTACTTACCGCAAAGGCGCGGTGGAGCAGTGGTCGGCCGGCGCGACCGGGCTGGGCGTGCGCACCCTGGCCAATCTGTTGCTGAGCAAAGCCAAATAATTGAACGCCCGCCGCGTCGGGCGCTAGAATGCGCATTATCTTCGGGGCCCAGCATGCTGGGCCTCGCTATTTGATCCCTGGAGTTTGCCATGAGTTCCCATCATCACGATGCCGCCCCGAGCGAGAACGAGCTTGAACGCCTGCTGAAGCTGGCGGTGACGGAGCCGGCCCACCGTCCGGCGTTCTTCCGTGAACTGCTCGAGGCCACGGTGCTGATCCTCGGCGACAGCGAGCAGGTGCAGCAGGACGGCGACATCACGCTGAACGCGGATACGCCGGTCAATATCCAGCATTGGGAAAAGCAGGACGGCGGCAGCATCATTCCGTTCTTCACCTCGCTGGAAGCGTTGCAGAAGGCCGTTGAGGACGGACAGCCGTTCATCGCCATGCCGGCGCGGGTGCTGTTCGAAATCACCCAGGGCGCGGATCTGTTCCTCAACCCGAAGGCGGAGTACGGCAAAGAGTTCTATCCGGAAGAGGTGGCGATGCTGCTGGCGACCGGCGGCGTCGTCAAATCGGTTGAGCATTACGTCGACAAAGAAACCCAAATCCTGTTGGGGCAGCCCGAAGAGTACCCGTCGGCGATGGTGGATGCGCTGACCACGCTGTTCAGCCAGCGCAAACCGGTGCGCCGCGCGTTTCTGGCGCTGATGCACGACCAGGCGGCGGACGAGAAGCCGAATCTGCTGATCGGGCTGGAAGTGGATGCAGAACCGGCGGAGATCGAGGCGTTGATCAACGAGGCCGGCAGCGTCGCCAGCGAAACGGCGCCGAATGACGAACCGGTCGATTTCTGCCTGGTGTCGGAGAAAGAGCGCGGCATCAGCCACTACCTGATCGCCCATACGCAGCCGTTTTATCAGCGCCGCTGGGGCAGTTGGCTGCGCAATTTGATCCCGTCCACCGACAAGACCCAGTAACGCGGCGCGTGGTCGGAAATGCCGCAGGAAGATCATATTTTTTTAATGAAATGTTGATTTTCCCGTAGGCAAGCGTTAACGGCGCACATATAATCTGCGCCACTTGAGAAGGCCGGCAACATTGCAGACCGGCCTGTTTTGGAAGTCATACAGAGGCCATCATGACCGTAGAACGTACCTTTTCCATCGTTAAACCAAACGCTGTAGCCAACAACGACATCGGCGCTATCTACGCGCGTTTCGAGCGCGCCGGTTTCAAAATCATCGCCGCTAAAATGCTGCGTCTGACTCGCGAACAAGCTGAAGGCTTCTACGCTGAGCACAAAGGCCGCCCATTCTTCGACGGTCTGGTTGAGTTCATGACCTCTGGCCCAATCATGGTGCAGGTTCTGGAATCTGAAAACGCCGTGCAGCGCAACCGCGACATCATGGGCGCAACCAACCCGGACAACGCACTGGCCGGCACCCTGCGCGCCGACTACGCGGACAGCTTCACCGCTAACGCCGTTCACGGTTCCGACTCCGTTGAATCCGCACAGCGTGAAATCGCTTACTTCTTCAACGAAAGCGAAATCTGCGCACGTTAATCGTGCCGTTTCTGAGCTGATAGCCAGGCATTCACCGGCTGAAACAATAAAAATGCCCTGAATGCCTTTCAGCCATAGAAACCCGCTACTAAAATTTGTACAATGCCGCGCCCCTGATAAGACGACTTGTCAGGGGCGTGTTTTTAGTGCCGCCACCCGAATCTCGCGGGCTGAAATGCACAACTTACTGTCCATTCTTTAGCGCCATAACGTGTAATAACGAGGCCAGAGATCATTATGTTAGAACCCATCACGTCCGAGCACACCGTGTCTGAAAATAATTCGCTGACTACCCCCTCCGTTAACGTGGAGCAACCGGCTGCGGCCAAAATCAACCTGCTGGATCTGAACCGCCAGCAAATGCGCGAGTTCTTCGCCGAAATGGGCGAAAAACCGTTCCGCGCCGATCAGGTGATGAAGTGGATTTACCACTACTGCTGCGACGATTTCGAGCAGATGACCGACATCAACAAAGTCCTGCGCGGCAAGCTGCAGCGCGTGGCGGAAATCCGCGCGCCGGAAGTGGCGGAAGAACAGCGTTCGGCCGACGGCACCATCAAGTGGGCGATCAAGGTGGGCGATCAGCAGGTCGAAACCGTATATATCCCGGAAGCCGACCGCGCGACGCTGTGCGTCTCCTCGCAGGTAGGCTGCGCGTTGGAGTGCAAATTCTGTTCGACGGCGCAGCAGGGCTTCAACCGCAACCTGCGCGTGTCGGAAATCATCGGCCAGGTGTGGCGCGCGGCGAAGATCATCGGCGCGCTGAAGGTGACCGGCCAACGCCCGATCACCAACGTGGTGATGATGGGCATGGGCGAGCCGCTGCTCAACCTGAACAACGTGGTGCCGGCGATGGAAATCATGCTGGACGACTTCGGCTTTGGCCTGTCCAAACGCCGCGTGACTCTATCTACCTCCGGCGTGGTGCCGGCGCTGGACAAGCTGGGCGACATGATCGACGTGGCGCTGGCTATTTCGCTGCACGCGCCGAACGACACTATCCGTGATGAGATCGTGCCGATCAACCGCAAGTACAACATCGAAACCTTCCTGTCCGCGGTGCGTCGCTACCTGGAGAAATCCAACGCCAACCAGGGCCGCGTCACCGTCGAGTATGTGATGCTGGATCATATCAACGACAGCACCGACGACGCGCATCAGCTGGCGGAAGTGCTGAAAGACACGCCGTGCAAGATCAACCTGATCCCATGGAACCCGTTCCCGGGCGCTCCGTACGGCCGCAGCTCCAACAGCCGGGTGGATCGTTTCTCCAAGGTGTTGATGGAATACGGCTTTACGACTATTGTTCGTAAAACCCGCGGTGACGATATCGACGCCGCCTGCGGGCAACTGGCGGGTGAAGTGATCGACCGTACCAAGCGTACCCTGAAAAAGAAAATGGCCGGGGAACCTATCAACGTACGGGCGGTCTGAATCCTATAGCACCATTTTTTTGTTATCTAACAGCCTGTTATGTGAAATATTCACGCTAATGGGCGTTAGCTGGCGGCCGATAAGGAAATGAATGCGGGCATGAAGCTGAAACTGTGGGGTGTGTGGCTGGCGGCCGGACTGTTGGCCGGGTGTTCCGGTTCGGCGCCGGAAAAGGAAGCGCAAGTCTCTGAGGCGGGCCAGACGCGGTTGCAGCTGGGCCTGGAGTACCTGCAGCAAGGCGACATGGACGCCGCGCGCCAGAACCTGGAAAAGGCGCTGGACGCGGCCCCGCAGGATTACCGCACGCAATTGGGCATGGCGCTCTACGCGCAGCGGATCGGTGAAAACACCGCGGCCGAACAGCGTTATCGGCAAGCGCTCAAACTTGCGCCGGGCAATGGCACCGTACTGAATAATTACGGTGCGTTTCTTTGCGGTTTAGGGCAGTATGTACCGGCGCAACAGCAGTTTAGCGCTGCGGCGCTGGCGCCCGATTATGGCCAGGTCGCCGACAGCCTGGAAAACGCAGGTTACTGTTTTCTCAAGGCCGGACAAAACGATGAGGCGCGCACGCTGTTGAGCCGCGCGCTAAAAGTCGATCCGGACAAAGGCGCTCCGCTGCTGGCGGAGGCCGAAAAGCAATTTGGAGAAGGGAAGCGCGCCCAGTCGCAATTTTTATTGGATGTTTATCAGCATGTTCTGCCGGCCAGCGCCAGCAGCTTATGGTTACAGATTCGTTTCGCCGCGTCAGCCGGCCGCCAGGATAGCGTTCAACGCTATGGCAAACAGCTAGCGCGAAGTTTTCCACAATCCAAACAGTACCAGCAGTTCTTAGCTAATGAATACTGAAGCCTCCCAAGATAAAACCGTATCCATGACGACGGGCCAGCGCCTGCGTCAGGCCCGTGAGCAACTCGGGTTGAGCCAACAGACCGTTGCAGAACGCCTGTGTCTCAAAATGTCCACCGTGCGCGATATCGAGGAAGACAGCGTGTCTGCTGACCTCGCGTCCACCTTCGTGCGCGGCTACATCCGTTCCTACGCCAAGCTGGTGCATTTGCCGGAAGACGAACTGCTGCCGATGCTGGCCAAGCAGGCGCCGTTGAAGATGGCGAAAGTGGCGCCGATGCAAAGCTTCTCGCTGGGCAAGCGCCGCAAGAAACGCGACGGCTGGCTGATGAGCTTCACCTGGCTTATCGTGTTCGTGGTGATCGGCCTGACCGGCGCCTGGTGGTGGCAAAACCACAAGGCGCAGCAGGAAGAGATCGCCACCATGGCCGATCAATCCTCGGCGCAGCTTTCACAGAATAACGAAGGGCAGTCCGTGCCGCTGACCGACGGCAATGCCGACGCCGGCACCAACGTGCCGTTGACCGACAACAGCGCCGCGCCGGCTGATACCGGCGCAGCGGCTCAGGCGCCTGCGGCGACCGCCCAGGCGCCGAGCGCGGCCCAGCAGCAGCCTGCCGTGGTGTCGCCAAGCCAGACAACCCTGCCGGAAACCGCGCCGGCGGCACAAGCGCCGTTGCCGACCGCCGATGCGGGCGTGGCTGCGCCGGCGGCCGATCCGAACGCGCTGGTGATGGATTTCTCCGCCGACTGCTGGCTGCAGGTGACCGACGCGAGCGGTAAAACGCTGTTCAGCGGCACCCAGAAGCAAGGTGGCAAGCTGAACCTGACCGGCACTGCGCCGTATAAACTGACCATCGGCGCGCCGGCGGCAGTTCAGATCCAGTATCAGGGTAAACCGGTTGATTTAAGCCGGTTCGTTAAGTCAAACCGTGTTGCTCGCCTGACCGTCGCCGCGCAGTAATCGCGCGGCTGGTCGTGATGTCAGAGCAGCAATGGAGAGTAAGTAATGCATAACCAAGCGCCCATCAACCGTCGAAAATCTACACGCATTTACGTCGGCAAGGTGCCTATTGGTGATGGCGCGCCGATTGCCGTGCAGTCGATGACCAACACCCGTACCACCGATGTTGAAGCAACGGTTAATCAGATCAAAGCGCTGGAGCGCGTGGGCGTCGACATCGTCCGCGTTTCGGTTCCTACCATGGACGCCGCCGAGGCGTTCAAGCTGATCAAGCAGCAGGTCAACGTGCCGCTGGTCGCCGATATCCACTTCGATTATCGCATCGCGCTGCAGGTTGCCGAATATGGCGTAGACTGCCTGCGCATCAACCCGGGCAACATCGGCAACGAATCGCGCATTCGATCGGTGGTGGACTGCGCCCGCGACAAGAACATCCCGATTCGCATCGGCGTCAACGGCGGCTCGCTGGAGAAAGATCTGCAGGAGAAGTACGGCGAACCTACGCCGGAAGCGCTGCTGGAATCCGCCATGCGCCATGTGGACATCCTCGATCGCCTCAACTTCGACCAGTTTAAGGTCAGCGTCAAGGCGTCGGACGTGTTCCTGGCGGTGCAATCCTACCGCTTGCTGGCGTCGCGCATCGATCAGCCGCTGCACCTGGGCATCACCGAAGCCGGCGGCGCGCGCAGCGGGTCGGTCAAATCGGCCATCGGCCTGGGCATGCTGCTGTCTGAAGGCATCGGCGATACCCTGCGCATCTCGCTGGCGGCGGATCCGGTCGAAGAGGTGAAGGTCGGTTTCGACATCCTGAAGTCGTTGCGCATCCGCGCGCGCGGCATCAACTTCATCGCCTGCCCGACCTGCTCGCGTCAGGAGTTCGACGTGATCGGCACGGTGAACGCGCTGGAGCAGCGCCTGGAAGATATCATCACGCCGATGGACGTTTCGATCATCGGCTGCGTGGTGAACGGCCCGGGCGAAGCGCTGGTCTCCACCATGGGCGTGACCGGCGGCCATAAGAAGAGCGGCTTCTATGAAGACGGCGTGCGCCAGAAAGAGCGTTTCGACAACGAACAGATGATCGACCAGCTGGAGGCGAAAATTCGCGCCAAGGCTGCGATGATGGACGAAAGCAACCGCATCACGGTCAACCTGCTGGAAAAATAAGCGTTATCGCTACACGGCGGGCCTGTTGGCCCGCTTGTTTATGCACCTGAAGGGCGGAAAACCGCATCCGCGTTGAATACCGGGCGGCAAAGTCCCTATAATCGGGTTCATTTTTACAGACAACGGACAGAGAACTCACGTGGCAAAGAACATTCAAGCCATTCGCGGCATGAACGACTACCTGCCGGAAGAAACGGCATTATGGCAGCGTATTGAAGGCACCCTCAAGCAGGTGCTGGGCGGCTACGGTTACAGCGAAATCCGGTTGCCGATTGTAGAGCAGACCCCGTTATTCAAACGCGCGATCGGCGAAGTGACCGACGTCGTGGAAAAAGAGATGTATACCTTCGAAGACCGCAACGGCGAAAGCCTGACGCTGCGTCCGGAAGGGACGGCTGGCTGCGTGCGCGCCGGCATCGAACATGGTCTGCTGTACAATCAGGAACAGCGTCTGTGGTACATCGGCCCGATGTTCCGCTACGAGCGCCCGCAGAAGGGGCGTTACCGTCAGTTCCATCAGCTGGGCGCGGAAGTGTTCGGCCTGCAGGGCCCGGATATCGACGCCGAGCTGATCCTGCTGACCGCCCGCTGGTGGAAAGCGCTGGGCATCGCCGAGCACGTCAAGCTGGAGCTGAACTCCATCGGCTCGCTGGAGGCGCGCGCCAACTACCGCGACGCGCTGGTGGCGTTCCTGGAGCAGCACGTCGAGGTGCTGGACGAAGACTGCAAACGCCGCATGTACAGCAACCCGCTGCGCGTGCTGGACTCCAAAAATCCTGAAGTGCAGGCGCTGCTGAACGACGCGCCGCGCCTGTCCGAGTACCTGGATGAAGAATCCCGTGCTCACTTCGCCGGTCTGTGTGAACTTTTGGCGCAGGCAGGTATCCCATATACCGTTAACGAGCGCCTGGTGCGCGGTCTGGATTACTACAACCGCACCGTGTTTGAGTGGGTGACCACCAGCCTGGGCGCGCAGGGCACCGTCTGCGCGGGCGGCCGTTACGACGGCCTGGTCGAGCAACTGGGCGGCCGCGCCACCCCGGCGGTCGGTTTCGCCATGGGCCTTGAGCGTCTGGTGCTGCTGGTACAGGCGGTCAACCCGGAATTCAAGGCGCCGTCGGCTATCGACGTGTACGTCATCTCTTCCGGCGCGGGCACCCAGAGCGCGGCGATGCGGCTGGCTGAACAGGTGCGCGACGCGGCGCCGCAGCTGAAGCTGATGACCAATTACGGCGGCGGCAACTTCAAGAAGCAGATCACCCGTGCGGACAAATGGGGCGCGCGCATCGCGCTGATCCTGGGTGAGAGCGAAGTGGCGGCGCAGCAGGTGGTGGTGAAAGACCTGCGCAGTGGTGAACAAGAAACGCTGGCGCAAAGCGAAGTCGCTGCGCGTCTGGCTTTGATGTTAGGTTAAGGAGAAGGACACCGTGGAAGTCTATACCACTGAAAACGAACAAGTCGACGCACTGCGTCGGTTCTTTGCCGAGAACGGCAAAGCGCTGGCGGTGGGCGTGGTGCTCGGAATTGGTGCCCTGGTTGGCTGGCGTTACTGGCAGAGCCATGAAAACTCCAACATGATGGCGGCATCGCAATCCTATCAGGAAGCCAGCGATCGTCTGGCGGCCGGCAAGCCGGATGACGTGGCTGCCGCGGAGAAATTTGTCCAGGCCAACGGCAACAGCTACGGCGTACTGGCCGCGCTGCAGTTGGCCAAGCACTTTGTCGAACAGAATGATTTCGCCAAGGCGGAACAGCAGCTGGCGCTGGCGCAGGGCCAGACCAAAGACGACAACCTGTTGGCGATGATCGACCTGCGTCTGGCTCGCGTCCAGCTGCAGGAGAAAAAGCTGGATGAAGCGCTGAAAACGCTGGATGGCGTGAAAGGCGAAGGCTGGGCGGCGATGATGCAGGATGTGCGCGGCGATGTATTGCTGGCCAAGGGCGACGCCAAGGGCGCGCGCGAAGCTTACAGCAAAGGCATTGAGTCCAATGCTTCTCAGGCGCTGCAGGTTCTGCTGCGCATGAAATTGAATAACTTGTCCAGCTAAGGGGAATTCCCATGCAATTGCGTAAAACACTCTTGGTCGGACTGGTTTCCGCTGCCTTGCTGAGTGGTTGCTCGCTGTTTAACAGCGAAGAAGACGTGGTTACCATGTCGCCGTTGCCGAAAGTTGAAAATCAGTTTACGCCGAGTAAGGCGTGGAGCACCTCGGTGGGCGACGGCATCGGTGAGTATTACTCCCACCTGCGTCCGGCCTATCAGGACAGCACCATTTACGCCGCCGATCGCTTCGGCATCGTGAAAGCGATGGACGCCGACAGCGGCAACGAGAAGTGGAAGGTCAATCTCTCCGAGAAGACCGGCTTCTTCTCCAGCAACCTGTCTGCGCTGCTGTCGGGCGGCCTGACGGTCGCGGGCGACAAGGTTTACGTCGGCAGCGAAAAAGCGGTGGTTTACGCATTGAACACCGCCGATGGCGCCATCGCCTGGCAGACCAAAGTGGCCGGCGAAGCGATCTCCCGTCCGGTTGTCAGCGACGGCATGGTGTTGGTGCACACCTCCAACGGCATGCTGCAGGCGCTGAATGAAGCCGACGGCGCGGTGAAGTGGACAGTTAACCTGGACATGCCTTCGCTGTCGCTGCGCGGTGAATCCGCGCCGGCCGTCGCCTTTGGCGCCGCCATCGTCGGCGGTGACAACGGCCGCGTCAGCGCCGTGCTGATGCAGCAGGGCCAGATTATCTGGCAGCAGCGCATTTCTCAGCCGAGCGGCGCGACCGAAATCGATCGCCTGAACGACGTGGACACCACGCCGGTGATCGTTGACGGCGTGGTCTACGCGCTGGGTTACAACGGCAACCTGACGGCGCTGGATCTGCGTTCCGGCCAGATCATCTGGAAACGCGAACTGGGTTCGGTGAATGATTTCATCGTCGACGCGGGCCGCATCTACCTGATCGACCAGAACGATCGCGTGGTGGCGCTCAGCACCGAAGGCGGCGTGACCGTGTGGACGCAGAGCGATCTGCTGCACCGTAACCTGACGCCGCCGGTGATGTATAATGGTTATCTGGTGACCGGTGACGCCGAAGGCTATCTGCACTGGATCAACACCACCGATGGCCGTTTTGTCGCCCAGCAGGAAGTGGACAGCTCCGGCTTCCTGTCTGCGCCGATGGTGGCCAGCGACAAGCTGATCATCCAGGCTCGCGGCGGGAAAGTTTACGCTTTCACCCGCTAACGCCGCTCGTCGTGATCCTTCTTGCGCCCGAAAGATTTCGGGTTGCAGCCAGGCGGCAAGCGCATGAGTCCTCGGGAGCTTAGTGAGCTAAGTGACCGAGGCGAAGGTGCGCAGACAACGCCGCTGTGGCGCGAAAGATGAAGGGGAAAACGGCTCCTGAATGTTCAGGGGCCGTTTCGTATTTTATAAGCTGCACCGCTGGTGTCTATCCACAGTGCAGTAACGCATTGATTATTAAGTAATGAGGCTTCAACAATGATACCTGTCGTCGCGCTGGTCGGGCGCCCGAATGTGGGTAAATCCACCTTGTTCAACCGTTTAACCCATACGCGTGATGCGCTGGTGGCGGATTTCCCGGGGCTGACGCGTGACCGCAAGTATGGTCGTGCTGAAATCGAAGGCAATGAATTCATCATCGTCGATACCGGCGGCATCGACGGCACCGAAGACGGCGTCGAAACGCGCATGGCCGGCCAGTCGCTGCTGGCGATCGAAGAAGCGGATATCGTGCTGTTCATGGTCGACGCCCGCGCCGGGCTGATGCCGGCGGATCAGGGCATCGCCCAGCACCTGCGCAGCCGCCAGAAAGCGACCTTCCTGGTGGCCAACAAGACCGACGGCCTGGATCCGGACACCGCCACCGCCGATTTCTACTCGCTCGGCCTAGGGGAAGTGTTCGCTATCGCCGCTTCTCATGGCCGCGGCGTGACCCAGCTGATCGAACACGTGCTGGTGCCGTTCGTGCCGGAAAAACCGGAAGACGTCGAGCTGACCGAGGAAGAGGCCAATGCCGCTTACTGGGCCGAGCAAAACGGTGAAACGCTGGAAGGCGAAGAAGACGAAGAGCCGGAAGAAGCGTTCAACCCGCAGGATCTGCCGATCAAGCTGGCGATCGTCGGCCGCCCGAACGTCGGTAAGTCTACGCTCACTAACCGCATCCTGGGCGAGGAACGCGTGGTGGTGTATGACATGCCGGGCACCACCCGCGACAGCATCTACATTCCAATGGTGCGCGACGAACGCGAATACGTGCTGATCGACACCGCCGGGGTGCGCAAACGCGGCAAGGTGACCGAAACCGTCGAGAAGTTCTCGGTGATCAAGACCCTGCAGGCGATTGAAGACGCCAACGTGGTGCTGCTGGTGATCGACGCGCGTGAAGGCATCTCCGATCAGGATCTCTCGCTGCTCGGCTTTATCCTCAATAGTGGGCGCTCACTGGTGATTGCGGTCAACAAATGGGACGGCATGAGTGAAGAAGATCGCGAGCATGTGAAAGAAATGCTCGATCTGCGTCTGGGCTTCGTCGACTTCGCGCGCGTGCACTTCATTTCCGCCCTGCACGGCAGCGGCGTCGGCAACCTGTTCGAATCGGTACAGGAAGCCTACGAGTGCGCAACCCGCCGCGTAAACACCTCGATGCTGACCAAAATCATGCAGATGGCGGTGGACGATCACCAGCCGCCGTTGGTGCGCGGCCGCCGCGTGAAGCTGAAATACGCCCACGCCGGCGGTTACAACCCGCCGATCGTGGTGATCCACGGCAACCAGGTCAGCGATCTGTCCGATTCGTACAAGCGCTACCTGATGAACTACTTCCGCCGCTCGCTGAACGTGATGGGGACGCCGATCCGCATCCAGTTCAAAGAGGGTGACAACCCGTTCGCCGGTAAACGCAATCTGCTGACGCCAACCCAGATGCGTAAGCGCAAGCGCCTGATGAGCCACCTGAAAAAGAGCAAGTAATCGCTCATGAGGGGCGCGGCAGTGATGCCGCGCCCTTTTTTATTGGCCCGAAATCGTTTTATTATCTGAGGATTACCTCGCCTGCCTGAAGGAACACCATGTCCTGGGAAACCTGGAGTTTTGCGTTTAACGTCACCGTGCCGAATTTGCTGATGATGCTGCTGGGGATCCTGCTGCGCCATTGGCGCCTGATGGATGACCGTTTCGTCGACGGCGCGACCCGCCTGGTGTTCAATTTGGCGCTACCGTGCCTGCTGTTTTTCAGCATCGCCACCAACCATCCGCAGCTGCTTGGCAATCTGCCGCTGGTGCTGTTCGGCGCAGTCGGCACGCTGGCGACCTTCCTGCTCTTGGAGCTGGCGGCCAAGTGGCTGGTGAAAGAACCGCGTGAGCGCGGGGTGTTCGTACAGGGCGGCTTTCGCGCCAACACCGCCATCGTCGGTCTGGCCTACGCCATGACCGCCTACGGCAGCGAAGGCATTGCGCTCGCCTCGCTGTACCTGACGGTGACGGTGATCCTGTTCAACATACTGTCGGTCATCACCCTCACGCGCAGCCTGCAGGGCGGGCAGGGCAAGAAAATCAGCCACCTGTCGCTGCTGCGCAGCATCGTCACCAATCCGCTGATCATCGGCCTGGTGTGCGGGCTGCTGTATGCGCAAACCGGGCTGGGCATCCCGACCGTGATCCGCCAGACCGGCAGCTATATCTCCGCGCTGTCGCTGCCGTTGGCGCTGCTGTGCACCGGCGCCAGCCTGGATTTCCGCGCCATGTTCCGCTCGTCCAACGTGGCGGCGCTGTCGTCGGCGGCCAAGCTGTTTCTGGTGCCGTTCCTGATGACGCTGGCCGGCTGGCTGTGCGGGTTTCACGGCGCGGCGTTGGGCATCATCTTCCTGTTTTCCGCCACGCCGACCGCTTCGGGCAGCTATGTGATGACGCGCGCCATGGGCGGCAACGCCACGCTGGCGGCTAACATTATCGCTATCACCACCGTCGGGTCGTTCTTCACCACCGCGTTGGGGATCTATTTCTTGCGCTCATGGGGCGCGATTTAACCTGGGAGCCGTTATGGATGCGCATTGTCCGCACTGTCGTCAGACCATGAATTGGGTAGCGGGTCACTACCATTGTGCCGCCTGTCAGCGTGATTATCGGCAGCAGGCGAGCTGCCCGGAGTGCGGGCAGCCGCTGCAAGAGTTGAAGGCCTGCGGGGCGGTGGATTACCTGTGCCAGAACGGGCACGGGCTGATCTCCAAAAAACGGGTGAATTTCAGCTATCAGCCTCTGTAAGCCCTCACTCATCCACCTGGCCGGTTTTCCACAGATCCACCAGCGCTTGCGGCGCGCTGCTTTCCGGGATTAACAGCACGATCTCGGTGCTCAGGGTGGGGCTGGTGTAGTTGATCTGTACGCGGTAGTAGCGCTGGTCACCGCAGCCGGGGGAGTTGGGCTGGCCTTCTTCCTGCGCATAGGGCAGCGTCTGGTTCAGCAACTGATTCAGGCGCTGCCGCTGTTCCGGCGTGATATCGGCCAGCGCGATGCGGCGCTGGCCCGCCAGTTTGGGAATGTAGGCGAAGCCTCCCTCGCGCGCCAGCTCAATGACCGTATCCTGATTGAGCGTCGGCAGCGGTTTCATTATTCCACCCCCACCTGATGCCAGGCTTGCTGCACCTTGTCCGCCACGCTCTGGTCGAAACGCGCTTGCGCATGTTTCACCGTGGCGCGGGCGAAGGTGGCGAAGTCGGCATTTTGCGGCAGCGCTTTGTCGCACACCGTGTCATACCAGACGTAGCCGGCTTTCTCCCAGGCGAAGCCGCCGAGCGCCGTCGCCGCCAGGTAGAAGGCGCGGTTGGGAATGCCGGAGTTGAGGTGCACGCCGCCGTTGTCTTCCTTGGTCTGGATGTAATCCTTCATGCTGGCGGGCTGCGGATCTTTGCCCAGCAGCGGGTCATCGTAGGCGGTGCCGGGGGCCGACATCGAGCGCAGCCCTTTGCCTTTAATGCCCTTGGCGAGCAGCCCGGCGCCGATCAGCCAGTCGGCTTTATCGGCGGTTTGCTGCAGGTGGAACTGCTTGACCAACGAGCCGAATACGTCGGACAGCGACTCATTGAGCGCCCCGGACTGCTGGTAGTAGATCAGCCCGGCTTCACTCTCGGTCACGCCGTGCGCCAGCTCGTGGCCGACCACGTCGATGGCGATGGTGAAACGGTTGAAAATCTCGCCGTCGCCGTCGCCGAACACCATCTGTTGGCCGTTCCAGAAGGCATTCTGGTACTCCTTGCCGTAGTGTACACTGCCGACCAGCGGCAGCCCCTGGTTATCCAGTGAGTTGCGGCGGTAGGCCTGCCAGAAGAAATCGTAGGTGACGCCGAGGTAGTCGTAGGCTTCGTCCACCGCCACATCGTGGTTGCTGGGCTGGCCCTCTTTGCGCACCGGTTTGCCAGGCAGTTGGGTGCCGTTCTGGGCGTCGTAGATATCGCGGAGCGCTTCGCCGGCTCGGGCGTTTTTCTCGGTCGGCGAACGCAGCGGCTTGTTGCCGAGCAGGCTTTGCACGTGGTTCAGGGTGTGCAGCGCGCAGTCGCGCTGCGGGGCGTTGCCGTGTTCAATGATGCGGCGCAGCATGTAGGGAGGAATGACGGAACGCATGCGCTGGGCTGGCATAGTGGCTCTCCTTAGGCAAAAAATTTTACCTCATCGAATGAATGCACTGTGCCTAAGTGTAGCCTACTCGTCATAAAGCCTGTGGTCATGCGTGCTCACCGCCGGCGCGGTCTTGTGCGGGCTGATGCGCCGCACCGAGGCGCGCACCGCCAGCCGGCCGTGCAGCAGCAGATTGCACGGCGGCGCGTCGGCGCGCAGCATGCGCCGCTGCAGCAGTTGGATCGCTTCGTAACCCAGTTCGTCGCGCGGCACCTGCACCGAGGTCAGCGGCACGTCATGGATTTCCGCCAGGTTGAAGCCGTCGGTGCTCATCACCGACACGTCGCCCGGCACGTTCAGCCCCCGCTTGTTGAGCGCCTTGACCGCCCCGACCGCCATGTAGTCGCCGCCGGCCAGGATCGCCGTTGGCAGCGGGGCGTGACCGTGGATGCCGTTGAGATAGGTGGTCAGCGCCTGCTCGGCCTCTTCGCCGCCGAAGCCGGAGGTGGTGATCAGATGGCGGCCGTCGTCGAACGGCAGATGATGCCGGGCGTAGGCCTGCCGGATGCCCGCCAGCCGCAGCTCCATGGTGTGGCGGCGCAGACACTGCAGGTTGAGAATATGGCTGTGCCCCTGCTGGAACAGGTAGCTGGCGGAGTAATCGCCGATCAGCTGATGATCCGGCGAGACGCTGTCCAGCCGCATCTGCCGATCGCTGCAGTTGATCAGCACGCAGGGCTTGTGCAGATCGGCGGCCAGGGTGTGGATATGCTCGTCGTCGATGCCGATGATCAGCGCCGCTTCGGTGTGCGGATCGCTCATCTTTTCCAGAAACAGCGCGCCGTCGCTGTGTTGCTCTTCCAGCCCGCAGTAGCGGATGCGCACCTCGTGCTCCATCAGCGCGGCGGCAATGCCCTGAATGACCTTGTAGTAGAAGATGTCGGTGCGCACGTCGAACGCGCGCTGCGGCGCGAACACCATCACGTTGTTCAGCATCAGCCGGCCGCTGGAAATGCCCTGCAGAATGCCATTTTGTTGCGCACAGTCCAACACCTTGCGGCGCGCCTCGGCGCTGGTGTTGGCCTTGCCGGCCAGCACGCGGGAAACGGTGCTGATCGACAGCCCGGTTTGGCGGGCGATCTCCTGGATTTTCAGCTTTCCGTTCATTTTGTGATCTCCTTCAAATTCGTCCATGAGAATATTTTCACTGCGCATTTTCAGCGTCTTGACCGGATTTAGCGGTCATTATGGCTATTTTTTCACCCGCCAGTGAAAATCTTTGCAAAAAACCCCGTTTCGCTGTGCGCTATCGCTGAGTAGTCTGCATTGGTACACCAATTTTAACGACCTGTCAGTCCAATTCTAACGGTGTGCGAAAAAGAAAACAAAAAATAAATCATGGGGTTGTGATTGTCTGTCGGCAAATGATACGGCGCCGATCCGTTTTCACCGTCCCGTGTTTGATAGCACAACGTACCCTACCAAAACGCGCGTCGCCGTAACCGGCGGCCGCGGGGAGAGAACCGATGAGTGTGGAGATCAATCAGGCGGTCGCGCAGAGCGGCCGGCGCAAGTTCAAATCGCTGCGCTGGTGGATGCTGGCGCTGTTCTTGCTGGGCGTGACGGTCAACTACATCACCCGCAACTCGCTGGGCATTCTGGCGCCGGAGCTGAAATCCAGCCTGAACATGAGCACCGAGCAATATGCCTGGGTAGTGGCGTCGTTCCAGCTGGCCTACACGGTGTTCCAGCCGATCTGCGGCTGGCTGATCGACGTTATCGGCCTGAAGATGGGCTTTCTGATCTGCGCCGGCATTTGGGCGGTGGTATGCATGCTGCACGCCGGCGCCGGCAGCTGGCTGCAATTGGCCATTCTGCGCTTCTTCATGGGGGGCGCGGAGGCGGCGGCCACCCCGGCCAACGCCAAGGCGATCTCCGACTGGTTCCCGAAAAAGGAGCGGCCGATCGCCGCCGGCTGGGCGGGCGTCGGTTTCTCCATCGGCGCCATGCTGGCGCCGCCGATCATTGTCATCGCTCACGTCTCCTTCGGCTGGCAGGGGGCGTTCCTGTTCTCCGGCGGGTTGGCGCTGATCTGGGTAGTGCTGTGGTGGCTGTTCTACCACTCGCCGCAGCAGCACCCGAACCTTAGCCAGCAGGAGCTGGATCTGATCCGCGAAGACAACGAGCCGGTGTTGCCGAAGCTGCCGTTCTTCACTTCGCTGGCCAGCCTGTGCAAGAACAAGAGGTTTTACGGCATCGCCATCCCGGCCTTTCTCGCCGAGCCGGCCTGGGCGGTATTCAGTTTCTGGGTGCCGCTGTACCTGGCCACCGAACGCGGCATGGATCTGAAACAGATCGCGATGTTCGCCTGGCTGCCGTTCCTGGCGGCGGATATCGGCAGCGTCGCCAGCGGCTATCTCACCACCCTGTATCGCAAATGGTTCGGCTGCAGCCGCGTCAACTCCGTGGTCGCCAGCTCGGTGACCGGCGCTTTCCTGATGGTGTCGCTGGCGTTCGTTGCGATCACCCAAAATCCCTATGTGGCGATCGCGCTGATCTCGATCGGCGGCTTCGGCCACCAGGTGATCTCCTGCATGCTCAGCGCGCTGGTGGTGGAGTCGTTCGATAAAAACCAGATGGCGACGGTCAACGGCATGCGCGGCTCCAGCGCCTGGATCGCCAGCTTCCTGTTCACGCTCCTGATCGGCGCGGTGTCCGACACCATCGGCTTCAACCCGCTGTTTATCGCCATGGGCTTCTTCGATCTGATCGGCGCTGTGTTCCTGATTGCCCTGATCGCCGAGCGCGGCGGTAAGAAAACCCCTTCACACAGCTAAGTGGGATATTTATGAAAACCTTGAAAAATTGGACGCTGGCGGCGCAGCATGCCGACCATGTCGAGCTGCTGGTCGATGAACGTCACCGTTTCTGTCTGTACGTGTTGGAAGACGGTTTGTTCCGCGTGTTGATCAAGCGCAACGGCGAGCTGGCGCTGGATCGCACCTGGAGCATCGCGCCGCAGGAGGATGTGCCTTGGGAAGGGCGCGAACGGCTCAGCGTCGCCGGCTTCAGCCTGCCGGGCTATCAGCTGCGCCAGGAGAGCGGTCGGCTGGTGGTCAGCACGCCGCTGCTGCGCGTGACGGTGCATCAGCCGCTGTGGTTGGAATGGGAGCATTGCAATGCCGCCGGCGAGTGGCGGCCGCTGGCGGCGGATCGGCCAACCAGCGCCTACCTGCTCAATGCGCACGGCGACGGCGTGGCGCACTACCAACGCCGCTTCGCCGATGAGCGCTATTACGGCCTGGGGGAGAAAACCGGCGATCTGGAGCGCACCGGCCGCCGCTTCGAGATGCGCAATCTGGACGCCATGGGGTACAACGCGGCCAGCACCGATCCGCTGTACAAACACATTCCGTTCACCATCACCCGTGGGCCGGAGGCGAGCTTTGGCCTGTTCTACGATAACCTGAGCAGCTGCTGGCTGGATCTGGGCAACGAGATAGACAACTACCATACGGCCTATCGCCGCTATCAGGCCGAAGCGGGCGATCTGGATTACTACCTGTTCCTCGGGCCGAAGGTATTGGACGTCACCAAGGCGTTCGTGCGCCTGACCGGCCGCACCCACTTCGGGCCGAAGTGGAGCTTGGGCTACAGCGGCTCGACCATGCACTACACCGACGCGCCGGACGCCCAGCAGCAGTTGCAGCAGTTCATCGCGCTGTGCCGCCAGCACGCCATTCCCTGCGACTCTTTCCAGCTGTCGTCGGGCTACACCTCGATCAACAACAAGCGCTACGTGTTCAACTGGAACTACGACAAGGTACCGCAGCCCAAGCTGCTCAGCCAGGCGTTTCACGACGCCGGCCTCAGGCTGGCGGCCAACATCAAGCCGTGCCTGCTGCAGGATCACCCTCAGTATCAGGCGGTGGCGGCGCAGGGGCTGTTTATCCGCGATTCGCAAAGCGACGCGCCGGAGCGCTCCAGCTTCTGGGACGACGAGGGATCGCACCTCGACTTCACCAATCCGGCGACGGTGCGCTGGTGGCAGCAGGGTGTCACGCAGCAACTGCTGGAGATGGGCATCGATTCCACCTGGAATGACAACAACGAGTACGAAGTGTGGGATGGCGAAGCGCGCTGCCACGGCTTTGGACGGCCGATCGCCATCAAGCATATCCGACCGGTGATGCCATTGCTGATGATGCGCGCCTCGATGGAGGCCCAGCAGCGCTTCGCGCCGCAGCGGCGGCCGTACTTGATCTCGCGCTCCGGCTGCGCCGGCATGCAGCGCTATGTGCAGACCTGGAGCGGCGACAACCGCACCAGTTGGCAGACGCTGCGCTACAACATCCGCATGGGGCTGGGCATGAGCCTGTCCGGGCTGTATAACCTCGGCCACGACGTCGGGGGCTTCTCCGGCGACAAACCGGACGCGGAGCTGCTGGTGCGCTGGGTGCAAAACGGCGTGATGCACCCGCGTTTCACCATCCACTCCTGGAACGACGATGCTACGGTCAACGAGCCCTGGATGTACCCGGCCGCCACCCCGGCGGTGCGTGAGGCGATCAACCTGCGTTACCGGCTGCTGCCGTATTTCTACACTCTGCTGTGGCAGGCCTGCGCCGACGACGAGCCGATGCTGCGCCCGACTTTCCTCGATCACGAACAGGATGCGCGCACCTTCGGCGAGAACGACGATTTTCTGATCGGCCGCGATCTGCTGGTGGCCAGCGTGGTGAAACCGGGGCAACGTCGCCGTTCGGTGTATCTGCCGGATAACGGCGAAGGCTGGTACTGCTTCTACAGCGGCCAGTGGTTCGGCGGCGGCCAGACGGTGACGCTGGCGGCGCCGCTGGAGCGTCTGCCGCTGCTGGTGCGCGCCGGGGCAGCGCTGCCGCTGTCGCAGCGGCTGGCGCATGTGGACGTGGCCGCCGACGATCGGCGCGAGCTGCGGCTGTTTCCGCTCAAGGGTTGCGGCGCAAGCAGCGGGCTGTTGTTTGAGGACGACGGTGAAAGCGAACGCTGGCGGCAGGGCGATGCGCTGTGGCTGCGCTGGGAAATGCGCTGCGACCCTCAGCGCATCATGCTGGATATCACGACGGAAGGGCGTTTCCGCCCGGCCTGGCGCACGCTGCTACTCAGTCTGCCGGAAGGCGAAACGCGCGCGCTGTGGGTGAACGGCGAACCGGGCGAGCGTTTTACGCTGGAGTAAGGCTTACTCGGCCGCGCGCTTCTTGCGCGGCTTTTTGGCGACGGTGATGGTTTTCACCTCGCTTTCCACCCAGCCGTCCTGCAGGCGGGTTTTAAGCAGTTCGCCGACCTGCGCCTGCTTGGTGGTTTTCAGCAGCTCGCCGCGCGGAGTTTGCGTCACGCTGTAGCCGCGCGCCAGCGTCGCCAACGGGCTGACGGTTTCCAGTTGGCTGCAGGCCACGCCGAAGCGCTGGCGATAGGCGTTGAGCTGCCGCTCCATCGCCTGCTGCAGACGGTATTCCTGCTGCTGCACGCGCTGCTGGTAGCGGTGAATGCGGCCCTGCGGCTGCACCTGCGCCAGCCGCTGCTGGGCGCGTTCGCTGCGGCGGGCGGCCTGGCGCAGCTGCTGCTGCATGCCGTCTTCCATCCGGCGCTGCAGCTTGAACAGCAGCGTCTGCTGGCGCGCCAGGCGCAGATGCGGATGCTGCTGTTGTAAACGGTGGTGAATGCGGGTGAACTGCTGCTGGCGCTGCGCCAGGTAGTAATCCATCGCCATCTCCAGCCGCTGCTGCTGCGACTGCAGCTGGCGCAACAGCTCAAGCTGATTGCGGCTGACCAGTTCGGCGGCGGCGGAAGGGGTCGGCGCGCGCAGGTCGGCGACGAAGTCGGCGATGGTGACGTCGGTTTCATGGCCGACGGCGCTGACGATCGGAATGTGGCTGGCGAAGATCGCCCGCGCCACGCGTTCGTCGTTGAAGCTCCACAGATCTTCCAGCGAACCGCCGCCGCGGCCGACGATCAGCACATCGCATTCGTCGCGGCGGTTGGCGGCCTCGATGGCGCGCACGATCTGCATCGGCGCTTCCGCGCCCTGAACCGAGGTGGGGTAGATGACGATCGGCAGCGACGGATCGCGCCGCTGCAACACCTGCAGGATATCGTGCAGCGCCGCGCCGCTGGCGGAGGTGATCACCCCGACGCGTTTGGCCGGCGCGGGCAGCGGCTGCTTGAACTGCTGATCGAACAACCCTTCAGCGCTCAGGCGCTGTTTCAACTGCTCGAACTGTTGCTGCAGCAGGCCGTCGCCGGCGGGCTGCATGCTCTCGGCGATCAGCTGGTAGTCGCCGCGCGGTTCATACAGCGTGATGCTGGCGCGCACCAAGACCTGCTGGCCGTTTTGCGGCCGGAAGGTGACGCGGCGGTTGCTGTTGCGAAACATCGCGCAGCGCACCTGGGCGCGATCGTCTTTCAGCGTGAAATACCAGTGGCCGGAGGCGGGCTGGGAGAGGTTGGAGATCTCGGCGGAGAGCCAAATCTGCCCCATTTCCCTTTCCAGCAGTTGGCGAACCGTCTGATTGAGGCGGCTTACGGTAAAAATGGAAGGCGAAACAGGTAGCGTCATGTGACCCAGATCAAATTTCAAAACAATCACTTAATTGGTCGATACTACATGGCTGAAAAAGGTAATCAAGACTTTTTGTAAGAAAGTGCTGGAGGCAACCGATTCCGCTCTGTATAATGCCGCGGCAATATTTTATCTTTTTCACAGCCCACCCTGGTGAGATATTGCCCATGCTACGTATCGCTAAAGAAGCTCTGACGTTTGACGACGTCCTCCTGGTTCCAGCCCACTCCACGGTTCTGCCTAACACCGCAGAGCTCGGCACTCAACTGACCAAAACCATCCGCCTGAACATCCCTATGCTGTCCGCAGCCATGGATACCGTTACCGAATCCGGCCTGGCCATCGCGCTGGCGCAGGAAGGCGGCCTGGGCTTCATCCACAAAAACATGTCCATCGAGCGCCAGGCTGAAGAAGTCAGCCGCGTGAAGAAACATGAAAGCGGCGTAGTCACCGACCCGCAGACCGTTACTCCGGCCACCACGCTGCAGGAAGTGAAAGAGCTGACCGCGCGCAACGGCTTCGCCGGTTACCCGGTCGTTACCGAAGACAACGAGCTGGTCGGCATCATCACCGGCCGCGACGTGCGCTTCGTGACCGATCTGACCCAGCCGGTCACCGCGGTGATGACGCCGAAAGATCGCCTGGTCACCGTGAAAGAAGGTGAAGCGCGCGACGTGGTGCTGCAGAAGATGCACGAAAAGCGCGTAGAAAAAGCGCTGGTGGTGGACGACAGCTTCCATCTGCTGGGCATGATCACCGTTAAAGACTTCCAGAAAGCGGAACGTAAGCCGAACGCCTGTAAAGACGAGCACGGCCGTCTGCGCGTGGGCGCGGCGGTCGGCGCCGGCGCCGGCAACGAAGAGCGCGTTGACGCGCTGGTGGCGGCGGGCGTTGACGTCCTGCTGATCGACTCCTCGCACGGCCACTCCGAAGGCGTGTTGCAGCGCATCCGCGAAACCCGCGCCAAATACCCGGATCTGCAGATCGTCGGCGGCAACGTCGCGACCGCAGCGGGCGCCAAAGCGCTGGCTGAAGCCGGCGTGAGCGCGGTGAAAGTGGGTATCGGCCCTGGCTCCATCTGCACCACCCGTATCGTGACCGGCGTGGGCGTGCCGCAGATCACCGCCATCGCCGACGCGGTGGAAGCGCTGGAAGGCACCGGCATCCCGGTTATCGCCGACGGCGGCATCCGCTTCTCCGGCGATATCGCCAAAGCGATCGCCGCGGGCGCCTCTTGCGTGATGGTCGGCTCCATGCTGGCGGGCACCGAAGAGTCTCCGGGCGAAATCGAGCTGTATCAGGGCCGTTCGTTCAAATCTTACCGCGGCATGGGCTCGCTGGGCGCGATGTCCAAAGGCTCTTCCGACCGTTACTTCCAAACCGATAACGCCGCCGACAAACTGGTGCCGGAAGGTATCGAAGGCCGCGTGGCCTATAAAGGCATGCTGAAAGCCATCGTGCACCAGCAGATGGGCGGCCTGCGCTCCTGCATGGGCCTGACCGGCTGCGCCACCATCGACGATCTGCGCACCAAGGCGGAGTTCGTGCGCATCAGCGGCGCCGGCATTCAGGAAAGCCACGTGCACGACGTGACCATCACCAAAGAGTCGCCGAACTACCGCATGGGCTGATGCCTTAACCTCTCCTGAGTGAGAGGCCGGGGTGGGGCGCCAATCCCCATCCCGAAAACATACATTTTCGCTCTTTTTCTCTTGTTGCTGGAATTCGCCTCACATGACACAAAATATCCATAAGCATCGCATCCTCATACTGGACTTCGGTTCGCAATACACCCAACTGGTCGCCCGCCGCGTGCGCGAAATCGGCGTTTACTGCGAACTGTGGGCCTGGGACGTTAGCGAAGCGCAGATCCGCGAATTCAACCCAAGCGGCATCATCCTGTCCGGCGGCCCGGAAAGCACCACCGAAGCCGGCAGCCCGCGCGCCCCTGACTACGTGTTCAACGCCGGCGTGCCGGTGCTGGGCGTGTGCTACGGCATGCAGACCATGGCGATGCAGCTGGGCGGCCATGTGCAGGGCTCCAACGAACGCGAGTTCGGCTACGCGCAGGTGGAAATCGTCCACGAGAGCGCGCTGCTGCGCGACATCGAAGACGCCATCAGCCCGGCCGGCAAACCGCTGCTGGACGTGTGGATGAGCCACGGCGACAAAGTGACCGCTATCCCGTCCGACTTCGTGACCGTCGCCAGCACCGACACCTGCCCGTTCGCCATTATGGCCAACGAAGAAAAACGCTTCTACGGCGTGCAGTTCCACCCGGAAGTGACCCACACCCGTCAGGGCCAGCGCATGCTGGAGCGCTTCGTACTGGACATCTGCCAGTGTGAAGCCCTGTGGACGCCGGCCACCATTATCGAAGATGCGGTCGAGCGCATCCGCGAGCAGGTGGGTGAAGACCACGTGATCCTCGGCCTGTCCGGCGGCGTTGACTCCTCCGTCACCGCGATGCTGCTGCACCGCGCGATCGGCAAGCGCCTGACCTGCGTGTTTGTCGACAACGGCCTGCTGCGCCTGAACGAAGCCAAGCAGGTGATGGAAATGTTCGGCGACCACTTCGGCCTGAACATCGTGCACGTTGAGGCGGAAAACCGCTTCCTGACCGCACTGGCGGGCGTGGACGAGCCGGAAGCCAAGCGTAAAATCATCGGCCGCGTGTTCGTTGAAGTGTTCGACGAAGAAGCCTGCAAGCAAGAGCAGGTGAAATGGCTGGCGCAGGGCACCATCTATCCGGACGTGATCGAATCCGCCGCTTCCGCCACCGGCAAAGCGCACGTGATCAAGTCGCACCACAACGTGGGCGGCCTGCCGAAAGAGATGAAGCTGGGCCTGGTCGAGCCGCTGAAAGAGCTGTTCAAAGACGAAGTGCGCAAGATCGGCCTGGAGCTGGGCCTGCCGTACGACATGCTGTACCGTCACCCGTTCCCGGGCCCAGGTCTGGGTGTGCGCGTGCTGGGCGAAGTGAAGAAAGAGTACTGCGATCTGCTGCGCCGCGCCGACGCCATCTTCATCGAAGAGTTGCACAAAGCCGACCTGTACAACAAAGTCAGCCAGGCGTTCACCGTGTTCCTGCCGGTGCGTTCGGTCGGCGTGATGGGCGACGGCCGCAAATACGACTGGGTGGTCTCCCTGCGTGCGGTGGAAACCATCGACTTCATGACCGCGCACTGGGCGCACCTGCCGTATGACTTCCTCGGCCGCGTCTCCAACCGCATCATCAACGAAGTGGACGGCATCTCCCGCGTGGTGTACGACATCAGCGGCAAGCCGCCGGCGACGATTGAGTGGGAGTAATCCCGCGTCCGGCGTAGGCTGGCGTCAGTGAACCACACATGAGAACCAAACCCGCTTAACGGCGGGTTTTTTTATGCCCGATGTTTGGCGCCCTAAGCCGTAGACGGCCTCCGATCCGAAAGGAGGGCTGGGTTGAGAGAGGGGCGAACGGAGAAGACAGCTCGCACGGAGCAGCCTGCGCTTTGCTTACGGCTCATTTCCTGAGACGCGGCGTTTTCCATCTCGGTTTTGTGCCTATCCGCAGCACGGTATTCTGCAACCACGCGCACTTCGTCGGATAACGGGTCTTTATTCACCGTACCCGCCGGGCCGCGGCATTAAAATGAATTGCTGTATTGAGGCGCGTCGACTCATCGGCATCGGGCTATAGCGTAGCTAATTAATCCTCTGCGAAAATTAAAGGATTCTGCAAGCCTTTTTATGGGATTTTTCTGAAATACTTGGTCTGACGAATAAATATATCAGAAGGATATGGTGAATTAGTCTATTTCTTATTTTATAAATCTTTCCTTCTGTTTTTATTGGGGAAATCAGCAGTTTCATTGTATTTAATAACGCTTCTCAAGGGCGAATTCTAAGTTTTATCAGCATTCATTTCTTGGAGTTGAAATTCTAATTATATGATTTTTCTTATCTTTTAATTATCGTCGTAACATAAAGTGCGAACTGTATAATTATCTGGTATTTGATATTTTCTAAGCTATCTACATAGGCTACTCTAAATGTAAGGGTATTAAAATGCACCGCCGAGAGGGAGGCAAGTGATTTATCAATGGATGCCAGGACATGCTTTCTTTTGACTGCTTAGTTGCACAACTTCAGGATGGATATTGGTCGAGATGAAAGAGACAGGAAAAGCCTTCACTAGGGAAAAGCTTTATAAGAATTATACCAATAACGTCACGCGGAGGACGTCTACCCCAAAAGAAGTATCTCTCTGTCAATCAACTATGAAAGGTTCATCGTTTTTCACATTCTAATCCTAATTGCATGATTGCGGCAGCGCTTTGTTTTTCATTCTAATGGATAAAAGCCCAATGAGCAGGTTGTCTGGGGGTGGGTTTTGTTAGGGCATGGATGTCATTATGAGTTACCAGCATAGTATCGTGGTCGAGCTAGTTAATTTGATCGAGATGAATATACAGCATGATCTCTCGATAGAAAAGTTATCGGATTTGTCTGGTTATTCGAAATGGCACTTGCAAAGAATGTTTCAGCGTTATACGGGAATGAAAATAGCGACGTATATCAGAAATAGGCGTCTGAGCAAGTCCGCCGTCATGCTCAAACAGTCTGATTTAAAAGTATTGGAAGTGGCTACTGCTATCGGCTTTAGCTCGCAGCAGGCTTTTAGCCGCGCCTTTCAACGCTTTTTCGGTGAGAGCCCAAAGGACTTTAGAACGAGCCAGGAATGGGACTTTTCCAAGCACCTCCCTCCTTTTTTAATACAAAATCCGTCAGCATATCATTTTGTCGAAATGCCCAAGAACATATACCTGCTTAAGGGATATAAGTTTTTTCTCTATCATTCGATGAGTGCTTCCAGCTCTGGAGGAGAGGAACGACAGAAATACAGCAGCCGCACAGGGAAAAACACCGATACGTCAATGCACACGGTAAAGTTGGCATCATCCGGTTGGGAAGTAACGCTCAGCAAAGGGTACTACGAGACACGCAATCTGACGTTGATAAGAGGGCAGTATTTGTTGTTCGAGTTTAACGGCAGGTTGAACGAATACCTGGTTTTTTTTGACAGCATCTATGACGCCTATCTTCCTTTGCTTGGCGTGCGAATAAGAAACGGCTTTTTAATTGAATTGCATAAAGAAAAGAATTTTCAATACGCAGAACTTAACGTCAAGGTGTTGGTTTATATTGGCAAGTCTTGACGCTATTCGGGCAGTAAAACAGAGGGGTTATCCCAAGGAAAAGGAGGTGCTTATCAGGGTGATTAATTAGCGCTCGGGCTGTTGCCGTTTTTATCTCTATCGATTTTAATTTTAAAAGGAAGTCAGTTATGACTAGTTCTAGTTTGAACACGTTCCCTGTGGGTTATGAGTATGTCAACTTTGTTAATTGGTCAAAAGAAATCTCCGGCAATCATATTCTGACCTGCTATCCACAAAATACGGATGAGCTCTTGGCCGTGATTAACTGGGCGCATGAGAATAAATATTGCGTGCGTCCGGTTGGCATCAAGCACAACTGGTCACCGCTCGTTATTGCAAACGGGGAGGATAACAGCAATGTCGTGCTGATCGACCTCACCAGGAAATTCAAAAACATCTCAATCAATAAAGTGGAAGAGCATGGATACGTCACCGCGCAAACGGGGGTGACAATGCAGGCTTTGCTCACTGAATTAGAAAAAAAGAAACTCGGCTTTTATGCGACGCCGGCGCCTGGTGATCTGACCCTAGGTGGCGTGCTCGCCATCGGCGGCCATGGAACCTGCATCCCGGCAAAAGATGAGCGTCTGGCTGAGTTTGCCAGCTTTGGTTCCGTGAGCAATAGCGTGGTGTCGCTAAAAGCTGTCGTTTGGGATCAGGCGCGGTCGAAGTATGAATTAAAGGAGTTTACGCGTGATAATGCGGAGAGCTCGGCATTCCTGGTGCATGTCGGCCGGGCTTTTATCAGCGAAGTGACGCTGCAGGTGCCGCGCAACAGGCGTTTACGCTGCCAAAGTTATGTTAATGTCACCGCGGCGGATCTTTTTTCCACTGCGAGCACGACAAAAAATACCTTCAGCCATTTCTTGGATCTGTGCGGGCGCGTTGAAGTCATCTGGTTCCCGTTCACGGAAAAACCATGGCTGAAAGTGTGGAAGCAAGAAGATAGCTTCCCAAAAGTGTCAAAACCGGTTAATGGTCCATTTAACTATCCGTTCTCGGATAATTTGCCGGTTAAAATTTCCGATATCATTAAAAAAATTAATAATGGCCACCCGGAGCTGACTCCGACACTCGGCAAGGCGCAGATGGAGTTGGTCAGCATTGGTTTAGGGGCCACCGTGTCGGCGGATCTGTGGGGGTGGAGCAAGGATCTGCTGTTGTATGTGAAACCGACAACGCTGCGCGTGACGGCCAATGGTTACGCGATAATCACGAAACGGAGCAATATTCAGAATGTATTGCACGATTTCACGAAAAAATATGAAGAAATGGTGGCCGATTACCAGCGCAAAAATTCATTTCCGATGAATGGCCCAATTGAAATTCGCGTCACCGGGTTGGACAGTGCAAAAGAGAGCGCGGTGGCCAATGCCATTGTTCCCGATCTTTCGGCCATTCGCCCCGTTGAATCCCATCCGGAATGGGATGTCGCGATCTGGTTGGATATTCTGACCATGCCCGATACGCCGGATGCCAATAAATTCTACAGTGAAATGGAAAAATGGATTTTTAGCCACTATGCGGGCGACTATGCGACGGTTCGCGTAGAGTGGAGTAAAGGCTGGGGTTATACTTCACAGGCAGCGTGGCAGGATAAAACCGTACTCGAAGAAAACATTCCGCGCAGCTTTAATGCCGGGGCAGGGAAAAATGACAGTTGGAATCATGCCTGCAACGTGCTGAATAAGTATGATCCGCACAACGTGTTCTCCTCTCCATTGACCAAAGCGGTTTTCAAACAGAAGAGTTAGTGAGTGCGTAATTGAAATAACCACCTGATTGGGCAGGTGGTTAGCATCATTAATCTTTCAGAGGGAGTCGCTTGTTTTCAAGCACCCCATTCTTTCTCGTAATGATATTCGATACGGCTTGCATCCCCGCCCAGCAGGGAGCCTACGGCTGCAACGCTTTTAAATGCCGCATAGCCAAGCGAGTCCGCGACATTATGAACGGCGCCCAAGCCAAAACCGATCGCGTTGAACCCTTGGCCTACGGAAGAGATCAATCGGGTATTAAGCGCATCATTGGCCAATTTTACGGTATCAATGACAACATCGCCGGCAAATCCTGATACAAAGCTTGCCGTATCGGAAATAATCCCAGCACCAGAAACGATTTCGATCTCTGCAGTATTTAGCTCTTTCATAGTAAATCCTTTCAACTTTATCCCTATGCCTCAAGAACGAAACGTAAAGCGTTTCGCCACTTAATTCTCGCGGCCTCTGTGAATGACGGCTTGATGAGAATACGCTTAGATTAAAGAGGTCGGCGTTGAAATATGCAACTCATAACGCCGTCGCTAATATTAGGGTCGCACTTTTTGTGACGTTTAAGCAGTTTTATGATTTTTTAAGATTATTATTACTTGTGGGTTTTGCCAACAAGGACTAAATCTAAATAAGCGCCGTGTTGGGCCATGGATAAGATAAAAATTAACGGTGTCGCTATATATGGAGAGGTCAGAATTTGTTTAGGGAAGAGGCCTTATCGCATAGTCGTTCTAAATGGGCAGGAAAAGCATTGTTAATTGCAGGGTTGCCGGCCTGGGTCATCGCGGGCATTTCACTTTCATTCGTTTCTGTGCTGATCATTTTCGTGACCTATGGCGGTTATACCCGGCGTATCAGCGTGGGCGGAGAGGTCACGACGCTGCCAAGATCGGTCAACATATTTGCTACTCAGCAGGGATTCATTGCACAACGCTTTGTCAATGTGGGCGATCAGGTAAAAAAAGGGCAGCATCTTTATCAGATAGACGTCAGCAGGGTGACGGATTCCGGCACCGTCAGCGCAAGCACGCGGCAGGCGATAGAAAATCAACTGGCGCAGGTCGATAGCATCATCGCCAAATTGGAGACGAACAAGAAAACGACCTTGGTCAATCTGCAAGCGCAGATTGACCAATATAAACTGGCGCACAGCCAGTCCAAACAGATGGTCGAAAATTCACGCAACGGCGTTAACTTTATGCGCGAAACCATGAAAAATTACGATGAGTATCGCAGTAAGGGGCTCATTAATCGGGATCAGCTGAATAACCAGGTTTACCTCTACTATCAGCAGCAGAGCACGTTCCACAGTCTCTATAACCAAAGCATTCAAGAGTCTTTGCAGATAACTAATCTGAATAGCGATCTCGCGACAAGAGCGTCCGATTTCGATAATCAAATCTCGCAATATCAATTTCAGCGCAATGATCTCCTGCGGCAGCTGGCCGAAGCGGACGCCAGCGGCTCGTTGATTGTCAATGCGCCGGCGGACGGGCGCGTTGAATCGCTCAGCGTGACGCCTGGGCAAATGGTCAATACGGGGGACAGCCTGGCGCAATTAATCCCCAGTAATCATGCTATCTATTATTTGGTTTTATGGTTGCCCAACAGCAGCGTGCCTTACGTGAGCCGAGGCGATCATATCAACGTTCGTTATGACGCCTTTCCGTATGAAAAATTTGGTCAGTTTCCCGGCGTGATCGAAAGCATCGCTTATGTTCCCGCATCGATTCAGGAAATGTCCACTTACAGCAGTTCGCCAACTCGGCAATCGGCTGAACTGGTTGAGTCGTACTACAAAGTGCTGGTGGCTATCGATAACACGCAGTTCGGCTATCAGGGAAAGCAGCTGAACCTTTCAAGCGGCATGAAGGCGCAAGCCACGCTTTTCCTGGAGAAAAGACCCATCTACCAATGGATGTTCGCGCCATTTTATGACATGAAAAACAGTGTGTCGGGGCCACTTCGTGAATAAAGTTTATGAGAATATCGTTGGCAAGCTAAACCTGTCGCTCAGAAGAAAAGTGCCGCAGGTCTTGCAAACGGAGGCCGCCGAATGCGGGCTGGCCAGTTTAGCGATGGTGTGCGGCTATTACGGCATGCACATCGATATGCTGTCGATGCGCCAGAAGTTTGATATATCGGCCCGCGGCGCCACCCTGAGCTCGCTGATCGCGATCGCCGAGAATCTCAATTTGAAAACGCGGGCTTTATCCTTGAGCCTGGATGAGATTCACCAGGTGAAAAGGCCCTGCATATTGCACTGGGATATGAATCACTTTGTGGTCCTGGTCAACATTCGCGGTGGACGGATAACCCTGCACGATCCGGCATTTGGCCGCCGGGTAATCGGCCTGCAGGAGTTTTCCCTTCATTTTACCGGAATAGCTTTAGAGGTATGGCCAAGCAGTGAATTCACGCCTGTGGTGCAGAAAAACCGCCTGCACTTTAGAAAACTGCTCAACAATGTCACCGGTCTTAAAAGCGCGCTGGTAAAAATTTTCGCTCTGTCGCTGGTCATTGAGGCCGTCAACCTGCTGATGCCCGTTGGGACTCAGTTGGTGATGGACCACGTCATCCAGGCCGGCGACCATAATTTATTGGTCATTATTTGCGTCGGTTTACTGTTTTTTATCTTGTTCCGCACCTGCGTTTCGATGTTTCGCTCGTGGATCTCCATCGTGATGGGCGCGCTGATCGATATACAGTGGAAATCAGGGCTGTTTGATCATTTGATGAAGCTCCCGCTTGCCTATTTTGAAAAGCGCAAGCTGGGTGATATTCAATCGCGCTTTGGCTCGCTGGACGCCATTCGCACCACGTTTACCACCAGTATCGTTTCCAGCATCATTGATGGCATCATGTCGGTCGGCGTATTTATCATGATGTTCATGTACGGCGGCTGGCTGGTGTGGGTAGCCTCCGGCTTTACGGTCTTATATGTTCTGCTGCGCCTTTCGACCTATCGCTATTATCGGCAAGCGTCCGAGGAGCAATTGGTGAAGTCGGCGAAAGCCAGCTCACATTTTATGGAGACGTTGTACAGCATCGCGACGCTGAAGTCGTTGGGGTTGGCGGGAACGCGTTCGCAGTTCTGGCTAAATTTAAATATCGATACGGCAAACGCCAATATTCGGGTGACGAAGCTCGATATGTTCTTTGGCGGCGTGAATGCGTTTCTTGCGGCCTGCGATCAAATCGTTATCTTGTGGTTAGGCGCGTCTTTAGTGATCGACAGTCAAATGACATTAGGCATGTTTGTCGCCTTTAATGCCTATCGGGGGCAATTCTCCGATCGCGCGTCAAATCTTATCGATATGGTCATTCGGCTGCGAATGCTGAATTTGCATAATGAAAGGCTGGCGGACATCGTGCTTTCTACGACAGAGGAAGAGAAGCCCTATCGCAAGATATGCAATCCCAACGAGGCGGTGACTTTTGAAGTGCGCGATCTGCTTTATCAATATGACAGCCTTTCGCGCCCAGTGATCCCCGGGCTCAGCCTGCAGATTGCGGCGGGAGAAAGCGTGGCGATCGTCGGGCCTTCAGGCGTCGGCAAAACCACGTTGATGAAGCTGATGTGTGGGCTGTTGGAACCGACGGAAGGGCGCTTGTTTATCAACGGCATTAACATTCATGATATCGGCATTAATAATTATCGGGAGTGCATCGCGTGTGTATTGCAAGAAGATAAACTGCTTGCCGGTTCAATTGCCGAGAACATATGCAGTTTTGATGCTCATCCCGATACGGAATTTATCGTTGAATGCGCCAAGCATTGCAATATTCACGACGACATTATGAAAATGCCGATGGGATATGAAACGTTGGTGGGCGAATTGGGGGGTAGCCTTTCCGGCGGGCAAAAACAGCGGGTTCTTATCGCCCGCGCATTATATCGAAGGCCCAGTATTCTGTTTATGGACGAAGCGACCAGTCATTTGGATCTGGATAATGAAAAAAGGGTGAACGAAGCCATATCCTCGTTGAAAATGACCCGCGTTATCATTGCTCATCGGCCATCGACGATTGCATCGGCAGATCGGGTAATTACATTGCAACCTGTACATGCAATGACATAATTGTCTGGTGAAATATAAAATTTTATATTTATTTCACCTTTGATTAAGATTTTCGTTATTGAGTTAATTTATTGAGCGTCTTATACCTAAAACGTGAACCGACGGTTCATAAAAAGCAGTCTTTTTAAATTAATTATTTTTAGTGAATGGAGATGAAAAATGAGAGAATTAAACTCAACAGAAGTTCAGCAGGTGAACGGCGCAACGATTGGCCTGGGTTTGGCTATCATCGGCAAGGTTGTTAACAGCTGGGGAAACGCGTGGAATAATGCCTGGGGCAGTTGCACACCAAAACCGCCGGTATGTAAACCTGAGCCGCCGGTCTGCAAACCAAAACCGCCTAAATGCGATTAATCGTATTTAGATAACGCAGCGTAATATGCGGCAGGCTTAATGTTTTATTCATTAAGCCTGCCTTATTGCTGGCGGATAACGTGCGCCATCGACGCAGTTAACCCGCCCCCCACTGGGTCAGCAGCGCATGCAGCCTGGCCGGTTCCAGCGGCTTGCGCAGCACCAGATAGCCTTCCTGCTCGGCCTCTTGCAATATTTGCGAATTGAACTCGCCGCTGACCATCGCGCCGCTCACGTCCGGCAGGCGTTCGAACAGCGCTTTCAGGATGTCGAAACCGCTCTCGCCGGAACGCAGGCGCTGGTCGCACAGCACGGCGAACGGCGTAAAACCGTCGTCGACGATGGCGAAGGCTTCCTCGGCGGAGGCTGCGCAGCGCACGGTGATGCCCCAGGTGCTCATCAGGCTCTCCCAGGCGGAGGTCACCAAGGGATCATCGTCCACCACCAGGCAGGCGCCGCGCAGTGGCGCATAGCGGGTAGGCGTGGCGGTGTTGTCGTAGGCGGCCGCGGTTTCCGGCGCTTTGTCTTCGCCGATGTATTGCGTGAAGCGCATCCAGAAACGCGATCCTTTGCCTTCGACGGAGTGCATGCCGTACTTCACCTTCATCAGCTTGGCGCAGCGCGCCACCACCGCCAGCCCCAGCCCGTGGCCGGCGCTGTCGATTTTCCACGCCAGCTCGGGGCGGTAGTAAGGGGAGAAGATTTTGCTTTTCTCTTCGTCGGCGATGCCCACGCCGGTGTCCCACACTTCCACCAGGCACTCGGCGCCGCGCGGGCGGATGGCGATCAGCACGCCGCCCCGTTGCGTGTAGCGCAGGGCGTTCTGGATCAGGTTGATCAGCGATTGCCGCACCAGCAGCGGATCGCCCATCACGCTGATACGCCGTCTGGGGCGCCAGGTGCGCAGCGTCAGGGCGCGGCTGTTGGCCTCTTCGCGGAACAGGGTGACCACCGAGTCGAGCAGGGCGCCGATATCCACATGGGTGGCGGCGGTGCGCACGTTGCCGGATTCGATTTTGCTGAGATCGAGCAGCGAATTGAACATCAAATGCACCGAACGCACGCTCTGCTGCAGATCCAGCAGCTGCGGCGTCAGGCTGTCGTCGCGGTTTTTGTGGATGATGGCCTCGATCAGAAAGCCCATGGCGTGCACCGGCTGGCGCAGATCGTGGCTGGCGGTGGTCAGGAACTGGTTCTTGTCCAACAGCGCCTGTTCCGCCTCTTCTTTAGCCTGGCGGAACTGCTCCGCCAGGCGCGAGCTTTGCTCTTCGAGCAGCGCCTGCTGAATAAAGAACGCATGCGAGGTTAATGCGTGGCGGTAAATGGCGAAGCCGTACAACAAGTTCAGCATCAGCACGATGAACATCACGTCTTCCAGCCGCCAGATGATGCCGAGGTTCAGCAGCCCCCAGGAGGCGAAGAAAAAGCGGGTAAAGGTGCTGATGACGGGCGTCAGGTGCGTTGCGTTGGCGGCGACGATCGCGGCGATGCTGATATTGAGCAGCAGGAAAAAGTCAAAGTTATGGGTCTGCGGCGTAATTAAATAGAGTGATGAGATCCCCAACCCGTGAATAAAGGCCACCTTATTAATACGCGGCAGCCAGCGGCGCAGCACGGCGTCTTCATCATTCTCTTTGGCTTCGCGCTGGTAGCGCCGATGCCCTATTCGGATCGCCACGGCGCATAGCAGGTAAACGATGATCCAGGTAATGGTTGGGCCGAGCTTGTCGCCCAGCAAATAAATCCAGATGGCGAACGGGATGCCGACAAAAGGCACGGCGGTGAAGCTGAACACCAGCCGCATGAAGGTGTTGTCCAGCAGGCGGATCTGCGCGCGCGGGGAGATGCCATCATTTTGTAAATGCTGGAAAAACCTCATGACGACGGATCCCGTTTGCCGTGCAACAGCGTGATGGCTTCCACCCGGCTGTTGACGCCGATCTTTTTCAATATATTGCTGATATGTTCTTTGACGGTGGGTTCGGAAATAGACAGTTGCGTCGCAATTCTTTTATTTGGCAGGCCGCGCAGCATCATAGTTAATACGTCGATTTGCCTCGGCGTTAAATTGAATTTATTTAAGTGTTCATGGTGGCTTTTAACGGTGGCTTCATTACCGTCAGGGAACCATTCCTGATTATTATTCAGCGCAAAAACCGCCCTGGCGAATAATTCCGGCGGCTCGTTTTTTAACACGAATCCATGCCCGCCGGCATTATTAACTTTCTGCCAGATATCGTTATTCTCGTCGCCGCTGACCACCAAAATCCGCACCTGCGGATAACGTTGTTTTACTTCTTTGAGTAATTTCAACGCTGTACCGGAAGAGAGCCAAAAATCGATCACCAGTAAACGCGGTGGGCCATTTTCCCTAATATGGCGGTAGCAACTCTCTTCATTGGTCACCACATGCGCCTGTTTGAATCGGCAATGCGTGCTGAGAAAATTGGCGATGCCGCTTGCTACCAATGGATGGTCATCAACGACCAACGCATAATCCTGCCCCAAAGGATTCTCCTTTCGCCTTCAAATATCAGATAGGTCTGATGAATTATTATCAACCCTCCCTACTTTAGGAGGGTTTTTTCGTTTAGGAAAGGGAAATATATTATTCGAGGATTTGGATAAGAGAAAACATAAAGCTAATCGGTAATTTTAACTGATTGGTTATAAAGGATAATTTATGAAGAAACCACTTATCGCTTTAACCGTTACGATGATGGTAGCCGGTTGTTCCACCCTGAAAACCGATCAGGCCATTCCATTACTGCAGGCGGAAACCGCCAAAATGCTGGGGCTGGGATCGTCGGACGAAATTACCGTGACCAACGTCAATGGCGCACAGCCGGATGCACTGGGCGGCCAAAAACTTTCTTATCGTGCCACCACGGAAAAAGGCCGCATTTTCGATTGCTCGTCGCTGATGATGCCGGGAATTTTAGGTTCGTCGCCGTCGCTGAGCGCGCCGACCTGTACGCCGGTGGTCACGCATAAATAATTCGCTTTGGGGGGCGGTATTACCGCTTCCTGGTTTTTCATCGTCGGAGCGTCAGCGCCGGGGGGCAATAAGCTTTTGCTTCGACGATCACTAAACCGGCGTGCGCGAAATAACGTCTCACACCTCCTCTAGTGTATTGAGTTCCCTATAACAATAAATTTCGCGACATCACGCTAACGAGTACGGAGATAGCCCGTGAATGACAAGACATCGCACCCTTTAGCGGTTAGAACACCGCTTTCCAAACTTTACCTCGCTCTATTTTCCGCGCCGTTGTTGATGCTGGCGCCTGCCGATATCGCTCGCGCAGACGATGCCATTTTTGACGGCGACTCAAAAATTACCGAATCATTGGCCTACACCGGGGACGTTTACGTCGGCCGTAATCAAAGCGGCAACCTGTTGATCGAGAATGGCAAGATCAGCGCCTATAACATCAATATCGGCCGGATGTTCAACGGCCAAATTCATGACAGCCTGGTCACGGTCCGCGGGCCGAACGCCGAGCTGAACGCGGTGAACGATCAGTTCGTGCTGCGCGGCGGCCTGAATCTGGGGCGGGGCACTTTGCGGGTTGAAGACGGCGCGCTGGCCAGCGCGAAAGAGATCGTGGTCGGCGCCACCCGCGGCTACGACAGCCACCTTATCGCCACCGGCGCCGGTTCTCGCGTCACCAGCAATTTTCTCAGCGTCGGCACCGACTTAGGGGCGCGATCCACGCTGGCGATTGAAGACGGCGCGGTGCTGAACACCGCCTTTGACGCGCGCATCGGCAATGGCAGCGGGCCGGGCGAGACCGATACGCTGAGCCCGAAAGCCACGGTCACGGGGGCCAATTCCCAATGGAACGTCGGCCGCGCGCTCACGCTTTACGGCGATCTGGACGTGTTGAACGGCGCTGCGGTCAACGTCGGTAATATTCAGGTGGCGGGCGTCTCGGGCGCGCGTAAAACCGCCGAGCTGACGATCGCCGGCAACGGCTCACGGTTTACCAGCGGCAGCAGCGTCAACGTCGGCGATTACGGCAATGGCGTGTTGGCGGTCATGGACGGCGGGACATTCTCCGCCGGCGGCAACGAAGTGGTGCTGGGCAAGACCGGTTCCGGTTCTAACCGCGGCGCGCTGATTATCGGCAGCCGCGGCAACATGGATACCGGCACCGGGTTGACCGAGCCGACGCTCGGCGCGGCGGGCGCTGCAGGCACTATCGATGCCCAGACGGCGATCGCCCTGCGGGGCGGATTGTTCCGCAGCTATGTGTACTTTAACCATACCGACGGCAATTACGTCTTCAGCAACAAGATGAGCGGCGAAGGCGAGGTGATCAACACCGCCGGGCATACGACGCTGAACGGCGATCTTACTGGCCTGCAGGCCAACGTCACCGCGCGCGGCGGCAAGCTCATCATCGCCAGCGACATTAACACCCAGAAAGAAGACGACATCTTTGAGATCCAAACCCTCGGCGCCGAGAACGGCGGCACGCTGATCCTCAACGCGACGGCGGGTTCCGACGTCAATAACGGGCAGGGTTACAGCAGCGCCGCCTCGATCAAGGCCGGCGGCACGCTGGGCGGCAACGGCACGCTGGGCCAGACCGAGATCCAGTCCGGCGGCCATATCTCGCCCGGCGACGGCAATATCGGCACGCTGACGCTGAAACGCTACCTGAACTTTATCGGCGAATCCTTCTATGACGTCGATATCGCCGGCGACGGACGCAGCGATCAACTGCTGGTGGCGGGCAAAACCACCATCAGCGATCAGGCCAAAGTGCAGGTGACGGCGCTGGATCCGCAAACCAGCTATAAAACCGGCCAAAGCTACCGCATTCTGACCTCGGACGGCGGCATTGAAGGCCAGTTCGCGGCGGCGGTCTCCAAGTCTGCCTTCCTCGATGTGGCGTTGAACCACAGCGCCAACGCCGTGGATCTGACCATCGCGCAGAAAGACACGGGGGGTGAAAACCCTGGCGGCGAGAATCCGGGCGGAGAAAACCCGGGTGGCGAGAATCCGGGCGGGGAAAACCCTGGGGGCGAGAACCCGGGCGGAGAAAACCCGGGCGGAGAAAACCCAGGCGGTGAGAACCCGGGCGGTGAGAACCCGGGCGGGGAAAACCCGGGGGGTGAGAACCCAGGCAGCGGCAAGCCGGGCATTTTCCAAACGGTGGCCGAAAGCGGCAACCAGTGGAATACCGCCGGCGCGCTCTCGACGCTGACGCAGAGCGGCCCTTCGCTGGCGCTGTACAACTCGCTGCTGCTGCTGAGCGCGCCGGAAGCGCGCGAGGCGTTCAATCAGCTGTCCGGCGAAGTCTATCCGTCGATGCAGTCTAACCTGATCGCCGGCAGCACCCAGCTGTTCAACGTGCTGAACCAGCGCATGCTGCGCCTGTTCGACAACGACAGCCTGCCGGTACCGCCGTTGGCGATGTCGCTGGTGCAACCGGCGCAGGCGCAAAACAGCGGCGTCTGGGGGCAGACCTTCAGTTCCTGGGGCAGAAACAGCGGCAACGGCAACGTGGGCAAGCTGGATGGCAACACCACCGGCTTCCTGTTGGGGGCTGATCGCAAACTGGCGGACCATAACGTGCGCATCGGCGGTTACTTCGGTTACAGCCGCGGCGACTACGACGTTGACAGCCGCCGCTCCAAGGCCGATACCGACAACTACCACCTCGGTCTGTATGCGGCCGGGCAGCAGGATGCGTTCTCACTGCGCGGCGCGCTGGGTTACACCTGGCACAAGATTGAAGGCAAGCGCAACGTCGATTTCAGCGGCTTCTCGGATCGGCTGAAGTCAGATTACGACGCGAACTCGCTGCTGGCGTTCACCGAAGCGGGTTACCGTTTCGGCCAGCCGGAGATGAACGTCGAACCGTTCATCAACCTGAGCTATATCCGCCTGCATACCGACAGCTTCCAGGAGTCGGGCGGCGCGGCGGCGTTGAGCGTGCGCAATGAAACGATGAATACCTTCTACTCCACGCTCGGGGTGCGCGGCGTGACCGAACTGCCGAAGAACGTCAGCCTCTACGGCTCGCTCGGCTGGCAGCATGCTTACGGCGATAAGAACACCTCATCGCGCATGGCGTTTGCCGGCAGCGACGCGTTCGTCACGCAGGGCCAGGCCGTGGATGACAACGTGATGGTGGGCGATATCGGCGTGAGCGTGAAACTGTCGCGCGCCGCGACGCTGGATGTCGGCTATCAGGGGCAATTCGGCGCCGATACCCGCGTTAATTCGGTCAACGCCAACTTGCGCTGGTCGTTCTGATTTTCCCTCTAGACTTCTCTGGTACCGACTGGCCCGCTTGATGCGGGCCTTTTTTATGGTGAGGGCTCAGTGGCGGCCTGTGGCTGACTTTCACGATAAAAAAGCCCGCGCAACGGCGGGCTGAGCGGGGGAAGGCGGTTAACGCCCTTTTTTCTTGCGCCCCGGCTGGGTAAAGCGCTTGCGGCCGGCCGGCACAGCGGCTTTGTCGGCGCTTTTCGGCCCGCCGGCGCTCGGCTTTTTCGCCGCGGCGGATTTGGCCGGGGCCTTCTTCGCCGGCTTGGCCTCGGACGAAGAGCCTTCAATCAGTTTGAACAGCTCAATCAGCTCGTCATCGGTCAGATCGCGCCACTCGCCCAGCGGCAACCCTTTCAGGCTGACGTTCATGATGCGCGTGCGTTCCAGCTTGGTGACCTCGTAGCCGAAGTGTTCGCACATGCGGCGGATCTGACGGTTCAGCCCCTGCACCAGCGTGATGCGGAACACGAACGGCGCTTCTTTCTTCACCTTGCACTTTTTGGTCACCGTGCCCAGCATCGGCACGCCGGCGCCCATGCCGCGAATAAACTCGTCGGTCACCGGCTTGTTGACCGTCACCAGATACTCTTTCTCGTGATTGTTGCCGGCCCGCAGGATCTTGTTGACCAGGTCACCGTGGTTGGTCAGAAAGATCAGCCCCTGCGAATCCTTGTCCAGGCGGCCGATCGGGAAGATGCGCTTGCTGTGGTTGACGAAGTCGGCGATGTTGTCGCGCTCGCCGTCTTCGGTGGTGGTGACGATGCCGACCGGTTTGTTCAGCGCGATCAGCACCAGATCTTCTTCATTGCGCGGTTCGATCAGCTGACCGTTAACCTTCACGACATCGCCGGCAAATACCTGGGCGCCAACGGTGGCGCGTTTACCGTTGATGAAAACGTTGCCCTGTTCGATGTATCGATCGGCGTCGCGGCGTGAGCAGATGCCGCTCTCGCTAATGTATTTGTTCAAACGAATGGATGAGTTGGTCAGCATGGGATCTCCGTAAAACGCGGACTATACATTACCCGGATGGCGCTGCGAAGCGAATCATGCAGGAGCCGGATGCCCGCTGCTGAGCGTTGTCGCGGCTAAGGTATTTTCACCACTCGGGTATTCAGCGGGGTGAGCGTCTGCCCGGCGCTGCCGATCGGCGTCAGGCGCGGCACGGGGCGGCCGCTGTCGCTTTCCACCAGCGTTGAGTGCGCTTCTCCCTCGGCGAACAGATGATCTTCCCCCCACTGGCGCAGGCCGACGATCACCGGAAACAGTGCACGGCCTTTCTCGGTCAGCACATATTCCTGATAGGCGCTGCCGTCTGCGGCGGGCACGATCTCCAGCACGCCGTGCGTCACCAGCGCGCGCAGGCGGGTGGCGAGGATGTTCTTCGCCATCCCCAGCCCTTTTTGAAATTCGCTGAAGCGGGTGACGCCGTCGAAGGCGTCGCGCACGATCAGCAGCGACCACCAGTCGCCAATCACATCCAGCGTGCGCGCCACCGGGCACGGCGCGTCTTCCAGGCTTTTACGTTTCACGGCGGTTATCTCCAGCTGCACATTCTGGTTGCATTATAAAACCTCTGCACCTAAAGTTCATTGGGTTTAATAATGAAACCAGATTGAGGTGTGCAATGAGCGACAAACCGCTGGATCCTCCCTGTGCGGCGCTGGGGCGTCTGCCGGCCGCCCTGGTGCTGCTGTTGGCCGTCGCCAGCGCCTTCAGCGTGGCCAACGTTTACTATGCGCAGCCGCTGCTGGACGCCATCGCCCGCGATTTTTCCATCAGCCTGGCGGCGGTCGGCATGGTGATCACCGTGACTCAGTTGGGCTGCGCGCTGGCGTTGCTGTTGGTGGTGCCGCTGGGGGATCGGTTGAACCGGCATCGATTGCTGGCGGGGCAACAGCTGGGGCTGATCGGCGCGCTGCTGCTGGTGGGCTGGGCGCACAGCGCGCCCTGGCTGCTGGCGGGGATGTTGCTGGTGGGGCTACTGGGCACCGCCATGACGCAGGGGCTGATCGCATTCGCCGCCGCCCTGGCGGCGCCGCAGGAACGCGGGCGGGTGGTCGGCGCGGCGCAGGGCGGGGTGGTGCTGGGGTTGCTGCTGGCGCGCACCTTGTCCGGCGCGCTGGCGGACGTTGGCGGCTGGCGCACGGTGTACTTCTTCTCCGCCGGAGTGACGCTGGTATTGCTGCCGATCCTGTCGCGCCTGCTGCCTGCGCCGCGCACCGCGCCCAGCACGCTGAGTTATCCCGCGCTGCTGCGTTCGATGTTGAGCCTGTTGCGGCATGACCGCACGCTGCAAATTCGCGGCATGCTCGCGCTGCTGATGTTCGGCGCTTTCAGCCTCTTTTGGAGTTCGCTGGTGTTGCCGCTGAGCCAGGCGCCGTTCAACTTCACCCATGCCGCGGTGGGAGCGTTCGGCCTGGTCGGCGCGGTGGGCGCGCTGGCGGCGGTGCGCGCCGGGCATCTGGCGGATCGCGGGCTGGGGCAGGCGGCCAGCGGCGCGTGTCTGTTGCTGTTGACACTGGCCTGGCTGCCGCTCGGTTTGCTCGGCAGCGGCCTGGCTTGGCTGGTGGCGGGCATCGTGCTGCTGGATCTGGCGGGCCAGGCGATCCACGTGCTGAACCAGAGCATGATCTTCCGCGCGCACCCGCAGTCGCATAGCCGGCTGGTGGGCTGCTACATGCTGTTTTACGCCGTCGGCAGCGGGCTGGGCGCCTTTGCCGGCACCCATATGTACGCTTGGGCGGGGTGGAGCGGCGTCTGCTGGCTGGGGGCAGGCGTCAGCCTGAGCGCGCTGCTGTTTTGGCGGCTGACGCTGCGCGGGATGCCGGATGCCGCGGGTAAGAGCTAGCGGGCCGGCGAATGCATCAGGTAATAATCTTCTTCGCCGTCGTTGCCGGTAGAGATAATACGCCAACCGTGTTTGCGGTAGAACGTCAGCGCCTTTTCATTCTTCACCAGGCATTTCAGCGAGCCGGTGGCGGTGAAGGTGGCTTGCGCCGCTTGCAGCAGCGCACTGCCGACGCCGCGCGGCGGCTGATGGGGATCGACATACAGGTTATGAATGAAGTTGTCTTCGCGGTAGATGGAGACGAATCCCAGCAGCACGCCGCCGTCTTCCGCCACCCAAATCGCTTCGCCCAGCGTCGCGCGGTCGAAATCTTCCAACTGGTAGTTTGAGGTATTGCGCCAACCGAACGCCGCCTTGCGCGACGCCAGGTACAGCGTGCGCAGGAAGGGACGATCGGCCTCTTGGTAAGGTCTTATTTGCATGACATCTCCCGGTGGTTTGTGCTCACTATAGCGCATGGCGCCGGGCGTGCATGGCCACAAACGGAAAATGCTAGGCGTCGCCCCAGGCGGGCAGGCGATTGACTCCGTCGCTCAGCTCCTGAGCAAGATGGCGCACGGTGTCGGCGTGCAGGGCGGCCGACGGTGGATGAAAGTCGGGCGCCCGCAACGCTTGCGGCGCGCGGGAAAGCTGCGCCGCATACTCGGCGAGAACGCGCCCGCCCTGACGTTGCACCTCGATCAGCGCCTGGCGTTCCTGCGCGGACAGCGCCGCGCCGCCGCCTGCCAGATAGGTGTTGAGCTTTTCGCTGGTCAGCAACAGGCTGCGCGTCTGGTTAAAGATCAGTTGGATATGCCGGGTGAAGCTTTCATGGTTATCGTCCGCCAGCTGCCAGGTGGGCTCCAGCGTCACCCGGGCCACCACCGCTTCGCAGCCCTCGATCTTTTGCCAGATGCCGATGGCGTTTGTGTTCTCGCCGCCGAGGAAGCGCGACAGTTCCCGCAGCACGTTGGCAACCTGCTGCCGCAGTGACTCCCCTTCGTATTCCGGCCACAGCGTGGCGTGAATGAAGGTGGCGAACCCTACTCCCAGCACGATGCCGATCAGGCGATCGCGGATCTCGGTCAGCTCGGTGACCGGGCCGAAGCTTTCCAGCAGCGCCAGGGAAAAGGTGAACAGGATCTGTACCCCGGCATAGCTTATTTTCTCGGAGCCGGCGGCGATCCAGGCGGAGAGGGCGATCACCGGCAGCGTCAGCAGCAGCAAGCCGACGAGGCTGTCGAGGTGAGGCATGATCCACACCACCGAGATCAGCGCCAGCAGGCTGCCGATCGCCGCGCCGCCGAGACGCAGCCGCGCCCGCCGCTGTGTGGCGCCGAGGCTGGGCTGCGCCACGATCAGGCAGCTCAGCATGATGGTATGAATGCCGGACCAATCGACGGCGGTATAAAACACGTAGGCGACCAGCACGGTCAGCAGCGTTTTCAACGAAAACTGGATGTAAACCGGGTTGGTCAGGGCATCGGGGGTAAAGAAGGGCACTTTTGGCGGCGGCGCGGCCTGCAGGGCGTCGGCGTAGTCGCTGCGGTTGGCGTAGACCTGCAGGAGGGCGGCCATTTCATTGAGCGGCGCCGGCACCTGCGGATCGTCGCTGCCGGCGATCGCGACGGAAAATCGCAGCGCGCTGTCGTGGCTGATCGCGGTTTGCAGCGCGCGGCAGGCGGCGTCTATCTCTTGCGCCAATTGACGCGCGGCCGCGCCGAAAGCCGGCGGCAGCTGGTAGGCCAGAATATTGAGCTGCAACACCAGGGTGATCAGCGCCAGATAACCGGGCTCGTTGGCGCGGCAGCGATCGCTGCGCATCACCGAAAAGCGCAGCAGCTTATGCAGCTCGGTGGCGTGCTGCGAGATGGCGCTCAGATCGCGCGTCTCGCCGCCGTTGGCCAACATAGCGCGGGTTTCGTCCAACACCGCGTTCATCCGGCCCTTTAGCTGTTTCAGCGGTTCAGCCGGCAGCAGCAGGGTATTGACGATCAGGGTGAGCAGGATGGCGTAGTTGATCGCCACCCATACCCACAGCACCAGCCGTATCACCACTTCCGCCTGCGGAGTGAGATCGACAAAGCTTTGCGTGTAGATCACCACCAGCGCCATCAGGAAGAACAGCACCCCAACCTTGGTCACCCGCATCAGGAACACGCTGAGGAAAAACAGCGCGCTGGAGAGCAGGATGCGCAGCATCGGGTAGTCGTAGGTGAATTTCAGCACCAGGATAGCGGCGCCGATCGCCAGCGTGGAGCTGACGAAAAACAGGATGCCGATTGCGCGGGTGATCACGATATTGGACTGCGTGATAAAGAAGACAGCGATCAGCGACAGCGCCAGCCACGGCACCTGCAGCGTCTGCGAGATCACGATGGCGATCGCGCTGGAGAGCAGGGCGCGGATCACCAGGTTGATGCGGCTGTCCGAAGGGCGCAGCTCGTCGATCAACTGGGACAGCCAGCCGTGAGACATCGTTTTATTCTTCATGGCGCAGGTTCAGCTTGGCCACCGCCGAAGCGCCCACGCGGAACAGCGCCGGGTTGGGGGCTTCTACCGCGATCTTGACCGGGAAGCGCTGCGAAACGTGCACCCAGTTGATGTTGCGCGACACGTTGGGCAGCCCGCCCAGCACTGTGCCGCCGTCGTCGGGCTGCACGCCGTAGCTGATCGATTCCACCTTGCCACTGAAGGTCTGGCCGGCGTCGCTCATTAAATACAGCGTGGCCGGCACGCCGGGATGCACGCCCTTCAGGTCGGTTTCGCGGAAGTTGGCGACCACGTACCAGTGGCGGGTGTCGATCAGCGTGAACACCGGTTTGGCGCTGGAGGCATATTGGCCTACGGTGGTTTTCAGGGAGGCGATGCGGCCGTCGAACGGCGCTCTCACCTCGGTGAACTCCAGGTTCAGTTTGGCGATGGCGATGTCGGCCTGCACTTCGGCACGCTGCGCGACCAGGGCTTCGACGCCGCTGACGGCGGCTTCCGCCTGTTTCGCCTGCAGCAATGCGGCCTGCAGTTCCGCCTGCGCCGAGCGCTGGGAGGTGCGGGCGGTTTCCACTTCTTCCGCCGAAACGTAGTTCTTGCCGAGCAGCTTCTGCCGGCGGTTGAGGGTGTCGGTCGCCTGCGCCACCAGCGCCTGCGAGCGTTTGACGATGGCGTTCATCGATTCGGCATTGTACTGCTGCGCGTTGACCGAACGCTGCGTCAGCTTGATCTGTTCATTCAGCGTGATCAGGCGCGCTTCGCTGGCCGCCAGCGCGTCCTGGTAAGGGCGCGGATCGATGCGGAACAGCAGATCGCCTTGCCGCACTTCCTGGTTGTCGCGGATCGGCATCTCGATGATGCGGCCGTTCACCTCCGGCACTACGTCGATGGTGTCGGCATAGGCGTAGGCATCGTCGGTAGTGGGGGCGTTTTCCACCCGCCAGACGACGACGGCGGCCACGATGAGCGTCAACGCCAGGATGGTAAGCACCAGCAGTCTGCGCTTGTTGGAGGTTTGTGGTTGGGTCATGGCGTCAGTCTCAGTGGGGGAAAACCAGTAACCAGGTCAGCATGGCGATCAGCGCGGTCAGCGCCGGATACGTCAGCAGCTGCGGCGCCAGCCAGGCGCGTTTTTCCGGGGTGCGCAGCAGCAGGTGGATCGCCACCATGCCCGCCACGCCGCCGCACAGGCAAAACAGCCAGTCGGGGAACGAAGCGCCGAACACCACCATGGACGGTGCCGGCGAGCACCCGGTGAGCAACAGCGCGGTCAGGCAGGTGATAAGCAGTTTTTTGTCGGGCATAGGGCGTTCTCTGGCGATTGGCTTGGTCGACGGGCCGAATGAAATGACTCTTTTTCAGTGAGTGAGGTCACTGTTTGTCACCCCCATGCTTGCGCAAGGGGAAACTAGAATAAATACTCTACTCTAAACTAGAGGGGTTAATCTAGTTTTTTGTGTCACCCTGCCTTCGCGGCGGCAAATGGGTATAATGCGTTGATGACAGCGGGCAGAAACGAATATGCAAATCGACGAACACATCACCGGGCGAGAGCCGCAGCAGGAAAGAGGGCGGCAACGCGTACAAACCATTCTGGATTCAGCGGCGGCGATCGTGGCGCAGGATGGCCTGGCGGCGCTCAGCATGCAGCGGCTGGCCAAACACGCCAAAACCTCCATCGGCTCGATGTATCACTTTTTCCCCGATCGCCACGCGGTGATCAAGGCGCTGGCGGATCGGCATACCGAATCGATCGAGGCGCTGGTGCGCGACATGGCGCTGGCCAGCGACGACGAGTGGCGGCACCTCTCCGCTGAAGCGGTGATCCAGCGGCTGTTTTCACCCTATGCGCAATACCTGCGCGAGCACGCCGACTACCTGCCGGTGATGCGGGAAATGAACCTGCCGGACGAAAAGTCCAGCTTCCTGGCGCTGATCGCCCGAGTGCTGCAGCTGCGTCGCCCCGAGACCGCCGAGACGGAGATCCTGCAGCAAACCCGGCTGTTGCAAAGCCTGGTGGCCGGCACCTTGCATCACATCTTCAAAACGGCGCCGCAGAGCGTGGCGTTTACGTTGGCGGAGCTGCCCGGCGTGCTGAGCCTGTATCTGGCGGGAAAAGAGGGCAACATCGCTTAGGCGCGAGCGAATTTATTCGCTTGTTTGTCCGCGCCGCCGCTGGCATGATCCCGCTCAGGGATTAACGCAACGTTGATCACAACCTATTGATTTTCATGACTCGGGGTGCCCTTCTGCGTGAAGGCTGAGAAATACCCGTATTACCTGATCTGGATAATGCCAGCGTAGGGAAGTCACGGCCGCCCAACCGGCGCCGCCTTCTTGAACGCCGGTTGGGAGGAATATGATCGCTCGACCTGATGCACTACCCGGCGCTCGCGCCGCGGCCTGCCTGACTCAATTCCAACAGCGGCCTCCGCTGATCCACTGCCTGACCAACGAAGTGGTGCAATCGCTGACCGCCAACGTGCTGCTGGCGCTCGGCGCCTCCCCGGCGATGGTGGTGGAGCCGCAAGAGGCGGCGCAGTTCAGCGCGCTGGCCGACGGCCTGCTGATCAACGTCGGCACCCTCAACGCGCTGCGCGCCGAATCGATGCGCGCGGCGGTGGCCGCCGCCAATCAGGCCGGCAAGCCCTGGACGCTGGATCCGGTGGCGGTTGGCGCGCTCTCCTACCGCACCGCCTTCGCCAAACAGCTGCTGGACGAGAAACCGGCGGCGATACGCGGCAACGCCTCGGAAATCATGGCGCTCAGCGGGTTGCTGGCCAGCGGCCGCGGCGTGGACAGCGGCGACGATTCCTTGGCGGCATTGCCCGCCGCGCGTGAGCTGGCGCAGCGCAGCGGTGCGGTAGTAGCGGTCACCGGCGCGGTGGATTACGTCACCGACGGCCAACGCGATTGGGCGATCGAAGGCGGCTCCTCGCTGATGACGCGGGTGGTGGGCACCGGCTGCGCGCTGTCGGCGGTGGCGGCGGCGTTTTGCGCCCTGCCGGGCGATCGCCTGGACAATGTGGCGGCCGCCTGCCGGGTGATGTCCCACTGCGGCGGCCTCGCGGCCAGGCAGGCCGCCGGGCCGGGCAGTTTTACGCCGGCGTTCCTCGACGCCCTGTATCAGCTGCGCGGGGAGGATCTGTGATGAAACGCATTAACGCGCTGACCATCGCCGGCACCGATCCCAGCGGCGGTGCCGGCATTCAGGCCGATCTGAAGGCCTTCTCGGCGCTTGGCGCCTACGGCACCTCGGTGATCACCGCGCTGGTGGCGCAGAATACCCGCGGCGTGCAGTCGGTGTATTACATCGATCCGGCGTTTGTCGCCGCGCAGCTGGACTCGGTGTTCAGCGACGTGCGCATCGACAGCGTCAAGATCGGCATGCTGGCCAACGCCGATATCGTGCAGGCGGTGGCCGAACGGCTGCGCCATTACCGGCCGGAATTCGTGGTGCTGGACACCGTGATGCTGGCGAAAAGCGGCGATCCGTTGCTGGCCCCGGAGGCGGTGGCGTCGATTCGACGCGAGCTGTTGCCGCTGGTGTCGATCATTACGCCGAACCTGCCGGAAGCGGCGGCGCTGCTGGCGTGCGCGCCGGCGGAAGATGAAGCGCAGATGCGCGAGCAGGGGCGGGCGCTGCTGGCGATGGGCTGCCGAGCGGTGCTGATGAAGGGCGGCCACCTGAGCGAAAGCGAGAGCCCGGACTGGCTGTTTACCGCCGAAGGCGAGCAGCGCTTTACCGCGCCGCGCGTCGCCACCCGCCATACCCACGGCACCGGTTGCACGCTCTCGGCCGCGCTGGCGGCGCTGCGTCCGCGCCATGCCGACTGGGCGGCCACGGTGGCCGCCGCCAAGGGCTACCTGCAACAAGCGCTGCAACAGGCGGATACGCTGGAAGTGGGGCACGGCATCGGGCCGGTGCATCATTTTCACGCCTGGTGGTGAGTCAACTTTTTGCCGCAACCGTGGTCTGACTAGTTCAGGCCCGGTTTTATGGGCGAAACCTGATTTAACCTAGGGAGAAGGACTATGACGGGACACCAGGCGCTGCGTTGCGCCCTCTTTGGCGCACTGCTCAGCTTCAGCGCGGGCAGCTTTGCCCAACAAATCGTCACCACATCGGATTTGATTCAGCAGCCGGGGTATCAGGCCAGCTGGCAAAACATGGTCAAAGGCCAGGCGCGGATGCCGGGCTGGGCGCGCAAGGGCGTCGGCACCTCTACGCCGGCGCAGAATCTGAACTGGAAGGGCAAAGAGTATCTGGTCGGCAACCTGTGCAAGCCCCACGACTGCGGCAATAACTTTTTGATCGTGGCGTTCAGCGCGGACAAATCCCAGGCCTGGGGCGTGCGGGTGGAAGTGGAAGATCGGCCGGAAGCCGTCGATCATCCGAAGAAGTATGCCAAGTACCAGTGGCTCGGCAAGCCGAATGACGACATGAAAGCGCTGCTGAAGCAGCAGTTCGAGAACAATCCCGATTGGAAATGATCTGACCGGGGGGCGCTGGTGATGGCGCCCCCCGGCGTTGATCAGCCGATGCCGGCCTGATGCAGATCGTGCAGGTTGAGCGCCCCCACCAGCACGCCGTCCATATCGACCACCGGAGCCGCGCTGATGTGTTGTTCGTGCAGCGCTTCCAGCGCCTCCCCGGCGCGCCACTGCTCTGGCAGCCGATAGCCGGGGCGGGTGATCGCCGGGCTGAGCGGATCCTGCAGGCTGTTGCCCTTCACCAGCCAGCGGCGCAGGTCGCCGTCGGTAAATACGCCCACCACCCGCTGCTGCGCGTCGCAGACCGCTACCAACCCCAGCCCGGTGCGGCTCAGTTCCAGCATCGCCTCCATCACGTTGGCGCTTTCGCTCACGCGCGGCAGGCGATCGCCGGTGCGCATCAGGTGATGCACGCGGTTCAGCAGACGCGCGCCCAGGCTGCCGCCCGGGTGCGATCGGGCGAAGTCTTCCGCGTTGAAACCGCGCTGGCGCATCAGCGCCATCGCCAGGGCGTCGCCCATCATCAGGGTGTTGACCGCGCTGGAGGTGGGCGCCAGCCCCATCGGGCAGGCTTCGCGCTCGACGCCGATATCCAGCACGCAGGCCGCGGCCTGCGCCAGCGGCGACTCTTTGCCGCCGGTAACGGCGATCACCGGAATGCCGTTCTCCGCCAGCAGCGGCAGGATCAGATCCAGCTCTTTGGCGCGGCCGGAGTAGGAAATGAACACCACCACGTCGTCGGCGCCGATCATGCCGAGATCGCCGTGCAGCGCCTCCGCCGGATGCACGAAGAATGACGGCGTGCCGGTGCTGGCCAGCGACGCGGCGATCTTCTTGCCGATATGGCCGGACTTGCCGATGCCGGAAATCACCGCTTTGCCGCGGCAGTTCAGCAGCAGCTCGCAGGCGCAGACGAAATTGTCATCCAGGCGCGCCAGCAGGCGCTGCGCTTCGGTCAACTCGATCTCCAGCGTTTCGCGGGCGAAGGCGAGCAGGGCGTTGGCGTTACTCATCGGGGTCTCCTACCAGAATGATATTGATGCCTTTCGCCTGCAGGGCGGCGAGGTAATCGGGGTTGATGTCTCGGTCGGTGATCAGCGTGTCGACGGCGCTGAGTTCGCACACCACGTTCGGGCTCTTGCGGCCGAATTTCGAGGAGTCCACCAACAAAATAATGCGGCCGGCGGCTTCGCACATCGCTTTGCTGACGTTGTGCACTTCGTTGAAGGTGGTGACGCCTGCGTTGAGATCGACGCCGTCCGCGCCGATAAACAGCTTGTCGAAGCTGAATTGCTGAAACGCCGATTCGGCCAGGCTGCCGTGGAACGAGGCCGATTTTTTGCGGTAGGTGCCGCCGGGCATCAGGATGGTCTGATCGTTGTCCAGTTCCACCAGCGCGTTGACGATGGTCAGGCTGTTGGTCATCACCGTGATGTTATTGAACTGCGCCAGGTGCGGCACCATCTGCAGCACCGTGCTGCCGGCGTCGAAGATCAGCGAGTCGCCGTCGGCGATCAGCGCCACGGCGGCGCTGGCGATGCGGCGTTTTTTCTCGGTGTTGATATGGGTTTTACGGTCGATTGGCTGATCGCCGTCGTCGCGGCTGAGCACCACGCCGCCGTAAGTGCGGATCACCTCGCCTTCTTCTTCCAGCAGGGTGAGATCCTTGCGGATGGTGGTGCCGGTGGTGGAGAAATGCTCGGCCAGGGCGTCCACCGCCGTTTTGCCATGCCGCTGCAGATATTCAAGGATAGCGGCCTGCCGCTGCTTTGGTTTCATCGCGATTCCCGTTCACAAGAGTTGGGCATTTCCCCTCGCTGAATAATTCACTATGAAAGGTAATGTCTTTTAATGTGAAAATATCACGATTTGGGGTCAATCGCTAACGATAGTGCAGACTGGCATGCGCGATCCTCGGGGAAGATCACATCCGGGCGCAAATCCCGCTGATGCAATCCGTGTAAATGAGGCAGCGGGTGGGGCCGGGCGAAGACGGTCAGGCCGCGCAGCAACAGGCTGCCGCATACCCGCCGATCGGCGTCGAAGGCCAGCGCCAGCACCACCCGCGGGCGAAAACGGCCGCCGGAACGGCCGACGCCCACGGCGCCCAGCCGGCATAAACCGTCGAAGGCGCGGTTGAAACGTTGCAGTTGCCACCAGCCGAAGGCGATTTGCAGCAGCCAGGCCAGCAGCGCGAAGGCGATCAAAGCTTGTGTCATGGGGTTCTCCTTAGGCCCCCTTCCGCGGAAGGGGGCGTCGATGGCGTCAGAACATCACCTGGCCGCCGGTGATGTTGATCGACTGGCCGGTGCAGTAAGAGGCCTTGTCGCTGGCGTAGAACAGCAGGGTGTTCAGTACGTCCTGATAGTCGCAACCGCGCTTCAGCGGCACCTTGTCGATGTAGTACTGCTCCACCTGGTCCGGCGCGATGCCCAGTTTTTGCGCGTACTGCGGCAGCAGCGACTGGAACATCGGCGACTTCAGCAGGTTGCCGAGCATCAGCGAATGCACGGTGATGCCGTACTCCGCCAGATCGAGCGCCAGCGACTGCGTCAGCCCCACGCCGCCGAACTTGGCGGCGCTGTAGCCGGAGTTGTGCTTGCTGCCGACCTTGCCGGACTTGGAGTTGATCTGGATGATGCGCCCGGCGATGCCGTCGCGGATCATCAGGCGCGAGAACTCGCGGGCGCAGAGGAAATAGCCCACCAGGTTCACCTGCAGCGAGCGGTCGAAGTCGCCCAGCGGGAAATCGGTGATTGGCGCCGCCTTGGCGATGCCGGCGCTGTACACCAGCAGGTTGGCCTGGCCGAACGCCCGGTCAACCGCCGTCGCCAGCGCGATCACGCTCTGCTCGTCGGTGGCGTCGGCTTGAAAACCGCAGGCGCTGCCTGTGCCGTACTCTTCGTTGATCTGCCGCGCCACCCGATTGGCGTTGTCGGCGTTCAGATCGGCCACCGCCACCCGATAACCGGCCTGCGCCAGCCCGTGGGACAAAAAGGCGCCTAACGTTTGGCCGCCGCCAATCACTACAGCTACTTCAGACATGGTCTACTCCTTATGCGATAAATGACAGCGTGCTGCCCAACGGGATATCGGTCGGCGTCGGGCCGGATACGTGGATCGAGCCGGGGAATTCGGCTTCGGCTTCGCCGTCGAAGCGCACGGTGACGTGGCCCAGCTCGCGCAGATTCTGCGTGGCGACGCTGCCGACGGCGGTGATGGCGTAGCGCTGCTGCGCCAGTTCCATCACGCCGCCGACCTGCAGCTCGCCGGCGGTTGCGCCGTGGCGGTGGATGAAGCAGAACTCTTCGATATCCGCCGGGGCGCCTTCACGGAAGGTGATCAGCATGTTGTCCAGCAACGCGTCGCGGGCGCAGCCGCCGATCTGCGTGATGGTGGTGTGAAAAATGGTGTGCATAAACGTCTCCCTGGGGATCACATTATTGATAAATGAAGGCCGAGGCGGCCCAGGCGATTAACACCGTCGGCGCGCCGGTCAGGAAGCGGCCGACCAGCACTGAAGGCACGCCGACCCGCACGGTGTCCTGTTTGGCTTCCGCCAGCGACAGGCCGACCGGAATGAAGTCGCAGGCGGCCTGCGCGTTGATGGCGAACAGCGCGGGCAGCGCCAGCTGCGGCGGAATATGGCCGAGGCCGATCTGTACCCCGACCAGCACGCCGATCACCTGGGCGATGACCGCGCCGGGGCCGAGGAACGGCGACAGCAGCGGGAATGAGCAGATCAGCGCCAGCGTCACCAGGCCGATCGGGCTGTTGGCGAGCGGCGTCAGGCCGTGAGCGATAAAGTCTCCGAGGCCGGAGGCCATGATGATGCCGATCAAGGCCGAGACGAACGCCATAAACGGCAGAATGGTCTTCAGCACGGTGTCGATGGTGTCTCGTCCGGCCTGGAAGAACACCGCCACCACCGATCCCATACCCATGCCGACCTTCGCCAGCAGCCCGTCGCTTTGTTCGGTGATCTTCTTGCTGGTGTCGTAGTCGCGCGCCTTGGGCGGCGCTGCAACCGCGGCGGCGGGTGGGTTCTCCGTCGCGTCGATTCGGCTGATGTTGTGGTCACGCACGCCGGAGACATAGATGTCTTCGAGGATAAACTGCGCCAGCGGGCCGGACTGGCCGGTGGCATGGATGTTGACCGTCGGAATGCGGCGTTTCGGGTACAGGCCGCAGCGCAGGGTGCCGCCGCAGTCGATCACCGCCACGCCGATCTCTTCCGCCGGCGGCTCGCCCTCTTTGAAACCGTCGACGGCGGGCCAGCCGGTCAATTCGCTGAGGCGATCGACGATGGAAGGCCGGGTGCCGGCGGTGATGTACACCACTTTTTTGCCGGGCTCTATCGGCAGCTCCAGGGGGCCGCCCCAGCCGCTGGCGCCTTTTTCAATACGGATATAAGCACTCATGCTGCACTCCACGAATTAAAGTTGCACCTGGCGATCCAGACGGATGCCCATCTTGCGTTCAAACAGACTGGTGGTGAGATCGGTGACCCAGCCGCGGAAGAAGTTGGTGAACAGCCCCACCAGGAAATAGCTCACCGCCAACGGGCCGAGCGGCAGGCCGAGGGTGGTCAGGCCGCTGGCGATGCCGAGATAAACGAACAGTTCGCCGGGGTTGATGTGCGGAAACAGGCCGTTCATCGAGTGGCAGCTGTAGGAGGCCGCGGCGTAGTAACTCGGCTTGTATTTCTCCGGCATGAAGCGCCCCAGGCTGAGGGTCATCGGGTTGCAGAAGACAAAGGTGCCGATCAGCGGCAGCAGCAGATAACGCGAAACGGGGTTGCCCGCGCAGCGCTGCGCCAATCGTTCGATACGTTCCTGGCCAACAAATTTGATCAGCGCGTTCATGATAACCAACAGGCTGATCAACAAGGGCAAAATGCCGGTCACCATGCCGACAAACACTTCACCGCCTTTCTGAAACAGGCCGATAAACCACTCGGCGCCGTGGGTGATTAGCTCAATCATTATGTTCTCCTGTAATGGACTGATATGGCCTGGAGCGAACGGCGGCTCTGTCGCCATGGGCCTTACAGTAGTCACTTTGTTGGGCTATTTGTTTTAAACAGATCACAATTTGAAAGATAAATATTTTATTTTGAAAGTTTAAAATGAAAGAAAGAGAAGGTTAACGGCGCGGGAGGCGGGATAACGGGCACAAAAAAGCCCGGCGAACCGGGCTTTGGGACAGACGGTCCGTCACATCAGGCGATGGTGACCTTCTTGTCCAGATAGGCGTCTTGCACGGCGTTGATCAGCGCCACGCCGTCTTTCATCGATTTCTTGAAGGCTTTACGCCCCAGGATCAGGCCCATGCCGCCGGCGCGTTTGTTGATCACCGCGGTGCGCACCGATTCCTGCAGATCGTTCTCACCGGCGGCGCCGCCGGAGTTGATCAGCCCGGCGCGGCCCATGTAGCAGTTGGCTAACTGGTAACGCACCAGATCGATCGGGTGATCGGTGGTCAGCTTGGTGTAGACGCGGTCGTCGGTGTAGCCGAATTTCACTGCGCGGTAGCCGCCGTTGTTTTCCGCCATTTTCTGTTTGACGATGTCGGCGCCGATGGTGGCGGCGATGTGGTTGGCCTGGCCGGTCAGATCGGCGCTGGAGTGGTAGTCCACGCCGTCCTTGTTGAACGCCGGGTTGCGCAGATAGGCCCACAGCACCGTGACCATACCCAGCTCATGCGCGCGCTCGAAGGCGATCGAGATCTCTTCGATCTGGCGGCGCGACTGCTCGGAGCCGAAGTAAATGGTGGCGCCGACCGCCACCGCGCCCATGTTGAACGCCTGCTCGACGCTGGCGTACAGGGTCTGGTCGTACTGGGTCGGGTAGCTCAGCGTTTCGTTGTGGTTGAGTTTGACCAGGAACGGGATCTTGTGCGCGTAGCGGCGCGATACCGACGCCAGCACGCCGTAGGTGGAGGCGACGCAGTTACAGCCGGCTTCAATCGCCAGCTCGACGATGTTCTTCGGATCGAAATACAGCGGGTTGGCGGCGAACGAGGCGGCGGCTGAGTGCTCGATGCCCTGATCGACCGGCAGGATAGACAGATAACCGGTGCCGCCCAGACGGCCGTGGTTGAACAGGGTTTGCATCGAACGCAGCACGCTGTTGGGGCGGTTGTTATCGATCATTACGCGGTCGACGAAGTCGGCGCCCGGCAGGTAGAGATTCTCGGCGGGGATAGTGGTACAGCGGTGTTGCAGCAGATCTTCCGCTTCCTTTCCTAGCAACTGCACAATATCAGTCATGATTCACTCCCGATTAAGCTTCTTCATACACCGGCAATGCAAGGGTTTTTGACCACCGGCGCAGTAAAAAGCGGTGATTGAAGCTGTAAAGCGATGCTACCGAACTTGCTCCGGCAAGGACAAACAATAGATGCGATTGAGAGGAAATGCCATTTGCGTGGCCAAATACGCGGGGGCGATCGCCCCCGGCTTGCTAAGCGGTTGATTATTCGATCTCGAACCACTCGGTGTTCTGCAGGGCGATCGGGGTGATGGAGTAGATCATCTCCTGCAGATGATCGTGGATGGCGCGCTCCGCCGCCTCGGCATCGCGCGCTTTCAGCGCTTCATAGATGCGGTAGTGCTGCTTGATCAGGCTCTCCGGCGGCGAGACTTCGCTCAGGCTGAGGAAACGCACCCGATCCATGGTGGCCTTGATGGTTTCGATGGTCTCCCACGCCAGCGGGCAGTCGGCAAACTGGGTCAGCAGCTGGTGGAACTCGTCGTCCAGCGCCAAAAATTCGCGCGTTTGCCCGTTCTGCGCCGCCAGCTCTTGACGGTGCAGGTTATGCTCCAGCGTCATCAGCTGCGCCGGAGTGGCGCGCTCAGCCGCGCGGCGCACGATGGCGCATTCCACCGCTTGACGGATAAAGCGCCCGTCGGCCACGCGCTTGGCGGAAATCTTCATCACGAAGGTGCCGCGCTGCGGCAGGATCTGCACCAGGCCGGCCTCCGCCAGCTTGATGAAGGCTTCGCGCACCGGCTGGCGCGAAACGCAAAAGCGGGTGGAGATCTCTTTCTCGGACAGCAGGGTGCCGGGGGGGATGGTGCAGTCGACGATATCCTTGCGCAGGAAGCGATAGATCTGCTGGTTGACCGGGACGTTGTTGGTGAGACTGTACGTTTCAGACATGGCGACAATCAGGCATCTGGCTGGAATTCGAATGCCACCATACTAGCAGATTATTGGTTGAGGGCGGGGGGATAAATCCACCCGCCGGGCAGGGTAACTCAGTGATGCCAATCCTGATACTCCTGCTTGCGCCGCTCTGGCGCGGTTTCCGGCATCAGGCTCAGGCCGAGGGCCGACACCACGCCCAGCACCATCATGTAGCCGGCCAGCCCGTAGTAATGGCCGCCGGTCACCTGCAGGATCTTCACCGCCAGCAGCCCGAGAATGCCGCTGCCGATCAGCGAGCCGATCTGCCAGATCAGCGCGATGCCGCTGCAGCGCACGCGGGTGGGGAACAGTTCCGGGAAGTAGGAGGCCTGCGGCGCGTAGCACATGCTGTGGCCGAAGGTCAGCACCACGATCATGGCGATCTGCGTCACCCAGAAATTATCGAGGTTGATCGCCATAAAGAACGGCACGATGCACACCACCTGCAGCAGCGCGCCGGCGATGTAAACCGGTTTGCGCCCCAGCCGATCGGAGAGGCGGCCCATCAGCGGAATGGCGAAAATCTCCAGCAGCACCGCCACGATCATCGCCTCCAGCAGAATGCTTTCGTTGAGGTGGTTGGCCTTACCGTAGGCCAGCACGATCACCGTGAACATGGCGAAGGCGCAGGCTTCGATCAGCTTGGCGCACACTCCTTTGGCGATAAGGCCGGGATAGCGGCGGGCCACTTCCACCACCGGCCGGCTCTCCACCGCTTTGGTGGCGCGGATCTGGGTAAACACCGGCGATTCGTCGATCTTCAGGCGAATAAACAGCCCGACCAGCACCAGCAGCAGGCTGAGCAGGAACGGAATGCGCCAGCCCCAGTCCAGCATCTGCGCCGGCGACAGCACGGCGGTCAGCAGCGCGAACAGCCCGGACGGCAGCAAGAAACCGGCAGGCGCGCCGATCTGCACCCAGCTGGCGTAGAAGCCGCGCCGCGGCGGCGGCGCATATTCGGCGGTCATCAGCACCGCGCCGGCCTGTTCGCCGCCGACGCCGAAGCCCTGCAGCACGCGGATAAAGATCAACGCGATCGGCGCCCAGATGCCGATCTGCTCATAGGTGGGCAGCAGGCCGATGCAAAAGGTGCCGAGGCCGACGATCAGGATGGTGATCACCAGCGCCTTCTTGCGGCCGACTTTGTCGCCGATATGGCCGAACACGATGCCGCCCAGCGGACGCGCCAGGAAACCGACCGCGTAGGTGGCGAAGGCCGCCAGCGTGCTGATCAGCGGATCGGCGCTGGGGAAAAACAGCTGGCCGAAGAACAGCACCGCGGCGGTGCCGTAGGCGAAGAAATCATAGTATTCGGCGGCGGTGCCGATGGCCGAAGCGCTGGCGACGCGCCGCAGCAGCGGTTGATTGCCGGTATTGACGGCATTATGCGTGGTGACGGTCATCGGAAACCTCCCGGTCGGTAAGCGGCAGAGCGGCGACGGCGGCTTTGGCCCCCAGGCTCAGCAGTTGGTGATAAGCGTGGCTGACGGCGTGGACGAAGTCAGGCGAATCGGGCAGATCGCGGCCGAAGACGCTGTCGAGTTGCAGCAGCGCCAGGACGCGGGGCCGGCCTTCCTCGCTGCCGGCGACCAACGCGGCGAGGCGTTCGCGCAGCGGATCGCTGATGGCGATCGGCTCGCCTTGTTCATCGCGGCCGCCGACGTAGCGCATCCAGCCGGCGACGCCCAGCGCCAGGCAGTCGAAGCGGCTGCCGCGCGCCAGATGCCAGCGGATCGCGTCCAGCAGCCGTTGCGGCAACTTCTGCGTGCCGTCCATGGCGATCTGCGCGGTGCGGTGCTTCAACGCGCGGTTGCGGTAACGCTGCAGCAGCGAGTCGGCATACTGCGCCAAATCGACGTTCGGCACCTGCAGGGTCGGCGCCTGTTCCGCCAGCATCAGGTGACGGGCGGCGCGGACAAAATCCGCATCCTGCATGCAATCGCCGACGTGCTGATAACCGGCCAAATAGCCGAGATAGGCGAGGAACGAATGGCTGCCGTTCAGCATGCGCAGCTTCATCTCCTCGTACGGCAGCACGTCGCTCACCAGTTCGGCGCCGACTTTTTCCCAGGCCGGGCGCCCCTGGGGAAATCGGTCCTCAATGACCCACTGGCTGAACGGCTCGCAGGCCACGCCGACCTCATCCTCGACGCCGCCCAGCCAGACAAACAGTTGTTCGCGGGCCTCCGGTGTTACCGCCGGCACAATGCGATCCACCATGGTGGAAGGGAAGGCGACCTCTTGACGCACCCAGTCGGCCAACGCCGGATCCTGCCGCTGCGCCAGTTCGACCAGCACCTGGCGCGTGACCTGGCCGTTGGCCGGCATGTTATCGCAGGACATCACGGCGAACGGCGGCAGCCCGCGTTCACGGCGCAGGCGCAGCGCCGCCAGCAGCAGCCCCGGCGCCGACTGCGGCTGTGCCGGGTGGGCGATATCATGCGCGATCGCCGGGTGTTCCGCCATCAGCCGGCCGCTGGCGGGGTGGTGGCAATAGCCCTTTTCGCTGATGGTCAGCGAGACGATGGCGATCTCGGGCTGCGTCAGGGCCGCCAGCACCGCCGCCAGCCCGTCGGTTTGCAGGTGCAGCGCCTGGCGCACCACGCCGATGACCCGGCCCCGCCAGCCGTCGTCGTCCATCTCCGCCACCGAGAACAGCAGGTTCTGTTGCCGTAGATCGGCGATCTTTTGCCGGCCGTGCTGCATGCTGATTTCGCAGTAGCCCCAGTCACTGCCGTGCTCGCTGGCCAGCCTGTCGGCGTACATCGCCTGGTGCGCGCGGTGAAACGCGCCGAAGCCGATATGCGCCATGCGCGGTTTCACGCGCTCACGTGCGTAGCCGGGCCGGATAACGGCGGCCGGCAGCGCGCTGTGGTCGGAAAGTCTCATGTTCAATGTCCCTGGAGAGGTAAGCAAAGGGGCGAAGCCGCCCCGTCTGGCGTTAGGGTTTTAAGATTTGCACGCCCGCCGTTGCGCGCGGCTCCTTGATCACCAGCAGCACCAGCAGCGCGCCCAGCGCGGCGACGCCGCCCGCCAGCATAAAGGCGCTGTCGAATTTGCCGGTGTTCTGCACGATGTAGCCGGTGGCGATCGGCCCGATGATGCCGGAGACGCTGCCGATCAAATGAATGAACCCGCTGGCGCCGCCGACCCGGGATTTATGCACCACGTCCTGAATGATCGCCCAGTAAAGGGCGCCGGTAATGTAGAGGAAGAAGATCGACACCGACATCAGCATCACCGCCGGCACCACGCTGCTGACGGTGCCCGCCAACGCCACGCACACCGCCGCCGCCAGCAGGCTGGTGACCAGCACGATCTTGCGTGACAGCAGCAATTTGCCGGTGATGTTGAAGATCTTGTCGGAAATATAGCCGCCGAGCGCCAGCCCGACGAAGCCGACGATCCACGGGATCATCGTGGTCAGGCTCATCTCTTTGATGTTCAGGTTGTGCGCCTGCACCAGATACGAGGGGAACCAGCTCAGGAAGAAGAACAGGATGTAGTTGTAGCAGAAGAAGGCGAAGGCGGTGACCAGAATGATCGGCTGCTTCAGGTAGTAACCCAGCCCGTGCGGAGCGTCGCTCAAGGCGCTTTCCTCGCCGAGATTTTCCTGTTTCAACCGTGCGATCAGCGCCCGTTCTTCGTTGCTGACGCGTTGGCTTTTCGCCGGGTTATCCGCCACCACGAAGAACCACACCAGCATCCAGACGATGCCGATGGCGCAGATGATCATAAACGCCGGCCGCCAGCCGAACGCCAGCGCCAGATAGCCGACGATCGGCCCGGCCACCGCGCCGCCCAACGGCGAACCGGCGCTGAGCAGGCCCACGGCGGTCGCCGCCTGTTTCTTCGGGAACCAGCCGTTAATCATCTTGTTGGCCGAGGCGCAGATCGGCCCTTCGGCCATGCCGAACAGGACGCGCAGGATCAGCATTGAGTAAAAACCGGTGGCGATCGCCGTCATGCCGCAGAAGATGGACCACAGGCCGACCGCCACGCCCAGCACCAGCGTCGGGCCGAAGCGGTCGACCGCCAGCCCGCCGACGAAGTTGAAAATGGCGTAGCCGAAGAAGAAGCTGCCGAAGATCAGACCGAACTGTTCGGCGTTCAGCATCAGATCCTGTTCGATCATCGGCACGGTGATCGACAGCGCCACGCGATCGAGGTAGTTGATCATGTAGACCATGAACAGCAGGAACACGATGGTCCAACGCAGGTTTTTAAACATAAAGCACTCCACTGGGTGTCGTTTTAATCGTGATGCTTCGTTGTTTGCACGGGCGGCGGGCGCCGCCTCATGCCCCGATGCCGCCTTGGCGTTACTCGAACTGCAGCAGCACCTTGCAGCAGGTGCGCTGATCCCGCTCGAACATCTGCATCGCCCGTTCGACGTCGTCGGCGGGCACGCAGTGGGTGAGCAGACGCTGCGGGTCCAGCTTGCCGTCCGCCATCCAGGCGATCACCTGCGGGAAGCGCGCGCTGTTCAGGCGCGAAGAGAAGATCGACAGCTCCTTGCTGGTGATGCTCTGCTGGGTCAGGGTGCAGGCGTCGCCGGAAAAGCCCATGATGCCGATGCGCGCGGCCGGCGAAGCCAGCGCGATCGCCTCCGGTAAAATGGCGGGGTGGCAAGCGGCATCGACGATCAGCGTCGGCTGAACGCCGCGCTGCTGCAGCGCCTGCGGCAATGCGGCCTCGGCGTTGTTGAATGTTTCGTCGGCGCCGTTGGCGCGCGCCATGTCCAGCCGCTCGGCGATGCGATCGACGACCCATACCTGCTTGACGCCATACACCCCTTTCAGCGTCTGGATCACCGTGAGCCCCATCGGCCCGGCGCCGTAGATCAGCGCGATGTCGTCGGGGCGCGGTTGCAGATGGGCGGTAATGTTGGCGGCGATGCTGAAGGGTTCGATCATCGCGGCGTGGCGATCGCTGATGGCCGGCGGAACCGGGTAGGCATTGCGCGCCGGTACGCAGGCGTAGTCGCTGAAGCCGCCGTCGCAGTGCACGCCGATCACCTGCAGCGAGGTGCAGACGTTGGGGCGGCCGACCGAACAGGGATAGCAGTGGCCGCAGCTCACCACCGGGTCTACCGAGACGCGTTCGCCGAGGCGCGCCGGATCGACGCCTTCGCCCAGCGCATCGATCAAGCCAAAGAACTCGTGGCCGATCACCCGCGGGTAGCGGGCGAACGGGTTATGGCCGTGATAGATATGGACGTCGGAGCCACAGATGCCGGCGAATTTCACCTTGACCCGCACTTCGCCGGCCGCCGGTTGCGGCAGCGCGCGCGTCTGGATCGCCAGGCGCCCGGGCTGTTCGATCACGACGCTGCGCATGGTGTTTACCAGTTCCATAAGGTGCCATCCTCCAGACGCGCGACCGGCAGGTAGGCCGGTTCATACGGGTAACGGGCCGCCAGCTTCTCATCGAACTCGATGCCGATGCCCGGCTTGTCGCCCGGATGCATATAGCCGTCGTCGAACGTCCAGCTGTGCGGGAACACCTCGAGCATTTGCTCGGAATAGCCCATGTATTCCTGCACGCCGAAGTTTGGCACCCACAAATCGAAGTGCAGCGCCGCCGCCATGCAGATCGGCGACAGATCGGAAGGGCCGTGTGAACCGGTGCGCACCTGATACAGTGAGGCGAAGTCGGCGATGCGCCGCATGCCGGTAATGCCGCCCGCGTGCGTCAGGGTGGTGCGGATGTAGTCGATCAACTGTTCTTCGATCAGCTGCTTGCAGTCCCAGATGCTGTTGAACACCTCGCCGACGGCGATCGGCGTGACGGTATGCTGGCGGATCAGGCGGAAACAGGCCTGATTTTCCGCCGGCGTCGGATCTTCCATCCAGAACAGGCGATACGGCTCGGCGCTTTTACCGAAGCGCGCCGCTTCGATCGGCGTCAGGCGGTGGTGCATGTCGTGCAGCAGGTGCTCGTTGAAACCGAACTTGGTGCGCACTGCGTCGAACAGTTTGGGGGTGAAATCGAGGTATTTTTCCGTCGACCACAGCTGCTCTTCCGGCCAGTCGCCCTTGGTGGCCGGCTCATAAGCCTGGCCTTTGCCCTTGGCCATGCCGTAAGTGGTTTTCATGCCCGGCACGCCGCATTGAACGCGGATCGCCTTGAAGCCTTGCTCTTTATGTTTGGCGTAGTCGTCGAGCACCTCGTCGATCGAATGGCCGGTGGTGTGGCAATACACCATCACTCCCGAGCGCGAGGCGCCGCCCAACAGCTGATACAGCGGCATATTGGCGGCCTTGGCCTTGATGTCCCACAGCGCCATGTCGACGGCGGAAATGGCGGACATGGTCACCGGGCCGCGCCGCCAGTAAGCGCCTTTGTAGAAGAATTGCCAGAGGTCTTCGATCCGCTGCGCGTCGCGGCCGATCAACTGCGGGCAGAGGTGATCTTTCAGGTAAGAGGCCACCGGCAATTCGCGCCCGTTCAGCGTGGCGTCACCGAGGCCGATGATGCCGTCATCGGTGGTGATTTTCAGCGTGACAAAGTTGCGCCCCGGGCAGGTGACGAACACCTCGGCGTTGACGATTTTCATAACCTTCACATCCTGTAGCTGCGGAGAGATAGCGCGAAAATACGCCATGAACTAACTACCATACAAGTATGAATTGATGAATTTGCCGGAGAGGATCACATTTGATCGCGAGTGGAAGCGGATGAACGGAGGGGAAGAAGCGGGGCGCAGCGGCTGCGCCCGACAAGGTTAGCCCAGCAGGGCGCAGTTAGGCGGCAGGCGGCATTCGATGGCCTGCGGCAACACTTCGATGCGGAAATGGCGGCCTTTGAGCGGTTCGCCGTCGAGGTTGAAGGTCATCTCATGCGGCGCGTCGATCTCGAGCCACGGCAGCGCCGCGCTGAGGATGCTGTTGCTCTCTTCGTCGTTGAACAGGGCGGCGACCAGCGCCGGCAGCAGTTCATCGGCGATCAGCAGGCGCAGCTGCAGCAGGCCGTCGTTGATCAGCGCGCTGGGGCACAGTTCCTGGCCGCCGCCGGCCTGTTTGCCGTTGCCGATGCCGATCACCAGCGCCTCGCCGGCCCAGCGGAAGTCCGGCCCGCGGATTTCACAGCGGTCGGCCTGCAGCGTATCCATGCGCAGCAGGCCGTGCACAAAGTAGGACACGCCGCCCAGCGCCGCCTTCAGCTTCTCCGGCGTTTCGGTGGTGATGCGGGTGCCGAAGCCGCCGGTGGCCATGTTGATGAAGTAGCGCTCGCCGTTGACCTTCGCCAGATCGATCGGCACTGAACGGCCCTTGATCGCCAGCTGCAGCGCCAGTTCGGGGGACGGAGGGATATTGCACGCCATGGCGAAGTCGTTGGCGGTGCCGAGCGGCAGGATGCCCAGCGCCGGCCGGTTGTGCGCCGGCAGCTGCACCAGCGCGGCGGCCACTTCGTTAATGGTGCCGTCACCGCCGCCGGCGACGACGGTGCCGACGCCGAGCTGTGCGGCTTCCGCGACATAGCGCGCGGCATCGCCGTGCTCCCAGGTGACGCGCACGTGCAACGTTATCTGTTCTTCGCGCAGCCGGTTGACCGCCTGACGCAGCTCTTCGTTACCGGCGCCTTTGCCGTTGATGATAAGCAGGGCGGACGCATGTGAGTGTTGAGGCATTGCCGATATCCTCCGGCGGAAAACCAAGAATGCCTCAAGATAAACCAGCTGCCGCCACCAGGCCATCAGAATATTCAGCTAATTCCGGTTATTTCCCGGCGCTCAGTGAATATGAAGCAATGCGAATTTATCTGAATTTTACGCGGAAATAAGCAAAGTGTTAAAGAAGCTAGGATTAATCGCTGTAGCGTTATTTATATATCGAAGCGGCGTGATTATTATTATTAAAACGGATAATGGGAATAAGTTATGGAAATAGGCGTGGTGGAAAAAAATAGGCGCACCCATAAAGAAAAAGCCAGCCCAAGGGAGATTGGGCCGGCTAAGGAGGTGGTTCCTAGTATTGCTATGCAAATATTTTCGTTGTTCGTTTTAAGCAGCGTGATAGTAACCAAGCTGCGCGCACATTGATGTGATCCAATTCTAATATTTGCTAAAAATCGCCGCCGAATGACGGCGATTCATTTTTATGCCCCGGCGCTATTTTCTTCCGCCAAATTGCGGATCAGCAACGCATAATTGAGATCGATATCCTGCGGGATCGGCAAATAAACGATATGGCCGTTGCCCGGCGCCACCTCAATCGATTCGCCTTTCTTATTTTTCATGCTCTCGAGGGTGAACACCACGTTGCCGCTTGGTGTCATCATTTCGACGCTGTCGCCGAGCGCGAACTTATTCTTCACGTCGACTTCCGCCCAGCCATCACGGCGCACGCCGGTGAATTCGCCGACGAACTGCTGGCGCTCGGAGAGCGAGGAGCCGTAGTCGTAATTCTGCTGCGCTTCGTGCACGTGGCGGCGCAGGAAGCCTTCGGTATAGCCGCGGTGCGCCAGGCCTTCCAGCGTGGTGAGCAGGGTCGGATCGAACGGTTTGCCGGCGGCCGCGTCGTCGATGGCGCGGCGATAGACCTGAGCGGTACGGGCGCAGTAGTAGAAGGACTTGGTGCGCCCTTCGATCTTCAGCGAATGCACGCCGAGCTGCGTCAGACGCTCCACGTGCTGGATGGCGCGCAGATCCTTGGAGTTCATGATATAGGTGCCGTGTTCGTCCTCGAAGGCGCTCATATATTCGCCTGGCTTTTGCGCTTCAGACAGCATGAACACCTTGTCGGTCGGCGCGCCGATGCCCAGCGTCGGCTCGACGGTTTGCACCGGGATCGGCTCGTGCAGGTGCACGATATTGCCGGTGTCGTCCTCTTTGCCTTCCTCCGCTTTGTACTGCCAGCGGCAGGCATTGGTGCAGGTGCCCTGATTGGGATCGCGCTTGTTGATGTAGCCGGACAGCAGGCAGCGGCCGGAGTAGGCCATGCACAGCGCGCCGTGGACGAAGATCTCCAGCTCCATGTCCGGCACTTCGGCGCGGATCTCGGCGATCTCTTCCAGCGACAGTTCACGCGACAGGATCACGCGGGTCAGGCCCATTTGCTTCCAGAACTTCACCGTCGCCCAGTTAACGGCGTTGGCCTGCACCGACAGGTGGATGTCCATCTGCGGGAAGGCTTCGCGCACCATCATGATCAGGCCGGGATCGGACATGATCAGCGCATCCGGGCCCATATCGATAACCGGCTTCAGATCGCGCAGGAAGGTCTTCAACTTGGCGTTGTGCGGGGCGATGTTGACCACCACGTAGAATTTTTTGCCCAGCGCATGCGCTTCGTTGATGCCCTGCGCCAGATTCTCGTGGTTGAACTCGTTGTTGCGCACCCGCAGGCTGTAGCGCGGCTGGCCGGCGTAAACCGCATCGGCGCCGTAGGCGAAGGCGTAACGCATATTTTTCAGCGTGCCGGCCGGGGAGAGAAGTTCCGGTGTAAACATAGTGTGTCTCGGTCTGATTTCAGGTCAGCACCACGCCACCTGATGGCGCAGTAAAAGCGGGGGATTGTAGCCGCAGTGCGGCAAGAAATCAGCAGTTAACCGGATTTATTCAAGGGAGATTGATCCCGGTCAAACGGAAAACGCGCGGTGGCGGCCACCGCGCGGGCGAAACGGGGGATCAGGCGCTCAAATCGCGGATGTCGGTGGTCGGGCCGTTTTTCGTCACCGACTGGATACCGTTTTTGGCCGCGCTTTCGGAGCTGTACATTTCGCTGACGCCGATCACCTGATGGTTCTTGGCCTTCAGCACAAAATAGGGCTGATTGCTGGCGCTGTGCTTCAGTTCGTACTGCGCTTCGTGCGGTGAATTGGTCTGCACCGAGGCGATGCCGTTCTCCGCCGAGGCTTTGCTGGCATACATCTCGCTGGCCAGAATGATCTCGCCGTTACTGGCTTTCAGGTTGAAGTGGTACTGTCCGTTCTTTGCTTTTTTCAGCTCGTAATGACCGATTGCCATGGTTCTTCTCCTGTAGGTTCCGATTCGTGATGTAAGTGTAGCCAATCGCTTGAAAATCGGCGGCTAAACCTCACAGCAGCTTAGTCGAAAAAATGCGCAGTTTTTTTGCGCCGGCGCGGAGTTTTCGTCCGAGAAGCACAGCGCCGCACGGGAAGCTAAGGGAGCGGGCGGCGATTGCGCAGTGCGCCGCATAACAAGGGGAACAGGGTTTCACCCCGTGAGATCGTGCGTTACTGTTTGGCCGTTTCGTCAATGTGGATGAAAAATGAGCGACATATCTTGGCATCGACACGCTACAGGCATATGCTTTGGCCTATGCCTGCTGTGGAGGTGTCAAGATGGAAAGAATCGCAAAGCTGTTTAAAAACGGCAGAAATCAGGCGGTGAGGTTACCGGTGGAATTTGAATTTGATACGGATCGTGTCTATATCCGTCGCGATCGGGAGGGCAACGTGATTTTATCCAAATATCCGGCAAAGCCGGACAGCTGGGCACCGCTGCTGAGCATTATCGCCCAAACGCCGGTGCCGCAAGAATTTCTTGGCGCGGAAGATCGTCAGCAAGGGGTGGCAGACCGCGATCCGTTCTCAGAGGAAGAGTAGGCGATGTACATGTTTGATACCAACACCGTCAGCCACTTGTTTCGGCAGCATCCGCAGGTGCTTAACGTCATGGAAAAGCTCCCGCCTTCTGCCGTATGTATTTCCAGCGTCACGGAGGCGGAACTGCTTTACGGTGTGGCTAAACGGCGGAACAAGGCGTTGCAAAGCATGGTCGAGGCCTTTCTTGCTGCAGTGACGGTCTATGCATGGGATAGCGAGGCCGCCCGTTGCTACGGTGAAATGCGGGCAACCATGGAGAGGAAGGGCAAAATCATGGGCGCGATCGATCAACTGATCGCCGCTCACGCGCAGAGCCGTGGCGCGACGCTGGTGACCAACGATCGCGCATTCGCCATGGTGCCCGGGTTGGCGGTTGAAGACTGGACGCGCTGATTTCCCCTAAACCCCATTCATCAGCCGGCATGGCTCGGCTTCCCAGCGGTAGCCCACGCCGTATACCGAGCGGATGAAGGATTTTTCCCCGTCGATCAGTTCCAGTTTGCGGCGCAGGTTTTTGATGTGGCTGTCGATGGTGCGGTCGGTGACCACCCGGTAGTCGTCGTACAGGTTGTTCAGCAGCTGCTCGCGTGAAAACACGTTGCCCGGCTGGCTGGCCAGCGTTTTCAGCAGGCGGAACTCCGCCGGCGTCAGATCCAATAACTGCCCCTGATAGCTGGCCTGGAAGCGCGGTTCATCGATGTGCAGCAGGTCATCTTCCCGCGCGTTCTCCTGCGGCCGATAGCTGCGGCGTAGGATGGTTTTCACCCGCGCCACCACTTCGCGCGGGCTGTAGGGTTTGCAGATGTAATCGTCGGCACCGATCTCCAATCCCAACAGGCGGTCAATCTCTTCGATTTTCGCCGTCACCATCACGATGGGCACGTCGCTGAAGCGGCGCAGCTCGCGGCACACCGTCAGGCCGTCGGCCCCCGGCAACATCAGGTCGAGCAAGATCAGCGCCGGCGGATGCTGGTGCACGGTCGGCACCACCTCATTGCCGTTGGTCAGCCAGCGGGTGGCGTAGCCCGCCGCCTGGAGATAATCCACCAGCAGCTGGCCCAGCTTGGGCTCATCTTCAACAATCATGATTTGCACGGGTTGATTCTGAATGTCCATCAGGGCGCCTTATTTTTTATCGGGGTAGCAAATTCTACTGTAATGCGCACGCCGCCTAAAGGCGAATGCTCGGCGCGGATTTTCCCGTCGTGCGCTTCCACGATGTTGTGGCAGATCGCCAACCCCAGCCCGGAACCGCCGCTGGCGCGGTTGCGTGAACCTTCCGCCCGGTAGAAACGTTCGAAAATGCGCGTCAGTTGCTGATCGCTGATGCCCGGCGCGCTGTCCTGCCAGTAAAGGAGCAGCCGCCCCGGCTGCTGCTCGACGCCGATCTCCAACCGGCCGCCGGCGTCGGTGTAACGCAGGCTGTTTTCCAGCAGGTTATTGAACAGTTGGTTCAGGCGATCGGGATCGCCGAACAGCGGCGCCTGCGCCGGCAGATGGGTGACGATCTCCAGCCCTTTGGCGCGGAAGCGTTCGCGGAAGGCGGCGACGGCGATCTGCACCAGGTGCACGCAGTCCACCGACGTCTTGCGATAGGCCAGCGCGCCGAGATCGGAGAGCGACAGCTGGTGCAGATCGTCGACCAGTTTGGTCAGGGTGGATACCTCGGCCTGCAGCGAGCTGAGCGACGCCGGCGTTGGCTGGCGCACGCCGTCCTGCAGCGCCTCCAGCTCGCCGCGCAGCACCGCCAGCGGCGTGCGCAGCTCGTGCGACACGTCGGCCATAAAGGCGCGACGCATCTGCTCGTTTTTTTCCAGCGAGGTGGCCAACTGATTGAAGTCGTGCGCCAGCCTGCCCAGTTCATCCTGGCTGCTGACCGCCACGCGGGTGGTGAAATCGCCGGCCGCCAGGCGGTGGGTGCCCGCCACCAGGCGCTTGACCGGGGCCAGCATGCCGCGCGACAGCAGCCAGGTCACCGCCGCCGCCAACAGGGTGGAGAGCGCGACGATAATCCAGCTGGTGCGCCGCTGCTGGCGATCGAAGTTGATGTCGGTATTGCGCGTCAGGCGCTCGACCGGGGTGGTGAGCACCCAGCCGACGATCTCGTTGTTGTAGCGGATCGGGTGGCGAGGCCCTTCCTTCGGCAACGGGCCGGAATGCCCGACCAGCCGATTGAACTGGCTGTCCACCACCCAAAACTGGGTGCGCCACCCCTTGGGCGGCAGATTGTGGCTGCTGTCGCTATTCTGCTCGAACGAACGCATGATTTGGTAGACCACCTGATCGTTGTTGCGCAGGAATATCCAGTTGCCATGATGGCTGTACTGTTCCTCCAGCGCTTCGCTCAGCATGTTGATGCGCTGCTCGTTGCTGCTCTTGATGTAATCGATAAAGCCGCGCTCAAAGCTGACACGCACCCCCCAATGCATGGTGATCAACACCAGCATGCAGGTAGCGAAAATGGCCAGGAACAGTTTTCCGGTAATGCCTATCCTCATTGCAACCTCGTTGAGCCGGTACCCGGCTCTTTGGTCAGCGTGCGGTTGGGCGCGCTATCGGCCGGCACGCGCGCGAAGGCGAGCGCGGGCAGAGCGATAATCAACGCCATACAGCAGTAGCTGTAAATGAATGCGCTGTGGATGGCCGGGCTATCGGCCACCACCTGGTGATGGGCGAAGCTGCCGATCAAGATGCCGGCGACGCTGACGCCGAGGCTCATCGACAGCTGCATGACCATCGACAGCAGGCTGTTGCCGCTGCTGGCCAGCCGGTCCGGCAGATCTTTCAGCGTCAGGGTGTTCATCGCCGAGAAGCGCAGTGAGTTGATCATCCCCTGGAAGAACAGCACCACCGGCAGCAGCCACAGCCAGCCGAGCATCGCCGTCAGCAGGAAGCTCAGGCTGACTAGCGCCAGCAGCAGCGTGGCGGCCACCAGCACGTTGCGGTAGCCAAAGCGGTTGACTACCTGCACCACGATGCGCTTCATGCCCATGCTGCCGATGATCATCGGGATCATCATCAGCCCGGCGTGGAACGGCGTGAAACCCATGCCCACCTGCAGGAACAGCGGCGTCATGAACGGCAGCATGCCGCTGCCGATGCGCCCCAGCAGGCTGGCCAGCAGCCCGATTTTGTAGGTCGGGGTGCGAAGCAGCCGCAGCGAGAACAGGGCGCGGCTATTGCCGTAGGCATGCCAAACATACCCCAACAGCGCCGCTGCGCCCAGCGCCACCAGGCCGGCGATGGCGCCGCCGGACAGCCCCATGCCTTTATGGCCGTCGAGCGCCAGCGTCAGCGACGCCATGCCGATCGCCAGCAGGATAAAGCCGCTGAGATCGAAGCGGCGGGTCTGCATTTGGTAGTTGGGCATCAGCAGCAGCGTGGCGATGGCGCCCACGATGCCCACCGGAATATTGATCAGGAAAATCCAGTGCCAGCTGGCGTATTGCACCAGGAAACCGCCCAGCGCCGGCCCCATCAGCGGGCCGATCTGGCCCGGCAGCGTCACGAAGGTCATCGCCGCCATGTACTGCTCGCGCGGCACGATCTTCATCACCGTCAGGCGCCCGACCGGCACCATCATCGCGCCGCCGACGCCCTGAAGCACGCGCGAGGCGATCAGCTCGTTCAGGGTTTCCGAACGGGCACAGAGGAGGGAGCCGAGGGTGAACAGCACGATGGCGCTGAAAAACACCCGCTGTACGCCGACTTTGTCCGCCAGCCAGCCGCTGGCCGGCAGCGTCACCGCCACCGTCAGCACATAGGAGACGATCACCGACTGCATGCGCAGCGGGTTCTCCCCCAGGCTGGCGGCCATTGAGGGCAGGGCGGTGTTGACGATAGTGGTATCCAGCGTCTGCATAAAGAAGCCGAATGCCACTATCCAGAGTTGCCAGCGTACCGTGGCGGCGTGTTTCATCAGCATCAGTCGGCCATTAATGGGGCAGCGGAGCCAGTTGCTTGTTGCGGCGGAACTTCGCCTGCAGCCGGTCGAAGTAAAGGTAGACCACCGGGGTGGTGTACAGCGTCAGCAGCTGGCTCATCACCAGGCCGCCGGCGATGGTGATGCCGAGCGGCTGGCGCAGCTCCGCGCCGTCGCCGCTGGTCAGCACCAACGGCAGCGCGCCGAACAACGCCGCCAGCGTGGTCATCATGATCGGCCGGAAACGCAGCAGGCTGGCCTGGAAAATCGCCTCGCGGGCGCTGATGCCGCCGTTGCGCTGCGCTTCGAGCGCGAAGTCGACCATCATGATGGCGTTTTTCTTCACGATGCCGATCAACAGCATGATGCCGATCAGCGCGATCAGGCTGAACGGCGCGCCGAACAGCTCGAGCGCCAGCAGCGCCCCCACGCCGGCGGAAGGCAGCGTGGAAAGGATGGTCAGAGGATGGATATAGCTCTCATACAGCACGCCGAGCACGATATACACCGTGGCGATCGCCGCCAGGATCAGGATCAACTGCGACTTCAGGGTGTCCTGGAACACCTGGGCGGTGCCGGCGAAAGCGCCGCGCACCGTGGACGGCACGCCGAGCTGAGTCATGGTGCGCTCTATCGCCGCGGTGGCGTCCGACAGGCTGCCGCCGTCCGGCAGGTTAAAGGAGACGGTCGAGGCGGCGGACAGCCCCTGATGGTTGACCGACAGCGGCGCGTTGGCCGGCCGCCAACTGGCGAAGTAGGAGAGCGGTATCGCTTTGCCTTCGTTGTTGATGATGAACATTTTGTCCAGCGAGCTCACGTCCTGGGTGTAGGGCGGCGCCACTTCCATCACGACTTTGTATTGGTTGAGCGGTTGGTAGATGGTCGAAATCTGTCGCTGGCCGAAGGCGTTGTTCAACAGGTTGTTGGCGTCGGACACCGAAATGCCGAGGCGCGCCATGGTTTCGCGATCGTAGACCAGATCCATCTCCGAGCCTTTATCCTGCTGATCCGAGTTGACGTCCGCCAGCTCGGGCAATGCGGCCAGCGCGGTGCGGATCTTCGGCTCCCATTCGCGCAGCGCGGCGAGATCGTCCGCCAGCAACGTATATTGGTAGCTGGCGTTGGCCTGCCGGCCGCCGACGCGGATATCCTGCACCGCCATTAAAAACAGGCTGGCGCCCGGTTCTTTGGCCAGGCGGGCGCGCAGGCGGGCGATCACTTTCTGCGCGTCGTCGCTGCGTACCGACAGGGGTTTCAGTGAGATGAACATCGAACCGCTGTTGGTGCGCGAACCGCCGGTAAAACCGGTGACGTTTTCCACGTCCGGATCTTCGCGCACGATTTTCATGAAGTCTTCCAGTTTGCCGCGCATTGCCTGGAACGAAATGCTTTGGTCGGCCTGAATAAAGCCCATCAGACGCCCGGTATCCTGTTCCGGGAAGAAGGTTTTCGGGATGCTGATATACAGCCAGACGTTGAGCGCAACGGTGGCGAGGAACACCGCCAGCACCCAGCGCGAGTGGCCGAGCACCCAGTTCAGCGAGCGCCCGTAGCCCTGCTGCAGCGCCAGCAGCATTTTGCCGAAGCCGCGCGCCCGCCGCTGCGAACGCGGCGGCTGGTGGCGCAGCAGGTAGGCGCACATCATTGGCGTGAGCGTCAGCGAGACGATCAGCGACAGCCCGATCGACACCGACAGGGTGACGGCGAACTCGCGGAATAGCCGGCCGGGCAGGCCTTCCATCAGCAGCAGCGGGATAAACACCGCCACCAGCGAAACGCTCATCGACAGCACGGTGAAACCGACCTCCCGCGCGCCCAGCAGCGCGGCGTTGATCGGTTTCATGCCGGCCTCGACGTGGCGGGAAATGTTTTCCAGCACTACGATGGCGTCGTCCACCACAAAGCCGGTGGCGATGGTCAGCGCCATCAGCGACAGGTTGTTGAGGCTGAACCCGCACAGATACATGGCGGCGAACGAGCCGATCAGCGACACCGGTACGGCGACCGCCGGGATCAGCGTGGCGCGCCCGGAGCGCAGGAAGATGAACACCACCAGGATCACCAGCCCGATGGCGATCGCCAGCGACTGTTCCACCTCGGCCAGCGACGCGCGGATGGTCGGCGAACGATCCTGCGCGACGTTGAGTTGAATCGAGGCCGGGATATTCTCCTGCAGGGCGGGCAGCTCGGCGCGAATGCGATCGACGGTTTCGATGATGTTGGCGTCCGGCGCGCGGCTGATGGCCAGAATGATCGCCGGTTTGGCGTCGGTCATCCCGGCGTTGCGCACGTCTTGCACCGAGTCTTTGACCTCGGCCACGTCGGCTAAACGCACCGCCGAGCCGTTGTTGTAATGAATGATCAGCGGACGATAAGCATCGGCGGTTTTCAGCGCGTCGTTGGCCTGGATCTGCCAGCGCTGCTGCGGGTTTTCCACGGCGCCCTGCGGGCGGCGCACGTTGGCGTTGGCGATGGCCTGCCGTACGGTGTCCAACGACACGCCCTGATTGAACAGCGCCGAAGGGTTCAGCTCCACCCGCACCGCCGGCAGCGAGCTGCCGCCGACGGAAACGTCGCCGACGCCCTCAGTCTGGCTGATCTTCTGCGCCAGCTGGGTGGAGGCGAAATCGTAAAGCTGCCCCTGGCTGTAGGTGTCCGAGGTCAGCGTCAGGATCATGATCGGCGCGTCGGAAGGGTTGACCTTGCGGTAGCTGGGGCGGCTCGGCATGCCGGTCGGCAGCAGGCTTTGCGCGGCGTTAATCGCCGCCTGCACGTCGCGCGCGGCGCCGTTGATGTCGCGATCGAGATCGAACTGCAAAATGACTCGGGTACTGCCGAGCGAGCTCATCGACGTCATTTCGTTAACCCCGGCGATGCGGCCCAGCGCGCGCTCCAGCGGCGTCGCCACCGAAGACGCCATGGTTTCCGGCGAGGCGCCCGGCAGCGACGCGCTGATCGAAATCACCGGAAAATCCACCTGCGGCAGTGGCGACACCGGCAGCAGGCGAAAGCCGATCGCGCCGCTGATGGCGATGGCCAGCGTCAGCAGGGTGGTGGCCACCGGCCGGTGAATGAACAGGGCGAAGAATCTCACGGCAACTCCTGCGTATCCGGCTGGCGATGCGTGTTGCGCGCCAGCTTGTCAAACAGCAGGTAGATCACCGGCGTGGTGAACAGCGTCAGGATCTGGCTCATGATCAAACCGCCGACCATACAGACGCCGAGCGGATGCCGCAGCTCCGCACCGACGCCGGTGCTCAGCATCAGCGGCAGCGCGCCGAGCAGGGCCGCCAGCGTGGTCATCAGGATCGGCCGGAAACGCAGCAGGCAGGCCTGATAGATGGCGTCGCGCGGCGATAAGCCCTGCTCGCGTTCCGCCGCCAGCGCGAAGTCGATCATCATGATGGCGTTCTTCTTCACGATGCCGATCAGCAGGATGATGCCGATGATGGCGATCACGTCCAGCTCGCTGCCGGCCATCATCAGCGCGAGCAGCGCGCCGACCCCGGCGGTCGGCAGAGTGGAGAGGATGGTGACCGGATGAATGAAGCTTTCATACAGCACGCCCAGCACGATGTACATCGCCACCACCGCCGCCAAAATCAGCCACAGCGTGCTGCCGAGCGCCGCCTGGAAGGCCAGGGTCGCCCCCTGGAATTGGGTGGTGATGTCCCTTGGCATGTTGAGATTTTTTTCCGCCAGGGTGACCGCATCCACCGCCTCGCCGAGCGAGTAGCCGTCGGCGACGTTGAACGAAACGGTGGCCGACGGGAACTGGTCGAGATGGTTGACCGACAGCGGGCCGAAGCGCTCTTCGATTTTGGCGATGGCGCTCAGCGGCACCACGGCGCCGTCGTTGCCGCTCAGACGGATCTCATTGAGCGCCGCCAACCCCGGTGTCGCGCTGACGTCGTGCTCCAGCACCACGCGGTATTGGTTGGCCTGGGTGTAGATGGTGGAGATCAGGCGCTGGCCGAACGCGTTGTACAGCGCATTGTCCACGTCGCTCATGGTGACGCCGAGGCGGGAGGCCGAATCGCGATCGACGTTAACGTAGGCCACCAACCCCTGATCCTGCCAGTCGCTGGTGACGTCCGCCAGCTGCGGGGTTTGTTTCAGCTCATCCATCAGCTGCGGCACCCACAGGCTGAGATCGTCCAGCGACATCGCCTGCAGGGTGAACTGGTACTGGGTGCGGCTGACCTGGGTATCGATGGTCAGATCCTGCACCGGTTGCAGGTACAGCTTCACGCCGGGAAACCGCGCCGTTTGCTGCTGCAGGCGGCTGATGATCGCCGGAATGCGGTCGCTGCGTTCGCTCAGCGGCTTCAGGTTGATCTGCAGCCGGCCGCTGTTGAGCGTGGCGTTGCTGCCGTCGACGCCGACGAACGAGGTCAGGCTTTCCACCGCCGGATCCTTGAGGATCTGCGCCGCGACCTGCTGCTGGCGCTCGGCCATGTTGCTGAACGAGACGCTCTGCGGCGCTTCCAGCGTGCCCTGAATGATGCCGTTGTCCTGCACCGGGAAGAAACCTTTCGGGATCAGCAGATACAGCAATACCGTCAGCGCCAGGGTGCCCACGGCCACGCCGAGCGTCAGCCAGGGATGGTTAAGCACCGTTTTCAGCCACTGGCCGTATCGCGCGATCACCCGCTCGAAAAAGCGTTCGGAGGCGGCGGAAAAACGGTTCTGCTTGCGCAGCGATTCGTGGCTGAGCATGCGCGCGCACATCATCGGCGTCAGCGTCAGCGACACCACGGCGGAGATCAAAATCGCCACCGCCAGCGTGACGGCGAACTCGCGGAACAGGCGGCCGACGATGTCGCCCATGAACAGCAGCGGGATCAGCACCGCCACCAGCGAGAAGGTCAGCGAGATGATGGTGAAGCCGATCTCGCCGGCCCCTTTCAGCGCGGCGTCGAGCGGTTTTTCCCCTTTCTCGATGTAGCGCGAGATGTTCTCGATCACCACGATGGCGTCGTCCACCACGAAGCCGGTGGCGATGGTCAGCGCCATCAGCGTCAGGTTGTTGATGGAGAAGCCGAGGAAGTACATGGCGGCGAAGGTGCCCACCAGCGACAGCGGCACCGCCACGCTGGGGATAATGGTCGCCGGCACGTTGCGCAGGAACACGTAGATCACCATCACCACCAGCGCGACTGCCAGCAGCAGCTCGAACTGCACGTCGCTGACCGAGGCGCGGATGGTGGTGGTGCGATCGGTCAGCACCTTGACGTCGACCGACTTGGGCAGGCTTTTAATCAGCGTCGGCAGCATTTCGCGGATGCTGTCGGCGGTGGTGATGACGTTGACGCCGGGCTGGCGTTGGATGTTCAGCACGATCGCCTGCTGCTGGTTGGCCCAGGCCGCCAGCCGGGTGTTTTCCGCCCCTTGTTCGATGGTGGCGATATCCTGCAGGCGGATCGCCGCGCCGTTCTGATAGGCGACGATCAACTGGCGATAGTCATCGGCAGATTTCATTTGGTCGTTGGCGGACAGGGTGACCGATCGGGTCGGGCCGTCAAGGCTGCCTTTCGCCGAGTTGACGTTGGCGTTGCTGATGGCGGCGCGGATGGTTTCACTGTCCAGGCCATAGGCGGCGACCGCCGCGGCGTTCAATTTTACGCGCACCGCCGGGCGTTGGCCGCCGGCCAGGGTCACCAGGCCGACGCCGGTCACCTGAGAAATTTTTTGCGCCACGCGGGTTTCCACCATGTCTTCCACCTGCGTCATCGGCATGGCGGTGGAGGTCACGGCCAGCGTCAGGATCGGCGGATCGGCGGGGTTAACCTTGCTGTAGATCGGCGGGTAGGGCAGATCGTTCGGCAGCAGGTTGGTGGCGGCGTTGATCGCCGCCTGCACTTCCTGCTCCGCGACGTCGAGCGGCAGCGCCAGCTGGAACTGCAGCGTCACCACCGAGGCGCCGCCGGCGCTTTGCGACGCCATTTGCTTCAGGCCGGACATCTGGCCGAACTGGCGTTCCAGCGGCGCGGTAATGGCGGAGGTCACCACGTCCGGGCTGGCGCCGGGGTATAGCGTCACCACCTGGATGGTGGGGTAATCCACCTCCGGCAGGGCGGACACCGGCAGCGCGCGATAGCCGATAATCCCCGCCAGCAATATCGCCACCATCAGCAGCGTGGTGGCGACCGGGCGCAGAATAAACAGGCGGGACGGACCGCCGCCGGCGTTGGGAGGCATCACCTGCATCAGGACTTCCTCTGAACGTCAGGTTCGCGCTTGGCGTTGGCCGCCGCCGGCGCTTCGCTCGGCGCGAGCACTTCCACCTGCATGCCTTCGGTCAGGCGATCGATGCCGTCGGTCACCACCCGATCGCCGGCGTTGAGGCCGGCGCTGATCACCACCTGCCGGCTGTCCTGCACGCCGGCGGTGACCCGATGTTTGCTGACCTTGTTGTCTTCGCCGAGCGTCCAGACGAAGTTGCCCTCGTTGCCCATCTGCAGCGCGGCGGTCGGGATCACCACCGCGTCGTGCAGGGTATCCACCTGCAGCCGCGCGTTGACGAACTGGTTGGGGAACAGCGCGTCATCTTCGTTGGCGAAACGCGCTTTCAGCTTGATGGTGCCGGTGGCGGTATCAATTTGGTTGTCCAGGCTCAGCAGCGAACCGGTCGTCAGCTTGTTCTGGTTGGTGCGATCCCAGGCTTCGACGCTCACCGGCCCGGCTTTTTGCGCCTTGAGCAGATCGGCGATGTTGCCTTCAGGCAGCGTGAACACTACGTCGATCGGGTGCGTCTGCGTGATCACCACCAGACCGGTGGCGCTGCCGCTGGTGACATAGTTGCCGACGTCGACCAGTTTCAGGCCGACGCGGCCGTCGATTGGCGCAGTGATGCGGCTGTAGGTGATCTGCAGTTTGGCGCTGTCGACCGCGCCCTGATCGGCCTTGATCGCGCCTTCGGTCTGCTGCACCAGCGAGGCCTGCGTATCCAGCTCCTGACGGGAAACCAGATTGGTTTTCACCAACTGCTGATAGCGCGCCAGATCGCGCCGGGCGTTGGCCAGCGTGGCCTGATCTTTTGCCAACTGCCCCTGAGCCTGGGTCAGCTGCACCTGGAACGGCCGGGGATCGATCTCCGCCAGCAGATCGCCGGCTTTGACCTGCTGGCCTTCGGTAAAGTGGATCGCCATCAGTTGGCCATCGACCCGGCTGGTGACGGTCACGGTATTGGCGGCGGTGGCGGTGCCCAAGCCGGAAAGATAGCGCGGCACGGTTTGTTGCGTGGCTGTCGCCGCCTGCACCGGCGACATTGGCGCGCCGCGTCTGCCGCTCGCCGCGCGGCCCGCTCCCGTTTTACCGGCGGCCTGGTGCGCGCCCGGCGTCGTCCCGGCGGTCGGTTGAACGGCGCTGAAATGGCGCCAGGCCAGAACGGCGACGATGATCGCAATCGCCGCAGCCAGCAGGCGCAGCAGCAGGGAACGACGTTGGGGTTTTGCATTCATGGTGGTGAAAATTCTCTCCAAAAGGCAGGGGCGCGGGCACTCATTGCCACAAAAATGACACTCCTTACAGGATACTAGTTTAGCCAGCGAAGACGGCATAAAAATGAAGGAAATATGGAGGAACCGTCAGCATTGTCTTAATAAGTGGGTGATTTGCGCGTGCTATGTTTATAAGTGATTTATTCCGGCTTATAGCCAATACGTTTTAACGATTTCCTGCATTTGGCGCTAATAATTAACAGGCAAATCATTTAACCCATGGAGCCTTTGTGATGAGCAAGAAACAACTGGGCCGTTCGGGCATTCAGGTGCCGGCGTTGACCTTTGGCGGCAACGTGTTCGGCTGGACGGCGGATCAAGCGACCTCGTTCAGCCTGCTGGATGCGCTGGTGGACAATCAGCTCAACTTTATCGATACCGCCGATGTCTATTCCAGCTGGGCGCCGGGCAACCGGGGCGGCGAATCGGAAACCGTCATCGGCGAATGGCTGAAGAAGAGCGGCAAGCGCGACCAGGTGATCATCGCCACCAAGGTGGGCAAACCGATGGGCGAAGGCAAACAGGGGCTGTCGCCGCGCTATATTCAGCAGGCGGTGGAAGATTCGCTGCGCCGTCTGCAAACCGATTATATCGATCTCTACCAGTCGCACGACGATGACCGCGATACGCCGCTGGAAGAGACGCTGGCTGCGTTCGATGCGCTGATCAAAGCCGGCAAGGTGCGGGCGATCGGCGCCTCCAACTATCAGGCGGATCGCCTGGAAGAAGCGCTGCGGGTGAGCGAGAACAACGGATTGGCGCGCTACGAAACCCTGCAGCCGGAGTACAATCTGTATGCGCGCGAAGGGTATGAAGCCGAGCTGGAAGGCGTGGCGCAGCGCCACGGGCTCGGGGTGATCAATTTCTTCGCGCTGGCCAGTGGTTTTCTGACCGGCAAATACCGCAGCAAAGCGGACGAGGGCAAAAGCCAGCGCGGCGATCGCATCGTCGAACGCTACCTGAACCCGCGCGGTTTCCGCATTCTGGCGGCGCTGGATCAGGTGGCGGGCAAACACGGCAGCTCCCCGGCGCAGGTCTCGCTGGCCTGGCTGATTGCGCGCCCGAGCATCACCGCGCCGATCGTCAGCGCCACCTCGTTGCCGCAGTTGGATGAGTTGGTCAGCGCCACCCGCCTGACGCTGGATGCGGACGACATTCAGACGCTGAACCACGCCAGCGCTGAGTAAGAGTCGCCGGCGATTTTGCTCTATGCTGAAGGGGTCAATATGACCTATTCAGGAAACTGCAATGTCTGGCGATATCATCAACGACCTCGCGGCGCTGGAACAGCTTTACGGCAAACCCGCCGCGCCCTCGGTTTTTAAAGAAGTCAGCTATATCCACCCGGCGTACCGTCCGTTTATCGAGGCGGCGCCGTTTGCCGCCCTCTCGACCGTCGGGCCGGACGGCATGGATGTCTCCCCGCGCGGCGATCCGGCCGGTTTTATCCAGATCGAAGACGAGAAAACCCTGCTGCTGCCGGACCGGCGCGGCAATAATCGCATCGATAGCCTGCGCAATATCCTGCACGATAACCGGGTGGCGCTGCTGTTGCTGATCCCCGGCATCGGCGAAACGCTGCGGATTAACGGGCGGGCGGAGATCGTGGTGGCGCCGGCGGTGCTGCAGCGCTTCGCCCACCGCAACCAGTTGCCGCGTTCGGTGCTGCGCATTCGGGTGGAGGCGGTGTTCTTCCAGTGCAGCCGGGCGATCTTGCGTTCGGGATTGTGGGAAGAGGGCAGCCGCCTCGAACGTTCGGCGCTGCCCAGCCCCGGCCATATTTTGGCCGCGGTGAGCCAAACGCGCTTCGACGGTGAGGAGTACGACAGCGCGCTGCCGCAGCGGCTGAAGGATACGCTGTATTAATCGCCGTGGCGTTCGTGCCACGTTTGCCGGTTCAGCCGGTACAAGACGTGCTGTTGCAGCGGATGGCCCGCCGGCAGACGCGGGTGCAGGAAGGTTTCGCCGTCGAAGCGCATGCCGATGCGCGTCATCACCCGGCGCGACGGCTGGTTATCTTCGGCGGTGAAGGACACCACTTCCGGCAAGTGCAGCGTGTCGAAGGCGCACGCCAGCGCGGCGCGCGCCGCCTCTGCGGCATAGCCGTTGCCCCAGTGGGCCGCCGCCAGCCGCCAGCCAATCTCCACGCAGGGGGCGCAAGGCAGGTCGTCGCCCGGCCGCGCCAGCCCGACAAAACCGATAAAGGGCGCGCCGCCTTTCACTTCCACCGCCCACAGCCCCCAGCCGTGTTGTTGCATGAAGGCGCGGATGCGTTCGGCCTGCGCGCGGCTTCCCTCGGCCGTCATCGGCGCCGGGAAATAGCGCATCACCTGCGGATCGGCGTTGAGCGCGGCAAAGGCCGGCAGATCGTCATCACGCCAGGGGCGCAGCCGCAGCCTGGCGCTGTCGAGGGTAAGGATGGTCGACATGATGCATAGCCTCCAATGAACAAGGGCGCGGCGAGCCGCGCCCGTGGGCTGTCAACGGAACAGCGTTTGCGCCCAGCGCGCCAGCCCGGCGGTGACCGAGCCGAAGTCGTTGCCGCCGACGATCGGAATGCCTGGCAGCTGCTGTTGCAGCGCGGCGCGCAGCAGGGGTGAGCGCGCGCTGCCGCCGGTCAGGTAGATCACCTGCGGCGCGGTCTGGCTGCTGGCCAGCGCGGCGCTGACCTGCTCCTGAATGCGCATCAACGGCTGCGAGATGGCGTCGGCGAGCTGAACCTGGCTGATGTTCTCCGCCAGATCGGCCTGCACGAAATTGAGCGGCGCGCTAATGGCCGTTTGGCCGGACAGGGCGATCTTACTCTCTTCGGCCGCCCGCACCAATCGGTAGCTCAGGCGCTGCTGGTACACTTTCAGCAGGCGCTTGACCTTTTCCGGCTCCGCCGCGTCGAGGATCAGATCGCGCAGCACGCGGCCGTTGGCGGCGCTGTAGAAATCGTTTTGCGCCGGCACGTCGTTGGTCGCCACCGCATTCCAGTAAGGCAGCGCCGGCAGGGCGATGCCTTTCGCGGTTTCGCCGCCCAGGCCGAACAGCGGCATCAGCTGTTTGAAGGCCAGCATGATGTCCAGATCGTTACCGCCGACCCGGCAGCCGCTGTGGCCCAGCAGGCTCTGCTGGCGATCGGCACGGTCGCGCCACTGCGGCCCCATCAGCAGCACCGAGCAGTCGGTGGTGCCGCCGCCGATGTCCACCACCAGCACGGTTTGCTCTTCGCTCAGCGTCGCTTCGAAGTCCAGCCCCGCCGCCACCGGCTCGAACTGGAATTCAATGTCCTTGAAACCGGCGCGTTCGGCGGCGCGCTGCAAAATGCCCTGCGCCTGCCGGTTGGCTTCGTCGCCGCCGATGCCCTGGAAGTTGATCGGCCGGCCGATCACCGCCTGATCGATGCCGGTCTGCAGTACGTTTTCCGCCTGGCGTTTGATGTGGAACATCATGGCGCACACCAGGTCTTCGAACAGCGCGATCTGCTGCGGTTTCAGGCCATTGGCCCCGAGGAAGGACTTCGGCGAGCGCACGAAGTACACCTCTTCCGGATCTTCCATGTAGTGCGCCAGCGCCTGCAGGCCGAACAGCACGCTGTCGCCGTTGACCGGAATGTCTTCTTCGCGGTTGTAACTGATGGCCCGGCGCAGCAGCTGCTGGTTTTCTTCGCTGCCGGTCGGGACCTGCCAATGGCGGTGCAGGCATTCGCTCACCGCTTCGCGGGTCGGCGCGCACAGCATCGAAGGCAGATAGGGCGCGTTGTTTTCCAGCGTCAACAGCTCGGGGCCGTGGTCGCGCATCACTGCAACGGAACAGTTGGCTGTCCCGTAGTCGAATCCAATAAACATCTCTTTTTTGTCCCCATGCCAATGAAGGGGGGCGACTTTACCCGAGACGGGGCCGGCGGGCAATGCGCCAATGCGCGAGTGTCGAAAAATTTAGCGTGCGCGAACTTTCTCAGTGTGAATAACGCTCAAGCCGCAGCAATGGCACAGTCGGCTATGAAAATGGCGTGCTTCGCCCATCAAGACGCACGCCATTTCTTTATACTCAACAGGTATTCCGAGCGGGGAATGCCTTTCCCTATGACTCAGCGATGAGGATTCCATGACGCGCAACTCTACCTTTCTCATGAATATCGGCTGGCGAACCCTGCTGAAAGATCTGGGACTCCAGCCGACGGATGTTTTACGCCGGGCTGCATTGCCTGAAGATCTGTTGTCACGCACCGCGGAAGGGATCACAACGGAAGAATATTTCCGCTTCTGGCGCGCGATGGAGGAAGGAACGGGCGACCCGTTGTTTCCGTTGAAAATCGTTGCGCTGATGTCAACGGAATCGTTTGACCCTCCGATATTCGCCGCCCTGTGCAGCGCCAATCTGGCGCAAGCTGTCCAGCGGTTAGCGAAATACAAGCAACTTACGGCGCCGATGAGCCTGGAGCTCGCCATCGGCCCTGAAGGCGAAATGACGATTTCACCCCGCTGGCTGTTGGCGGAGGAGGCAGTACCGGCGTCTTTGCTGGTGGCTGAGCTGGCATTTTATGTTCGGCTGGCGCAGCTTGCCACGCGCGAACCGGTAAAAGCGCGCCGTATCACCTTGCCTGAACTGCCGCCTGCAGCCCTTTCGCGCCCCTTGGCAGCCTTCTTCGGCTGCGCGGTAACGCCTGGGGCAGGGCCGGGCATTACTTTCTCCTCCGCAGATGCCTTGCGTCCCTTTTTGACAGTGAATGAGGGCATGTGGCGCGTTTTCGAACCCGAGCTGCGTCGTCGCCTCAGTGAACTGGGCGCCACGGCAACCACCGGAGAGCGCGTTTGTGCGGTGCTGCTGGAGTTGATTCCCAGCAATACCGCCGGCATCGATGCGGTGGCGGCAAGATTGGGCATGAGCCGCCGGACGCTGCAGCGGCGTCTGGAAGATGAGGGCGAGAGTTTTCGTTCGCTGAGCAATGGCACCCGGGAAAAATTGGCGCGCCACTATCTTAAGCATTCGACCCTTACCAGCGGAGAGATTGCCTTTTTGCTCGGTTTTGAAGAGCCGAACTCTTTCTTCCGCGCCTTTCACGAATGGACAGGGCAAACGCCGGAAGCGGCTCGCCAGGCGATGCGGCTGAATTAGCCGAGAGGCGCTGTTCACGTTGGCGCATTCTGCGAGTTGATTGGCGCGGTTCGACATGGTTGCGGCAGGGCCCGTCGCTTAAAGTGGACAACATACAGACTGCGCAGGCAGTCGCCAACGCAATCATCCTAATAAGGAGCAGTCAGTATGAAGTCCAAAGTGATCCTGGTGACCGGCGCCTCGTCCGGTATTGGTGAAGCCACCGCCGTCACGTTAAAGCAGCACGGGCACACCGTTTATGCGGCCGCCCGCCGGGTTGAGCGCATGCAGGCTCTGGTTGCCGCTGGCATTCGCGTTTTGCCGTTGGACGTCACCGACGATGCTTCCATGGCGCAGGCGGTAAAGACCATCATCGCCGAAACGGGGCGTATCGATGTGCTGGTCAATAACGCCGGTTACGGCTCCTATGGCGCTATTGAAGACGTTTCTGCGGATGAGGCTCGCGCTCAATTTGATGTGAATGTGTTCGGTGCGGTTCGGCTGACGCAGCTGATTTTGCCGCACATGCGAGCGCAGCGCTCCGGCACCGTCATCAATATTACGTCGATGGGCGGAAAAATACATACGCCGCTGGGCGGTTGGTATCACGGCACCAAATTCGCCTTGGAGGCCATCAGCGACTGTCTGCGCATGGAGGTGCAACCTTTCGGCATCGACGTCGTGGTGATCGAACCCGGCGGCATCCAGAGTGAATGGGCGGATATCGCCGCGGAAAAACTGATCGGCGTTTCCGGCCAGAGCGAGTACGCCGCTCAGGCTCATGCTGTCGCCCACGCCATGGTCAGCGACGCCAGCAAGAAACGGCAATCGCCGCCGAGCGTGATTGCCGATACGATCGCCAAAGCCATCGCCGCCCATCGTCCGAAAACGCGCTATGCGGTGGGGTTTGGCGCGAAACCGTTGATTTTTCTGCGGCGCTTGTTGTCCGATCGCGCCTTCGATGGGCTGATGCGTCGGGCATTGGGGGTACCGCGCCAGGGGCAATAAATCGTCGGGCTGCGGGGCTTTATGTCGGTGGCGGTAAAAATGGTGCGTCTGAACGCTGTTAAGACGCATAATCATTAAAGACAATCGCTAATCTGGACGGCGGGAAGGCGCGTAACTTAATGTCCGAATTCCGCACGTCAGCGCGCCAGCCGAGCCCCATAATGCCGAAAAAACCGACCCCGAGCGTTGCCATGAATACTCAACAGCAAGCGTTGTACGACGCGCTGCGCGCGCGTGACCGCAAATTCGACGGACGCTTTTTCGTCGGCGTCTCTTCAACCGGTATCTATTGCCGTCCGGTGTGCAGCGCCCGCACGCCGAAGCGGGAAAATTGCACCTTTTATCCGAGCGCGGCGGCGGCTGAACTGGCGGGGTTTCGCCCCTGCCTCAAATGCCGGCCGGAGCTGGCGCCCGGTCTGGCGCTGATCGATCTGGGCAACCGTTATGCGCAGGTGGCGGTGCAGCTCATCGAGCAGGGGTATCTGTCCGAACACAGCTGCGAAGCGCTGGCGGCGCGGCTGGGCATTTCCGATCGCCATCTGCGGCGCATCTTCGCCGAACAGTTTGGCGCTTCGCCGATCGATTACGCGCAGTCGCACCGGCTGCTGCAAGCCAAGCGCCTGCTGGCGGATACCGATCTGCCGCTCAGCGAGGTGGCGTTCGCCGCCGGCTTCGGCAGCCTGCGGCGTTTCAACGAGCTGTTCAAGGCGCGCTACCGCCTGATCCCGTCAGCGCTGCGCAGCGGCGGCGCGCGCGGTGAACGGGCCGCCGCCAGCGGGCTGGTGTTTCACCTGGGCTATCGGCCGCCCTATGACTGGGAGCGCATGCTGAATTTCTTGCAGGCGCGCGCCGTGCAGGGCGTGGAACGGGTCGACGGACGCCGTTACCTGCGCTCGATCGCCGTCAGCCAGGGCGGCACGGAACACTGCGGCTGGGTCAGCGTGCAGCCGGAAGAGGCGCGCAATCGGGTTCGGGTCGAGATCGCGCCTGCGCTCAGTCTGGTGACGACGGAGGTGTTGCGCCGGGTGCGCCTGCTGTTTGATCTGGACGCCGCGCCGGATCGCATCAATGAGGCGCTGGGCTCGCTGGCGGCCGATGCGCCGGGGCTGCGCCTGCCGGGCTGCGTGAACAGTTTCGAGCAGGCGGCGCGGGCGGTGCTGGGCCAGTTGGTCAGCGTAAAAATGGCGGCGACCTTCGCCGGGCGGATGGCCGAACGCTGGGGGGAAGCCCTGGCGACGCCGCATGAGGGCATCACCCATGTCTTCCCCACCGCAGAACGGGTGGCGCGGCTGCAGCCCGAAGAACTGCGCCCGCTCGGGGTGCAGCTGAAGCGCGCGGCGGCGCTGATCGAGATCGCCCGCGCGCTGGGCGAAGGGCGGCTGCAGCTCGACAACGTGCTGGATATCGAGCGGGGCATCAAGGCGCTGACCGCGCTGCCGGGCATCGGCAGCTGGACCGCCAGCTATATCGCGATGCGCGCCTGGTCGTGGCCGGACGTGTTCCTGGCCGGCGATTATCTGATCAAACAGCGTTTTCCCGGCATGACGCCGCGCCAGATAGAACGCTACGCCGAACGTTGGCGCCCGTGGCGTTCTTACGCCACGCTGCATCTGTGGCACAACGACGGCTGGGCGCCGGAAGGGGAGAGTTGAACGCAGAGCTAGCGAGGGGCGTCGATCAGCTGCAGCAGGCGGCTCATGCCCTCGCGCATCAGGAACGCCAGCAGCTTTTCCCGCTCGGCCGGCGTCAGGTGGTAGTAATGCTCGATCCAGACCCGTATCGGATCCTGACGTTTGACGTCGTACTCCGGATGATCGGCCTCGCGCAAGGCCGACAGGCTGCGCGCGCCGAACGGCAGGCTATCGATATGGTATTCCAGCGCTTTGCCCTGTACGCCGCTGCGGCGGCGGCTGACCCAGCCTTCACGCCGGGCCATCAAATTGACCCCTTGCGGAGTTGAAGGCAAGCCCGCCTTACCCATCAGTTCCCTGGCGGAAAACCATTTCTTTTCCATAGTCCCTTATCCCTGAGCCATCACATGCCGAGGAAAATCAACGGATACGCTGATACTCGCATGAGCGCTTCATCTTACTTAATCGTTTAAGCCTCAGGTGTTATTTATATCACTAATCTTGTCTTGGTTAACATAATGTGACGGATGAGGGAATACGGCGTGGTTTGAACGCGGCAAATGGCGGCGGGGGCTCTGTTATTCTGGCGAATCATCAGGGCACGTTTTCAACGATGTCATCCGGTGGAAAGGGCCGGCACAGGGCCGGCTTTTGGCGTATTACAGCAGGAACAGAGTGGCGAGGCCGAGGAAGATGAAAAAGCCGCCGGTATCGGTCAGCGCGGTGATGAGCACGCTGGAGCCGACCGCCGGATCGCGGCCCAGTTTGAGCATGGTCATCGGGATCACCACGCCCATCAGCGCCGCCAGCAGCAGGTTGAGCAGCATCGCCAGCGTCATTACGCCGCCCATCGCCGCGTCGCCGTAAAGCAGCCAGGTGACCACGCCCATGATGCCGCCCCACACCACGCCGTTGATGATGGCGACGCCCAGCTCCCTGAGCATCAGGCGCGAGATGTTGCCGACTTCGATCTGATGCAGCGCCAGCGCGCGCACGATCATGGTGATGGTCTGGTTGCCGGTGTTGCCGCCGATACCGGCGACGATCGGCATCAGCGCCGCCAGCGCCACCAACTGGGAAATGGTGTGTTCGAACAGGCCGATCACGCGCGAGGCGACGAACGCGGTGCAGAGGTTGATCGCCAGCCAGGCCCAGCGGGTCTTGACCGCCTTGCTGACCGGGGCGAACACGTCTTCTTCCGGGCTCAAACCGCCCATGCGGCGCAGGTTGGTGTCGCTCTCTTCGTTGACGGCGTCGACGATCTCTTCGATGGTCAGGCGGCCCATCAGTTTGCCCTTGGCGTCAACCACCGGGGCGCTGATCAGGTCGTAACGTTCGAACGCGCCGGCCGCTTCATCGGCCTTGTCTTCGGGCTGGAAGGTGGCGGGATCGCTGTCCATCACCTCGCGCACCGGGATCTCCGGGTCGTTCAGCAGTACTGCGGTCAGCGGCAGTTCGCCCAGCAGGGTGTTTTTGCGGTCGGTGACGAACAGTTTATCGGTAGCGTCGGGAATGGTTTTGCGCATGCGCAAAAAGCGGTGCACCGCGCCGAGCGTGACGTCCGGCCGCACCGTCACCAGTTCGAAATCCATCATCCAGCCGACGCTGTCTTTGGCGTACTGGCTCATCTCGCGCACCTGGGCGCGCTGTTCCGGCTCCAGCGAGGTCAGCAACCGGCCCATCAGGTTGCGCGGCAGGTATTGCGCCAGGTAGGCCTGTTCGTCGACGTCCAGCGTTTTGATCGCTTTGAGCAGGTCTTTGTCGCTCATTTCCTCGATCAGGCTGTCCCAGACCGGTTCTGCGACTTCCACCAGCGTCTGGCCGCGCTTGCTGTTGCCCACCAGCCGCCACAGCGCCATACGTTCGTCCTGCGGCAGCGCCTCCAGCAGGTCCGCAAGGTCGGCGGCGTGCATGTCGTCCAGCAGGCCGGTGATTTCCGCCGTCTGGTTCAGCAGTTCGCTTTGGCTGAGGGCGTGTTCATCCCCTGGCCGGCCGAGAATGCCGTCGACCAATTCCTTATTGTTCAACAGCAGAGTGAGAATGCGCTGGCGGTGTTCAGCGACTTTTTTGACGTTATGGGTTGCGGCTGACATGGTGTTCCTTAACGGGCGCTCGGCCTTCCTGACGCAGGCTCATTAAAAGATAGAGCATAGCGAGTGCCGGCGTCATTTTTATGAAACGGACGGGGCGCGGCGGTTATTCAGAGGAGGCGTCCTGTTGCGGGGCGCTGACTTCGGCGGCGTTTTGCGCAGCGGCCTGCTTTTTTTCCTGATGATGAGGCACCGCCACCACGGCGGCGTACAGCAGTCGGCCGACTAAAATGATAAAGCTGATAAACAACACTATCTTCGTCATCTGTCCGGTGGTTTTCTTGCGCATATATCACCCGGTATGCCGGTATCCTGTGTTATTCGCTCGAGAATTTGTAACCGGATTTTAGGCGCTGATGACAAAAGTTGTCCATTTTTTTCCGGCGTGCGGCGCGGCGTATTAGGGTTTCGTTTAGGTTGACAGGGCGGGGCGGAAAGAAAAACCCCCTGGCTGGCAGGGGGCGGGGATCAGGCGGAGCGCTGTTCGTCTTGCGAGCCTTCTTCGTCGATCAGCAGCTTCCAGCCGACGACGTCGTTCCAGTAGGCCTGCTCGCGCTCGAAGTCCAGCTGCACCAGGTTGTTCTGCGCCAGGTAGCCGGCCGGGAAGCGCAGCGTCCAGTGGTTGTCGTCGGTGGTCAGGCGCAGCGTTTCCGGCGTGGTGGTCGACTGCCGCTGGTTGTTGAGCAGGGTGCTCAGACGCAGCAGCTGGATCAGCGGCAGGTAGTGTTTCTTCTTGAACAGATTGAGGCGCGGCAGCTCTTCCAGCTTGATCGCTTTACGGTGGAAACGCACCAGCGCCGCCAGCAGCAGCTGCTGTTCCTGGTTGAAGCCGGGCAGGTTGGAGTTTTGCAGAATGTAGGCCGAATGGCGGTGCATGCCGCTGTGGTTGATGCTCAGCCCCACCTCGTGCAGCATGGCGGCCCATTTCAGCAGGGCCTCCAGCTGCGGATGCACCAGCTTGGTGTTTTGCGCCATCCACTGCGAGTAGAGCAGCTCGGTGGTTTCCAGCACCCGCTTGGCCTGTTCGCGGTCGATGTTGTAGTGATCGGCCAGACTTTTGGCGGTGCGGCTGCGGATGTCCTGGTGGCGGAAGCGGCCTTCCATTTCATACAGCACGCCTTCGCGCAGCGCGCCGTCGGACAGGCGCAGATCGCGGATCGCCAGCGCATCGAACACGCCGCACAGGATAGCCAGCCCCGGCACGAATACTGATTGGCGATCCTCCGACAGCCCCGGCAGGCTCAACGAGCCGAAGCTTTTGAACTGCAGCACCTGTTCGGCGAGCATTTCCAGGCGATCCAGGGTGATGAGACCGTCTTTTTCGCCCATCGCCACCAGCACTTCGTGGGCGGCCTTGATGGTGCCCGAGGCGCCCAGCGCGTACTGCCAGCCCTGAATGCGGTACTGCCAGGCCAGCGTTTCCAGCTTCTGCGCCGCCGCCAGCCGCGCGCGGCGGAAGTTGTTTTTGCTGATCTCGCCGCCCGGGAAGAACAGCTGGGCGAAGCTGACGCAGCCCATGCGGCGGCTTTCCGCCAGCAGCGGCTCGAAGTCTTCGCCGATCACCAGCTCGGTGGAGCCGCCGCCGATGTCGATCACCAGCTTGCGGCCCTTCTCCGGTTGGGTGTGTTCCACGCCCATGAAGATCAGACGCGCCTCTTCCTGGCCGGCGATGATTTCGATCGGGTAGGGGATCACTTTGGCGGCGCGCTTGAGGAACACTTCAGCGTTCACCGCCTGACGCAGGGTGTGGGTCCCGACGATGGTGACGTTATCCGCCGGGAAGCCCTGCAGCCGTTCGGCAAACAGCGCCAGGCAGGCCAGGCCGCGTTCTATCGCCTCTTCACTGAGTACGTTGTTGCTGTCCAATCCGTCGGCGAGATGCACCCGCTGTTTTAAACGGCCCAATACCTGTAAGGCGCCGTTGACGACGCGGGCGATCACCATGTGGAAACTGTTCGACCCGAGGTCGATGGCGGCGATTTCCTGCGGTTTGTTCGTTGCAGTGTTTTTTAGCGGCATAGTTGCTGGCCTACTGTCCTGGTTGTTCCAGAGCTTTTAAATACTCGTAAATAGCCACCTGGGCGCGCACTTTGCGGCGGTTGCCGCGCGGCACGTACTGGTTGCTCAGTTCTTTATCCACATAACGGGCCTTGACCGTATCGCTGAACAGGATCTCCAGAATGTCCAGAACGCGCTGTTTCAGCGCCGGATCCAGCAGCGATACCGCCACTTCGATACGGTAATCTATGTTGCGGGTCATCCAGTCGGCGGAGGACAGATACACCCGTTTGTCACCTTTGTTGTCGAAAACGTAAACCCGATCGTGTTCCAAAAAGCGATCGACGATGCTGATCACCTGAATATTGTCGCTGATCCCCGGCAGGTTGGGAATCAGGGAACACATGCCCCGCACCAGCAGACGGATCTTCACGCCGGCGCCGGACGCGGTATATAACCGATCTACCAGCCCTTTATCCACCAGATTATTTATTTTCAACATAATGCCGGCCTGTTCCCCGGCCTGGGCGTTGGCGATTTCGTTGTCAATCAGCTCATACAACTTCAGGCGCGAGTTCTGCGGCGACACCATCAGGTTGTCGAAGGTGACCGGCCGGTAGGGGTTCTCGATAAAGTTGAACACCCGGCGCACTTCGTTGGTGATGCGCGAGTCGGCGGTCAGCAGCGAATAGTCGGTATAGATGCGCGCGGTTTTTTCGTTAAAGTTGCCGGTGCCGATATGAGCATAGCGCACAATTTCATCGCCTTCACGGCGCGAAATCAGGAACAGTTTGGCGTGGATTTTCAGCCCCGGCGCCGAGAAGATTACGTGTACGCCGGCTTCGGTCAGGCGCTTCGCCCAGTGAATGTTGGCCTCTTCGTCGAAGCGCGCCTGCAGCTCGACCACTACCGTGACCTTTTTGCCGTTGTGCGCGGCGTGGATCATCGATTCGATGATGCGCGAGTCTTTCGCCACGCGGTAGATGTTGATTTTGATCGCCAGCACGCTCGGATCGAACGACGCCTGGCGCAGCAGCTCCAGCACGTGCTCAAAGGTGTGGTACGGGTAGTAGAGCAGCACGTCTTTTTCACGAATGGCGTCGAAGCCGTTGCGGAAACCGTCGAACCAGATGTGGCGCAGGCGCGGCAGCGGCTTGTTGACCAGATTGGCCTTGCCGACGTTCGGGAAGCTGATGAAGTCTTTAAAATTGTGATAGCGGCCGCCGGCGATCACCGAATCGTAGTTGGAGATGCCCAGCTTGCCGCGCAGCAGTTCTACCATCTCGTTCGGCATGTCGCGCTGATAAACGAAGCGCACTGGTTCGGCGGTGAGGCGCTGTTTCAGGCTGGAGGACATCAGTTCCAGCAGGCTGGATTCCATTTCGGTCACCAGATCGTACTCGGCGTCACGGGTCATCTTCATCGAATAGGCGTTGAGCGCGTCGTAGTCGAAGAAGCCCTTGAAGATATCGTCCAGGCAGTAGCGCAGGATGTTGTCGAGCAGGATCATCGGCTTGCGGCGGCGCGGCGCTTCCGGCGGCAGATTGACGAAGCGCGGCACCTTGTCCGACGGGATCTCCAGCAGCGCATAGTCAGTGCGCGCGCCGCGGATAATCTCCACCGCCAGATAGGTGTAATCGTCTTTCAGGAACTGCACCAGGTTGGTGTCGTGGTTTATCAGGATCGGCGTGATGTGCTGGCGCAGGTGCTGTTTGAAATATTGCCGCAGCCAGATTTGCTGGTTCTCGGACACCTGGCGTTCGTTGATCAGGAAGATCTGGTTGCGCGCCATTTCCAGCAGCAGATCGTTGTACAGACCGTCGAACTCCTGATCGGTTTTCAGCACCTTGGCCTGGATCTTTTTCAGCAGATGGCGTGAGGAACCGGCGGAGCCTTGCTCTTCGCTGATCAGGATGCGCCGTTTGAGATCGGCGAAGCGGACTTTATAGAACTCGTCGAGGTTGTTGGAGTAAATGCCCAGAAAACGCATACGTTCAATCAGGGGATTGCTCTTATCTGCGGCTTCCTGCAACACGCGCTCATTAAAGGATAACCAGCTTAGTTCTTTTTCGATGTAGAGCTTTTCCTGACCCATTGCCACTCCAGTTCAAATTTAGAATAGGATCCGGGACGCAGCGCCCGGATGCCGCTCTAGTGTCCTTCATCATTATTGCGAGAGATTGACAGGAAAGTCCAACATATCCATTGCGTTGGCGCGCGGCGTTTTTCGGCGGCAATAAATTTTCTCAGAGGTGGGGCGCCAGGTGGCGAAATGAACAGCAGGAAATGAAGATTAGCAGACTTATCCTTGGTGATATTAAGCGTGTTTACGTTCATTTTTCAGCAATATATCAAAGCCATATTGTCTTTTTGCAGTTTAAAAAACCTGGGTTATGGTGGGTAACTTTGTCATGCAAACGTCATAAAACTGACATAAGATGCCCGGTTATCTTACGGCGCAAGCCCGATTACATCAGCGACAGCGAGACACATGATACAGACGACGGCCAATCAACATCCCCGAGATCGCATGCGCGGGCGCATCGACCGCGGCGTGCAGGCGGCAGTGACCGCCAGCGGGCTGATGGTGCTGATGACGTTGATGCTGATCTTCGTTTATCTGCTGTTTGCGGTGCTGCCGTTGTTCAAACCGGCCTCACTCGGCCAGGCGCAGCCGCTGCCGCTCACGGTATCGGCCCCGGCGCTGGCGCTGGGCATGGACGTGCAGCAGCGCGTCGGTTATCGCATCGACGCGCAGGGCACGGGGCAATTTTATCGCCTGACGCCAGCGCCGAGCGGCCAGGCCCAGACGCCGCTGGCGCAGCAGACGCTGTTGGCCAAACCGACGCTGCTCGCGCAGGCCGCCGGCGAGCGCGATCTGTTTGCGTTGGCGCAGGCTGACGGCCGGTTGGTGGTGGCGCGCGCGGATTTCGCCACGGCGGAAAATGGCCGGCCGCAGTGGCAGTTCCCGCTCGGGCAGCAGCCATTGGCGCTGGATCCACAGCGCAAGCCGCTGAAACTGCTGTCGCTGGCGGATGCGCATCGCGGGCAGTATCTGCTGGCCGGAGTGACCGACGATCGGCGGCTGGTGTTCGGCCGCTTCAGCCCCGACCGGCCGCCACAGTTTAGCGAGCGGCCGCTGGAGCACGACGGGGAGCAGCTGGTGCTGACGCCGGATGGCCGCCAGCTTTATCTGCTGACCGGCAACCGGCTGGCGCGTTATCAGATCGACGGCGCACAGGTGCAGCTGCGTGAAACGCGTACCCTTGGCGAACATGCGCCGTATCAGATGACGGCGCTGCCCGGCGGCAGCGCGCTGCTGATCAAGGGCGCCGACGGCAATCTGCGCGAGTGGTTCGAGGTGGAAAAAGATCGGCGCTGGCGCCTGACGCCGGTGCAGCATTTCGACCACGGCGCCGACGGGCAGGAGCTGACGGTGGCTGAGCCTTACCGCCGGGTGTTCGCCACCCTGCGGCCCGATGGCGGCTTCTCGCTGTTCTCCGCCATTCAACCGCAGCCGCTGCTGAATACCCGTTTGGGCGCCGAGGTGCGGCAGATGGCGTTCGCGCCGCGCGGCGATGGCCTGCTGTTGGAGAGCGCGCAGGGCTGGCAGCGCTATGCGCTCGACAACCCGTATCCGGACGTCACCTGGCGTTCGTTGTGGGGCAAGGTGTGGTACGAGAACTACCCGCAGCCGGCCTATGTCTGGCAGTCCACCTCCGGCGAAGACAGTTACCAACCCAAATTCAGCCTGATGCCGGTGATCTTCGGCACCTTTAAGGCGGCGGCTTACGCGATGCTGTTCGCCATCCCGCTGGCCTTGGCCGGCGCCATCTATACCGCTTACTTTATGACGCCGGGGCTGCGGCGGGTGATCAAACCGGCTATCGAAGTGATGGGCGCACTGCCGACGGTGGTGATCGGGCTGGTGGCCGGCATTTGGCTGGCGCCGATCATCGAGCAGTATCTGTTGGCGGTGCTGGCGTTGCCGCTGCTGTTGGCGGCGGCGGTGTTGCTGTGCGGCGCGTTGACCCATCGCTTTATGCCGCGCTGCCGGCCGGGCGTCGATCTGCTGTTGCTGTTGCCGCTGCTGGCGTTGACGGTGTGGCTGGCGCTCAGCCTGGGGCCGCGGCTGGAGGTGGCGTTGTTCGGTGAGCCGCTGCATTTCTGGCTGGGGGATAATTATGACCAGCGCAATGCGCTGGTGGTGGGCGTGGCGATGGGCTTCGCGCTGGTGCCGATCATCTTCTCGCTGGCGGAGGACGCGCTGTTCAGCGTGCCGGCGACCCTGAGCCAGGGTTCTTTGGCGCTGGGCGCCACCCAGTGGCAGACGGTGATCAAGGTGGTGCTGCCATCCGCCAGCGCCGGCATTTTCTCCGCGCTGATGATCGGCTTTGGCCGCGCGGTGGGGGAAACCATGATCGTGCTGATGGCCACCGGCAACACGCCGATTATCGACGGCAGCCTGTTCCAGGGGCTGCGCGCGCTGGCGGCCAACATCGCCATTGAAATGCCGGAGGCGGTCTCTGGCAGCAGCCATTACCGCGTGCTGTTCCTGACTGCGCTGGTGCTGTTTGTCTTCACCTTCGTGTTCAACACGCTGGCGGAGGCGGTGCGCCTGCGGTTGCGCAAGCGTTACACGCCGAATCAGGAGGCGCCATGAAGAGCTGGGTGAAGAGCGGGTCGCCGTGGGTATGGCTGACCGCCGGTTCGGTGGCCGTCAGCCTGCTGGCGCTGATCGGCATTCTGTTGCTGCTGGCCGGGCAGGGGATGCGCTATTTCTGGCCGAGCCCGGTTTATCAGTTCGAACTGAATCAGAACGGCGCCGGGCCGGTGACGGTGATCGGTGAGTTGTACCAGCAACAAAGCATTTCCCGGCGCCAACTGGCCGAGGCGGGCGTCACGCCGCCGGGCGAGGCGCAGAGCGTCGAACGCTATCTGATTAAGGTCGGCAACCGCGAGCGCGAGGGGCAGGATTTCCGCACGCTGCTGGCCAGAGACATCCGCAGCCAAAGCACGCCGCGCAGCCTGCTGGTGCTGGAGCGTGATAGCCACGGCACCGCCTACGGCTATCTGGCAGGGCTGCTGGAGGATGGGCAACCGCTGACCGGCCGCAATCTGGGGCAGGCGCTGCAGCAGCGGCTGCCGCAAATCGCCGCGCTCTCGCGCCAGGCGCACGACATTCAATTCCGCGACATGGCGCGCATCAATCAGCAGTTTGACGCGCTGCGGCTGCGGGAAAAGCGCCTGCAGCGCGACGATAAGCTGGACGCCCGCGCGCAGGACGCCATCAAGGCCGAACGGCTGGAGCTGCAGCGGCAGTATCAGCTGCTGTCCGAACGTCTGGCGGGGCTGAACCGCGATCGCCAGCGCGACGCGCTGCTGCTGCGCGACATGCACGGGCAGACGTTGACCATTCCGCTCAGTCAGGTGCGCGATGCCTGGTACCCGAACGCCATGAACACCGCCGAGAAGCTGGCGCACTGGGGCGAGCAGGTGAAGAAGTTCCTCACCGACAGCCCGCGCGAAGCGAATACCGAAGGCGGGGTGTTCCCGGCCATTTTCGGCACGGTGTTGATGGTGATCCTGATGTCGATCGTGGTGATGCCGTTTGGCGTGATCGCGGCGGTATATCTGCACGAGTATGCCGGCAACAATCTGCTGACGCGGGTGATCCGCATCGCGGTGGTCAACCTGGCCGGCGTGCCCTCGATCGTCTACGGCGTCTTCGGCCTCGGCTTCTTCGTTTATATGATCGGCGGCACGCTCGATCAGCTGTTCTATCCTGAATCCTTGCCCAACCCGACTTTCGGCACGCCCGGCGTGCTGTGGGCGGCGCTGACGCTGGCGCTGCTGACGCTGCCAGTGGTGATCGTCGCCACCGAGGAAGGGCTGTCGCGCATTCCCACCTCGCTGCGGCAGGGCTCGATGGCGCTGGGCGCCAGCCGAGCCGAGACGCTGTGGCGCATCGTGCTGCCGATGGCGGCGCCGGCGATGATGACCGGCCTGATCCTGGCGGTGGCGCGCGCCGCCGGGGAGACTGCGCCGTTGATGTTGGTGGGGGTCGTGAAATCGGTGCCGGTGCTGCCGGTGGACGAGATTTTCCCGTATCTGCACCTGGAGCGGAAGTTCATGCATTTGAGCTTCCAGATCTACGATATGGCATTCCAGAGCCCGAGCGTAGAGGCGGCGCGGCCGCTGGTGTTCGCCACCGCCTTCCTGCTGGTGACGATCGTGGTGAGTTTGAATCTGGCGGCGATGGGTATCCGCCATTCGTTGAGGGAGCGGTACCGAGCATGGTCGCAGTAACAATGACGCTATTTTTGGGGAGTGCGTAATGGGTTTGATGACGCCAGGCAGTTTGCCCCGGCTGGATGTCCAGCATCTCGACGATGAACAGACCGCGCTGGCGGTCAACGGCCTGAATCTGTTTTATGGCGACAAACAGGTGCTGCACGATATCTCGTTACGCATCCCGAAACACCGGGTGACGGCTTTGATTGGTCCCTCGGGCTGCGGCAAATCGACGCTGCTGCGCTGTTTCAACCGCATGAACGATCTGGTGGACAACTGCCGCATCGAGGGCGATCTACAGCTGAACGGCGCGGCGATCTCCGGCGCGCAGATCGACGTGGCGGCGCTGCGGCGGCGGGTGGGCATGGTGTTCCAGCGGCCGAACCCGTTCCCGAAATCGATCTATGAAAACGTGGTGTACGGCCTGCGGCTGCAGGGCGTGCGCGACCGGCGCTTGCTGGATGAAGCGGTGGAGCGTTCGCTGCGCGCCGCCGCGCTGTGGCATGAGGTGAAGGACCGGCTGCGCGAAAATGCGTTCCGCTTGTCCAGCGGCCAGCAGCAGCGCCTGGTGATCGCGCGCGCCATCGCCATCGAGCCGGAGGTGTTGCTGCTCGACGAGCCGACCTCGGCGCTGGATCCGATCTCCACGCTGACCATCGAAGAGCTGATTTCCGCACTCAAGCAGCGCTATAGCGTGGTGCTGGTGACGCACAACATGCAGCAGGCGGCGCGCGTCTCCGACTACACCGCCTTTATTCATCAGGGCCGGCTGGTGGAGTACAACGACACCGACGCCATTTTCACCTCGCCGCGCCAGCGCCGCACCGAGGATTATATTACCGGGCGGTATGGGTGAGGCCGTTTGGGCTATGAACAAACGAAAGGCTGCACAACTGTGCAGCCTTTTGTCTATCAGGGGCGTCAGTAATTTTTGCGAATGCGGATCGCTTCTTCTACCCACTCAGCCAAATTGTCTTTTATATGGTTATAGACATTGGTGCTGGTCGAATAAGGCGGATCGTAGGCTTTGGCGATTGTGGAAAGCTTTGCGTCACCCAGCTTAATGTAATCCAACGGGTTTTTACCTTTCGTGGTTTGGTCGCCGGCGCTGTCTTTCAAATTGTGTATATATACCACCAGCACGCCCATGCCTTTTTTCCAAGCCTCGCATATTTCGAAATTAATCCATTTGCGATCAGCGGTATCTTTACCAGCGAGAATCACGGCGCAGCTGCGATTGTCCAACTGGCCCTTGATCCAAGCGGCGATGGCGGCGTCACCGCCTTTTTTCACTTCCTCCCAATCGTTATCCGTGGCTGGCCGGTTACCTTCCAGCGAGCCCATTTCGCGTACCTGAGAAGCGCGCCAGTTGTCCGGCTCATAATGGAAACTGTAAAAACATTTTCTGGTCATCGGGGGTTATCCTTAGTAATGATATCGATAAGCGCCAACAGGCTTTTTTTCTTCTCCGCCAGGCTGCCCGGTTCGTTAAGCTGATCCAGCAGATTCATGGCGGCGGGGTTGCGGTAGTAGAGGGTTTCTTTCATTTCCTCCTTGATTTTCCGGTAGATCTCGGCGGATGCGCTGCCGGTACAACCGATAGGAATGCAGACGCAGCCTTGTTCCGTGGCGATCTGGTACTCTTTCAATAAACCGTCGGCCAGCACGTATTCGCCTTCGGCGTTGCGTTTGTTGCCGAACAAAAAGATTGCGATGCCGCTGAGCGAAATCATGTTCTGACGGTATTCGTGCCAAAGAGCCGGTAGGGTAATGCCGCCGCTGGCGAATTGGGGGAAAGGACGCAACACCAACTGGCTTTCGCTGATTTTTCCTTGGCTGTCGTAAATGGCTTCCAGTGCGCCGTTGATCACCGCCGTGCCTACGCCCCAGCCGAAACCGTTGACGATGCGATACTGTTTGCGGATAAGCAGGCGCGCCAGACGATGTATGAACTGGATGGACTCTTCACGGGTATAGGGCTGGTAGTTGTCGGCGCTGCCGGAGATAAACACCGTGCTTTTCTTGAACTGCGTTTCGATGGCATACAGCAGGTCAGTGATTTGCCGATAGTCATCCACCAACAGCGTTTGAATGCCGTAACGGCGCAGATCGTTAATCATCAAGCCTTGTTTGCGGCTGTTGTAATCGCAAGACGCCTGATCCTCGCTGCCGCTGTCGCCGAGCTGGACGCGCCGCATGATGCAGTAGTGGTTTCTCTGCCCTTCGCCGTACTGTGCGTAAAGGCGGCTCAATACATATTGCAGGTTGGGGTCTTCAAAGCTGAAACCGATAAACAGGAAGGTTTTGGCAGTCAGCTCCGCCATCAGCATGTTGATAAAAGGAAGGTGTGTACGGGAGTAAGTTTCGTATTGTTCGCGAGTGATAATCGCCTGGTTGGGATTTCTATAGTCACCATGCATTTTATATAAAACAACATCACGTTTATGAATGTTATTGGTCAGGCTTTCCGGCGTGGTTTTGACGTCGCAGACGCGATTATAACGGGCATAGGTTTTTTCAATCAGGTCGTCGTAGTTAGTGGTCCAAAGTGACGCTATCGGTAATCTGGCGATAATCCGGTGGTTTTCTGTTTCTTCCGCCTGTTCAGCGAATTCTGTAATTATTTTTTGATTTATCTTATGTCTGTTGCCTTTTTCATTGAGGTGATATTGCGCCAGAGAAATAAGATCGCTCTCTTTTTCGATATCCAGCTCCAGTTCATAAGCGATATCGCCGATAAGCTCTTTCCAGCTAACGAAGCCGGCGGGGATGGACAGTCCGGCGCCGGCAAACAGCGCAGCGCTGCCGGCTTTGATATCATTAACGTAATCTCGAATAAACAGTTCTATATCACGGTTAAACATGAGGCTATTCCCGATATTGTTTTTCTTTATTGGTTAATTAATAACTATGTTTTTTATGAATTAATTATGCGAATATAACGACCAAGATAAAAGGGTGAATTAACTTTGTAAACTCTGCTTGTTTGTTTTTGTCGATGTTGAACGTGTTATTTTTATATTGAATTTATTTGTTTTTACTATTCATTTTTTTAATTTTAATATTAATTAAATGCACTCTGGGTAATAAGCCGCAGTAGCTGTGGCATATGCGCATTTTTTCCGCATTGTGATTTAGTTCAAACAAAATTAATTCTCATTATCATTGATTGGCGGCATAAAATGTATATACTCCGCTAAGGTATGTAAATTAACGTAAATGGATGTATTTAAATGTGTGCATGGAAGCCGAGGATTTGGCCTGTGCTTTTGGCGTTTTGCAGCTCGGCGTGGTGCGCAGAAATCACCAGCCCTGCCGATCGCGACAGCATTACCCAACAGCAGAAAACGTTGCTGGAACAGGCCCAGCAACAGCGCGAGGCGCTGCAAAATAACGTTGAATTGCCGGCGTTACCGCTGCCTGTGCCAGCCGCCGCAGGAGCGGTTTGCCAGCCGGTGCGGCAGATTGTTTTTGAGGGTGCCGAGCATCTTTCCTGGTCGGTGAAAGAAAGCCTGGCGCGCCCGTATCAGGGAAGCTGTCTGACGCTGGAGCACATCAACCGCTTGGTGCGTGAAACCACCAATGCTTATCTGCAACGCGGCTATGTCACTTCGCAGGCCTGGCTGCAGGAACAGGATATCTCCCGTGGCGTGTTGGTCGTCAGCGTCAGCGAAGGGCGAATCGAGTCCATCACGCAGAGCGGCGAGCAGACGCCGGCGTTGAAGATGGCGTTCCCCGGCCTGGTCGGCGACGTATTGAATCTGCGTGATATCGAGCAGGGCATGGAGCAGCTCAACCGGCTGGCTTCGCAGCAGGTGACCATCGATATTCAACCTGGCGAGCAACCCGGCTTTTCCAAAGTGGTTTTGCTGCGTGGCGCCACGCACGCGCCGGTCTCTTTCTCTTTCGGCGCCGATAACAGCGGCCAGAAAAGCACCGGCACCGGGCAGATGAATGCCGGCGTGGTGCTGGACAACCCGCTGCGCCTGGCCGACCAGTGGTCGCTCTCCGCAGCGCGCAATAACGATTTCAGCCCACATCATCGCAGCCGCAGCCTGAACGGCAGCGTCACCTTACCCTATGGCTATTGGCTGTTCAGCTACCAGTACGCCTGGAACGATTTTTTCCAGCAGGTGCCATTCAACGGCGCGGCTTACCGCTATCAGGGCAATAACCAGACCCAGCGTTTGGGCGCCAACCACACGTTGCTGCGGGATGGCAAACGCAAGCTGGCCGTCGATATCGGCCTGGCGCGGCGCACCACGGAAAATAAGCTGGCGGGTGAACGGTTGGGCGTCAGCAGCCCGACGCTCAGCATTGCCAGCCTGGGCCTCAATTACAGCGCGGTCGCGGGCGGCGGCTATATGACGCTGAACCCGACGGTAAGCCGCGGGCTGCGCATGCTGGGCGCCACCGCCGACGATCCGGAGCGCGACGGAGCGCCGCGCAGCGAGTTCCGTAAGCTTGGCCTCAGCGCCAGTTATTTCTATCCGCTCGCACCCTCCCTCTACTACCTGACCTCGGCCTATGGGCAAACCAGCGCAGACAACCTGTATGCCGGGGAGCGCATTTCCATCGGCGGGCAATACTCGGTGCGTGGCTTTAAAGAGCAGTACCTGACCGGTAATCGCGGCGCCTACTGGCGCAATGAACTCAACTGGCAATGGCAGACCCTGCCGAGGCTGGGGGAGCTTTCTTTGACCGGCGCGTTAGACGCCGGCTGGCTGCAGGGGCGCGCCGGGCAGATAGACGGCGGCAGCGTCGTCGGGGCGGCGCTGGGCGCCACGCTAAGCGGCCGCTGGTTCAATCAGGCGGTCACCGTCGGTAAACCGCTGACGCACCCAGACAGCCTGCAACCGGATCGTTGGGTGGCCTACTGGCAAGCCACCGTCACGTTATAACGCCAGCACACAGCAGGAGCGCCTCGGCGTTCAAAACAACATCCTTTCGAAGGAATGAACATGGATAAGCTCAATCATCCGCTGGCGCGGGGCGCCAGCTATTTGCTGATCTACCTGACGGCTTTCCAGCCGTTGCACCCGGCGTTCGCCGCCGGCATTACCGCCGCTAACGGCAATACGCAGGTGGTTATCAAGCCGGGCAACGTACCGGTGGTGAATATCGCCACGCCGAACGGTGCGGGCATCTCCCACAACACCTATAAAGATTTCAACGTTGGGCCACAGGGTGCCGTATTGAATAACGCCACACACGGCGGCAAAACGCAGCTGGGCGTGGAGATTTACAGCGCGCAGGGCAACACCTACCTGAAGGGAAAACCGGCGGAGTTGATCATCAATGAGGTGATCGGCGGCAGTCGTTCCGAGTTGCAGGGTAAACTCGAGGTATTCGGCAACAAGGCCAACGTGATGATCGCCAACCCGAATGGCATCACCTGCGACGGCTGCGGCTTTATCAACGCGCCGGGCGTGACGCTGACCACCGGCAAACCGCAGTTCGACAAGCAGGGCGCGCTGGAAGCGCTGGAGGTGAAAAAAGGCGGCGTCACCATCGGCGGTAAAGGACTGGACGGCAGCGGCGCCGACTATGTCGATATCATCAGCCGCGCCACCGAGTTGAACGGCAAAATCAATGCACAAAATCTGTCGCTGACTCAGGGCGCCAACCGCATCAGCTTCAAGGATGGCAGCATCAAACCGCTCGCCGGTGAAGGCGCTAAGCCCCAACTGGCCGTGGATACCAAAGCGCTGGGCGGCATGTACGCCAACAAAATCCGCCTGGTGGCCAACGAGGATGGGGTGGGGGTGAACCTGAAAGACCTCACCAGCAAACAGCGGGATATTACGCTGAGCGTTAACGGTAACCTGGTGCTTAACGGCACCACGCACAGCAAGGGTGACCTCAATGTCAGTGCCAAGGGATTGCACATTACGCGGGGTACTGTCGTGCAGGCGGACGGCAACGCCACGCTGGCAGCAACGACGCTGGTGAATGACGGGCAAACCAGCACCAGCGGCGATATGCGTATCTTTGGCGACCATATCCGCAACGCCGGGGAAAACGCCAAGCTGCACGCTAATAAAAATATGTGGATCCAAAAGGGTGCGCAGGGCAACAAGGCTAAATCCGTCGAGAACCGTTCGGCGAAAATCCTGACCAACAGCGGCGATTTAGTGATACGCACGGAGAGTTTGAACAACGTTCGCCAGCAGTTCGCCATTTCCTCCAACAACGCGCCGAAGGACAACAAGGATATCGATCGTTGGTTGGCTGATGGTGTGTACGAGGGGCAATTCGATTACCAATTTTTTGATTATTTGGCGGACTTTGAAGATAAAAATTTCACCTGGTTGGGACACGTCGATTTCAAAAAAACGCCCTGGGTTAACAGTGAACGCGCGCGTTTTACCGTAGTGACCGACAGCCGTCCCGCAGAAATCATTTCAGGGAAGAATGCCTACATTAATGCGTCGGAGCTTTGGAACCACGTCAGCACAATAAAAGCGACTAACGATCTGATTTTAACTGGTAATAATCTGGGCGTGCGCAGTGAAATGACGGGGGACATGAACGACTATGCACTTTTCGAACCGAAGGTGCCGAATCCTAACGTTGTTCTGGGACATAAATGGCAGGATCAGAAATCGTCGATCCCGGAATATGTCATTTATGTCAGAAAAGGCGGGCAAAAGAGCTGGTCGGCTTCTGGCTATCCGGCCTCAGCCATGTTGGCGGGCGGCAATTTGGTTGCGGATTTTAAAAATCAGATAGAAATTAAAACTTCGACGCCGGCGGGAAATCAGCTTAGTGAGGTGGTGGCTTCGGGACGGCCTGACTCACTGGTAGCTCACAACATTGTGCTGCATGCGGGACGTGTTATCAGTACCGATAAAATAAACGCGCGTAACGACCTGACTGTGGTTGCCGATGATGTGTTTTACACCGACGGTGCTGAGCTAACTGCGGGCAAGAGTCTGAACGTTGCAGCAGTGAATGAGCTGGATGCCCGTCAAAGCTATCTGAAGGGACATCATGTCACTTTGACCAGCCGCAACGGCAACGTCAAAGTGCACACTGTACCTAGCCCACGCTATTTCGGCGTCGATGGTGCCCGCTGGCTGAGCCAATTGAATGCTGCCGGGGACTTAACCTTAAATGCCGGGCAAGGTATTTATCTACGTAACACGCACTTCGCGCCGCAAAGCCAAAATATTGCAATGACGGCGAACGGCACTGTTTCGATTGTCAGAAATGACGAGGCGTTGAATAACGATCGTTTAGCGCAGAATTTATCTCCTGAACAACGACAAACGCAGTTCAACCAACTGCTAAATGCCGGACAGTTGAACGCCAGTGGTTCAGTGCTGCTCAACAGCGGCGGTTATCTGGCGTTGCGCGGGACGCACATTAAAGCAGGTAAAGATGTCACGCTGTTGGCCGGCCATAATGCCGATCTGAACTATCGCGAATTGGGGGAGCAATTTAGTCGCTTGTTCCCCTCTTCCCGCACGCCTGAACTGGGTAGCCGGGTACACGCCGGCGGCAATTTACTGATTAACTCGGCCCGCGACATCGGCACCCAGGGCGGCGCGCTTTCCGCCAACGGTAATATCACGCTGCTGGCCGGGCAGAATCTATGGTTGTCGAACCTGGCCTATTCCGCCATTGATGCCGCTAACGACAACAACAAAGACGACCGCCATGTGGTCACTACCCTCAGCGCCGGGAAAAACCTGACCGCGTCGGCGAATAACCAACTGCTGACTTACGGCGCCAGGCTGACTTCCGGCGCCAACATGACGTTGACCTCCGGCGGCGATATGCGCTTCGAGGCGGTGCAAAACCACACTTACCGCGAGAGCGGCAACGAGTTCACCGAAACCCGTACCCAGCAAGGTACCGAGCTGAATGCCGGCGGCCTGATGACGGTGATTTCCGGCGGCAGCATTCTGTTCCAGGCGACCAAGCTGGTGGTTAAAGGATTAGGGGCGAACTGGAAATCACCGGTAGCGGTGACGGATTGGGGGAGTCGGATAGCCATTGCCGAGCAGCAGCTTCGAAATACGCAGCAGCAAATTAATCAGGCATTGCAGGCAAAAACAAATGCTGAACATATTGTTACGCAAAGAATTTCGTTCGTTCAGCAAGCAGAGGCTGCCGTCAGAGATGCTGAGGAAAGGCGGGATGAGTTTATGCGTAATAACCCACCTCACGAATATGGCAGTGGTTGGTCTGCTGAAGTAGGGAGTTGGGATAAATTCGTAGCACAGCGCGAAGGAGAACTTAGTGCTGCAAGAAGTAGTCTGGCTGCTGCTCGAAATGATGTCACGCAGGCAGAGCAGCGAATTAATCAAGGCAACAAAACAAAAAACGAGGCACAAAACCAGCTGACCGCTGCGCGCCAGGAAGCCCAAAGCAAAGGCATTGACGAGGCCAAACAAAAAGCTCAGGTCGACGCCCACAACCAGGCTGAAGCCATGCGCGCCGGCAATATGGATATCGCCGCCAAGGGTGGCTATCTCTACGCTCAGGCGATGGAGGAATCCAGCCACTACGAGAAAACCGAGAAGAAACGCAAATGGTGGGGCAAGAAAACCGAGGTTAAGCAGACCCGCCATGACGTGACCAACAAGGTTACCGAGTTTACCGCCGCCGGCAATATCACGCTGATGAGCCGCGACGACAGCACCTATGAAGCCAGCAAGATCGCCGCTGGGCAAAACGCGCGCCTGACCAGCACGCATGGCCAGGTTAACTTCCGCGCAGTGAAAAATACCTCTTTCGAACAGACCGTCAGCAATTCGAAAGGCTTCTTTATCAAGCAGGCCAATAAAGGTTACGAAGACAATAAGTGGGTGCTGCCGAGCATTCATACCGGTGGTGCCTTGACCGTGGATGCCGCCAAGGGCGTCAGCGCCGATGTGAAGGTAAAAAACGGGCAGGCGTTGCAAAGCGCCATCGACGCCCTGGGCAATACGCCGGGCACCACCTGGGTCAAAGATCTGAACAAGCGCAACGACGTGCAGTGGAGCAAGGTCAAAGACGCTTACGACAGCTGGGATTACAAGAGCCAGCACCTGAACCCGGCGGTGGCGGCGGTGATCGCCATCGCGGCCGCGGCGGTGACCGCAGGCAGTTCACTGGCGGCCACGGCGGCCTCCAGCGTTTCCGGCGCCGTGGGCGGCGGGGCGGTAACCAGCGGCGCGGTCACCGCCGGGATGTCTTCGCTGGCCTCTCAGGCGGCGGTGGCGTTGGTGGAGAACCAGGGCAACCTGTCAAAAACCCTGCAGGCGCTGGGCAGCAATGAAAACGTCAAGGCGACCGCCACGGCGATGGCGATCGGCGGCGCGCTCAACGGCTTCGACAGCGCGATGGGCTGGAGCAAGGACGCGGCGGGCAAACCGCTTAACCCGAACAACGTCAAATTGCCGCAGCTGAGCAACGGCGACTGGAGCAAGGTGGCGCAGCGGGTGGCCGGGCAATCGGTCATCAGCTCCAGCCTGAATACCGCCATCAATGGCGGCAGCTTCAAAGACAACCTGACCAATGCGCTGCTGGCGAACATCGGCAGCCAGGTTCAGGCCGAGGGCGCCAACCTGATTGGGGATAACGGTCAGGTTCTCGATATACCGGGCCGGGCCGTAAGCCATGCCGTTCTGGCGGGCGTGGCCGCAGAAATCGGCAAGGGCAATGCCAAAGGCGCGGCGGCAGGGGCGCTGGCGGCGGAGCTGGCTGGGGTGATCATCAATGATAATCTGGTCAGAAGTGAAGGTTGGCAAGAGCGTCAGGCTCAGATCAGCCGCGTAGCGGGCGCCTTTGCAGGGGCCATCGTAACTGCTAAAGCCGCAGGTGCCACCAGCGGTGCAAATGCGGGGGAGTTTGTCGAACGCTTCAATCGACAGCTGCATCAGGAAGAACTCAACGCGATTAAAGAGTTGGCTAAGGGCGACAAGGAAAAAGAAGCGCGTCTGATGGCGGCTTCATGCCGAAAAGTAGCTTGCACCACGCAAGAGGCGTTGAACTCAGACGAACGCAAGCAGTTTGAAGCCCTGATGAATAAGTACCCGTCAACGCGGGATGAAGACGGTCTCATCGCCAACTACTGGGTACAAAAAGAGCGTCAGCGCTTCGGCAACTATCCGGCGTTTGCCGGCTATGACAGCGAAAAGTTATTCACGTATGATTTGGGCGACCAGATAACCGACGGCCAGCTGTTTGCTCGCAACCAGCAGATAGAACAAATCAGCAAGTTGACCGGGTGGTCGCCGGACTGGGTGAATGCCTCGGTGATGGCGGTCTCTATTGCCAGCACATTTGCCGGTATGGGTAAAGCAAACGTCGGCAACCAATACCTGTCATCCAAATTGGTAGGCCCAACCAGCGCCTGGAAAGGGTATCTGGTCAATGAGAAGACCGTTCAACAGGCGGCTGCGTTCAGGCAGCAAGTGCTGGATGCTAGGGCGCCATTTGCGGAAAAAATCCGAAAAAAAGGAAATGCAGCTGTTGCACAAATCGATGTTCCTGGTATGCCGAAAACACTTGCGGCACACAGCAGGATAGCTAAAGCAGAAAAAAGTTTCATAGGTGATGGAAACCAAAACTTTAAATATGAAACCATTAAAAGTTCTGATGGTATCCTCATATCTAGGAATACAGATTCAGAGTACAAAATTCTGGACAACCTGGCTGATAAGTTAGGTAACAATGTATCAGCTGAGGGGAGAATCACCATTTTCACTGAACGTGCTGCATGTGATAGCTGCTTGGGTGTCGTAGAACAATTTCAGAAAAAATACCCTGGAATAAAAGTAGAGGTTCTCGACAATAACGACGTAATGCTGATCCCTGGGAGATTGAAATGATGGATGAAGAACGCATGACTTATGAAGAATTGCGAGCTGAGTATTTAGATTGCTTTTATAGCTGTTGTAGAAGTCACATTAATGCTTTTAATAAAAATGGTACGACCTGGGAGTACGGTATTGAAGAAATAGGGTATGCATCTTATCAATACGAAAATGCACAGTTATCGCCTGTGGAAATGTTAATGCTGAAAGTGTTTACACTCATCCTTATAGCCGGTAGAGGGCCAAAAGATGTTGAGAATAATTACCGAAACTCAATTTCTTCCATTTTGGAAAAAACAAACCTTGAATCTCTAATTCAAGGTATTGGCGAAGATGAAAAAAGCGACTTGCTTTATGATATGGAGTTGCTTGGATTGCTTGAGAAGCCTGAGTAACCTCACCGCTCCCAACAGTTTGAGGTTAGGCACGCTTTGCTCATGCAAATGAGCCAAGGTAAAAAGTACCACTATAGGCCACGGTTGACGGAAATCTAACACCCATATGAACGGCTCTTCGGAGCCGTTTTCTGTTTTTAACGTCCCCGCCCCGAAACCCGCAACACTACCCCCACCAGCAGCAACGCAGCCCCCGAGGCATAGAGCGGGAACCAACGCGTCCACCAGAGTGAGGAAAACAGCGGGGTGCTATTGGGATCTGCGGAGGCGTAGCCGCTATAGGTATTCAGGCCGGCGGCGATGGCGAGCATCGCCAGGCCGATAAAAAGCAGCAGGTTTGAGACGGTCGTCATGGCATTTTTCCTTTGTAGAGGCAGAGGGTAATTCTTACTATTAATTATTGTTCGATTAATTATCTCGGGAAATATTATTTATTTTCGTATTCATCTGGCTATTTCCTGACGATAAAATAATATGCCTTAATACTAGCCGCTTATTTCCCAATAAAAAACCCGCCTGTGCGGGTTTTCTCTTTTTTTTCTCGCGAATTGTCACTTCACCAGCGGCTTATCGCTTGGCGTTTTGAACTTCGCCAGATATTGCGGCTGGAAGATGCACATGCGCAGCACGGTGCGGTATTCGCCGTTGACGAAGAACTCGTCGATCAGCTCGCCTTCCACGTTGAAGCCCAGCTTGCTGTAGATGTGGATCGCCTTCGGGTTCTCCTTATCGACGATCAGGTACAGCTTGTACAGGTTCAGCACCGAGAAACCGTAGTCCATCGCCAGGCGGGCGGCGGTGCTGGCATAGCCTTTGCCCTGGTGGGCGGGATCGATGATGATCTGGAACTCAGCGCGGCGGTGGATGTGATCGATCTCCACCAGCTCTACCAGGCCGACCTTGGCGCCTTCGTGCTCGATGATAAAGCGGCGCTCGCTCTGATCGTGGATGTGTTTGTCGTAGAGATCGGAAAGCTCGACAAAGGCTTCGTAGGGTTCTTCAAACCAATAGCGCATGACGCTGGCGTTGTTGTCCATCTGGTGGACGAACGACAGATCGTCCCGTTCCAATGGGCGTAATCTGACGTTGGCAGTGCTGGACATGTGGGCTCCTCTGTGCCGTGAAATTGTGCAAAGTATAACTTCACAGAATGGATGAAGGCGAAAAAAAACGGCGCCGCGCGGGCGCCGTTTAGGCAAGGTTCAGGCTGCGCGCATCAGTCGGCGGCGTGACCCTGCTCAGGCAGGCGTTCGCCGTCCAGCCAGGCGGCGCCGTCGCGCATCGCCAGGCGGCCGTCGACGAACCAGCTCACCACCAGCGGATAGATCGTGTGTTCCTGGGTTTGCACCCGTTCAACCACGTCATCCTCTTCGTCGTCAGCGAAAATCGGCACCTTGGCCTGCAAGATCACCGGGCCGCCGTCGAGCTGTTCGGTCACGAAGTGCACCGAGGTGCCGTGTTCGCTGTCGCCGTTGTCAATGGCCTGACGGTGGGTATGCAGCCCCGGGTATTTCGGCAGCAGGGAAGGGTGGATGTTCAGCATGCGGCCGGCATAGCGCTGCACGAACTGCGGGCTGAGGATGCGCATGTAGCCGGCCAGCACCACCAGATCGGGCTGGTACTGGTCGATGGCGTCCGCCAATGCGGCGTCGAACGCCGTGCGATCGGCGTAGGCCTTGGCATCCAGCGCCTGGGCGGCGATGCCCGCCGCTTCGGCGCGTTGCAGGCCATAAGCCTGCGCCTTGTTGCTGAACACCGCCACGATTTCGGCGGCGATGCGGCCCTGCTGGCAGGCGTCAATCAGCGCCTGGAGATTGCTCCCCTGGCCGGAGACCAACACCACGATCTTTTTCATCAGTTGATGACCACTTGTTGTTCGTCGGAAGAGGCGGTCAGTTTACCGATTTTCCATGCTTTTTCACCTGCCGCGGTCAGCAGCGCGATGGCCGCTTCCACTTCGGCTTCCGGCAGGGCGATGACCATGCCTACGCCGCAGTTGAAGGTGCGGTACATTTCATGACGGCTGACGTTGCCGGCCTGCTGCAGCCAGGTGAACACCGCCGGCCACTGCCAGCTGGCTTCGTCGATCACCGCCTGCATGCCTTCCGGCAGCACGCGCGGAATGTTTTCCCAGAAGCCGCCGCCGGTGAGGTGAGCGATGGCGTGTACGTCAACCTTCTCGATCAGCTCCAGCACGGACTTCACGTAAATTTTGGTCGGCGCCAGCAGGTGGTCGGCCAGCGGCTTGCCTTCCAGCTGAGTGGCGGTCGGATCGGTGTTGCTCACTTCCAGGATCTTGCGCACCAGCGAGTAGCCGTTGGAGTGCGGGCCGGAAGCGCCCAGGGCGATCAGCGCATCGCCGGACTGCACTTTGCTGCCGTCGATGATCTCGGATTTTTCGACCACGCCGACGCAGAAACCGGCCACGTCGTAGTCTTCGCCGTGGTACATGCCCGGCATTTCAGCGGTTTCGCCGCCGACCAGCGCACAGCCGGACTGTTTGCAGCCTTCGGCGATGCCGGTGATCACGCTGGCCGCGGTGTCCACATCCAGCTTGCCGGTCGCGTAGTAGTCGAGGAAGAAGAGCGGCTCGGCGCCCTGAACCACCAGATCGTTGACGCACATCGCCACCAGATCGATGCCGATGGTGTCGTGGCGTTTCAAATCCATCGCCAGACGCAGTTTGGTGCCCACGCCGTCGGTACCGGAAACCAGCACCGGCTCGCGGTATTTCTGCGGCAACGCACACAGGGCGCCAAACCCGCCCAGACCGCCCATCACTTCCGGGCGACGGGTCTGTTTAACTACACCTTTGATGCGATCTACCAATGCGTTGCCTGCATCGATATCGACACCTGCGTCTTTATAGCTGAGAGAGGTTTTGTCGGTCACTGCGCGATTCCCCACGACGGTTTGCGGTTTGAAAACTGTGCTTCCGATGTTGATTCCGGAATAAGGCGCGGCAATTCTAACAGCGCAGGCAAACGTTTGCGAGCGGCTTGTGAACCGGCTCCGCTTTTTCGTCATCTATACTGATATTCAAACTTTTGTTGATCCCGATCGGGCTATTGTGGGTGGCGCGGCGAAAAAAAGGAGGTATAATCCCGCGATTTTTTTGGCCGCAACCACCTTAATAGGAGAAAAATGATGAAGATCGTTGAGGTGAAACACCCGCTGGTAAAACACAAGCTTGGCCTGATGCGCGAAAATGACATCAGCACCAAACGCTTCCGTGAGCTGGCCTCAGAAGTGGGTAGTTTACTGACCTATGAAGCGACCGCCGATCTGGAGACGGAAAAAGTCACCATCGAAGGCTGGTGCGGGCCAGTTGAAGTGGATCAGATCAAAGGGAAAAAGATTACCGTAGTGCCAATCCTGCGCGCAGGCCTGGGCATGATGGAAGGGGTGCTGGAGCACGTGCCGAGCGCGCGCATCAGCGTGGTGGGCGTATACCGCGACGAAGAAACCCTGGAGCCGGTGCCGTACTTCCAGAAACTGGTTTCCAACATCGAAGAGCGCATGGCGCTGGTCGTCGACCCGATGCTGGCCACCGGCGGTTCGATGATCGCCACTATCGATCTGCTGAAGAAAGCCGGTTGCCACAGCATCAAGGTGCTGGTCCTGGTTGCGGCGCCGGAAGGCATCGCCGCGCTGGAGAAAGCGCATCCGGACGTTGAGCTGTACACCGCCTCCATCGATCAGTGTCTGAACGACAAGGGCTACATCGTGCCTGGCCTGGGCGATGCGGGCGACAAGATATTTGGTACCAAGTAAACATTTGAGCCGACTTAACGAGTCGGCTTTTTTTTGACTAAAACCTATAAAACCAATAAACCGAGGAAAAGCACACATGACCCGTCGCGCCATCGGCGTCAGCGAGCGCCCGCCGCTGCTCCAGACCATTCCGCTCAGCTTCCAGCACCTGTTCGCCATGTTCGGCGCCACCGTGCTGGTGCCTATCCTGTTCAAGATCAACCCGGCAACCGTGCTGTTGTTCAACGGCATCGGCACGCTGCTGTATCTGTTCATCTGTAAAGGCAAGATCCCGGCCTACCTCGGCTCCAGCTTCGCGTTTATCTCGCCGGTGCTGCTGCTGTTGCCGCTCGGTTACGAAGTGGCGTTGGGCGGTTTCATCATGTGCGGCGTGCTGTTCTGCCTGGTGGCGCTGATCGTGAAAAAGGCCGGCACCGGTTGGCTGGACGTGATGTTCCCGCCGGCGGCGATGGGGGCGATCGTCGCCGTCATCGGCCTGGAGCTGGCGGGCGTGGCGGCCAACATGGCGGGCCTGCTGCCGGCGGAAGGCGCCAGCGCCGACTCGACCACCATCACCATTTCGCTGGTGACGCTGGCGGTCACGGTGCTCGGCTCGGTGCTGTTCCGCGGCTTCCTGGCGATTATCCCGATCCTGATCGGCGTGCTGGTGGGCTATGCGCTGTCGTTCTTTATGGGCGTGGTGGATTTGACCCCGATCCGCGAGGCGCACTGGTTCGCACTGCCGACCTTTTACACCCCGCGCTTTGAGTGGTTCGCCATCTTCACCATTCTGCCGGCGGCGCTGGTGGTGATCGCCGAGCACGTCGGCCACCTGGTGGTGACCGCCAACATCGTGAAGAAAGACCTGATCCGCGATCCGGGCCTGCACCGCTCGATGTTCGCCAACGGCATCTCGACGGTATTCTCGGGCTTCTTCGGCTCCACGCCGAATACCACCTACGGCGAGAACATCGGCGTGATGGCCATCACCAAGGTCTACAGCACCTGGGTGATCGGCGGCGCGGCGGTGCTGGCGATCCTGCTGTCCTGCATCGGCAAGCTGGCGGCGGCGATCCAGGCGGTGCCGGTGCCGGTGATGGGCGGCGTTTCCCTGCTGCTGTACGGCGTGATCGGCGCCTCGGGCATTCGCGTGCTGATCGAGTCCAAAGTGGATTACAACAAAGCGCAAAACCTGATTTTAACCTCGGTGATCCTGATTATCGGCGTGAGCGGCGCCAAGGTGCATATCGGCGCGGCGGAGCTGAAAGGCATGGCGCTGGCGACCATCGTCGGCATTGGCTTGAGCCTGCTGTTCAAGGTCATCAGCCTGTTCCGCAAGGAAGAAGAGGTGCTCGACGCGCCGGACGAACCGGCGGAGCAGAAGTAACGAAAAGGGCAGCCCAAGGGCTGCCCTTTTGACTTATGGCATTCGCCTTAGCTGCGAATTTTGCGGTACACGAACAGCACCACGATGGCGCCGATAACCGCCACCACGAAGCTGCCGAAGTTGAAGCCGTCAACCTTGCCGTAGCCGAAGAAGGTGCTGATATAGCCGCCGACCACGGCGCCGATGATCCCCAGCACGACGGTCAGAATAAAGCCGCCGCCGTCTTTGCCGGGCATGATCCACTTAGCCAAAATACCGGCGATCAGGCCGAAGATAATCCAGGAAATAATCCCCATTTACTGCTCCTTTCTTTTGTGGCTGAGAATAGCTTACTGCTGGGTGGCCGGCTGAGTATTGCCGTTCACCGCCGCATCGGTTTCTTGTTTCAACTCTTGCGCTTTGTTTTCGGCGCTGTTTTTGATGGCTTCGGTCTTCGCCTTGGCCTGCTCGGTCAGATCGTTGGCGCCGTTGATGGCGTCGTTTTTGATGGCCTTGGCCTGATCCACCAACTGCTGGCTCTGTTTGCCTGCGTCGTCTTTGATCGCGGCGGCCTTGGCCTTGGCGTCGTTGGTGATGGCGTCCGCCTGCTTGGCGGCGTCTTCTTTAATCGCCGAAGCTTTGTCTTTCAGCTGATCCGCCTGAGTGGCGGCCTCTTTTTTGATTTCATCCGCCGTCGCTTTCGCCTTGTCCGTCAGATCGTCCGCTTTTTTCTGGGCGGCGTCTTTCATCTGCTCGGCGCTGTCTTTGGCTTTATCCAGGTTGGCGTCAACCTTGGACGAGTCATCACAGCCGGCAACCAACAACCCGATAAAGGAGGCCAACAGCACTTTATTCCATACTTTCATCGTCTATATCCTTGCAGAAACCTTGTTGATGGTGATTGCGTTTAGCCTACCTATACTAGGCCAGATTTGGCTTAAATGACAAATTTAACCTGCGCAGGCATGGGGTTAGGGAATTAACTCGGATAATTCTTGCCTTGGCGGGGGCCGCAGCCAATCAAGCGGCGCTTAGGCATTGTTCACTATTGCGGCATAAGATCCAGCCGGTTCAACAGCGCCCGTTTTCTGTGTTAAACTGCCCTCGTTTTTCTGCCAGTTTTGGTTGAGGTGCTTCTCTGAATACGCCGGCACAGCTTTCACTGCCACTTTATCTTCCCGATGATGAAACTTTCGCCAGTTTTTATCCGGGCGAGAACCCATCCCTATTAGCCGCGATCCAATCCGCCGTCCGTCAGGAACATGGCAGCTATATCTATTTCTGGTCGCGTGAAGGCGGCGGGCGCAGCCATTTGCTGCATGCGGCCTGCGCAGAGCTTTCGCAGAAGGGGGAAGCGGTGGGCTATGTGCCGCTCGACAAGCGCGCTTACTTCGTGCCTGAAGTGTTGGACGGCATGGAGCAGCTGGCGCTGGTCTGCATCGATAATATCGAATGCATCGCCGGCGACGAAGAGTGGGAGATGGCGATCTTCAACCTTTACAACCGCATCCTGGAAACCGGCCGCACCCGTTTGTTCATCACCGGGGATCGCCCGCCGCGTCAGCTGAACCTGCGTTTGCCGGATCTGGCTTCGCGTCTGGACTGGGGGCAGATCTACAAGTTGCAGCCGCTGTCGGACGAAGAGAAGCTGCTGGCGCTGCAGCTGCGCGGCAAACTGCGCGGCTTTGAGCTGCCGGAAGACGTGGGCCGCTTCCTGCTGAAACGGCTGGATCGCGAGATGCGCACGCTGTTTATGACTCTCGATCAGCTCGATCGCGCCTCGATCACTGCCCAACGCAAGCTCACCATTCCGTTCGTTAAAGAGATCCTGGGGCTGTAGCCGCTACCGTAAAAGAAAGGGCGCAATAGTCCGCGCCCGAATTCGAATTTACAAAATCTCCAGCACCTGCTCCGGTGGCCGGCCGATGCGCGCCTTGCTGCCTTTCACCACGATCGGTCGTTCGATCAGTTTCGGGTTCGCCGTCATCGCCGCCAGCAGTTGCTCTTCGCTCAGGCTGTCGTCCGCCAGCTTCAATTCCTTATACAGATCTTCTTTTTTGCGCATCAGATCGCGCGCCGATGTGAAGCCCAGTTCCTTCAACAGCTTTTTCAGCTCATCGACCGTAGGGGGCGTATCGAGGTACAGCACCACCTTCGGATCGACGCCGTGCTGTTCCAGCAGCGCCAGGGTTTCACGGCTCTTGGAGCAGCGCGGGTTGTGGTAAATCGTGACGTTTTTCATGGCGTTCATTCCTTGTTGAATCAGCTGCGCTGGTATTGGCGGAAGCGCTGTTGCAGTTGGCGAAGCTGGTCGATGCGCGCATCGTAACGCGCCTGTTTCAGGCTGCCGAGTTTTTGCAGCGAGCTGGCATTGCTGAGCAGGCCGATGGCCTGATCGAGCCGGCCGGTCAGCGCCAGGCTTTCGGCGCGGGCCGACAGCTCTTCATCGCGCAGCCCCTGAGCGGCGCTGGCTTGCGCCAGCAGATCCCAGCCGTTCGGATCGTCCGGATGGGCAAAGGTGTAGCGGTTCAGGATCTTCGACGCCTGCGCCGGTTGGTTGCCTTCGACATAGGCGTTGGCCAGGTTGAGCTGCAGCACCGGGTTGTTGTTCTGGGCGGCGTTGGCCGCCTGCAGGCGTGCGATCGCCTGCGGCGCGCGTTTCTGGCCGAGATCGATGTCGGTCATCAGGTCGATCAGCCAGACGTTTTTCGCATCCTGCGCCAGCATCGGCTGAATGATGTTGCGCGCGTCGTCGTATTTTTTCGCTTCATAGAACAGAATGGCGCGGCCGTATTTGGCGGCCGCCTGTTCGCGCACGTTGCCCTTGCTGAGCGAGCCGAGCAGCTCTTCGTTCAGGCCATAGCCTTCCGAACTGTACATGCCCAGTGCGCGCACCTTGGCCATCAGGTAATCCTGCGAAGACTGCACGATGTGTTTCGGCATCTGGTTGGCGCGGTTGCGCGCGTCTGAGAGGCGGCTGTCCGGCAACGGGTGCGTCAGCAGCATTTCCGGCGGCTTGGAGGCGTAGCGCGACTGATCCGAGAGTTTCTGCAGGAAGTCGGGCATGGCTTCCGGATCGAAACCGGCGCGTTGCAGCACCTGAATGCCGATGCGGTCGGCTTCCTGTTCATTCGATTGGGTAAAGCTGATCATGCCCTGCTGGGTGCCGGCCATGGTGCCGCTCAGCGCCGCCATGCCCATGGTCGGGTTGGCCATCGCCAGCAGAATGGAACCGAGCGCGCCCACCCAGGTCAGCGGGGCGTTGCGCTGTTGATCTTCCATGGCGCGCGCCAGGTGGCGCTGGGTGACGTGCGAGATTTCGTGCGCCAGCACCGAAGCCAGCTGGCTTTCGTTGTCGCTGACGCGGAACAGCGCGGAGTGCAGCACCACGTTGCCGCCGAAGAAGGCGAAGGCGTTGATCTCGTCGTTGCGCACCAGATAGAAATGGAACGGCGTGCGCACCGAATAGGCGCTGGCCACCAGCCGGTTGCCCAGCTGATTGATGTACTGGCTCAGCAGCGGATCGTTGATCAGCGGGGCGCTGGCGCGCAGTTGGCGCACATAGAAATCGCCCATCGCCAGTTCTTGTCCGATGCTCAGGGTGCCGCCGGCGGAGGTGCCCATATCCGGCAACTGGTCCTGGCTTTCCGCCTGTGCTGGCGCCAGGGCGGTGGCGTTCAGCGTGCTGAGCAGCAGCACCGCTAACGCGGTTTTGGTCAACCGGTTGGTCATAGTCAGGCGTTTCCCTTAAATAATCATTTCTAAGACGTCAGCAGCAGACAAGAGTTCTTTATTCCCGCGGCGCAATCCGCGCGAAAGTGCGGCGGCTCACAAACCGCGGCGGCGGCACCCATCACATCATAGTCAGCCGCAGGCGACAAGGAAACGTTAGCCGAGCGCGAATCGAGCAAAAAAGTTTTATTTTTCATTTTGAAGGGCGCTTTTTTGTCGCTGGCGACATGCATTTTTAATAAAACGCAGACAAAGTTAGTCTGTGTTTTATTGACAAGATAAACGCAGACTCATATAGTCTGCGTTATTGAGGATTCACTGACGATCGAAAACGGACATATGGCGTACATCACAACCAGCGTTGAATATGGCATTCACTGCCTGCTGTGGCTGGTCGGCGACAACCAGCGCGCGCTCAGCAGCCGCGAACTCGCCGAGCTGCAAGGCATCTCCCCCAGCTTTCTGGCCAAGATTTTCCCCAAGCTGGAAAAGGCGGGGATCGTCGCCGCCAGCGAAGGGGTGCGCGGCGGTTACCGGCTGGCCCGTCCGGCGGACGAGATCAGTTTTCTGGAAATTATCGACGCCATCGAGGGGCACAAGCCGCTGTTCGATTGCCAGGAGGTGCGCGGGCGCTGTGCGGTGTTCGATGATTCCCCGCCGGATTGGGCGGTCTCCGGCAAATGCGCTATCCATGCGGTGATGCTGCAGGCGGAGAAGGCGATGCGCGATGCGCTGGCGGTGCAGACCCTCGGCGCCGTCGCCGCCCGCTTTGGCCGCAAAGCGCCGCAGGGCTTTTTCGGCGAGGTCAACCTCTGGCTCGACGAGCGTATGACGGAACGCACCGCGCGCAGCGGCAAAACGGCGCGGGCCAAAACCTAATCACCGCCTTTCCTTAAAAAAGCGAAACACACTTTTTTCCCGCCTCTTCGGAAGGGGCGGGCGGGCCTTCTGCACCCTGTTACGGGAGCGGAACGGCATCGTTCATCCGAAAAAACTGCGGGCAGCCTTGTCGCCCGGTTAACCCTGTTATGAAGGAGTCATCCCATGACGCAGAAAATAGTGATTGCCGGTTCCGGTTTTGCCGGTTTTTGGGCCGCCGTGTCCGCCATGCGCGCCATTACCCTTGCCGGTAAGCATGACGATATCGAGGTGCTCATGGTTTCACCGACGCCAACCGTTACCATCCGGCCGCGCCTGTATGAAGCCGTGTTGGAAAACATGAACCCGGACATTTCCGCGCAGCTCGCCGCTGTCGGTGTGCGGCACCTGGCCGGGGTTGTAGAGCGTATCGATGCCGCTGCTAAAACGCTCACGGTGGCGCCGACGACGGGGGAACCCCTTGAGTTGGCCTACGATCGTTTGGTGTGGGCCACCGGCAGCCGGCTGTCCGTGCCTGCGGTGCCGGGCTTTGCCGAATACGGTTTCAACGTCGATACGCTGGAAAGCGCGCAGCGTTTGGGCGCCCATATCAACGCGCTGGCGGCCAAACCCTCGACGCCTGCGCGCAACACCGCTGTGGTGGTGGGCGCGGGGCTGACCGGGCTGGAGAGCGCGGCGGAGATGCCGCAGCGGCTGCGGGATGCGCTGGGCAAAGACGAGAATGTGCGCGTGGTGATCGTCGATAGCGCGCCGGAAGTGGGCGCCGGAATGGGCGCGGAGCCGGGGGCGGTGATTCGCCAGGCGCTGGCGGAGTGCGGCGTGGAAGCGCGGGCCGGCCTGCGCGTCTCGGCTATCGACGCTGAGGGAGTGATGCTGTCGAACGGTGAGCGCATCGCCGCCAACACGGTGATCCTGGCGGCGGGCGTGCGGGCGCATCCGCTGACCGAGCAGATCCCCGGCGAGCGCGACGGCAGCGGCCGGGTGATCGGCGACGCCTTCCTGCGCGCGCCGGCGGCGGCGGGCATTTTCGTGACCGGCGATACGGTGAAGGCGGCGACCGACGATCTCGGTAATCACAACCTGATGACCTGCCAGCATGCGATGAGCCTTGGCCGCGTGGCCGGCCACAATGCGGCGGCGGAGCTGACGGGCTTGCCGACGCACCCGTACAGCCAGCCGAAGTATGTGACCTGTCTGGATCTGGGGCCCTGGGGGGCGCTGTACACCGAAGGCTGGGATCGCCAGGTGCGCTTTACCCGTCAGGCAGGCAAAAAGATTAAGCAGGAGATCAACACGCAGTGGATTTATCCACCGGCGGCGGATCGCGAGGCGCTGTTCGCCATCGCCAATCCGGATTTCGTGATTGTGCCTTAAGGTCGTCAAAACGGGAGCGGCAACGTTCCCGTCGTCATTTTCCCAACGGCAGGAATGAACGCTCCGGCACCACGGTTTTCATCACCAGCGTGGAGCTCAGGCGTTGCACGCCCGGCAGGGCGGAGAGTTTCTCGTCATAAAGCTGCTGAAAGGCGGGCAGATCGCGAGCGATCACGTGCAACAGATAGTCGGGGTCGCCAAACAGCCGTTGTGCCTGCACCACCTGCGGAATGTCCACCATGGCGTTTTCGAAGGTTTCAACGGCGCGGCGATCACCTTCGCGCATGGTGACGAACACCAGGGCGGAAAAGTTATAGCCCAGGCTGCCGGGATCGAGCTGGGCGCGGTAACCCCTGATCACCCCGGACTCCTCTAATGCCCGCACCCGGCGGTGGCAGGGGGACACGCTCAAACCGATCCGCTCGGCCAGCTCGGTCACCGACAAACGGCCGTCGGCCTGCAGTTCAGCAAGAATCTTGCGATCAATCTTATCCATTTGGAAAAATTTCCCCGTTTATGCCGATTTCAGGCAAGTAATTGAAAGCACATTTTAACGTCATGAGGATATTCTTGCCATCTGTTGAACGGTTTTACGGCCGCCGCGGTAGGCGGAGGCCGTTCTTCTTCCACGAGGAAAGCGCAATGGTTCTCTGTTCGGTGTGGCGCGGCGCGTTTGAGAGGGCGCCGGCATGACGCTCGCTCTTTTCGCCGCGTTTTGGGCGGTGTCGATTTTGTTGGTGATCACGCCAGGTATGGATTGGGCCTATGTGATCTCGGCGGGCATTCGCGGCCGGGTGGTGGTGCCCGCCGTCGCCGGCTTGCTGTTTGGCCATCTGCTGATGATTGCGATCGTGGTGGCGGGCGTCGGCGCGCTGCTGGTCGGCAACCCGCTGGCGCTGACGGCGCTCACCTTGCTGGGGGCGGCTTATCTGTTGTGGATCGGTTTCAACATGCTGCTGCACCCGCCGGTGCCCGGCGCCGGTGAAGATCAGCGTTCCGATTCCTGGCTGCGCTGGGCCGGCAAGGGCGTGTGCGTCAGCGGCTTGAACCCCAAGGTGTTTCTGCTGTTTCTGGCGCTGCTGCCGCAGTTTACCGACGCCCGAGCCGAATGGTCGGTGCCGATGCAGATGCTGGCGTTGGGCGTCGTGCATTTGATCAGCTGCGGCCTGGTGTATCTGCTGGTGGGGTTTGGTTCGCAGTCGGTGCTGCGCACTCGCCCGCAGGCCGCGAAGGTGGTGGGGCGCATCTCCGGCGCGGCGATGATCGTGATCGCCCTCGGGCTGTTGGCCGAGCAGGCGCTGAAATAGCGCTACCGTCGGTAAATGTCCGGCCGGGCGATCTGCCAGACAAAGTCGGGGCGGTTGATGGCGCTATAGCCCACTTTTTCGTAGAGCCAGGGGGCGGTGCTGGTGACCAGCATGACTCGCCGCAGCGTCGCCATCAGCGGATGGGCCTGACAGCATTCTGCCAGCCATAGGCCCAGCCCGCTCTTTTGGTACGTTTCCAGCACGTACACGTCGCACAGATAGCCGAAAGTGGCGTAATCGGTGACCAGCCGGGCGAAACCGATCTGCCTGGCCTCGTGATACAAACCGAAGCACAGGCTGTGGGCGAGCGACTGGCGGACGGTCTCTTTATCGATTCCCTCCGCCCATGAAGAACGGGTCAGAAAAGCGTGGATGGCATCAAGATCCAGCAGAACGGGATCGGTGCTGATGAGATAGTCCGCACGCCGCCACTCCCGTGGGGCAGGGGTTGTCATGATGGTTCTTCTCCTGTGCAAGCGTTCAGGTCAGGGCCGCCGTTCAGGCGTGCAATTCGGCGACCGTCATGGTGAAAATCAGCGTGTCTTCGCCTTCGTTGGCGTACCGGTGCGGGCCGTCCGTTTTGGCGACTGCCGAACAGCCCGGCGCAATCATGAGCTCGGTCTGTTCGACGGCCAGGCTCAAGACGCCTTGCTCAACGTGCAGCAGCTCGAAGGTGCCCGTCGGGTGGCCGCCCGATGCATAGGCTTCCCCCGGCGCCATTTCCCACCGCCACAGTTCTATCATGTTCGGGCCTTGGGTGCCCGCGAGCAAACGGGCCGAGCCGCCGCGATCGCCATGCCACAGCGTGGGAATATCTTGGCTTTCAATCAGGAAGGCGGCGGGCGCGCGGGTGACGTTGACGATGTCCGCCACCGACAGACCCAGCGCCGCCGCGAGCTTGCACAGGATGGCGATGCTGGGATTGGCGGCGCCTTTCTCGATCTCCACCAGCATGCCTTTGCTGACGCCCGCCCGGCGCGACAGTTCATCCAGCGATAGCTTTTGGCTTTTTCTTTGTTGCTTGATGCGGTGCGACACCGCTTCGCTGACGGTTTGCACGTCGGCGCCGAACTCGGTCGGTCTGTTGACTTTGGCGTTCATCGGTCAATATTATGAAATAAAATGGTCAATATAGGATTATTCAATGATTTTAGTCGATCCGTCAATCGATCCGGCCGTCGCTGCGCTGGCACCCGGTTTCCGGGCGTTAAGCATTACCGCGGTTGCGGCTCCCATAACCCATCCGGACGTGGGGGCATTGGCGTTGGCGCAAGCCTGTCGCGCCCTCGGCGAGGAAGATGCACCCTGGGCAGAGGCGCATCTCACGGCCTGGCGCGAGGTGTTCATGCAGTTTGGCGCCAAACCCAAGCGTACGCCCTGTTCCGCCGACGCCCTGCGCAAGCGCGCGCTGCGCGACGGCACGATGCCCAGCATCGATCCGGTCGTCGATCTCTATAACGCCGTCAGCATTCGTTATGCCGTGCCGGTGGGGGGCGAGAATATCGCGGCCTATGTCGGCGAGCCGCGGCTGATCGTCGCGGATGGCAGCGAACTGTTTGATACCGTCAAAGAGGGGGCGCTGATCCATGAATCGCCGGAGGCGGGGGAGGTGGTTTGGCGCGACGATCGCGGCGTGACCTGCCGCCGCTGGAATTGGCGCCAGGGGGTCAGAACCCGGTTGAGCGCCGAGGCCGAGCGGATGTGGTTCATCCTGGAGAGCCTGCCGGCGATGCCGTTGGCGGCGCTGCACGAGGCGGGCGACGAATTGATTGCCGGTTTACGGCAAATGATGCCCGGCGTCACGGTAGAGCAACGGCTCATCGGCTGCGCCTCGTAACAGGCTTCAGCACTGGCGGCGGACCAAACCGCTGATCAAATCCAGCGCGTCGTCCGCCGCCGCGATTTCGCTTTCGCTGAGCGCCTGCCGTTCGATGAAGCACTCGATAGCTTCCAACAGGGAGAAGACGCTGATTTCATCCCCTATCTTCACGACTTCGCAAACGCCACGCCCGATCGCCAGACAGATGGCTTCATCAAATTCACACGGTTTGCTGTTCATCTTTTTTCCCCCTACGGCGTTTGGGATGATATCGGCCATGCTACCGGTTTTTGCCCGGCGGCTGTCTGACGAAAATCCCATTTTTTCGTTGGTGCTGACGGGCGCACGAGCGCGGGCATTGGCGAAATTCTGATTTCCTCACCGTGGCCAAATTTCCCTTGTGACCACCGTGCCGGCGCGGTATTGTCGCCAAATGACGACAATACCGCCTCATTGTCCGCATAAAAAATTCATGACGTTATCATCCCTTCATCCCGCTGCCGTGCGGGATTTTTTTATGAGGTTTATCTCAAAGTGCGGATAACCTCGACGCGATCGCTTGCCATGCTCTGAGAATAATCCTAGCTTGAAATAGTCATTTAGGGTTAGCAATCCCTCATGACCTCCTTGTAACACTTGATGCACCAGAACGTTTTCTCCCCCGCTGCGGCGGGGGTTTTTAATGACGTGCATCAGAAAAGGCCGTGAACGTAGAACCGACAGAGTTCGTGACGATAACCAGTTTAAGCATCAGGGGACGGGACAATGAAAAATGATCTGGCGGCGGCGATCGCGATTGGCTGTGTGTTGTTGTTCGCATTGGCGGTCGGTTCGCCCCTTTCTATCGTGACTTCGCTGTAATCTTCCGCGGCCCCGTTCGGGGCCGCTCATCGCGCCAGTCGCCGCGTCTGCGGATTTTTGCGTCGATCGCCTGCCCGCGTGATAAAATCAGCCAGATCGCTGTTGATGTATGGCGAACTTTGAGTACTCTGAGTGCTTTGCATATCCCGCGTGCGCCCATTCTATCTATGCTTTAATCAGGCCTATCACAGGAATCGCCATGCCCGCCCGCCAAATCTCAAGGAGCCCGCTCTGATGCTGGAGATGTTATTACAGTGGTACCGCCGCCGTTTCACCGATCCTCAGGCCATCGCGCTGCTGGTGATCCTGGTTGCCGGGTTCCTTATTCTCTATTTTTTGCACGGCATTCTGACCCCGTTGCTGGTCGCCATCGTGCTGGCGTATCTGCTGGAGTGGCCGACCGCGCGCCTGCAGCGCATCGGCTGTTCGCGCACCTGGGCGGCGAGCGTCATGCTGCTGGTGTTCGCGGGCGTCGCCATGCTGCTGGTGTTTGTCGTCGCGCCGACCGCCTGGCAGCAGGGCATCAATCTGATGAGCGATCTGCCGGGCATGCTCAACCAGTTCTATAACTTCGCCGCGACGCTGCCGAAGCGTTATCCGGCGCTGGTGGATGCCGGCATCATCGACATGATGGCGGAAAACCTGCGCAGCCGGTTGTCCGGCATGGGCGAATCGGTGGTGAAATTCTCGCTGGCGTCGCTGGTCGGCCTGCTGACGTTGGCTATCTATCTGATCCTGGTGCCGATGATGATGTTCTTCCTGCTGAAGGACAAAGAGCAACTGCTGAACGCGGTGCGCCGCGTGCTGCCGCGCAATCGCGGCCTGGCGGGGCAGGTCTGGAACGAGATGAATCAGCAGATCACCAACTACATTCGCGGCAAAGTGCTGGAGATGGTGATTGTCGGCGTGGCGACCTACCTGGTGTTCGCCGTGCTGGACATGCGCTACTCGCTGCTGCTGGCGGTGCTGGTGGGGTTCTCGGTGTTGATCCCCTACATCGGCGCGGTGCTGGTCACCATACCGGTGGTGGTGGTGGCGCTGTTCCAGTGGGGCGTCGGCGCCGATTTCTGGACGCTGATCGTCGCCTATCTGGTGGTGCAGGGGCTGGACGGCAACCTGTTGGTGCCCATTTTGTTCTCCGAAGCGGTCAACCTGCATCCGCTGGTAATTATCCTGTCGGTGATCGTGTTCGGCGGGATGTGGGGCTTTTGGGGCGTGTTTTTCGCCATACCGCTGGCGACGCTGGTGAAGGCGGTGATCCATGCCTGGCCGGATGAACTGCGGGTCGAGGTGGAAGACAAGGCCGACTGACTGGGAAGAAACGAAGCGCAGCAGGCCGCTGCGCTTCGTGAGAATTACTGCTGCAGGTAGTTCAGAACGATGTCGTGGTGATTGGTGGTTTTGAAATCATCAAACACTTTTTCAATCTTGCCATTGGCATCGATCAGGAAACTGATGCGGTGAATACCGTCGTAGGTCTTGCCCATGAAGGTTTTCTCGCCCCACACGCCAAACTGTTGTGACACCTGATGATCTTCATCAGACAACAGCGTGAAGTTGAGCAGCTCCTTTTCGGCGAAGCGCGACAGTTTTTCCGGTTTGTCGGTGCTGATGCCCAGCACTTCGACGCCGACCTTTTTCAATTCGTCCATGTTGTCCCGCAGGCCGCAGGCTTGCACGGTGCAGCCCGGCGTCATCGCCTTCGGATAAAAATAGACCAATACTCGCTGTCCCTGGAAGTCGGCCAAATTAATTTCCTCACCGTCCTGGTCAGGCAAACTAAATTTCGGCGCTGTGTCACCGGCTTTCAATGGGCTCATCACTACTCTCCATCTTTCTCGTCATGCTGTGGATAGTTCACCACGCTAATACTGCCTTGCGCGTTCAATTCTGTACATAGGCGATGGAAGGCTTGCTCAATATTTGAGGCGTCCCGATCGCCGGAGCTGTGGGCGGTGATTTGGATATACAGCTGCGGCGGCAGGTCGCCGTCCGCCGGCTGCGTGCGCGAGACCAGTTCGGCGATATTCATCTGGCTGGAGTCGAACAAATCGGTAAAGCGTTCGATGATGTGCGGCGAGTCCTTCACTTCCACCTGCACCCACACCGTGGCCGGCATCGGCGGCCTTTCGTGCGAGTTTGTGCGCTTCATCACGATCAGCAGATCCAGCTCCGCGCCTTTTTGCGGCAGGGTGGATTCGATCAGGGTGATGGCGTTCCAGCTGCCGGACAGCAGCATGATGAACGTGAACTCCTCTCCCAGCATGGCCAGACGGCTATCTTCGATATTGCATCCGCAACTGCTGACGTGGCGGGTGATGGTATTGACGATTCCGGGGCGGTCGGCGCCGAGCGCGGTAATCACGAGATAGTGTTCGTCTGACTGAGGCAAAATAGCGCTTCCTGTCGTGCTCAATGGGGTTACCATGGTAAACATAAAAAAAACCGCCTGCCAAGCGCTTACAACGCGGTTGTGCGCTTGCTTTTGGATAGGCAGCAAAAGTACCATGAGTGACTTGTTTGTGGAGGGGACGGCCAATGTTTACGGGAAGTATTGTTGCACTGGTTACGCCGATGGACGACAAAGGTGCTGTCGATCGCGCGAGCCTGAAAAAATTGATCGATTATCATGTAGCCAGTGGCACCGCGGCGATCGTTTCCGTAGGGACCACCGGCGAGTCCGCAACGCTTGCCCATGACGAGCACGTTGACGTGGTGCTGCAGACGCTGGAGTTGGCCGACGGCCGCATTCCGGTGATCGCCGGCACCGGCGCCAACGCCACCGCCGAAGCCATCGCGCTCACCACCCGCTTCGCCAACACCGGCGTGGTGGGCTGCCTGACGGTGACGCCGTACTACAATAAGCCGACGCAGGAAGGGCTGTATCAGCACTTCAAGGCGATCGCCGAGAGCACCGAACTGCCGCAGATCCTGTATAACGTGCCTTCGCGCACCGGCTGCGACATGCTGCCGCCGACCATCGCTCGGCTGGCGAAAATCAAGAATATTGTTGCTGTAAAAGAAGCGACGGGGAACTTAAGTCGCGTTAGTCAGATCCAAGTGCTGGTTGACGATGAAGATTTCATTTTGCTGAGCGGCGACGACGCCAGTGGGCTGGACTTCATGCAACTGGGCGGCAAAGGGGTGATTTCCGTGACGGCCAACGTGGCCGCGCGCGAGATGGCGGAACTTTGCGCGCTGGCGGCGCAGGGCAAATTTGCCGAAGCGCGCCGCTTAAATCAGCGCTTGATGCCGTTGCATCAGGATCTATTTGTAGAAGCAAACCCAATTCCGGTGAAGTGGGCCTGTAAGGCGTTGGGATTGATGGCAACCGATACGCTGCGTCTGCCGATGACGCCGTTGAGCGAAGCCGCCCGCCCGGTGGTGGAGCGCGCGCTGAAAAGCGTCGGTTTGCTGTAACTCTAAGGGAAATTTGATGGCTTATTCATTGCAAAAGTCGACGGTAGCAAAAGTAGTGGGCATCTCATTGGTGATGATGCTGGCAGCCTGCAGCAGCGATCAGCGCTACAAGCGCCAGGTCAGCGGCGACGAGGCCTACCTCGACGCGGCTCCGCTCAAGGCGCTGAACGCGCCGTCCGGCATGATCCTGCCGGTGCAGAGCGGCAACTATGACGTGCCGGCCACAACGGTGCAAGGCAACGTCGGCAAGCAGCTGGACATTCGTCCGCCGGTGCAGCCGTTGGCGCTGCTGAGCGGTTCGCGTGCGCAATACGCCGGCGACAGCGGCACGCTGCTGCTGGAAAACAGCCCGCAGAACCAGAACCTGTGGTCGCGCGTGGTCAGCCTGCTGCAGGCGAAGAACATCGCGATCGCTTCCCGCCAGGACGCCGGTCAGACCCTGACCACCGACTGGGTGAAGTGGAACCGTCTGGACGAAGACAACCAGTACGAAGGCCGTTATCAGATCAGCGTGCAGCAGCAGGGCTACCAGCAGGCGCTGGTGGTGAAAAGCGTTGGCCTGCAGCAGCAGGGCAAGACCGAGCAGGTGACCGATCAGTCTGAGATCCAGCGCTACAACGGCATGATGATCAACACCCTGATCGAAGGCCTGGACAAGCAGGATAACCTGGCGAGCAGCCAGACGGCCAGCCGCTTCGGCGCGCTGGACGTGCAGAGCGGCGCCGATGACACCGGCCTGCCGATGCTGGTGGTGCGCGGCCCGTACACCGTAGTGTGGGATCGCCTGCCGCCGGCGCTCGAAAAACTGGGGATGAAAGTGGGTGACCGCAGCCGTCCGCAGGGCACCGTCGCCGTGACCTACAAGTCCCTGAGCAGCAGCGATTGGGATGCGTTGGGCGTCAAGGATCCTGAACTGACGGAAGGCGATTACAAACTGCAGGTCGGCGATCTCAACAACCGCACCAGCCTGCAATTCATCGATCCGAAAGGCAAACCGCTCACCCAGTCGAAAAACGACGCACTGGTGGCGGCATTCCAGTCAGCCTTCAGCAAAACCAGCGTTAACTAATCAAAAAGGGGCTTCGGCCCCTTTTTGTTTTGTCTATACGGTATCGTTTGCGTCGCAGGTTTGGCACAATAGTGTCCGGCACGCCAAAGAATTCATTAGGTCAATTCTATACCCCCTAATTTCGGGCCGCGCTCGGGAGACAACGGGGATACATCACTGGAGTAAGTAAGATGCAAAAGCTAGCTGAGCTGTATCGCGGAAAGGCAAAAACCGTTTACACCACCGAGAATCCCGATCTGTTGGTGTTGGAGTTCCGCAACGATACGTCAGCACTGGATGGTCAGCGCATTGAGCAGTTCGATCGCAAAGGCATGGTGAACAACAAGTTTAACCATTTCATCATGAGCAAACTGGAAGAAGCCGGCATCCCGACCCAGATGGAGCGTCTGCTGTCCGACAACGAAGTGCTGGTGAAGAAGCTGGACATGGTGCCGGTGGAGTGCGTGATCCGCAACCGCGCCGCCGGTTCGCTGGTGAAGCGTCTGGGCATCGAAGAAGGCCTGGTGCTGAACCCGCCGCTGTTCGATCTGTTCCTGAAAAACGATGCCATGCACGATCCGATGGTGAACGAATCCTACTGCGAAACCTTCGGCTGGGTGAGCAAGGAACATCTGGCGCGCATGCGCGAGCTGAGCTACCGCGCCAACGAGGTCTTGACCAAGCTGTTCGATGACGCCGGCCTGATCCTGGTCGACTTCAAACTGGAGTTCGGTCTGTTCAACGGCGAAGTGGTGCTGGGCGATGAGTTCTCGCCGGACGGCAGCCGCCTGTGGGACAAAAACACCCTGGACAAGATGGACAAAGACCGTTTCCGTCAAAGCCTGGGCGGCCTGATCGAAGCCTACGAAGAAGTGGCGCGCCGCATCGGCGTGAAACTCGACTAAGCGTCGGCACCGCCATTCGGGGCGATCCGGCCGGATCGTCCCGCTATTCTGCGTTTTTCCAGAAAATTTCTACATTTCCTCCGCGGCAGACCATTTATAATGATGGATGCGAGATGACTAAAACCTATCCCACTCAGGCTTGAAGCTGCCTTTGCGCTTACGATCGCGGCGCAACTTCAACGAGCAGGGGAAATATCTGGAGTGTATTTATGCGTTGGCAAGGGCGTCGGGAAAGTGACAATGTTGAGGATCGTCGCGGGCAGTCTTCAGGTTTGGGCGGCGGTGGCGGCGGTTTCCGCGTGCCGGTGGGCGGCAAGGGCGGCATCGTCATTCTGGTGGTGGTGCTGGTGGCCGGTTATTACGGCATCGATCTGTCGCCGCTGTTGAACGGCGGTAACGTCGCGCCGCAGGGTCAACAACAGAGCGCCAGCATCAGTCCGAAAGACGATGAGCTGGCCAAATTCACCTCGGTGGTGCTGGCTTCGACCGAGGACAACTGGAAAGAGATTTTCCAGCGCATGGGCAAAACCTATCAACCGCCGAAGCTGGTGATGTATCGCGGCGTGACGCGCACCAGCTGCGGCACCGGTCAGTCGGCGATGGGGCCGTTCTACTGCCCGGGCGACAGAACGGTGTATATCGATCTGTCTTTCTATCAGGACATGAAGACCAAGCTGGGCGCCGGCGGTGATTTCGCTCAGGCCTACGTGGTGGCGCACGAAGTCGGCCACCACGTGCAGAACCTGTTGGGCATCGAGCCGAAGGTGCGCCAGATGCAGCAAGGCGCCAGCCAGGCGGAAGTGAACCGCCTGTCGGTGAAAATGGAGCTGCAGGCGGACTGCTTCGCCGGCGTGTGGGGTAAATACGCCGAGAAGCAGCAGATGCTGGAAGAGGGCGACCTGCAGGCGGCGCTGAACGCCGCGCAGGCGATTGGCGACGATCGGTTGCAGCAGCAGAGCCAGGGCCGCGTTGTGCCGGACAGCTTCACTCACGGCACCTCGCAGCAGCGCTACACCTGGTTTAAACAAGGCTTCGACAGCGGCGATCCCAATACCTGCAACACCTTTGCATCCCGTTAACGCCTCAAGTGCCGGAGCCTGACTCCGGCATTTTTTTCGGATTGAGATACAGCCTTATGTTACAGGCAGCGCAACAACTCATGCGGCGGCAGGGCATCCGGCGCCTGCTGGTGCTCAGCGGTGAACCTGACTGGTGCCGCGAACAGGCGCAGCGGCTGGCGGCGACGCTGCCGGGCGACTGGCCGTGGGTGGGGGAAAACCCGCCGCCCGGCCTGACGGCTTTGCCGAGCCGCGCGGTGCGCCAATTGCTGGGGCAGGAGCGGCTGCACGCAGTGTTCGACGCCGGTCAGTCGCTGGACGTGGAGGCGTTGGCGGCGCTGTGCGGCGCATTGCGCGCCGGCAGTTGGTTGCTGCTGTTGACGCCGCCCTGGCGGCAATGGCCTCAGTTGCCGGATGGCGACAGCCTGCGCTGGAGCGATTGTCCGCAGCCGATCACCACGCCGCATTTCATCCATCATCTGCAGCAGCATCTGGCCGATGACAGCGAAGTGACGATCTGGCGGCAAGATGAGCCCCTGACGCTGGCCGCGCTGCCGGCGCGTGAGGGGTGGCAGCCGCCGGATGGCCGCCCGACCGAGGAACAACAGGCGATCTTGACGGCGCTGCTGCAGGCCGAGTCCGGCGTGTGGGTGCTGACCGCCGCCCGTGGCCGCGGCAAATCGACGCTGGCCGGCATGCTGGTGGCGCAGTCGCCGCTGACCTGCTGGATCACCGGGCCGAGCCGCGCCGCTACTGAGGTGGCCGGGGAATGGGCGCAGGGGCGCGCGCAGTTTTGGGCGCCCGATGCCTTGTTGGCGCAGTGCCGGGAAGGCGACGTCAGTGAGGTGGGCTGGCTGCTGGTGGATGAAGCGGCGGCGATCCCCGCGCCGCTGTTGCAGCAGTTGATCGGTTATTTTCCTCGCGTGCTGTTGACCACCACGGTGCAGGGCTATGAAGGCACCGGCCGCGGTTTTCTGCTGAAGTTTTGCGCCGGGCTGCCGTCCTATCAGGCGTTGAGCCTGCAACAGCCGATGCGCTGGGCGCAGGGGGATGCGCTGGAACGGATAACGGACAATGCGCTGTTGTTCAACGAGCTGCCCGCGTGGCCGGCGGACGGCCAGGCGATCGATTACAGCCAGGCGGAGCAGCGTGAACTGTGCGCCGATCCGCAGCGGCTGGCGCGTTTCTATGCTCTGCTGAGCAGCGCGCATTACCGCACCTCGCCGCTGGATTTGCGCAGGTTGATGGATGCGCCCGGTATGCATTTCGGGCTGGCGCAGGCCGAACAGGAGGTGGTGGGCGCCGTGTGGCTGGTGGACGAAGGCGGCTTGAGCGCCGAGTTGGCGCACGACGTGTGGGCCGGCCGCCGCCGGCCGCGCGGCAACCTGGTGGCGCAGTCGCTGGCGGCGCATGGCGGCCAGTGGTGGGCGCCGACGCTGCGGTCACGGCGCATTACCCGCATCGCGACGCTGCCTGCGTTGCGGCGGCAGGGTATCGCGCGTCAGCTGGTCGAGCGGCAACGCTGCCAGGCTCAGGGTCTGGACTTCCTGTCGGTCAGCTTCGGCTATACCGAGCCGCTGTGGCGCTTTTGGCAATCCTGCGGTTTCGAGCTGGTGCGCATCGGCAGCAAGCCGGAGGCCAGCAGCGGCTGCTATACCGCGATGGCTATCTTGCCCCTGAGCGAGCAAGGGGAGGCGCTACGGCATGCGGCGCACAAGCACCTGGCGCGTGACTGGCCCTGGCTGCGGCAGCGTATCGAGCTTACGCTGGCGATCCCGGGCGACGACGGCGATACGTCGCTCGGCGAAGAGGACTGGCGCGAGCTGGCCGGGTTCGCTTTCGCCCATCGGCCGCTGGAGGCCAGCCTGGGGGCATTGCAGCGTTTGCTGTTGGCCAGCAGTCTGCCGCTGTCCGCGCTGCGCGGCCATCTGCAGCGGCGGCAATCCCCGGCGGCCTGCGTGGAGCAGGCGGGCGTAAGCGGCCAGAAAGCCTTGCTGCGCTACTGGCGGCACGAAACGGCGCAGGCGCTGGAACAGCTGAATGCGCAGCACTGCCGCTACTGGCGCGACTGGGCGCAGTCGTTGCAATAAATTGAATAACTCGCTCAATAAAACCCGATTTTCCCGATTTCTCAACGGCGTATAGTCACTGTCAGCGGTGCGGCGGCGACTGTCGCCGCACCAAGTCTGGTTACAACTAAGGAGTCATCGATGAAACATGAGCATTTCGTTGTCCAAAGCCCGGCGACCCCGGCGGCGCAGCTGATCTTGCTGTTTCACGGTGTCGGCGACAACCCGGTGGCGATGGGGGAGATCGGCAGTTACTTCGCCAAAGAGTTTCCTCAGGCCCAGGTGGTGAGCATCGGTGGCCCCGAAGCGTTTGGCAACGGCGCCGGGCGCCAGTGGTTTTCAGTGCAGGACGTGACCGAAGAGAACCGTGCGGCCCGCATCGCAGACGTGATGCCGCAGTTTGTGGCGGTGGTGCGCCATTGGCAGCAGTTGAGCGGCGTAGGCTATGCCGGCACGGCGCTGGTGGGGTTCTCGCAGGGGGCGATCATGGCGCTGGAAGCGTTAAAAGCGGAAACCCGACTGGCCGGGCGCGTGGTCGCGTTCAGCGGGCGTTTCGCCCAGTTGCCTGAGCAGGCTTTCGGCGACAGCGTGGTGCATTTGATCCACGGTGAAGAGGATACGGTGATCGCGGTGCAACACGCTCACGCGGCGGCGGAGGCGTTGCGGGCCAACGGCGCCGATTTCACGCTGGACGTGGAGGAAAACGTCGGGCACGCAATCAACCAGGGCATGATGAACGCCGCGCTGGAAAGGCTGCATTATTACGTGCCGCAGCGCTACTGGGACGAAGCCTTGTCCGGCAAGCGCGGCGAGCTGATCGCCTTTCGCTGAAAACTCAGGGCGCCGATGAGCGCCCTGATGTCATTTCTTTTTCGGCCAGTCGTCTTCGTCATCCCACTGGGCGTTGTTGTCGCGGTGCGGCGGTATCTCCGGCTTGTTGGCCAGATAGCTTTTCACGTCGACGCGGCGCAGTTCCTTGATGCCGCTGACGACCATCCCCACCAGAACCAGCAGGATAATCCACCAGTAATCAGCTAACCATTGCATAGCTACTCCTTTCCTTCACTGCGTATAAAACGCGAAAAAATCGAGGGCAGATGGCGTTCGAGCCATTCGGCACCGGCGACCTCCTTGTCTTGCCAGGCCGCCAGCAACAGCGCCGGGGTCAGCAAATGTTCGGCCTCTTGCGCCAGCGGTCGGTAGCTCAGATGCCACGGCTCCACCGCCACGCCGCCGCTGTCTTCGGTAAAGGGGCGATAGAAACCGAACTCGGCCATATGCGCCGTCAGCCACTGGTTGAGTGGCGCAAAGTACCCGCCTTCTTCATATTCCCACGGCTCCAGCTGCAGCTTTTGCCCTTCCGGCAACAGCGACGGATCGTACACGTCCAAATCGCTGCCCCAGTGATGGCGGCTGGCGCCAGGCAAGGCTGACCAGCGCAGGATCGCCTCACAGCGCTCGGCGGCGGACAGCGGCGCGACGTCGATCGGTTGGCTGTCCTTATCTAATACTGGCCGCTGGCCGCAGAATTTGCCATTCCAAATCGCCAACTGACGGTCGAAATCGCGGAAGGTACTGGCGGGCTGGAGATCGAATCCCGCCTCACGCGCCGCCTGCTGCATCGCCAGGAAGGCGTTGACCGCCTGCGGCTGCAGGCGGTGGTTGCCGCTCAGCGGCGCCAGGTGTTCGGTTGAGCGGCCGGTGAGCATCTCTGCGTTGATCATGCGACCAATTGCTCCATGATGCGTTGATACATGCGGCTCAGCAACTGCAGATCCGCGGCGTTGACACATTCGTTGACCTTGTGGATGGTGGCGTTGACCGGCCCCAGTTCCACCACCTGCGCGCCCATCTGCGCGATGAAGCGGCCGTCGGAGGTGCCGCCGGTGGTCAGCAGCTGCGGCGTCAATTCAGAATAGTGCTCGACGGCGTTGACCACCGCATCCACCAGCGCGCCGCGCGAGGTGAGGAACGGTTGACCGGACAGCCGCCATTCGATGCTGTAATTCAACTGATGGCGTTCCAGCAGCTCTTCCACGCGCTGCTTGATCATCGCATCGGTCAGTTCGGTGCTGAACCGGAAGTTGAACTGCACGTAGAGATCGCCCGGGATCACGTTGTTGCTGCCGGTGCCGGCCTGCACGTTGGCGATCTGCATGCTGGTCGGCGGGAAGAACTCGTTGCCGCGATCCCATTCGATCGCCACCAGTTCATTCAGCGCCGGCATGGCGCGGTGCACTGGGTTGTCCGCCAAATGCGGATAGGCGACGTGCCCCTGTACGCCGTGGATATGCAGGTTGGCGGTGATGGAGCCGCGACGGCCGTTTTTCACCACGTCGCCGACGCGTTCGGTGCTGGACGGCTCGCCGACCAGGCAGTAATCCAGCCGCTCGTTGCGCGCCATCAGCGCTTCGACCACTTTAACCGTGCCGTGAGTGGCGCTGGCTTCTTCATCTGAAGTGATCAGAAATGCCAGGCGGCCCCGGTGATTCGGGTTGGCGGCGACAAAGCGTTCCGCGGCCACCACCATCGCGGCCAATGAGCCTTTCATGTCCGCCGCGCCACGGCCATACAGCATGCCGTCGCGGATCGCCGGTTCAAAAGGCGGGTTTTCCCAGCGTGTTTCATCGCCGGTCGGCACCACGTCGGTGTGCCCGGCGAACGCCAGGGTTTGCCCTTCGCCGCGCCAGGCCCAGAAGTTTTGGGTGTCTTCGAAGTCCATTGCTTCGACGGTGAAGCCGATCGCCTGCAAACGGTCGATCATCAGCTGCTGGCAGCCTTCGTCATTCGGGCTGAGGGAAGGGCGCTTGATCAACTGCTGGGCCAGTTCGATAACCGGGCAAGTCATACGGCAACCTCGGCGATAAATTGTTGGTAAGCGTCGGCGTTAAAACCGAGCAGGGCGTGGCCGTTGCCGTCGTCCAGCAGCGGACGTTTAATGATCGCCGGCTGCGCCAGCATCAGCGCGATGGCGGCGTCGGCATTATCACAGGCGTTGCGCTGCGCTTCATCCAGCTTGCGCCAGGTGGTGCCGCGGGTATTGAGCAGCGGCTCCCAACCCAGTTGCGCGACGAAACCGCGCAGTTGCTGTTCGGTCAGGCCGTCGGCGCGGTAGTCGTGAAAATGATAGGCCACGCCCCGATCTTCCAGCCAGCGGCGGGCTTTTTTGATGGTGTCGCAGTTTTTGATGCCGTACATCGTCAGCGTTGTTTGTTGCGGTTTGTTTGCCATGGCGTAAAGCTACCTGTCTCGTCGAGTCGATACTGAGCGGCGGGCGCGGTCTTAGGCCTTCTCGCCGCCCGGCGATAGCAGAGATAATGCCAGTAAAGCGGCGGCGAGATCCAGACAACGATGCGTGCGAGACACGATTGGGCGCCAGGGTGAGGGGTTGGCAAACTGATGAAACGGCGACCTTCGCCGGCGGTGCGCTTAAAAGACGCCGGCGAACGCGTTCTGCCGCCAATGCGGAGCGGGGAGGGAGAACTACTCTTTATTGATTCTTATGTTTAAACGCTCGGTCAAGCAACGCACGCGGGTAATATGCAACAGCGGTTTTATCCTGCTGGCGCCGAGTTTTTTCATGATTCGTGATTTGTAATGATTGGCGGTTTTATTTCTGATATTCATGGCATTGCTGATATCGGCCAGCGATTTTCCCGTCGACCACTCCGAGAGAAAATGCGATTCGCGCTGAGAGAGTTGCGGCGGCTCGGTATAGTGACTGTAACGCTTATATAAGTCGCCGATCAGGTGGCTGAAGCGGCTCAATGATATAAGGTTTGATAATATAATGGTCTTATTGTCGACAATCACCATCTCATGCAGGCAGTCGGTGATAATGATTATTTTGTAGGTATTGGGGTTGGCATATTCATCGCGGTAACGCGCTTCAAAGTTGGCGATAGTGACATCGATAAAGCAGACCCTTTTGCGGCTAAAGCCGGCCGGCGCGCGTTTTTCCGCCCAGGTTTGGTTAATGAGTTGTCGGATGCCGACGGTGGTATAGGCGCACTCGCTGAAAATATCAATTTCCATTTTATTATAATCCTTTACTTTTTATTTCCCGGTGAGGATGGCTATCTTAAAACATAAAAAAAGAAATAATCTAAATAATTTCATGTTGAACTTTTCTTGCGTCGCAAACGAATGAGCGTTATCTGGGCGCCAGCTTTGAAGGGAAGGTTATATACTAGCATGATTTATAAAGAGTAAATCTTTTTTTCAACCGAATTTTTAAGCAAGGTAAGGTTAATAGAATAGACATCTTCTATTAATACCGCGGTAATTAAAAGGAATTAACATAGATTAAGGCTATCAAAATAGGATAAACGATCGGTTTTGACGATCATTAAGTGGTGGCTGTCTTAGCTTAACGGATTAATAATTAAGATTTTTCTTGGTTTTGTCACGATGAGTGGCCTTATTTTGAACGTCACTAAAGTCGGCGCTGAAGTCATGAAAATATTAACGTTGAAATTGAGAGAAAGATAATTCTAAACAAAGAAAATGCGATGTTTTAAGCTGTAATCAGAGTGTGAACGTGGAGGATTGATACGGAGAGCCGACGTGAAAAAATGTCATATCGAAATTTCCGAGCGGGTAACGCAGGAAATAACGTCCTGTATCGCGGAGGGATTGGATCGTTTTAATGATCAACATATCGGCTACGGCGATCGTCTGCCGCTGGCGGTGGTGGTAAGAGATCCCGACAGTGGGGAAGTTCTGGGAGGGATTACCGGACGCTCATCGTTAGGGCTGCTGTTTCTCGAGCTCTTTTATCTGCCGGAAGCGCTGCGCGGCGAGGGGTTGGGCAGCGAACTGTTGCGCCGTTTCGAGCAGGAAGGCCGCCGGCGCGGTTGCCTTTCCGCCGTGTTGTACACCATCAGCTTTCAGGCGCCGGATTTTTATCAACGGCATGGCTGGCAGCGTATGGGTGAAGTGCCTTGCTTGCCGCCGGGAACCCGCCGTATCTTTATGAGCAAAACCTTGTGATGCGCGTTTAACGCACGTAGCCTCCTTGTTGCAGGCGCAGCAGCGCAGCGCCGTCCGCATACACCATGCCGGTGGTCAAATCGTGAAAGCCGTACTTTTTATAGAAGGCCAGCTTTTCCGGCACCGAATAGATGAAAATCTTGCCGAGCGGCGCCAGATCTTGCATCACCCGATCCATCAACCTGCGCCCCAGCCCTTGGCCCTGAAAGCGCGGATCGATCGCCACGTCCGCCAGGTAGGCGACCGATGTCAGATCGCTGATGGCATGTGCAGTGGCGATCAATTCGTCGCCGATAAACCCCCAATAGCAAAACTGGCTGTGTTGGTAAACGCGCCGCACGGTGTGCGGATCGCGCTTGCCCAGCCCGGCGGCCTCCAGCAATTCACACAGCCGCTGCCAGTCGATGGCGCGGCGGCTCGGATCGGTGATAATTTCCATCGTTTTCCTCTAACCGATAAGACTGAGATCGGCGGCATAGTGCCGAATGGCGCGTTGATAACTGCGGATGTCGGGGTCTGACGAGGTGTCCGCCAGCAGCAGCAACAGATCGGTCACGGCCCGTTTATTTTCACCCAGGTTGTACAGCGCCATGGCGCGAAACAGCATCAGCTCGTTGGCCTGCGGGAACTCGGCCAGGCCGTCGTCGAAAGCCCGTAGCGACGCCGAATATTCTCCCAGGGCGCGGTAGGTGCTGCCGAGACCCAGCCAGGCCTCGCGGCGCTGGGCGGGCGGCAAATCGCGAGCCAACGCCGCGAGGTAGCAGGGAATGGCCTGTTGCTCCAGGCCCTGTACGTCATACAGGCAGGCCAGCTGAAAGTGCAACATCGCCGCTTCCGGCTCTGCCGTCAGTTGCCTGAGCGCCAGCGCGGTCGCCTCCTGATAGCGGCCCTGCGTTTTCAACTGCGAGAGAGACAAAGAGCTGGGCATGATCGACGCTCCATTGGCGTATTTTTATACCTTTTACACGCTACCGCGGAGAAATTGATATCACAAGGGAATAGCGGCACTAAACATTGATCAGATAAATACGAAAATGTGCGCTAAGCCCGGTTTCCGGGCCCGGCATCGTTCCCGTTTCCCTTCACATGGTCAAAAAACAGGCGTAGAATCCGCTTCGTCAAATAATTGAGGTTGTAAAGTATTATGGTTGATCGTGAATTAGGAAACTGGAAAGACTTCATTGATGAGATGTTGGGCAACTGACACAGCGTTGAAGCAGATGGCAAGGTTGAGTCATTGGAACGTCACTGAAGAAACACCTTGGGAACGAGATTTTCGTTCGAAATAAAGCAGCATCGGTAACCCGACGCTGCTTTTTTTATATTCCGCGGATCAGTCCCCGCTGGCCGGCGTACTGCCTGCCGGATGCGCTTTACCCGGGAAGCGGCGCCGTACCAGCACGAAGAACAGCGGCACGAAGAAAATCGCCAGCAGGGTGGCGGAGATCATGCCGCCCATCACCCCGGTGCCGACCGCATGCTGGCTGCCGGAACCGGCGCCGCTGCTGGTGGCCATCGGCAGCACGCCGAAGATGAACGCTAGCGAGGTCATCAGGATCGGCCGCAGGCGCATGCGGGACGCGTCGAGCGTCGCCGACATCAGATCTTGTCCTTTATGGTTCAGCTCATTGGCGAACTCGACGATCAGAATGGCGTTTTTCGCCGACAGTCCAATGATGGTCAACAGGCCAACCTGGAAATAGACGTCGTTCTCCAGACCGCGCAGCCAGGTGGCGGCGACCGCGCCGATCACCCCCAGCGGCACCACCAGCATCACCGAGAACGGTATCGACCAGCTCTCGTACAGCGCCGCCAGGCACAGGAACACCACCAGCAGCGAAATGGCGTACAGCGCCGGCGCCTGCGAGCCGGACAGCCGTTCCTGATAGGACATCGCCGTCCATTCCAGCCCGAAACCGGTCGGCAGTTGGCTGACCAGTTTTTCCATTTCCGCCATGGCGGTGCCGGTGCTGACGCCGTTGGCCGCCTCGCCGACGATCTCCAGCGCCGAGCTGCCGTTATAGCGCTCCAGCCGCGGCGAGCCGTATTCCCAGTGCGAGGTGGCGAAGGCCGAGAACGGCACCATGCCGCCCGCGCTGTTGCGCACATACCATTTATTGATGTCATCCGGCAGCATGCGGAACGGCGCCGCGGCCTGCACGTAGACTTTTTTCACCCGCCCGCGGTCGACGAAGTCGTTGACGTAGGTCGAGCCCCAGGCGGTGGAGAGGGTATTGTTGATGTCGTCGATCGATACGCCCAGCGCCTGAGCCTTGCGCTGATCGATATCGATTTGCAGCTGCGGGCTGTCGTCCAGGCCATTGTGGCGCACGCGCGACAGCAGCGGATTTTGCCCGGCCAGCTGCAGCAATTGATCGCGCGCCGCCATCAGTTTGGCGTGGCCGAGCCCGGCGTGGTCTTCCAACTCCATGTCGAAGCCGGAGGAGTTGCCGAGACCGGTGATCGCCGGCGGGCTGCTGGCGATCACCCGGGCTTCGTTAATCTTGTTGAATGCCAGCGTGGCGCGATCGATGATGTCGAACGAGCTGTTGGCGCCCGAGGTGCGCAGGTCCCAGTCTTTCAGCCGCACGAACAGGCGCGCCACGTTTTGGCCGTTGCCGCCGGGCCCGGAGCCGATGATGGCGAACACCGACAATACGTCCTGTTTCTCTTCGGTGAGGAAGTACCGCTCGACCTTTTCCACCACTTTGGAGGTTTGCTGCAGGGTCGAGCCCGCCGGCAGTTGCACCTGCACGGTGAAGATGCCGCGGTCTTCCTGCGGCAGGAACGAGGTCGGCAGCTTGATGAACAGCAGCGCCATGCCGCCGAGCAACAGCAGATAAATCACCATGTAGCGGCCGCTGGCGTGCAGAATGCGCCCCACGCCGCGCTCATAGCGTTCGGCGTTGCGGTTGAACATGCGGTTGAACCAGCCGAAGAAGCCGCGCTTGCCGTGATGGTGCCCTTTGGCGATCGGTTTGAGCAGCGTGGCGCACAGGGCCGGGGTCAGGATCATCGCCACCAGCACCGACAGCACCATGGCGGAGACGATGGTGATGGAGAACTGGCGATAGATGGCGCCGGTGGTGCCGCCGAAGAACGCCATCGGCACGAACACCGCCGACAGCACCAGGGCGATGCCGACCAGCGCGCTCTGGATCTGCCCCATGGATTTGCGCGTGGCTTCACGCGGCGGCAGGCCTTCCTCGCTCATCACGCGCTCGACGTTCTCCACCACCACGATGGCGTCGTCCACCAGCAGGCCGATCGCCAGCACCATGGCGAACATGGTGAGGGTGTTGATGCTGAAGCCGCAGGCGGAAAGGATGGCGAAGGTGCCCATCAGCACCACCGGCACGGCGATGGTGGGGATCAGCGTGGCGCGGAAGTTCTGCAGGAACAGATACATCACCAGGAACACCAGCAGGATGGCTTCCAGCAGCGTTTTCACCACGTCCTTGATCGAGGCTTTGACGAACGGGGTGGTTTCATAGGCCACTTTGGCCTCCAGCCCGTGCGGGAAGTATTGCGACAGCTCGGCGATCTTGTCCTTCACCAACTGGTCGGTTTGCAGTTCGTTGGCGCCGGAGGCCAGCTTGATGTTCATGCCCGCGGCCTGCATGCCGTTGTAGCGGCTGAGGTAGTTGTAGTTCTCGCCGCCCAGTTCGACGGTGGCGACGTTGCCCAGCGTCACCAGCGAGCCGTCCTGATTGACCCGCAGGGTGATCTGGCGGAACTGTTCCGGCGTCTGGAGCTGCGACTGGGCGTTGATGGTGGCGTTCAACGCCTGTTTATCGACCGATGGCGTGCCGCCCAACTGGCCGACCGCCACCTGGGCGTTCTGGGATTGAATGGCCTTGACCACGTCCTGGGTCGTGAGCTGGTAGCTGTTGAGCTTGTTGGGATCGAGCCAGATGCGCATGGCGTATTGCGAGCCATACACGTCCATGCTGCCGACGCCGTTGATGCGGCTGAGTGGATCCTGCAGGTTGGAGACGATGTAATCGGCGATGTCCTGCTTGTCCATGCTGTTGTCGGTGGAGACGAACGCCACCATCATCAGCGTGGTGTCGCCGGATTTCGAGACCGTGACCCCCTGATTCTGCACCGCCTGCGGCAAACGTTTGATCGCCGCCTGCAGCTGGTTTTGCACCTGCTGCATCGCCTCGTTGGGATCGGTGCCGGCTTCGAACGTCAGCGTGACGGTCGCCTGGCCGGTATTGGTGCTCTGCGACGACATATACATCATGTTGTCGAGGCCGGTCATATTTTGCTCAATGATTTGGGTGACGGTGTTTTCCAGCGTTTGCGCCGAAGCGCCTGGGTAAGTTGCGCTGATGCGCACGTTCGGCGGCGCCAAATTCGGGTATTGTTCTACCGGTAAAGAAAAAATCGCCAATGCCCCGGTCAGGCAAAGAATAATTGCCAGCACCCAGGCGAAAATCGGGCGATCAATAAAAAAATTGGCCATGCAGCGCGAACCTCGTTATGACTTGTTCTATCTTTAAAACGCATCGGAAATATGCATTTCAGCGGCAGGGAAGGATTCCGGCGCTATTGCACTTTACTCGGGATAGTCGAGGAAAGCGTGGAGAAAAAAAGGAGATAGTGTAAATAACGGTAGCGGAAAACGGCGCGGATGCACCGACGCCGATAATTGGACGCTATTAAGACATTTTTATTACTATCAAAGGCCTTGCGCATCTCTTCGCCGCAGGCAACCGAAAGTAAAAACTTGATTCACCTTACAGCAGGAGCTTGGCATGGGAATTAACCCGGTATTTGCCCGTCGGCTTTATTTATGCTGGCTGATCAGCCACAGTGAACGGCCCAATGTGCCGCGGTTGATGGCGCTGACCGGTTGGCCGCGCCGCACGTTGCAGGATGTGCTGAAGGCGCTGCCCGGCATGGGCGTCGAGCTGCAGTTCGTGCAGCAGGGCGTGCGCAACAACGACGGTTTTTATCAGTTGGAAAGCTGGGGGCCGTTCAACAAGAGCTGGGTGCATCAGCATCATCAGGCGCTGCTCGGCGCCATCGAGTAGGCGGCCCCGGCGTATTGGCCGGGGCGGGGCGATCAGTGGCTTTTGTACTCCAGGTACATCACCGTCGCCGCCACGCGAGAACGCACGTCCAGTTTGCGCAGTATGTTGCGGATGTGCACCTTCACGGTTTCTTCAGAGATATGCAACTGCGCCGCCACCTGTTTGTTGGACAGGCCGCGCGCCACCTCTTGCAAGACGTCCAGTTCGCGTTCGGTCAAGGCGGTGAAGGGATCGCGCTGCTCGCTGCGCGCCAGCAAATAGTCGGCCATGGCGTCGCTGATCACGTTTTGCCCCTCGGCGGCGGCGCTGATGTGTTCCAGCAGCTGCTCCGGTTCACTGTCTTTCAGCAGATAGCCGTCGGCGCCGGCGTCGATCAGCGCATACAGATCGCTGCGCGCGTCGGAGACCGTCAGCACGATGATGCGCGCGTCCACGCCTTCGTCGCGCAGAGCCCGCAGCGTATCCAGCCCGGACATGCCCTTCATGTTCAGATCCAACAAGATCACGTCCGGCGCGTGCTGCAGCGCCAGCGCAACCGCCTCGCTGCCGTTGCCGGCCTCCGCCACCACGCCAAATCGCGCATCCAGTCCCAGCAGTTGTTTGATGCCGCGCCGCATCAACGGATGATCGTCAACGATCATGACTCGGTATTGCTTCATCACCATGAAAAATGCTCCCTGTAGCAAGTAAAGCCACTCAAACGCGCCCGGAGGCGTGCTTCACAGTGGGACTGTCTCTTCAAAAATAGCGGCATTCTGCACCGCAAACCTCTCCGGGCGGCCTTCTGCCCGGCGGCAACCGTAACGCAGAGTGAACAGCCGCAAGGTCAGGGCGAGAATGTCAGGCAGACCGCCGTGCCGCCGCCGCTTCTGCGCCGGATGCGCAGCGTTCCTCCCAGTCGCGCCGCGCGTTCGCTCATGATGGTCAAGCCGTAATGCCCTTCCGGTTCTTCCAGACTGGCGATGCCGCAACCGTCGTCGGTAATGCTGAATACGTTGTCGCCTGCGGCATTGACCTCGCAACACACCGCGATCTCGTTCGCTCCGGCGTGCTTGACGGCATTGAGCACTGCCTCGCGCACGATCTGCAGCGCGTGCACCTGCTGTTGGGCGTTGAGCGCCTGCGAGGGCAGCCGACAGTGTAACTGAATCCGCGCGGGGGTTAGCGCCTTTAATGGCTGCAACAGTTGCTCCAGCGCGGCATTCAGATCCGCCTCCTGAATGTTGAGGCGGAAGGTGGCCAGCAATTCTCTCAGCTGGCGATAGGCATCGGCCAGCGTGCGATCGAAATCGTCGATAATCGTCTGTGCCGCCGGATCGTCGGCGGCGCGCCGGAGCAGCGTCAGCTGGATGCGCAGGAACGACAGCGTCTGCGCCAGCGAATCGTGCAGCTCGCGGGCGATGGTCCCACGCTCTTCCATCAACAGCAGATATTGGTGCTGCTTTTGCGCCCGGTTGAAGTAGACGCCGCGCCCCAGCATGTTGGCCAGGCTCTGCATCAGGTGAGGATGCGGCGGCTGCGCTTCGGGCTGCCATCGCAATTCACCCAACAGTTTATCGCCTTGGGTGATCGGCAGCGCGCTCCAGGTTTGCGTCGGCGCCGGCTCTCCTTCGTTCAATTGCCACTGGCCATGATCGTCCGCCACGTTCAACCGGATGCAGCGCAGTCGTTCGCTTTGGCGCACGATGCACAGCACATTCTCGAATGCCTGCTGATCGATCTGGCGCACGCTCAGCGCCTGTGAACAGCGATACAGCACCTCCAGCGTTTCGTTGGCCTGCTGCAGGCGCTGGGTTTTTTCCTGCACTTTCAGCTCCAGCGACTGATAGAGCCGGGCCAGCTCGTCCGACATGGCGCTGAAGGTTTGCGACAGCACGCCGAGCTCGTTCGGCAGCGCCACGTCCAGCTGCGGGTGGCGAAAGTCGCGCTGTTGCACGCGCTGGCTGGCGTCGACCAGGTGCTGCAGCGGCGTGACCACCTGGCGGCGCATAAAGCGGATGCAGAACAGCACCAGGCCGATGATGGCGGCGTAGCCCAGTACGCTGACGGCGGCCACCAGGGTGAGTTTCAACTCGGAATAACGCTGCAGAGCGGAAACAAAATGATCGACGCGGTTGACGTAGCCGGCGACCTCCGCCCGGTAGGCGGCGGCTTGCCCGTCGCGGATCTGCCGCTCCATCGTTTGCCATGTTCGTTGCAGCGCCAGATAGTGGTTGCGCACCTCGGCCGGGACGTAAAAGCGCGCCAGCTTTTGCAGCGCCGGCGCCTGCAAAGATTGCCGATACTGCTGCAGGTGCAGCTCCAGCTCCGGGCTCTGTCGATCGAGATCAAAGGCCAGGCGGTAGCTTTGCATGCGCAGCGAACCGGCGATGTTGATCGCCTCGGCATCGCTCTGGCTGCCGGCGACGGTCGTCAACGCCAACCCGGTGGCGAGCACCGACAGTATCACGATGCCGAACAGCGCCCTGGCCAGGCTGCCGGTCACGGAACGTTTAACAAGCAATCACGGAATCCTTTTCTCTCAGGTGAGGGCTGCGCCAGTTTCATTCGAAAGCAAAACTATAACTTTTGCAACTAAATTGCACCGCGATTTGTATCAAGTTGTCAACAAAACGGGAACAATTGTCGTCGTGTAATCAAATGAATAGCGAAATGCCCGCCGATGTTCAGCCGCCGCCCGGTTTCCACTGAGGATTTGCCTTTGCGGATGCGATTCGTCTGTCAGATTATGCGTCTGCCCACGATGTCTTTTTAATCCTGGTTTGCCCGGAGAGGCGTTGTGATTTTTGTTGCAAATCGTCTGCTGCGGCGCAGCGTAATCGCGGTATGATTTTCACGTTGCAACTCAAGGAAAAAGGGTCATGTCGTCGAAAATTGAGAATGTGAAGAAAGAGCTGTTGTCGGACAACTGGTATGTGCTGAACAAGTATACGTTCGATCTGAAACGCAAAAACGGCGGTTCGGTGCAACAGGTGCGCGAGGTTTACGATCGCGGCAACGGCGCCACCATTTTGCTGTACAACCGCGCCAAGGGCACGGTGGTGCTGACCAACCAGTTCCGCATGCCGACCTACGTCAACGGCAACGAAAGCGGCATGCTGCTCGAGGCCTGCGCCGGCCTGCTGGACGCCGATTCGCCGGAGCAGTGCGCGCGCCGCGAAGCGGTGGAAGAGACCGGTTTTCAGGTGGCCGAGGTCAAGAAAATCTTCGAAGCCTACATGTCGCCGGGCGGCGTGACCGAGATCGTGCACTTCTTTATCGCCGAATACCATGACGATGAGCGGCGCGCGGCCGGCGGCGGCATTGAAGATGAAGATATTGAGGTGATTGAACTGCCGTTCAGCGACGCGGTGGCGATGATCGCCGACGGCCGGATTAAAGACGGCAAGACCATCATGCTGCTGCAGTATTTGCAGATTCATCGGGTGATGGAATAAAAAAAGCCGGTCATGATGACCGGCTTTTTTATCGGCTTGCGCCAGGTCGCTTACTTCAG
>NZ_JBNIDE010000008.1:0-209582 GCF_059652115.1 Serratia sp. EC4 | reverse complement strand
TAAGCGTGCTGATATGGCTCAGTTGGTAGAGCGCACCCTTGGTAAGGGTGAGGTCCCCAGTTCGACTCTGGGTATCAGCACCACTTTATTTAAAGTGGGTTTAGAAGTTCGGCAGAAAAAAGAATTTGCTTGGCGGCAATAGCGCGGTGGTCCCACCTGACCCCATGCCGAACTCAGAAGTGAAACGCCGTAGCGCCGATGGTAGTGTGGGGTCTCCCCATGCGAGAGTAGGACACTGCCAAGCATCAAATAAGCCAAGAGGCCATCCGAAAGGATGGCCTTTTTGCTTTTAGGGCTTCTCATCTCCCGCGCCGATATCCTGGCGATCCTCGTGCAATGAAACATTTTCACCTTTCCGCTGAATGCTCGACAGCGACGGAAAAAAACGCTATCTTCGGGCATCTAGAAGTCTAAACGTATAAATGGATATGTGAGGGTTAAGCAATGCCGATTCGTGTTCCTGATGAGTTACCTGCGGTCAATTTCTTGCGCGGTGAGAATGTCTTCGTGATGACATCCTCGCGGGCAAAAACACAGGAAATCAGGCCACTGAAAGTGCTGATCCTCAACCTGATGCCAAAGAAGATCGAAACGGAAAACCAGTTTCTGCGTCTGTTGTCCAACTCGCCGCTGCAGATTGATATCCAGCTGCTGCGCATCGACAGCCGCGAATCGAAGAACACGCCGGCCGAGCATCTGAACAACTTCTACTGCGACTTCGAGGATATCCAGAATGAGAACTTCGATGGCCTGATTGTCACCGGCGCGCCGCTGGGGCTGGTTGATTTCTGCGATGTTGCCTACTGGCCGCAGATCGAACGGGTCATTGACTGGGCCAAAAACCATGTCACCTCTACGCTGTTCGTGTGCTGGGCGGTACAAGCGGCGTTGAATATCCTGTACGGCATTCCCAAGATGACGCGCGAAGTGAAGCTCTCCGGCGTTTATCCGCACCAAACGCTGCAGCAGCATGCGTTGCTGACGCGCGGCTTCGACGAAAGCTTCCTGGCGCCGCATTCACGCTATGCCGATTTCCCGACCGAGGTGATTCGCCAATATACCGACCTGGATATTCTGGCCGAATCCGAGCAGGCTGGCGCCTACCTGTTCGCCAGCAGGGATAAGCGCCTGGCATTTGTCACCGGCCATCCTGAGTATGATGCCCTGACCCTGGCCGGGGAGTATTGTCGCGACAACGAAGCTGGCCTCGATCCTGCCGTACCGCTCAACTACTTCCCCGCTGACAACCCCGCACTGACACCGAAAGCCACCTGGCGCAGCCATGGCCACCTGCTGTTCTCCAATTGGCTCAACTATTACGTCTACCAGATCACGCCTTACGATCTGCGCCATATGAATCCGACTCTCGACTGATCTTTTCTGCCTGCCGGCGGCTGAATCGAGGCCGCCGCGCTGTTGATCCTCTGTACGATCCTCTTTTTACCCGCCACTTTTCCTAAAAAACCATTGGCCAACAGCGCGTTAGCCTGTCTTTGCGATTCTATTGGAACCGATTTCCTTACCCGTTGGTTATGTTATTTGTTCTAACCAATTGATAATAAAGTGTTAATAAAATATTTAATAATAAAATGGAAATGGTTTTTGATTTTTATTTTTTGTTGAGTATTCTTAGAGCTATCGGGATGAGATCTGACCAGTTTGGGATCGTTTCATCCGCCCTGATCCACAGTGATTTCTGATGAAAATGCGCCGGTCGCTCGGGCGCAATGATGGGAAGGAGCAAGGTCATGACGCAACAGATAGCAGGCACGGAGTTAAGGTTTACCCAGGGTTTCGCCGCTGCGGAGCGCCAAGTATTAACGGATGAAGCGGTTGAATTCCTGGCGGAACTGGTGGGGAAATTCACGCCGCGGCGCAATGAGCTGCTGGCGGCGCGTGCCCGCTGGCAGCAAAATATCGATCGCGGCGAGCTGCCCGGATTTATTTCGGAAACCAATTCCATTCGTGAAGGCGACTGGCAGATCCGCGGCATTCCGCAAGACCTGCGCGATCGCCGGGTCGAGATCACCGGGCCGGTAGAACGCAAGATGGTGATCAATGCGCTTAACGCCAACGTAAAAGTGTTTATGGCGGACTTCGAAGACTCCCTGGCGCCAAGCTGGGATAAAGTCATCGACGGTCAAATCAACCTGCACGATGCGGTTAACGGCACCATCTCCTACACCAATGAAGCCGGCAAAATCTACCAGCTGAAACCGAATCCGGCGGTGTTGATCGCTCGCGTGCGCGGCCTGCATTTGCCGGAAAAACACGTGCTGTGGCGTGATGAAGCCATTCCCGGCGGCCTGTTCGATTTCGCGCTGTATTTTTATCACAACTATCGCCAGCTGTTGGCTAAGGGCAGCGGCCCGTATTTCTACCTGCCGAAAACCCAGTCCTGGGAAGAAGCGGCCTGGTGGAGCGATGTCTTCAGCTTTACCGAGGATCGATTCGATCTGCCGCGCGGCACCATCAAGGCGACGGTGTTGATCGAAACCCTGCCGGCGGTGTTCCAGATGGACGAGATCCTCTATCACCTACGCGATCACATCGTTGGCCTGAACTGCGGCCGCTGGGATTACATCTTCAGCTACATCAAAACGCTGAAGAATCACGGCGATCGCGTGCTGCCGGATCGTCAGTCGGTGACCATGGAGAAACCTTTCCTCAGCGCCTATTCACGCCTGTTGATCAGAACCTGTCATAAGCGCGGCGCCTTCGCCATGGGCGGCATGGCGGCGTTTATCCCGAGCAAAGACGCTGAGAAAAACGCCTGGGTGCTGAACAAGGTGCGGGCGGACAAAGAGTTGGAGGCCAACAATGGCCACGACGGCACCTGGGTGGCGCACCCGGGGCTGGCGGACACGGTGATGGAGGTGTTCGGCAACGCATTGGGCGATCGCCAGAACCAGCTGGACGTGATGCGTGAGCAGGATGCGCCAATCAGCGCCGCGCAGCTGCTGGAGCCATGCGACGGCGAACGCACCGAAGCGGGGATGCGCGCCAATATCCGCGTGGCGGTGCAGTACATCGAGGCCTGGATCTCCGGCAACGGCTGCGTGCCTATCTATGGGTTGATGGAAGATGCCGCGACGGCGGAGATCTCCCGTACCTCTATCTGGCAGTGGATCCACCACGAGAAGAGCCTGAACGACGGGCGCCCGGTCACCAAGGCGCTGTTCCGCCAGATGTTGCAAGAAGAGATGTTGGTGGTGCGTGAAGAAGTAGGGGAAGCGCGCTTTAACGCCGGCCGGTTCGAAGAGGCGGCGCGCCTGATGGAGCGCATCACCACGCAAGATGAATTAATCGATTTCCTGACGTTGCCCGGCTATGCGCTGCTGGCCTGAACTTTCCCAATCAACCCTACATGACTGAAAGGATAAAAATTATGTCTACCTCTCGCTCTCAACAGATCCAGCAGCTGGAACAGGAATGGAAATCGGCCCGTTGGGAAGGCATTACCCGCCCTTACAGCGCTGAAGACGTGATCAACCTGCGCGGTTCGGTCAACCCGGAATGCACCCTGGCACAAAACGGCGCCGCCAAACTGTGGGCGTTGCTGAACGGCAAGGCGCGCAAAGGCTACGTGAACTGCCTGGGCGCGCTCACCGGCGGCCAGGCGCTGCAGCAGGCCAAAGCCGGCGTCGAGGCCATCTACTTGTCCGGTTGGCAGGTGGCGGCCGACGCCAACAGCGCGGCGGCCATGTACCCTGACCAATCGCTGTATCCGGTGGACTCGGTGCCGAAGGTGGTCGAGCGCATCAACAACACCTTCCGCCGCGCCGATCAGATCCAATGGGCGAACCAGATTGAGCCGGGCAGCAAAGGGTACACCGATTATTTCCTGCCGATCGTCGCCGATGCGGAAGCCGGCTTCGGCGGCGTGTTGAACGCCTTTGAGCTGATGAAAGCGATGATTACCGCCGGGGCCGCCGGGGTGCACTTCGAAGATCAGCTGGCGGCGGTGAAGAAATGCGGCCATATGGGCGGCAAAGTGCTGGTGCCGACGCAAGAAGCGATCCAGAAACTGGTCGCCGCGCGCCTGGCGGCCGACGTTCTCGGCGTGCCGACGCTGGTGATCGCCCGTACCGACGCCGATGCGGCCGACCTGCTGACCTCTGACTGCGATCCGTATGACAGCGCCTTCGTCACCGGCGAGCGTACGGCGGAAGGCTTCTTCCGTACCCATGCCGGCGTCGAACAGGCGATCAGCCGCGGTCTGGCTTATGCCCCTTACGCCGATATGGTGTGGTGCGAAACCTCAACGCCGGATCTGGATGCCGCCCAGCGCTTCGCAGACGCCATCCACGCCAAATACCCGGGCAAGCTGCTGGCCTACAACTGCTCGCCGTCGTTCAACTGGAAGAAAAACCTCGACGACCAGACCATCGCCCGCTTCCAGCAGGCGCTGTCGGACATGGGCTACAAGTATCAGTTCATCACGCTGGCGGGGATCCACAGCATGTGGTTCAACATGTTCGACCTGGCGCACGCCTATGCGCAGGGTGAAGGGATGAAACACTACGTCGAGAAGGTGCAGCAGGCGGAGTTCGCCGCGGTAGAGCGCGGTTACACCTTCGCGTCGCACCAGCAAGAGGTGGGCACCGGCTACTTCGACAAGGTCACCACCATCATTCAGGGCGGCGCCTCTTCGGTCACCGCGCTGACCGGTTCGACGGAAGAACAGCAGTTCTGATGCGGCAAGCTTGAAGACGTTTCACCCGGAGCCTGCATGCGCAGGCTTCTTTTTCTGGCGGGGGGTAAGGATGGCGGCAAAACTGGAGTTGTTGATCGCTCAGACGATCCTGCAGGGCTTCGATGCGCAGTACGGCCGCTTTCTGGAAGTGACCGCCGGCGCGCAGCAGCGCTTTGAGCAGGCGGATTGGCCGGCGGTGCAGCAGGCGATGAAAAAGCGCATCCATCTTTACGACCATCACGTCGGCCTGGTGGTGGAGCAGCTCAAATGCATCACCGGGCAGAAATATTTCGACGCCGACTTCCCCAGCCGGGTCAAAGCGGTCTATATCGACCTGTTGCCGGACTACCCGCGTTTTGAGATCGCCGAAAGCTTCTTCAACTCGGTCTATTGCCGGTTGTTCAAGCATCGCGATCTGACGCCGGACAAGCTGTTCGTCTTCAGTTCGCAGCCGGAACGGCGCTTTCGCGACATTCCGCGTCCGCTGGCGCGCGATTTTACCGCCAATGGCGATCTGCCGGCGATGCTGCGCAGCGTGCTGAGCGATCTGCCGCTGCGGCTGCCGTGGGAGGATCTGACGCGCGATATTCGCTACATCACTCAGGCGCTGCAGCGCGCCTTCAGCCCACAGCAACTGACGGGGGCGACCTTCCAGATCGCCAACGAGCTGTTCTATCGCAACAAGGCCGCCTGGCTGGTCGGCAAGTTGCGCCTGGCCGACGGCGTTTACCCGTTCCTGTTGCCGATCCACCACAGCGAATCGGGCGCGCTGTTTATCGACGCCTGCCTGACCGGCAAGGCCGAGGCTAGCATCGTCTTCGGTTTCGCCCGCTCTTATTTCATGGTCTACGCGCCGCTGCCGGCGGCGATGGTGGAGTGGCTGCGCGAGATCCTGCCGGGCAAGACCACCGCCGAGCTGTACATGGCGATCGGCTGCCAGAAGCACGGCAAAACTGAATGCTACCGCGAATACCTGACTTTTATGGCGCACTCGCAGGAGCAGTTCATCATCGCGCCGGGGGTGAAGGGCATGGTGATGCTGGTGTTTACCCTGCCGTCCTTCGATCGGGTGTTTAAAGTGATCAAAGACGAATTCGCCCCGCAAAAAGAGGTGACGCAGGCGCAGGTGATGGCTTGCTATCAGCTGGTGAAAGAGCACGATCGCGTCGGGCGCATGGCGGATACCCAGGAGTACGAGAATTTCGTCGTCGACAAGGCGCGCCTCAGCCCGGAACTGCTGGCGGAGCTGCGGCGCGAAGTGCCGGACAAACTGGAAGATCTTGGCGATCGCATCGTGATTAAGCACCTGTATATGGAACGGCGCATGACCCCGCTGAATCTGTATCTGGAGCAGGCCAACGACCAGCAGATGCGCGATGCGATTGAAGAGTACGGCAATGCCATCAAACAGCTGGCCGCCGCCAATATCTTCCCCGGCGACATGCTGTTCAAGAACTTTGGCGTGACGCGCCACGGGCGGGTAGTGTTCTACGACTACGACGAGATTTGCTACATGACCGAGGTCAACTTCCGCGATATCCCGCCGCCGCGTTATCCGGAAGATGAACTGGCCAGCGAGCCGTGGTACAGCATCGCGCCCAACGACGTGTTCCCGGAAGAGTTCCGCCACTTTCTGTGCGGCGATCGGCGCATTCGGCAGATGTTTGAAGAGCTGCACAGCGATCTGTTTACCGCGGAGTATTGGCGCGGGTTGCAGCAGCGCATCCGCGAAGGGCATGTGGAAGACGTATTCGCTTATCGCAAGAAGCAGCGGTTCAGCCAGCGCAGCGGGGCGGCGCTGCCGGCCGCCACCGCTGCGATGTAAATCAGGCTTGAGCGCCCGCGACGGCGGCGCGCGCCAGTTCGGTAATGCGCGCGTAGTCGCCGCTTTCGAGCGCGTCCGCCGGCACCAGCCAGGAGCCGCCGATGCACAGCACGCTTTTCAGCGCCAGATAGCTGCGGTAGTTGTCCGGTGAGATGCCGCCGGTCGGGCAGAAGCGCACCTGCGGGAACGGGCCGCCGATCGCCTGCAGCGCTTTTATGCCGCCGTTGGCTTCCGCCGGGAAGAATTTAAACTCGCGCAGGCCGTAATCCATGCCCTGCATCAGTTCGGAAACGGTGCTGATGCCCGGGATCAAGGGAATGGAACCGGCGGTGGCGGCCTTAAGCAGCTCGTCGGTCAGGCCTGGGCTGATGGCGAACTGCGCGCCGGCTTCGGTCACTTCCCGCAACTGCTGCGGATTGATCACCGTACCGGCGCCGATGATCGCTTCCGGCACCTCTTGGGCGATGGCGCGAATGGCGTCCATGGCGCAGGCGGTGCGCAGCGTCACCTCCAGCACCCGCACGCCGCCGGCGACCAGCGCTTTCGCCAGCGGCACCGCATATTCCAGCTTGTTGATCACGATGACCGGCACCACCGGCCCCGCCGTCAGGATCTGCTCGGCGCTTGTTGTCCACTTGTTCATGCTGACGTTCTCCTCTGTGGCCGCCGCCAGGCGGCGATGCGGCCAGGCTATCGATTAAAATTTGATGCAGCAGGCGCCCTGTTCGGCGCCGGACAGCTGGCTGCGCAGCGCGCCGAACAGCTCGCGGCCGCAGCCGATGTGTTCCGCGCTCAGATCGGGTTGGCATGGCGTGCGCCGGGCCAGTTCGTCGGCGTCGACCAGCACCTGCAGCTCGCCGCTGCGGCCGTTGACGCGGATCGGATCGCCGTCGCGCACTTTCGCCAGCAGGCCGCCGGTATAGGCTTCCGGGGTGACGTGGATGGCGGAAGGCACCTTGCCGGAGGCGCCGGACAGGCGGCCGTCGGTCACCAGCGCCACTTTGAAGCCGCGATCCATCAGCACGCCCAGCGGCGGCATCAGCTTGTGCAGCTCGGGCATGCCGTTGGCCTGCGGCCCCTGGAAACGCACCACCACCACACAATCGCGATCCAGCTTGCCGGCTTCGAACGCCGGCACGATGTCGTGCTGGCTGTCGAACACTACCGCCGGCGCTTCGATGATCTGGTTGTCGGCGGGCACCGCCGAGGTTTTCATCACCGCGCGGCCCAGGTTGCCGGCCATCACTTTAGTGCCGCCGTGATGTTCAAACGGCTGAGTGACGCTGGCGATCACGCTGGCGTCGAGCGAGCCGGCCACGCCTTCGCGCCACACCAGTTGGCCGTTATCCAGCCACGGTTCCTGGGTGTAGCGGCGCAGGCCGAAACCGGCCACGGTATGCACGTCTTCGTGCAGCAGCCCGTGTTGCAGCAGCTCTCGCACCACCAGCGGCACGCCGCCGGCGGCCTGGAACTGGTTGATGTCGGCCGGGCCGTTCGGATAGATGCGGCACAGCAGCGGCACCGCCTCCGACAGCTCCGAGAAATCGTCCCAGGTGATGATGATGCCCGCCGCGCGCGCCATCGCCACCAGATGCATGGTCAGGTTGGTGGAGCCGCCGGTGGCCAGCAGCGAGACGATGCCGTTCACCACCACTTTCTCGTCCACCAGGCGGCCGATCGGCAGGTAGTTGCCGGCGGTATCGGTCAGTCGGGTCACCTGGCGCGCGGCGGCGTCGTTCAGCGCGTCGCGCAGCGGCGTGTCAGGATGGACGAAGGAGGCGCCCGGCAGATGCAGGCCCATCACTTCCATCACCATCTGGTTGGTGTTGGCGGTGCCGTAGAAGGTGCAGGTGCCGATGCCGTGATAAGAGGCGGCCTCGGCCTCCAGCAGCGCCAGGCGATCAGCCTTGCCTTCGGCGTACAGCTGGCGTACGCGCACCTTTTCCTTGTTCGGCAGGCCGCTGCTCATCGGGCCGGCCGGCACGAACAGCGCGGGCAGGTGGCCGAAGGAGAGGGCGGCCATCACCAGCCCCGGTACGATCTTGTCGCAGATGCCGAGGAACAGCGCGCCGTCGAACATATTGTGCGACAGGCCGACGGCGGCCGACATGGCGATCACGTCGCGGCTCATCAACGACAGCTCCATGCCGTCCTGCCCCTGCGTCACGCCGTCGCACATCGCCGGCACGCCGCCGGCCACCTGGCCCACGGCGCCGACCGCCTTCAGCGCCTGCTTCAGCCGCTGCGGGTAGTGTTCGTACGGCTGGTGGGCCGACAGCATGTCGTTGTAGGCGGTGATGATGGCGATATCGCTGCGCACCATGTTTTTCAGCGACGCCTTGTCATCGGGCTGACAGGCGGCGAAGCCGTGGGCCAGGTTGCCGCAGGCCAGCTGCGCGCGGTGGACGGTTTGGGCGCAGGCCGCCTCGATACGCGCCAGATAGGCGGCGCGGCTGGCCTGGGAACGGTCGATGATGCGCTGTGTGACACGGGACAAGGTTGGATTAATCATGCCTTCCTCACATTGCTGTTGTTATAGTCGCCGCCTGTGGCGGTGCCCCCGGGGGTGATTTGCAGCCCTGGTGTGCAAGGCCGGGGGCGATTTGGGATTTAAAACATCGTGAATGCAATCATGCCGATGGCGCCGCCGACGCTGCCCAGAATGGTTTCCATCACCGTCCAGGTTTTCAGCGTTTGCAGTTCGTTGGCGCCGGTGAATTTGCCGAACAGCCAGAAGCCGGCGTCGTTGACGTGGCTCAGCACGATGGAGCCGCCGGCGATGCAGATGGCCAGCGCGGCCAGTTGCCCGCCGCTGAGCCCGAGCTGGCTGGTGACCGGCAGCACCAGGCCGACGGTGGTCAGGCAGGCGACGGTGGCCGAGCCCTGAATCACCCGCACCATGGCGGACAGCGCGAACGCGGCTACGGCGATCGGCAGGCCGGCGCCGATCATGGCGTCACCCAGCGCCGGCCCGACGCCGGAATCTACCAGGATCTGCTTGAACACCCCGCCGGCGCCGGTCATCAGCAGGATGATCCCGGCCGGCTGCACCGCGGCGGAGCAGATGGCCAGGGTCTGTTCGTTGCTCATGCCGCGCGGTTTCGCCAGACCGTAAATCACGATCAGGCAGGCCAGCAGGATGGCGGTGAACGGGTGGCCGATAAACTCCAGCCACTGCTGCAGCTGCGAGCCGGGGGTGACCAGCCGCGCGCCGATAGTCTTCATGCCGACCAGCACCAGCGGGCACAGCACCAGCGCCAGGCTAAAGCCGAACGACGGCAGATTGCCCTTGGTCAGCGTCGGCTCATTCTCTTCCGGCGGCATTGGCCAGTTGACGAAGCGGCTGATAAAGCTGCCGTACAGCGGGCCGGCGATCAGCATGCCGATCACCGCCGCCACCAGGCCGATGGCGATCATCCAGCCGAAGTCGGCCTTCATCTGCGATGCCAGCAGCATCGGCACCGGCCCCGGCAGCAGGAAGGACGCGGCGGCGGCCACGCCGGCGAACAGCGGGATGGCCAGCTTGACGATATTGCCGTCGGTGCGGCGCGCCACGGCGAACACGATGCCGATCAGCAGCACCACCGCCACGTCAAAGAACAGCGGCAGCGCGCAGATCAGGCCGGCGATGCCGAGCGCGTAGTGCGCCTTGCTTTGTCCGAATCGTTTCAGCAATTGCGCCGCAATTTGATCGAGCGCGCCGACCTCATGCAGGATCTTGCCGAACATCGCCCCGAGCGCCACCACGATCGCCAGGAAGCCCAGCGTGTCGCCCATGCCTTTCTGCATGGTGTCGGCGATGTGTTCCAGCGGCATGCCGGAGAAAATGCCGGCGGCGATGGACACCAGCATCAGCGCGACGAAGGCGTGCATGCGCGCCTTCATCACCAGGAATAACAGCAGTAAAACCGAGCCGACTGCGGTACCGACCAGCGTTACAGTACTCACGCGCACACGTCCTGCGGCAGGAAGCTCTGGATATGGCGCACGGTATCGGCGATCACCGCGTCCAGCGGCTGATTGATGTCGATCGCCATCACGTCGTTCTCGTCGGCGCCCGGTTGCTCCAGCGCGGCGAACTGGGTGACCAGCATCTGCGGCTTGAAGAAGTGGCCGTTGCGCGCCGCCAGGCGGGATTCGATCACCGGGAACTCGCCGTGCAGATAGATGAATGACAGGTTGCCGTTGCCGGCGCGCAGGCGGTCGCGATACTGCTTTTTCAACGCCGAACAGACGATGATCGACACGTTGTTGGTGCGTTGCATGGCGAAGGCTGCGTCGTTGAGCGCGGCCAGCCACGGTGCGCGATCGTCGTCGTTCAACGCCTCGCCGGCGGCCATCTTCAGGATGTTGCTGCGCGGGTGCAGGAAGTCGCCGTCGAGGAAGCCGGCGGAGAGTTGGCGGGCCGCGGCGGCGGCGACGGCGGACTTGCCGCTGCCGGAAACGCCCATAACGACGTAAATGCGATTTTGATTGTTGGTCATGGTTTGGCTCCAAAACACCGGGTGACGTTACCTTCGTTCAGTCTGATTGTTACCGGTAACATGTTATCGGTAACATTGTCGAAGGAAGTTTGAGCGGTTGCAATGGGCTTTCGCCGTGAGGATCGTTAACTGTGATCGGCTTCAAGCTTTTTGCCTGTGTGCTAAACAGGATGCCGACAGCCTGTTACATGCTGACAACAGAGCATGGCAGGGGAGCAGGGGCGCGCTGGGGCGCCCCTCGGATGGGCTGGATCAGCGCACGCCGCCGTAGGCCAGGCTGATCTCTTTGGCTGCATGGATCACCAGCGCGCCCAGCTCGATCACGCGATCGTCGGTGATGCGCGACACCGGGCCGGAGATGGAAATGGCGGCGAAGGCTTCGCGGTGCTCGTCGAAGATGCAGGCCGCCACGCAGCGCAGGCCGAGCGCGTGCTCTTCGTCGTCAAAGGAGAAGCCCTGTTTGCGGATCTGCGCCAGCCCCTCTTTCAGGTTGTGTGGCGTCAGGGTGTGCGGCGTGTAGGTGTGCATGCCTTTCTTGTGCAACAGTTTGGTCACCTGATCGTCCGGCAGGGTGGCGAGGAACGCTTTGCCGGCGCCGGAGGCGTGCATCGGCAGTTTGCCGCCGATCGGCGCCGACATGCGCATCAGCGCCGTACACTGCACCTGATCGATGATGATCGCTTGGTACTCGCTGGTATCCAGCACCGCCAGGTTGACGGTTTCGCCGGACTCTTCCATCAGGCGGCGCAGCGTCGGATGCACCATCGCCAGCAGGTTGCGGCTTTGCAGGAAGCTGCTGCCGACCACAAAAGCGTGCGAGCCGATAGTCCACAGGCCGAGATCGCCGACCTGGCGCACGAATCCCTGCTGCTGCATGGTGGTGAGCAGGCGGTGAGTGGTGGAGTTCGGCAGGCCGGCCTGCTGGGCCAGATCGGTCAGCGCCACGTTGCCCTGGGCTTCCGAAATGTATTCCAACAGTTTCAGGCCACGGGTCAATGATTGTACCTGACCGGTCGCCGCACTGGCGGCGGGGGCTGCTGCGCGGGGCTTCTTGCCGCGCTTGGCGGGAGCAGGGGTGGCCATGGGTGAGATTCCTTTTTCCGTATGATGGAATTCATTTTCGTTTTTTGTCGATGAATTGCAAGCCGCCGTCAGCTCATCGGAGGTGTTGGCGCACAACCTGAAAAACTCTCAATTGTCGCCTGGCCCTTTGTCCTTACAAGCTGTGCTAGGATGACTCGTTGGTGTTTGCGGCAGTTGAGCAATGGGCTGGATGGCAATGGAAGGGGTTACAGTGACGAATCGAGTAGAACAACTGCGCCGCCAGTTAGCGCAGCGCATTTTGGTGTTGGACGGCGGCATGGGCACCATGATCCAGAGCTACCGTCTGGACGAGCGCGATTTTCGCGGTGAGCGTTTCGCCGACTGGCGCAGCGATCTGAAAGGCAATAACGATCTGCTGGTGCTGACCAAGCCGGAAGTGATCACCGCCATTCATTACGCCTATCTTGAGGCGGGCGCCGATATCCTTGAGACCAATACCTTCAACTCCACCTCCATCGCCATGGCCGACTACCACATGGAGTCGCTGTCCGCCGAGATTAACTATCAGGCCGCCTGCCTGGCGCGCGCCTGCGCCGACGAATGGACGGCGCGCACGCCGGAAAAACCGCGCTACGTCGCCGGGGTGTTGGGGCCGACCAACCGCACCGCGTCCATCTCGCCGAACGTCAACGATCCGGCGTTCCGCAACATCTCGTTCGATGAACTGGTGGCGGCGTACCGTGAATCGACCCGCGCGCTGGTGGAGGGCGGCGTCGATCTGATCATGATCGAAACCATCTTCGACACCCTCAACGCCAAGGCCGCCGCTTTTGCGGTGGAAACCGAATTCGAAGCGCTGGGGGTGGAACTGCCGATCATGATTTCCGGCACCATCACCGACGCCTCCGGCCGCACCCTGTCCGGCCAGACCACCGAAGCGTTTTACAATTCGCTGCGCCACGTCAAACCGCTGACCTTCGGCCTGAACTGCGCCCTGGGCCCGGACGAGCTGCGCCAGTACGTCGCCGAGCTGGCGCGCATCTCGGAGACCTATGTCACCGCGCACCCGAACGCCGGTTTGCCGAACGCCTTCGGCGAGTACGATCTGGATGCGGCCGAGATGGCGCGTCAGGTCGGGGAGTGGGCGCAGGCCGGCTTCCTCAATATCATCGGCGGCTGCTGCGGCACCACGCCGGAACATATCGCCGCGATGGCCAAGGCGGTCGAAGGCGTGCCGCCGCGCCGGCTGCCGGAGCTCCCGGTCGCCTGCCGCCTGGCCGGTCTGGAGCCGCTGACCATCGACGCCAACACCCTGTTCGTCAACGTCGGCGAGCGCACCAACGTCACCGGTTCGGCGCGTTTCAAACGCTTGATCAAAGAAGAGAAATACAACGAGGCGCTCGACGTGGCGCGCCAGCAGGTCGAGAGCGGCGCGCAGATCATCGACATCAACATGGACGAGGGGATGCTCGACGCCGAAGCGGCGATGGTGCGCTTCCTCAACCTGATCGCCGGCGAGCCGGATATCGCCCGGGTGCCGATCATGATCGACTCCTCCAAGTGGTCCGTTATCGAGAAAGGCCTGAAGTGCATTCAGGGCAAGGGCATCGTCAACTCGATCTCGATGAAGGAGGGCGAAGAGGCCTTTATCCATCACGCCAGGCTGGTGCGCCGCTACGGCGCCGCGGTGGTGGTGATGGCGTTCGACGAAGTGGGCCAGGCGGACACCCGCGAGCGCAAGTTCGAGATCTGTCGCCGCGCCTATAAAATTTTGACCGAACGCGTCGGCTTCCCGCCTGAAGACATCATTTTCGACCCGAACATCTTCGCCGTCGCCACCGGCATCGAAGAGCACAACAACTACGCCGTCGACTTTATCGAAGCCTGCGCCGACATCAAAACCCACCTGCCGCACGCGATGATCTCCGGCGGGGTGTCCAACGTGTCGTTCTCGTTCCGCGGCAACGATCCGGTGCGTGAGGCGATCCACGCGGTATTCCTGTATCACGCCATTCGCAACGGCATGGACATGGGCATCGTCAACGCCGGGCAGCTGGCGATTTACGACGATCTGCCTGGCGAGCTGCGCGAGGCGGTAGAAGACGTGATCCTCAACCGTCGCGAGGACGGCACCGAACGCCTGCTGGAACTGGCGGAAAAGTACCGCGGCAGCAAAGACGGCGAAGCGGCGGTGCAGCAGGCGGAATGGCGCGGCTGGCCGGTGGAGAAGCGGCTGGAATATTCGCTGGTGAAGGGCATCACCGAGTTTATCGAACTGGACACCGAAGAAGCGCGGCAGCAGGCCGAACGCCCGATCGAAGTGATCGAAGGGCCGCTGATGGCCGGGATGAACGTGGTCGGCGATCTGTTCGGCGAGGGCAAGATGTTCCTGCCGCAGGTGGTGAAATCCGCCCGCGTGATGAAGCAGGCGGTGGCCTACCTGGAACCGTACATCGAGGCCAGCAAGCAGCAGGGCACCTCCGCGGGGAAAATCCTGTTGGCGACGGTGAAGGGCGACGTGCACGACATCGGCAAGAACATCGTCGGCGTGGTGCTGCAGTGCAACAACTATGAAATCGTCGATCTTGGCGTGATGGTGCCGACGGAGAAAATCCTGCGCACCGCGCGCGAGGAGAACGTCGACATCATCGGCCTGTCGGGGCTGATCACGCCGTCGCTGGACGAGATGGTCAACGTGGCCAAAGAGATGGAGCGCCAGGGCTTTACGCTGCCGCTGCTGATCGGCGGCGCCACCACCTCCAAGGCGCACACCGCGGTGAAAATCGAGCAGAACTACAGCGGCCCGACCACCTACGTGCAAAACGCCTCGCGCACCGTGGGTGTGGTGTCGGCGCTGCTGTCCGCCACCCAGCGCGACGAGTTTGTGGCGCGCACCCGCAAAGAGTATGAAACGGTGCGCATTCAACACGCGCGCAAAAAGCCGCGCACGCCGCCGGTCGATTTGCAGAAGGCGCGCGCCAACGCCATGGAGCTGGACTGGGCCGACTATCAGCCGCCGGCGCCGCGGCAGCTTGGCGTGTTTCCGGTGTCGGCCGGCATCGAGACGCTGCGCCACTATATCGACTGGACGCCGTTCTTCATGACCTGGTCGCTGGCGGGCAAATACCCGCGCATCCTCGAGGATGAGGTGGTGGGGGAAGAGGCCAAGCGCCTGTTCCACGACGCCAATCAGATGTTGGATCGGCTGGCGGCCGAGCGTAGCCTCAACCCGCGCGGCGTTTACGGTTTGTTCCCGGCCAACCGCGTCGGCGACGACGTGGAAGTGTACTGCGACGAACAGCGCGGCGAGGTGCTGGCGGTGAGTCGCCACCTGCGCCAGCAGACGGAAAAAACCGACTTCCCGAACTATTGTCTGGCGGACTTCGTGGCGCCGAAAAGCAGCGGCAAGGCCGACTACTTCGGTGCCTTCGCGGTGACCGGCGGGCTGGAGGAGGACGCGCTGGCGGCGGCGTACGATGCACAGCACGACGATTACAACAAAATCATGGTCAAGGCGCTGGCGGATCGTTTGGCGGAGGCTTTCGCCGAATACCTGCACGAACAGGTGCGCAAGTTGCACTGGGGTTATGCCGCCGACGAGAACCTGAGCAACGAGGAACTGATCCGCGAAAACTATCAGGGCATCCGGCCGGCGCCGGGCTACCCGGCCTGCCCGGAGCACACCGAAAAAGCGACCATCTGGCAGCTGCTGGACGTCAACCGCCACACCGGCATGGAATTGACGGAGTCCTTCGCCATGTGGCCGGGGGCGGCGGTGTCCGGCTGGTACTTCAGCCATCCTGAGAGCAAGTACTTCGCGGTGGCGCAGATCCAGCGCGATCAGGTGGAAGACTATGCGGCGCGTAAAGGGATGAGCGTGAGCGAGGTCGAACGCTGGCTGGCGCCAAACCTCGGCTACGACGCCGACTGACTTTCCTCTTTAAGGGCGCAGCGATGCGCCCTTGTCATTTACAGCGCTTCCACATCGATGTGCAGCGCGTCGTACCGCCAATACTCCAGGTCGCAATCGATCACCCGGTCATGTTGATCGCGATTCACCCGCGTAATGAACAGCGCCGGGCTGCCGTAGGTCACCTTCAGCATGGCGGCGGCCTGCTGCGGCAGCAGGGTGGGCAGCATGTCGAAACGCACCCGGCCGTAGTGAATGCCGTAGCGCGCGGCGTACAGCGCGGTCAGCGACTGGGTCAGATCTTCGTCCAGAATACCGGGGAAATAGGCCGGATTGAGGTAGTGCTCGCAGTACAGCACCGCACGTCCGTCGATGTAGCGCAGCCGACGAATGCGATAGGCCTCGGCGCCGGAGGGCAGCGCCAGGCGGCCGGCCAGCGGCGCGTCGAGCGTGACGACCGCGCTGTCGATCGCTTCGGTATGCGCGGCGCGCCCCTGCTGCTGCGCCATGGCGTGAAAATGGCTGCGCTGCAGCGGGTTGTAGATCAAACGTGGCGGCGAGATGAACCAGCCGCGCCGCACCTGGCGGTAGATGACGCCCTGCGCTTCCAACTGGCCGAGCGCCTCCTGCAGGGTAATGCGGGTGGTGGCGAATTGCTCGCTCAGGGCGCGTTCGGAGGGCAGCTTGCCGCCCACGGCGAACTCGCCGGCGGTGATGCGGGCGTGCAGCGTTTGGCAGATGGTGGCGACGGTCGTCGGTGCTTCACTCATACAGCGGGTGTCCCGTTTCAGTGCGTTTGGCCTTTAAGGTAGACCAGCGTCGCGTTTTCGCCGTTGCAATGGGTGATAAAACTGTCGCTTTTTTAAGCTGACATATAATTATCACATTCGTCCGTTAGATTGGTTTGGTCCTTGCTGGACTAGTCCAGCCCTCCCCACACTACCACCTGGAGCATCAGTTATGAAACGTTTGTGCGCTTCTGTGTTAACCAGTGCCATCGTGTTATCCAGCCAGATGAGCTGGGCCGCGGATACCGATCTTGCGGCGCTGGAGCAGGCCGCGAAGAAAGAAGGCGAAGTCAACAGCGTCGGCATGCCGGACAGCTGGGCCAACTGGAAAGGCACCTGGCAAGATCTGTTGAGCAAGTACGGCCTGAAGCATGTCGATACCGACATGAGCTCCGCGCAGGAGATCGCCAAATTCGATGCGGAAAAGAACAACGCCACGGCGGACATTGGTGACGTCGGCGCGGCCTTCGGCCCGGTGGCGGTACAGAAGGGCGTGACGCAGCCGTACAAACCTTCTACCTGGGATCAGGTGCCGGATTGGGCGAAAGACAAAGACGGCCACTGGGCGCTGGCTTATACCGGCACCATCGCCTTTATCATCAACAAACAGCAGGTGAAAGACATCCCGCACAGCTGGGCCGATCTGCTGAAGGGCAGCTATCAGGTCACCATCGGCGACGTCGGCACCGCGTCGCAGGCGGCCAGCGGCGTGCTGGCGGCCACCTACGCCATGGGCGGCAACGAGAAAAACCTCAAGCCGGGCCTGGAATTCTTCGGCAAGCTGGCCAAGGCCGGCCGACTGAGCCTGAGTAACCCGGTGATCGCATCGCTGGAGAAAGGGGAAGTGCAGGTTGGCGTGGTGTGGGACTTCAACGGCCTGAACTACCGCGACCAGATCGACAAAACCCGTTTTGAAGTGCTGATCCCGTCGGACGGCTCGATCACCTCCGGCTACACCACCATCATCAACAAATACGCCAAGCACCCGAACGCCGCCAAACTGGCGCGCGAATACATCTTCTCCGACGCCGGCCAGATCAACCTGGCGCGCGGCTATGCGCGTCCGATCCGCGCCGAGCATCTGACGCTGCCGGACGACGTCAAGGCCAAGCTGCTGCCGGCCGAGCAGTACAAGAATGCGCACCCGATCGCCGATCCGGCGGCCTGGGAACAGAGCGCCAAAGCGCTGCCGCGTCTGTGGCAGGAAAACGTCATTATGTTTATGCAGCAGTGAGTTAACGCACCATGAAAACGATCCTCGTGCTGCTGGACGGCCTCAACTACCGGGTGGCGCACGACGCCATGGGGTATCTGCAGGCCGAATGCGCGGCGGGACGCGGGCGGTTGTACCTGCTGGAGAGCGAGTTGCCCTCGCTCTCCCGGCCGCTGTATGAATGCATCCTCACCGGCGTCACGCCGGTGGAGAGCGGCGTGGTGCATAACCACGTCTCGCGCCTTTCTCATCAACAAAGCGTGTTTCATTACGCGCGCGCCGCCGGGCTGACCACCGCCGCCGCCGCGTATCATTGGTTCAGCGAATTGTATAACCGCACGCCGTTCGACGCCGCGCGCGACCGCCATACCGACGCCCCCGAGCTGCCTATCCAGCACGGGCATTTTTATTACGACGACGGCTATCCCGACAGCCATCTGTTCGACGACGCCGAAAGCCTGCGCCAGCGTCATCAGCCGGACTTCCTGCTGATCCACCCGATGAACATCGACGATGCCGGCCACCGCTTTGGCCTCTCTTCGCCGCAGTACCGCAACGCGGCGCGCCGCGCCGACGGTTCGCTGTCGCGTTACCTGCCCGAGTGGCTGGCGGCCGGTTATCAGGTGCTGGTTACCGCCGACCACGGCATGAACGACGATCGCAGCCACGGCGGGGTGTTGCCGGAAGAGCGCCAGGTGCCGCTGTTCGTATTCGGCGCGGGCTTCAGCCAGGATGACGCCGATCCGCAGCAAACCGAGCTGTGCGGCACGATCTGCGATCTGCTGCAGGCGCCGCACGACAAGCCGCGCTGCCGGGCGCTGCTGGCGCAGGATGCGCGATGAACAGCAAAACCAAATGGATCGCCGCACTGTGCCTGCTGCCGTTTATCGTGCTGTTCGGCGCGTTTCAGATCGCCCCGCTGGTGTGGATCGCCGTTCACAGCTTTTTCAGCGAGAGCAGCGGCTGGGGATGGGGCAACTATGTCGATATCCTCACGTCGCCGTTCTACCTGCAGGCTTTTCAGTTCTCGCTGGAGATCTCGCTGTGGTCGAGCGTCTACGGCTTGCTGATTGCATTAGTGGGCAGTTACTCACTGCGCCAGCTCGGCCAGGCCCGGTTTCATGACTTTGTGATGTCGTTCACCAACATGACCAGCAATTTCGCCGGGGTGCCGCTGGCGTTCGCCTTCGTCATTCTGCTGGGGCTGAACGGCTGCCTGACGCTGCTGCTGCGAAAATACGGTTTGATGGAGAGCTTCAACCTCTATTCGAAGAGCGGCCTGATCGTGCTGTACACCTACTTCCAGATCCCGCTCGGGGTGCTGCTGCTGTATCCGGCATTCGACGCGCTGCGCGCCGACTGGCGCGAATCGGCGGCGCTGCTCGGCGCCGGCCCCTGGCGCTACTGGCGGCATATCGGCCTGCCGGTACTGGCGCCGGCGCTGATGGGCACCTTCGTCATCCTGCTGGCCAACGCGCTGGGCGCCTACGCCACGGTGTACGCGCTGACCACCGGCAACTTCAACGTGATCCCGATCCGCATCTCGGCGCTGGTGGCGGGGGACATCTCCCTCGATCCGAACCTGGCCAGCGCGTTGGCGATGCTGCTGGTGGTAATGATGGCGTTTATCACGGTGATCCACCAATGGATGCTGCGCAGGAGTTACCTCAATGCGCGCTCATAATCGGATGGAGAATGCTCATGTCGCGTGCTGAACGCCTCTATCACCGCACGGTGACCGGCCTGCTGCTGCTGATCCTGCTGCTGCCGCTGGCGGCGACGCTGATTTACGCGCTGGCCACCCAGTGGGGCGCCACCATTTTACCGGACGGCTTTACCCTGAAGTGGCTGACGGCGCTGTGGAGCGACCCGCGCTTTTTGCAGGCGCTGTGGCACTCGCTGCTGATCTGCTTCGGCACGCTGCTGCTGTCGGTGGTGGTGATCCTGCCGGCGATGTTTGTAATCGCTTACTACTTCCCTAGGCTTGACGCGGTAATGAATGTGCTGATTCTGCTGCCGTTCGCCGTGCCGCCGGTGGTGTCGGCGGTGGGGCTGATGCAGCTGTTCGCCGCCGATCCGCTGCCGCTGCTCGGCACTCCCTGGATTTTGGTGGGCTGTTATTTCACCATCGCGCTGCCGTTTATCTACCGGGCCATCAGCAACAACATGCAGGCGATTAACCTGCGCGATCTGATGGACGCCGCGCACCTGCTGGGCGCCAGCACCTGGCAGGCGGCGCTGTGGGTGGTGCTGCCGAACCTGCGCAAGGGCGGAACGATCGCCGTGCTGCTGTCGTTTTCGTTCCTGATCGGCGAGTTCGTGTTCGCCAACCTGCTGGTGGGCAGCCAGTATGAAACGCTGCAGGTCTATCTGTTCAATATGCGCAACGGCAGCGGGCACTTTACCAGCGCGCTGGTCATCTCTTATTTCGCCGTGGTGCTGCTCGTCACCTGGCTGGCGAACCTGCTGAATAAAAACAAGGGCTAACCCGATGGCTTATCTCAACGTCACCCGTTTGAACAAACACTATGGCCAGACTCAGGTGTTTCAGGATATCGATTTCACCGCCGAAGAGGGGGAGTTCGTCACCCTGCTGGGGCCGAGCGGCTGCGGCAAATCGACGCTGCTGCGCTGTCTGGCCGGCCTGACCCCGGTCGACAGCGGGCATATTTTGCTGCAGGGCCAGGATCTGGTGCCGCTGGCGCCGCAAAAGCGCGGCATCGGCATGGTGTTCCAAAGTTATGCGCTGTTTCCCAATATGACGGTGGAAGGCAACGTGGCCTTCGGCCTGAAAATGCAGAAGCTGGCGGCCGGGCAGATCGGCCAGCGGGTGCAGGAGGTGCTGGCGCTGGTGGAGCTGAGCGATCTGGCGAAGCGCTATCCGCATCAGCTGTCGGGCGGCCAGTGTCAGCGCGTGGCGTTGGCGCGATCGCTGGTCACTCGCCCGCGTCTGCTGCTGCTCGACGAACCGCTGTCGGCGCTGGACGCGCGCATCCGCAAACACCTGCGTGAGCAAATTCGGCGCATTCAGCGCGAGCTGAACCTGACGGCGATCTTCGTCACTCACGATCAGGAAGAGGCGCTGACCCTGTCGGATCGCATCGTCCTGATGAACAAGGGGCAGATCGTGCAGAGCGGCGATGCGGAAACCCTGTATACCCAGCCGGCGGACGCTTTCGCCGCCGGTTTTATCGGCAACTATAACCTGCTGAGCGCCGAACAGGCCGGCCGGCTGACCGGGCGCAGTTATGCCGGCAAGGTGGCGATCCGTCCCGAATCGATCGGCCTGTTGCCGGCCGGACAGGGGATCGGCGGGGTGATCCTGGGCCACAGTTTGCTCGGGAATGTGGTACGCTATCGGATTCAGGTTCGTGAGGTAGAGTTGCTGGTTGACGTGCTCAACCGTTCGGTGGCCGATCTGCGGCCCGACGGCGCGGAAATTGGTCTACACTTGGAACCTGTTGTATTGCGGGAAGTTGCATGACTTCGCAGCGCGGCGCAGGGGCTCTCCCACCGCCGTCTTAACCCTTCTTTTCTGCGGTCTGCCCCCGCCCGCTGTCCTGCCAGACCCACGCCCGGCAGGCGGGACCGCGCGCTGTACCCGTCAGTCTTTTTTGCCCGCCGGCTGCGGCTGGGGCGAACAGAACCGTTCCGTCCGTCCGCGCCGCCTGACAAGCATCGGGTATCAGCCTCCTTTGGCCGGGCGTTAATGGAGCGTATCTTCCGTGCTGACTCTTCTTCACCTGCTTTCGTCCGTGGCGCTGTTGGTGTGGGGAACCCACATCGTGCGCACCGGGATCATGCGGGTTTACGGCGCCAATCTGCGGCGCGTTTTGAGCGACAGCGTTGAGAAAAAACCGTTGGCGTTTGTTTCCGGCATCGGTGTGACCGCGCTGGTGCAAAGCAGCAACGCCACGGCGCTGCTGGTGACCTCTTTCGTCGCACAGGGGCTGGTGGGGCTGGCGCCTGCGCTGGTGATCATGCTCGGCGCCGACGTCGGCACCGCGCTGATGGCGCGCGTGCTGACCTTCGATCTTTCCTGGCTGTCGCCGCTGCTGATCCTGGTCGGCGTCTTCCTGTTCCTCAGCCGCAAGCAGATGCGGATCGGCCAGATCGGACGCGTCCTGATCGGCCTTGGGCTGATCGTGCTGGCGCTGGAGCTGATCGTGGCCGCCGCCACGCCGATCACCCAGGCGGCCGGGGTGAAAGTGCTGTTCTCGTCGCTGACCGGCGACGTGATGCTGGACGCCCTGACCGGCGCGCTGTTCGCCATCGTCAGCTATTCCAGCCTGGCGGCGGTGCTGCTGACCGCCACCCTGACCGCCACCGGCGTGATTTCGCTGAAGGTGGCGCTCTGTCTGGTGATCGGCGCCAACCTCGGCAGCGGCCTGTTGGCGATGATCAACGCCAGCGGTCAGAACGCCGCCGGGCGGCGCGTGGCGCTCGGCAGCCTGCTGTTCAAGCTGGTGGGCTGCATACTGGTGCTGCCGTTCGTCTCCTATCTGGCGGATTTGATGGCTCAACTGCCGGGCGGCAGCGAAGAGCTGGTGATCTATTTCCACGTGTTCTACAACCTGATCCGCTGCCTGGTGATGATCCCGCTGGCCGGGCCGATGGCGACGCTGTGCGAACGGCTGATCGTCGACGAAGCGGCCGACGATCCGCGCATGCGGCCGCGCCATCTGGACGCCAGCGCGCTGGACACGCCGACGCTGGCGTTGGCCAACGCGGCGCGCGAAACGCTGCGCATGGGCGACGTGGTGGAACACATGATGATCCTGCAACGTGAAGTGTTGCACGGTAAGCAGGGGGTCGATAAAGAGGTGCGGCGCCTCGACGATGACGTCGACGTGCTGTACACCGCCATCAAGCTGTATCTGGCGCAGATCCAGAAGGAAGATCTGGGCGAGGAAGACTCGCGCCGCTGGGCGGAAATCATCGAAATGGCGCTCAACCTGGAACAGGCGGGCGACATCATCGAGCGCATGGCCGGCGACGTGGGCGCCAAGTCGCACGCCGCGCGCCGCGCCTTCTCGGCGGAAGGGTTGGCGGAGCTGGACGGGCTGCACGAACGGCTGATCGGCAACCTGCGCCTGGGGCTGTCGGTGTTCCTGTCCGGCGACGTCACCAGCGCCAAACGCCTGCGCCGTTCCAAGCACCGCTTCCGCATTTTGGATCGCCGCTACGCGCACGCGCACGTCGATCGTTTGCACCAGCAAAACGTGCAGAGCATCGAGACCAGTTCGTTGCATTTGGGATTGTTGGGGGACATGAAGCGCCTGAACTCGCTGTTTTGCGCCGTGGCTTACAACGTGTTGGATCAGGATGCCAAGGATGACGATCGCGACTGGGAAGACACCCCGAGCACGCTGTAAAAAAAACGCCCCCGGAAAACCGGGGGCGTTGTGCAGGAAAGGCGCGTTATTTGCCGCTGAACACGCCGGCTTTGGCATCCGCCTGCTGAGTTGAGGCATGGCCGCTGACGAACGGCACGTTGCCGTCAACGCCCTGTTTCGCCGCACCGGCGGCCAGGCCGCCAACCGTGGCCGCCGCATCGACGCGGCCGCCGCCCTGATAGCGTTGGCCGTTGACGTCCTGCTGGCTGACCTGGCTGCCGCCCAGTTCCACCTTGCCTTGCTGGCTGCGGATTTCGCCGCCGGTCAGTTGGGTTTGGCCGCCGACCTGCAGCGCCACACCGTTCTTACCGGCAATCGCTGATTGCTCGCCGACCGCGTTGTTGTTCACCACGTCGGCATTGACCTTGAGGTGCCCCTGGCGACCGGCCGGACCGGTGATGCTGTCTTTCACCGCGCCGCCGACGGTGCGTGCGCCGCGATCCCACAGCGGGCCTTGCGGTTTTTCGCCGGCTGGCGTTGCCGGCAGCGTGACTTTGCCTTCGGCCTTGCTGAAGCTGACCGCGCCGGTGGTGTCCTGCTGCGGATCGAGGCGACGCGCCACGCTGTTGTACTTGTCGGTGGTGGCGTCGGCCACTTTGTTCACTCCGGCCTCCAGTTTCTCTTTCACCTTACCGGCGTAACGCGGTGTGCCGACCTTCGACAGCTTGGAGGTGATGCTGCTGCCCGGATCGTTGCTGTGGCTCAGGCCGGCATCCACATCCACCTTCACACCGTTCTCAACGTCTTTGCGGCTTTCAACGTGCAGATCGCCGCCCACCTTGCCTTGTACGCTGTCGGCATCGACGCGCGCGCCGGCGAGACGGGTGTCTTTGCCGCTGTTGAGCGTCACGTCGCCCGCGGTGATGCCGGTGTTGGCGTGGGTGGTTTTATCCTGCTGTTCCACGCCGACCTTCAGACCGGCGCCCAGCGTGTGGGTATCTTTGCCAGTGTTCGGATCGACCTTGCCGCCGGCGTCCTTGTTGAAGGTTTGGCCGCCTTTGGCGTTGGCTTTGATGCCCAGGCTCCAGTTGTCCTTATGCTGCTCGTTTTTGGCGGACTCCAGCAGGATGCCGCCGTTTTTCGCTTCGAGCGCGGCGCTGCCGCCGCTGACTTTGGCGCCCTGCAGATGCAGCGCGTCATCGCCTTTGCCGTTGGCGGACAGGGTGACCTTGCCGTCTGAGGCGATAGTGGCGCCCTGGCGCTCGGTCGCGGACTCATTGACTTTGGCGATGTCGAAGGCGCCGCCGGCGGAGAGGTTGCCGCCGGTTTTTTCCTTGCTGTCGCTGCTGCCGGCGCCCAGATCGATATTGCCGGACAGCTTGCTTTCCTTACGCGTTTGGGTCGATTCCGCCGCCTGCAGTGCGACCTTGTTGCCGGCGCTCAGGCTGACGTCGCCCTGGCTCTTGACGTCGGTGCCCTGCAGCGTCAGATCGCGGCCCGCCTTCAGCTCAACGCCCTGTTGGCCGCTGACGTTGCCGACCTGCGCGGTGCTGCTGCTGCTTTCGCCGTTGTGGGTGCCGCCCCCGAACCCGGCGCCGAAGTTTTTACTGTCGGCGGTGAAACCGCCCTTGGCGGAGGCTTTGACGTTAAAGCCGCTGCGGCTTTCGCTCTGTTTGTCGCTGGCCTGATCAAGGCGGATATCGCCGCCGGCGTTGACGGCGGTTTTTCCGCGGCCGCCGTTCAGCGCGGTGCCCTGATAGATCGCGTCTTTTTTCACGTTGACGTTGATGCCGTTGGCCGCGTCGATCGAGCCGGTCACCGCCTGGCTGGCGCTGCTGTTGCTGCGCTGGGTGCCGCCTTCGCCCTTGGCGTCCACGGTCAGATCGCTGCCGGTGGTGGTGTAGACGCGCACGCCGGCGCTGCCGCGGGTGTCGCGGCTCTGCTCGTCCTGACGGTTTGCCGCGGCTTCGCTGCGGTGGCTGTCCGCCGTCAGGTTAACCGCGCCTTTGCTCGCCTGGTACTGCGTGCCCTGATCGCGCACTTCGCCTTTGGCGTTGATGTCGATGCTGCCGGCTTGCACCGAGCTGACCACCGCCTGCGAGCTGCTGCTGCGTTTTTCGCTGCTGCCGCCCTGTGCGCCGATATCCAGGCCGACGTTAGGCGCGCCGATGCCGCCGATGTCGTTGATGACGCCGGTGGCGTCCAGCTTGGCCGCCTTGCCGACCGCGCGCTCGACCGGACGGGTCACGGCGCTGTAATCGACGTTGGCGCCGATGTTCACGCCGACGTCGGTTTTGGTGGTGGTGGTGGTGGCGGTGTCGGCGGCGGCAAGGTGATCGACGCCGGCGGCGTTTTCTTGATAGGCGCCGCCGACGCTGTGCTGCGCGCCTTGCTGGGTCAGCTTGTCGCGGGCGTTGATCGTCAGATTGCCTTTGACGTCGCTGCCGGACGTGATCGCCTTGCTGCTTTGCGCCTGAGTTTTGTTGTTCTCGTAGCCGGCTTCCACGCCGCTGCCGAGTTTGTCGATGCCGCCGGTGTAATAGAAACCGCCGCCGATCTTGGTTTGTTCGGTGTTTGAGGCCGTTTTGTCGTCGGCCGCCAGGAACGAAACCTTATTGCCGCTGACGCTGGCGTCGCCTTTGTCGGCGACCAATTTGGAGCCGCTGAAGGTCACGTCCTTCTCCGCCTTGAGCTTCACGCTGCCGCCGCTGAGGCTTGAGGCGCTATTCTCGGTGCGGGTGGTTTTCTCGCTGTCGCGGGTGTGCTCGATGCGCAAACCGGCGCGGTACTGCTTGTCACCGGCTTCTTTGGCGTAGCCGTTAACGGTGAGCGCGGTCTTCTGCTCGTCGATGTTCTGCTGCCGCTCGGCGGCCTTGACGTTGATGTTGCCGGTCTTTGACTCAACGCTCAGCTCACCGCCGCTGGCGACCTGGCTGCCGATCACGTCGGCATCCTTGTGGCTGACCAGCGTCAGGTTGGTGTCGGACTTCAGCTCGCTGGCGGTGCTGCTCTGGTAGCTGTTGTCGGCCTTGTGCGAACTGCTGGTGATGTTGAAGGCGGTGCCGGTGCGCGCGTCGATTTTGTCCACGGTGGTGCTCAGCGCGTTGTCGATGCGCAGGCCGCCGTGGGTGGCGGTGACTTCGCCGCCTTTCTGACCGCGCGCCTTGCTGCCGGTAATGGTGACGCCTTGCTGACCGTTCAGGCGCAGGGTGCCGCCGCTGGTCAATTCGGAAGCGTGGCTGATCTCGCGGCGATTGCTGTTGTTCTTGTTGTCGCCGCCGCCGATGCCGCCCCAGGAGGTTTTGTCATCGCGCACCGCTTTGGCGTTGGCGGTTTTCTGCACCCCGACCTGGATCTGGTTGTCTGCATCGATCGTCAGATCGCGCTGGGCGTGAACCTTGGCGCCCTGAGTCGAGACATTGCGACCGGCTTTCAACGTCAGTTCGCCCTCGCTGCGCAGTTCGCTGGCCTTCAGGCTTTCGCTTTCGTCGCTGTTGCTCCATCTGCCGGTGCGCAGGCTGGAGGTGTGGTTGCGTTGGTAGCCGCGCTCGCTGGATTTGTCCTTCTCCACCAGCCCGGCAAGGTGTACGTCGCGCGCCGCTTTGACGCTCAGCGCGCGGTCGGCGCTGACGTTGGCGCCCAGCAGCTTCACGTCTTCCTGGGTGCTGATGAGTTTGGCGCTGCCGCTGGCGGCGACGGTGCTGCCCGCCTGCTGCAGTTGCTCGCGTTCGCGGGTAACGTCGTATTGCCAGGAGTAGAACCAGCGATCGTCGGTATGGCCTTGCGTCTGCTTCAACTGCTGGCCGTCGAGTGTCAGCTTGCCGCCCTGCAGCGTAATGTCTTCGCCGCGGATATCGGTGGCGGTGAGGTGCGCGTGATTATCCGCCACCAGGCTGATGTTCTTGCCTTTCAGTTCGGTGCGGGTCAGCTTCTGGCTGCTGCTGCGATCGTTGACGTAGATGCCGCCACGGTAATTTTGATAGTTATCGCCGCCGTTTTTGTTGCTGCTGGCGTCGTCGACGCGGCTTTCGCTGCGGATATCATAGGCTTTCACCTTGAGCTCATCGCCGGCGTTCAACGAGCCGGCCAGCTTCACGCCGCTGCCCTGCGCGGTGTTGATGATGTTGATGCGCCCGGCCTGCATGCTGCCGAGGTAGTAGCTGTCCAGCGCGGTCGGCATCTGTTGGCTAGCCTGCACCGTGCCGTCGCGCGCCACACGGTTAAGGCCGCTGATGGCGTTGATCGCCGCCGAGGTCACTTTACCATTCGACTGTTTGAAATCTTGCACGATCACTTCGCCGCGGCTGTCGATCTTCGGCGCGATCAGGTCCAGTACGCCGCCGGCGTTCAGGGTGCCATTGAGGCTCAGAGTGTTGCGGTTGCCGAAGGTGCTGTAACCCTGCAGCACGCCGTTTTCCACCAGCGGGTTGCCGACCACCAGTGAGGAATGGCTGGTATTGATGAACCCGCAGCTCTGACAGCTGATGCCGTTCGGGTTGGCCAGCACGTAGTCGGCCGCCATGCCGAAGATCTCTTGCTGGCCATGCAGCAGAGACGGATTGCGGCCGATCACTTCGTTGAGGATCACGCTGGCTTCGCGTCCGCCCAGATTGGGGTTGGCGCCCAGTTGGCCGGCCAGCTGCGACAGTCCCGCCTCGCGGGAGTTGTTCAGCACCGCGCCGGGCTGGTTGACGTTGAAGTCCTGATATTGGTTGTGCGACAGCCCGTTGCCGTTCGGCGCGACGATATCGACCACCTGCGCGCCGGTGGCGGCGGTGGAGACGCCGGGGCCGTTGGCGCCGTTGGCCGCAACGATCTCTGCGGCGTAGGCGCCGGCGGAAGCGGCGAGAATAATCGCCAGCGCAGCGGCCAGTTTGCCTGCCGCCGAAAGTCTGAAGTTATTATTTTTCATCCATGTCTCTCCGTATATTGCCGTGGGGTCCTGCAAAACTGTTGATTAAAAGGTGTAAGAAAAGCGGGCCAACACCTGAACGGGATCTTCCGGCGTAGCGTGGTTGGACAAAATCCAGCCGCGGCTGACCTCCAGATCGACCAGCGCTCGCTGATAACGCAATGTGGCGCCGGTGCTTATACCGGCGCTGCTGCGCCAGCCAGAGTTGTCCTGACGCGGCAGAATGCGGCCGACGTCGGCGCCGAGGCGCGGCGTCAGCGTGGTGGCGCCCAGATTGAAACTGCGCGACAGCGTATTCTGCAGATACCAGCCGTTGTCCCCGGACTGGGTGCTGCGGCTGAAGCCGCGTACGGCGCTGCGATCGGTGAGGCTCAGCCACTCCACGCCGGGCAGCGGATCGCGGCTGTACTGGCCGTAGAACAGGTTGTTGAGCTGATAGGTGGCATCACCCAGCCTGAGGCGCTGGCTGAGGTTGGCGAACAGCTTGCCCTTGGTGAACTGGCTGTCGAGGTGCACCGAACTCGGGTGGCGGCCGGCCCCCAGCCACGGCATCCCCTGCTCGACGCTGAGGTTGGCGCTGAACACGCCATTGGGCAGAATTTGCAGGTGGCTGGCGCTCAGTTCGGCCAGGGTCAGCGTTGGGCTGCTGACCTCAAGGCGCACGCTTTCGAAGTAGTTATCGATGCGCTTGTAGGTCAGCTGGCCGCTCAGGCTGTCTATCTGATCGTGATCGCGATAAAACACGTAGTCGCTGCGCAGCCCGTACTGTTGGGTCTGGCCGTGCAGTTTGACCACGTTGTGCGGCAACTGCTGGTGGTTTTCATAGGACGAGAAGCTGGCGAACCCGCTGAAGGTGAACGCGCCGTACGGCAGCGAATAGAGCAGGGTATAGGCGCGATTATAGCGGTGAGCCGGATTTTCCAGCGTGCTGTTGGCGTTCAGGCTGACAAAGTCCGACAGGCCGAACGGACTGTCCAACGTGGCGGTGGCGCGCGCCAGCCACCGGCCGGTGCTTTTTTGGCCGTAATTATCCGTGCCGGCGGTAATCAGCCAGGGCTTGGCATGCTGATTGCGCAAACGAATAACCGAACCGCCAACCTGGCGGCCGGGCAATATATCCAGCTTGGTGGTATTCGATTGCAAACGGTTGGCCTGATCCAATCCCTGATCAAGCTCGGTTAATTTCAACGGCTTGCCTTCCAGCCCCGGAAATAATAAACGGCTGTTGACCCAGCGATCGCCGCCTTCTATTTTCTCGATAAATCCTTCGGTCACGCTTAACCCCAATTCTCCTTGTGAATTAGGGCGAACAATTTGCACGCGCGCGGTGATATAGCCTTTTTGCACATAAAGGCGCGTTAATTCACGGGTCAGGCGATTGATATCGTTGCTGCTGATGCACTGTTCCGGCAGCGCGCTCAGGGCCGATAAATCGGCCGGCGAGAGCAGGGTGACACCCTGCAGATAAACGCTGGCGATCGGCAGGCACTGCGCGGACTGCGGCAGGGCGGGCGCGGCCGGTTCCGGTTCCGCCAGCAGGCGCTGTTGCTTCAGCTGCTGGTAGCGGCGTTGCTCAATCAACTGGTTGACTTCACGCGTGCTGTCTTGCAGCGCGCGGCGCGACTCCCCCATCGACATATCCTGCATCATGTGGGAGTCCGGCAGGGTTTCAGCGGAAAGGGCCGTGCTGACCAACAGCGTCAAGGCGGTGATTTTTTTTATCATTGTAATCCATTATGAGAGGCCGCCGGGGCAGCCAGCCCAATCCATGAGGTTAACCACGGGCGGCCGACGGCCGGCCCGAAATAATGAGCGACATGCACATTGCGAGATATCTTGATTTGCCGCAGCAAATAAGACGGTGGGTATATATCTAAATAATAATTAGGCTGCTTCTTTTATGGCGGGCAACCCTGGTGACTTAATTAATTAAAAAAAGTGGAGCGTATCTTCCTCTTGCCAACATTATCGGCATGGATAGGAAGAATCTGAGTTTTTATTTTTCACGGATGATAGGGTATGGGGGAAATTATGACAATCCGACCAGTGGGAAATACGAAATTTCGCAGAGAAGAAAAGGGACGCAATTGTTTGCGTCCCTGCAGGCGGTTTATTTTTTCTTGATAGGGCGGCCGGACCAATAACCCGCCAGCAGCGAACCGGAGAGGTTGTGCCAGACCGAGAACAGCGCGCCCGGCAGCGCGGCCAGCGGCGAGAAGTAGATTTTACCCAGCGTGGCCGCCAACCCGGAGTTCTGCATGCCGACTTCGATCGCCAGCGTGCGGCAGGTGGACTCGTCGAAGCCGAACAACTTGCCGCCCCAATAGCCGCTCAGCAGACCGATGCCGTTGTGCAGGATCACCGCGACGATCACCACCAGACCGACCGAGGCGATATGGCTTTGGCTGCCCGCCACCACCGCGCTGATGATCGCCAGAATGCACGCCATCGACAGCGCCGGCAGCAGTGGCTCGATGCGTTTCACAGCCTTGGTCAGGGTATGGTGGACGATCAGGCCCAACCCGATCGGGATCACCACGATCTGCAGAATGCTCAACAACATGCCCATGATATCGACGCTGATCTTGGCGTCGACGTACAGACGGGTCAGCAGCGGCGTGGCGAACACCCCCACCAGCGTTGAGACCGCTGAGATGGTCACCGACAGCGCCACGTCACCCTTGGCCAGATAGATCATCACGTTGGACGCGGTGCCGCTGGCCACGCTGCCCACCAGCACCATGCCGGCGGACAGATCCGGCGGCATGCGGAACAGCATCGCCAGGAGCCAGGCCGCCAGCGGCATGATCAGATAATGCAGGAAGATGCCTGCCGCCACCGGGCCGGGGCGCGCCAGCACGCGTTTGAAGTCGTCGAGCCGCAGCGTGACGCCCATGGCGAACATGATCAGCATCAGCAGCGGGCTGACGTAGGGGCCGATACCGGTAAAGGTGGTCGGCGTGTAATAAGCGGCGACGGACAGCAGTATCGCCCAGAGGGGGAATAAGCGCGTGAGCAGTGCCAGCATGCAGGTTTTCCTTAGCCAGATTGAGAACGGCGGGTGTGGTTGTGTTTTTATTGCGGGCTCAACATGCTGAACCCCTGCAGGTTTTGAACGGATTTTTTAGACGCAGGGGCGCAGCATGCTGCGCCCGCAATCAGGGATAATGACTTATTCGAACAGGTTGTGATGCAGGGTTCGCACCACCTGCTCGGCTTCTTCGCCCGGCACCAGGAAGCACAGGTTATAGCTGCTGGCGCCGTAGCAGATCAGGCGGATATTGAACGGATCGAGCACGCCGAACACCTCTTTGCCCACGCCGCAGGCGCGCGACAGCTGGTTGCCGATGATCGCCACCAGCGCCAGGTTTTCTTCCACTTCCACCCGGCACAGCGACGACAGCTCGGTCAGCAGTGAGGTGGTCAGCAGGCTGCCGCCGACGGAGGTGGCGCCGGTGGTGTCCATGGTCAGCGCGATGCTGACTTCCGAAGTGGTGATCAGATCGACGGAGACATTATGGCGCGCCAGGATGTTGAACACCTCGGCCAGGAAACCGCGCGCGTGCAGCATGTTCAGGCTGTGCAGCGTCAGCAGCGTTTGCTTGCGGCGCAGCGCCAGCGCGCGGAACAGCGGCGGGTTCTCGGTGGTGTTGCACACCAGCGTGCCGCCGGCCGCCGGATCCTTGCTGGAGCCGACGAACACCGGAATATCGCTGCGCACCGCCGGCAACAGGGTGGCCGGATGCAGCACTTTAGCGCCGAAGGTGGCCATTTCCGCCGCCTCTTCGAAACCGATTTTGTCGATGCGCTTGGCCGCCGGCACCACGCGCGGATCGGTGGTGTAGATGCCCGGCACGTCGGTCCAGATATCCACCCGGCCGACGCCGAGCGCCTCGCCGAGCAGCGCGGCGGTATAGTCGCTGCCGCCGCGGCCGAGCGTGGTAGTGCGGCCTTTCGGCTCGCTGCCGATAAAGCCCTGGGTGACCACCAGCGCTTCCTGCAGGCGCGGCTGCAACTGCGACCGGGCCAGTTCGCTGAGCGCGGCGCTGTCCGGCACGGCGCGGCCGAAGTGATCGTCGGTGCGCATCACTTTGCGCACGTCGAACCATTCGGCCTGCACGTTGCGGGCGCGCAGGATTTCAACGAACAGCAGGGTGGACATCAGCTCCCCATGGCTGACCAGTTCGTCGGTCAACGCCGTCGAGGTGGCCAGCGACGCGGCCTCTGACAGCATGGCAATGTTTTCCAGCAGGCGGTCTATCTCGTCGCGGATCACCGCAGGCGCCGCGAGGCGATCGAGGATGGCGTACTGGATGCGACGAATTTCATCAAGCTGGTAGTTGCGTTTGTCGGCCTCGCAACCTTCGGCCAGGGCGACCAACAGGTTGGTGACGCCCGCCGAGGCGGACAACACCACCAGGCGGACCTGCGGATTGGCCAGCACGACGTCGGCGCTGCGGTTCATGGCTTCAAAGTCGGCGACGCTGGTGCCGCCGAACTTGGCTACCACGGTGGAATTCTGGGGTGCTGCTTGGTTCATCTAGAAACCTCGTGTCAGGGATGCCCGTTTGGGGCACTGTAATTCCATAGCCTTGGCACAAGGGGAGAGCGGTAAACAGGGGGCAGGCGTAGAGGTCAGGCTACGATACACCCAGAAGCGCCCCACCTTGTCGATCGCCCTGTGGCGATCCCCTGGTGACAACCCAGGGGATTCAGCCCCTGTAGTCGATACGATAATGGCCGGCCATTATCGTACCTCGGCGTCGCTCCCCCTCGGGTGCCGTCAACGGAGAAACGGCTCCTCTGACACTCTACCTGGGCGACGCGCCTCTTCTGGCTTGCGCACCGGGTGCGCAAGTAGGCTGTTAGGAATAGCCGGTTATCGCCATTCTGTCAACGTACAGACGGTGAGGGATTTTCATCTTGCACCAGCGCGATAAGCGTACAGGGCATCGCGGGCGTGGAACCGGCGCCAATCGGTTGCAGAGAACCGTCTTCCTTTTGGCTGAATAGCGGAATAACGCCCTGATGTTTCTCCAAATACTCCAGCCAACCGAAATTTTCGTTCAATTTGGTCGCTTTGATGGTGGCCCCTCTGGCGAGCAGGCTGCTCAGGCGGCCGTAGGTGGCTTCCTGATTAAATAAAATTTCATGCCGGCGGAAACGCGAACTTTCCGCGCTGGCGCCGCGCCCTTTCAGCGGCGCCCCCGAACGGATGGCGAACACGTGATCTTCGCCGAAGAGATGGCCGAAGTGGTAGACCGCCAGCGCGTTTTGGTGGCGATTGGGCGACAGCGCCAGTACCTGGGCGATATTGCTCAGATCGAGGTAGTTCTCGGCGTGTTCGGAGTAGGCGTGGCCATAGTAGGCCGGAATGCCGTCCATGCGCGCCTGACGGTAGTATTCCCAACTGCTGTCGGTGACGATCACCGGCACGTTCAGCTTGATCAGCGCCTGCGCCAGCATGCGCGCCACGCTGTTGGCGCCGACGATCAGCACGCCGCGCGGTTTCTGCTGCTGCACCCGCAGCCAGCGCGCCATCATGCCGCTGGTCAGGCTTTGCAACACCACGGTGCCGATGATGATGGCGAACACCACGGTCACCAGCCGGTCGGCGCCCTGATAGCCGCTGCGCTGCAGCGTCAGCGCGAACAGCGAGCTGACCGCCGCGGCGACGATGCCGCGCGGGGCGATCCAGCACAGCAGCAGCCGATCGCGCCAGTGCAGGGAAGAGCGCCAGGTCGACACCGCGATGCACAGCGGCCGGGCGATGAACTGCACCGCCAGCAGCAGCAGGAGCAGCGGCCAGCCCATGTGCCACAGCGCCTGGATATCGAGCCGCGCCGCCAGAATGATGAACAGCGCCGAGATCAGGATCGCCGACAGCTCCTCTTTGAACGCCAGAATATCGCTGGTGTCCACGTCGCGCATGTTGGCCAGCCAGATGCCCATCACCGTGACGGTCAGCAGGCCGGATTCGTCGGCGATGGCGTTGGAAACGCCGAAGGCGGTCAGCATGATCGCCAGCACCGCCAGGTTCTGCAGATAGCGCGGCAGCCAGACGCGGCGCAGCGCCAGGCCGAGCAGGTAGCCGAACAGCGCGCCGGCGATCAGGCCGACGGCGGCGGTCACGCCCAGCGTCCAAAACAGGTGGGTATAGGACTCCGCATTCTGCTTCAGCACGATAAACTCGAACACCAGCAGGGTGAAGATGGCGCCGACCGGATCGATGACGATCCCTTCCCAACGCAACACCTGGTTAATGTTGGCGTTCGGCCGCACCACGCGCATCAGCGGGGCGATCACCGTCGGCCCGGTCACTACCGTCACCGCGCCGATCAGCGCCGCCAGCTCCGGCGGGAAATCCAGCAGCCACCAGCTGGCGAGGCTGATGACCAGAAAGGTGACCAGCATGCCGACGGTGACCAGGTTGCGCACCACGCCGCCGAGGCCGCGTATCTCCTCGAAGCGCAGCGTCAGCGCCCCCTCGAACAGGATGATCGCCACCGACAGCGACACCAGCGGAAACAGCAGATCGCCGAACAGCAGATCCGGCTGCACCAGATGCACCGTCGGGCCGAGCACGATGCCGAACAGCAGCAGCGGCAAAATGGCCGGCAGGCGCAGCAACCAGGCCAGCCACTGCGCCAGCAGCGACGCCAGACCGATAAGCACCAACATGAGCGGGGCGGATAATTCCATAAGCGAGATCCCTTTCAAATGACGAAATAAGCGACGATGACACAGCCTGATGACAATTCGGCAACCCCGATAACAGGCCGTTAGCCAAAAGTATAGAGTGAAAGCTGAAACGAGGCGGCAATGCGTTGACAGTTAGCGCCTATCGCAAGAAAAGAGATCATAATCACAGTCGAACAGGCTACAATCGGACAAACGCGTCATTTTTATTCTCAAGCCTAAGAGTGTTGCTATGAAAAATATCAATCCTAGTCAAACCGCTGCTTGGCAAGCCCTGCAGCAACATTATGCACAGATGAAAGACGTACGGATCGCCGACCTGTTCGCCCAGGACAGCGATCGTTTCTCCAGGTTCTCCGCGACCTTCAACGACCAAATGTTGGTGGACTATTCCAAGAACCGCATCACGCAGGAAACCCTGGAGAAGCTGCAGGCGCTGGCGAAAGAAACCGATCTGCAAGGCGCCATCAAATCGATGTTCGCCGGTGAGAAAATCAACCGCACCGAAGATCGCGCGGTGCTGCATATTGCCCTGCGCAACCGCAGCAACAGCCCGATCCTGGTCGACGGCAAAGACGTGATGCCGGAAGTGAACGCGGTATTGGCCAAGATCAAACAGTTCTGCGCGCGCGTCATCGGCGGCGAGTGGAAAGGCTACACCGGCAAGCCGATCACCGACGTGGTGAACATCGGCATCGGCGGTTCGGATCTCGGCCCTTACATGGTGACCGAAGCGCTGCGCCCTTATAAAAACCACCTGAACATGCACTTCGTCTCCAACGTCGACGGCACCCACATCGCCGAAACGCTGCAGCCGCTGAATCCGGAAACCACGCTGTTCCTGGTGGCCTCCAAAACCTTCACCACTCAGGAAACCATGACCAACGCCCACAGCGCGCGCGACTGGTTCCTGAGCAGCGCCGCCGATCAACAGCACGTGGCCAAGCACTTCGCCGCGCTGTCCACCAACGGCAAAGCGGTGGCCGAGTTCGGCATCGATACCGACAACATGTTCGAATTCTGGGACTGGGTCGGCGGCCGCTACTCCCTGTGGTCGGCGATCGGTTTGTCGATTGCGCTGTCCATCGGTTATGACAACTTCGAGCAGCTGCTGAGCGGCGCGCACGCCATGGACAAGCACTTCGCCGAAACGCCGGCGGAGAAAAACCTGCCGGTGTTGCTGGCGCTGATCGGTATTTGGTACAACAACTTCTTTGGCGCCGAAACCGAAGCCATTCTGCCGTACGATCAGTACATGCACCGTTTTGCCGCTTACTTCCAGCAGGGCAACATGGAATCCAACGGCAAGTACGTCGATCGCAACGGCAACCCGGTGGATTACCAGACCGGTCCCATCATTTGGGGCGAGCCGGGCACCAACGGCCAGCATGCGTTCTATCAGTTGATCCACCAGGGCACCAAGCTGGTGCCGTGCGATTTCATCGCGCCGGCCATCAGCCATAACCCGCTGGGCGATCATCACGCCAAACTGCTGTCCAACTTCTTCGCTCAGACCGAAGCGCTGGCGTTCGGCAAGTCGCTGGAAGTGGTGGAAGCCGAGTTCGCGGCGCAGGGCAAAACTCCTGAGCAGGTCAAGCACGTGGCGCCGTTCAAGGTGTTTGAAGGCAACCGGCCGACCAACTCGATCCTGCTGCGCGAAATCACCCCGTTCAGTCTGGGCAGCCTGATCGCGCTGTATGAGCACAAGATCTTCACCCAGGGCGCGATCCTGAACATCTTCACCTTCGATCAGTGGGGCGTGGAGCTGGGCAAACAGCTGGCTAACCGCATCCTGCCGGAGCTGGCGGGCAGCGAGAAAATCAGCAGCCACGACAGCTCGACCAATGCGCTGATCAACCGCTTCAAGGAATGGCGCTAAGCGCCTGAGCTGAAGCCAATAAAAAAACCCGCCGCGGCGGGTTTTTTTACGTCTGCGAAAGTTACAGATTGATTGGCACTTCGAAGCTGATGCCTGCACCCACGTCATCGGCGGTGCTGTGATCGCTGTCGGTGTACCACAGGCTGGTATCGAACTTAACCTGAGAATCGAAGCTGTAACCCCAGCCGAGCTGAATGCCTTTCAGCGTATCGGAACGCGGGAACGCCCGGTTGATGGTTTGGTTGTTCGGGTTCACCTTGGCGTACACCAGACGGGTGCTCCAACGTTGGCCATCGTCCAGCACCATTTCCACGCGCCCGGACAGCATCTGGCCGTCGCCGCCCATCGCGTGGCCCAGCGGATAACCTTGCTGGTAGTAACCGCCCCGATAGATGTAGTGGTTGTACATCACGTTGTTGGCGTTGCCGTTAGAGCGGGTATCAGAACCTTCGATATGCCAGTTGATCGTGGTCGGGCCCCATTCCGGATGGCCTTCAAGCCCCAGCATGTAAGCGTTATGCGAAGGCAACATGCCTGCTTCATCTTCACCGGTGATCTGGCCATAAAAGCTGACCGGCATGCCGATGAGCGGCTGCAGCTTGAGTTTGAAGTCAAAACCGCCCAACTGGTTGCCCGGATCGTTTTTCGGATCGCCGGTGTTATCGTTGCCGGTTACGCCATCCCAGAAGGAACTCCAGGAGTGCGGACGGCCATCACCACCCCACATCATGACGCGTGAAGCGCCCAGCTCCAGAAAGTCGGTCGGCATCATGGTCAGGCGGCCGCCGATCAGCTTGGTGTCCGGTACGGCTGCGTATTGCGACAGCTGGCCGGCGGACAGCTGGTATTGCCAGCGGCCGATCCACGACAGCCACGGGGTTTCAAACGGCGATTGGTCGGCGCGCTGCAGCATAAAGCCGGCCACCGGGCGCGCGGCGTCGGAGCGGATCAGGCTGCCGTCGTAACCCGGGCCCCACCACTGGGAAACCTCGCCGAAGGAGAGCCATTGGTTCCAGATTTTCACTGCGCCGTAGGAGCCGTTCATGTTGAATTTGGAACCGTCGCTGACGCGCTGATCGCCTTCCACCGAGCCCTGCAGACGCACGTCCCAGAACTCGCCGTTGGCGCCGGCGCCGATGGTCAGGCGATCGTCGGCGTACTCGTTTTGGCCGAAGCCCTGCGGGGTGCCGGGTTTATCGGTCGACGCGTAACCGCTGACGCGGATGTTGGCTTTCAGAGCATCGACACGGCGCTGTACGCGGTCGATGACGTTTTTCTCGGTGTTGGTCACCGGCTTGGCCTGCGCGATAACGGAACTGATCTCTTCCTGACTCAGCGGCCAGGTGGACAGGCTGACGTTGATGACGCCGCGGTCAGATAACCAGGCGAGATCGTTACGCAGATCGTTGTCAGGGGCTACCAGGCCGGCGGCGTGGCCGGACAATGCACAGGTAAACAGGCCCGCAGCGACCAGTCCGTTAAGTTTAGCGCGCATAAAGAATTCCCTTGTTAATTCGAGGTTATTGGTTTTATGTAAAGATCTCTGTGACCCATGATAGTTGACATTTCGATTTGCTACAAATCTATAAGGCAGAAACATCTTATTATAACGTGATGAATTAAATGGGGTTTAAAGTGCTTTCACCTGGGACGGAATTTTTAGGACAATGCCTATATTGGCAGGGTTGAATCATATAAGCGGTATTCAGAGAGAGGTTTTATGGCAAAAACGTCGCGTTCGATCATGATAGCGAAGGGGCTGCAGCGAGTGCTGAACGTGGGCTTGCTGCTGCTGGCGGCAATTCTGGTGGTGTTTCTGGTCAAGGAAACCATCCATCTGGCGAAGGTGTTATTTATCAACAGCGAAGAGTCGTCTTCTTACCTGTTGATTGAAGGCATCGTGATTTATTTCCTGTACTTTGAATTTATCGCTTTGATCGTCAAGTATTTTGAGTCGGGGTATCATTTCCCGCTGCGCTATTTTATTTACATTGGCATTACCGCGATTATTCGTTTGATTATCGTGGACCACAAAAACCCCATCGATACCCTGATCTACGCCGCGGCGATATTGGTGCTGGTGGTGACGCTCTACCTGGCCAATACCGATCGGCTGAAACGGGAGTAGCGATAAAAATGGCGGCCAAAGGCCGCCAAAGACACAGGATATCATTACCCGTCGTCTTTCAAGCGACAGCGTTGTTGACTGCATCGCTAACCCCAGTTACTTACTGAAGTAAGCGCCTGGGCTTAGCGAGCTGGTCGCCTAGCTGTAACTTGAAATCCATAGGGTAAAAGATAAGGAAAAACATCAAACGCACTGCAGTGGCACAAATTACCCCTTCACGCCGCCGGCCGTCAGGCCGCCCACCAGCCAGCGCTGCGCCAGCAGGAACACGGCGGTAATCGGTATCGCCGACAGCACCGCGGCGGCGGCGAAGTCGCCCCACAGGTAGTTCTGCGGGTTGAGATATTGTTGCATCCCCACCGCCAGCGTGTAGCTGTTCACATCGCGCAGCAGCAGCGACGCCACCGGCACTTCGGTGATGGCGGCGATAAATGACAGAATGAACACCACCGCCAGAATCGGCACCGACAGCGGCAACAGCACCAGACGGAACGCTTGCCACGGCGTGGCGCCATCCAGCGCCGCCGCTTCTTCCAGCGAATTGTCGATGGTTTCGAAATAGCCCTTGATGGTCCAGACGTGCAGCGCGATGCCGCCCATGTAGGCGAAAATCACGCCGCCGTGGGTGTTCAGGCCGATAAACGGAATGTACTGGCCCAGGCGATCGAACAGGGCGTACAGCGCCACCAGCGACAGCACTGCCGGGAACATCTGGAAGATCAGCATGCTTTTCAGCAACGTGCTCTTGCCGCGAAAACGCATGCGGGCGAAGGCGTAGGCGCAGGTGGTGGACAGCGTCACGATGCCGATGGCGGTGATCGCCGCGATCTTGATGGAGTTCCACAGCCACAGCAGCACCGGGAACGGCGGCGGCGTCACGCTGCCGTCGGCGTGGGTGACGCTGAAGCCAAGCGCCAGCCGCCAGTGATCCCAAGAGAGGGTTTCCGGTATCAGGCTGCCGGTGGCGAAGTTGCCGGAGCGCAGCGAGATGGCGACCACCATCAGCAGCGGAAACATGATCAGGGCGATAAAGCACAGCATCAAGATATGGGTGATCCACAGGCGCAGGCGCTGGGATTTGGGTTGAACCATGGCCATCGTTATTCTCCCTAATCAAAGTTCATCTTGCTGGCTTTCAAATTCAGGATCGCCAGCGCGCCCACCAGCAGGAAGATCAGCGTGGCGATGGCGGCCGCCAGGCCGAAGTCTTGTCCGCCGCCGCCTTCGAAGGCGATGCGGTAGGTGTAGCTGACCAGCAGATCGGTATAGCCGGCCGGCGTAGTGGTGCCGATCATGTCCGGGCCGCCGTTGGTCAGCAGCTGGATCAGCACGAAGTTGTTAAAGTTGAAGGCGAAGCTGGCGATCATCAGCGGTGTCAGCGGCTTGATCAGCAGCGGTAAGGTGATGCGGAAGAAGTTTTGCCACGGGTTGGCGCCGTCCATCGCCGAGGCCTCGTACAGATCGTCCGGGATCGCTTTCAGCAGCCCCATGCACAGGATCATCATGTACGGGTAGCCGAGCCAGGTGTTGACGATCAGGATCATGCTCTTGGCGGTGAGCGGATCGCTGAACCAGGCGGGTTTGATGCCGAACAGATGGCTGAGCATCATGTTGATTTCGCCGAAGCTCTGGTTGAACAACCCTTTGAAGATCAGGATCGAGATGAACGACGGCACCGCATAGGGCAGGATCAGCAGCACGCGGTAGATCGCCTTGCCTTTCAGCGCCTCCCACTGCACCACGCAGGCCAGCACCATGCCGACCGCCACGGTGAGGATCACCGTCATCACCGAGAACACGATGGTCCAGATGAAGATCGATACGAACGGTTTCTTGATGCCCTCGTCCTGCAGCACCCGCAGGAAGTTTTTCCAGCCGGTGGTGACGGTATAGCCCGGGCTCAGAGTTTCCTGCGCCCAGCCGCCGTCGGCGTTGATCGCCTGATAGAAGCCGATGTCGCCGTTCGGCCGGTAGCGCACCTGGGTCTGGTTATTGGTCAGCGTACTGCCGTCTTTGTCCAGCGCATACAGCGGACGGGTGCCGGAGAACTGGCGCAGTGAACTCATGCGCAATTCACCGCCGTCGGGCAGTTGCGCCACCAGCTGGCTCAGCGCCTGTCGGTTCTGGGTGATCACCCGCAGCGTGGCGCGCTCGCCCTGCGGCGCGGCGCTCTGTGTGGTCAATGTCAGGGTTTGCGGCGCCGCGGCGTCGAGGCGGAAAGGCTCGGAGAGCAGCGGCTGTTCACTGTCCGGTGGCGTCAGCTGCAGGCGCCACTGCTGATTTTCCGCCGGGTAGAGGCCGAAGATGAAGGTTTTGCCGCTCTGGAACTGGCGTTGCATCAGCACCGATTGCGCGCGCTCAAAGGTCAGCTGGTTGGTGCTGCTGTAGTTAGTAAAGGCGATGGCGATGGTGCAGATCAGCGGGAACAGGACGAACAGCCCCATGCCGGCGATGCCGGGATACACATAGCGCCAGGCGTAGGCGCGGCGGTTGGCGAAGACGTAAAGCCCGGCGCTGACCAGGATCAGCGTCAGGATGGCGAACAGGTATTCACCCTGTGCATACATCAACACAATCAGGTAGCAGGTCACCAGGCTGAACAGGCCGACCACCAGCCATTTCAGCGCGTCGCTTTGCCACCACTTCGATTTTTTACGCGCGGGCGTCCCGGCGTGAGCGAATTGCATAGGGCGTTCCTTTCTGTGAAGCAACGGCGGGGCGCCACGGCGCCCCGCACGGCGTCGTTACTTGGTGATACGGGTCTGTACGTCGTCCAGCGCGGCTTTCACCGTCTGACGGCCGCTGACGGCGTTGATCACCGCGCTGCGTTCGGCGTACCAGAAGGCGCTCATCTGCGGGATGTTCGGCATGATTTCCCCGTTTTGCGAGTTCTGCATGGTGGCGGCGATCTTCGGATCTTTGGCCAGCGCTTCCTGATAGGACTTCAGCGCCACCGCGCCCAGCGGTTTGTCTTTGTTGACGTCCGCCAGCCCTTCGTTGGTCAGCAGGTAGTTCTCGAGGAACTCGGTCGCCAGCTCTTTATTCGGGCTGGCGGCGTTGATGCCGGCGGTCAGCACGCCGACGAACGGTTTGGACGGCTTGCCTTTGAAGGTCGGCAGCAGCGTCACGCCGTAGTTGATTTTGCTCTGCTCGATGTTGTTCCAGGCCCACGGCCCGTTGATGGTCATCGCGGTCTGGCCTTTGTTGAACGCGGCTTCGGCGATCGAGTAGTCGGTATCGGCGTTGATGTGTTTGTTTTTCACCAGATCGACGATGAACTGCAGGCCGGCCTGCGAACCGGCGTTGGCGACGCCGACATCCTTGATGTTGTATTTGCCGTTTTCATACTTGAAGGCATAACCGCCGTCGGCGGCGATGATAGGCCAGGTGAAGTAGGGTTCCTGCAGGTTCCACATGATGGCGCTCTTGCCGCCGGCGCGCAGCTGTTTGTCCAGCGCCGGGATCTCTTCCCAGGTCTTCGGCGGCTGTTTGACCAGGTCCTTGTTGTAAATCAGCGACAGCGCTTCGACGGCGATCGGATAGCCGATCAGCTTGCCGTCATAACGCACGGCGTCCCAGGTGAACGGGAACAGCTTGTCCTGGAAGGCTTTGGACGGGTGGATTTCGGCCAGCAGGCCGGACTGCGCATAGCCGCCGAAGCGGTCGTGGGCCCAGAAAATGATGTCAGGACCGTCGCCGGTGGCGGCCACCTGCGGGTATTTTTCTTCCAGCTTGTCCGGGTGCTCGACGGTGACCTTGATGCCGGTGTCTTTTTCGAATTTCTTGCCGACTTCCGCCAGGCCGTTATAGCCCTTGTCGCCGTTGATCCAGATAACCAGTTTGCCTTCCTCAATCTTGGCGAAGGCGGAAGAAGAGAGCACCAGGGTGGCCAGTGCCGAGAGCGCCAGCGTGCGGGCGAGGGTAATGCTGCGAGTCATAATCCAGTCCTTCTTTTTGTGGGCACATAAATCAAGGAGAGACGTTTCGCGGTAATAGTGGGTCACAACGCGACATATTCTCATCCTCCCCCCCTCTACGCCCCTGAGATGAGGAGTGTGATCCAGTTAACGTTGTGCTCTATTCTGTGGCGTCAGGCACAAAATAGGGGGGCGATTTTTGCCAGCCGGATCACAGATTTGCCTCAAGCGCGGAACTTCTCATCGCCGCGGTCGTTCTCTCATCCTCCCGCCTCCTCCCCCATGAAAAATCCTGTTACGGATGATTACCCTTTCCGGCGACTCCCGCACTATCGGCCCATCGATTTTTAACGCCACGCGCAGCAGGGATACCGGATTTATGTCGTCAATGCCTATCGCCACTCAGCCCACCCTGTACCGGATCCATCCGGCCAGTTTCCGTGACGGAAACGGGGACGGCGTGGGCGACGCGCACGGCATGCTGGCGGCGCTGCCATACCTGAAAGCGCTGTCGATCGACGGCCTGTTGCTGCCGCAGACGCTGGCGCCGGAGGCCGAGGCGACGGTGACGGGCGAAGGGCTGACGCTGTGGTACGGCGATGACGCCAACCGCGTTCGCAATGCCGTCGCACCGCAGCGGTTCGCCCACGGCGCGCTGGCGCTGGACGTGATGCCGTTCAGCGCGGAGAGGCTGGCGGCGGTGTTGCACGCCCGCCGCGCCACGTTGACGGACAGCCTGTGGAGCACCGGGGACGCCGATCAGCCAAGAGTGGTCAGCCGCTGGGGGCAGGGAGACCTGCGTTCCGCCGCCGCCTTTTTGACGCTGTTGGCGATGTTGCCGGCGCCGATCTGCCTGTATCAGGGCGAAGAGCTGGGGCTGCCGCATGCCGCCGGCCTGCAGGATCCGCGCGGCGCGCAAACGCCAATGCCGTGGCATGAAGCCCCCGAACAGGTCACCGCCGGGGAGATCAGCTGGTATCAGCAGGTGGCGATCGAACACCGCGCATTGGCCATCAGCCGCCAACAGCACGACAGCCACTCCACCTTACGTTACTGCCAGGCGCTGTTGGCCCTGCGCCGTTCGCCGCTCATCCAGCGCGGCGAGCTGAACGCGGTCAGCCAGCGGGACGGCGTGGTGCGCTTACTTATTACCCATCAGGATCAATGCCTTGAAGCGCTGATAAACCTGCAGCCTTATACTCAGGCGGCCGCGCCGTCTGAGGCGACCTTGCCGTTGGCATGGCAGCACGGCGCGCAGCAAGAGGGTCATCAATGGGTTTTGGCGGGCTTTGCCTCCGCCATTTTCACACGACATGTTAACTGCGAAAGCAGGGGAGTAACGCATGGCTAGCGTGACACTGCGCAGCGTTTATAAGGCCTTCGGTGAGGCCGTGATTTCCAAAGACGTCAATCTGACTATCGAAGACGGCGAGTTTGTGGTGTTTGTCGGGCCGTCGGGCTGCGGCAAATCGACGCTGCTGCGCATGATCGCCGGGCTGGAGGACATCACCTCCGGCGACCTGCTGATCGGCGAGAAACGTATGAATGAGGTGCCGCCTTCCGAGCGCGGCATCGGCATGGTGTTCCAGTCCTACGCGCTGTATCCGCACCTGTCGGTGGCGGACAACATGTCGTTCGGCCTGAAGCTGGCCGGCGCCAGGAAAGCGGAAATCAATCAACGGGTGAACCAGGTCTCCGAGGTGCTGCAGCTGGCGCACCTGCTCGATCGGCGGCCGAAGGCGCTGTCCGGCGGGCAGCGTCAGCGTGTGGCGATCGGCCGCACGCTGGTGGCCGAGCCGGACGTATTCCTGCTCGACGAACCGCTGTCCAACCTCGATGCCGCGCTGCGGGTGCAGATGCGCATCGAGATCTCCCGTCTGCACAAGCGCCTGCAGCGCACCATGATTTACGTCACTCACGATCAGGTCGAAGCGATGACGCTGGCCGACAAGATCGTGGTGCTCGACGCCGGTCGCGTGGCGCAGGTCGGCAAGCCGCTGGAACTGTACCACTACCCGGCCAACCGCTTCGTCGCCGGGTTCATCGGCTCGCCGAAGATGAACTTCCTGCCGGTCAAGGTCACCGCGGCGGAGCCGCGACAGGTGCAGGTCGAACTGCCCAACCGCCAACTGGTCTGGCTGCCGGTGGAAGGCGCGGGCGTTCAGCCCGGCGCCAACCTGTCACTGGGCATTCGCCCCGAACATCTGCTGCCCGGCGAAGCCTCTGAAGTGCGGCTTACCGGCGACGTACAGGTGGTGGAGCAGCTCGGCAACGAGACGCAAATCCACATCCAAATCCCGGCCATCCGTCAAAACCTGGTGTACCGCCAGAACGACGTGGTGCTGGTAGAAGAAGGTGCCACATTCGCCATCGGCCTGCCGCCTCACCGCTGCCATCTGTTCCGTGAAGACGGTACGGCATGTAAACGGCTGCACCAGGAGCCGGGCGTTTAAAGCATCAAAGTCGGTATAACAGGAGAATAATGATGACTACTCTGCGCAAACTTCCTCTGGCACTGGCTGTCGCCGCCGGTGTTCTCTCTACTCAGGCGCTGGCCGTGGATTTCCACGGTTACGCCCGTTCCGGCATCGGCTGGACCGGCAGCGGCGGTGAGCAACAGTGCTTCAAGGCCACCGGCGCCGCGAGCAAATACCGTCTCGGCAACGAATGTGAAACCTACGCCGAACTGAAACTGGGGCAGGAAGTGTGGAAAGAAGGCGACAAGAGCTTCTATTTCGACACTAACCTGGCCTATTCGGTCTCGCAGCGTTCCGACTGGGAAGACGTGACGCCGGGCTTCCGCGAAGTGAACGTGCAGGGTAAAAACCTGATCGAGTGGCTGCCGGGCTCCACGTTGTGGGCCGGTAAGCGTTTCTATCAGCGTCATGACGTTCACATGATCGACTTCTACTACTGGGATATCTCCGGCCCGGGCGCCGGTCTGGAAAACATCGATCTGGGCTTCGGCAAGCTGTCCGCCGCCGTGACCCGCAACTCCGAATCCGGCGGCTCTTACGGCTATCTGGATAACGAATGGAAACAGCGTCCGACCGTCAACGACACTTTCGACCTGCGTCTGGCCGGCCTGGAGTTGAACCCGGGCGGCACCCTGGAGCTGGGCGTGGACTACGGCCGCGCCAATGCGCAGGATAACTACCGCCTGGCCGACGGCGCCAGCAAAGACGGCTGGATGTTCACCGCGGAACACACGCAGAGCATCCTGAACGGTTACAACAAGTTCGTGCTGCAGTACGCCACCGACTCGATGACCTCGCAGAACAACGGCCGCAACGAAGGCGCCACCATCGATAACAACGGCAAGATGATCCGCGTGCTGGATCACGGCGCCATCGACTTCAACGATCAATGGGCGCTGATGTATGTCGCCATGTTCCAGGACATCGACCGCGACAACAACAACGGCACCACCTGGTACACCGTGGGCGTGCGCCCGATGTACAAATGGACGCCGATCATGAGCACCTTGCTGGAAGCCGGCTATGACAACGTCAAGTCCCAACGCACCGGCGATCGCAACGGCCAGTATAAAGTGACCCTGGCGCAGCAATGGCAGGCGGGCAACAGCATCTGGTCGCGTCCGGCCATCCGCCTGTTCGCCACCTACGCCAAGTGGGATGAGAAGTGGGGCTACGCCACCGGCGATGACACCGGGTATAACGCCGGCACCGCTTACAACGACACCAGCATGCATACCTTCAGCCGCGGCAAGGATGACGAAGTCACCTTCGGCGCCCAGATGGAAATTTGGTGGTAACGACAGGACGGGGAGGGCCGCAGGTCCTCCCCCAACCGCATTCGCCGCGGCCGGATCTCTTGCCTGATCCATCGCGGCGCTGAAAGAGGATATAACGATGAAAAAGAATCTGCTGTCACTCTGCCTGTCGCTGGCGTTGACCGTCGGCGCGCCTCTGGCGGCCAATGCCGATACGCCGGCCAACGTTTCCGTCGCGCCGGCCATCAGCGCCGCCACGCTGCAAAGCCTGCCGTGGCAGCCGCTGCAGCCGCCGGTGTCGCAAGAAGTGAAGCTCGACGCCGTCAGCCCGCAGCTCAATCAGGGCGAGATCCAGGGGGCGATCGCCGCCTATACCCTGCCGGCCGATCGCGGTTCGCTGGAAGTGACGCTGAGCAGCCTCGCCAAGAACAATTCGCTGTACGCGCCGAGCGTGCTGGTGCTGGACGAGCATCTGCGCCCGGCGGCATATTACCCGAGCAGCTATTTCCCGTATCAGCCGCCGGGGGCGATGTCCTCCGATCGTCTCGAAGGCACGCTGAAGCTGACGCCGGCGCTCGGGCAAAAACAGATTTACCTGCTGGTGTACACCACCCGCCAGGATTTGGCGAAAACCACGCAGCTGACCAATCCGGCCAAGGCCTATGCGCAGGGCGTGGGCAACGCGGTGCCGGATATCCCGGATCCGATCGCCGGCCACGCGACGACCGGCACGCTGAAGCTTAAGGTCACCGCGGAACAGGGCACCGGCAACGTGATGATTGGCATGCTGCAGCCTGCGCCGACCGTGGCGCCGGTGGTGGTGGGATCAACCGCACCGGCCGCCGTGGCGGCGCCGGCATCGACCCCGGAGAAACCGGCGGAGCCGATGCTCGACGATACCGAAAGCTACTTCAATAACGGCATCAAGCAGGCGGTGAAGGCGGGCGATATCGACAAGGCGCTGAAGCTGATGAATGAGGCCGAGAAGTTGGGCTCGACCACTGCGCGTAAAACGTTTATCAGCAGCGTTAAAGGCAAGGGGTAACACCCGGCGCTGCCGATGCTGGCTCGATGATTGGTGCGCCTTGGCGCACCTTTTTTCATCCGCGCGCCAGCGTTGCGCCGATCAGCGTCAGCAAACGGGGGTTGTCCACCTGCTGCATGATGCGCACCGGCTTGCCCTGCGGCGGCGGCAGGCCGACCGTCAGGCGCAGGCCGCCCGGCCGCCAACGGCGTGAGCTGCCGCGCGTCAACGCCCCTTCCAGCGCCACATCCACATGGAACATTTCGGTCGTGACCAACTGCGGTTCCAACAGCCAGGCGATCACCAGCGCATCATGGATCCAGCAGCCCGGCAGGCGCCGCGTATGGCGCGAATAGTCGATCCACGGCTGTGTGGTGGCGCGCAAATAGCGGCACAGCGGCGTATCCGGCTGGGTCAGTGCGGCCAGATCCGCCTGGGTCAGCATGGTCTGGGTGGTGACGTCCAGCGGGGCCAGCGTGATATTGGCGCCGCTGTTCAACACCAGCCGCGCCGCTTCCGGATCCAAACCAAAATTGGTGTCCTTGATGTATCCTTCGACGTTGAACACGCCGCCCATGATCACGATCTCTTTCACCGCCTGCGCCATCTGCGGGTACAGCTGCATGGCGTGCGCAACGTTGGTCAGCGGGCCGATCGCCGCCAACGTGATCTCGCCGGGATGCCGGCAGATCAGTTCGCCGATGGCGATGGCGGCGTCCGGTGCGGGCGCGTTGGCCAGCGGGGGCGCGGGCAAGTCGCGCCACAGCGCTGCCAGCTTGGGATTGGCGATTGGGCGGTCCAGATGCGCGCGCCATGGCTCTGGCGGCTCGCTCAGGGCGCGCGCCGCGCCGAGGGCGACCGGCACCTGGTAGCCGCTTTGCGCCAGCAGATCGGTGGCGACGGCGAAGCCCACTTCGCGCGGGGTATTGCCGGCCACGATGCTGATCAGCTCCAGCTGCAGCTGCGGTTTGGCCGCCAGCGCCAGGGCCAGTGCCAGACCGTCGTCGACGTTGGCGCCGGGAACGCCGTTACCGGGATCGCAATCAATGATTAAACGCATAGTAAGGTGTCCTGAAAAACCGCTAACAGCCGCATGAATGGCGGATGCGCAGTTGAAAAGCGAATTCATGCAGCTCGGCGGGCGCGGCGCCGGCGGCCAGCATGGCGATGGCCCGCTTGGCCATGGCGTCGATCGGCTGCTCGACCGCGCTGAGCGGCGGCACGCTGAATTCGGATTGCTGCGTGCCGTTAAAACAGATCAGCGCCAGATCGTCCGGCGCGCGCAGCCCATGTTCCGCCAGCGCCGACAGGCAGCCGAGCGCCTGCTGCTCGTTGGAGGTGAAAACGGCGCGTGGGCGCGGGCCTTGCACCATGCGCTGGGTGGCCTGGTAGCCGCCCTGGCGGGTGTAGGGGACCTCGAAAATCCACTCGTCGCGCGGCGCGATGCCCGCCTCCAGCAGCGCATCGCGCCAGCCGTTCAGGCGATCCTGCGCGTTGAGCATGGTTAGCGGGCCGATAAAAATGCCGATGTCGCGATAGCCGTGCTGCAGCAGATGGCGGGTCGCCTGGCAGGCGGCGTCGCGCTCGTCGACGCGAATGGCGCAGACCCCGGCCTGGCTGTCGATGGTATCTATCATCACGCAGGGCGTGCCGGAGGCGCGGATCAGCTCGAACCACGGATGGCGATCGACGCTGGTGTACAACAGGCCGTCGACCTGGCGGCGCAGCAGGTTGTTGATCAGCTCATATTCGCGCTGCCGGTCGTCGCCGGCGTCGCCCAGCAGCAGCACGCGGCCGCGGCTGAAGGCCTCTTGCTGCAGCGCCCGCGCCAGCGTGGCGAAGAACGGATTGGAAATATCCGGCACCACCAGCCCATAGGTTTGCGTGCTGCCGGAGGCCAATGCCCGCGCGATGTCGTTCGGCCGGTATCCGGTCTGCTCGATCGCCGCCAGCACGCGCAGCCGGGTGGCTTCCGCCACCGGGCGCGGGCCGTTGTTGATCACGTAGCTGACCACGGCGACGGAGGTGCCCGCTATGCGAGCCACGTCGGCGCGGGTAACGCGGCGCGCGGAGTGATTATCCAAATTGAGGTCCTGTTCGCCTTCCCGCTACGCGGCATCCTGCGGCAGGTTGAGATCGCGGCCGCGGGTTTCGGGAGCAAAGAAGGTGGTGATTAAGCCGATGGCCGCCATTACAACAAAATAGCAGGCGACAGGCCACCAGTGACCGAAACCGGACAGCAGCGCGGTGGCGATCAGCGGCGCGGTGCCGCCGGAGAGGATCGACCCAAGCTCCTTGGCGAACGCCATTTTGGAGTAGCGGTTCTTCACGCCGAACAGTTCGACGCCATAGGCCGCCTGTACGCCGAAGATCCCCAGCGATGCGATGCACATGCCGACCACGATCACCGAGATGACGAGCGCCGGCTCACGGCTGTCGAGCAGCCAGAACGCCGGGAAAGCGTACAGCACCAGCAGCAGGCAGAACCACCGGTAGGTGATGCGGCGGCCGAAGCGATCGGAGAGCCAGCCGGCCAGCGGGATCACCAGAAAACCGCACAGTGAGGCGATCAGCACCGCCAGCGCCGGCACTGATTTATCGACCATCAGCACCTTGGCGACATAGCCGACGATAAAGCCCTGGCACAGGTAGGAGGGGCCGTTTTCGCCGATGCGCAGGCCGAGCATCACCCAGAACGCCTTGGTGCGTTGCAGGTAGCTGCGTGAGTCCGGCGCGGCCTGGGCGGCGTCCAGCATGCGCTGGTGGTTTTGCTGCAGCTCGCGTTCGAACACCGGCGTTTCCCGCACGTGGCGGCGCAGGTACAGCGCCGCGCCGGCGATCAGAATGCTGGCGAGGAACGGAATGCGCCAGCCCCAGCTCATCAGATCTTCCTTGTCCAGCTGCAGCACCAGCAGCCACACCAGCGACGCCAGCAGGGTGCCGCTGTTGGAGCCGATGGCGATGATCGACGCGACCAGCCCGCGCCGCTTGGCCGGCGCGTATTCCGCCAGCATCACCGCCCCGCCGGACAGCTCCGCACCGGCGCCGAACCCCTGCGCGAAGCGCAGGATCACCAGGCAGGCGGGCGCCCAGACGCCGATTTGCGCATAGGACGGGATCAGACCGATCAATGTGGTGGAGAGGCCCATCAGCGCCACGGTGGTGATCAGCACCACGCGGCGGCCTTTGCGGTCGCCGATCCAGCCGAACACCAGCGCGCCGATCGGCCGCGCGACGAAGCCGACGGAGTAGGTGGCGAAACTGGCCAGCAGCGCCACCAGCGGCGTGGCTTCGGGGAAGAACACGTCGCCGAACACCATGCCGGCCGCCAGGCCGTACAGCGCGAAGTCGACGTATTCCATGGCGGTGCCGAGCCAGCAGGAGAAGGTGGCGCGCCAAAATTGGCTGCGCCCCTCTTTGGTTGTCAGACGTTCATCGGCCGCCAGCGCGGCGTCGGCGGTCTGTGAAGGGGCAAGCGTTGTTTCGCTCATGGCAGTGCTATCCTCTTTTGTTCTACGCCTGGAGGGGCGCGGTTAAAGATGGTTTCCCTGGTGCCGGCAACAAAGGTGTGCCGACAAATCATGTCGGACGCATGGCGATTCAACGCTGCCGTATCAGGGTATCTACGCGCGTAGATAACACAACGCGAGGAAGCTGAAACTTTGCGGGCGATCACAGAATCGTCAGCACGCCGGGAAATGAAGATAGAGAATGCGGATGGCAAAAAGATGACAGAACCCCGGTTTTTCCGGTCGACAGACCTGCCGTTTTCGCCACGAATCAGCCTGCCGCTTTCGCATTTCTGCGCTACAATGGGGGTCTGTTAACAGTTTGTATCGTCTGGCGCGCCGTACCGGCTGCGGTTCAGGCGAGGAGTAAAGCAATGTCTGGCATCAGGGATTCCATCCTGCCGCCGCTGGAGTGGTTATCCGAACAGGATCCTCCGGCGCCCGCCGCCGTCAGCGACTGGCTGATGGAGTTAGGCTCCATGACCCGCCGATTTGAACGCCATTGCGCCCAGGTGCGCGTTGAACCGCAGCGCGAATGCTTCGTCACGCGCGAGGTGCTGGGCGACGAGGCGAACCACCTGCCCGACAGCCCGCGCTACTGGCTGCGCGAAGTGGTGCTGCTGGGCGACGGCCAGCCCTGGCTGCTGGGGCGCACGGTGATCCCGGAACATACGCTGACCGGCCCCGACCAGGCGCTGGTGGATCTGGGCACGCTGCCGCTGGGGCGCTATTTGTTCAGCAGCGGCGATCTGACCCGCGACTATATCCATATCGGCCGACAGGACGCGCTGTGGGCGCGTCGTTCACGGCTGCGGCTGGCGGGCAAGCCGCTGCTGCTGACCGAACTGTTTTTACCGGCTTCACCGCTGTATTCAGCGGTTCCTGCATAAGAGAGGAGAACAAGACGTTGGAGGGAAGCGTGACTCAAAGTAAATGGCGGGCTTACAGCCATTTGATGCGCATTGATAAACCGATCGGCACGCTGTTGCTGTTGTGGCCGACGCTGTGGGCGCTGTGGCTGGCCGGGAAAGGCGTGCCGCCGCTGTCGATTCTGGTGGTGTTCGTGCTCGGCGTGTTCCTGATGCGCGCCGCCGGCTGCGTGGTGAATGACTACGCCGATCGCGCGGTGGACGGCTACGTAAAGCGCACCGCCGGGCGGCCGATGCCGAGCGGCCGGGTGAGCGCGAAAGAGGCCAAAGTGCTGTTCGTGGTGCTGGTGCTGATTTCGTTCTGCCTGGTGTTGACGCTGAATGCGATGACCATCTGGCTGTCGCTGGCGGCGCTGGCGCTGGCCTGGGTGTATCCGTTTATGAAGCGGGTGACCAACCTGCCGCAGTTCGTGCTGGGCGCCGCGTTCGGCTGGGGCATTCCGATGGGCTATGCGGCGGTCAGCGAATCGTTGCCGCTCAGCTGCTGGCTGCTGCTGCTGGCGAACATCTGCTGGACGGTAGCCTATGACACGCTGTATGCGATGGTCGATCGCGACGATGATCTGAAAGTCGGCATCAAGTCCACCGCCATCCTGTTCGGGCGTTATGACAAGCTGATCGTCGGGCTGTTGCAGTTCGCGACGTTGTTGCTGCTGGCGTGGGTTGGTTATCTGGCGCAGCTCGGCGGCGCGTTTTACTGGTCGCTGTTGCTGGCGGGCGCGCTGTTCATTCACCAGCAGAAGCAGATCGCCGGGCGCGAGCGCGAAGCCTGCTTCAAGGCCTTCCTGCAGAACAACTATGTCGGGCTGGTGGTGTTTATCGGCATCGCGCTGAGCTATCTGCCGGCGTAACGGTTTCCTGCAGCAAGAAAAAAGGCACCCCAAGGGGTGCCTTTTGTGTTTTCGCGCCGGGCGAAATCACTCGTCTTTCTCTTCTTCCGCATCGGTTTGCGGCAGAGCGTTAGTCTCTTCCGGCATGTTGACGCTTTCGATGGTCAGCTTGATTTCCGGCGTGATCAGATCGCTCAGCATGCTGTACACCTCGAGGGTGTGCTCGCGGATCGCATCGCCGCTGTCGTTGATGTAACCTTCTTCACGCAGCGTCGCCACCAGGGTGGAGAACACCGCCTTGTCGAAGAACTCCGGCGCGTTGATGCCGTGCAGCACCGACAGACGCTGCGCCATGATGCGGCTCTCTTTTTCCAGCGCGCCGCGGTTGATGCTCGGGTTGGCGCTGAGGATCGACATGGTGATGGCGTAGCGTTGCAGGGTTTCGCGCACCCCGGCGGCCAGCAGCTGCAGCGGGCGAATGCGCGCCGGGTTGAGCACCAGATCGTCGCCTTTGTCGCAGATCAGCTGTTGACGGATCAGCTCGTCGATCATCGGCCGCAGCACTTCCGGCAGCTGTTCCTTGTCGTTATGCAGGAACAGCTCGGCTTTCAGCATCGGGTAGATCATGCCGATCTGGCGCAGCAGCTCGGCGCGCGATACCCGGCGGTGATGCATCACGATGCTGGCGATCAGCGACGGCAACACCAGCAGGTGGTGGATGTTGTTGCGGTAATAGGTCATCAGCACCGCCTGCTCGCGCGGCAGAATGATGATGTCGCCGATGTTGTCCTTTTCCACCTCGAACTTGTTCATGTTCAGCGCGTGATCCAGCAGCTCGTCCGGCGTTTGCGTCGGTACGGTGACGTCATGCGCGTAAGGCGCGTTGCGCATCAGCTGCAGGTAGCACTCGAGCTGTTCGACCAGCTGTTCGCGGGTCAGCGAACGCTGACGCGAGGCCAGCAGCGCGGTGGAACACAGGTTCATGGCATTGGCCGCGGCGGCATTGTTGATGCGCACCATGATCTGGCCGGCCAGATCGTTGACCGTCGGCGTCAGCCAGCTTGGACGCTGAGCTTCGATCGGATCGATCGACTCGCGCCACTGCGGCACGTTCTGGTTGAGGTAAGCTGTCAACGGCAGCGGTTCGCCGAAGTTGACGTAACCCTGACCCAGGTTGCGCAGCTTGCGCAGGCCGCGCAGCATCTGCGGCAGGCTCTCTTTTTCCTTGGTGGCGCCGCGCAGCTCTTTGGCGTAGGTACCCACTTCCATCACGTGCTCGTAACCGATGTAAATCGGCACCAGCGTGATCGGACGGGTGCCGCCGCGCAGCATCGCCTGAATGGTCATCGACAGGGTGCCGGTCTTCGGCTCCAGCAGGCGCCCGGTGCGGGAACGGCCGCCTTCCACGAAGTATTCCACCGAGTAACCGCGGGTGAACAGCTCGCCGAGGTATTCGCGGAACACCGTCGAGTACAGCTTGTTGCCCTTGAAGGTGCGGCGGATGAAGAACGCGCCCAGGCGACGGAAGATCGGGCCGGCCGGCCAGAAGTTGAGGTTGATGCCCGCGGCGATGTGCGGCGGCACCAGGCCCTGGTGATACAGCACGTAGGACAGCAGCAGATAGTCCATGTGGCTGCGGTGGCAGGGCACGTAGACGATCTCGTGGCCGTCCTGCGCCAGCTGGCGCACGCGCTCGGCGTTGGTGACGTTGATGCCCTGATACAACCGGTTCCAGGTCCAGCTCAGCACGCGATCGGACAGACGCACGGTTTCGTAGGAGAAGTCGGCGGCGATCTCTTCCATCAACGCGATGGCGTTCTGCTGGGCCTTCTCGTGCGAGATCTTCTTGCTGCGCGCTTCGTCCTCGACCGCTTTTTCGATCGCTTTGGACGCCAACAGCTTGTTGAACAGATCCTGACGGGCCGGCAGGCTTGGGCCCACCGCGGCCAGGCGCTGGCGCGAGAAGTGCATGCGCGCCACGCGCGCCAGTTTCTGCGCGATGGTTTTATCCGTGCCGTGTTCGGTAGCCATGCGGCGCAGCGACACGGTGTTGGAGAAACGCACGAAGCTGTCGCGGCCGAGCCACAGCACGGCGAAGAACTTCTGCACGCCGTTCAACAGACGCAGGTGCGGCGTGCCGTGGCCTTCGCGGCCCGGCGAACGGCCAAACATCACCGAAACCGGCAGCATCTGAATGTCGAGATCCGGGTTGCTGCGATGCAGATCCAGATAGTCGTGGAACAGCTTTACCGACTCTTCTTTCGGGGTGTAGTAGCGGAACACGCGCGGGCCGTCGTGAATGAACACGTAGCTCGGCAGCACGGTGCCGTCGATCTCCAGCGAGTTGAGCGGATCAGGCAGATCCTGCGCCAGGCACTGGGTGCGCAGCGTCAGCAAATCCGCCTTGGAATTGTAAGGTAAAACATACAAAATCGGCCGTGAGGGATCCAACCCTAGCTCGGTAACCGGATCTGAAGGGATGACCTTACTTCTTACCAACAATTTAAGTGGTAAATTCAATATTTTATAATAAATTTTACGCCAACCTGACATAACAACGTGAAGCCTCTTGTTAGCAATGCGCCGCAAGCATACCAGAAACCGGGTAGCAGATCTGTGGTGTTCGAAAACCGAGAGCCGTCAGCGCGGACTGTTCTAGACTCTTTTTATTATGACCGACCTCTGAGAAAGGCACGAAAACATGGCAAACCAAGCAACCGGACTGACCCGCATCATCAAGGCCGCCGGCTATTCCTATAAAGGGCTATCCGCCGCCTGGCAGCACGAAGCGGCTTTCCGCCAGGAACTGGTGGTCACCCTTCTGGCTATCATACTGGCTGTCTGGCTGGATGTGGGTGCGATAGCGCGCATTTTATTGATCGGATCGGTAGCGCTGGTGATGATCGTCGAGATCCTGAACAGCGCGATCGAGGCGGTGGTGGATCGCATCGGCAGCGAACATCACGAGCTGTCCGGGCGGGCCAAGGACATGGGATCGGCGGCGGTGTCGCTGGCGATCGCACTGGCGCTGTTCGTTTGGGGCACGGTCCTATGGCAGCATTTCGGCTGACGAAAAGCGCCTACTGACTGATTTTTATTTATTCTTCGGTTCCCAATCCGCGCTTACCTGTATATACTCACAGCAAGACTGTATAAACAAACAGGGGGCGGAATGAAAGCACTAACTACCAGACAGCAAGAGGTCTACGATCTGATTCGCGAGCACATTTCGCAAACGGGCATGCCGCCAACGCGTGCCGAGATCGCGATGCGTCTGGGGTTCCGTTCGCCTAACGCCGCCGAAGAACACCTGAAGGCGCTGGCACGCAAAGGCGTGATCGAAATCGTCTCCGGTGCCTCACGCGGTATCCGTCTGCTGATGGAAGAAGAAGAAGGGCTGCCGCTGATCGGCCGCGTCGCCGCCGGCGAGCCGCTGCTGGCGCAGCAGCACATCGAAGGGCACTACCAGGTGGATCCTTCCCTGTTTAAACCGAGCGCCGATTTCCTGCTGCGGGTGAACGGCATGTCAATGCGCGACATCGGCATTCTGGACGGCGATCTGCTGGCGGTGCACAAAACGCAAGACGTGCGCAACGGCCAGGTCGTGGTGGCGCGGATCGAAGACGAAGTGACGGTCAAGCGCTTGAAAAAGCACGGCAACGTGGTTGAACTGCTGCCGGAGAACAACGAATTCCAACCGATAGTGGTCGATCTGCGTCAGCAGAATTTCACTATCGAAGGGCTGGCGGTCGGCGTGATCCGCAACGGCGACTGGATTTAATCGCCGGCCCATCACCGCCGCTCCCTGTATCAATCGCCCCTGTTTTGGGGCGTTTTTGTTTCTGACTTCGCCCTTTGTCACTCAGTCACAGGAACATCCCATCATGCGCCTGATTTCCGCCTTCACCAGCGACACCGATAAAGCCCTGTGGCGCCTCGCCCTGCCGATGATCTTCTCCAATATTACCGTGCCGCTGCTCGGGCTGGTGGACACCGCGGTGATCGGCCACCTCGACAGCCCGATCTACCTGGGGGGCGTGGCGATCGGCGCGGTGGCGACCAGCTTCCTCTTCATGCTGCTGTTATTCCTGCGCATGAGCACCACCGGCCTCGCGGCGCAAGCGCTGGGGGCACAGAACCCGCAAGCGCTGGCGCGCGCCTTTATGCAACCGCTGCTGCTGGCGCTGTTGGGCGGCGCGGCGATCGTCCTGCTGCGTTATCCGCTGATCGAACTGGCGCTGCGGATCGTCGGTGGCGATGGCGAGGTGCTGGAACAGGCGCGGCGTTTTCTTGAGATCCGCTGGTTAAGCGCCCCGGCGGCGCTGGCCAATCTGGTGCTGCTGGGCTGGCTGCTCGGCGTGCAGTACGTGCGGGCGCCGGTGATCCTGCTGATCGTCGGCAACCTGCTGAACATCGTGCTGGATATCTGGCTGGTGATGGGCCTGGGCTGGAACGTGCGGGGGGCGGCGGCGGCAACCGCCATCGCCGAATACGCTACGCTGCTGCTCGGCCTGTGGTTGGCGTGGCGGGTGATGCGCCTGCGCGGTATTACCCTGCAGATGCTGCGCCAGGCCTGGCGTGGCGATCTGCGTCGCCTGCTGGCGCTCAACCGCGACATCATGCTGCGTTCACTGTTGCTGCAACTGTGCTTTGCGTCGTTGACCATTTTCGGCGCTCGCCTGGGAAGCGAGGTGGTGGCGGTCAATGCGGTATTGATGAATCTGCTGACGTTCACCGCCTATGCGCTCGACGGTTTTGCTTATGCGGTGGAGGCTCATTCGGGCCACGCCTACGGCGCCCGGGACGACAGCCAACTGCGCAAGGTGTGGCACGCGGCCTGCAGGCAGGCAGGGCTGGTCGCGTTGGCCTTCGGCCTGGCGTATGCCGTTACCGGCCAGCAGATCGTGGCGGCATTGACCTCTTTGCCGGAACTGCGTGCGTTGGCCGCACATTATTTGCCCTGGCAGGTCATTCTGCCGCTGGTCGGGGTATGGTGCTATTTGCTGGACGGCATGTTTATCGGCGCCACGCGCGGCGCCGAGATGCGTAACAGCATGGCGGTGGCCGCTGCGGGATACGGTCTGGCGCTGTTCAGCGTGCCGCTGTTAGGCAACCACGGGCTCTGGCTGGCGCTGGCGGTGTTTCTGGCGCTGCGCGGCCTGGCGTTGGGCTGGATTTGGCACCGTCATCAGGTGCGCGGCAGTTGGTTTGCTGCACGCTAGGTCGAACGCTTTGTTGGGTTATTTATTAATTTATCTTATGTTTTGTTCATGTTTGCTTACATGTTTTTAGTCCAGATCCGTTCGCGTTAGCTCGTTGTTTGTTGGCGTTTTTTGTTTTTATTTTGTTTTTTAATGGTTTTTTATTCTGCAAATTGGCTTTTTTATTTCCATGTTTAACTAGAATGAATCATGTGGCTGGTAAATGAAGGGGAGCGTTGCTTCTTAAGGTGAAGGGAGCATCAGCCAGAAAATTTTCTGGTTAACCCCGGCCGGCGACAGGGATCACTGATTCACCACAGGTTAACGGAGAGACTATGAATAAAGATCAAGCCGACGGTAACTGGAAGCAGCTGAAAGGCAAAGTGAAAGAGAAATGGGGCAAGCTGACCGATGACGATCTGACGGTCATCGAAGGGAAACGCGAACAGCTGGTCGGCAAAATCCAGGAGCGCTACGGTTACCAGAAAGAGGCGGCCGAAAAAGAGGTGAAAGCCTGGGAAGATCACACCAAACACCGCTGGTAATCTGCAAGGCCGCCATTGAAGGCGGCTTGCACAGCGCAGGCCGGCGTCGCTCCATCCTCTGGCGCTCCGGCCGCAGGTACAGGGAGGTACCTGATTTTGTCTTACTTCTTCTTGATGGCGATGCTGTGATCGTGTTCGGCGCAGTCATGCTTGCTGTCGCAAGCTTCAACTTCCACGCAGCCGGCGCACAGACCGTGCGCTTCCACTACGCTGTGCCGCAGCGCAAATCCGGCCTCCTGAGCCAGCTTCTGCAGCGTTTCCTCTACGCCTTCGGTGGTGCGTTCGGTCACCTGGCCGCAGCGGTCGCAGATAAACAGCGCGGACGTATGCATCGGCTGTTCGAAGTGGTGGCACAGCACGTAGCTGTTGGCGGACTCCACCCTATGGATAAATCCTTGCTCCAGCAGAAAATCCAGCGCGCGGTAGACCGTCGGCGGCTTGGCCTGCGGTTCGGCGACGCGTAGCAGATCGAGCAGGTCGTAAGCGCTGATTGCACCGGGTTGCTGAGTCATCAGACGCAGCACTTCCAGCCGTTGCGGCGTCAATCGCACATTGCGTTGCTGGCAGAGGCGTTCCGCCTGCGCCAGCAGCTTTTCCTGGGTGGTTGAGTTCATCGCAAATATCCCGGTACGTAAAAAAGCCGATTTTACCATGATTACGGCGAATCGCCGAGAGTTGCCCCCTTTTCCCCTGAGGATAGCGCAGAGAAAGGCGCGCTGAGCGCGCTAAAAGAGAGATGCATCACAACTTTTCCCCTCCGCCGGACGGCAAATCAACGTTGCCGATTTTAGCGCTGGAGAGCAGCGGGCGAGAGCGGTATAACGCGCTTCATCCGCGTGATAAGCAGGAGCCTTGTGTGATGACGGAAAGAGAGAAGCTGTTAAGCGGCCTGGAGTACAACAGCCGCGATGAAGAACTGATCGCCCTGTACCATCGAGCCAGGGCGTTGACCAAAAGCCTGGAGGCGCTGGATTCGCATCAGGCGGACGAGAAAAATCGCCTGCTCGGCGAGCTGTTCGGCAGCTGGGGTGAGGCGAGCTGGATCGAAACGCCATTCTGGTGCGACTACGGGCAGCATGTCCGCATCGGCAAAAACTGTTTTATCAACGTCAATGCGGTGTTCCTCGATTGCAACACCATCACCATCGGCGACAACACGCTGATCGGCCCCAACGTGCAAATCTACACGCCGAGTCATCCGCTGAAGGCCGGTGAACGCTTTACCGGCGATCCGGCTTTTCCTTTCCGCACCTCGGCGCAGCCGGTGTCCATCGGCAGCAACGTGTGGATCGGCGGCAACGTGGTGATCCTGCCGGGAGTGACCATCGGCGATGGCACGACTATCGGCGCGGGCAGCATCGTCACCGGCGACATTCCGGCCAATGTGTTGGCGCTGGGGCAGCCGTGCCGGGTTATCCGCGCGTTGGAATAGGGCGCTGAATACGAATCGGCGGCCAGCGGTTTATCGGCGAGTGCGGGGCAAGGGGGGAGGAGGGGTCTTCTTATGGTGCGAATCGTCGTTTGGCAACTGGCGGTCATCGGCCAAGGCCTGACGTGCGGCCGCAAGGCGGCTCATGACGGTGCCGATTGGCACCGCCAGCACTTTCGCCGCTTCCCGGTAGGACAGCCCTTCGACATCCACCAAAAACAGCGCGTTGCGCTGGGCCGCCGGCAGCCGGCTTACGCGCCGCATCACTTCATTGAGCCAGACTGGCTGTTCACCGTTGTCCGCATCGCCAAGCTCTTCCGCCGCCATGCAGCCTTGCCCTTGGCGAAGATGCTGGGCGCGAACTTCATTGAGCCAGATGGAGTGCAGGATGGAAAACAACCAGCGATCCAGGTGAGAACCGGGGGTGAATTGCGCGGCGCGCTCCAGCGCACGCACGCAGGTCGCCTGCACCAGATCGTCGGCGATATCCCGCCGGTGCGAAAGCACCAGCGCATAGCGCCACAGGCGGGAGAGATAGTGGCCGAGTTCATCGCGTATCGCATCGCCGCTGATAGTCACCTCCGCAGGCGCGTCGGATCAAGATTCCGGGTGGCGGTCGATGGCTGCCGCCAAATCACGGTACTCCTCGCACCCGGTGCCGCACAGCGACTGGATCACCTGCAGCTGTTGGCGCGCCAGGTCGGGCCGCCCTTTCAGCATATAGGCTTCCCCCAGGTACTCGCGCACTTTGGGGTATTTCGGATCGAGGGCGACTGATTTTAAATAATAGCCGATACCCTCATCGGTGCGGCCAAGTTTGCGCGTGGCGTAGCCGCGATAATTCAGTGCGACGGCGGTGTTGGGATTTTTAAGCGTGTTGAGCATATCGATCGCTTCCTGATAGCGGCCGCTTTTCGCCAGTGCATAGGCATAGTTAGTGCGGTCGGCGTCGTCGACTTTGCTGCTTTTATCCACCGTGCAGGTCTGGGTTTTACTGTCATAGACCTGGCCTTTCGGACAGGTCGGCGGGGTTTGGCCGCTGCCGTCGCCGCCCATCGCCAGCGCCCCGCCGGAAAACAGCAGGCAGCCGGCAATGGTCGATGCCAGCAGGCGTTTAATGAAGCTGTTCATGGTTGTGTCCTCAAGGCAGAGGCGCCGTGCGCGCCCGTAATGAGATAACACCTGAACGCGTGAATTTATTCGCCTTACTCCCGCTTATTTACGCCGCCGGCAAGGCGGTTTTCCCAACGGCGCCGATTGTCGCTATAATAGCCGTTTGCGGCCGCGCGCCGTTCGTTGAACCCAGACAGACTCAGGTAGCCAGTAACTCAGCATGACGAAAGACAACCACGCCCCAACCTACGCCGCCAATCGCTTCTCCATCGCGCCAATGCTCGACTGGACCGATCGTCATTGCCGTTACTTCCACCGCCTGCTGACCAAGGAAACGCTGCTGTACACCGAAATGGTGACCACCGGCGCGATCATACACGGCAAGGGTGACTACCTGGCCTACAGCGAAGAAGAGCATCCTGTGGCGCTGCAGCTGGGCGGCAGCGATCCGGCCTCGCTGGCGCACTGCGCCAAACTGGCGGAGCAGCGCGGTTATGACGAGATTAACCTCAACGTCGGCTGTCCGTCCGATCGCGTGCAAAACGGCATGTTCGGCGCCTGCCTGATGGGCCAGGCGACGCTGGTCGCCGACTGCATCAAGGCGATGCGCGACGTCGTATCGATACCGGTGACGGTGAAGACCCGCATCGGCATCGACGATCAGGACAGCTACGCCTTCCTGTGCGACTTTATCCAGACCGTCGCCGGGCGCGGCGAGTGCGACATGTTCACTATCCACGCTCGCAAAGCCTGGCTCTCCGGCCTCAGCCCGAAAGAGAACCGCGAAGTGCCGCCGCTGGACTACCCGCGCGTTTATCAGTTGAAGCGGGATTTCCCGGCGCTGACCATCGCCATCAACGGTGGAGTGAAAACGCTGGAAGAGGCGCAACAGCACCTGCAGCATCTGGACGGCGTGATGATGGGGCGCGAGGCGTACCAGAATCCGGGCATCCTGGCGCGGGTCGACAGCGAACTGTTCGGCGCGCAGACCGCGGTGCCGGACAGCGTGGCGATCGTCGAAGCGCTGTATCCGTATATTGAGCGCGAGCTGTCCAACGGCACCTATCTCGGCCACATCACCCGCCACATCCTCGGTTTGTTCCAGGGGGTGCCGGGCGCGCGCCAGTGGCGTCGCCACCTGAGCGAGAACGCCCACAAGCCGGGCGCCGATGCGCGGGTGGTGGAGCAGGCGCTGGCGTTGGTGCGTCAGCCGCGCGTCGAAATGGCGTAACCCACAAAAAGTTTGACCAATAGTTAGTCTTTTTCGCCAGGCATTCGGCGTGTTGCCGGATGTCTGCCCCGTTTTTTCAATAGGTTAGCCCTTCCGCCATTCTGGCACGCTTCTTGTAATCCACTCTGCAGATACGTTGAGTTGCAAAGGAGCAATCATGTTGGAAATCTTCTTTCTCATTGGCTTTGTGGTGATGCTGATGGTGACCGGCATCTCGCTGCTGGGGATCTTCGCTGCGCTGTTGGCGGCGGCGGCGTTCATGCTGTTGGGCGGGTTGTTCGCGGTGGTGATTAAGCTGTTGCCGTGGTTGATTTTGGCGGTGGTTGGGGTATGGATTTACCGTTCGATGCAGAAACCCCAGATCCGGCGTTACTGATTTTTTGCCGAATAATCAGTCAGTCGCGATGAAACTTGCATAACTGCCCGCCACGCTAATGCGGCAGCGATCACAGCTTGGCAGTTTTACCCGGCGATGTGGCACATAAAGCGTGTTTTTTGCCGGACGGGGCTGTTAGGATGTTGGTCGATGCAGTGATGCGACCGATTTCATCACCGTGAGAGACAACCAAAATTCGTGTTGCTGAAGCAACCCCCGGTCTCTGGCGGACTCTGCTCTACCCCTACAAAACGCAGTAACAGAAAGGGCTCCGCAAGGAGCTCTTTTCTTTTGCCGCGATCAGGGGATCAGCAGACTGGAGCCACTGGTGCTGCGGCTTTCCAATACTTGGTGTGCCCGCTGGGCGTCGGCCAGCGCGAATTTCTGCTCGTCTTTCACTTCCACCCGAATGGCGCCGCTGCCGATCAGGGAGAACAGCTCGTTGCTGGCGTACTGCAGCTCGGCGCGGTTGGTGATGTAGCCGTTGAGGGAAGGGCGGGTGACGTACAGCGAGCCCTTCTGATTCAGCAGCGCCAGATCGACGCCGGTCACCGGGCCGGAGGCGTTGCCGAAGCTCACCATCAGGCCGCGCCGCTTCAGGCTGTCGAGTGAGGCCAGCCAGGTGCTTTTACCCACCGAATCGTACACCACGCCGACCTTCTCGCCCTGCGTCAGCTCGGCCACCCGCTGGGCGATATCCTCTTTGTGGTAGTTGATGGTGGCCCAGGCGCCGGCCTGTTTCGCCAGCGCGGCCTTCTCGTCGGAACCGACGCTGCCGATCAGGCGCGCACCCAGCGCTTTCGCCCACTGGCAGGCGATCAGCCCGACGCCGCCGGACGCGGCATGGAACAGGAACACTTCACCCGGTTGCACGTCATAGGTCTGGCGCAGCAGGTAGTATACCGTCAGCCCTTTGAGTAAAGAGGCTGCACCCTGTTCAAAACTCAGGTTGTCCGGCAGCAGCGCCACGCGTTCTGCCGAGACGTTGTGGATCTCGCTGTAGGCGCCGAGCGCCGATTGCGCATACACCACCCGGTCGCCCGGTTTGAGGAAGCTGACCCCGGCGCCGACCTTGGTCACCACGCCGGCCGCCTCGGTGCCGAGGCCGCTCGGCAGGCTCGCCGGCGCATACAGGCCGCTGCGTACATAGGTATCGATGTAGTTGATGCCGATCGCCTTGTTCTCGATCTGCACTTCGCCGGCAGCCGGATCGAGCGGTGTAAAATCAACGTATTGCAAGACTTCCGGCCCGCCGGTGGCGGAGAATTGAATGCGCTTGGCCATGTTCTACCCTCATTTGGTTATCTGAATTCACCCTATGCCTTTTGGCTGCGGAGATCTAGCCAGCCCGTGCGCCGGCCTGTGGCAATTATGCGGCGGAATCGTGCGGAAAAATCACGTATACTCTTGCGTCAGCAGCCTCACCCTCATTCGCAACCGGATAAAGACTACGTTTCATGGCAGGAAAAAAACCAACCAACAAAACAAACGCGGACGAAACCAGAGAGCGTTCCAGAGATCGTCAGATGGAAGGGCTGAAGATGCCGCCGCACTCGCTGGAGGCAGAACAGTCGGTGTTGGGCGGTTTGATGCTGGATAACGAGCGCTGGGACAACGTGGCGGAGCGCGTGGTCGCCAACGACTTCTTCAGCCGCCCGCACCGCCTGATCTTTACCGAGATGCAGCGTCTGCTGGAGATGAGCAAGCCGATCGACCTCATCACCCTGTCCGAATCGCTCGAGCAGAAGGGCGAGCTGGACTCGGTCGGCGGCTTCGCCTACCTGGCCGAGCTGTCGAAAAACACCCCGAGCGCCGCCAACATCGGCGCCTACGCGGACATCGTGCGCGAGCGCGCGGTGGTGCGCGAAATGATCTCGGTGGCTAACGAGATCGCCGACGCCGGCTACGATCCGCAGGGGCGCAGCAGCGAAGACCTGCTCGATCTGGCGGAATCCCGCGTGTTCCAAATCGCCGAGAACCGCGCCAGCAAAGACGAAGGCCCGAAGGGCATCGAGCGCATCCTGGAAGACACCGTGTCGCGCATCGAGCAGCTGTATCAGCAGCCGCACGACGGCGTGACCGGGGTCGATACCGGCTATCAGGACCTCAACAAGAAAACCGCGGGCATGCAAAAGTCCGATCTGATCATCGTCGCCGCCCGTCCTTCGATGGGGAAAACCACCTTCGCCATGAACCTGTGCGAAAACGCCGCGATGACCCAGGAAAAACCGGTGCTGATCTTCAGCCTGGAGATGCCCGGCGAGCAGATCATGATGCGTATGCTGGCGTCGCTGTCGCGCGTGGATCAGACGCGCATCCGTACCGGCCAGCTCGACGACGAGGACTGGGCGCGCATTTCCAGCACCATGGGCATCCTGCTGGAGAAGCGCAACATGTACATCGACGACTCCTCCGGCCTGACGCCGACCGAAGTGCGCTCGCGCGCGCGGCGTATTTTCCGCGAGCACGACGGGCTTAGCCTTATCATGATCGACTACCTGCAGTTGATGCGCGTGCCGGCCCTGTCCGACAACCGTACGCTGGAGATCGCCGAGATTTCGCGCTCGCTGAAGGCGCTGGCGAAAGAGCTGCAGGTGCCGGTGGTGGCGCTGTCGCAGCTGAACCGAAGCCTGGAGCAGCGCGCCGACAAACGCCCGGTCAACTCCGACCTGCGTGAATCCGGCTCTATCGAGCAGGATGCCGACCTGATTATGTTCATCTATCGTGATGAGGTGTATCACGAGAACAGCGATCTGAAAGGGATCGCGGAAATTATTATCGGTAAGCAGCGTAACGGCCCCATCGGCACCGTGCGCCTTACTTTTAACGGCCAGTGGTCGCGTTTCGACAACTACGCGGGGCCACAATACGATGACGAATAATCAGCTAAGGAACTGAAATGAAAGCGGCAACCGCTGTAATCGACCGCCGCGCTCTGCGACATAATCTGCAACAGGTGCGCCGCCAGGCGCCGCAAAGCCGCCTGATTGCCGTTGTGAAAGCAAACGCTTATGGACATGGCCTGCTGGAAACAGCACACACCCTGCAAGACGCCGACTGCTACGGCGTGGCGCGCATCGGCGAGGCGCTGATGCTGCGCTCCGGCGGCATCGTCAAACCGATCCTGCTGCTGGAAGGCTTCTTCTGTGCCGAAGACCTGCCGGTGCTGGTGGCGAACAACATCGAAACCGCGGTGCACTGCATCGAACAGCTCGAAGCGCTGGAGCAGGCCGAACTGGCGCGCCCGGTGCCGGTGTGGATGAAGCTCGATACCGGCATGCATCGGCTGGGGGTGCGTCCCGAACAGGCGGAAGCGTTTTATCAGCGCCTGTGCGCCTGCCGCAACGTGGCGCAGCCGGTCAATATCATGAGCCACTTCAGCCGCGCCGATGAGCCGGAGTCCGACGCCACCCTGAAACAGATCGCCTGCTTCGAGCAGTTCGCGCGCGGCAAACCGGGCCAACGCTCGGTCGCCGCCTCCGGCGGCACGCTGCTGTGGCCGGACGCCCACAACGAGTGGGTGCGTCCCGGCATCATTCTGTACGGCGTGTCGCCGCTGGATAACGGCAGCGGCGCCGAGCATGGTCTGCAGCCGGCGATGATCCTGAAATCCAGCCTGATCGCGGTGCGCGAGCACAAGGCCGGCGAAGCGGTCGGCTACGGCGGCACCTGGGTAAGTCCGCGCGATACCCGGCTGGGCGTGGTGGCGATGGGATACGGCGACGGTTACCCGCGCAGCGCGCCGACCGGCACGCCGATCCTGATCAACGGCCGTGAAGTGCCGATCGTCGGCCGGGTGTCGATGGACATGATTTCGGTCGATCTCGGGCCGGATGCCGCCGATAAGGTGGGGGATGAAGCGGTGCTGTGGGGGCCGGCATTGCCGGTCGAGCGTATCGCCGCCTGCACCGGCATCAGCGCTTATGAACTGATCACCAAGCTCACGCAGCGCGTGGCGATGGAATACATCGGCGACTGATGCGCCGCAGGGGCCGACGCGCGTCGGCCCCGTTTCTCAGCGCGTTACTTCTTTACCGCCAACCACTTATCGATAATTTTCTGATACTCGCCGGTCGCCTTGGCCAGGTGCAGCCACTGATCCACATACAGTTTCCAACTCAGATCGTCGCGCGGCAGCATGTAAGCCTTCTCGCCGTACTGCATCGGTTTGGTCGGATTCACCGCGCACAGCTTCGGATAGCGCTTTTGTTGGTACAACGCCTCGGAGGCGTCGGTGATCATCACGTCCGCCTTGCGATCCACCAACTGCTGGAAAATGCTCATGTTGTCGTGCGTCAGCGTCAGTTTGGCCTTCGGCAGATAGGCGTGCACGAAGGCTTCATTGGTGCCGCCCGCCGGTTCCAACAGACGCACCGACGGTTTGTTGATCTGTTCTATCGTGCGGTATTTCTTCACGTCGGTGCAGCGCACCAGCGGGATTTTGCCGTCGGTATCCAGCTTGTCGGCGAAGAACACCTGCTTTTGCCGCTCCAGCGTGACGGAGATGCCGCCCATGGCGATGTCGCACTTGCCGCCGACGAAGTCCGGGGTCAGGGTTTTCCAGCTGGTTTTCACCCACTTCACCTTGGCGCCCAGGCTCTTCGCCAGCGATTCCGCCATGTCGATATCGATGCCTTCATAGCCGCCGTCTTCCTTGAGGAAGGTATAGGGCTTGTAGTCGCCGGTGGTGCAGACCTCCAGGGTCTTCTGCTGCAGCACCTTGTCCAGGTGGGATTGCGCGCCGGCGCCGCCGGCGGCGAGCAGCAGCGCGAGGGGGAGAAGCTTTTTCATCTGGCGTCCTTTTTATACATTCGTGGTTTTATGCGTTACTTCGCCGTTAATTGTCGTTTGCCTGCATGAGTTAGCCGTTTTTTATGCCGCTTACCGGCGAAAACGCCGGGCGTTGCTGCTGTACGCGATTCAAACGCCAGGGTGTGACGTCGGCAACGGTAAAAAAACTGGTAGGCTGTAACGTCAACATTTATTAACACAGTTTACAGGTGGCTATGTACAACATTGACGATTTTGATATGAAAATCCTGACGCTGTTACAGGCCAACGGCCGTCTGACCAATCAGGAACTGAGCGAGTTGGTGGGGCTTTCCGCTTCCCAGTGCTCACGGCGGCGCATCAGCCTGGAGCAGGCGCAGCTGATCCGCGGTTACCACGCGCGGCTGGCGCCGGAGGCGGTCGGCCTGGGGCTGGTGGGGCTGATCGAAGTCAGCCTGATCACGCACGCGCAGGAGCAGATCGACAGCTTTCATCAGATGCTGGAGAACGTGGACGCGATCCTCGACGCTTATAAGACCACCGGCGACGCCGATTACCTGCTGAAAGTGGCGGTGGCTGACCTGCCGGCGCTGAGCGAATTCATCAGCCAGACGCTGTCGCCGCACAAAAGCGTGGCGCATATCAAAACGGCGGTGGTGCTCAATCGCATCAAGGAAAACGGTTTGTTGCCGGTGACGAGATAAAGCTAAAACCGAATGCGCTTTTCCGTCTATATTAGGAACGTAACGCTGTGCCCAAACCACAATAAACCAGGAGAAAAACCCCGTGTTCCAGAACGTTGACGCCTATGCCGGCGATCCCATTCTGTCGCTGATGGAAAAATTCAAACAAGACCCGCGTGCGCACAAGGTGAACCTGAGTATCGGCCTGTACTACGATGCGCAGGGCATCATTCCGCAGATGCGGGCGGTCGCTGCGGCGGAAGCGCAGTTGAACAGCGTCGAGCACGGCGCCTCGGTATACCTGCCGATGGAAGGGCTGCAACCCTACCGTTCCGCCATCCAGCAGTTGCTGTTCGGCGCGCAGCACCCGATGCTGCAGCAGGGGCGCATCGCCACCATTCAGACCGTCGGCGGTTCCGGCGCGTTGAAAGTGGGCGCCGACTTCCTGAAAACCTATTTCCCGGATTCGCAGGTGTGGGTCAGCGATCCGACCTGGGAAAACCACGTCGCCATCTTCAGCGGCGCCGGTTTCAAAGTGAATACCTACCCGTATTTCGACAGCGAAAGCCTGGGCGTGAAGTTCGACGCCATGCTCGCTGCGCTGAAACAGCTGCCGAAGCACAGCATCGCGCTGCTGCACCCGTGCTGCCACAACCCGACCGGTTCCGACCTGACTCCCGCCCAGTGGGATGAGGTGGTCAAGGTGATCGCCGAGCGTGAAATCATTCCGTTCCTCGATATCGCCTATCAGGGCTTCGGCGGCGGCATGGAGCAAGACGCCTACGCCATTCGCGCCATCGCGGCGGCCGGCCTGCCGTGCCTGGTGAGCAACTCGTTCTCGAAGATTTTCTCGCTGTACGGCGAGCGCGTCGGCGGCCTGTCGGTGGTGTGCGAAAGCGAAGAGGCGGCCGGGCGCGTGTTGGGCCAGCTGAAGGCCACCGTGCGCCGCAACTACTCAAGCCCGCCAAACTTCGGCGCGCAGCTGGTGGCCAAGGTGCTGAACGACGCCCAGCTCAAAACCCAGTGGCTGGACGAAGTGGAGAGCATGCGCACCCGCATTCTCGAGATGCGTCACGCGCTGGTGGACACCTTGAAGAGCGCGCTGCCGCAGCGCAACTTTGACTACCTGTTGGCGCAGCGCGGCATGTTCAGCTACACCGGCTTCAGCGCGGCGCAGGTCGATCGCTTGCGTGAAGAGTTCGGCGTCTACCTGATCCACAGCGGCCGCATGTGCGTGGCCGGCCTGAACCACAACAACGTGCGTCAGGTGGCCGAGGCGTTTGCCGCGGTGCAGTAACGCCTGTTAGTCTGAACGGACGTTCATCGGGAGCGATAGCGATATCGCTCCTTTTTTATTGCCGGCGCGCCGCCGAAGTTGCCGCAAACCGGAGAGAGAATATACTGATTGAGGGGCGCTCACTCATGTGGCATCAGCAAACGCTAATCCTCAGCGCAAAAGCGCGTGGCTTTCATCTGGTTACCGACGAGATCACCAACCAGTTAACCCACTTACACCGCCTGCAAACCGGCTTGCTGCATCTGTTGCTGCAGCACACCTCGGCCTCGCTGACGCTCAACGAGAACTGCGATCCCACGGTGCGAGCCGATATGGAGCAGCATTTCCTGCGTCAGGTGCCGGAAAACGCACCCTATCAGCATGACTACGAAGGGCCGGACGACATGCCGGCGCACATCAAATCCTCGCTGCTGGGCGCTTCCTTGACGCTGCCCGTCAGGCATGGGCGGCTGATGTTGGGCACATGGCAGGGCATCTGGCTGGGGGAGCACCGCATCCACGGCGGAGCACGCCGTATTGTGGCCACATTACAGGGGGAATAACCCAATGAATAACAGCGCATTGCTGGAGTACTGCATGGCGAAGCCGGGCGCGGAGCAGAGCGACCAGAACCAGTGGCAGGCCAGCCAGATCAAGGTGGGCGACGTGATGTTCGCCATGGTGTGCGAGGTCGAAGGGCGGCCGGCGCTGGCGGTCAAGTCCAGCCCGGAGCTGGCGGAAAGCCTGCGTGAACACCATCCGGAGATCGTCGCCTGCGACGGCCTGAACAAGGCGCACTGGAATACGGTGTTTCTCGACGGCAACCTGCCGAACTCGCAGTTTTACACGCTGATCGACAGCTCCTATCAGCTGGTGGTGGAAGGCCTGCCCGAACACGTGCGCCAGGAACTGCGCGCCTGAATGCCGGGCGGCGGCGCCCGTTTTTCTCCTGTTTTCCCGTGTTAAATCGTGATCGCGGTTTTAAATTGGGAACGTTCCCTTTTTGTCGCCAGGCAAAAGCGGCTACGCTTGGGCATTCAAAAAACGCGGATAAGATTAAGGAGGCCGACATGGCCATGAGCGAAGAAAAGCGCAAGATGATCGCCGGGGAACTGTACGACGCCGGCGACGACCTGCTGCGCAGCGAACGTCGGCGCGCGCGCCAGTTGACGCATCGCTATAACCACTCCTCGCCGGAAGAGGGTGAGCTGCGCAAACAGTGGCTGGGTGAGCTGCTGGGCGGCTATCAGGGCGGCACCATCGAGCCGACCTTCCGCTGCGACTACGGCTATAACATTTATCTCGGCAAGAACTTCTACGCCAATTTCGACTGCGTGATCCTCGACGTGTGCGAGGTGCATATCGGCGACAACTGCCTGCTGGCGCCGGGCGTGCATATTTACACCGCGACCCATCCGCTGGACGCCGAGACCCGCGTCGGCGGCGCGGAGTTCGGTAAGACTGTCAGGATTGGCGACAATGTGTGGATCGGCGGGCGCGCGGTGATCAATCCGGGGGTGACCATCGGCGATAATGCGGTCGTGGCCTCCGGCGCGGTGGTGACCAAAGACGTGCCGGCCAACTGCGTGGTGGGCGGCAACCCGGCCAGGGTCATCAAGCAGCTATAAAAAAACGGGCGCCGCCGGGCGCCCGCCGTCATCAGGCTCGCAGCGAGTCGATATCCACCACGAAGCGGTACTTCACGTCGCTTTTCAGCATGCGCTCATAGGCCTCATTAATTTGCTGCATCGGGATCAGCTCGATATCGGACGTGATGCCGTGTTGGCCGCAGAAGTCCAGCATCTCTTGCGTTTCCGCGATGCCACCGATCAGCGAACCGGCGATGCGGCGGCGCTTCATGATCAGGTTGAACACCTGCGGCGACGGATGATCGTGCTCCGGCGCGCCGACCAGCGTCAGGGTGCCGTCGCGGCGCAGCAAGTTGAGGAACGGGTTCAGATCGTGCTGAGCCGCTACCGTGTTGAGGATGAAGTCGAAGCTATTAACGTGCTGCGCCATCTCATCCGGGTTGCGCGAAATCACCACTTCATGGGCGCCGAGGCGCTTGGCGTCTTCGATTTTCGACGGCGAGGTGGTGAACAGCACCACGTGCGCGCCCATCGCCCGCGCCAGTTTGACGCCCATGTGCCCCAGCCCGCCGAGGCCGACGATGCCGACCTTTTTGCCTGGCCCCGCGCCCCACTGGCGCAGCGGCGAATAGGTGGTGATGCCGGCGCACAGCAGCGGCGCGACCCCGGCCGGATCGAGGTTTTCCGGCACGCGCAGCACGAAGTCCTGATCCACCACCAGATTGGTGGAGTAGCCGCCGTAGGTTACGGCGCCGGTGTGGCGATCCTGGCCGTTATAGGTGCCGGTAAAGCCGTTCTCGCAATACTGTTCCAGCCCCTCATCGCAGCTCGGGCAGCTGCGGCAGGAATCCACCATGCAACCGACGCCGACCAGATCGCCGACCCGGTAACGCGAGACATGGTCGCCGACGGCGCTAACGCGGCCGACGATTTCGTGGCCCGGCACCACCGGGTAAATCGTATTGCTCCATTCATTGCGCGCCTGGTGCAGATCCGAGTGGCAGACGCCGCAGAACAACACCTGAATTTGCACATCGTGGTCGCGCAGGGCGCGCGGCTGGTAATCGAAAGGCACCAGCGCAGACTTCGCGTCATGCGCGGCATAGGCATGGGTAATGTTCATGGTCGCTCCAGTTATCAATGTATGGGGGACAACGTTTGACCGGCAGCGAAGTGCCGGCGAGACGCGGCCTGAATCAGACAGGGCGGCCGCCGAGGGAACATTGATGATAAAAGCGGTGAGTGCGGAGGGAAATGCCTGAAAATGTCGAAATCTTGCCCGTTTCTGTTTGATTGCGGGGAAACGGGTCAGCGTGCGGACCGCCTGAGCGACGGCCCGCACGCCGGCGGCATTACTGGTTCAACAGCGGCTTCAGGAAGCGTGCGGTGTGCGATTTCTCACAATCGGCCACCGTTTCCGGCGTGCCGGCGACCAGGATCTCGCCGCCGCCGCTGCCGCCTTCCGGCCCCAGATCGACGATCCAGTCGGCGGTCTTGATCACATCCAGGTTATGCTCGATGACCACGATGGTATTGCCCTGATCGCGCAACTGATGCAGCACCGCCAACAGCTGTTGGATATCGGCGAAGTGCAGACCGGTGGTCGGTTCGTCGAGGATATACAGCGTTTGGCCAGTGCCGCGCTTCGACAGTTCGCGCGCCAGCTTGACGCGCTGCGCTTCACCGCCGGAGAGCGTGGTGGCCGACTGGCCGAGGCGGATGTAGGACAGGCCGACATCCATCAGGGTCTGCAGCTTGCGCGCCAGCGCCGGCACCGCGTCGAAGAAATCGCGCGCTTCTTCGATGGTCATCTCCAGCACTTCGTGGATGCTCTTGCCCTTGTACTTCACTTCCAGCGTTTCGCGGTTATAACGCTTGCCCTTGCACTGGTCGCACGGCACGTAGATGTCCGGCAGGAAGTGCATCTCGACCTTGATCACCCCGTCGCCCTGGCAGGCTTCACAGCGTCCGCCCTTGACGTTGAAGCTGAAGCGGCCCGGCGTGTAACCGCGGCTGCGCGATTCCGGCACGCCGGCGAACAGCTCGCGCACCGGGGTGAAGATGCCGGTGTAGGTGGCCGGGTTGGAGCGCGGCGTGCGGCCGATCGGGCTCTGATCGATGTCGATCACCTTGTCGAAATGTTCGAGGCCGGTCACTTCGCGGAACGGCGCCGGTTCGGCGATGGTGGCGCCGTTGAGCTGGCGCTGGGCGATCGGGAACAGCGTATCGTTGATCAGCGTCGATTTGCCGGAACCGGAAACGCCGGTGATGCAGGTAAACAGACCGACCGGCAGCGTCAGCGTCACGTCCTTCAGGTTGTTGCCGCGCGCGCCGCTCAGCTTCAGCACCTTGGTCGGATCGGCCTGCACGCGCTGCGCGGGGATGGCGATCTCGCGCTTGCCGCTGAGGAACTGGCCGGTCAGTGATTCCGGCTGCGCCATGATGTCGTCGACGGTGCCTTCCGCCACCACCTGGCCGCCGTGTACGCCGGCGCCGGGGCCGATGTCGATGACGTGATCGGCGGCGCGGATGGCGTCTTCGTCATGCTCCACCACGATCACCGTGTTGCCGAGGTTGCGCAGGTGGATCAGCGTTTCCAGCAGGCGCTCGTTGTCGCGCTGGTGCAGGCCGATCGACGGCTCATCCAGCACGTACATCACGCCCACCAGGCCGGCGCCGATCTGGCTGGCCAAACGGATTCGCTGCGCTTCGCCGCCGGAGAGCGTCTCCGCCGAGCGAGACAGTGACAGGTAGTTCAGGCCGACGTTCACCAGGAATTTCAGGCGGTCACCGATCTCTTTCAGCACTTTCTCGGCGATTTTGGCGCGCTGGCCGCTGAGCTTCATGTTCTGGAAGAAGGTCATCGCATGGCCGATGCTCAGATCGGAGATTTCCGGCAGCGTGGTGTCTTCGACGAACACGTTGCGCGCTTCTTCACGCAGGCGAGTGCCGTGGCACGAGGCGCAAGGGCGGTTGCTGATGAACTTCGCCAGCTCTTCGCGCACCGCGCTGGACTCGGTCTCTTTATAGCGGCGCTCCATGTTGTGCAGCACGCCTTCGAACGGATGGCGGCGCACGGTGGTGTCACCGCGATCGTTGATGTATTTGAATTCTATCGACTCTTTGCCGGAGCCGCTCAGCACCGCCTTCTGCACGTTGGCGCTCAGGGTGTTGAATGGCGCTTCGACGTCGAACTCATAATGCTCCGCCAGCGAGCGCAGCATCTGGAAATAGTAGAAGTTGCGGCGATCCCAGCCGCGGATCGCGCCGCCGGCCAGCGACAGCTCGGGGTTTTGCACCACGCGATCCGGATCGAAGAACTGCTGCACGCCCAGGCCGTCGCAGGTCGGGCAGGCGCCGGCCGGGTTGTTGAAGGAAAACAGGCGCGGTTCCAGCTCGCGCATGCTGTAGCCGCAGATCGGGCAGGCGAAGTTGGCGGAGAACAGCAGCTCATCCGCTTTTTCGTCGTCCATGTCCGCCACCACCGCGGTGCCGCCGGACAGCTCCAGCGCGGTTTCGAACGACTCGGCCAGGCGCTGCGCCATGTCGTCGCGCACCTTGAAACGGTCGACCACCACTTCGATGGTGTGTTTCTTCTGCAGCTCCAGCTTCGGCGGATCGGACAGATCGCACACTTCGCCGTCGATGCGCGCGCGGATATAGCCCTGGGCGGCCAGGTTTTCCAACGTTTTGGTGTGCTCGCCCTTGCGGTCTTTCACCACCGGGGCCAACAGCATCAGGCGCTTGCCTTCCGGCTGGCTCAGCACGTTATCGACCATTTGGCTGACGGTTTGCGCCGCCAGCGGCACATGGTGGTCCGGGCAGCGCGGCTCGCCGACGCGGGCGAACAGCAGGCGCAGGTAGTCGTGGATCTCGGTAATGGTGCCGACCGTGGATCGCGGGTTGTGCGAGGTGGATTTCTGCTCGATGGAGATCGCCGGCGACAGGCCTTCGATATGATCGACGTCCGGTTTTTCCATCAGCGACAGGAACTGGCGCGCATAGGCGGAGAGTGATTCGACATAGCGCCGCTGCCCTTCGGCGTACAGCGTATCGAAAGCCAGCGAAGACTTGCCGGAACCGGACAGGCCGGTGACGACGATCAGTTTGTCACGCGGGATGATCAGGTTGATGTTTTTCAGATTATGGGTTCGAGCACCACGAACTTCGATATTGTCCATTTACACTTCCCGTCTTGATGATACACCGCGCCTGTCGCGATTTTTGCGGGGGATTTTGTGATGGATCTCGCAAAAAACCGGCACAGCCTGGTCGAAACGCATAATTATGACACAAAAAAACCTGAATGAATATCCAGTATGCGAATGCAACAAGGCCGATCGAAAAGACAATTCTGGAATGCAATTCGCACTTATCAACACGGGTGTGGTTTCGCACTCAGCGTGGTAAACTGACGCGTTTATACTGTGTAGAAATCAATCATCGGGAGAAGTGCTCATGGCCAGCAGAGGCGTAAACAAAGTAATTCTGGTCGGGAATCTGGGTCAGGATCCAGAAGTCCGTTACATGCCGAACGGCGGCGCAGTGGCCAACATTACCCTGGCGACCTCCGAAAGCTGGCGTGACAAGGCGACCGGCGAACAGAAAGAGAAGACCGAATGGCACCGCGTCGTGCTGTTCGGCAAACTGGCCGAAGTGGCGGGCGAATACCTGCGTAAAGGCTCTCAGGTCTACATCGAAGGCTCCCTGCAGACCCGTAAATGGCAGGATCAGAGCGGCCAGGATCGCTACACCACCGAGATCGTGGTTAACGTCGGCGGCACCATGCAGATGCTGGGCGGCCGTCAGGGCGGCGGCGCACCGGCAGGTCAATCTGCCGGCGGCCAGGGCGGTTGGGGCCAGCCTCAGCAGCCACAGGGCGGCAACCAGTTCAGCGGCGGCCAGCAGCAGTCTCGCCCGGCGCAGAACAGCGCACCGGCGACCAGCAACGAACCACCAATGGATTTCGACGACGATATTCCGTTCTAAGCCTGGCGACAGCGCTAAAAAAACCCCGCTCAGGCGGGGTTTTTTGTGCTCGTTAGCCGCTGATTTTCTGCGGCGGTGTCGCCAATCAGTAAATTGCTACCGGGTTGATGTTGACCTGGGTTGAACCGACATACAGCGGTTGCCCCAGTACGAACAGGAATTCCCAGGTTTTCGTGCGCACCAGTGGGCGGCTGTCGATCAGCTCCAGGTTATAGACGCCGCGTTTGGCCAGCAGGTACTGGTTGACCGGGAACTCTTCGTCATTTTTCGGGTTAGGGTAAACTTCGGAGGCCCAGGTATCACCGCCGAAGGCCACGATGCCTTGGTCGGCCAACCATTTCGCCGCTTCCATGCCGATGCCCGGTTCAACTTCCAGGAACTTTTTATTGTCTTTGCCAATCAGCTCCAGCCAGCCGGTATTGAACAAGACAACGTCGCCTTTGCGTAAACTGATGCCCTGCTTTTTAAGCACTGCTTGAATATCCGCAACGGAAAATTCGGTGCCGCCCGGAACGATCGCTTTATTATAATAAGCCGTCATATCGAGCACCACGCCGCGTGTGACCATGGGCGGCACTTTTTCCACGCCCAATTTTTTCACGCCATCTACGGTGACGAAGTCCGCCGCCTTATTGCCGTTATAATAAACGTTGTCGATGCCGATATGGCCAATGCCATTCAACTGGGTGCCGACGCCGGTCCAGGCATTCACCAATTCATCATTAAAGGTGAATTTATTTGGGCCAAGCGTTTTACCGTCCTGCTGACCAGGCTGAATATTATATAAGCGGAAGCTGCGGTGGCGGAACGCCGGGAAATCTTTATCGACGGGCACCGCCAATGGCAATGTCTTGCCTTGTTTTACCAACTGCACAGACTGTAATACGACCTCTGGCGTGAGCAGGTTGGCTGCGCCGATTTCGTCTTTTGCGCCGTAAACGGAAGGATACCAGTCTGACGACTGCGCGGCGGATTCTGCGGCGTGCGCGGGCACTGCGGCCAGCAAGGGCAGCAAGAGGGAGAGGCGATACAATGATTTCATCAGTGACTCATCCTTATAACGGAGTATTGCAGGGTGAATGAAAATGAGCCTCCGGAAATTGGCGGCGTGAGGCCGCCGAATAATAACCGGTGGAGAAAGAGGCTCATTTTTTAGTACGCGGGTGCTTTAGCGTAATGCTTTATAACGCGTGGTGAATAACCACCCGACGATGACTTCCTTATGCGGAAATAAATAACGCCGTGCGAGCGGCGTCATTGATATTATTTTTTCAGCTCTGCACTCATGGTGACGAAATTGCCCATGTAGGCGCTGGTGATTTTGTAGCCGCTTGCGCCGGCCTCTTGCGCTTTTTTAGCGATGAGGGCTTCGGTGGAGTCCAGCGTTCTGCCGGTTGCGGTCACGCTTTCTGCCGCGGCGTTAAACGACAGCATGGAAAACAGAGCGAGTGAAATAACGGTGATCATGGTTTTCATATCTTTATCCTGTGTTCGAAGGTTCGAAAAATAAGGGTGTCCGGTACGACACGATGGAGCGAAGGATAAAGACGTCGGCCTGGTGAATAAATAACAGAATCGTCAATAAACTATTCCATTTTTGCGCATAAACTAATTCTATTATTGTCTTTGAAGGTGAATATGCCGTGCGAGGTGGGGAGCGGTCGTCGGCGAGCGAATGAAAAAAAGCCCCTTGCGGGGCTTTGAGCGCTACGCCGAAAAACCGCCGTCGATGCTCAGGCTGGCGCCGGTGATATAACCCGCCTGCGGGCCGGCCAGGTAGGTGACGAAGCCGGCGATCTCTTCATCTTTGCCGTAGCGGCCGATCGCCATCAGCTGCTTGAGCTGTTCGGCGAACTCGCCGGCGTCCGGGTTCATCTCGGTATCCACCGGGCCGGGCTGCACGTTATTGACGGTGATGCCGCGTGGGCCGAGATCGCGCGCCATGCCCTTGGTCAACCCGACCAGCGCCGATTTGCTCATCGCGTACACCGCCGCGCCGCCGAACGGCACGCGCTCGGCGTTGGTGCTGCCGATGTGGATGATTCGGCCGCCGTCGTTCATGTGGCGCGCCGCCTCCTGGCTGGCGACGAATACGCTGCGCACATTGACCGCCAGCATGCGATCCAGGTCGTCCAGCGCCAGTTCCTCGGTGCCGCCCAGCGTAAATACCCCGGCGTTGTTCACCAGAATATCCAGGTTGCCGAAGTGGCTCACCGCCTGGCGAACCGCCTGCTGCAGCGCCGCCGCATCGGCGCTGTCGGCCTTGATGGCGAGGACTTTGCCGCCGGCGGCGGTCACGGCGCTCGCCACCGCTTCGGCGCGATCGGCCGAGGCGGCGTAGGTAAAGGCGACGGCGGCGCCCTCGCTCGCCAAGCGTTTAACGATGGCGGCGCCGATGCCGCGGGAACCGCCCTGAACGAATGCGACTTTGCCTTGCAGTGGGAGTGCTGTGGTCATGTTATTTCTCCAAAGTGGGTGAGGGTAAGGCGTTATTCCCAGTATCGGTGAAATGTCCGGCGGCCACTGTTCACAAAGAGCTTTGCCTGCCCACAACGAGAAAAGCCCCTTGCGGGGCTTCTTTCTTCCGTCGGTTGGCTGTCCGACGATCAGTTGAAGATTTCTGCGGTGCCGTACAGTTTGTTCTGACCACCGGCGGCGACGATGCGGTAGGCGCTGGCGCCCGACGCGGCGGCTTTGCTGGCCAGTTCGCTTTCCAGCGCGCTCAGGTTAGCGGCGCCGCTCACGGTGACGACGCCGATCTTCTGGGCGTCTGCAGCTGGTTGACTGGAAGGCAGGTCAGCGGCGAAGGTTGCGAAAGAAGCGGTAGCCAGCAGCGCAGCGGTAGCAAAAATTTTGACGTTTTTCATGATGCGTTCCTCAGAGTGTTTGTTAGGTGAGAGCCCGTTGTCTCTCGATGTGTTAAATACTAGTGCACCGGATGTGAATAAAAAATCGGAGAGTTTTGAGTATCTCCGTCAAATAAATTGATTGTTTTTCATCCGCTGGCGCGGGGCAAAAATCGCCACTACCCTTTACAGACGATCCTTAACCGGAGAAGCGTCATGACGATAAGCGCGTTTATCGGCAGTTGGGCGTTGGTGTCGTCGGTGTTCAAAAACCAGAACGGCGAGCTGAATTACCCGCTGGGCGAGCAGGTGTTGGGGCGCATCCACTATGAGGCCAACGGCACGATGGCGGCGCAGCTTTACAGCGCCGTGCGGCCGCGTTTCGCCGCCGCCGATTTGGCGCAGGGGTCTGAGCGGGAGATCCGCGCCGCCTTCATCAATATGATTTGCTACTTTGGCCACTATCAGGTGGAAGAAAGCGAGCAGCGGGTGGTGCATCAGGTCGAAGGCTGTTCGTTCCCCAACTGGGTAGGCAGCCGTCAGGTGCGTTTTTACGCTTTCAGCGGCGATCGGCTGACGTTGCGCACGGTGCCGCTGCAGCTCGGCAACGGCGTGCAGGTTGGCGAACTGGTGTGGCAGCGGACAGGGGCTTCGTCATGATCATCGTTCATCATCTCAATCACTCGCGGTCGCAGCGCATTCTGTGGTTTCTGGAAGAGCTGGGCGTGCCTTATCAGGTGCAGCGCTACGAGCGCGATCCGCAGACCATGCTGGCGCCGCCGGCGCTGAAAAAGATCCACCCGCTGGGCAAATCGCCGGTGATCGTCGATGGCGATCTGACGCTGGCGGAATCCGGCGCCATTATCGAATACTTGCAGGAAGCCTACGACGCACAGGGCATGTTTATGCCAACCGACTTCCACGCGCGTCAGCAATACCGCTACTGGCTGCACTACGCCGAAGGATCGCTGATGCCGCTGTTGGTGATGAAGCTGGTGTTCAGCCGTCTCGGCCAGCCGCCGATCCCCTGGCTGCTGCGGCCGGTGGCCGGCGCGATCGGCAAAGGCGTGCAGCGGGAATACCTCGACAAGCAGATCGCGCCGCACTGCGAATACCTCGAACAGCACCTGAATAAGGGCAGCTGGTTCGTTGGCAACGACTTCAGCGCAGCGGATATTCAGATGAGCTTCCCGCTGGAGGCGATGGCGGCGCGCGGCGCGTTGGATGATTGCCCGAAACTGCGCGGCTTCCTGCAGCGCATTCACGCCCGGCCCGCCTACCAGCGAGCATTGGAGCAGGGCGGTCCTTACGACCTGCTGAGTTAAGCGGATGGGCTATACTCGATGGGGTCATTCTTCATCGGAGGTAGCCCATGGCTACGCAAATCTTCGTTAACCTGCCCGTACGCGATCTGCCCGCCTCAATGGCGTTTTTTACCCAGCTCGGCTTCAGCTTCAACCCGCAATTTACCGACGATACCGCCGCATGCATGGTGGTCAGCGACACGATTTACGTGATGCTGCTGACCCACGACAAATTCAGGATGTTTACCCCGAACCCGATCGGCGATGCCAACCAGGCCACCGAAGTGTTGGTGTGCCTGTCGCAACCCAGCCGGGCGGCGGTGGACGAACTGGTGCGCAAGGCGGTCGCCGGCGGCGGCAACACCTACCACCCGCCGCGGGACTACGGCGTGATGTACGGCCATGGATTTCAGGATCTGGACGGTCATATCTGGGAATTGATGTATATGGATCCCGCTGCGGTGCAGACGCAATAACCCCGCCATGACGGCGTTCGCCGGGGCGACCGTCGTCCCGGTTTTATCGCGCGAGCGCCATTCCCGCCGCTTTCTGCATAAATTGCCGCGATCTTTAGTTGATTAGACGCTAGGGAAGGCAGGATAATCGTTTGCCTTGAATAAACCACCATAAATCACCCGTACCGCGCGCTGCGAGTTAAACGTTTGCCTGGGTGCGCATCGCCGTTGGCGGTGTGGCATAAGGGCAAGGATGCGGAACGTGACGTAAACGATTACGTGGCGATCGGGCGCGGGCGAGATTACAGGCCTGCTGTGACGGGCCGATTCATGAAACACAGGGGAAGTAACCTATGTCGAACTCTCAAGCGAACCACGCCGCAAAACCAACCGGCGGGCTTGATGGCTATTTTAAAATTTCCGCGCGCGGCAGCAGCGTGCGTCAGGAGGTGGTGGCGGGGCTGACCACCTTCCTGGCGATGGTGTACTCGGTGATCGTGGTGCCGAGCATGCTGGGCAAAGCGGGTTTCCCGCCGGCGGCGGTGTTCGTCTCCACCTGCCTGGTGGCCGGTCTGGGGTCGCTGTTGATGGGGCTGTGGGCTAACCTGCCGATGGCCATCGGCTGTGCGATCTCGTTGACCGCCTTTACCGCCTTCAGCCTGGTGCTGGGCCAACACATCAGCATTCCGGTGGCGCTGGGCGCGGTGTTCCTGATGGGCGTGCTGTTTACCATTATCTCGGTCACCGGCATCCGCGCCTGGATCCTGCGCAACCTGCCGATGGGCGTGGCGCACGGCACCGGCATCGGCATCGGGCTGTTCCTGCTGCTGATCGCCGCCAACGGCGTCGGCCTGGTGGTGAAGAACCCGCTGGATGGCTTGCCGGTGGCGCTCGGCGCGTTCACCTCTTTCCCGGTCGTCATGACGCTGGTCGGCCTGGCGGTGATCTTCGGCCTGGAGAAACTGCGCGTGCCCGGCGGCATTTTGCTGGTGATCATCGCCATTTCCATCATCGGCCTGATCTTCGACCCGGCGGTGAAATACCAGGGGCTGTTCGCCATGCCGAGCCTGGCGGACGCTGACGGCAAGTCGTTGATCTTCAGCCTGGACATCATGGGCGCATTGCAGCCGGTGGTGTTGCCGAGCGTGCTGGCGCTGGTGATGACTGCGGTGTTCGACGCCACCGGCACCATCCGCGCGGTGGCCGGGCAGGCCAATCTGCTGGATAAAGACGGGCAGATCATCAACGGCGGCAAGGCGCTGACCTCGGATTCCCTGAGCAGCATCTTCTCCGGCCTGGTGGGCGCCGCGCCCGCTGCGGTTTACATCGAGTCCGCCGCCGGCACCGCCGCGGGCGGCAAGACCGGCCTGACCGCCACCGTGGTCGGCATTCTGTTTCTACTGATCCTGTTCCTGTCGCCGCTGGCCTATCTGGTGCCGGTTTACGCCACCGCGCCGGCGCTGATGTACGTCGGCCTGCTGATGCTGAGCAATGTCACCAAGCTGGACTTCAACGACTTCGTCGACGCGATGGCCGGCCTGCTGTGCGCCGTGTTCATCGTGCTGACCTGCAACATCGTCACCGGCATCATGCTGGGCTTCAGCTCGCTGGTCATCGGCCGCATCTTCTCCGGCGAATGGCGCAAGCTGAACATCGGCACCGTGCTGATCGCCGTGGCGCTGGTGGCGTTCTACGCCGGCGGCTGGGCGATTTAAGCCCCTTGGGTTTCCCTCGCCCGCCGGGCGGGGGAGCCTGTTACGGCAATTCCCTTCTTAAGATAAGTCTTCTTCTGCTCTGCACCGCGTTTTGAAAGGCACAACAAGCTTTAACGGCTGTAAAAAAAGTGATCTACTATCGTGACCAACGCAGGCCCTGAGCCGATGTCGTCTGAATCGTAGAGTCTAAGGAAAGCATGGAAATCTTTTTTACAATCCTCATTTTGATCCTGGTGGTCTCCCTGTCCGGGGTGGTGACGCGCATGTTGCCGTTCCAGGTGCCGCTGCCGCTGATGCAAATCGCCATCGGGGCCCTGCTGGCCTGGCCGCATTTCGGGCTGCACGTCGATTTTGATCCCGAACTGTTCCTGGTGCTGTTCATCCCGCCGTTGCTGTTCGCCGACGGCTGGAAAACGCCGACGCGGGAGTTCCTGCATCACGGGCGTGAAATTCTCGGCCTGGCGCTGGTGCTGGTGCTTATCACCGTGGTCGGCGTCGGTTATCTGATCTACGCCATGGTGCCGGGCATTCCGCTGGTGGCGGCCTTCGCGCTGGCGGCGGTGCTGTCGCCGACGGATGCCGTGGCGCTGTCCGGCATCGTCGGCAAAGGGCGCATTCCCAAGCCGATCATGGGGGTGCTCGAGGGCGAGGCGCTGATGAACGACGCGTCCGGCCTGGTGTCGCTCAAGTTCGCCATCGCGGTGGCGATGGGCACCATGGTGTTCACCGTGGGCGGCGCGACCCTTGAATTCCTCAAAGTGGCGATCGGCGGCCTGCTGGCCGGCGTGGCGGTCACCTGGACCTACAGTAAATCGCTGCGGGTGATGAGCCGCTGGAGCGGCGACGATCCGGCGACCCAGATCGTGTTCCTGCTGCTGCTGCCGTTCGCTTCTTATCTGATCGCCGAACATATCGGCGTCTCCGGCATCCTGGCTGCGGTGGCGGCGGGGATGACCATCAGCCAGTCCGGCGTGATCCGCAACGCGCCGCTGGCGATGCGCCTGCGCGCCAACAGCGTGTGGGCGATGCTGGAGTTCGTGTTCAACGGCATGGTGTTCATCATGTTGGGCCTGCAGCTGCCGGGCATTCTTGAAACCTCCATCCTGCAGGCGGAGCTGGATCCGACCATCCAGACCTGGTATCTGTTCGCCGACGTGGCCACCATCTACGCCGCGCTGCTGGTGCTGCGTTTTACCTGGCTGTGGATAATGAAGAAGGCCAGCAACCGCTTTATGAAAAAGCGCCCGCTGCAGTTCGGCGATTACAGCACGCGTGAGCTGTGGGTGGCGTCGTTCGCCGGGGTGCGCGGGGCGATTACCCTGGCCGGCGTGCTGTCGATACCGCTGTTGCTGAGCGACGGCACTGCCTTCCCGGCGCGCTATCAGCTGGTGTTTATCGCCGCCGGGGTGATCCTGCTGTCGCTGATCGTCGGCGTGCTGGCGTTGCCGCTGCTGCTGCGTGGCGTGCAGGTGGCCGACAAGAGCGCCAGCAAGCAGGAAGAGCGCATGGCGATCGCCATGGCGGCCGAGGTGGCGATCGAGAGCGTGAATAAAATGGAAGAGCGCCTGGTTGCCGATACCGAAGAAAACCTCGATCCGCAGGTGTTGAAAGAGGTCAGCTCGCGGGTGACGGGCATGCTGCGGCGGCGTATCGCGTCGAAAGACGATATCGAGAATGCGTTGGCGATGGAAAACCTCGAGCGGCGTTTCCGCCTGACGGCGCTGCGCGCCGAGCGCGGCGAGCTGTACCATCTGCGCGCCACGCAGAAAATCAGCAACGAGACGCTGCAAAAACTGCTGCACGATCTCGACCTGCTCGAAGCGCTGTTGATCGAGCGCGAAGGGTAAACCTCAGAAGGGGAATTAACGTTTTTCCTCTTTATTTCTGTCCTGAAGGGCCGCCTGTGCGGCCCTTGTTTTTTGGCTACTTGAGCGGCGGCCAGTAGTCGCGGCAGCAGGCGATCCAGGCCTGCGCGCTGTGCGACAGGTAGCTGCCCTGGCGCCAGATCAGGCCGATTTTCCACTCCATGCGCGGCTCCAGCGGCAGCCAGACCAGGTTTTCCTTGTCCAGCCAGCGACAAACCGGCTCCGGCAGCATGGCGATGCCCACGCCGGCCTGCACCATCGAGGCGAGGAAGTCCCATTGGCCGCTGCGCACCGCGATTTGCGGTTCAAAACCGGCCTGGCGAAACGCCTTCATCAGCATCTTGTACAGCGCAAAGTCTTCGTTATAAATCAGGATCGGGCTGTCGGCCAATTCGGCGATATTGATGCGGGTGCGGTTGAGCCACTGCGGCGTGCGCGGCGCCACCACGCACATCGGGTGGCCCAGCAGCGGCAGAAAGGTCAGCGGCTGCGCCGAATCGAAGGGCAACACGGTCATCGCCAGATCCAGTTCGCCGGACATCACCGCCTGTTCGACCGACAGCCCGCCCAGTTCGGAAATCTTCAATTCAATGCCGGGGTAGGTCTGGCGAAAGCGGCGGATCAGATCGGCGATCTGCCTGCCGACCATCGGCGGAATGCCCAGCCGCAGCACGCCCTTTTTCACCGAGCTGATGTCTTCCAGTTCCGCCTCCAGCTGGCGGAATTCGTCGAGGATCGTCAGGCCGCGCTGGTACACCGCCTGGCCGCTGTCGGTCAGGCGCAGCTTGCGGCCTTCGCGGATCAGCAGCGTGCATTCCAGCTCTTCCTCCAGATGCCGCAGCATTTTGCTGATGGTGGGCTGGGTGACGAACAGTTTTTCCGCCGCGCGGGTGAAGCTTTGCTGGCGCACCACTTCAACGAAGTAGCGCAGGGTGCGGACATCCACGTTAGGGTTCTCCTTGGGGACGCTACCGGCGGGAAACTATTCCCGGACGGCATGATGACGATAATTTTAATTCATTTCAGGCGTGGTTTCCCGGCTGCGTATACTGTAGGCCGTCAATTTATTGTTCGAGGTCATCTTTCATGTCTCTGGCGTTACGCCGCGTTGCCCCCTCCCTGCTGACCCGTTTGCAGGTACCGATCCAGGTGGCGTTGTATGCGGCGCTGTTTCTGATCGCCGATCGTCTGGTGCAACAATTCCACCTGCCGCTCCCCGCCAATATCGTCGGCATGCTGATGCTGCTGGCGCTGATCCTGCTGCGCATTCTGCCGCTCAGCTGGGTCAAGGCCGGCTCCCGCTGGCTGCTGGCGGAAATGCTGCTGTTTTTCGTGCCGGCGGTGGTGGCGGTGGTCAACTATGCCCAGCTGCTGATGGTCGAGGGCTGGAAGATCTTTCTGGTGATCGCGATCAGCACCATGCTGACGCTGGGCGCCACCGGGCTGGTGGTGGACAGGGTGTATCGGCTGGAGATTTGGCTTCAGCGGCGGAAGCAGCGCCATGAATGATTTTATCCTTAGCCTGGCCTGTTTTCTGGCGACGCTGGCGCTCTATTTCGCCAACAAGAAACTCTATCGCCGCCGCCGCACGTTGCTGCTGATGCCGCTGGTGCTGACGCCGATGATTCTGGTGTTGCTGCTGGTGGTCACCCACATCTCCTATCAGGACTACATCGGTGAAACCCACTGGCTGCTGTGGCTGCTGGGGCCGGCGACCATCGCCTTCGCGGTGCCGGTGTACGAGAACCTGCATATCATTCGTCGCCACTGGCTGTCGCTGACCGCCGGGGTGACGACGGCGGTGCTGGTGGCGGTGTACAGCTCGGTGTGGCTGGCGCGCCTGCTGACGCTGCCGGAAGAGGTGCAGCGCAGCCTGGCGGTGCGCTCGATCACCACGCCGTTTGCGCTGGAGGCCGCCAAGCAGATGGGCGGCCAGCCGGACCTGGTGGCGCTGTTCGTGGTGATCACCGGGGTGTTCGGTATGGCGGTGGGCGACATTCTGTTTCTGCGGCTGGCTGTACGCAGCCGCCTGGCGAAAGGGGCCGGCTTTGGCGCATCGTCGCACGGCGCCGGCACCGCCCGCGCCTATGAACTGGGGCCACAGGAGGGCGTAGTGTCGAGCCTGGTGATGATGTTGGCCGGCATTATCACGGTGGTGGCCGCGCCACTTATCGGCCGGCTGATGTGGTAAGGAGGCGGTCTGCGGCGAACGGCGCCGCAGACCGTAGAGCGTCAAGGAAGGTTGCCGAGCATCGCCGGCGTGCGCGATGACTGGCGCAAGGCGCGTCCTATCTCCTCGTGGCTGAAGATAATAGAGTGATGATTGCAGGGCAACGGATGCACCTGCAGATGTTGGCAGATTGCCGACAGGCCATTGTCGGCAATCGCCAGCAGCTCCCGCTCATCGCCCAGGCCGGTGATATTCAGATTTGCATCTTCGGTCGCCTTGAACAGCGTGATGCGTGCATGTTGCAACGGTGCGCTGAGCGTTTGTTTCGCCAATGCCAGCTCCGTCGGCTCGGCCTTTAATGCCCGGTCGGCGGCCTCGCCGTCAATACCCAACATGGCCAGCATCGCCGCCAGCATGCCCGGCTCGCTGCGGATCTGGAATGGGGTTCGGTAGAAGGTATCAAGCAGGAACAGTTGGATATCGCGATAGCCTTGGCTTTCCAGTTGAGCTGCCATCTCCAGCGCGATCAGGCCCCCTAGCGACCAACCCAACAGACGGACGGGGCGCGCCGGCGACAACCGCATATGGCCGAGATAATACGCCGCCAGCTCGCGTAGCGAAGTGATGTGCGGCTGTTGGAACAGGTTATAATTGTTGATGCCTAACACATTGAAATCTTTTTCTAAATAGTTCGCCAGATCGCGATAAACATCGCAACCGGTGACGGCGGGATGGATCATCCAAACGCTGTCGGGGGTGATGGCGTGGTTCAGGCGCTCTACCTGTTTAAAGGTAAAACTGGCCTGATTCAGACGCGTCAATAGCTGCTGCAGGGGTTCGGAGGTGGCTGGAGCCGTTGCGGGCACGCCGTCGGTGAGGATACGGGCCTGGCCGCGCAGCGTCGAGTGAGCAAACAGCGTCTTAATGCCTAACGAATGCCCGTGTCGCTTCAGTTTAACCAGCAGTTGAATGGCGTGCAGCGAATGGCCGCCCAGCGCGAAGAAATCATCGTCGCGGCCAATGCGCGTTGTGCCCAGCAGTTCGCTCCACAGTTCGGCCAACTGCTGTTCCAGCTCGCCTTGCGGGGCTTCATAAGCAGCGGTTTCCTGCATGTTGGCCGGTGCCGGTAACGCTTTGCGATCCAGCTTGCCGTTGGGCGACAGCGGAAAAGCATCCAGCCGGATAAAACAGGACGGCACCATAAAGTCCGGCAGGTGTTGCTGCAATTGCCGACGCCATTCGGCGGCGGCGGCCGTTTGCTCTGGGGCGATGACATAGGCGACCAGGCGCTTGCCGCCGCTTTCGTCTTCCCGCGCCAGAATGGCCGCGTCTTCAACCCCTGAACACTGTCTGAGCTGTTGCTCGATCTCACCTAATTCAATGCGCAGGCCGTGGATTTTGACCTGGAAATCGTTTCTGCCCAGATACTCAATGTTGCCATCCGGCAGCCAGCGGGCCAGATCGCCGGTTTTATACAGGCGAGCCTGCGGCTCGGCGCTGAAAGGGTCGGCGATAAATCGCTCGGCGCTCAGCGCCGCGCGGTTCAGATAACCACGGGCAACCTGAATACCACCGATATGCAATTCGCCGGCGATGCCAGGCGGTAACGGTTGCAGTTGGTCATCCAGAATATGGAGCTGGGTATTGGCGATCGGTTTACCGATCGGTACCAGTGGGCGAGGATCATCGGGCAGGCATTGCCAACTGGAAACGTCTACGGCGGCTTCCGTCGGGCCGTAGAGATTGTGCAGTTCCGCCTGCGGCAACTGCTGCAGGCAACGTTGTACCGTAGCGAGCGGCAACGCCTCGCCGCTGCACACGATGCGTTTCAGGGAGGCGCACTGCGCCATATCGCCGTGGCGCAGAAACAGTTGCAGCATAGAGGGGACGAAATGCAGTGTGGTGACGCCATGTTGTGCGATGCAGGCGCTGAGATAATCCGGTTCCTGGTGACCGCCCGGTTTGGCGATGGCCAGCCGGGCGCCGACCATCATCGGCCAGAAAAACTCCCACACGGAGACGTCGAAGCTGAACGGCGTTTTCTGCAGCACGACATCATCCGGCGTCAGTGTATACGCCTTTTGCATCCACAGTAGTCGGTTGATCACCCCGCGGTGTTCGTTCATCACCCCTTTGGGTTTCCCCGTCGAGCCGGAGGTGTAAATCACATAAGCCAGGCTGCGCTGTGGATCGGCGGCCAGCGGCGGCGGGTTGCCATCCGGTGCTTGCCGCCACAGATGACTCTCACGCTGAAGATGCAATCGCGGCACGGCGATATCACGCAGCGGGTGCAGCGCGTGTTCGCCGCCATTGTCGATCAGAACGAATCTGGCGCCGCAATCTTGCAGCATGTGGCGCAGACGGTCTTGCGGATAGTCGGGATCGAGCGGTACATAGGCGGCGCCCGCCTTCAGGATGGCGTACAGGGCAATCACCATATCCGGGCTGCGGTTGACGCATACCGCGATGCGATCGTCAGGCTGTAATCCCTGCAGCCTGAGAAAGGCAGCCAATCGATTCGCCCGCTGATTCAGCTGTTGATAACTGATCTCGTGGTCTTCGTAGCACAGCGCCGGCGCTTCTGGCGTCAGCGCGGCCTGCCGTTCCAGGAATTGATGTACGCCTTGCGGCATGTCTGCCCATGTTTGTCGGGTTTCATTCCATTGATGGAAGATTTGCTGTCTTTCCTGCGGCAACAGCAGCGGCAACTGCCCCAGCGGCAGCGCCGTATCGCCGTCCAGTAGGGTGTTCAGCAGGTGCAGTATGCGGGCGGCGATGCGTTCACCGTCTTCCTGACCGAACCAGGCCTGATTGAAGTTGAACTCCAGCAGCGGGTCGTCGCCCGGATGGTAATGGCGCAGGTAGACGCCGAGGGGCAGCTGTTCCTGACCGTGGTGCAGGTTTTCAACCTTGAACTGGCTGCCCTCCAGTTCGATGTCGGTCGGAAAAACCTCCAGCGAAAAGCTGATGTCGAACAGCTGGCGCCGCTCCTGCTGATGCAGGTTCAACTGGCGGTTGAGTTCGGCAATGGGAAAACGCTGGTGACGATAACACTGGCGCAGCTCGCTGCCGATTTGTCGCAGTAAGTGGCCGAAGGACTGCTGTGAATCGACCGTGATGTGCAGTGGGATCATCGAGGAAAACATGCCCAAAGTTTGCTTATGTTCGGCGGTACTGCGGTTATGTACCGGCACGCCCAGCGTGAATTGATCGGTTTGCCAAATCCGGGCGAACCAGGTGGCCAGCAAAGCGCTAAAAAAATGCATGGCAGAACCGCCCTGTGCGGCGGCGTATTGTTCCAACTGAAGGAAACGCTCGCGTGGCAACCGCTTGATTATCTGATGGCTGGGGTAGGTTTGTTGCTCACAGTGATTTTGGCGGCGTTCCAGCATGGAGGGGGGCGCGTCGATGAAACGCTTCAACCAGAAATCACGATCGCGCTCGTAGCGTGGAGACTGCTGATAGGCGCGATCGCTAATGACGAAGTCTTGGTAACGCGAGCGGGGGGCTTCGTTTTTTATCCCTGCTTTTAATTGTTTATAGCGCTCCATGATCATTTTGCTCAGCAGGGAAATTGAGGTGCCGTCCGCAATCAGATGATGGGAAGCAAGCAGCCATAGCGTGCTGGATCCGCTGACTTTGGCCAGGTGGCAGCGCCAAAGCAGGCTGTCATACAGTGAATAAGGCTGCAGGAATTGAGAACGAAGGTGTGTTTCTGCCAGGCTGATGGCATCTTGCCTCTGCGAAAAATCATGGTAATGCAGGTCGATATAGGCCCGGTCGCAGGTTTCCTGGGTAATGCCTTGCGGCGTTTCTTTCAGCGTGGTTTGCAACGCATCATGTTGTTGCTGTATTTGCCGTATGGCTTCTTGAAAAAGCGGTAGCGAAATCTCGCGCTCTACGCGCCATAAACACCCAACGTTATATAAGGGGATATCGGGGTTTAAAGATTGGTCTAGCCACACGGCTTGTTGCACGGTCGTCAGGGAATAAGCGGACACGGAACCACCTCCACAAATGAGGAATGAATCGAATTAAATAAAATGAGTCGCAGCCAAGCACTCGAACATTATAAAAGGTGATTATTAAGTTGGCCTGTTTTCACATTAAATATTTTTAATGGTTTTGTTTAATTATGATTAATTCAATGTTTTCATGATTAATGATTTATATTTTATTTATTTTTAAACTAATTTTTTGTCATTGCTTTTGTCGCGTGTTAATCAAGATTGACTGGTTTTTCTGCATGTCATCAGCAGGTGCAAGGGTGTAATGCTGTGTTTTATTTGTGTTTTTTATTTTTGATGAAAAGGGGCGGCGCTGAGGAGGATCGTGAACGATAACGGAGTGGTATCCAAGCGGGCAAGTTCGATGGCTTCTCTGCCAGAGATAACAGGCTGAATCATAAAAAATTATAAAGAATTTCTTATGCTGTATTATTATAAAAGAAATAATAATGAATAATAAGAAATAAAGCTTATTGTGATTTCATGCATTTCTTTATTCGTAATGCTGCTGTTAACTTTCATAGGAGTATGACGTTTCAATTAAACTGCGATGAATGATCCGTTATTGGGCGATTAATGGATTAACTTTAATGAGATAATAAATGTGAAACGTTGATGTCGAGTTGATACCCGAAATGAAAGACGCAACGAGAACCGTGTCTCGCTGCGGCTGGATCCTACGGGAGAGGTGCAGGTTAGCAGACGGCGGCTTTGATCAGTTCCACCACCAGCGGCGAAAGCTCGCCGCGCAACGCAGCGCGTTCTGATTGGAACAGCGTGGCGACGTAAAAACGCCGGCCCGGCAGTTCGATGGCGCGCACGTCGCCTTCGGCATCGTGGCCGCTGATAATCAGCGGGAAGCGCTCAAGGTCGGCGACGAAGTCCGGATTCACGCCAAAGTTGCAGTGGTAGCCTTCATGGGTGTTCAGGCAGCCGTAGGCCTGCGCGACGCGGGTGCCAGGCTGAAAAACGATGTCGCCGGTTTTTTCCACCAGCGAGCAGCTCAGCGGGGCGATCACCAACCGGCCACCGCTGTCGGTTTCCGCATGGCCGGCGTCGTGCCAGCCCATCACGTTGCGGGCGTACTCGATGATGGCGTACTGAAAACCGCCGCAGGAACCGAGAAACGGCACGTCGTTTTCCCGCGCATGGCGGATCGCCATAAAGGCGCCGTCGTCGTGTCGATACGGGCTGCCCGGCACCACCCAGATGGCATCGAAATCTTGCAGGACATCGGGGGAGGTCAAGGATTCGGTCGGTAGCCACTGGGGCTGCACGTCGATGTCGAGATGGGCGGCGGTGAGCTGGAGCGCCACGGGGATGGCCTGATGGGCCACGGCTTGCGGGTTGTAATCACCGACCAGAGCAATGCGGACTTGAGCTTTCATCATTTCCTTTCCTGTGCGGGTAAAGAAGGAGATTACAGGAAAGCGGGATTTTGAGCCGCAGATTTTTTAAACGCGGCGCACAAAAAAGCCCGGCGTCGGCCGGGCTGGAAAATGGGGCTCAGTACAGCGAGGGCGCACCAGCCGGTCGGGTTTTGAAGCGGCGGTGCAGCCACATGTATTGCTCCGGCGCCCGCATGATCTCTTTCTCGATCACTTTGTTCATGTAAGCCGCCGCCGCCTGTTCGTCGCTGAGCGGGTAGTCTTCCAGGGCCGGCTGGATCAGCAGGTCGTAGCCGCGGCCGCCTTCGCGGCGGATCAGCACCACCGGCACCAGCGCCGGGTTGGCCATGCGCGCCAGCATGAAGGTGCCGCTGGTGGTGGCGGCCTGATCGACGGCGAACAGCGGCGCGAATACGCTGCCGCGCGGGCCATAGTCCTGATCCGGCGCGAACCATACCGCCTCGCCGCGCTTGAGCGCGTGCACCATGCCGCGCAGATCCTTGCGGTCGATCATCGCCTTGTTGGAACGCATGCGGCCTTTGGTCTGCGCCCACTCCATCGCTTTATTGTTGTGCGGACGGTACATCGCCATCATCGGCTGGCACAGGCCCATTGCCCGGCCGCCCAGCTCCAGCGACATGAAGTGCACGCCGATCACCAGCACGCCGCGATCGTCGCGCTGCGCCATTTTGAGGTGGTTGATGCCGGAGACGTTGAACCAGCGTTTGACGCGTTTATCCGACCAGAACCAGGCCATGCCGGTTTCCAACAGGCCCATGCCGAGCGATTCGAAGTTGCCCACCACCTTGCGCTCGCGCTGCGCTTCGTCCATCTCGGGGAAGCACAGCTCGAGGTTGCGACGGGTGATGGTGACGCGGCGTTTGAGAAATCGCATCGAGGTGCGCCCCATCCACACTCCCAGCCGATTGAGCAACGGGTAGGGGAGCTGGACCAGCAGGAACAGCAGGGCGAGGCCGAACCAGGTTAACCAGTAGCGCGGGTGCAGCAAGGCCAGTTGAAATGCTTTGGCTGATTTCATAGAAACTCTTTTTATACGTTAAAAGGGGCAGCAAGCTGTAACGCATAAAGGTTCCACTCGATAGCGATACGACTACTCAGACACCCGGGTACGGCCAGGGTTTAGTCGGAATTCCATAATTGACTAAACATTTACATTCGAAGGGCGGTTTGCGCTGCTATCAGGCTTCGGAGGGATAGCTGTTGGCCAGCGGAGGCGGCTCTAGGAATGCGTATGTTAACACAGGGTACGGGGTACAGAGGAAGAGAGGCATGCGAATATTCTCATTCGCGTTGCCTCTGGATTGACGATTGGCGGCGGTTTACAGACTGGGGAGGATGATGGCGGCGAAAATGGCGGCGATCACCAGCCACTTCAGCAGGTAGTAACCGCGGCGATTACGCGCCTTCAGGCGCTGGCCGGCGTCGCGCACCGCGTTGACGTATTTGAAGATGCGGTTGATGCCGCCGGTGCGGTCCTGATCGTCATTCGGCGAACTGGCCGCCGACATCAGCGTAGCGCCGACCCAGTGGTTGACCGCTTGCGCCCAGCGCCATTTCATGGGCCGCTCGACGTCGCAAAACAGAATGATGCGCGTCTGATCGGTGGCGTTCTGCGCCCAGTGCACGTAGGTTTCATCGAAGATCACCGCTTGGCCGTCGCGCCAGCTGTGCTGCTCGCCGTCCACCTCGATGAAGCAGCGATCGTCGTTGGGCGTCATCAGCCCCAGGTGATAGCGCACCGAGCCGGCGTAAGGATCGCGGTGTTTACCCAAATGGCTGCCGGGCGGCAGCTCGGCGAACATCGCCGCCTTTACGGATGGGATGCGGTTGAGCAGTTCGACGGTTTTCGGGCACAGCGTTTGCGCCGAAGGGTGGCTGTCGCTGTACCACTTCAGATAAAAACGTTTCCAGCCGCGTTTGAAGAAGGTGTTGAATCCGGCGTCGTTGTGCGACTGCGCCTTTTTGATGTGATCCTGCAAGCGCACGGCTTCCTCGCGGATCACCTGCCAGTTGTCGGTCAGCGTCTGCAGCTCCGGGAAGCCTTTTTCGTCGAAATAGGGCTGTTTGGCGGGCAAACGGGAGAAGCCGGTCATAAACATGTTGATCGGCCCCATAAAGGTGGAGTGATCGAACAGTTGGCGGGTAAGCTTTTGTTTCTCTTTGCCGCGGGAGTGTGCGTAGAGGAAGCTGATGATAAAAATGCCGATAATGATCGCGGCAACCATAGAATCCATCCCTGTTGGTGCGTGTTAAAAATTCGTACAAATTATAGTTTTGTGACAGGAAAAATTTAACTTTTTCGTGCGCTTTCCCCGCTCATACTGCTTGGTGGCATAAAAAATCAATAAAACCGTTGGTAATGAAATTTTATATCGATTTTTTTGGTTTTAGTCCTATTCTTAAATCGTTCAAGGGGTGTTTCATGCCATCTTGTGTCATGACGAATGGCACGTATCTGAGAAAAGAGGGACTTATGAAGAAATCAATCATTGCCTTGTCTGCACTGCTGCTCGCTTCCCCGGTGTTCGCTGCTGAAACCGCGACCGACACCGCCGCTCACGCCAGCAACGAGGTCGTCGCTGAGGCGCATAAAGGGGCGGATACCGCCAAAGAAAAGCTGCACCAGTCTCAGGACAAGGGTGAAGAGCTGAAGCTGAAAGCCAAGCACGCCGCTGAAGGCAAGAGCGACAGCGTCGGCAGCAAAGTGAGCGAAGGCTCGCAAAAAGCCTGGCACTCCACCAAACAAGGTACGGAGAAGGCTTGGGACAAGACCAAGCAAGGGGCGGAAAGCCTCAAGAACAAAGCGACCGAGTAAGGTCTCCGCTTTTTACCCCAAGGGCCGCGCTGCGGCCTTTTTTATTGCCCTTAAACCGGGCAGGCCACAAAAGAAAAAGGCGCCGCCTCTTGCAAGGGTGCGCCTTTTCAACACGTTAACGACTGGTATCAGCTAACGCTTTTTACTGGGACATATATGCCTGGTTGTCATGATTATTTTGCATCAAACCAAGCAGCCATTTTTTCCTTTGTATCATTTTTTACTTCGTCGTCGATATGCATGCCAACAGAAGCTAAAGCGGTAGCGAGTACACCCAGATCGTCCGTGTATCCCACCACAGGCACGACATCAGGGATCGCATCAATTGGCAATACAAAATACGCCAACGCCCCGTAGATGGCTGTTTTGGCCCACAGTGGGGTATTAGGACGTTGAGCGGCAAAGTAAAGCCAAAGTGCTTTCTCAATCACCTCGTTTCCTGCTTTCTTTGCGTAACGCATGATTTTATTCCAGAAGCTGCTGTCGTCGAAATCTTCTGCTGTAGTATGTTTGTTTTCCAATTTAATTTCCTTTTAAAACAATTAATTATATTAATTATTATTGAGTTTGATTATTGTTCTTTAACTTATTTGAGGATTGGCAAGCATCCTGCTTTGAATGCGGCTGCCAGAATACCATTTGTAAGATGAGCAGCAATGAGATGAGGAAGGATAGTACGCTTGGAAATGAAATTACCCAAAAGAAAAAGGCGCTTATCAAATGAGATAAAGCGCCTTTTATCAACACGTTAACTGACTAGTATCAGTTCATGCCGTATTTTTTCAGCTTCTTGCGCAGCGTGCCGCGGTTGATGCCCATCATCAGGGCTGCGCGGGTCTGGTTGCCACGGGTGTATTGCATCACCATGTCCAACAGTGGCTGTTCAACTTCAGCCAGTACCAGCTCATACAGGTCATTTACGTCTTGACCGTTCAGTTGAGCAAAATAGTTCTTCAGTGCTTGTTTAACCGAGTCACGCAGAGGCTTTTGAGTCACCTGATCTTGTGAGTTAACGGTAGAAACGGTCAGTACGTCAGAATTTACGCGTTGTTCGAACATAGTTCTGTCAGCTCTTTTTTTACGCTAAGATTTTCGAAATATGCCTCCAACGCCTCCAGCTGTTCGCTGGCATCCTCTATGGCGTTGAATGTGCGCCGAAACTGGTCATTCGGAGCGTGTTCCTGGAGATACCAGGACACGTGCTTACGAGCAATCCGGAATCCCTTGCCTTGGCCATAGAAGCCGTGCAATTCCCGAATGTGCCCAATCAACAAGCGCTTCACCTCGCCAAGCGGCAGCGGCGGCAGCAACTCCCCAGTGTCCAGATAATGCTGGATTTCCCGGAAGATCCAGGGTCTCCCCTGAGCAGCGCGGCCTATCATCAGGGCATCGGCCCCGGTGTAGTCGAGCACTGCTCTGGCTTTATGCGGGTCAGTAATATCCCCATTCGCGATAATCGGAATGGAAACACTCTGCTTAACTGCCCGAATGCTGTCGTATTCCGCGTCGCCGTTAAACAGACAGGCGCGGGTTCGGCCGTGAATCGTCAGGGCCTGAATACCACAGTTTTCGGCCAGTTGGGCAATCTCTACACAGTTACGATGCTCTGGCGCCCAGCCGGTGCGAATCTTCAGCGTTACCGGCACATCCACCGCGTCAACCACCGCGTGGAGGATCCGTTTAACCAGATCCGGGTACTGCAACAAAGCGGACCCGGCAAGCTTCCGGTTCACTTTTTTGGCCGGGCATCCCATATTGATGTCGATGATCTGCGCGCCGCTGGCCACGTTGATACGCGCGGCGGCGGCCATATCATCAGGATCGCATCCGGCAATCTGCACGGAGCGGATCCCTGGTTCATCGCTATGCACCATACGCAGACGCGACTTATCCGTCCGCCACACCTCCGGGTTGGAGGAGAGCATTTCGGATACGGCCATCCCAGCACCCATTGCATGACAGAGGGTTCTGAACGGGCGATCTGTAATACCGGCCATCGGGGCCGCAATCAGGCAATTAGTAAGCTGGTGGTGTCCAATGCGCATAGACAAAGAGTGACCATACTGTGTCCGCAAGGGCGCGTATATTACGCATTTTTGCGCCGAGATGAAAGGCCAAACTTTAACCAATTGGCTCGCTATTAGGGCAAAAAATGCGCTGCGCAGTGATTCATAAAAATATTGTATATATTTTACAATGAGTTGACGAAAAGTGCTTGTTTTGTGTGCAGTAAAATATTCGCCTTTGCGCAGGATATTATATGCATTCGCCCGCTATTTTTGCCGGGATAGCCTGCCTGGAAGGCGCATTGTCAGGGCGATCCATCGTTGAAAGGCGAAAAATTGCATAAAATTTTGTCTTGTCCGTGGCCGATCGCCGGACAAAAAAAAATCCACCGGCGCGGGGCCGGTGGATGAGCGGGCAATAGACCGTGGCGCTTACTTACGGCGGCCGGTGATGCGGCACCACTCTTCACGCTCGGCGACCGGATCGAGCGCGAACTTCTCTTCGTAGGCTTCCGCAACGCTGCTCGCCTGGCTGGCCAGCACGCCGGACAGCCCCAAATGACCGCCGGCCTTCGGCAGGCAACCGATCAGCGGCGCCAGTTCGCGCAGCGGGCCGGCGAGGATGTTGGCGACCACCACGTCCGCCAGCAGGTCCGCCGGTTGGTCTTTCGGCAGATACAGCTCCAGACGCTCTGAGACGCCGTTACGCTGCGCGTTGTCGCGGCTGGCCTGAATGGCCTGGGGATCGATGTCGATACCGATAGCGCGCGCCGCACCCAGCTTCAGCGCGGCGATCGCCAGAATGCCGGAACCGCAGCCGAAGTCGATGACGGTTTTGCCGGCCAGATCGAGGCCGTCCAGCCACTGCAGACACAGCGCGGTGGTCGGGTGGGTGCCGGTGCCGAACGCCAGGCCCGGATCGAGCATCACGTTAACCGCGTCAGGATCCGGGACGTCGCGCCAGCTCGGGCAGATCCACAAGCGCTCGCCGAAGCGCATCGGGTGGAAGTTGTCCATCCATTCGCGCTCCCAGTCCTTGTCTTCCAGCTGTTCTATCTTGTGGCGGAAACCGGCGCCCAGCAGCGGGTGCTGCTCCAGCATCGCCACCACCTCGGCCATATCGGTTTCCGCGTCGTACAGGCCGATCACATCGGTATCGCCCCACAGCAGGGTTTCACCCGGCAGCGGCTCGAACACCGGGTTGTCGTGGGTGTCCTGGAAGGTCACCGACACGGCGCCGCTTTCCACCAGCGCGTCGCTCAGGTCTTCCGCCTGGCTGCCGGTGGTGTTCAGTTTGAGTTGGATCCAAGGCATAGCAATTCTCTTCAAGAGGGTAATGATGACGCCGCCCGGCGCTTTTCGCCGACGACGTTACCGAGATAAAACGCCAACAGGCTGAGCAACAGCGAAGGCACGATAGGATGCAGCCCCGCCGGTTGCAGGTTGAAGCTGGCCAATAGCGTATAGCATACCGCACCCGACACCATTGAGCTAAGCGCTCCCTGAGCATTGGCGCGTTCCCAATACAGACCCAGCACCAGCGGCCACAGGAACACCGCCTCCAGCCCGCCGAAAGCCAGCAGGTTGAGCCAGATGATCATCTCCGGCGGGCGCCAGGCCGCCAGCAGCACCAGCAGGCCGAGGATCAGCGTGGTCAGGCTGGAGAAGCGCTTGATCAACCGCTCGTTGTGGATCTGCTGCGGCCGCACGCCCAGGTAGAGATCCTTGATGATGGTGGCGGAGGACTGCAGCAGTTGGGCGTTGATGGTCGACATGATCGCCGCCATCGGCGCCGCCAAAAAGATCCCGGCGGCGTACGGCGGCAACACGGTGATCATCAGCGTCGGGATCACCTGGTCGGGGATCTTGAGATCCGGCAACACCGCGCGGCCGAGCGCGCCGGCCAGGTGCATGCCGAACATCAGCACCGCCACCACCACGGTGCCGAGCAGAATGCCGCGATGCACCGCCTTGCTGTCCTTGTAGGAGATGCAGCGCACGGCGGTGTGCGGCAGGCCGATCACCCCGAAGCACACCAGGATCCAGAATGACGCCATAAACGGCAGACTGAGGATCTGATCGCCGCCCTGCGGCGACACCAGCGCCGGATCGATCTGCTGCAGTTTGCTCACAGCGCTGTCCAGTCCGCCGGCGGCATGGATCACCGCCACCAGCAGCAGCACGGTGCCGAGCAGCATCACCAGCCCCTGCATGGCGTCGTTCAGCACGCTGGCGCGGAAGCCGCCGAAGGCGGTGTACAGCGCGATGCTGATGCCGAAGATCAACAGGCCGGTGTCGTAAGGAATGCCGGCGGCGGTCTCCAGCAGGCGTGCGCCGCCGATGAACTGCACCGTCATGGCGCCGAGGAACGCCACCAGCAGGCTGAGGCTGGCCAGCCACACCAGCAGGCGGCTTTGGTAGCGGCCATACAGCATGTCATTGAGAGTAATGGCGTTGTAGCGCCGCGCCAGGATGGCGAATTTCTTGCCCAGCACGCCGAGCGACAGCCACACCGCCGGCAGTTGGATCATCGCCAGCAGCACCCAGCCCAGGCCATATTTGTAGGCGGCGCCAGGCCCGCCGATAAACGAACTGGCGCTGATGTAGGTGGCGGTCAGGGTCATCGCCAGCACAAAGCCGCCCATCGAGCGGTTGCCGAGGAAATATTCGCTGAGGAAGTTTCCGTTCTGGCGGCGCCGATAGGCGTACACCGACAGGCCGAACACCAGCAACAAGTAGGCGACCAGCGGCAGGATCACTTCAGTTTGCATCGCGGTCCTCCAGCGAAATGTCGCGGAACACCGTGCGCACCATCAGCCAGCACAGGCCGATGAACAGCAGCGGCACCAGCAGGCAGGCCATTTCGAACCAGTGCGGCAGTCCGGTGACGCCGATGGCGCTGTCCGGCAGGTAGGCCGCCAGCCCCCAGGCCAGCAGGTAGAGCAGCGTCAGCCCCAGCGCCCAGCGCGCTTCGCGGTGCGCCTGAATAAAGCGTTTGTCCATCAGTGTCCCCCATAGGTTTACGATGATGGCTTGTGACAAGAACAGATGAAGGAACAGGATTGTACGGAATGTGCGGCGTTTGGCTAATAAATTATTCACCTTTCCGGTGAACGCAACGGGGCGATGGAAAGAAAAGAGAGGGGTAAATATATAAATTTTTGCCGGTTTATTTCGATGAGAAAATAATTAAATAGAATGGGAAAGGAATGGATTTTATATTGGTTGGCGCAACCGGAATCGAACCAGGTGACCTCTGTGAAGTATGACACAGCGCTCTACCACTGAGCTACACGCCTGCAATAAACAAATTTATAACATCTCCTAATCATTCATGTAAATAGATTTCTTTTATTTTTTGGCATTAAATAAATCGTTCGATTAAATAATAACCTGCATATCCTTCGCTATTTATTTACTGTGATTAATATCACGATAAAGCCGCCCCGTTAATGTGCTTAAACAAGGGCGGCGTTAATTAGCGGATTAACAATGTCACACGGTTATCGTTCTTTTCTCAGATATTCTTTCTGAAATAGTATAAAGAACGATGATGCCGATGCATAAAAAGAACATCACGGCATACAGGGCGCCACCGCCACCTTGTTTTAACAGCAAACCGCCGACAAAAGGGGCGAGCGCCAGGCCAAATTCGTAAAACGTGGCGGCACCGAAGTAAGCCCCTTTTAGGTTAGCCGGCGCCATACGATCAATTTGTATATTGAGCGTAGGGAACAGGATGACTTCGCCGAGGCTGAGCAGGAACATGGCGACCAACCACAGCCCCCAGCTTTCACTGGAAACCAGCAGGAAGACAATTTGTGAAAGCGCGAGAAAGAACACGCCCAGGCTGGTTTTCAGTGCCAATGACATGCGACGGGTAAAGCGCTCGGTGAAATACTGCAGCGTTATCACCGTGGCTGCATTGATGAATATCAGCACGCTGAGCAGGTATTCGGGGTTGTGCACCTGGCTGATCATGAGGTATTGCGGCAGCGTCACGTCGATCTGCCCGTAGACCAGCATCACCAAAATGTTGGCGACAACCAAAACCTTGAACGCCTGATCGTTCCAGATAATCCGCAAAGAGCCAATGAACGAGAAGGTGGCGTTGCGCGTTTCTTTACCGTGCCCCGCTTTGAATACCGCGAGCACCAGCAGCAAATAGCAAAGGAACGACAATGCGGTGACGAAGAAGGTGGCCTTCTGCGCCGTCAGCCCGAGAGCGACACCCACTAATGGGCCTACGGCTGCGCCCACGTTCATCAGGAAGTAGCGGATGTTCAACGCGCGTTCTCGCTCTTGCCTGTCATGGAGAATATCGCCGATCACCGCTTTGCTGGCGGGTTCGATCAATGAGCGCGAAATGCCATTGAGTAAAATGCCGACAAAATACCACGCCGGTGAGTTGGCCAACGCAAGTACGCTAAATGAAATGATAGCGGCAATTGCACCGAGAATAATCAACGTGCGACGGCCATATTTGTCTGAAGCGCCACCGAAGAGATAGCCGAAAGAAATAGACACGATAAGTGATACGCTCATCATGACGCCGATTTCCACCGGAGTCATCGCGTAGTTATTTCTCATGAGAATGGTAATGAATGGCCAAATCATGAAAAAGCAGGCGCGCGTCAAAAACGTCCCGATAAAGATAACCCATATTTCTTTTGGGAAATAAGGGATGAATGTTGACCTCAAGGCGGTTTCTCCTTAAATGTTGCTCGTCGTCTGTTGAACCGAGTGTATTACACCTTTTCCAAACTTTCCTTTTCCCATCGGTTAGCCAGAGTGAGTAACGGCGTCACTCCGGCCTCTCTAATCCTCGCGATGAGATTTTTCCGCTGATCGAAGATAACCGGATGCGGGCTGATGCCTTGAATAATCGCGGCGACAGTCGCCGAGACTGGCGCGCTATGCGCCAGCGTTGGAATCGCCAGAACGTTCATGCAGTATTCAAACATGGAATCGACGGAGTTCAATTTACCCAACATCAAGAACGTCATTTCATCTCCGACGAGGGTAGCGCCAAGGCTGTCGAATATCATTTTGACTTGCGCCACGGGTTTCTCTTTCAGATGGAAACTGAGCAGTGCGCGGAACTGGTCGCGATTCAGACGGCCCTGTTTCATCTCGTCATTCAGCATGGCGAGTGCCTGGCGTACATAATTTTCCTCTTCGTTGAACAGATCTGCCGAAGCGCAGCGGAAATGCTGTTTGAGGAAATACCAGTGAAAGACATATTTGCCGTCGAATTCAAGGCGAACAACGTTGGTGAAGTCTTCCAGATCGTGTCGTTCCGGGTGGAAGTCGCTGAGATCGCAACGAATATCGATGCCGGAAGAGGAGGCGATTCGGCGGCAAATGGTGGCGATATCAGCTTCGCCCAATAGCGCTTGCAGCATATGCTGCATGTTGTTGCCGCCGGCGGCCAACTCGCAATAGGCGTCTTTGCCTGGCGTCAGGTATTTGATTCGGCTGTCGCGCGCATTGAGTGATGAGGCAATTTCAGCCCACTGGTTATGTACTTCCTGGCTTCTGATCGTTTCCAAACGAGGGTTTTTTTCATAGAACGCGATGACGCGCGGATCGACAGCCAGGCCGCTGCGTTTGAGTATTCCGGCGTCAAGCTGCGCGCTTGCTTGGTTTTTCACCAGGACATTGATGAAGTTGCGCAGCGAACTCTCCCCGCAATCTGAGAACGAGACGTCAGAATCCGGCGCGGGGCGGCAGGTTTTGGTGATGCACAGCGGCGGAAAATAGCGGCCGTACACTTCGCGATCGTAGTAGTCATGGCAGCGATCGGGGAAGTGCGTCTCGCCCGTCGCCGTTTCGCCGAACAGCTCCCCGCTCAGCTCCCGCAGTTGCTGCATGTAGGCGGTCAACTTGCCGAAGTTACCCTTGCATTTCAGCCACAGCGCCGCGTTGAGCAAATGAAACACCTCTCTGTCGTGCCCGGCGGTGCGGCTGGCCGCGATCAGTAAACGACATAAACTGTGCAACTCGGCCAGCAAGCTGTCGCGATCTGCACAGTGGATACCGACGTAATCCTGCACACGTCGCGGCAGATAGCGGTGATACTTGTTGAAAGGCAGATGCAATGCAATGAAGTCGGCGCTGAATCCCTCAGTTTGCAGCCGTGCGACGGTGCTTTCGGTAAAACTTTCCGCCAGCATGCTGGCGCGCAAGGTGGCTTCATCTTTTTGCCGGCGGGCATGTTCGACGGCGGCCTGCGCGTTTTGCCAGGCGGGGAGCAGGCCGGCTTGATGCACGGCTTCTTGCTGCGCCGCATTCACGCGTGCTTCCAGTTCGGCGATTTCGGCATTGAGCGCCAACAGTTGCGCCTCTTTATTTTCCGCAGCGCTCTTGCCCAGCGCTTTTTTACCGGCTTTTAGCGCGGCGATCGCGGTTCGCAGTGGCGGGATCCGTGACGGCTGCGCTTTGGCGGCATTTTCCGCCTGTTGCAGGATCTGGTTCAGCGCTTTTTCTTGCGCTTTCACATGGGCGCCGAGGGAGAGCGCTTCGCGTTCTGCGGCCGCGATCTGCGCTTTTGTGTCCTCGAACTGTTGCAGCACGCTGTCGCAAAGCCGGCGTATTTGCACAGAAAGCCGATGTTGCTGCTCAATGGCAGCGTGAAAGTCCGTTTCATCTCGTACATGCTGATATAACGAGGCGATATCATTGTCGGTGAAACGCTGGCTGCTCATGAAAGCCACCAGCCGTGCAAGGGTAGAGGGGGAAAACCAGGTGAACGGGTTCTTCACCTCTTTGCTTACGTCAAACTCGACCAGGTCAGTACGGTAGAACAACGCGCGCGCTACCTGGCCGATCGGGTGATCGGCGCCAAGAAAACGGTAATACTTTTCCGCGAGTTCGTTGTTGCACCAGAGCACCCCGTACAGTGGCGAAAGAAAACGATACTCAGGGCGTAACGGCATGTAGAGATCGCGGAAAGTCTGTCTGGTTTGATCGGTCGTCATCAGCTAAAACCTTGGATGATGTTTTTTAACTTGAGCGCCGCCTGGTGGATTTGTTGTTGTTCATCCTGATTGGGCATCAGCGACAGCGGCGTAAAGACGTCGTCGCGCAGAGCCAGCGGCCAGGACATGAACACGCCCAGTTCCGGCAGCCAGACCGAACCGCAGCAGGGGGTTTCGTCCCGTTGGATGATGCGCTCAAGCAAGATAAGAATGGAGGCGGACGGGCCATATTTAGGAGGGCGCCGCATTTTGTGAAATATGTCCAACCCTTGATTGCGGGTATCGGTGACGATTTGCGCCAGCGCCTGTGCCGAAAGTACCTGGTTCAACGGTCCCTCGTCGGTTGTTACCTGGCTGAGCAAGGGCACCAACCCGGCGCCGTGCTCGCCGCAGACTGTCAGGCTACGCGCGTCGATGCGCTGCATGTCGATCCCGGAAATGCGGCAGATGCTTTTCAGCAGCCTGGCGGTATTGTGCGCGGCGCCGATACCTATCACCCGGCAGCGAGAGTCGAGCAGGATTTTATCGATGTAATAGCTGATGCTATCCACCGGATTGACCGCATTGATGATGTGACAGCCGGGAGCAATGAAGGGTTTGGCTCGGCTAAAAATGGCCTCGCTGAGCCGTACGTGATCGTCCAGTAACGCCTGGCGGTCATGCATCGGAAAGGTTGAAGGCACGCCATAGCAACAGAGGATCACGCCAGCCCCCTCGATGTGGCGGTAGTCATCCGTCACAACAATCTTGGGTAAAGACGTTCGGTTATGGCGTGAGAAGAGCGCTTCCGCCAGCAGGCCATCAAGAATATCTTCGCAAACGGCTGAATACTTTTCGGTATTTCGGCAGATGATCACGACTTCTTTGACGCTGCCACGTCGCTCGGTCGTACTTAACAGCGCGTTTAGCGTCTCTTGCCCAATGCCGCCGAATCCCAATAAAACAATTTTCATGACCGCTCCTGATGACCTGCCCGGCTTATGCTTCGATCAGTTCGGCCAGTCTTGCATACTGCTTCTCAACCATACTCCACCCTTTATCGAGTACGGCTTTGACACGCTGGAATTGTTCTTCGGTCATCCCCTTGAAGAACGCTTTATCCACTTCCTGATGATCGCCATCGAATTCGGAGTGATCCTCGAAATGGTTCTGTTTGCTCGGATCGAACACGTGTTTGATGTTGTTATAGAAAACGAAAGCCGAACCTTCGATGACAAAGTGCACCAGGATAGCCTGTTCCAGATTATCCAGCGTGATCATCTGGTGGTTGAACCAGATGCACAGTGCTTCAAAGATCGCGTCTTCGCGAACTTGGAGGTTATCGCGGCTGTTGCGCAGCACCTCGTCATGGCCGAATTCTTCTTTCAGATGCTCACTGAAGAAACGTGAGAAGCGAACGTCTTCACACAGTGCGCTACGCAGCAGCACCATTTTTTGGAACTGATCGGACAGGATCTGCAGGTAGTCCAGGAACAAGGATTTTTTCGCCTCGGAGAACGTTTTATCCTTGGCGAATGCGGTAAAGATCTTGTTGTCCTGGTAGCGCTCGATGTAGCGGGCGTTATGCGCTTTAAGCTGATGGTAGTAAGCGTAGGGATCTTGATCGAAAGTCACCAGCGGCTTGCTTGGATCTTCATAGAGCCCGCGCTCCTCAAACTGGATTGACAGCCCCCAGTAGCCGTTGTCGCCCGCGCCGATGAAGCCGTGATCCGCGCCTGGCGGAATGCAGATGACATCGCCTGGAACGGCCCGGCGGTCAACGCCGTCTCCCAGCAGGATCGCTTCCCCTTCACAAATGATATACAGCGAAGATATTGGATGAACATGCACATCCAGCTTTTCGTTTTTCGCCAGACGCACCCAGCTTACTGCCAGGCGTGCCTGTTCGGGAATAAAGCGGTTCATTTCCTCATTGGCGCGGAAATTCTTCACTTCGCCCAAAAGCTTCTCAATCCCGTTTTCCTTAATGCTTTTTATGGTTTCCATGTCAGCACGGTGGTACTGGGAAAACACGGGCTTACGGTCGTATTCAGTTACATGGCTCATTAAGACATACTCATCTAAGTCAATAAAAAGGATAAATAAAAAGAGAAAAAGAGCGCGCTGCATTCGATCGACGGCGACAATAGCACGGGCTATCACCGAGCGGATGTGATCGGGGTCAAGCTTTGTAATTAATACGTTAATTTTGTTAAAGCTTATGGCGTGTGAAAATGCGAGGAGTTGAGTTTTTTTCTTGCTAATATTTATTTTAAAGCTATGGGTTAAATATTTTTAGTTTAAAAACAGTTTGTTATGTTTTTTGTGGTGAAGTGGGGGAGGCGCTCGATGAATGTGAAGAGAAAGTTATCTGTGAAGATTTGATTCTATTTTGCGCGATTGAATGAAAAAATCAGGCGGGCGTGAGAAAAGAAAAAGGCCGGTGATTAACCGGCCTTTCGTCAGACGATGCTGCGTGGCTGCCTTAGGTTTCCTGCAGACCCAGCTTCTTCTCCAGATAGTGGATGTTGGTGCCACCGTGCTGGAAGTTTTCGTCGTTCATGATCTTCTGCTGCAGCTCAACGTTGGTTTTGATGCCGTCGATGATCAGTTCAGCCAGGGCGTTTTTCATGCGGGCGATCGCCACGTCACGGTTTTCGCCGAAGGTGATCAGTTTGCCGATCATGGAGTCATAGTACGGCGGTACGGTATAACCGGCGTAGATATGAGATTCCCAACGCACGCCGAAACCGCCTGGCGCGTGGAAGCGGGTGATCTTGCCCGGGCTCGGCAGGAAGGTGTTCGGATCTTCGGCGTTGATGCGGCATTCTACCGCGTGGCCGTGGATCTTCACTTCTTCCTGTTTGATCGACAGCGGCTGACCGGCAGCGATGCGCAGCTGCTCTTTGATCAGGTCCACGCCGGTGATCATTTCGGTAACCGGGTGCTCTACCTGAATACGGGTGTTCATTTCGATGAAATAGAACTCGCCGTTTTCATACAGGAACTCGAAGGTGCCCGCACCGCGGTAGCCGATTTCCACGCAGGCTTTCGAGCAGCGCTCGCCGATGTAGCGGCGCATTTCGCTGGTGATGCCCGGCGCCGGCGCTTCTTCGACCACTTTCTGGTGGCGGCGCTGCATGGAGCAGTCGCGCTCGGCCAGATAGATGGCGTTGCCCTGGCCGTCGGCCAATACCTGAATCTCGATGTGACGCGGATTCTCCAGGTATTTTTCCATGTACACCATGTCGTTGTTGAAAGCCGCTTTGGCTTCCGCTTTCGTCATGTTGATGGACTGCTCAAGGTCTTTGTCGCTGCGCACCACGCGCATGCCGCGACCGCCGCCGCCGCCGGAGGCCTTGATGATCACCGGATAACCGATGCGCTTGGCGAAGGCACGGTTTTTATCCATGTCGTCGGTCAGCGGGCCGTCGGAGCCCGGCACGCATGGCACGCCGGCTTTTTTCATGGCGTTGATCGCGGAAACCTTGTCGCCCATCAGGCGGATGGTTTCGGCTTTCGGGCCGATGAAGATGAAACCGGAGCGTTCAACCTGCTCGGCGAAGTCGGCGTTCTCGGACAGGAAGCCGTAGCCAGGGTGGATCGCCACCGCGCCGGTGATTTCCGCCGCCGAGATGATGGCCGGGATGTTCAGGTAGCTTTTTACCGATGGCGCAGGACCGATGCAGACGGTCTCGTCGGCCAGCAGCACGTGTTTCAGATCGCGGTCGGCCGCGGAGTGAACCGCAACGGTCTTGATGCCCAGTTCTTTACAGGCACGCAGGATGCGAAGCGCGATCTCGCCGCGGTTGGCGATAACAATTTTATCAAGCATGGGGGCGCCTCGTTATTCGATGACGACCAGCGGCTCGTCATATTCGACCGGCTGGCCGTTTTCCACCAGGATGGCTTTCACGACGCCGGACTTGTCCGCTTCGATCTGGTTCATCATTTTCATGGCTTCAACGATGCACAGGGTATCGCCAGCGTTCACTTTCTGGCCCACTTCCACGAAGGCTTTCGCGTCCGGGCTTGGGGTGCGGTAGAAGGTGCCTACCATTGGGGAACGAACGACGTGGCCACTCACGGCCGCCGGTGCTGCAGGGGTTTCTGCCGCAGGCGCGGTGGCAACGGCGGTAGCCAGGGCTGGCTGCTGCTGTGCCGGCATCGCGTAAGCCTGCTGCATGACGGGATAAGCCTGCGCCGGTGCGGCACGGCTGATGCGAACCGATTCTTCGCCTTCAGAGATTTCCAGTTCAGAAATGCCTGATTCTTCAACCAGTTCGATCAGTTTCTTGATTTTACGAATATCCATGAGTGTGATTCCGTACTCTTTTTGTGGAGCAATTAGTGGGTTTTCGACAGACGGTTAACCGCTGCCTGTAAAGCGAAAGCGTAGCCATCCGCGCCGAGGCCGCAAATCACGCCTACCGCTACGTCTGAGAGATAAGAGTGATGGCGGAAAGGTTCGCGGGCGTGCACGTTGGACAGGTGGATCTCGATGAACGGGATCTGCACCGCCAGCAACGCATCGCGCAACGCCACGCTGGTGTGCGTGAACGCCGCCGGGTTTATCAGAATGAAATCGGTGTTGCCGCGCGCCTGATGGATGCGATCGATCAGCTGATGCTCGGCGTTGGACTGCAGATGGCTCAGGGTAATATCCAATGCGGATGCCTGGTTTTCCAATCCGTTAACAATCTCTGTCAGCGTCGTGCTGCCGTACTTCTCCGGCTCACGCGTCCCCAGCAGATTGAGATTGGGGCCGTTCAGAAGCAAAATGTGAAACTTATCCGCCATTGTGCTGGTATCTCCGGCAATAAAACCATCATCGTAGAAAATAACCCGATGTTACCGATTTGTCACCTGTTAAGGGGCAAATTCACCCTGAGAACAGAAACAAGGTCGGGCATTATAACGATATCGTAGCAATTCGCAGCTAAATACTGGTCTTATCAGCGAAGATATTCAACCCCAAATCGACCAACTCGGGGGGCCGCGACGGGAATATGAGCGCTGGAACACAGAAAAAGTTCCCGACGGCGGCGTGCGTTTTTCTACGGCGATAACGCGTATCGCCGTGCGATTCAGCGCCACCAGGCGCGGAATTTCTTGTAACGCAGGCCCAACAGCGCCACCGCCAACAGCGCGTAAATGAACGGCTGGGGAGAAAAGGTTTTGACCGACCACAGGTAGTGGATGGGGGCGAGGATCGCCGCCAGATAGACGAAGTTGTGCAACGTTTGCCATTTGGCGCCCAGTTTGCGCATCGCCCACAGCGTCGACGTGGCCGCCAGCGCCAGCAGGATCAGCCAGGTGAGGATGCCGAGCGTCAGATAGGGCCGGTTCACCAGTTCGCTGCCCAGCAGGCCGAGATTGCTCAGCCCCAGCTCCAGCGTGGAGTAGCTTATCAGGTGCAGCGTACCCCAGGCAAAGCACCACAGCCCCATCAGACGGCGGCAGCGGATCAGCAGCGGCTGGCGGGCGTAGCGCGCCAGCGGGGCGATAGCCAGCGTGGCCAGCAGCAGTTTCAGCGTCATCCTGCCGGTGAAATGCTGGATGTCCTTGGACGGATCGGCGCTGAACCAGCCTTGATCCACTGCCAGCACCAACCACAAAAAGGGCAAAAACGCCGCCAGATGCAGGGCGGCTTTCAGCCATTTGATATGAACAGGCGTCAGGCGCACTTAGAAATTCTCCCGCAGATCCATGCCGCGATACAGCGACGCTACCTGGTCGGCATAACCGTTGAACAGCAGCGTCGGTTGGCGTTTGACGTCGAGAATGCCGCCGGAGCCGATAAAGCGCTCGGTGGCCTGCGACCAGCGCGGATGATCGACGTGCGGATTCACGTTGGCGTAAAAACCGTACTCGTTCGGCGCGGATTGGTTCCAGGTAGTCGGTGGCTGATCGCGCACCAAACGCATATGCACGATCGATTTGATGCCTTTGAAGCCGTATTTCCACGGCGTGATCAGCCGCAGCGGCGCGCCGTTTTGCGGCGGCAGAGTTTTGCCGTACACGCCGACGGTCAGCAGCGCCAGCGGATGCATCGCCTCGTCCAGCCGCAGCCCTTCGACGTAGGGATATTTCAGGCCGCCGCCGATAAAGCGATCTTTCTGGCCGGGCATCTGCTCCGGATCGTACAGCGTCTGGAAGGCCACGTAGCGCGCGTTGCTGTTCGGTTCGGCCAGCTTGATCAGCTTGCCCAGTTCGAAACCGATCCACGGCACCACCATCGACCAGGCCTCGACGCAGCGCATGCGGTAAATGCGCTGTTCCAGCGGGAAACGCTTCATCAGATCGTCGATATCCAGCGTGATCGGTTTCGCCACTTCACCATCGATGCGCACTTTCCAGCCTTCGGTCTTTAGCCCGCCGGCGTTGGCGGCCGGATCGGCTTTGTCGAGGCCGAACTCATAGAAGTTGTTGTAGCCGGTCACCTTGTCTTCCGGCGTCATCGCCAGCTGCGCCTGCCAGGCGGCCGGTTTGCTGAATGCCAGCGCTTTGCCCGGCGGCGCCTTGGGGCGATCGTTGCCCTTGAACCACGACAGCAGGTCCGCCTGCGCGCCGGTAGGCAGCGCCAGCGTAGCGGCGGTGATGCCGAGCGCCTGCAGCACCTTGCGCCGCTGGTGGAACACGCTCTCCGGCGTGACGTCGGCCTCGGTTAATTTCGGGTTTTTGTTCATGCTTATGTTCTCCGCGACTGATGCCCGCCGTCCGCGAGCGGCTGACGGGTCTTCATGAAATAAGCATGGCGCTAAAGCCGGCCGGAAGCGAGGGGGCGCGGGAAAATATGAAATTTCGCAGAAGCGGGAGAACTCCCCCCGTTGTCGGGGGGGAGAAGGTCAGCGGATTTTCACCAGGGTGCGGCCGGTGATTTGGTTGTTCAGCAGCGCGGCGGCGGTGGCCGGCGCCTGCTCGAGGGCGATTTCATGCGTGGCCTGCTGATAGAAGCTGTCCGGCAAAATGCCGGCCAGCCGTTCCCAGGCGGTTTGGCGGCGATGCAGCGGCGTATGCACTGAATCCACGCCCTGCAGGCGCACGTTGCGCAGAATGAACGGCATCACGGTGGTCGGCAGCTGATAACCGCCCGCCAGGCCGCAGGCGGCGACGGTGCCGTTATAGTTCATCTGCGCCAGCACCCGCGCCAGCAGTTTGTCGCCGACGGTGTCAACTGCGCCGGCCCACAGCTGTTTCTCCAGCGGACGCGGCGTTTCGATATAGCCATCGCGCGACATCACCTCTTTGGCGCCGAGCGCTTTCAGGTACTCGGTATTGCTGTCGCGGCCGCTGATGGCGGTCACCCGGTAACCCAGCGCCGCCAGCAGGGCGATGGCGGTGCTGCCCACGCCGCCGCTGGCGCCGGTGACCAGGATATCGCCGTCGTCCGGGTGCACGCCGCCTTCCTCCAGCGCCATCACGCACAGCATGGCGGTAAAGCCGGCGGTGCCGATGATCATCGCCTTGCGCTCATCCAGCCCGTTCGGCAGCGGCACCAGCCACTCACCGGAGACGCGCGCCTGCTCGGCCAGGCCGCCCCAGTGGTGTTCGCCCACGCCCCAGCCGGTGAGCACCACGCTTTGCCCCTCTTTGAAGCGATCGTTGCGGCTGTGGCGCACGGTGCCGGCGAAATCGATGCCCGGCACCATCGGGAAGTTGCGCACGATCTTGCCTTTGCCGGTGATCGCCAGCGCATCCTTATAATTTAGGCTGGACCAGTTGATGTCGACGGTGACATCGCCTTCCGGCAACCGATCGCTGCCGATATCTTTGATATGAGCCAGAGTTTGGTCGTCTTGTTGTTCCAATAACAGTGCACGCATGTCACTCTTCCTCTCGTTTACACTTTTCTATCAATGGCTGAATCACATTTATTTGACTATATGCATAATAAGCGGCCCAAGTCCTGATAAAGGACAAAAACGGCGCTTGCAGGTTTTATTCCTCGGCAAGGCTTGTTAGGGTTGGACGGCTCCTTTTAGCTAAAGGGGCACACTCACTTAACCATAGCGGACAAGGCACAGGGATGCGATTTACCACCAAACTCTCTGCATTGATCACTCTGTTGGTCGCGCTGGCGATGTTTTTGATGCTGATGGGATGCTCATACAGCTTCTTTTACGTTACCCAGGATCGCCAGGAGCGCCGCTTTGATTCGCTGGCCACCTCTCTCGATCAAGCCATGTTGCATGAATCGCCGCGCGATCAGGAGAAGTGGTTGCCGATTGTCATGCGCCCGCTCGGCATTGTGTCGATCCGCGTAGAGGCCGGGACCAGCCAACTGCTCGACTATAAATTGCCGACGCTGAAAAAAGAGCCCTGGGATGCGCTGAACGGCTATCGTCAGGTCTCGCGAACTCTGTTGCAGCACCCGGGCAGTACGCTGCACATCACCTACCTCGATCCCTTCGCCAGCGACGTGCGCACGCTGCAATCCACCGCCGCCGTCACGCTGTCGATCGTCGTCATGGTGGTGATTTTGCTGTTCAGCCTGCGCTGGCTGCGTGAGCAGGCCGATGGCGAAGATCGTCTGGAACGCCGCGCGCGGCGCATTCTGAACGGCGAGCGTGAAAACGTCATGCAGGGCGACGTGCGTGAGTGGCCGGCCAACGTCAGCGGCGCGCTCGACCGCCTGCTGGCCGATCTGGCGGAAGCGCGGGAAGAGCGCAGCCGGGTCGATACGCTGATCCGCGCCTTCGCCGCGCAGGACGCCAAAACCGGGCTGAATAATCGCCTGTTCTTCGATAACCAATTGACCACTCAGCTGGAAGATGAAGGCTCGCACGGCATCGTGATGATGGTGCGGCTGCCCGATTTCGAGACCCTGCGCGAGACGCACGGCAGCGTGGCGGTGCAAGAGCTGATGTATTCGCTGGTCAACCTGCTGTCTACCTTCGTGATGCGCTACCCGTCGGCGCTGCTGGCGCGCTACTTCCACAGCGATTTTACCGTGCTGTTGCCGCATCGAACCCTGAAGGAAGCCGACGGCATCGCTTCACAGCTGGTCAACGCCATCGATGCCTTGCCTTCCACGGCGCTGATCGATCGCGAGGCCTTCCTGCACATCGGCATCGTGGCGTACCGCAGCGGTCAAACCACCGAGCAGGTGATCGACTATGCGGAGCAGGCGACGCGCCACGCTACGCTGCAGGGCGAAAACGGGTGGTATGTGTACGACAGCCAGGTGCCGGAAAAGGGGCGCGGCAGCGTCAAGTGGCGCACGCTGCTGGAACAGGTGCTGGCGCGCGGTGGCCCGCGGCTGTATCAGAAACCGGCGGTGACCGTGGAAGGCGAGGTGCACCATCGTGAGATCATGAGCCGGATCTATGACGGCACCCAGGAATTGCTGCCGGCGGAATATATGCCGCTGGTGCAGCAGCTCGGCTTGGCGGAGAGTTACGATCGCCAACAGGTGAGCCGCATCATTCCCTTGTTGGCGCAGTGGCCCGAGGAAACGCTGGCGTTTCCGCTATGCGTGGACTCGATTTTGCAGCGCTCTTTCCAGCGCTGGCTGCGCGATACGCTGTTGCAATGCGAAAAAAGCCAACGTCGGCGAATTCTGATTGAACTTGCGGAGGCAGATGTGTGTCAACATATCGACCGTTTGCGTCCGGTGCTGAGGCTGCTGTCAGGGCTGGGCTGCCGTCTCGCGGTGTCCAAAGCGGGTTTAACCGTGGTCAGTACGTCCTATATCAAGTCGCTGCAGGTGGAGATCGTCAAGCTCCACCCGGGGCTGGTGCGGAGCATCGATAAGCGGGATGAAAACCAGCTGTTCGTGCAGAGCCTGACCGGCGCCTGCGCGGGCACGCGCGCTCAGGTGTTCGCCGCCGGCGTACGCACGCGCAACGAATGGCAGACGCTGAAAGAGCGTGGGATCCATGGCGGGCAGGGCGACTTTTTCGCATCGCCGGAACCTATCGACGCGGGGCGTAAAAAATATTCACGTCGTTATCGCGTTTAAGCTGATTGACGGACAAAAATTGACGTAGAATGAGGGCCGGATCCATCTGGGCCTCGTTACCGTCTTTTTGGAGTTTTTTCCAAACTGCCTGCGACAACAACGCCTATTTGAGATAGGCTCTTGTCAGCTTTTATCTGGTTGGCGTTGGTAGGTGCTTACCATCGGCGGCAATCAGGGAATATGTTAGATTTTATGAGCTGTGTTACGCCGTTTCGTGCGTTGACAGGGTGGTAAACTGAGCCTTTGTTCAGGGAATTCAGGCCTCATCCAATTTCCGTGCATTCGAGCAGAAACAATACAGACTATTTTTCACCGAAGTAGAACGTTTTTGCGCCTTGTCGCTGCTTCGTGTGGTTGGTAAAGTAGGCGGATTTTATTTTCCGCCCCCAGCTTGCAGGATTATCCTTTCGTTATGTTTAAGAAATTTCGTGGCATGTTTTCCAACGACTTGTCCATCGACTTGGGTACCGCCAATACCCTGATTTATGTTAAAGGGCAAGGCATCGTACTGAATGAACCTTCGGTGGTTGCCATTCGTCAGGATCGTGCCGGCTCCCCAAAGAGCGTTGCGGCCGTCGGTCATGACGCCAAACAGATGCTGGGCCGCACCCCCGGCAACATCGCGGCTATTCGCCCGATGAAAGACGGCGTGATCGCCGACTTCTTCGTGACCGAAAAAATGCTGCAGCACTTTATCAAACAGGTTCACAGCAACAGCTTCATGCGCCCAAGCCCGCGCGTGCTGGTCTGTGTGCCGGTCGGCGCAACCCAGGTTGAACGCCGCGCGATCCGCGAATCCGCCCAAGGGGCCGGCGCGCGCGAAGTGTTTCTGATTGAAGAGCCGATGGCGGCGGCGATCGGCGCAGGTCTGCCGGTCTCCGAAGCGACAGGCTCCATGGTGGTGGATATCGGTGGCGGTACCACTGAAGTGGCGGTGATCTCGCTGAACGGCGTGGTGTACTCCTCTTCCGTGCGCATCGGCGGCGACCGCTTCGATGAAGCGATCATCAATTATGTGCGCCGCAACTACGGCTCGCTGATCGGCGAAGCCACCGCCGAGCGCATCAAGCACGAAATCGGTTCTGCCTATCCGGGCGACGAAGTGCGCGAAATCGAAGTCCGCGGCCGTAACCTGGCCGAAGGCGTACCGCGCGGCTTTACTCTGAACTCCAATGAAATCCTCGAAGCCCTGCAAGAGCCGCTGACCGGCATCGTCAGCGCGGTGATGGTGGCGCTGGAGCAGTGCCCGCCAGAATTGGCCTCCGACATTTCCGAACGCGGCATGGTATTGACCGGCGGCGGCGCGCTGCTGCGCAACCTCGATCGCCTGCTGATGGAAGAAACCGGCATCCCGGTCGTAGTGGCGGAAGATCCGCTGACCTGCGTGGCGCGCGGCGGCGGCAAGGCGTTGGAAATGATCGACATGCACGGCGGCGATTTGTTCAGCGAAGAATAGTCAGCCCCTGGAAGGAGGAATCGTATCGGATGAATGCGCACAGCGAGAATCGGGTACGGTTCCTCTTTCTGTTGTCGAGGAACTCGCATAATTTATGAAGCCGATTTTTAGCAGGGGGCCTTCCCTGCAACTGCGACTTTTTTTGGCGGTGATTGCGGCCATTGGCCTGATCGTTGCCGACAGCCGGCTCGGCACGTTCGTGAAGATACGCAACTACATGGACACCGCAGTCAGCCCTTTCTATTTTCTGGCCAACGGGCCACGTAAAGTTTTGGACAGCGTGTCAGAGACGCTGGCCACCCGCCAACAGCTGGAGCTGGAAAACCGCGCTCTGCGGCAGGAACTGCTGCTGAAAAACAGCGATATTCTTCTTCTTGGCCAATTCAAGCAGGAAAACGCCCGCTTGCGCGAGCTGCTGGGTTCTCCGCTGCGTCAGGACGAACACAAGATGGTCACCCAGGTGATCTCCACCGGTTCCGATCCGTATAGCGATCAGGTGGTGATCGACAAAGGGTCGGACAACGGCGTCTATGAAGGCCAGCCGGTCATCAGCGACAAGGGCGTGGTCGGTCAGGTGGTGGCGGTGGCGAAAGTCACCAGCCGCGTGCTGCTGATCTGCGACGCCTCGCATGCGCTGCCGATCCAGGTGCTGCGCAACGATATTCGGGTGATCGCCGCAGGCAGCGGCTGCGCCGACGATCTGCAACTGGAGCATCTGCCGAACAACACCGATATCCGCGTTGGCGACGTGCTGGTCACCTCCGGTCTCGGCGGCCGCTTCCCGGAAGGCTATCCGGTGGCGGTGGTCTCCTCGGTCAAGGTCGACAACCAGCGCGCTTACACTGTGATTCAGGCGCGGCCGACCGCCGGTCTGCAGCGCTTGCGTTACCTGTTGCTGCTGTGGGGCGCCGATCGCAACGGCGACATGCCGCTGCCGCCGGACGAAGTGCACCGCGTGGCCAATGAACGCCTGATGCAGATGATGCCGCAGGTGCTGCCGCCTGCCGGTTCCGTCGGGCCGCAACTGCCGGCTCCGGCCACCGGGGTGGCGCCGCAAACCACGGCTCCGGCCTCTGCTCAGCCTCAGGTTCAGCCCGCGGCGGCGGGGGTGGTGCAATGAACAGCTACCGCAGCCACGGGCGCTGGATAATCTGGCTGTCGTTCCTGGTGGCGTTGGTGCTGCAAATCATGCCGTGGCCGGAACAGATCTACATGTTCCGGCCTTCCTGGCTGGTGTTGATCCTGATCTACTGGGTGATGGCCTTGCCGCACCGGGTCAACGTCGGCACCGGCTTCGTGCTGGGGCTGATCATGGATCTGATCCTCGGTTCCACGCTGGGCGTGCGCGCGCTGGCGCTGGGCATCATCGCCTATCTGGTGGCGTTCAAATTCCAACTGTTCCGCAATATGGCGCTGTGGCAACAGGCGCTTATCGTCGTGCTGCTGTCGCTGTCGATGGATGTGGTGGTGTTCTGGGCTGAGTTTTTAGTGATCAACGTCTCTTTCCGCCCAGAGGTGTTCTGGAGTAGTGTGGTAAACGGCATTTTGTGGCCGTGGTTATTCCTGTTGATGCGCAAAATCCGCCGTCAGTTCGCCGTACAGTAAGGGTATATCAATGACTTCGCTTTATCTGGCCTCCGGCTCCCCACGTCGACGTGAACTGCTGACCCTGCTGGGCGTGTCGTTCGACATTCTGCTGACGCATACCGAAGAGCAGCGCCGGGAAGGCGAAGCCGCGGAGGCCTATGTGCGCCGCCTGGCGCAGGACAAGGCCAAAGCGGGCGTGGCGCTGGCGCAGGAAGATCGGCCGGTGCTGGGCGCCGACACCATCGTGGTGCTCAACGGCCGGGTGCTGGAGAAGCCGCGCGACGAAGCCCATGCGGCGGACATGCTGGCGGCCCTGTCCGGCAAGCAGCATCAGGTGATGACGGCAGTGGCGATCGCCGATCGCCACGACGTGCGTTGCCAACTGGTGGTGACCGACGTGACGTTCCGCAGCCTGTCACAACAGGATATCCGCGACTATATTGCTACGGGCGAACCGATGGATAAGGCGGGCGCCTATGGAATTCAAGGAAAGGGTGGTTGTTTCGTCAGAACGATAACCGGGAGTTATCACGCAGTGGTTGGTCTGCCGCTGGTCGAAACACATGAGCTGCTCAGTAATTTTGTCGCATTACGTGATGTAAGAACCGGTTGATGGGCGCTGCCATTATCGACCGGCTCTGAGGAGAAGGCATGACAGCTGAGCTACTGGTTAATATCACACCGTCTGAAACGCGGGTCGCCTATATCGATGGCGGCATTCTGCAAGAGATCCATATCGAACGCGAATCCAAACGCGGCATCGTCGGCAATATTTATAAAGGGCGCGTCAGCCGCGTCCTGCCGGGCATGCAGGCGGCGTTCGTCGACATCGGCCTGGACAAGGCCGCCTTCCTGCACGCCTCCGACATCATGCCGCATACCGAATGCGTCGCCGGCGACGAGCGGAAAAACTTCCACGTGCGCGACATCGCCGAGCTGGTGCGCCAGGGGCAAGACCTGATGGTGCAGGTGGTGAAAGATCCGCTTGGCACCAAGGGCGCGCGTCTGACCACCGATATCACGCTGCCTTCGCGTTATCTGGTCTTCATGCCGGGCGCGGCGCACGTCGGCGTGTCGCAGCGCATCGAAAGCGAAGCCGAGCGCGAGCGCCTGAAGGCGATCGTGGCGCCGCACTGCGACGAGCTGGGCGGTTTTATCATCCGCACCGCGGCGGAAGGCATCGGCGAGGAAGAGCTGGCGCAGGACGCCGCATTCCTCAAACGCCTGTGGACCAAGGTGATGGAGCGCAAGAAGCGCAACCAGACCAAATACAAGCTGTACGGCGAGCTGGCGTTGGCGCAGCGCATTTTGCGCGATTTCGCCGGCGCGGCGCTGGATCGCATTCGCGTCGATTCGCGGCTGACGCACGATCTGCTGGTGGAGTTCACCGGCGAGTACATTCCGGACATCACCAACAAGCTCGAGCTCTATACCGGCAGCCAGCCGATTTTCGATCTGTACGATGTGGAAAACGAGATCCAGCGCGCGCTGGAGCGCAAGGTGGAGCTGAAGTCCGGCGGCTATCTGATCATCGATCAGACCGAGGCGATGACCACGGTTGACATCAACACCGGCGCCTTCGTCGGCCACCGCAACCTCGACGAAACCATTTTCAATACCAACATCGAGGCGACGCAGGCCATCGCGCGCCAGCTGCGGCTGCGCAACCTGGGCGGCATCATCATCATCGACTTTATCGATATGAACAACGAAGAGCATCGCCGCCGGGTGCTGCACTCGCTGGAGCAGGCGTTGAGTAAAGATCGGGTAAAAACCACGATCAACGGCTTCTCTCAGCTAGGCTTAGTTGAAATGACGCGTAAACGCACGCGTGAAAGCATTGAACATGTGCTCTGTCACGATTGTCCTACTTGCAATGGGCGCGGCACCGTGAAAACGGTGGAAACCGTGTGCTACGAGATCCTGCGCGAGATTGTGCGCGTGCACCATGCTTACGATTCCGATCGCTTCCTGGTGTACGCCTCCGCGGCGGTCGGCGAAGCGCTGAAGAGCGAAGAGTCGCATGCGCTGGCCGAAGTGGAGATCTTCGTCGGCAAACAGGTGAAGGTGCAGATCGAACCGTTGTACAGCCAGGAGCAGTTCGACGTCGTCATGATGTAGCCCGCCCGACATCGGTAGGGGCCCGGCATGCCGGGCCCGTCAGTGCATAGATATTCCCGTTGCCAGGCAGCGGAGCAAGGAGAACTGCGTGAGGCGACTGCCTGGGATTCTGTTAGCAACAGGCGCCACCCTAATCGTGATTGTGGCGCTGCTGATCAGCGGGCTGCGCCTGATGCTGCCGAAGCTGAACGACTATCGTCCCCAACTGCTGGCGCAGGTGGAGAAGCTATCCGGTGTGCCTGTGCAGATGGATTTCCTGCAGGGCAGTTGGGAAACCTTCGGCCCACAGCTTGAAGTGCGCAACCTGAGCGTTACGCTGCCCAAAAGCGATGTGCATATCGAACGCGTGACGCTGGCGCTGGACGTGTGGCAATCGCTGCTGCATTGGCGCTGGCAGTTCCGCGATCTGACCTTCTATCAATTCCGCCTCGATCTGAACGCCACGCTGGGCGGCGATCGTGAGGGCGACGGCCTTGAGCCCGGTAAAATCAGCGATCTGATGCTGCGCCAGCTCGACCATTTCGATCTGCGCGACAGCCGTATCTCGTTCCTGACACCTGCCGGCGCGCGCGCCGAATTCGACATTCCCCAACTGACCTGGCTCAACGGCCGCGATCGCCATCGCGCCGAGGGGCAGATCAGCCTGTCGACGCTGAACGGCCAACACGGCGTGGTGCAGCTGCGCATGGACCTGCGCGATAATCAGGGCCTGCTGGACACCGGCACGGTCTATCTGCAGGCCGATAACATCGACATGAAACCCTGGTTTACCCGCTGGCTGCGCGCCAATACCGGGCTGGAAAGCGCCGACTTCAGCCTGGCGGCCTGGCTGCAGGTGCAGAACGGCGAAATCGCCGGCGGCCATGCGTTGCTCAAGCAGGGGGCGGCCAACTGGAATACCGGCGCCGCGCAGCACCGGCTGGACGTGGACAATCTGGCGCTGTCGTTGCGCCGCCAGGGCACCGGTTGGCAGCTCGACGTGCCGCAGCTGCGGTTGAGCACCGACGGCCAGGCCTGGCCGCAGGGCGCGCTTTCCGCGCTGTGGCTGCCGGAAAACACCGAATTCATGGGGCCGGCGCAGAATGAAGAGCTGCGGGTGCGCGCGACTCACCTTCAACTGGAGCGCCTGTCGGCGCTGCTGCCGACCTTCTCGTTCCTCAGTCCGGACGCGCTCGAGCGCTGGAACGATCTGCAGCCGCAGGGGCAGGTGGCAGCGCTGGCGCTGGACATCCCGCTCAAGCAGCCGGAAAAGAGCCGTTTTCAGGCGCTGTGGCGCGATGTCAGCTGGCAGCGTTGGGAACTGCTGCCGGGCGTCAACCACTTCTCCGGCGCGTTGAGCGGCGGGGTGGAGAACGGCCGCCTGACGCTGGGGCTCACTGACAGCACCCTGCCTTACGGCGACATGTTCCGCGCGCCGCTTGAAATCAGCAGCGCGCGCGGCGCGCTGACCTGGCGTTACAACGACCAAGGTTGGGAGCTGGCGAGCCAGGGGCTGGACGTCAAGGCGAAGTCGCTGTGGGTCAACGGTGATTTCCGTTATCAGCAGCCGGCCAAGGGCGAGCCGTGGCTGAACATTCTGGCGGGCATCCGCCTGTATGACGGCGCCGACGCCTGGCGCTATTTCCCGGAGCCGTTGATGGGCAAGCATCTGGTGGACTACCTGGGCGGCGCCATTCAGGGCGGCCAGGTGGATAACGCCACGCTGATTTATTCCGGCGATCCGCAGCATTTCCCGTACCGCAAAAACGAAGGGCAGTTCGAAGTCTTCGTGCCGCTGCGTCACGCCACCTTCCAGTTCCAACCGGGCTGGCCGGCGCTGACCGATTTGGCGATCGATCTCGATTTCGCCAACGAGGGATTGTGGATGCATGCGCCGCAAACCCGGTTGGGCAAGGTGGCGGGCAAAAATATCAGCGCGGTGATCCCGGATTACCTGAAAGAGCGGTTGCTGATCGACGCCGATGTCGCGGGGGCGGGCAGCGACGTACATGATTACTTCATGCAGACACCGTTGCACGATTCGCTGGGGGCGGCGCTGGAGCAGCTGCAGATTGGCGGTGATGTCAGTGGGCGCTTACATCTTGATATCCCCCTGGACGGCGAGCAGGTCAGAGCCACCGGCGAAGTGGCGCTGAACAACAATTCGTTGCTGATAAAACCGCTGGAAAGCGAGCTGCAGAAGCTCAGCGGCAAGTTCCGCTTCGACAATGGCAATCTGGAGAGCGACACCCTGTCGGCCAACTGGTTCGGGCAACCGGTGGCGGTCAACTTCACTACGCAGGAAGGCGAGCGTGACTACAAGGTCAACGTCGGCCTGAAAGGAGACTGGCAGCCGGGCAAGTTCCCCGGCCTGCCGAAAGAGGCCGCCGATGCGCTCAGCGGCAGCGCGCCCTGGCAGAGCCAGGTGGCCATCACGCTGCCGCACCAAGGTTCGGCCAGCTACGATATCGGCCTTGACGCAGACCTGAAGAAAGTGAGCAGTCACTTACCTTCACCGCTGGACAAGGCGCCGGGCGAAGCGCTGCCGGTGAACGTCAAGGTCAAAGGCGGTTTGAACGGCTTCATGTTGACCGGCAGCGCGGGCAAGCAGAACCGCTTCAACAGTGAATGGAACTTCGACAAGAAACAGGTGAATCTGGCGCGCGCCGCCTGGCAAACCAACGGTGGCGGCACCCCGCCGCTGCCGGCCGGCAAATCGATGACGCTGAACCTGCCGGCGCTGGACGGCGAGCAATGGCTGGCGCTGCTGGCGCCGGCGCTGAAACAGGGCGGCGGCAGCGGTCAGGTGGGCGGTTTCAGCTTCCCCACCACCGTGGCGCTGACCACGCCGCAGCTGCTGTTGGGCGGCCAGGCCTGGCATAAGCTGACGCTGTCGGCCGAAAAACAGCTTGGCGCTACCCTGGTGAGCGCCAAGAGCGACGAAGTGGACGGCAGCCTGCGGGTGGCCGATCGCGGGCCGTGGCGCGCCGATATCAACTACCTGTATTACAACCCACAGTTCGCTGAGACGAAAAACGCGGCGGGCGCGGCGGCGCCGTCGACCGAGAAACTTTCTTTCCGCGACTGGCCTTCGCTGATGCTGCGCTGCAAGTCGTGCTGGGTGCTGGGGCAGAACCTCGGCAGGGTCGAGGCGGATCTGACCAATCGGGGAGATACCCTGACGCTGGATCACGGCCTGGTCGACACCGGCAAAGGGCGCATGAGCGCCACCGGCCTGTGGAAACAAAATGCGCAGGAAGAGCGCAGCTCGCTGAAAGGCAAACTGCTCGGCGGCAAGATCGATGAAACCGCCGCCTTCTTCGGCATCACTATCCCGCTGAAAGGGGCGCCTTACGACGTGGACTTCGATCTGTACTGGCACGGCGCGCCGTGGCAGCCGCAGGTGAATACGTTGAGCGGCGCGCTGCAGGTCAAGATGGGCAAGGGCGAGATCGACAGCATGGGCGGCGGCCGCGCCGGCCAGCTGCTGCGGCTGGTCAGCTTCGACGCCCTGCTGCGCAAGCTGCAGTTTGATTTCAGCGATACCTTCGGCAAAGGTTTCTACTTTGATTCCATCCGCAGCACCGCCTGGCTGAAAGATGGCATAATGCATACTGATAATCTATTGATCGACGGCCTGGCGGCGGACATCGCCATGAGCGGCCAGATCGATCTGGCGCGCCGCCGCATCGATATGGAGGCGGTGGTGGCGCCGGCGATTTCGGCGACCGTCGGCGTGGCCACAGCGTTTGTCGTCAACCCGATCGTCGGCGCGGCGGTATTTGCCGCCTCGCAGGTGCTGGGGCCGCTGTGGAGCAAGATTTCGCTGATTCGCTACCATATCGGCGGCGATCTCGACCAGCCGAAGATCAATGAGGTACTTCGTAAGGCAAAGGAGGATAAGGCGTCATGAGGAATGCTAACGTTGCGTTGTTGCAGTTGTGCAGTGGCGATCAGGTGCGCGATAACCTGGCCCAGATTGAACAGCAGATCAAGCAGCTCAATGCCGGGGTAAAACTGGTCATGACGCCGGAGAACGCGCTGCTGTTCGCCAACTCCGCGGCCTACCGCCAACAGGCGGAAAAACAGGGCGATGGCCCGCTGCAGAACGCGGTGCGCGAGCTGGCGCGCCGCTATGGCGTGTGGTTGCTGGTGGGCTCGATGCCCTTGATCAGCCGTGAAAACCCGGAACTTATCACCACCAGCAGCCTGTTGTTCGACGAGCAGGGCGAGATCCGCGCCCGCTACGACAAGCTGCACATGTTCGATGTGGACATCAACGATGCGCACGGCCATTACCGCGAGTCGGATACCTACCAGCACGGGCAGCACCTGACGGTGGTGGATACGCCGGTCGGGCGTTTGGGCATGACCATATGTTACGATCTGCGCTTCCCTGCGCTGTTCCAGGCGCTGCGGGCGCAGGGCGCCGAACTGATTTCGGTGCCGGCGGCCTTTACCCGGGTGACCGGCGAGGCGCATTGGGAAATCCTGCTGCGCGCCCGGGCGATCGAAAACCAGTGCATGATCCTGGCGCCGGCGCAGGTGGGGCGCCACGGGCCGACCCGCCGCACCTGGGGCCACTCGATGGCTGTCGACGGCTGGGGCAAGGTGCTGGCCGAGAACGCGGACGCCGTGGCGGCACTGAAGGTGCGTGTGGACGCCGCAAGCCTGAAAAATATTCGTGCGCAGATGCCGGTGCTGCAGCACAACCGATTCCAGACGTCGCTGACGGCGCCGTCTGACAAGCTATCCTCCAATCAAGAGTGAAACCATTATGAGCCTGACGTTTGTCAGTGAGCAGTTACTCGCTACCAACAAGCTGAGTCATCAAGACCTGTACAGGGTACTGGGTCAACTGGCAGAACGCCGTATCGACTACGCCGATCTCTATTTCCAGTCCAGCTATCACGAAGCCTGGGTGATCGAGGACGGCATCATCAAGGATGGCTCTTACAATATCGACCAGGGCGTCGGCGTGCGCGCCGTCAGCGGTGAGAAGACCGGCTTCGCCTATGCCGATCAGATCACCCTGAATGCGCTGCAGCAGAGCGCCCAGGCGGCGCGCAGCATCGTGCGTGAGCAGGGCGACGGGCGGGCGCATACCCTGGGTGAGATCGGTTACCGGGCGCTGTATCCGCTGCTCGATCCGCTGCAAAGTCTGCCGCGCGAAGAGAAAATCGCCCTGCTGCACCGCGTCGACAAGGTGGCGCGCGCCGCCGATGCGCGAGTGCAGGAAGTGAACGCCAGCATTACCGGCGTTTACGAGCAGGTGTTGGTGGCCGCCACCGACGGCACGCTGGCGGCGGATGTTCGCCCGCTGGTGCGCCTCTCCGTCAGCGTGCTGGTGGAGCAGGACGGCAAGCGTGAGCGCGGCTCCAGCGGCGGCGGCGGTCGTTTCGGTTACGACTATTTCCTGGAAACCGTCGACGGCGACGTGCGCGCCGATGCCTACGCCAAAGAAGCGGTGCGCATGGCGCTGGTTAATCTTGGCGCGGTGGCGGCGCCGGCCGGCAATATGCCGGTAGTGTTGGGCGCCGGCTGGCCGGGCGTGCTGCTGCATGAGGCGGTGGGCCACGGCCTGGAAGGCGACTTCAACCGACGCGGCACCTCGGTGTTCAGCGGCCATATGGGCGAGCGGGTGGCGTCCGAACTGTGCACCGTGGTGGATGACGGCACTCTGCACGGGCGCCGCGGCTCGTTGGCGATCGACGACGAAGGCGTGCCGGGCCAGTACAACGTGCTGATTGAAAACGGCGTATTGAGAGGTTACATGCAGGACAAGCTCAACGCGCGGCTGATGGGCGTCGCCCCGACCGGCAACGGCCGCCGCGAGTCCTACGCGCATCTGCCGATGCCGCGCATGACCAACACCTACATGCTGGCGGGCCAATCGACGCCGGAAGAGATCATCGCCAGCGTCGAGTACGGTCTGTACGCGCCGAACTTTGGCGGCGGCCAGGTGGACATCACCTCCGGCAAGTTCGTGTTCTCCACCACCGAAGCCTACCTGATCGAAAAGGGCCGTATCACCAAGCCGGTGAAAGGGGCGACGCTGATCGGCTCCGGCATTGAGGCGATGCAGCAGATCTCGATGGTCGGCAACGATCTGGCGCTCGATAAAGGCGTGGGCGTGTGCGGCAAGGAAGGCCAGAGCGTGCCGGTAGGCGTCGGCCAACCGACGCTGAAACTGGATACGTTGACCGTCGGCGGCACGGCGTAATCTTTCCTCAAGGGGCCGCGCGTTGGCCCCTCAACCATTCTCCATTTTGCGGCCTTTCTCGCATTCGTAACGCTAAGCGCGGCAGGACGCCGTAGCCTGCACGACATAATGGAATAAAATTGACGTGGCGAAAAAACAGATCACTACGAGAATGACGCGCCTGGCTTTATCCGCCCGGCATTGGCTGCTGGTGCTGGGGGTTCTCTCTCTGACGGGGTGCGCCCGTTCCGATGCGTTGTGGGGCGTGGTCGATAAGCTCTGCATGGCCAACTATCAGCAAAAGCGCGATCCGGCCCCGTGTGAGCAGATTTATATGCCGCAGGGGAAAGCGCAGGGCTTCAGCGTGCTGCAAAACCCGCGTTATCCCTATCACTTCATCCTGGTGCCGACGGCGCCGCTCTCCGGCATCGAAAGCCCGCAGCTGCTGGCCGGGGAACGGACGGACTATTTTGGCTATGCATGGCTGATGCGTTACCGGCTGGCCGCTGAGTATGGCGGGCCGGTGCCGGATGATATGTTGGGCATGGCGATCAACTCCGCTTATGGCCGCAGCCAGAACCAATTGCATATTCACCTGACCTGTCTGCGCGAAGATGTGCGGCGCCAATTGCAGGCGGAACGCCCCTACATACAGGAGCAATGGCGGCCTTTGCCGGATAAGTTGTTACGCCACACCTATTATGCTCGCCGCGTGATGCAGCCAGCCGTGATGGGCATCTACCCGATTAAGGATTTGGCGGATTATTTCCATCTGTCGCCGCCGCAGCTGGCGGAATATGGCGTGGTCGTCGTTCCGACGACGTTTGCCGGCCGGCAAGGGTTTATTTTGCTGGCCTCGAAGCGCGGCTGGGACGTCGGCAATCGCGCGTCGGTAGAATCGCTGCTGGATAAAGAGTGCGCGATTTTGCCGCGTTAATTGTGCTACATAAATGACGCAGGTGAGAGCGACGAGGCATCGCTCTCACCTTGTTGTCCCTACCTAAACCGCGCATCCCGCGTAAACAGGAAAGCGGCTTCCCGCAGGCGAGCGTCGGCTTCCGCCTGGGCCCCCTGATAGCGCAAGATCATGATCAGCGTGGCGTAGACGTTGGCGTCGATACGGCGCTGCAGATAGGCATTGGCCCACTGCCGATAGCCGGTCAACAGGGCATCATCACGTGTCTGGTTATAGACCAGCAGCGCGTGAGATTGCTCGTCGAACGTTTTGCGCTCCCGGTAGATCCAGGCGGCTGGCGGCGGCATCTGCTCGATGCTGTCGATGTTGGCCAGCATAGTGCGTTCCGACTGAGTGAGCGCGATGCGCCCTTGCCAGGCGAAGACCGCCATCGCCAGCACGCCGACCGCCGCCATCGCCACCGGCAGGCTCAGGGCTTTGGCGAACGGCAGCGGGCGGGGCTCGCCGGTTTGGCCGTCCAGCAACGCCAGCAGCAACAGAAACGCCAGCCAGTGCGGCGCAGACAGATAGAAAGGGTATTCCAGCTGGGTATGCACCAGCATTGGCAGCAGCACCAGGAACAGCCCGACGCGCGCGCCGTCCCGCTGCGCGCGATCCCGTTGCCAGGCGCATTTCAGCAGCAGCGCGCCGGCGGCGAGGACGATCATGATACCCGCCAGCGCCGGCAGACCACCCTCAACCCACCACAGCAGGATTTCATTGTGCGGATGCCCGGCGACTTCCAGCACTTCTCGCCAGGGCATTTCCTGCAGGCGGAAGTGCGCGAAGCCGTATTCAAAACCGCCGTAACCCCAGCCCAGCAGCGGCTTGGCCAGGATCATGGCGCCGACGTCGTGCAGCATGGTCAGACGCGCGCTGTTGGATAGCCCCCGACCGATCAGGCCGGTGTGACCCTCCAGACCGAAACCGGTGAACAGCACCGTGAGGCCGATCGCCATACCCAACAGCAGCGCGCCGCCGGCCCTGCGGCTTGCGGCCGGGCGCTGGCGGGCAAAACGCCACAGCAGCAATGCCGCCGCCAAGGCGCCGCCGAGCCAGGCGGCGCGCGACTGGATCAGCACCAGCAGGGCGGAGAAAACGGCCAGCAGCGCGAGCAGCGGGATTTGCCGCCGCCGCATCGGCGCAGAGAGGGGAGCAAGCAGCAGCCAGAGCGCCAAAGCCAGCCCGGTGGCGATAAAGCTGCCCAGCACGTTCGGTTGCTGAAAGACGCCGTAGACCCGGCTTCCGTAAGGGGATACCCACGCCAGCGCGGGGGCGAACAGTTGCAGAGCCGCCAGCAGCGCCTGAACGCCAGCGGCGAACAGCAGACCGTACAGCAATAGGTTGCGCTGCCTGGGGGTTAGGCGCAGCTGCAGGCAGGCGACATAGAACAGCCAACCGCCGAGCAGGCCGGCGCAGCGCCACAGGGCGTCTTCGCGCCACTCGGGGCGGGTATACAGCAGCGGCAGCGCCAGCACGGCGATGCCGAGCAGCAATAGCCGGGCGGTGGGGGTAAGCGAAAGGCGGATGCGACCCAGGCAAACGGTAAACGTCACGATCAGCGTAGTGAGCGCCATGACGCCCCAGGCCTGAATGTTTTGCGGCAACGCCAGACCGTCGCCGCCCATATTGGGATGATAGATCGGCAGGAGCGCCGTCATCCAGATCAGCAGCAGGGGCAGCACGGCGATGGTCGCTGCGTTAGCGGGAGATTTATCGGCCATGGTTAACCTGCCAAGGCCTGATAGCGTTTATTGAATGCATGTTTTGATTATTCCCTATCCTTTATCCTGATGTTGAAATGTGTGTAATGTTCAATTCGAAAATGTCTTACGGAAATTTAAGTCGTCTTCATGGTGAAGCGATAAATAATATTTGCCCTGAGAATGCGTGAGGCTGTGCGCCTAAAGAAAGGTTAAGCCGTATTTTTCACCCGCAAAAAGCATTTTTGTTTTTTCAAAAACAGACGCGCTATTTTCTCAAATCTATTGCGATTCAGTCAATTTTTAATCTAACTATTGTTTTTATTTATTAAAATCAGTTGGTTGGTCTTTGTGTTGGCGTGTGTGAATATCGTGAGGCATCCCGGCAATGGCCTATATCGGCAGGTAATGTGAAGAATAAAATAGGTATCTGCTTGTTTAATTTGTTTCGTCAGCGGCGGCGTGACGGAGGAGGTTTATTTCATCGTTTCCTATTGCTGATTTTTAAATTAAAAGTGATTTTCATGGTTTTATTTTTATTAAGATTCTTCTTGTCTCTATCTTTTTATTTGGGTTTTTATAAAATGATTTATTGTTAGGATTGTTCTGCTGAATTGGAAATAAAGACGTTATGTCTTGAGCCTCCCCGTTGCCGCGGCAGAATACAGACTAACGCGCCTGCCCAAGCGCGTTAGTCTTGTCTCCCGTCCGCTTACTCCACCTCACCGATCCGCTTTAGCGCATCCACCACCAGATCCCAGAATTTATCCTGATCCAGTTTGACCGCGACCTGGGTGTGGCAGTCCGGCGGCGGCGGCGCGCGGAAGTCCGTGACCGTCATGCCCAACGTCAGGGTGCCGGTCAGTTCGATATCCACCGGCGCTTTGCGCACCGTCATGACGCTCGGGTCGATCACGTAGGCCACCGCGCAAGGATCGTGTACCGGCGGGGCGCTGAAGCCTTGCGCCTGTTGGTACATACGGCCAAAGAATGCCAGCAGTTCGCCGACGAAGGCGGCCGGCCGGGTGCCGAGGGCGGCGATGCGTTCGCAGACTGCCGGCGTGGCCAGCGCCTGATGGGTGAGATCCAGCCCGACCATGGTGAGCGGCCATTTTTCGTTGAACACGATGTGCGCCGCCTCGGGATCGATTTTGATATTGAACTCCGCCACCGCGCTCCAGTTGCCCACATGATAGCCGCCGCCCATCAGCACCACTTCCTTGACCCGTTCGGCAATGCGCGGCTCTTTACGCACCGCCATGGCGATATTGGTCAGGCCGCCGGTCGGCACCAGCGTCACGCTGCCCGGCGGGTGGGCCATCACGGTCTCGATGATCAGGTCTACCGCATGGCGTGAGTCCAACTGCAGGTGGGGTGCCGGCAGCACCGGGCCATCGAGGCCTGAGTCGCCGTGAATGTCGGGCGCCACTTCGATATTGCGCACCAGCGGGCGCGGGCAGCCGGCGGCGAAGGGGACGCCGGTGATATTGGCGATGCGGGCCACCGCCAGGGCGTTGCGCGTCACTTTGTCCAGCGTCTGGTTACCCACCACGGTGGTGACCGCCAGCAGGTCGATCTGCGGATTGCCCCAGGCCAGCAACAGAGCGATGGCGTCGTCATGCCCCGGGTCACAGTCCAGTATGATTTTTTTCATGGTTATTCCTGATGCAGGGAGAGGTTTCCGCAGCATAACGCAGCGCGGCGGCGTGGGATAATGCCGATGGTGCTTTTGTTAACGGCATCAAAGCCTTGCCACTTTTACGATGTAATGAAACGTAAATCCTGCTCGCCGGGCTTTACCCTGGAGTTTACTCCAGGGTTTACAGTGAGGTTCAGCGTCAATGCACAGAGGAGAGGCGGGATGAGCTTACTGAAACGGTTGTTGGGGCAAGGCGGTATTAACGGCGGTCATCAGCGCGCGGGCCACGGCGGCGGGCATCATGGCAACCGCTATAATCAGCATGGCGAGCCGGGGCCGCTGTGCCCGGAATGCCGGGCTGTGAATAAATCGGGCGCGCGTTATTGCCACCGCTGCGGTCAGCCGTTTGCCGCGGTGAGCGCCACCTGCGGCCAGTGCGCCGCGCCGTTGCCGTCGGGTAGCCGCTTTTGTCCGCAGTGCGGCGGCGGTGTGCCGTGAACCGGGGCGGTTGGACACTCGCGCTGCTGCTGGGCGCCATGGCGCTATGGACGCTGCTGGCCTGGGGCGTAGCCGGGGTGCTGGCCTGGCTCCCGGCGTTGGCGGAGGCAGCCGGGAATGCATCGTTGCCGGTGAACGGTGCGCTGAGCCTGGTGCCGCAGGCGGTGCTGGACGCCTGGCTGCCGTGGCTGAAACAGCTGGGCAGCGGGCTGGCGAGCTATTTTCCTGCGCTGCTGACCTGGGCGGGCTACGCCATCTGGCTGCTGTGGGGCTTCGGCATGGTGGCGCTGACGCTGCTGGCCGCGCTGGCGCGACGCTATTTGAGCGCTGCTCAGCGATAGCCCTGATAGACCGCCGCTACGCGTTCGAAATAGTCGGTTAAATAATTGATGCACACCTGCACCTTCAGCGGCAGTTTGTCCTTCTCGGTATAGAGCGCGTAGATCGGCCGTGGATCCGAATGGTAGCTTTTGAACAGGATCTCGATCTCGCCGCGTTTGATCTCTTCGATCACCCACATCAGCGGGGCGTAGGCGATGCCGGCGCCGTTTTTCAGCCAACGGATCATGGTGGAGGAGTCGTTGGTGACGAAGCGCCCCTGCGGGGAAATGCGCGTGGTGATGCCTTCCGGCGACATCAGTTCGAATTCGCTGTCGGGCCGCACGCTGTACTCCAGCCAGGAGAAGTTGACCATGTCGCTCGGCTTCTGCGGCGTGCCGTGCTGGATCAGGTAGCTTTTGGCGGCGCACACCACCATCGGCATCTGCCCCAGGCGGCGAGAGAACAGGCTGGAGTCCTGCAGCGCTCCTGTGCGGATCACCAGATCCAGCCCGTCGGTGATCAGATCCGGCGCCGGAATGCCGGTTACCAGGTTGACCGTCAGGCCCGGGTACTCTTTCATCATCTCGGCGGTCATGTTCGCCAGCACGTTTTGCGCCATGGTGGATGAGCTGCCGATGCGCAGCGTGCCGGCGGGCGTATTGTTAAACGCATACAGCTGTTCATGCACTTCGCTGACTTCCTGCAGCATGCGTCGGCAGCCCTGATAGTAGATTTTGCCAGCCTCGGTCAGGCCGATGCTGCGCGTGCTGCGGTTCAACAGCTTGACCTGCAGCTCATTTTCCAGTTTCGAGACGGTTTGGCTGATCGATGAAACGCTCATGCCGAGTTGGCGCGCGGCCGCGGTAAACGACCCGAACTCAACCACTTTGGCGAATACCGACATCCGTTTTAATCTTTCCATTATTCACTCTGGCTTAAAAGTGATTTAGATCACAGATTGTTGATGCCTTGATAGTAAGCAGGCTAATATAACGTGGTCGGGTGAATAGACCTTACCAACGTGCGAGAGCGATCGGCGACGTAATCCTGCCGCTCCTCCGGCACCCTCGCAATCCCTGTCGTGGACGTCTGCCCCAAAGTTTAACCTTTTTTCGGGTTCGTGACCTGGACAAGCTGTCTGGTCAAGATTTGTGGCGCGCGCACGCTAAAATGTAAAGAGAATGTGAATGGCGAGATGTGTCTTTCCCCGGCGCAGTGAACAATAAGGAAAAAGTGATGAGTTTGCTTCCGGTTATGGTCATCTTCGGACTGTCGTTTCCGCCGGTGTTTTTCGAGCTGCTGGTGTCGCTGGCGCTGTTTTTTCTCTTGCGCCGCCTGCTGCAGCCGACGGGGATTTACGATTTTGTCTGGCATCCGGCGCTGTTTAACACTGCGCTGTATTGCTGCTTGTTTTATCTGATTTCATGTCTTTTTGTTTGAGGTCGCTGTGAAAAATTTTTCGATAAAAATAACCCGAATCGCGATCACTTTGATTCTTGTGCTGTTGGGCATCGCCGCGATATTCAAGGCCTGGGTGTTCTACACCGAGTCGCCGTGGACGCGTGATGCCAAGTTTACCGCCGATGTGGTGGCGATCGCGCCGGACGTCAGCGGCCTGCTGACCGACGTGCCGGTGGTGGATAACCAACTGGTGAAGAAAGGCCAGGTGCTGTTCGTGGTCGATCGGCCGCGTTATGAGCAGGCGTTGGCGGAAGCCGGCGCCGATGTCGCCTACTATCAAGCGTTGGCGGCGGAAAAACGGCGCGAGGCCGGCCGCCGCGTGAAGCTGGGCGTGCAGGCGATGTCGCAGGAAGAGATTGACCAGTCGAACAACTCGCTGCAGACCGTGCAGCACCAGCTGGCGAAGGCCGTGGCGGCGCGCGAGCTGGCGCAGCTGGATCTGGAACGCACCACGGTGCGGGCTCCGGCCGATGGCTGGATCACCAACCTCAATGTCCATGCCGGCGAATACATCACCCGCGGCTCGGTGGCGGTGGCGCTGGTGAAGAAAGATTCCTTCTACATCCTGGCGTACCTGGAAGAAACCAAGCTGAATGGCCTGAATAAGGGCGATCGCGCGGAGATCACTCCGCTCGGCAGCAACCGCATCATGCACGGCACCGTCGACAGCGTGGCGGCGGCGGTGAACAACAGCAGCAGCACGGTGAACAACAAAGGGTTGGCCTCGATCGACAGCAACCTGGAGTGGGTGCGCCTGGCGCAGCGCGTGCCGGTGAAGATCCTGCTGGACGCCAAGGACCAACAGCATCCGTACCCGGCCGGCACCACCGCCACCGTGGTGATCGTCGGCAAGAACGATCGCAATGCCGACAGCGGCTCGCCTTTTGTGCGCCTGATGCACCGGCTGCGTGAGTTCGGCTAATGAGCAGCCCAACCTTTATCCGGCTGAGATTCGCCTTCAAACTCAGCTTCGCGATTGTGTTTGCGCTGTTCGTCGGCTTCCATCTCAATCTGGAAACCCCGCGCTGGTCGGCGATGACCGCCGCCATCGTCGCCGCCGGTCCGGCCTTTGCCGCCGGCGGCGAACCCTTCTCCGGCGCCATCCGCCACCGCGGCTGGCTGCGTATCATCGGCACCTTTATCGGCTGCTTCGTCGGCCTGATCATTATCATCACCACCGCCCGCGCGCCGGTGGTGATGCTGCTGCTGTGCTGCATCTGGGCCGGTTTCTGCACCTGGCTTTCTTCGCTCATCAAGGTGGAGAACTCCTATGCCTGGGGGCTGGCCGGGTATACCGCGCTGATCATCATCGTGACGGTCGCCACCAGCGAGTCTCATCTGCTGGAAGCGCCGCAGTTCGCCATCGAGCGTTGCAGCGAGATCGTGCTGGGGATCGTCAGCGCCGTGTTGGCGGATCTGTTGTTCTCGCCGCGTTCGATCAAACAGGACATCGATCGGGCGGTGGATCAGCTGCTGGTGGCTCAATACCGCCTGATGCAGATGTGCATCAGCAACGCCGACAAAGAGGATATCGACCGCGCCTGGAGCAATCTGGTGAAGAGCACCACGGCGCTGGACGGCATGCGCAACAATCTGATGATGGAGTCCTCGCGCTGGCAGAAGGTCAACCGCCGGGTAAAAGCGCTGCATACGCTGTCGCTGACGCTGATCACCCAGGCCTGCGAAACCTATCTGATTTTGGTGAATCACCCGGAGGCACTGAAAGACAGCCTGCGGGAGCAGCTGATGGTCCCGGCGGAAACCCCACAGGAGATCCACAAGCGCATGAAGCTGTTGCGCCAGGTGCTGACCACGCATCGTTCCGAGGAAACGCTGCCGACCATCACCGGTTGGGTCGGCGCGGCGACGCGCTACCTGCTGCTGTCGAAAGGCGTGCACGCCAACTGCAGCATCAGCGCGGTGGAAGAGGGGGTGTTGAGCAACGAAACCGTGGTCAAGCCGACTTCGGCGGAAGGGCATCACGCGATGATCAACGGCCTGCGCACCTTTGTGGCGACGGCCTTCGGCAGCCTGCTGTGGCTGTGGACCGGCTGGACGTCCGGCAGCGGTTTTATGGTGATCATCGCGGTGATCACCTCGCTGGCGATGCGCACCCCGGCGCCGCGCATGGTGGCGATGGATTTCGTGCTGGGCATGCTGGCGGCGATCCCGGTCGGTTCCCTGTTCTTCATGGTGATCCTGCCGGCGACGCAGCAGAGCATTTTACTGCTGTGTCTCAGCCTCGGCCTGCTGGCGTTTTTCATCGGCATCGAGGTGCAGAAGCGGCGGCTCGGTTCGCTGGGGCTGCTGGCCGGGACCATCAACATTCTGGTGCTGAGCAACCCGATGGAGTTCAACGTCACCCAGTTTCTCGACGGGGCGCTGGGCCAGTTCCTCGGCAGCTGCGTTGGGCTGATGGTGCTGCTGCTGATCCGCGACAATTCGCGTGAACGCACCGGGCGCACGTTGCTCAACCAGTTCGTCAGCAGCGCGGTGTCGGCGCTGACCACCAAGGCGGCGCGTCGTCGGCAAAACCATCTGCCTGCGCTGTATCAGCAGCTTAACCAACTGCTGATGATGTTCCCGAACGACATCGCCAAGTATCGTCTGGCGTTGAACCTGATCATTGCCCACCAGCGCATGCAGCGGGCGGAGATTCCGGTCAGCGAAGAGCTGTCGGCCTTCCACCGCCAGATCCGCAGCACCGCCGATCGGGTGGTCTCCGCCAAGAACGACGTCAAGCGCGCCTATTACTACGATCGCTTGCTGGGTGAAATGAACGAGTACCAGCAGAAGCTGGTGGACAATCAGGCGCCGCTCAGCGTCACCGGGCCGGTGAAACGCCTGGCCGACATGCTGCATCGCTATCGTCACGCCTTGATCGATTGATGCGTTCCCTCCTGTTGCGCCGCGTTGTGCGGCGCCTTCCCTGACTATACTGAAAGCAGTGCCTGACATGGCGGGCCGTCTCATGTGAGGCGGCCTGTTTTCAGAGAGACTCCGAGTGCCAGAACGACTGGAAAGTGGCATCATTGTCATGAATGGATGAAACGCTCACCGCCGCGAAAACGTGACGTGCCGGTCATCTTAGTTTCATCCAGGTCGACTATATACCTAACTAGCCTGGGGGAGCTGCGGCGCCTTCGGCGGCATAATTTCAGGGAATGTCATGAACAAGCGGATTCTGTTGGCGATTGTCATCGCCGTGGTCATCGCCGTCTTCAGCGCGCTGCGCGGCAACGAGCACCGTGCGATCGGCGGCAATGCGACGGTGGTGCAAGCGCCGGCGGGGCAACAGCAGAGCATCGATCGGCTCACGCAGCAGCAAACGGTGGTGAGCTACCTGCAGCAGCATCAGCGGCTGCCGGGCTATTACGTCACCAAGAAGCAGGCGCGCGAGCAGGGCTGGGACCCGCGTTCAGGCAACCTCTGTGCGGTATTACCGGGCAAGGCGATTGGCGGCGATCGATTCTCTAACCGTGAAGGACAACTGCCGAGCGCCGGCGGCCGGGTCTGGCGCGAAGCGGACATCAATTACCAGTGTGGCCGGCGCGGCGCCGATCGCCTGCTGTATTCGAGCGACGGTCTGATCTTCGTCACGCGCGACCATTACAAAAACTTCATTCGTGTGGAGTGAGTTTGATGGCAAAAGTAGAGTTTGATTTTGAACAGATCCAGGATGTGCCGACCTTCTACCGCGATTTTGCGCACAAGTTTGCGCTGGACGAGGGATTCGGCGCCAACCTCGACGCGCTGTGGGACGTAGTGACCGGCGATATCGGTCTGCCGGTGGAAATCGAGTTCACTCACCTGAATGCCCGCAGCAAGCGTCGTTTCGGCGCGATCATTCTGCTGTTTGAAGAGGCGGAAGAAGAGCTGGAAGGCAGCCTGCGCTTCAATATCCGCGAAAGCAGCGGCGAACCGGCGCATCACCGGGGATGAAACGGGTTCATCCCGGGATGGCGGCGCTTAGTCGGCCGCTTCGGCCAGCTCGCGCAGGTATTGGAAGATCTGGCGGTAAGCCTTAGGCGGCTTGTTGGCGGCCTTCTCTTTCTGCGCGTTGCGCACCAGTGAACGCAGCTGTTGGCGATCGGCGGCCGGATACAGATCCAGGATCGACGGAATGACGTCATCGCCTTCTTCGACCAGACGGTCGCGCAGCGCTTCCAGTTTATGGAACAGGGAAACCTGCTGGTTGTGGCGGTTTTTCAGCTTGTCGAGCGCGGTCTGGATCGGCTCGATATCGCGGGCGCGCAGCATTTTGCCGATCAGCTGCAGCTGACGGCGACGGCCCTCTTTCTTGATCTTCTGCGCCAGCTCGATGGCGGCGCGCAAATCTTCGTCCAACGGAATGCGGTCCAGCGCGTTTTTGCCCAGATCGACCATTTCGGCCCCCAGGTCTTTCAGCGCTTCGGCATCACGTTTAATTTCACTTTTACTGACCCAGATAATCTCGTCATCGTCCTCGTTTTCATTCTCCGGGACATCGTCGAGCCAGTCTTCAGGCTGTTTGTTCATGGTAGGCTCCGTTAAAAAGAGGCTAATCCTAACAGGTTGCCGGCTTTATGCGAAATTCAACGCGGTTCCTGTTAGACTCAACGGCAGAGATCTCAGGATTTTTGCGCGCCGCCCCGCGTGCACAACTACGCCGCTCCGGCACTTTTCTCAACGATTTTCTGATTAATTATGGCAGATTGATGAAAGTAGTCACTCAAGTTGCAGAACAGCGCAAGGCGCTGGAACAGGCCGTTTCTCAGGCGCTGGAGCTGGCCCGCGCCGGTTCCGACGCGGCGGAAGTCGCGGTCACCAAATCGACCGGCATCAGCGTCAGCACCCGCTTCGGCGAAGTGGAAAACGTCGAGTTCAACAGCGATGGCGCGCTGGGCATCACCGTGTATCACCGTCAGCGTAAAGGCAGCGCCTCTTCCACCGATCTCAGCCCGGATGCCATCGCCCGCACCGTACAGGCGGCGCTGGACATCGCGCGTTACACCTCTGAGGATCCCTGCGCCGGCCCGGCGGAGAAAGATCTGCTGGCGTTCGAGGCGCCGGATCTCGATCTGTTCCACCCGACCGAGCTGGACGCCGAGCGCGGCATCGAGCTGGCGGCGCGCGCCGAGCAGGCTTCGCTGGCGGCGGACAAACGCATTACCAACACCGAAGGCGGCAGTTTCAACAGCCACTACGGCATCAAGGTGTTCGGCAACAGCCACGGCATGCTGCAAAGCTACTGTTCCAGCCGTCATTCGCTGTCCAGCTGCGTCATTGCGGAGCAGGACGGCGACATGGAGCGGGATTACGCTTACACCATCGGCCGTGCGATGGGCGATCTGCACAGCCCCGAGTGGGTGGGGCAGGAGTGCGCCCGCCGCACGTTGGCGCGTCTCGCGCCGCGCAAATTGTCGACCATGAAGGCGCCGGTGCTGTTCGCCTCCGAGGTGGCCACCGGATTGTTCGGCCATCTGGTGGGCGCCATCAGCGGCAGCAGCGTTTATCGCAAATCTACCTTCCTGTTGGACTCGCTCGGCAAGCAGATCCTGCCGGAGTGGCTGACCGTCGAGGAGCATCCGCACCTGCTGAAAGGGCTGGCGTCGACGCCGTTCGACAGTGAGGGCGTGCGCACCCAGAGGCGCGATATCGTCAAGGACGGCGTGTTGCAAACCTGGCTGATGACCAGCTACTCGGCGCGCAAGCTGGGCCTGCACAGCACCGGCCATGCCGGCGGTATCCATAACTGGCGCATTGCCGGGCAGGGCGCGGACTTCGCCGGCATGCTGAAGCAGCTCGGCACCGGCCTGGTGGTCACCGAGTTGATGGGCCAGGGCGTCAGCGGCGTCACCGGCGATTACTCGCGCGGCGCCGCCGGTTTCTGGGTGGAAAACGGTGAGATCCAATATCCGGTCAGCGAGATCACCATCGCCGGCAACCTGAAAGACATGCTGCGCAACATCGTCAGCGTCGGCAGCGATATCGAAACCCGCAGCAATATCCAGTGCGGTTCGGTGCTGCTGCCGGAAATGAAGATCGCTGGCCAGTGATCCGCTGCGCGGCCGGCGCCCGCCGGCTGCGCGTTATCCCGTCTCAACCTTGCTTACAAATCTCCGGTTTCGATTTTTCCCGGCCTTGCCTATGGTAACGGTGGGTTAATTAAAACAATAACTGGAAGGTGAGCAAACATGCAGAATACCCTGAAAGCGCTGGCGGCGTTGACGCTGCTGGCAGCCAGTTCGCTGGCGGTCGCCGCCGATCTTGGCGACGATATGGACACCCTGGCGGAAAACTACAAAACGGTGCTGAATACCGACTCCGCCGCTACCCTCACACAGAGCCTGCAGAACATGCGCGCCGCCGCGCAGGATGCCAAACAGGGCACCCCGCCGAAGCTGGAAGACAAAGCCGCCGACAGCCCGGAGATGAAAGATTTCCGCAGCGGGTTGGATACCCTGATCGGCCAAATCGATCAGGCGCTGGCGCTGGCCAATCAGGGCAAAGTCGCCGAAGCGAAGCAGCTGGCGCAGGGCTTCAAGCAAACCCGCGACGCCAACCACAAGAAATTCCGCTAATCCGTCAACCGTCGCGCCCGTCTTCCGTCAGATAGGAGGAGGGCGCCTGCCCCAGCACGCGGCGGAACATGGTTGAGAACGCCGCGCTGCTGTCATACCCCATTTCCATCGCCACCTGTGTCACGCTGCGTCCTTCGGCCAGCAGCGCCAACGCCAGCACCACGCAGGCGCGCTGACGCCATTGCGAAAACGGCAGGCCGGTCTGCGCGCGAAAGAAGCGGCTGAAGGTGCGAATGCTCATGTACAGACGAGGCGCCCACCGCTGCGCGGAGTCGTGGGCGTCGGGGTGCTGCAAAAAGGCGCGGCACAGCTCACCCAGCCGAGGATCGGCGGGCAGCGGGATGTGCAACGGCAAGGGCTGCAGCCTGGCCAGCTCGTGCAGCAGCAGCGCCGCCAGCGCTCCGTCGCGGCCCTGTTGTTCATACTCCAGCGGCATATCCACCGCCGCCATCAACAGCTGGCGCATCAGCGGAGTGACGCTGACCACCTGACATACCTGCGGCCGTTCGGCGGGCAACGCGCTGGGTTCAAGGTACAGGCTGCGGGTGGTGACGCCGACCATCCGCACCGCGTGCGGCATCTGCGGCGGCAGCCACACCGCGTGCTGCGGCGGAACGACCCAATTGCCTTGCTGCGTGAAAACGTGCATGACGCCGGTAGCGCCGTACAGCAACTGCGCGCGCCGGTGGCTGTGCATTGGCAGCAGATGCCCCGGCGGATAATCGGTGCCGATGGCGATCACCGCGCGGGTTACGTGGTCGATGTCATCAATGCGGACGTTGCGCATGTGTTCCCTTTGGCGGGCAGATTGGCCGAAACGCAATGATAGTTGGCCCTTCATATAAAGCAAGCCAGCGACGGTCGCCCTACTATCGGGGCAGAAAAATAACGCTTGTTCGGGGCGCCGTTATTTTATCGGCCATGAAGCCCGTGCAAGTCTTCACACCAGGGTGGGACGAAGGTTCTCGTTCTCGCAATACAAGAAGTTAATAAGGAATAAAGCATCATTTTATTCCAACACCTGAAGCAATAGTTCTTAGCGCAGTTCAATGACTATAAGGTGATATTTCATGTATAAGTTCGGTGTGATTGGCGGCGGGGCCGCCGGCATCTCTTTTACGTATAACTTTATAAAAAATAAGTCGGTTAATCATTGCAAAAGGCCGCTTTCCCTGACGGTTTTCGACAAGCAGGGATTTAAAGGCGGCATGGCATACAGCAGCGATTTTGACAGCCATATATTAAATATGACGCCGGAAAATATGTCGGCGGATATTTTCGACGATGCGCACTTCGTTGATTGGATCGCCATGCATTTCCCGCAGTTTTGCCAGGATCGTTATCCGCCGCGCTGGCTGTATCGGGAATATCTCGATTTTATTCGCGACATGACAATATATATGGCGGCGGACAGTAACGTCGCGCTGAATTTCGTCACTGCCGAAGTGAATGCCATCGCGCCGCACGAAGCCGGCTATCGGCTGACCACCGCCTGCGGCGGCGCCGAGCAGATGAACGCGCTGGTGCTGTGTTCGGGGCACAACCCGCCGGAGTGCCTTTACCCGGTGGATGGGGTGATCGCTTATCAGGCCCATCAGGACTTGCCGCCGATCAACCCTTATTCGAGCATCGGCGTGATCGGCTGCAGCCTGACGGCGATTGACGCCATCGTTGAACTGATGGAGCGCCTGGGAGCGACCGACATCTGCGCCCTGTCGCGCTCGGGCCTGTTCCCCAGCGTGCAGCCGGCGGTGATGCGTCCGCCGCCGGAGGCGTTTGTTGAGGCGCTGCGGCGCTTTGTCGCCGGCCGCGATTTTATTGACGCGCATCAGCTGGTGCATGCGATCAACGCCGCGCTGGCGCGCCACTATCCGGGGCCGGAGCGGCTGACGGTGCTCTCGGCGCTGGGGGAAAGGCGCGATTGCTACCGCGATCTGGCGGACAGCCTCGATCGCGCGCGTTTTGCCCGGGAGCATATCTGCAGCTATCTGGCGGCGATCCACCCGGCAGTGTGCGCCGCCTGGGTCAAGATGGATGCCAACAACCGGCAGGTCTTCATGCGCTTTTACAACTCCTCCTGGATGCGCAATCGGCACGCCATGCCGATCAAGAATGCCAACAAGATCGTGGCGGCGCTGGAGAGCCAACGCCTGCGCGCCTGCGGCGGCCTGGTGGATATCAGCAAGGCAACGGACGGGTTTATCCTTCGTTGCCATGAGACGCGGGTGCGCGCGCAGTATCTGTTCAACTGCACCACGCCTTCCTATCAACTGCCGCCCAACCGCCTGAGCCAGCAGCTGCTGCAAGACGGGCTGGTGCAGGAGAACCTGTTCGGCGGCGTGAAGTGCAACCCGCATACGCTGAAAATCGCCGACCGACGCGGCCGTGAGCAGCATCTTTACTCGCTCGGCGCGCCCGCAAAGGGCGATCTTTTTTACACCTCGGCGATGGAATCCATCACGCGGGATATCAGCAAAATCGTGTTCAACAACCCTATTTTCAACGCAAAGAAGGCTGAAGTATGAAGAACGTAGCGCTCTTTGTCGGCAACGACATTTTCTCCTGGCTGGTGTGTCAGGATCTGATCGCCGCCCTGAAAGGCGAGTGTGCTTTTACGGTGTATTTCCCCCTGGCGAAAAGCGGCGGCCGCACCCAGGAGCCGGCGGTTCGCCGCCTGGGGCTGTATGAGCGCGAGGTGCTGAACGATTTTGTGTTCCCGTTCGTTGGCCGCAACGCCGCCGCCTGTGAGGGGGCCTATCAACCGCCGGCCCTGTTCCTGGCCGCCGCCGGGGTCAAGGCGCATCGCGTTCTCGACATCAATGACGCCACGTTTATCAGCAGCCTGGAGCATATGGACGCGGTGATCTCCCTGCGCTGCTATCAGAAATTCTCCGCCGACTATGTGCGCGCCTTCAGCCGACGCGGCAAGCTGCTGTGGAACCTGCACCCCGGCGACTTGCCGCGTTATCGCGGGGTGATGACGCTATTCCGCGCGATGATGAACGGTGACAAGGGCTGTGCGGTGACGCTGCATGAAATGGATGAACACTGGGACGCCGGCCCGGTGCTCGCCCGTCTGCCCGCCGAGCTGCGTCACGATCTGTCGTTCCTGGAAAACATGATGTTGCTGGGCGTGCAAAGCGGCACCTTCCTGGCGCGCCAGCTCATGCGGGCGGAACGGAGCGAAGCGATAGCGGCGGAAAAGCAGGGTGATTCGCGCTATTGGGGCTTCCCGGACGCACAGACGCTGGCGCGGGCGGAACAGGCGGGCATTGAACTGGTGGATCACGACGCCGTGCGCGAGCAGTATTTGGGGCTGTTCGTCGGCGAGCGATTCCACCCGCTGGCGGGGCAGTTCTGCGCCGGGTTCGACGACTTCGTGCGGGCGCACGGCCATGATTGAAACGTTGATTGTACTGGGCGCCGGTTTTCTGACCGGCATCACCACCATTCTGTTTGGCTTCGGCGGCGGCTTTGTGGTGGTGCCTTTCGTCTATCACCTGATCTCCGCCTCGGGCGAGCAGCCCGGCCAGGCGATGCATATTGCTGTAGCGACCTCGACAGCGGTGATGATCCTCAACGCGAGTTACGCCACCCTGACCAACTGGCGCAGCGGCAACCTGCTGCGAGAAACCATCGTGCCGCTGATCTTTTTCATCGGCATCGGCGCGGCGCTGGGCGCGTTCGCTTCCTCGCTGCTGGCGGACGGCGTGATCCGCGGGCTGTTTGTGGTCTATATGGCGGTGACCATCGCCGACTGTCTGTTCCGCCGGGGCTTCCTGATCAAACCGGCGCGCGCCGAACTGTCTCCCGCCACGTTGTGGGGCGGCGGGCCGCTGATCGGCGGCATCGCCACCCTGCTGGGGGTGGGCGGCAGCGTGATGACCGTGCCGCTGCTGCGCCGCCATGGTTACGACATGAAATATTGCGTCAGCGCCGCCAACCCGCTGTCGATCCCGGTGGCGGTGATCGGAGCGCTGATGTATATCGTGTTGGGATGGCGCGAGATGAGCGGGCCGCAGTATCTGGGTTACGTCAATCTGAACATTCTGGGGCTGCTGGTGGTGGCGGGGATTGCGGGGATCGTGTTTGCCAGGCGCTGTTTGCCGAAGGTGAGCGATGCGCTGCATGCCAAAATCTACGTGCTGCTGCTGATCGCCGTGCTGATCGCTATCTGCATCTGAGACAGAAAGGGCGGCCGGATGCCGCCCTGAAAACCGCTTAACGGTGGTATTCGCCCGCCGCTTCCGGCTGGTACAGCAATTCCAGCACTTCAATCCGCGCTTCTTCACCGTTCGGCAATTGCCAGGAGATCTGCTTGCCGACGTGCATGCCGAGCAGCGCTGCGCCCAGCGGCGCCATCACCGACAGCTGATCGTGGCTGTCTTTCAGCGAGGCTGGGTAGACCAGCGTGCGCACATGCTCTTCATCGGTGTGCAGATCGCGAAAACGCACGCGGCTGTTCATGGTCACCACGTTGGCCGGCATTTTCTCCGGCGGCAGGATTTCCGCGCGATCCAACTCGTCGTTCAGCGCGGCGGCGACGTCGGTGTTGGCAAAGGCCGGTTGTTCCAATAGCGCATCCAGGCGTTCCGCATCCAGCTCATTAATAGTAATGATGGGTTTGGTCATTCCACTCTCCAGTCAAATCAAAGGGCGCCAGTCTGTGCGCCCATAAATTCGGAAAAACAACACAAAGCAACACCCCCGCGCCAGAGGAGCGGGGGTGTGGGTAATGTCGATTTGTCCCATTGATAGTAGGCGGTTGGGGCGAGAAAAGAAAGAGATCCCGATCACGAAGGCTTTTATCGTCAATCGAGGCAAAAAAAAACCGTTAGCCGGGTTATGTAATTGTTATCTCATTTACTTTTTCGCCATAACGCCGTTTTGCGAAATGGATCCCCGCGCGTCATTCGATTTCCACTTCGAACTGGAAAAAACCGGTCTACACAGAAAATCTTGCCGGGGGTAGGGTAAAAACATCACAGAAAGCGGGTTATTCAGGTGATGCGCTTTACGGCTTACTGATTAATGTGGGATCTAGGGGTACTGAAAAGTGAATGATGGATCTGCTTCGATAAAAGAAATTGAACAATCCGATGTCAGCGAAGCCGGTGAGATCACCGCTCGGGTGCTGGCGGATATTACCGCGATGCTGAATGCTGAGAATATTTATACCAATGCGGTGCAGCAACAGATGCTGGAATCGCATATTCGCGCCATGGTGCTGCGTTCAATAACCGGTGAGCCGTTGCCGGAGGTGGATAAATCGCTTTTCGACGAAATTTCCGCCGAGTCCATGCAAATGGCGGAACGCGTGGTGAATCAGTTTGGCACATTGCCTATCGAAGAAGCCTATTTGCTGTCCGTGCACTTCGAAGTGGCGAAAGATAATAACGCATAGCGGTTAACGCATCGATTTCAATCAGGAGAATATACCATGGGTCAAATTACCGTAGTGATCGGCGATCGTTTGGGCAAAGGGCAAAAAGTCGGCCAGGGCGTTGAAAACGCAGGCGGAAAAGCGGTGGTCATCCCCGGCGTGGCGGCCGACATGAAGCTGGGCGACGTCATGAAAGCGGAAAACGCGCAGCTGGGCATCTCTTTTTGCGGCAGCGGCGGCGCAGGCGCGATTACCGCGCAAACCAAATACGGCTACAAGGCCAAATACGGCATGCGTTCGGTGGAAGAGGGCGTGACGGCAATTAACGAAGGCTGCAACGTGCTGGGTTTCGGCTTTATGGATAAAGAAGAGCTGGGCCAGAAACTGGTGGAAGCCTACGTCAAAAAACATGGCAACCCATAATGAAAGAGCAATATACCACATCGGTAAAGGTGGAGGGTAAAGGCGACAGCAAAGCGAAAGCTTTTGCTTCCGCCTTGGCTAATGTGCAGGGCGCGGTATTAAAGTCCACCAACAATATTCTGCTGCGCATCGAGCCGCAGGACGTCAGCGTAGTGAAGGCGGAAGAGAAAATAACTAAAGAGAAATTTCTTTTCTTCTTTTTGCCGCGCGAAAGAAAGAGCTATGCCGTTTCTCTGGAAATAACCGTGAACGTAACCATTATCAATACCGAGAAGGTTGTCTTCGTCACGAAATAAAAACGTTAGCATAAATGAAAGGGTATACTGATGTTTTTAATCATCTTATTTAAATCGATTATTATCGGTGGGCTGGTGGGGGTCGGCGTAGGGGCCGGCGCCGCACGCATGTTCCACGCGCCGACAACACAGGGCATGGGAGCGTTTCGCACCCTGGGCGAGCTGAACTCCTGCGAGGGCGATCCGGCTTCCCACTTCTCATTCGGTCTGGGCTTCTTCTTCAACGCCTGGGCGTCTTCCGTGGCGGCGGGCTCCTTCACGCAGGACGTCGATCACCGCATCATCCCGCACTGGGGCGCGGCGGCCCTGATGGTCAAGAACCGGAATCTGGCGCAAACGCTGCACGATCCGAAAAAAATGGCCATCGCCTGCGGCATCATCGGCATGCTGGTGGTGGCCTTCCTCAATACCACCGCTTCCGCCGTGCCTGCCGCGCTGCAGGTCACCGCCATCAAGGTGCTGGTGCCGGCGGCCAACCTGCTGGTGAACACCGTGATGCCGGTGATCTTCTGGCTGGCGGCGATCGACGCCGGGCGCCGTTCCGGCTTCTGGGGCACTATCTTCGGCGGCCTGGCGCAGCTGATCATGGGCAACGCCGTACCGGGCCTGGTGCTGGGCATTCTGATCGGCAAGGGCGTGGAAGAGAGCGGCTGGAACAAAATCACCAAGATCATGATGGCGGTGATCGTGCTGCTGTTCGTGCTGAGCGGCTTCTTCCGCGGCTTCGACATGAAAGTTCTCGAGTCCTTCAGCCTCGGCGTGCCGGGCTGGCTGGACGCTATTCACAACACCCTGAGCGGTAAATAAGGAGCGGGATGATGGAAGAGCAAACCCAAAAAGGCTTCTGGTACGCCGACTGGTCATTCCCGATTTTTGTTGGCCTGCTGTCCTCCGGCGTGTTCGCCGGGACGCACATGTACTACCTGTACGGCATCGGCGCCTTTAACGAAGTGGCGTTCGTCTCCATGCTGCGGGCGGGGATGGATACCGGCGTATACGGCGCGGTGGCGGCGTTCGGCGCGAGCTTCCTGTTCGCGCGCATCATCGAAGGCTCGCTGGTGGGCATCCTCGACATCGGCGGCGCGATCCAGACCGGCGTCGGGCTGGGCGTGCCGGCGCTGCTTTTGGGGGCCGGCATCGTGTTCCCGGTCGCCAACTTCGCCGCTTCGCTGGCCACCGGTCTGATCATCGGCCTGGCGATCGGTTACGTGATCATTCTGGCGCGCAAATTCACCATCAATCAGAGCAACTCCACCTACGGGGCGGACGTGATGATGGGGGCGGGCAACTCGTCGGGCCGTTTCCTCGGGCCGTTGATCATCCTGTCGGCGATGACTGCCTCGATCCCGATCGGCATCGGTTCGCTGCTCGGCGCGCTGCTGTTCTATATCTGGGGTAAACCGATCACCGGCGGAGCGATCCTCGGCGCGATGATCCTGGGGGCGATCTTCCCGGTAGCCATTTCTTAAGAGGCCTGCGCCAGGCGCCGCCCGATACGGCGGCACCCGGGCTAACAGGAGCAATGCGGTATGTATGACTTAGTAATCAGAGGCGCCAGACTGGCGGACGATACGCTGATCGATCTGGCGGTGAAAGACGGCAAAATAGCCTCGGTGGGGCGGTTGGCGGCGGACGTCAGCGCCGTTCGCCAGCTGGATTTGGCGGGCAACTGCCGCCTGAGCGCCGGTTGGATCGACGCGCACGTGCATTGCTATCCCGAATCGCCGATTTACCATGACGAGCCGGATCGGGTCGGCGTCGCCAGCGGCGTCACCAGCGTGGTCGATGCCGGCAGCACCGGCGCCGACGATATCGACGCCTTTTATCAGCTGACGCGCAGCGCCAAAACCAACGTTTTCGCCTTCCTCAATATCTCGCGCATCGGCCTGCTGCGGCAGAACGAGCTGGCGGAGATGACGGACATCGACAAGCGCGAGGCCGGCCAGGCCATCGCCAACCACCCCGGCTTTGTCATCGGCATCAAGGCGCGCATGAGCAGCAGCGTGGTGGGGAAAAACGGCACTCGCCCGCTGGTATTGGCCAAAGAGATCCAGCAGGAAAACCGCCAGTTGCCGCTGATGGTGCATATCGGCAATAACCCGCCGGATCTGGACGAGATCGCCGATCTGCTGACCCGCGGCGACATCATCACCCACTGCTACAACGGCAAACCGAACCGCATTCTGACGCCGGCGGGCACGCTGCGCGAGTCTATCCAGCGCGCGCTGCGGCGCGGCGTATTGCTCGACGTAGGGCACGGCACCGCCAGCTTCAGCTTCGAGGTGGCGCGCCAGGCGATCAAGCTGGGCATTTTGCCGCACACCATCAGCTCCGATATTTACTGCCGCAACCGCATGAACGGGCCGGTGCACAGCCTGGCGACGGTGATGTCCAAGTTCTTCAGCGTCGGCCTGACGCTGCCGCAGTTGATCGCCTGCGTGACGGAGAACGCCGCGTCGGCGCTGCAGCTGAGCGGCAAAGGGCGGCTGGAGCCGGGCTATGACGCCGATTTCACGCTGTTTGAACTGCGCCGCGAACCGCAGGTGTTCGCCGACGCCGAAGGGCAAACCGCCGAGGGCGAACGGCTGCTGGTGCCGCTGGCTGCGGTGGTGGCCGGGGAAATCCTATTAACCGAACAAGGGGAGGCAAGCCATGTCTTCGATTTATGAAAAATACGGTTTGAAGCAGGTGATCAACACCTCCGGCCGCATGACCATTCTCGGCGTTTCTACGCCGCGCCAGGACGTGATCGACGCCGTTGATTACGGCCTGAACCACTATTTCGAAATCAAGGATCTGGTCAACAAGACCGGCGCCTACATCGCCGATCTGCTCAACGTGGAGGATGCGGTGATCGTCTCCTGCGCCTCGGCGGGCATCGCCCAGTCGGTGGCGGCGGTGATCGTTAAAGATAACGCCAATCTGCTGGTGAACCTGCACTCGGCGCCGGTGACCGTGCCGCGCGAGATCGTGCTGCCGCGCGGTCACAACGTCAACTTCGGTGCGCCGGTGGACACCATGGTGGCGCTGGGCGGCGGCAAGGTGGTGGAGGCGGGGTACGCCAATGAATGTTCGCCGGAGCAGATTGAAGCCTGCATCACGCCGCAGACCGCGGCGATCCTGTACGTCAAATCGCACCACTGCGTGCAGAAAAGCATTCTGTCCGTCGAACAGGCGGCGGTGGTGGCGCGCAAACATAACCTGCCGCTGATCGTCGACGCTGCGGCGGAAGAAGATCTGATGTGTTACTACCAGATGGGGGCCGATCTGGTGATTTACAGCGGCGCCAAAGCCATCGAGGGGCCGACCAGCGGTCTCGTGATCGGCAAGAAACAGTTCGTCGAGTGGGTGAAGTTGCAATCCGGCGGCATCGGCCGGGCGATGAAGGTCGGCAAAGAGGGCATCCTCGGCCTGACGCAGGCGATTGAAAGCTATCTGACGCTTGAAAAAACCACCGGGCAACAGATGGTGGAGCGGATGACGCCATTCCTCGACAGCCTCAACACCCTGACCGGCGTCAGCGCCAAGACCGTCTGGGACAGCGCCGGCCGCGATATCGCTCGCGCCGAGATCACCTTTGATGAGGCGGTGCTGGGGCGGTCGACCTATGACATCGTCCAGGCGCTGAAAACCGGCGACATCGCCATCTACTTCCGCGGCTATAAGGCCAACGAGGGCAAGATTGAGGTCGACGTGCGCAGCGTCGACGAGCAACAGCTGATGACCGTCTTTACCTGTATCAAAAACCTGTTTACGGAGAAACAAGCATGAAGCTGCAGCCTAACTACTATCGCGACCGCGTCTGCCTGAACGTGCTGGCCGGCTCCAAAGCCAACGCGCAGGACATCTACGCCGCGGCGGAAGGCCATGTGCTGGTGGGCGTGCTCTCCAAGAACTACCCGGATGTCGATAGCGCGGTGACCGACATGCTGCGCTATGCGCGCCTGATTGAAAACGCGCTCTCGGTCGGCCTGGGCGCCGGCGATCCGAAGCAGTCGGCGATGGTCAGCCTGATCGCTCAGCAGGTGCAGCCGCAGCACGTTAACCAGGTGTTTACCGGCGTCGGCGCCAGCCGCGCGCTGCTGGGCCAGAACGACAGCGTGGTCAACGGCCTGGTGTCGCCGACCGGCCGCGTCGGTTGGGTGAAGATCTCTACCGGCCCATTGAGCGCCGCGGCGCCGGACGGCATCGTGCCGGTGGAAACCGCCATCGCCCTGCTGAAAGACATGGGCGGCAGCTCCATCAAGTATTTCCCGATGGGCGGCCTGAAGTGCAAGGACGAATACCAGTACGTCGCCAAGGCCTGCGCCGAGCATGACTTCATGCTGGAGCCGACCGGCGGCATCGATCTGGAGAACTTTGAGCCGATCGTCGAGATCGCGTTGGCGGCCGGCGTGAAACGCGTGATCCCGCATATCTACAGCTCGATCATCGACGCCGCCAGCGGCGACACGCGCCCGCAGGACGTGAAAACCCTGCTGGCGATGACCAAAACGCTGGTGGGCTGAACGCGTAATGGGATGAGGTAAACGCTGGGAGGCGAAGGTTTTCCCGTGGCGCGGCATGCCGCGCCGCCGTTACCTATAGCCTATAGCTTTCAAGTTGCAGCTAAGGAGCCCCAGGAGCTTACTTAAGTAAGTGACTGGGGTGAAAAATCTGCCGGGAGCAGATTTAAACGCTGCTTGCAGCGGCCCCGAAAGGGTGAGGCCCATGGATGGGCCGAGTAACTGCGCAGCCAACAACGCTGCGGCTTGAAAGATGACGGATATATACTGAGGATTACTATGCGAAACTGGCAGGTTCCAACCCGACGCTCCGCGTTGTTCCTGGCGCTGCTGGCCGTGACCGGCCCGGCGCTGCATGCTGAGGATGCAATGAACTCCACGTCATCTCATTTTGCCTATATCGGCACCTACAATCCCAACGGCGAAGGCGTTTACCGGGTGCAGGTCGATCCGGCCAGCGGCGCGCTGAGCCACGCCACGCTGGTCAGCAATGTGCCGAATCCGGCCCAGCTGACGTTGAGCGCTGACGGCAAGACGCTGTATGTCGCCAGCGAAGTGGCCGATTTCAACGGCGGCAAGCACGGCGGCATCACCGCCTACCGGATCAATCCGGCCGATGGCGCACTGACTCAGCTCAATCAGGTGGATTCGCAGGGGGCAGGGCCGGTGTATCTCTCCCCGACGCCGGACGGCCGCCATCTGCTGGTGGCGAACTACGTCAGCGGCAGCGTGGCGGCTTTCCCGATTGAAGCGGATGGCAGCCTGGGCGCCGCCAGCTCGGTGCAGCAACAGCAGGGGCCGGCGGGTGCGGCCAAACCGGCGGCGGCGGTGAACGGCAGCTTCGCCATCAGCGATCACAACGGCCCGCATGCCCATATGATCGCCAGCGATCCGAGCGGCAAGTTCGTGTTCTCCACGGATCTGGGGTTGGATCGCATCTACCAATGGCGCTTTGACGCCGCGAGCGGCCGCCTGACGCCGAACGATCCGCCGTGGATCGCCGCCTCTTCCGCCGGCGCCGGCCCGCGTCATTTTGTGTTCCACCCGGACGGCGACACCGTGCTGCTGGTGAACGAAGAAGCCTCGACGTTGACCAGCTACCGTTTTGATCGCCAAAAAGGTACTCTGAAACAACTGCATGCGGTTTCCGCGCTGCCCGCCGACTATCAGGGCACCAGCTTCGCCTCGGGGCTGGCGCTCAGCAAAAACGGCGGCACGCTGTACGTCGCCAACCGACTGCATAACAGCATTGCCCAGTTCAGCGTGGGCGCCGGCGGCGAGTTGAAACCGGTGGCGGAAACCTGGACCCGCGGCGATTATCCGCGTTCGCTGGCGCTGAGCCCGGATGGCCGCTATCTGTATGCGCTGAACCAGCGCAGCGATAACGTCACCCGCTTCAGCGTCAACCCGACGGACGGCAAACTCAGCTTTGTGGGCGGCTATCTGCCGATCGGCAGCCCCTCGCAAATGGCGTTTCTGCCGCCGGCGAAGTAACCCGTGGCCCGCCCGGTTCGCCGGGTGGGCTACCTGATTGACGGACACAGAATGGTGCGATTTCCTTACCCGCGTTTGGCTTACTTGTTCGATGCTTTGCAAACCGAGACTTTGCCGCAGGATGAGCTGGCGAAGCGTTTCGCCGTGTCCACCCGCACGGTGCGGGCGGATATCACCGCGCTGAACGAGATCCTGGATAAATATGGCGCGCGCTTCGTGCATAGCCGCGGGGCCGGCTATCGCCTGCAGGTCGATAACGCCGCGCTGTTCAGCGCCCTGCAGCATCAGGAACGCCGCAAACAGGCCACCCCGCGCAGCGCGCAGGAGCGGGTGCATTATCTGCTGGTGCGTTTTTTGACCTCAGCCTTCTCTCTCAAACTGGAAGATCTGGCCGACGAATGGTTCGTCAGCCGCGGCACGCTGCAAAACGACATGGCTGAGGTGAGAGAGCGTCTGGCGCATTATCAATTGACGATCGAAACCAAACCGCGTTACGGCATGAAGCTGTTCGGCGCGGAGATGGCGATCCGCGCCTGCCTGACCGATCTGCTGTTCCAGCTGCAGCTGGCCGACGCCGAGAACCCGTTGCTCAACAACGAGATCCTGTTGCAGCCGCAGGTGGCGGCGTTCGCCGGATTGCTGCACCCGCTGTTGTCGCAATACGCCATTCGCCTGACCGACGAGGGCGAGCAGTATCTGATCTTCTACTGCGCGGTGGCCCTGCGGCGCATCAACGACGGTTATCCGCTGCCGGACTTCGAGGTGGAGGACGGCGACGAGGCGGTGCGCCAGGTGTCGACCCGTCTGGCGGCGGAGCTGCGCGCGGCCTCCGGCAAAGAGATCTCGATGGCCGAAGAGGCCTATCTGCGGGTCAACATCGCCGCACGCCGCGTGCAGGACGTGCAACCGACCGAGATCAACGCCGACGATGAAGAAGCGTTGGTGGACTACATCCTGTCCTACATCAACGCACACTATAACTACAATCTGCAGGGCGACGAGCAGCTGCGGGCCGATCTGCTCACCCATATCAAGACCATGATTACGCGGGTGAAATACCAGATCAACATCCCCAATCCGCTGCTGGCCAACATCAAGCAGCACTATCCGATGGCTTACGACGTGACGCTGGCGGCGGTCTCCAGCTGGGGCAAATACACCCCCTATACCCTGAGTGAAAACGAGATCGGCTATCTGGTGTTGCACATCGGCGTGGGGCTGGAGCGGCATTACAACATCGGTTATGAACGCCACCCGCAGGTGATGCTGGTGTGCGATACCGGCAACTCGACGGTGCGCATGATCCAGGCGCAGATTGCGCGCAAGTATCCGCAACTGGTGATGACGCGCATCGTCTCGCTGCGCGATTATGAGATGCTTGCGCACATCGACGAAGACTTCGTGATTTCCAACGCCCGCATCGGCGAAAAGAACAAGCCGGTGGTGGTGATGTCGCCGTTCCCGACCGATTATCAGCTGGAGCAACTGGGCAAATTGGTGCTGGTGGATCGCACCAAACCGTACATGCTGGAGAAGTTCTTCGACGCCGAGCATTTCATGGTGCTCGACGAACCGCTGACGCAGGCGGAGCTGTTCAGCCGGGTATGCGGCCAGCTGGAGCGAGAAGGGTACGTCGGCGCGGACTTTTATCCGTCGGTGGTCGAACGCGAGGCGATCGTCTCCACGCTGCTGGGCGAGGGCATCGCGCTGCCGCATTCGCTGGGGCTGCTGGCGAAGAAGACCGTGGTGGTGACGCTGCTGGCGCCGCAGGGCGTCGCCTGGGGGGAAGGTGAGGTTGCGCACGTGATTTTCCTGCTGGCGATCAGCAAGAGCGATTATGAAGAGGCGATGGCGATCTACGAGCTGTTCGTCACCTTCGTGCGTGAACGTTCAATGAGCCGCCTGCTGGGCAGCGACAGCTTCGACAGCTTCAAAGCGGTGGCGCTGGACTGCCTGAGCCGGAGTTGAGGGCTAATCCGCTTCCGGCAGGAACAGGGCCGGGGGCAGATTGAAACGCTTGGCCAGCGCCATAATGTGCGGAATGGTCAGCGATCTTTTACCGTTCAGGATTTGGTTAACCAACGACTTTTTACCGATCTCATGTTCAAAATCACTTTGGCTGAGTTGGTGCTGTTCCATAAGGACGCGAAGCGCGGCTACCCCCTGTGGTAACTGGGCGATACGCTGGTTGAATGCGGTAAATTCGGCGCTGTTGTCTTCATATTCGGCGATCTTTTTTGCCAGCATGTCAATCAGCGGATGGTGTTCGTCGTTTTCCAGCAGGTATTCCACCAATTCAAGCGCTTCCCGGTAGTCTTGCTGAGCGCGGCTGCCCTGCAACAAGGGCACGGCGCGCAGTAGCGCATCGGCCGCCTTAATGGCATCTGTAATCATGATGAACTCCTTCGATAGTGCTGCATCAGCTTGTCGTATTCGGCGTGGCTAACGATATGCTTTATGAAGACTTTCTGTGTCTCGAAGCTGGCAAAGAACAAGATCCGCATGTGGTTGCCGCCGACGTCAATGACCCACCATTTCTCTTTGTATTTCATACGATCGAGCGAAGGAAAAAGCGCTTTTAACTCGTCCGGCGTGCGGAACTCGCCCCGTCGCAATGCTTTATAAATGGCCTCGAGAGCAGTGGCTTCATTGGGATATTGCTTCGTTGCGTTATTGAACGGTTCCCTGGAAATGATATGCATCGTTCCTTCGATTCCTACCCGGTGAACATTATAGCGACTGCCGGTGAAGTTCACAAATTGTAAACTTTTCGTTGTCCCGTAAGCAAAGCGTGGGGAAACACCCGCCTGTTGTCTGTTTTTGCGTTACACACTATTGCGATTATCGTGGTGGGGGTAAATCCATGACGTGAATTTACAGGCGGTTACGGCTGATTCTGGAAGCGGATTCGCAAAGTGAGAAACGGGAGGGCTACGTTATGGGAGGGGCGGAGGCAACACATGCGCCGAGGCGACGCATGGGGAGAGTCTCAACGACTAATCTTCATCAAACCCGGAGTTGAACAGCTCGACCACCGCCGCCAGCGCGTTGACTTCGTCGGGGCCGGTCGCTTCGACTTCGATATGCCGGCCCTGGGCGGAGTCCAGCATCAGCAGCGCGATGACGCTGCTGGCTTCGGCCTCGGTGCCGCTTTCGTTGCGCAGCATCACTTCCGCATCGAAGCTTTGCACCAGTTCGAACAGCTTCATCGCCGGGCGCGCGTGCATGCCCAGTTTGTTTTTGATTTCAACCGTCTGTTTGACCGTCATTGTTTACGCTTTTCCAGCGTGCGGTGGCGCGACTGCACGTTCTTGCCGCGCGAGCGGAAGTAATCGGCCAGCTGTTCCGCCACATACACCGAGCGGTGCTTGCCGCCGGTACAGCCGATGGCGACCGTCAGGTAGCTGCGGTTGTTGGTTTCCAGCATCGGCAGCCATTGCTCCAGGTAGCTGCGGGTCTGGTAGATGAAGTTGTGCACTTCGGTATGGCGATCGAGGAACGACGCTACCGGCTTGTCCAGACCGGTCATCGGCCGCAGCTTCGGATCCCAGTGCGGGTTCGGCAGGAAGCGCACGTCGAACACGTAGTCGGCGTCGATCGGGATGCCGTGTTTGAAACCGAAGGATTCGAACACCATGGTCAGTTCGCGCTCGCGCTTGCCCAGCAGGCGGGTGCGCAGCATTTCGGCCAGTTCGTGCACCGACATTTCCGAGGTGTCGATAATCAGGTCGGCCCGCGAGCGCAGCGGTTCGAGCAGATCGCTTTCTTCGTCGATCGCGCTTTCCAGCGACAGGTTTTTGCTGGAGAGCGGATGCAGGCGGCGGGTGTCGCTGTAACGGCGGATCAGCGTGTTGCGATCGGCGTCGAGGAACAGCAGCTGCGGTGAGAAGCTGTCCGGCAGCTGAGTCATCGCGTATTCGAACACTTCCGGCGATTCCGGCATGTTGCGCACGTCGATGCTGACCGCCGCGGAGATATTGCGTTCCGCCAGCGTATTGGCGAGCTGCGGCAGCAGGACCACCGGCAGGTTGTCAACGCAGTAAAAACCCATGTCTTCCAGCGCCCGCAAGGCGACGGATTTTCCGGAACCGGAACGGCCGCTGACAATCATCAGCACCATGTGGCAACTCCCCTGGCATCGCGGCGGCGTTCATCGCCACCGGTGGAAACTTTGTTATTCCGGCCGCAGCCGGATCCATCATCGTGAAACAGTAACGTTATCCGGGCTGGAAGTCACGCCGGCCGGGCATCACTCGGTGATGATTTGGTAAAGTTCTTCGTCGCTTTGCGCGGCGCGCAGGCGGCGACATACGGTTTTGTCGGCCAGGCGTTTGGCGACCAGCGACAGCGTATGCAAATGGGTTTTGCACTGATCGGCAGGCACCAATAGCGCGAACAGCAGGTCGACCGGCTGGTTGTCGATAGCGTCGAAAGCGATGGGTTGGTCGAGACGGATAAACACGCCAACGGCCCGCAGTGTGTCCTCTTCCAGTTTGCCGTGGGGAATGGCGATACCGTTGCCGATACCGGTGCTGCCCATGCGCTCCCGGGTGAGAACCGCGTCAAACACCACCTGCGAAGGCAGATTGAGCTGTTTGGCGGCCAGTTCGCTGATAATTTCCAAAGCCCGCTTCTTGCTGGTGCAGTGTACCGAGCTTTTGGTGCACTCGATGTTTAACACCGAGCTTAATTGCATATATTCGTTGTTCATCTCATCTTCACTTAAAACCGCGCCGCCGGGCGAACCCGGCAAGGCGGTTTTTCGTCGGTTTTAACCCTGATTACCGTTCGGCGCGTCACCCATGCGGGTCACGCGCCGAAGGGTGAGGCGGCGACGGATGCCGCCTCATGGAATGGGTTAGGGTGTCAGTGTTGCTTCAATTTGTCTTTATGTTTGTTCAATTGACGTGCCAATTTGTCGATCAGCGTATCAATTGCGGCATACATATTCTCGTCTTCCGAGGTGGCGTGCAACTCGCCTCCATTCACGTGCACCGTTGCTTCCGCAATTTGCTGCACTTTTTCCACACTTAATACAACATACACCTGATTGATGCGATCAAAATACTGTTCGAGTTTGGCGAACTTGCTGTTCACGAACTCGCGCAACGGATCGGTGATTTCGATGTGGTGTCCGGTAATGTTGAGCTGCATAGTGTCTTCCTTCTCAATAGAGGTCAAACCAACTGTTTACGCTGGTTCGACGGCGGGATGGACAAAGACTCTCGGTACTTGGCGACGGTGCGCCGCGCCACGATGATCCCCTGATCGGCGAGCAGGGTGGCCAGCTTGCTGTCGCTGAGTGGTTTGGCGGGGTTTTCCGCCGCAATCAATTTCTTCACCAATGCGCGGATCGCCGTCGAGGAGGCTTCGCCGCCGCTGTCGGTATTCACGTGGCTGGAGAAGAAATATTTCAATTCGAAAATGCCGCGCGGGCTGTGCAGAAACTTCTGCGTGGTGACGCGCGAGATCGTCGATTCATGCATTTCCACGGCCTGGGCGATATCCGCCAGCACCATGGGTTTCATAAATTCTTCGCCTTGCTCGAAGAACGCCTGCTGCTGATCGACGATGCAGCGGGTGACCTTCAGCAGCGTCTCGTTACGGCTCTCCAGGCTTTTAATCAGCCACTTGGCTTCCTGCAGGTTGCTGCGGATGAACTGGCCGTCGGCTTCGCTGCGGGCGCTGTTGCCCAGCGCTGCGTATTGCTGATTGATCTTCAAACGCGGCACGCTGTCGCCGTTGAGCTCGACCGTCCATTTGTTCTGCGTCTTGCGCACCAGCACGTCCGGGATCACGTATTCCGATTCGCCGGTATTGATCGACTGCCCCGGGCGCGGATCGAGCGACTGAATCAGCAGCATCGCTTCTTTCAGTGTATCTTCTTTTAGCCGGGTTGATCGCATCAGGCTGCGAAAGTCATGGTTGGCCAGCAGATCCAGATGGTCGCTGATGATCAGCCGCGCTTCGGCCAGGTAAGGGGTGTCTTTGGCGTATTGGGAGAGCTGCACCAGCAGGCAATCGCGCAGATCGCGCGCGGCGACGCCGATCGGATCGAAACGCTGCACGCGCTTCAACACCGCCTCGACTTCATCGAGGGTCACGTTTTCGTCGCCCAGGCTTTCCAGAATGTCTTCCAGCGGCACGGTGAGATAGCCGGTGTCGTCCACCGCGTCGACGATGGAGGTGGCGATGGCGGCGTCGGTATCGGAAAACGGCGTCAGATCCACCTGCCACATCAGGTAATCCTGCAGCGTTTGGGTGGTCTCGCCCTGATAGACCGGCAGCTCGTCGTCGCTGTAGTCGGTGCCGGTGCCGGACGGCGTGCCGGCGGTGTAGATCTCATCCCAGGTGGCGTCCAGCGGCAGCTCTTCCGGCATGTCTTTCTGTTCCAGCGCCTCGCGGGTATCGAGCCCCTCGGTCTCCTGGGTTTCTTTGGCGTCGATTTCGTCGTGCAGATCGGTCTGTTCAAGCAGCGGATTGCTCTCCAGCGCCAGCTGGATCTCTTGTTGAAGCTCAAGCGTGGACAACTGCAGCAGGCGGATCGCCTGCTGGAGCTGAGGAGTCATGGCCAGCTGTTGACTGAGCCTGAGTTGCAAACCTTGCTTCATAGTTTTCTGTCTACTTCCGTTAACGGTGTCGCCCCGCAGGGCGCGCCGGCGTTTAGAGGCGGAACTCTTCGCCCAGATAAACGCGTTTAACCTGCTCGTCGGCCAGAATAGCATCCGGCGTGCCGTGGGCAATCAGTTTGCCCTGGCTGACGATGTAGGCGCGTTCACACACGTCCAGCGTCTCGCGCACGTTGTGGTCGGTGATCAGCACGCCCAGGCCGCTGTCACGCAGGTGCTCGATGATTTTTTTGATGTCGATAACGGAAATCGGATCCACCCCGGCGAAGGGTTCGTCCAGCAGAATGAATTTCGGGTTGGCCGCCAGCGCGCGGGCGATTTCGACGCGGCGGCGTTCACCGCCGGACAGCGCCTGGCCGAGGCTGTCGCGCAGATGGGAGATATGGAACTCTTCCATCAGCTCTTTGGCGCGGTCTTCGCGCTGTTCGCTGGTGAGGTCGGGGCGAATCTCCAGCACCGCCATCAGGTTGTCGTACACGCTCAGGCGGCGGAAGATCGACGCTTCCTGCGGCAGGTAACCAATGCCGCGGCGCGCGCGGGCGTGCAGCGGCAGCAGGCTGATGTCTTCTTCGTCGATCACGATGCGCCCGGCGTCGCGCGGCACGATGCCGACCACCATGTAGAAGGTGGTGGTTTTACCGGCGCCGTTCGGGCCGAGCAGGCCGACGATCTCGCCGGATTTCACTTTCAGGCTGACGTCTTCGACAACTTTACGGCCCTTGTAGGCTTTCGCCAGGTTTTCTGCGATGAGTGTTGCCATAAGTGATTAGTTACTCTTTTTTTGCTCGTTTTTGTCTTGCAACTGCGACGGTACCAGAACCGTTGTCACGCGTTTGCCTTTATCGCTAAACGCCTGCATTTGCTGCTGTTGCACCAGATAGGTGATGCGATCGCCTTTCACGTTGCTGTCGAGCTGCTCCAGATAGGCGTTGCCCGTCAGGGTCACCAGCTGGGTCGCCACGTCGTAACGCACTTTCTGCGCGTGGCCTTTGACCGGCTTGCCGCTGTCCTGCATCTGGTAGAAGGTTACCGGGTTGCCGAACGCTTCAATATAGGTCTTATTCTGATCTCCGCCCGGGCGGGTGACGACCACCTTGTCGGCGCGAATATCGATGGTGCCCTGTTTGATCACCACGTTGTCGGTGAAGGTGCTGACGTTGCTTTGCATGTCCAACGACTGCTTGAGCGAGTCGATGCTGACCGGCTGGCTGGAGTCGGATTTCAGCGCCAGAGCGGGGGCGCTGGCGGCCAAAACTAAGCTGCCGAGCAACAGGTTACGGAGTTGTTTTTTGGTTCTGAATTTCATAGTTGGTCTTAACCTTATCAATCAGCTCAGCGGTTTTGGTCCGCAGGTTCCCACGCATTTTCATGCCGTTAGAGGTAAAATTGGTCCCGTAAAGCGTGACTTCGTCATCGGAGGTGACGTCTTGGGTGACCAGGTTTACCTGAGCGTTGTCCGTCTTAATTTTTTCCAGCTGCGAGGTGGTGGTCAGGCTGTTCACCTCGACGTGACCATACAGATACAGCATTCGGTCTTTAGTCAGTTTGGCGCGATCGGCGCGAACTGACCAGGTGGCCACCGCATTCTCATCGAACAGCGTCATCACCGGCTGGGTGAACCAGCTCAGCTCGCCGGCGGTGTAATACTTCGCGTCTTCCGCCACCAGTTTGTAATTCAGCTTGCCGGCCGGGTTGTACACCACGGTGACCGTGTGCTGGCTCTGGTAGGTCGGATCCTGATCGTTGACCGGGCCAGGGGCCGTGTCGTCGCTGAAGTCCGTCATGTTCCAGCCGATCAGCGCCAGAACGATCACCGTCAACAGGATGGTGATCCACAGTTTGGTTTTACTCATATCGACAGCCCTTTGGCGTCCTCCAGCTTATTTTGAGCCAAAAGAATGATGTCGCACAGTTCGCGCACCGCGCCGCGGCCGCCGGCAATGCGGGTGACGTAGTGGGCGCGCGGCGTCAGCAGCGGGTGGGCGTCCGCCACCGCGACCGCCAGGCCGACCTGCGCCATCACCGGCCAGTCGATCAGGTCATCGCCGATATAGGCGACCTGATCCGCCGTTAACGACAGTTTATCCAACAGTTCGCGGAAGGCCAAAAGCTTATCGGATTGCCCCTGATACAGATGGGTGATGCCGAGCGTCTGCGCGCGATCTTCCAGCAGCTTGGCGGAGCGACCGGTGATGATCGCCACCTCGATGTCCGAGGTTTTCAAGCAGCGGATGCCGTAACCGTCGCGCACGTTGAACGCCTTCAGTTCTTCACCGTTGTTGCCCATGAAGATCAGGCCGTCCGACAGCACGCCGTCAACGTCGCAAATCAACAGGCGGATGTTCCCGGCACGCGCCATAACCTCTTGTTCTACCGGCCCGTAGCAGGTTTCTACCATACCCATTCCGTTCTATTCCTTAATTAAACGACGCCGGCGCGCAGCATGTCATGCATATGTACCACACCCAGCAACTGGTCGCCATCGGCAACCAGCAGCGCGGTGATGTGGCGTTGTTGCATCAGGTTCAATGCATCGACCGCCAGGAGGTTGGGGCGCACCCGCACGCCGCCCGGCGTCATGACATCGGCGATCTTCGCCTCGTGCAGGTTGATGCCCATGTCGAACACCCGGCGCAGGTCGCCATCGGTAAAGATGCCGGCGATTTTCATCAAATCGTCGCAGATCACCGTCAGGCCCAGATTTTTGCGGGTAATTTCCAGCAACGCGTCGCGCAACGAGGCGTCGGCGCTGACGTGGGGTATTTCATCGCCGCTGTGCATGATATCGCTAACCCGCAGCAGCAGTTTGCGGCCGAGTGCGCCGCCCGGATGCGACAGCGCGAAATCTTCCGGCGTGAAACCGCGCGCTTTGAGCAGCGCGACGGCCAGCGCATCGCCCATCACCAGCGTGGCGGTGGTGCTGGTGGTCGGCGCCAGCCCCAGCGGGCACGCTTCCTGCGGCACCTTGATGCACAGGTGGATATCCGCCGCTTTACCCATCGCGCTTTCCGGATTGTTGGTCATACAGATGAGGGTGATCTGTTGGCGTTTCAACACCGGGATCAGCGCCAGGATCTCGCTGGACTCGCCGGAGTTGGAGATGGCGAGCACGATGTCCTGCGGGGTGACCATGCCCAAATCGCCATGGCTGGCCTCCGCCGGATGAACGAAGAATGAGGGCGTGCCGGTGCTGGCGAAGGTCGCGGCGATCTTGCAGCCGATATGGCCGGATTTGCCCATGCCCATCACCACCACTTTGCCGCCGCAGGCGGCGATGGTTTCGCAGGCGCGGGTGAAGTCTGCGTTGATGTAGCGATCGAGCTGGGCCAGCCCTTCACGCTCTATCTGAAGCACTTCCTTACCGGCCTGTTGAAAATCGAAGCCCGGTTGCAACTCAATGTTCGACATACTCATTCCCGTCGGTTTAGCCGAAAGTACTGAAAGGGTTAAAGAACAGCACCGCAAGATACGCAATAAAGCCGCATAATAACAGCGCGCCCGCCAGGTGGCCGATGCGATGTTTGCGGCCGATGCACAGCACGCTCAGCAGCACGCTGGCCGCCAGCATCACCCAGTAATCGCGCTGGAAGGCGGCGGTGTCTACGCTGCCCGGCGACAGCAGGGCGGGTACGCCCAGCACGATCACCGTGTTGAAAATATTGGAGCCGATGATATTACCAATCGCCATATCATCCTCGCCCTTCAGCGCCCCGGCGATGGAGGTGGCCAGTTCGGGCAGGCTGGTGCCGATGGCGATAATGGTCAAACCGACCACCAGTTCGCTCAGGCCGAAATAGTGCGCGATCACCGTCGCGTTATCGACCACCATTCTGGAAGAGAGCGGCAGAATGATAAACGCCAGCACCAGCCACAGCACCGCCACGGTATTGCTGCTGTCCTGCGGCAGCTCGGCGATCTGCTCCATAGTCAGGCTGTCGCTGCCCTCGCGCTGCGCCAGCCGGGCGATTTTCAGCATCAGCAGGATGAAGCCGGCGGCGGCGGCCAGCAGCAGCACGCCGTCCAGCCTGCTCAGGGTGCCGTCCATCAACACGAAACCGCATAATACTGTGACCGCTAACATCAGCGGCAGTTCGCGCCGCAGTATCTCAGAGCGCGCGGCCAGCGGGTGAATCAACGCCGCCACGCCCAGGATCAATAAAATGTTGGTGATGTTGGAACCTACTACGTTGCCAACGGCCATATCTATCTGCCCGTTCAGCGCGGCGGTGGTGGACACGATCAGCTCCGGCAGCGAAGTGCCGATGCCGACGATGGTCATGCCGATGATCAACGGCGGTACGCCGAGCGAGCGGGAAATCACGGCAGCACCATAAACTAAGCGGTCTGCACCGTACACCAGTAGAAATAAACCAACGATTAATAATGCTATCGCGAGAAACATGCAGGGTCCTTTGTCGGGTATTATCCCGGTTCGTTGGTTAAAGCCGTCAATGCGGCGGTATTGCTTGCCCTCCGTTGCGCGCGTTTGAGCCGCAGCAACGGTTTTCCCCGGCTAATAGTTGAACAGTTTCGTTTTTTTTCGTTATGGCGCCAATTTTGACCGGGTGGCGCGGAAAAGTAAAACCAATGGCACCATTGGTTGCGAAATGGCAGTAAGTTTTTGTAAAGATGAGACGGATTGCGCCCATTGCTTTAACATCACGGGTAGATTCAGCAAAAGATGAGTCGTAAAGGGTCCATTAACATGCTCCAAAAGGCAGATAATTTGGTCGAAGTGCGCGACATGAGCTTCTCGCGCGGCGACCGACGGATATTTGAAGACATCAACCTGACGGTGCCTCGCGGTAAGGTCACGGCGATCATGGGGCCATCGGGCATCGGCAAAACCACGCTGCTGCGCCTGATAGGCGGCCAGCTGGCGCCGGACAGCGGGGAGATTTGGTTCGACGGCGACAACATTCCCGCGTTGTCCCGCCGTCAGTTATACGACGCGCGCAAAAAAATGAGCATGCTGTTCCAGTCTGGCGCGCTGTTTACCGATTTGACCGTATTCGAAAACGTGGCCTACCCGCTGCGCGAGCACAGCAACCTGCCGGAGCCTTTGTTGCGCAGCACGGTGCTGATGAAGCTGGAAGCGGTGGGGCTGCGCGGCGCGGCTCAGCTGATGCCCAACGAGCTTTCCGGCGGCATGGCGCGCCGGGCGGCGTTGGCGCGCGCGATCGCGCTGGACCCGGAAATGATCATGTTCGACGAACCTTTCGTTGGCCAGGATCCGATCACCATGGGAGTGCTGGTCAAGCTGATCGATGAGCTTAACCATGCGCTGGGCATTACCTGCATCGTGGTGTCGCACGACGTGCCGGAGGTGCTGAGCATCGCCGACTACGCCTACATCGTGGCCGACCACCGGGTGATCGCCGAAGGCACCACGCAGCAATTGCAGAACAATCCTGATGCGCGCGTGCGCCAGTTCCTGGATGGTATAGCGGATGGGCCGGTGCCGTTCCGCTATCCGGCCGGGGATTATCAGACCGAACTGCTAGGCTTAGGGAGTAAATAAGCTCATGTTATTAAGAGCGTTAGCGTCGTTGGGGCGCAGTGGCATCAACACCAGCGCCAGCTTCGGCCGCGCCGGGTTGATGCTGTTCAACGCGTTGATTGGCCGGCCGGAACCCGGCAAGCAGTGGCCGCTGCTGTTGAAACAGCTCTACAGCGTCGGCGTGCAGTCGCTGCTGATCATCATGGTCTCCGGGCTGTTTATCGGCATGGTGCTGGGCCTGCAGGGCTATATCGTGCTCACCACCTACAGCGCCGAGGCCAGCCTCGGCATGATGGTGGCGCTGTCGCTGCTGCGCGAACTGGGGCCGGTGGTCACGGCGCTGCTGTTCGCCGGCCGCGCCGGTTCCGCGCTCACGGCGGAAATCGGCCTGATGAAGGCGACGGAGCAGATCTCCAGCCTGGAAATGATGGCGGTCGATCCGCTGCGGCGCATCGTGGCGCCGCGCTTCTGGGCCGGGCTGATCAGCATGCCGCTATTGACCATCATTTTCGTGGCGATCGGCATTTGGGGCGGCTCGGTGGTCGGCGTGGACTGGAAAGGCATCGACAGCGGCTTCTTCTGGTCGGCGATGCAGGGCGCCGTGGAGTGGAAAAAAGATCTGCTCAACTGCCTGATCAAAAGCGTGGTATTCGCCATTACCGTAACCTGGATTGCCATTTTCAATGGGTACGACGCCGTGCCTACCTCTGAAGGGATTAGCCGGGCGACGACGCGTACCGTGGTGCATTCGTCACTGGCGGTGTTGGGATTGGATTTCGTGCTGACCGCACTGATGTTTGGGAATTGATTCGATGCAAACGAAGAAGAGTGAAATCTGGGTTGGGGCATTTATGCTGATCGCGCTGTGCGCCATCGTGTTTATCTGCCTGCAGGTGGCGAACCTTAAATCGATCGGCAGCGAGCCGACCTACCGCATTTACGCGACGTTCGACAACATCGGCGGCCTGAAACCGCGTTCGCCGGTGAAGATTGGCGGCGTGGTGATCGGCCGCGTGGCGGACATCGAACTCGATTCGAAAACCTACACGCCGCGCGTGGCGCTGGATATCCAGAAAAAGTACGACCAAATCCCGGATACCAGCTCGCTGGCGATCCGCACCTCCGGCCTGCTGGGCGAGCAATATCTGGCGCTTAACGTGGGCTTCGAAGATCCTGATATGGGCACTACCATCCTGAAAGATGGCGGCACCATTCAGGACACCAAATCAGCCATGGTTCTGGAAGACCTGATCGGCCAGTTCCTGTATAAAAGCGGCGGTCAGGACAGCGCCAAATCGGGAGACGCGGCCGCTGAGCCGGCTGCCGGCGCCGCACCGCAACCCGCTGTTCCAAATCATTAAGAGAGGATACCTGCATGTTTAAACGTTTACTGATGGTGGCTCTGCTGGTGGTTGCACCGCTGGCGAGCGCAGCCGACCAAACCAATCCTTACAGCATGATGCAAGAAGCGGCGCAGAAGACTTTCAGCCGTTTGAAGAACGAACAGCCGAAGATCAAGCAGGACCCGAACTACCTGCGTGCCATCGTGCATCAGGAACTGATGCCGTTCGTTCAGGTGAAATACGCCGGTGCGCTGGTGCTGGGGCGTTACTACAAAGAGGCAACGCCTGCGCAGCGCGAAGCTTACTTCACCGCCTTCCAGGCTTACCTGGAGCAGGCTTACGGCCAGGCGCTGGCGATGTATCACGGCCAGACTTACCAGATCGCGCCTGAACAGCCGCTGGGCAATGCCGACATCGTGGCTATTCGCGTCACCATCATCGACAACGGTGGCCGTCCGCCGGTGCGTCTGGATTTCCAATGGCGCAAGAATAGCAAAACCGGCTACTGGCAGGCGTATGACATGATCGCCGAAGGCGTCAGCATGATTACCACCAAGCAAAATGAGTGGGCGTCTACGCTGCGCACTCAGGGCATCGACGGCCTGACCAAACAGCTGCAGGCCGCCGCCGCGCAGCCTATCACGCTGGACAAGAAAAACTGATGTCGGCAGCGCTCAGCTTCGAATCAGAGCAGCAGACGCTGATCCTGCGCGGTGAACTGGATCGGGAAACGCTGCAGCCGCTGTGGCGGCAGCGCGACGCGCTGATGGCGGATAAAACCGCGATCGACGTGGCGCAACTGCAGCGCGTGGACTCCGCCGGGCTGGCGCTGTTGCTGCATCTGCAGGAAGAGCTGCGCCAGCGCGGCGTAGCGCTGAAAATTTTCGGCGCCACCGAGCGCCTGAAAACGCTGATCGCGCTCTACAACCTGCAGGCGATAATGCCTGTCGATACCGCCGGTTAGCGGCGTTTTACGCCGCTCTTGCGTGGCAAAACGATACAAAGCCCCTGTTATGCAGGGGCTTTTTCTTTAGTTTAAGAAAACATCGTATTCCACTAAGATACTAGGCTGTTTATGATCCTTTAGCGGCAGAACTGGATACTATGGAAACCAACGAGATTAAAGACGTGCTGATGCAGGCATTGGCACTGGATGAAGTACATGTGACGGGCGACGGTAGCCATTTTCAGGCGATTGTGGTCGGTGAACTGTTCGCCGGCATGAGCCGCGTCAAAAAACAGCAGACGGTTTACGCACCGCTGATGGAATACATTGCGGACAACCGCATTCATGCCTTGTCTATTAAGGCGTACACCCCTGAAGAGTGGCAGCGAGACCGCAAACTCAACGGATTTTAAGGCTGTTTGCCCTGCCGGGCGGGCAGCTTCAGATTAGATAACAGAGAGTAGTCAGATGGATAAATTTCGTGTGCAGGGTCGGACCCGCCTGAGCGGTGAAGTGTCTATTTCCGGGGCCAAAAACGCCGCCCTGCCGATCCTGTTCGCCGCCCTGTTGGCGGAAGAGCCGGTCGAGCTGCAGAATGTCCCCAAGCTGAAGGACATCGACACCACCATTAAACTACTCAACCAGTTGGGTACCAAGATTGAGCGCAACGGTTCGGTCTTCGTGGACGCCAGCGGCGTGAACGAGTTTTGCGCCCCTTACGATCTGGTGAAAACCATGCGCGCCTCCATTTGGGCGCTGGGGCCGCTGGTGGCGCGTTTCGGCCGTGGCCAGGTTTCCCTGCCGGGCGGCTGCGCGATTGGCGCGCGTCCGGTCGATCTGCACATCACCGGCCTGGAGCAGTTGGGCGCCGAGATCAAGCTGGAAGAAGGCTACGTCAAGGCGTCCGTCGAGGGCCGTCTGAAGGGCGCGCACATCGTCATGGACAAGGTGAGCGTGGGCGCGACCGTGACCATCATGAGCGCTGCGACCCTGGCGACCGGCACCACCGTTATCGAAAACGCCGCGCGTGAGCCGGAAATTGTCGATACCGCCAACTTCCTCAACACGCTGGGCGCGAAGATCAGCGGCGCTGGCAGTGACAAGATCACCATCGAGGGCGTCGAACGTCTGGGCGGCGGCGTGTACCGCGTGCTGCCTGACCGCATCGAGACCGGCACCTTCCTGATCGCCGCCGCGGTTTCCGGCGGCAAAGTGATGTGCCGCAACACCCGTCCGGACACGCTGGATGCGGTGCTGGCCAAGCTGCGCGAAGCCGGTGCCGATATCGAAGTGGGCGAAGACTGGATCAGCCTGGACATGCACGGCAAACGCCCGAAAGCGGTCACCGTGCGCACCGCGCCGCACCCGGGCTTCCCGACCGACATGCAGGCCCAGTTCAGCCTGCTGAACCTGGTGGCGGAAGGCACTGGCGTTATCACCGAAACCATCTTCGAAAATCGCTTCATGCACGTGCCGGAATTGATCCGCATGGGCGCGCACGCGGAGATCGAGAGCAACACCGTGATCTGCCATGGCGTTGAACAGCTGTCCGGTGCTCAAGTGATGGCGACCGATCTGCGCGCTTCCGCCAGCCTGGTGATCGCCGGCTGCATCGCCGACGGCGTGACCGTCGTCGATCGCATCTATCACATCGATCGCGGCTATGAGCGTATTGAAGACAAGCTGCGCGCGCTGGGTGCGAACATCGAACGCGTGAAAGGCGAGTAAGTCATTAGCGCCGGCGCGGCTGCGTCGGCAGGATGAATAGCAAAGGGCCGGCTATCAATGCCGGCCCTTTTTTAATTGCTGTCTTCCGGGAATTCACCCACCGTCATTTTCAACGTAATGCGTTTGCCGTCGCGCAGCACGATAACCGGTATCTCGGTGCCCGGTCTGATCTCCGCCACCTGATCCATGGTCTCCAGCACGGACACCGCCGGTTTGTTATCCACGTTGATGATGATGTCGTTGATCTGGAAGCCGGCGTTGTTCGCCGGGCCGTTCGGCGTAATCTCGGTCACGATGATGCCCTGCAGGCGATCGATGCCGGAATTGGACGAGCGCAGCGGAATGATCTCCTTGCCCTGAATACCGAAATAGCCGCGGATAACGCGGCCGTCGCGGATCAGCTTGTCCATGATCTTGGTGGCCAGTTCGATCGGGATCGCAAAGCCCAGCCCTTCCGGCGTTTCGCCGTCGGTGATTTTGTCATAGGTCAGGGTGTTGATACCGATCAGCTCACCCAGCGAGTTGACCAGCGCGCCGCCGGAATTGCCGCGGTTGATTGAGGCGTCGGTCTGCAGGAACGTCTGCCGGCCGGTGGTGCTCATACTGATGCGCCCGGTGGCGCTGAGGATGCCCTGAGTGACGGTCTGCCCCAGGTTATACGGGTTGCCGATCGCCAGCACCACATCGCCGACGTGGGCAACGCGGTTTTTGTTGGTCGGGATCACCGGCAGGTTGCCGGGATCGATCTTCAGCACCGCCAAATCGGTCAGGCCGTCGGATCCCACCAGCAGCGCTTCGTAACGGCGGCCATCCTGCAACACCACGGTGATCTGCTGTGCGTCTTTGATCACGTGGCGGTTGGTGATGATATAGCCGCGTTCGTTCATGATCACGCCGGAACCGAGCGACAGCACGTTGGCGGCGCCGTTCAGGTTGCGGTTGTAGATGTTCACCACGGCAGGCGCGGCGCGGCGCACCGCCTTGTTGTAGCTCACCGGCGTTTCGTCGCTGGTATTCTCGGTTTTCTCTGCAAACAGACCGTTGGAAGAACGCAGCATGGGCAGAGCGGCCAACAGCAGGCCGGCAACGATGAGACCGATAACGACAGAACGCAAGAGCTTAGCAAACATGGAGTTTTCGTGGTGTGGTGAACGATGTTCGGAGGATAGCATGAGTTAACCGGGCGCAGTATGTCACCGAGCCCGGTTTTTGCACAAATTAACGCAGCAGCAGATAAATGGTTTCGTTACCGCGCACGATATTGAGCGCCATCACCGGCGGTTTGGCTTCCAGCACCTTGCGCAGTGCGGTGATACTGTCCACGCGCTGGCGGTTGACGCCGATGATCACGTCGCCTTTTTGCAGGCCGATTTGCGCCGCCGTCGAGCCTTTATCCACGTTCTCCACCTTCACGCCCTTGTCGCCGCTCGGCAGCGCGCCGTTGCTGAGGGATACCCCCTGCAGCGCCGGCGACAGCGTTTCGGCGTTGGTCGAGGCGCTCTCGCTGTTGTCCAGCGTGACCGAGACTTCCTGCGGTTTACCGTCGCGCAGCAGGCCTACCTTGAGGGTTTTGCCCGGTGCGGTGGTGCCGACCTTGGCGCGCAGTTCGGCAAAACTGTTCACCGGTTTGCCGTCGACGGAAACCAGAATATCCCCGGCTTTGATGCCGGCCTTGGCGGCGGCAGATTTCGGCAACACTTCGCTGACGAAGGCGCCGCGCTGCGCGTCGGTGTTGAAGGCTTTGGCCATGTCCGGGGTCATTTCACTGCCCTTGATGCCAAGCAGGCCGCGTTTCACTTCGCCGAATTCGATCAGCTGCTGGCTCAGGTTCTGCGCCATATTGCTCGGAATGGCGAAGCCGATGCCGACGTTGCCGCCGCTCGGCGCCAGAATGGCGGTATTGATGCCGATCAGTTCGCCGTTCAGGTTAACCAGCGCGCCGCCGGAGTTGCCGCGGTTGATGGAGGCGTCGGTCTGAATGAAGTTTTCCAGCCCTTCCAGATTCAGGCCGGTGCGGCCCAGCGCCGAGATGATGCCGGAGGTGGCGGTTTGGCCCAGGCCGAACGGGTTGCCGACCGCCACGGCGAAGTCGCCGACGCGCAGCTGGTCGGAATCGGCCATCTTGATGGCGGTCAGGTTTTTGGTATCGCTGAGCTGCAGCAGGGCGATGTCGGATTGTTCATCGCGCCCGACCAGCTTGGCGTCCAGCTCGCGGCCGTCGTTCAACTGCACGCGGATTTTGTCGGCGTTGTTAATGACGTGGTTGTTGGTCAGCACGTAGCCCTTGGCGGCGTCGATGATCACGCCGGATCCCAACCCTTCAAACGGGCGGGAGCTCTGCTGTTGGCCGGGGAAATTGGGGCCGAAGAAGCGTCTGAACTCTTCCGGCAGCTGTTGACGCTGCACCTGGGTGCCTGCGACATGCACGCTCACTACGGCGGGCAAGACTTTTTCCAGCATCGGCGCCAGGCTCGGCAGCGGCTGCCCCTGCACGGCGACGGGCAGGGCCGCGTTGGCCGCCGGTGCGGCGCTGAGCGCCAGGCCGAGGCTCATTGCCAATGCACTAAGAATTAACGACTTTTTCTTCATTGATGATAACTCTCTCAATACCTGCCGATGAAAATTTGATGATAAGGCAATCGCCTTGTCATAGTGAAGGGTAAGACCGTGAATTTGCGTGCAAAGTTCAGTAAAGGTAATGCGAAGGAAGGTCAATATGGCGCAAACGGGATTAACCCCGCGGGTGGCCCCGCGGGCGAAGAAGGAATATCAGTCGCGGCGTGCGCTTTGACCGCGCAGCAGGCCGGAGGCCCCTTCAGAATAGTCGCGCGGCATTTCCACCGGCGCCTGATCGTTGTCCGCTTCCGCTTCGGTCAGGCGATAGCGGAACGGGTTCTCCTGCATCGGCAGATCCGGCAGCAGGTTGTTGGAGCTTTTCGCCATGTGCTGATACAGCTGGCGATAATCGCGCGCCATGTTGTCCAGCAGCTCGGCGCTGCGGGCAAAGTGGCCGACCAGCTCCTGACGGTACTCTTCCAGCTCGGTTTTGCTCTTGTCCAGCTCGTTCTGCAGGACTTGTTGTTGACGTAATTTACGGTTGCCAAAACGCATCGCCACCGCACCAATCACGATACCGACGACCAAACCAATCAGCGCATACTCCCAGGTCATGATGACTCCTATTTTGACTTCGTTGTTCCGCAGGGATTTTTCACTTAATAATATCCACTATAACCGTTAACCTTGTCCGAGTGGAATCCTGATGCGCTTCCACCTGGTTTTCACAGGGTTTTCAGCGGCGCCCGCAGCGGGCATTTGTGGCGATAACGGTGCGAATCGGCATCAACTTGCCGCCAACGTTGGCTAAATAATTTCTAAGCGTTCTTAGGGAACATCGAACAGATGCAGGCACTATCACCGTTATCTCGCTACCAGCAGGCGCTGGAGGCGGGGGAATATCAGGCCGATGAGGTTCAACGCCGGGCCGTCACTCAACTGGATCGCATTTATCAGGCTCTGCTGCAAAAGCCGGCGGCGAGCGCGCCGGCCGGCGGGCTGCGCGGCAAGCTCAGCCGCTTGCTGGGCAAGGGCGGCGAAACGGCGCCTCAGCGCCCGGTGCAGGGGCTGTACATGTGGGGCGGCGTCGGGCGCGGCAAAACCTGGTTGATGGATATGTTCTTCCACAGTCTGCCGGGCGATCGCAAAATGCGCCTGCACTTCCACCGCTTCATGCTGCGGGTGCATGAAGAGCTGACCGAGTTGCAGGGGCGGGAAAACCCGCTGGAAATCGTCGCCGACGGCTTCAAGGCCGAGACCGACGTGTTGTGCTTCGACGAATTCTTCGTCTCCGACATCACCGACGCCATGCTGTTGGCCACGCTGCTGCAGGCGCTGTTCGCGCGCGGCATCACGCTGGTGGCCACGTCGAACATCCCGCCGGACGATCTGTACCGCAACGGCCTGCAGCGGGCGCGTTTCCTGCCGGCTATCGATCTGATCAACGAGTACTGCGACGTGATGAACGTCGACGCCGGCATCGACTATCGTCTGCGCACCCTGACCCAGGCGCACCTCTACCTGACGCCGCTGAGCGACCAGACGCGCGAGGCGCTGGATCGGATGTTCGTCAAGCTGGCGGGCAAGGCGGGGGAGGACGCGCCGGTGCTGCAGATCAACCATCGGCCGCTGCAGGCGATCCGTTCGGTGGACGGCGTGCTGGCGGTGGATTTCCACACGCTGTGCGAAGAGGCGCGCAGCCAACTGGACTACATCGCGCTGTCGCGGCTGTACCACAGCGTGATCCTGTATAATGTGCAGGTGATGGGGCCGCTGAAAGAGAATACCGCGCGCCGTTTCCTGGCGCTGGTGGATGAATTCTACGAGCGGCACATCAAGCTGGTGATCGGCGCCGAAGCGTCGATGTTCGAGATCTATCAGGGGGTGCAGCTGAAATTTGAATTCCAGCGCTGCCTGTCGCGCCTGCAGGAAATGCAGAGCGAAGAGTACCTCAAGCTGCCGCATCTGCCCTGAGCCCGCCGGGCCTATCGCCGGTTGTCCGCCGCCGGCGATAAATTTATTTTCCATTCAAAAACCGTTCGATCTTTGTGAACGACTTCTCTATAATCTTGCGACCCCACGTTACAACAAAGTTTTTTTTCCCAAAAACTTTATAGTGCCGGCAATGGCTATTCGAAGGGGTAGGTTTGCTGGACTTGTATGGTCGTGTGAGCCTCAACTGTTTTCGAGCGTTTGGGTGTTCACCAACGTGTAACTAATTATTGGGTAAGCTTTCTAATGAAAACTTTTACAGCTAAACCAGAAACCGTAAAACGCGACTGGTACGTTGTTGATGCAGATGGTAAAACTTTAGGCCGTCTCGCTACTGAACTGGCTCGTCGCCTGCGCGGCAAGCATAAAGCGGAATACACCCCGCACGTGGATACCGGTGATTACATCATCGTTCTGAACGCTGACAAAGTTGCTGTAACCGGCAACAAGCGTACAGACAAAGTGTACTACCACCACACCGGCCACATCGGTGGTATCAAGCAAGCGACCTTTGAAGAGATGATTGCCCGCCGTCCTGAGCGCGTGATTGAAATCGCGGTTAAAGGCATGCTGCCAAAGGGCCCGCTGGGTCGTGCTATGTTCCGTAAACTGAAAGTTTACGCGGGCACCGAGCACAATCACGCGGCACAGCAACCGCAAGTTCTGGACATTTAATCGGGATTAATGGCAATGGCTGAAAATCAATACTACGGCACTGGTCGCCGCAAAAGCTCCGCCGCTCGCGTCTTCATCAAGCCGGGCAACGGTAACATCGTTATCAACCAGCGCAGCCTGGAACAGTACTTCGGTCGCGAAACTGCCCGCATGGTAGTTCGTCAGCCGCTGGAACTGGTCGACATGGTTGGCAAACTGGACCTGTACATCACCGTTAAAGGTGGTGGTATCTCCGGTCAAGCTGGCGCTATCCGTCACGGTATCACCCGTGCACTGATGGAATACGATGAGACTCTGCGTTCTGAACTGCGTAAAGCTGGCTTCGTCACCCGTGACGCTCGTCAGGTTGAACGTAAGAAAGTCGGTCTGCGTAAAGCACGTCGTCGTCCGCAGTTCTCCAAGCGTTAATTTTCGCTGCTTCGGCAGTGCGATTTACGCAAAAAACCCGGTGCTTCACCGGGTTTTTTTATGCCTGAAATCCGCCGTCCCCGACTAAAATCTGTGGCATATCAGACAATTCAACATGAATTCGCCGCACCGTCCCCACAAAACAAGCAAAATCTGGTAAACTATCACCCACTTTTGCGCCTGTTCGCCGTGCAGTTGACCTCCTGGGCCGGTTTTTTATGGGCTCGGGTCGCGCTGCGTGCTGCCGGCCTGCGGCAAGATTATTCAGGATAGCAGCCTGTCAGTTGGCTATTCGCAGTATTTTCTAGATAACTTGGAGGTTTTCATGGCTGTCGCTGCCAACAAACGTTCGGTAATGACGCTGTTCTCTGGCCCGACCGACATTTTTAGCCATCAAGTACGCATCGTACTGGCGGAGAAAGGTGTCAGCGTCGAGATCGAGCAGGTCGAAATGGATAACCTGCCGCAAGATCTGATTGACCTCAACCCTTATCAGACGGTGCCTACGCTGGTCGATCGCGAACTGACCCTGTATGAATCCCGCATCATCATGGAATATCTGGATGAGCGCTTCCCGCACCCGCCGCTGATGCCGGTTTACCCGGTTGCCCGTGGTGAGAGCCGTCTGATGATGCTGCGCATCGAGAAGAACTGGTACTCGCTGATGGACAAGATCGAGAAGAGCAGCGGCCAGGAAGCGGAATCCGCCCGTCGCCAACTGCGCGAAGAGCTGCTGGCGATCGCGCCTATCTTCGGTCAGGCGCCGTATTTCATGAGCGAAGAGTTCAGCCTGGTGGATTGCTACCTGGCGCCGCTGTTGTGGCGTCTGCCGCAGCTGGGCATCGAATTGAGCGGCGCCGGTTCCAAAGAGCTGAAAGGCTACATGACCCGCGTCTTCGAACGCGACGCCTTCCTGGCTTCCCTGACCGAAGCCGAGCGTGAAATGCGCCTGCAGACCCGGGGCTAAGCGCGATGGACATGTCTCAGATGACGCCGCGTCGCCCGTATCTGCTGCGGGCGTTCTACGACTGGCTGCTGGATAACCAACTGACGCCGCACCTGGTGGTCGACGTGACTCGCCCGGACGTGCAGGTGCCGATGGAGTTCGCGCGCGATGGTCAGATCGTGCTGAATATCGCGCCGCGCGCGGTAGGCAACCTGGCGTTGGGTAACGAAGACGTGCAGTTCAACGCGCGCTTCGGCGGCGTGCCGCGTCAGGTTTCGGTGCCGATGGCCGCCGTGCTGGCGATTTATGCGCGTGAAAACGGCGCCGGCACGATGTTCGAACCGGAAGCCGCCTACGACGAGAGCGAAGGCGTGTTCGAAGGTCTGGACAATGAGACGATCCCTTCGGAAACTCTGATGTCGGTGATCGACGGCGATCGCCCGGATACCGCGGAAGACAACGGCCCGGATGACGAACCGCCGCAGCCGCCGCGCGGTGGCCGCCCGGCGCTGCGCGTGGTGAAATAACCCCGTGAGAACAAACGAAAAAGCACCCCATGGGGTGCTTTTTTTTTGCCCGGCAGACGCGCTCAGCCTTTCAACGCGGCAATGCAGGCGTCGCGCGGCGCGCTGAGATCGCCTACGCGCACGGTGGACAGCGCGTGGGCTGCACGCTCACGGAAGCTGGTGATGGCGGTGTCGCCTTGCACTTCCGGCGGCGCGGTGCAAATGTCATTGAGCGGCAGATCGTTGCCTTTGTTGAGCGCCTGCAACACCGCCGCCGGATTGTAGATCAGGGCTGCGGAGAGGGCCGATTTGATGCCGGCGGTAAAGCCGGCATTGCCGCCGCCGGCCAACTTGGGCGCCAGGGCAATCCAGCTGTCGTCCCCCAGCCGGATGCTGTTTTCCACGGCGCCGAACTGCCCGGCCTTGCCCAACTGCGCCACGACCGGGCGTGCGCCGCGCGCTTCGATATTGTAACCAACCTCCTGCGAATCCAGCGCCATGGCTGAAGCGCTGAAACTGACGGCCAGCAGCGCGCCGGCCAACAGGGAAATGGAGCATTTCATGTTCGCTATCCTTATCTCGGTGTCAGGCGCAGCCGCGCCCCGCAATGGTGCTAACTCAATACTATAGCGCGTTGAGGCGGTGGGGAGAGGGGAGGTTGTTACAAAGCGTGGCAGGCTAAAAACAGAGGCCCGGCAATATGCCGAGCCTCTGATGGTACGGAAGGTTTACACTTCCAGGTAGTTCATGATGCCGTCTGCCGCTTTACGGCCTTCGGCGATCGCCGTCACTACCAGGTCAGATCCGCGCACTGCGTCACCACCGGCGAAGATTTTCGGGTTGCTGGTCTGGAACGCGTTGTCGCTGCCTTCCGGCGCCAGGATGCGGCCCTGTTTATCGAGCTGCACGTCGTGTGCCGCCAGCCAGTCCATGCGGTGCGGGCGGAAGCCGAACGCCATCACCACCGCGTCCGCGTCGATCACGTGTTCGGAACCTGGCACCTGCTCCGCCGTCTGACGGCCATTGGCATCCGGCGCGCCCAGCTGAGTGCGCACCATTTTCACTCCAGCCACGCGGCCGGCGCTGTTCAGTTCGATGCTCAGCGGCTGCAGGTTGAACTGGAAGTCCACCCCTTCTTCCCGGGCGTTCTTCACTTCGCGTTTGGAGCCCGGCATGTTGGCTTCGTCGCGGCGGTAGGCGCAGATGACCTGCGTTGCGCCCTGACGCACCGAGGTGCGCACGCAGTCCATGGCGGTATCGCCGCCGCCCAGCACCACCACCCGTTTGCCTTCCATGCTGACGTAAGGCTCGTGCTGATCGGTTTCATACCCCATCAGCTGCTTGGTGTTGGCGATCAGGAACGGCAGTGCGTCGTACACGCCCTGCGCTTCCTCATTCTCCAGGCCGCCGCGCATCGACTGATAGGTGCCGACGCCGAGGAACACCGCATCGTACTCGCTCAGCAAGGTCTCCATGCTGACATCTTTGCCCACTTCGGTGTTCAACTGGAACTCGATGCCCATCTCGCTGAAGATGCCGCGGCGTTTGACCATCACTTCCTTTTCCAGCTTGAAGGCCGGGATGCCGAAGGTCAGCAGGCCGCCGATCTCTGGATGACGGTCATACACCACCGCTTTGACGCCGTTGCGGGTCAGCACGTCGGCGCAGGCCAGCCCGGCAGGGCCGGCACCGACGATCGCCACGCGCTTGCCGGTCGGCTGCACGTGCGACATGTCCGGCTTCCAGCCCATTTCGATGGCCTTATCGCTGATGTAGCGCTCGATATTGCCGATGGTGACCGCGCCGAACTCGTCGTTCAGGGTGCAGGAGCCTTCGCACAGGCGATCCTGCGGGCATACGCGGCCGCACACTTCCGGCAGGCTGTTGGTCTGATGCGCCAGGTCCGCCGCTTCCATGATGCGGCCTTCGTTGGCCAGTTTCAGCCAGTTCGGGATGTAGTTGTGCACCGGGCACTTCCACTCGCAATACGGGTTGCCGCAGGACAGACAGCGGTCCGCCTGGGCCTTGGCCTGGGTTTCCGAAAACGGTTCGTAGATCTCGACGAACTCGATTTTGCGGATCTTCAGCGGTTTCTTTGGCGGATCAACACGCTGCAGGTCGATAAATTGGTAAACGTTCTGGCTCATTAATGACCTACCTCTTACTGCGCCTGCACCCGCAGCTCGGCTGCGGAACGGCTACGGTGACCCAACAGCGCTTTGACATCGCTGGACTTCGGTTTGACCAGGGCGAACTTCGGCGCCCACTCCGGCCAGTTGGCCAGGATCTCTTCCGCGCGGGAAGAGCCGGTCGCCTGCACGTGTTCGGTGATCAGGCCGCGCAGGTGCTCCTCATGGATCGCCAGCTGATCGACATCCAGCACTTCCACCAGCTCCGGGTTTACGCGCTTGCGGAACTCGCCGTCTTCGTCCAGCACGTAGGCGAAGCCGCCGGTCATGCCGGCACCGAAGTTGATGCCGGTTTTACCCAGCACGCAGACGATGCCGCCGGTCATGTATTCGCAGCCGTTGTCGCCGATGCCTTCCACCACGGTGATGGCGCCGGAGTTGCGCACCGCGAAGCGTTCGCCCGCGCGGCCGGCGGCGAACAGCTTGCCGCCGGTGGCGCCGTACAGGCAGGTGTTGCCGACGATGCTGGCTTCATGGCTGCGGAAGGCGGAGCCGATCGGCGGACGCACCGCGATGCTGCCGCCGGCCATGCCTTTGCCGACATAGTCGTTGGCGTCGCCGGTCAGGGTCAACTCGACGCCGCCGGCGTTCCAGACGCCGAAGCTCTGCCCGGCGGTGCCGGAGAAGTGCGCCTTGATCGGATCGGCTGCCATCCCCTGATCGCCGTGTACGTTGGCGATCGCGCCGGACAGCATGGCGCCCACGGAGCGGTCGGTGTTGCGAATGTCGAAGTAGAAGGTTTTACCCTGCTTCGCTTCGATGTACGGTTCCGCCTGCGCCAGCAACTCTTTGTTCAGCAGACCCTTGTCGAACGCCGGGTTGCTGCTTTCGGTACAGTACACCGCTTTGCCCTGATGCGGCGTGGCGGTTGTCAGCAACGGCGACAGATCCAGCTTGTTCTGCTTGGCGGAAATGCCGTCCAGCTCGGTCAGGAACTCGGTGCGGCCGATCAGATCCACCAGTTGGCTCACGCCCAGTTGAGCCATGATCTCGCGGGTTTCACGCGCGATAAACTGGAAGTAATTCGTCACGCGTTCCGGCAGGCCGTGGTAGTGATCGCGGCGCAGCTTGTCGTCCTGAGTCGCGACGCCGGTCGCGCAGTTGTTGAGGTGGCAGATGCGCAGGTATTTGCAGCCCAGCGCCACCATCGGCCCGGTGCCGAAGCCGAAGCTTTCCGCGCCCAGGATCGCCGCTTTGACGATGTCCACGCCGGTTTTCAGACCGCCGTCCACCTGCAGGCGGATCTTGTGCCGCAGGCCGTTGGCCACCAGCGCCTGCTGGGTTTCCACCAGGCCCAGTTCCCATGGGCAGCCGGCATATTTTACCGAGGACAGCGGGCTGGCGCCGGTGCCGCCGTCGTAACCGGCGATGGTGATCAGATCGGCATAGGCTTTCGCCACCCCGGTGGCGATGGTGCCGACGCCCGGCTCGGACACCAGTTTCACCGAGATCACCGCCTTCGGGTTGACCTGCTTCAGATCGAAGATCAGCTGCGCCAGATCTTCGATCGAGTAGATGTCGTGGTGCGGCGGCGGGGAGATCAACGTCACGCCCGGCACCGAGTAACGCAGTCTGGCGATGTACGGGGTGACTTTATCGCCCGGCAACTGGCCGCCTTCGCCCGGCTTGGCGCCTTGCGCCACCTTAATCTGGATCACGTCGGCGTTCACCAGGTAGGCCGGCGTCACGCCGAAGCGGCCGGAGGCTACCTGTTTGATGCGCGACACCTTGTTGGTGCGGTAGCGCGCCGGATCTTCGCCGCCTTCGCCGGAGTTGGAGAAGCCGCCGAGGCCGTTCATGGCGATCGCCAGTGACTCGTGCGCTTCCGGGCTCAGCGCGCCGATCGACATCGCCGCCGTGTCGAAGCGTTTGAACAGCGATTCCGCCGGCTCGACCTGATCGACCGGGATCGGTTCGCCTTTCGGCGTGATGGCCAGCAGATCGCGCAGCATGGCGACCGGCCGCTCGTTCACCAGCTTGGCGTAGGCTTGGTAGTCGCTGTACTCGCCGCTGTGCACCGCTTTTTGCAGCGAGTTCACCACGTCCGGGTTGTAGGCGTGGTATTCGCCGCCGTGCACGAACTTCAGCAGGCCGCCTTGCTCCAGCGGCTTGCGTTTCAGCCAGGCGCGCTTGGAAAGGTTCTGCAGATCCTGCTGGAAGTCGCTGAAGCTGGCGCCGCCGATGCGGCTGACCACGCCCTGGAAGCACAGATCAGCCAGATCGCGGTGCAGGCCGACCGCTTCGAACAGCTTGGAACAGCGGTAAGAGGCGATGGTCGAGATGCCCATCTTGGACATGATCTTGTACAGGCCTTTGTTGATGCCGTTGCGGTAGTTCAGCATCACGTCGCGGTATTTCTTGTCGATCGCCTGGCTGTCCACCAGTTTGGCCAGGGTTTCATAGGCCAGATACGGGTAGATGGCGGTCGCGCCGAAGCCGAGCAGCACGGCGAAGTGGTGCGGATCGCGGGCGCTGGCGGTTTCAACGATCAGGTTGGCGTCGCAGCGCAGGCTTTTCTCCACCAGCCGGGTTTGCACGGCGCCAACGGCCATCGGGGCCGGTACCGGCAGGCGGCCGGGCGCGATGGCGCGGTCGGACAGCACCAACAGCACCGCGCCTTCGCGCACCTTGCGTTCCGCTTCGTCGCACAGGGCGCGAATGGTTTGCTCCAGATCCTGCTGCTGCGGATCGAAGGTCAGATCGAGCGTCTCGGCGCGATAGTATTCGCCTTCCAGCGTGGTGAGCTGTTTGAAATCGGAGTACAGCAGGATCGGCGATTTGAAGCTCAGGCGGTGCGCTTGGCCTTCGGCTTCGCAGAACACGTTCATTTCACGGCCGATACTGGTGGCCAGCGACATGACGTGCGCTTCGCGCAGCGGATCGATCGGCGGGTTGGTGACCTGCGCGAACTGCTGGCGGAAGTAGTCGTAAACGATGCGCGGCCGGCTGGAGAGCACGGCGAACGGGGTATCGTCGCCCATTGAGCCGGTGGCTTCCTGGCCAATCTCGCCCAGCACGCGGATCACCTGATCCAGCTCTTCGCTGCTGTAGCCGAACTGTTTCTGGTAGGTTTCGAGCTGCGCGTCGTCGAGCTCGCGGCTGCCGACCTGATCGTCCGGCAGATCTTCGAACGGCACCAGGCGTTTGACGTTTTTCTCCATCCACTCTTTATACGGGTGGCGGCTTTTCAGATCGTTGTCGGTTTCCGCCGAGTGCAGAATGCGGCCGCTGCGGGTGTCGATCACCATCAGCTCGCCGGGGCCGACGCGGCCTTTTTCCACCACTTCATCCGGCTGGTAATCCCAGATGCCGACTTCGGAGGCGCAGGTGATCAGCTTGTCTTTGGTGATCACGTAGCGCGCCGGGCGCAGGCCGTTGCGATCGAGGTTACAGGCGGCGTAGCGGCCGTCGGACATCACGATGCCGGCCGGGCCGTCCCACGGCTCCATGTGCATCGAGTTGAAGTCGAAGAAGGCGCGCAGATCGCCGTCCATGTCAGGGTTGTTCTGCCAGGCCGGCGGCACCAGCAGGCGCATGGCGCGGATGAGATCCATCCCGCCCGCCAGCAGCAGCTCCAGCATGTTGTCCAGCGAGCTGGAGTCGGAGCCGGTTTCGTTGACGAACGGCGCGGCGGCCTGCAGATCCGGGATCAGCGGCGTTTGGAATTTATAGGTACGGGCGCGCGCCCACTGGCGGTTGCCGGTGATGGTGTTGATTTCGCCGTTGTGCGCCAGGTAGCGGAACGGCTGAGCCAGCGGCCAGCGCGGGACGGTGTTGGTGGAGAAGCGCTGGTGGAACAGGCAAATGGCCGACTCCAGGCGCAGGTCCGCCAGATCGAGATAGAAGCGCGGCAGATCCGCAGGCATGCACAGGCCTTTATAGATCGTCACCAGGTTGGAGAAGCTGCAGACGTAGAAGCTGTCATCCTGCACCCGTTTCTCGATGCGGCGGCGCGCCACGAACAGGCGGCGCTCCATATCGCGCGGGCGCCAGCCGGCCGGGGCGTTAACGAAGATTTGCTCAATGCGCGGCAGGGAGGAGAGGGCGATTTCACCCAGCACGTCCGGGTTGGTCGGCACTTCACGCCAGCCGACGATCGACAGCGTTTCGTTTTGCAGCTCTTCTTCCACGATGCGGCGGCTGAGGCGCGCTTCCTCTTCATTCTGGCTGAGGAACATCATGCCGACGGCGTAGTTTTTGGCCAAACGCCAGCCGCGCTCTTCCGCCACCATGCGGAAGAAGCGATCGGGTTTTTGCAGCAACAGGCCGCAGCCGTCGCCGGTCTTGCCGTCGGCCAGGATCGCGCCGCGGTGCTGCATGCGGGCCAGCGCGTGAATGGCGGTGCGCACCACCTTGTGGCTAGGTTCGCCTTCTATATGGGCGATCAGGCCGAAACCACAGTTGTCCCTCTCTTGGGATTTATCGTACAACATATCGTGAACCTCCCCAGGCTCTGCGTGACTCTCACAACCTACTGCGAGGGGGCTTCCCAATTTCAGGCAGAAGTCCAATCAGCAAGTTAACCCCGCCAATCTGCTTTTCCGCCCTCCATCAATGGCCTCTCGTGACGGTCTCACAAGTGGTATAGGACTTGTTTTAAGAGGGAGTCTTCAATTACTGCATAAATATGACGAGACGTTTGCCCGTCCAGAAAGCTTCCAGCGGACTTCCAACTTAGCGAGAAAGAATTCGCAGGTCAAATGTGGGCTTAAGATAGATTCTTATCGAATTGGTGATGTTTATTTATTTGAAAAATAAGTGTTTTAATGCATTTTTGCACTATCGTGGGGCAACGCCGATCCCCGCAGAAGTGTGAGCTGTCTCACTATAGTGCAACCCCTTAATCTCTGCACCATGCTAGTGCGGGGGTTAATGCCAGAATTTTATTCTATAAGATATTGCTTGGCTGATGTTTATGACTATTTTTCACCGTGTTGTCATATTGCCGTTAACGGTTGCGTGACGATTAGAATAATTCATCAGAATTATAGTGAATTGATTTGCATTTATGATGAATAGTTATGCCTGGTGGCGCCTTGCGGGGAAAGCGTTGATCTCTGTCATCGCGGGAAAAACCGTTTCTTATTAGCATCGCGGCTTTGAACACAGAGAACCACCAAGATTATGCAGTTGCCGCAATTAGTCAATATGTTTGGCGCGGATCTCCAGCGCCGCTATGGCGAAAAAATCCATAAACTCACGCTGCACGGCGGATTCGGCTGCCCTAACCGCGACGGCACGTTGGGGCGCGGCGGCTGTACGTTCTGCAACGTCGCCTCGTTTGCCGATGAGGCGATGCAGCGCCAGAGCATCGGCGAACAGCTGGCGCAGCAGGCCGCGCGGGTCGATCGGGCGCGGCGCTATCTGGCCTATTTTCAGGCCTATACCAGCACCTATGCGGAGGTTGAACGGCTGGAGGCGATGTATCGGCAGGCGTTGGCGCAGAGCGCCATGGTCGGACTGTGCGTCGGCACCCGGCCGGACTGCGTGCCGGCCGCCGCGCTGGATCTGTTGACGGGATACCGCGAGCAAGGCTATGAGGTGTGGCTGGAGCTGGGGCTACAGACGGCGCATGATAAAACACTGAAGCGCATCAACCGCGGCCATGATTTTCGCTGTTATCAGCAGACTGCGCGGCTGGCCCGGCAGCGCGGGCTGAAGGTGTGCTGCCATCTGATCGTCGGGCTGCCGGGAGAAACCCCGCGCGATCATCTGCTCACGCTGCAGCGGGTGACGGAGACCGGCGTCGACGGCATCAAGCTGCATCCGCTGCACGTCGTCACCGGCAGTATCCTGGCGCGGGCGTGGCAGGCCGGGCGGTTGCCCGAACTGGCGCTGGAGGATTACGCCGCCAGCGCCGGGGAGATGATCCGCCATACGCCGGGCGAGGTGGTGTACCACCGTCTTTCCGCCAGCGCCCGGCGGCCGACGCTGCTGGCGCCGCTGTGGTGCGAAAACCGCTGGAGCGGCATGCAGGCGGTCGGCGCTTATCTGCAACGGCACGGCGGGCAGGGCAGCGCGCTGGATGAAAAACGGCGCTACCGGCCCGGCATGCCGCTCTGAAGTGCAATCTTTGCCACACTTCGGCGTTTGCCGCCTTATCTCACCGCTGTTTTACGGTATGATTCAAAAGATTGTGTCTGAAGGGAGCCGCTATGAAGCAAATCCGGGTGTTGGCCCAGTACTACGTTGATTTAATGGTGAAACTGGGGTTGGTGCGCTTCTCGCTGCTGCTGGCCTCGGCGCTGGTGGTGCTGGCGATGGTGGTGCAGATGGCGGTGACCATGCTGCTGCGCGGCGAAGTGGAAAGCATCGACGTGGTGCGTTCGATCTTCTTCGGCCTGTTGATCACCCCGTGGGCGGTCTATTTTCTCTCGGTGGTGGTGGAACAGTTGGAAGAGTCGCGCCAACGGCTGGCGCGGCTGGTGGACAAGCTCGAAGAGATGCGCCACCGCGATCTGGAGCTCAATCAGCAGCTCAAAGACAATATCAGCCAGCTGAATCAGGAGATCGCCGACCGTATCAAGGCGGAAGAAGAGCGCCTGCAGGTGATGGAAAAGCTGACCGAAGAGATGGAACAGCGCGAGCAGGCGCAGATTGAGCTGGGCCAGCAATCGGCGCTGCTGCGTTCCTTCCTCGATGCCTCGCCGGATCTGGTCTACTACCGCAACGAAGACAAAGAGTTTTCCGGCTGTAACCGCGCGATGGAACTGCTGACCGGCAAGAGCGAGAAACAGCTGATCGGCCTGACGCCGTTCGACGTCTACGGCCAGGAGATCGCCGAAAAGGTCATTGAGACCGACGAGAAGGTGTTCCGCCACAACGTTTCGCTAACCTACGAACAGTGGCTGGTGTATCCCGACGGCCGCAAGGCCTGTTTCGAGCTGCGCAAGGTGCCGTTTTACGACCGGGTGGGCAAACGCCACGGGCTGATGGGCTTCGGCCGCGATATTACCGAGCGTAAGCGCTACCAGGACGCGCTGGAGAACGCCAGCAGGGAGAAGACCACCTTTATTTCCACCATCAGCCACGAGCTGCGTACGCCGCTTAACGGTATCGTCGGCCTGAGCCGCATTTTGCTCGATACCGAGCTGAACGACGAGCAACTGAAATACCTGAAGACCATTCACGTCAGCGCCATCACCCTCGGCAATATCTTCAACGACATTATCGAAATGGACAAGCTCGAGCGGCGCAAGGTGCAGCTCGACAACCAGCCGGTGGACTTCACCGGCTTCCTGGCGGATCTGGAGAATCTCTCGGGCCTGCTGGCGCAGCCGAAAGGGCTGCAGTTCGTCATGGAGCCGCAGACGCCGCTGCCGCAGCAGATCGTGACCGACGGCACGCGCCTGCGGCAGATCTTGTGGAACCTGATCGGCAACGCGGTGAAATTTACCCAGCAGGGGCAAATTGTGGTGCGCGTGCGGCGCGAGGCGCAGGAGAAACTGGTGTTCGAGGTGGAAGATTCGGGCATGGGCATCCCGCAGGACGAGCAGGACAAAATCTTCGCCATGTATTACCAGGTGAAAGATCAGCGCGGCGGCCGCCCGGCCACCGGCACCGGCATCGGGCTGGCGGTCTCCAAGCGGCTGGCGCAGAGCATGGGCGGCGACATTACCGTGCGCAGCGAACAAGGGCACGGTTCTTGCTTTACCTTAACCATCAAGGCGCCGGCGGTGCAGGAAGCCGTCAGCGCGGCGCCGGAGGAAGAGGCGCTGCCGTTGCCGGCGCTGCACATCCTGCTGGTGGAGGATATCGAACTGAACGTGATCGTGGCGCGCTCGGTGCTGGAGAAGCTGGGCAACAGCGTCGACGTGGCGATGAACGGCCACGATGCGCTGGCGATGTTCGATCCGGACGAGTTCGATCTGGTGCTGCTGGACATTCAACTGCCGGACATGACCGGGCTGGACATCGCCCGGGCGCTGCGCGAGCGCTATGCCGGGCAGGCGCTGCCGCCGTTGGTGGCCCTGACCGCCAACGTGCTGAAAGACAAAAAAGAGTATCTCGAGGCGGGCATGGACGATGTGCTGAGCAAGCCGCTGTCGGTGCCGGCGCTGACCAAGGTCATCAAACACTATTGGGATCATCAACCTTCTCACACTTCAAAGAAAACGGAGCACAAGGCGATGCAGATTAATGAGTCGTTACTCGATACCGCGATGCTGGAACAGTACATGGATCTGGTTGGCCCGCAGTTGATCCACCAAAGCCTGGAGATGTTCGAACAGATGATGCCGGGCTATCTGGCGGTGCTGGACTCCAACATGACGGCGCGCGATCAGAAAGGCATCACTGAGGAAGGGCATAAGATCAAGGGCGCCGCCGGTTCGGTCGGTCTGCGCCATCTGCAGCAGCTGGCGCAGCAGATTCAAACGCCGACGCTGCCGGCCTGGTGGGATAACGTGCAGGATTGGGTAGATGAGCTGAAACAAGAGTGGCGCAACGACGTGCAGGTACTGCGGGCTTGGGTTGAGAACGCTGAAAAAAAATGACCCCGACCTAAGCCGGGGTGCGCGAATATTGCGCCAACACCAGGGAAATTGTGAACCTGCGTATTGGTTTCAGTGTTCTGGTCGAGCAGGTTGTTGCGAATTCCTAAACATCATACAGCCAACAACATAGCAAATGTAAGCGCTCTTGTTAGAAGATTCATTAAAATGTGTGATGTAGATTAGTGTTTGTCAACTCCGAGCACGAACCAGTTGACAGCAGCGACAGGAGTAAGAGTGATGAAAAAGGTGGGTGTAGTCCTCAGCGGCAGCGGCGTTTATGACGGTACGGAGATCCATGAAGCGGTGCTGACGCTGCTGGCGTTGGATCGTGCCGGCGCCCAGGCGGTGTGCTTTGCGCCTGATAAACCACAACGCCATGTTATTAATCACTTATCTGGTGAGGAGACGGCGGAGTCGCGCAATGTTCTGATTGAATCGGCGCGCATTGCCCGCGGTGCGGTGCAGCCGCTGGCGCTGGCGGAGGCCGCGCAGCTGGATGCGCTGATCGTGCCCGGCGGCTTTGGCGCCGCCAAGAACCTCAGCAATTTCGCCGAAGCCGGCGCGGAATGTTGGGTCGATGAAGATTTGGCGCGCCTGACGCGCGAGATGCATAAGTCCAACAAACCAATTGGCCTGATGTGCATCGCGCCGGCGCTGTTGCCGAAACTGCTGGATCAACAAGCGCGGCTCACCATTGGCAACGATCCGGATCTGGGGGAAGTGATTGACGCCATGGGCGGCGAACCGGTGATTTGCCCGGTGGACGACATCGTGGTGGATCGCGAACATAAGATCGTGACCACGCCGGCCTATATGCTGGCGCCGTCTATCGCGCAGGCGGCCCTGGGCATCGATAAGCTGGTGGCGCGGGTGCTGGAACTGGCTGAATGAGAAAATCGCTCGTCGGATGGCGGCGGCTGCGCCCGTGGTATTGGCTGAAGCGCGGCGTCATCGCGATTATCGGCCTGTGGGTGTTGGGCATTGTGCTCTTTGCCTTCCTGCCGGTGCCGTTTTCCGCCGTGATGGTGGAGCGGCAGGTCAGCGCCTGGCTGAGCGGCGACTTCGGCTATGTCGCCCATTCGGACTGGGTGTCGATGGACGACATCTCGCCGCAAATGGCGCTGGCGGTGATGGCGGCGGAAGATCAGAAGTTTCCCGACCATTGGGGCTTCGACGTGGCGGCCATTGAAAAGGCGCTCAGCCACAACGAGAAGCGCCCGACGCGCATTCGCGGCGCGTCCACGCTGTCGCAGCAAACCGCCAAGAACCTGTTTTTGTGGGATGGCCGCAGCTGGCTGCGCAAAGGATTGGAGGCCGGGCTGACGTCGGGCATCGAATTGGTGTGGACCAAGCGGCGTATTCTGACGGTGTACCTGAACATCGTCGAGTTCGGCGATGGGGTGTTCGGCGTGGAAGAGGCTTCACAGCGCTTTTTCCATAAGCCGGCCAAACGTCTGAGCGCGGCCGAAGCGGCGCTGCTGGCGGCGGTATTGCCGAATCCGCATCGCTTCAGGGCCGATGCGCCGTCCGGCTATGTGGTGCAGCGTCAACAGTGGATCATGCGGCAGATGCGGCAACTGGGCGGGGAAGCGTTTTTACGCGAGAACAAGCTGGATTAAACGGGCGGGAACGGCACGGCGCCGCTCCCGCCAGGCGGATTATTTCACGTAGGTAAAGGCGGTGGTGACGTGCTTCACGCCGCTGACCTGGCTGGCGATCTGCGCCGCCGACTGCCCTTCCTGCTGCGTGACCAGGCCCAGCAAGAACACTTCGCCGTTTTCGGTGGTGACCTTCACGTTGGACGATTTCACCGTATCGCTGGTCAACAACTGCGAACGCACCTTGGTGGTGATCCAGGTGTCGGAGGACGCGGTGCTCAGGCTGACCGGCGTGCCCTGACGGATTTCGTTATACACTTCGGTGGTGCCTTCCACGCCCATGGCGATCTGCTTGGCGCGCGCGGTGAGATCGGCGTTAGGCGACTGGCCGGTCAACAGCACCTTGCCCTGATAGGCGGTGGCGACCACCCGGGCATCTTTCTTCAACTGCTGGTCTTTGCTCAGGGCGCTTTCGACCCTGGCTTCCAGCGTGCCGTCATCCACCTGGGTCCCTACGCTGCGCGGGTCGGTGGCGGTTTTGGTCGCGACGGCCGCACTGCCGACGACGACGCCGGCGATACAGCCTTGCAACAGCAGGGCGCTGGACAGCACTGCAAATGTGGCTTTTAGCTTCATCTCAGTTCCTTAATCGTCCTGGTGGGGGAATAACGTATTGTCTATCAGGTCGCACAGGCAGTTTACGGTCAGCATATGCATTTCCTGAATGCGCGAGCTGCGGTGCGACGGGATGCGGATTTCGACATCCTGCTGGCCGAGCAGCCCGGCCAGCTCGCCGCCGTCGTAGCCGGTGAGCGCGACGATGGTCATATCGCGCGTAACGGCCGCCTCGACCGCTTTCACAATATCACGGCTGTTGCCGCGGGTGGAAATCGCCAGCAGCACGTCGCCGGTGTGCCCGAGCGCACGCACCTGCTTGGCGTACACTTCGTCGTGCAGCCGATCGTTGCTGATTGCCGTCAGCACCACGTTGTCGGCGTTGAGAGCGATGGCCGGCAGGCTGGGGCGCTCGGTTTCAAAACGGTTGATCATGCTGGCGGCGAAGTGCTGCGCGTTGGCTGCCGAGGTGCCGTTGCCGCAGCACAGGATTTTGTTGCCGTTGAGTAAGGATTGAACCAGCGTCATCGCAGCGCGGGAAATGGCGTCCGGCAGTGCTTCCGCCGCCGCGATCTGGGTTTGGATGCTTTCGGTGAAACAGACTTTAATTCTATCCAGCACGTTGTATTAATCCACTAAGTCAAAGGGCCGGTCTGCGCCGTAAAACCCCGATTAATCCGCATTGAAGGCGTTGGGTATCCATTCTAACTGGCTACCGGTAATGGCCAAAACATCAAAACGGCAAGATGATGTGTCAAAACTGGCTCCGCGCCCCGCCAGCCAGACGGCGGCGGCGTGCAGCAACCGCTGTTGTTTGCGAAAGGTGACGCTGGCGGCCGCGCCGCCGAAGGCGTCGTTGCGGCGGTAGCGCACTTCGACGAACACCCAGGTGGTGCCGTCGCGCATGATGAGGTCGAGCTCACCGCCGCGCACCGCGACATTGGCGGCGCAGAAGGTGAGCCCGGCGTGTTCCAGGTGACGGCGGGCCAGTAGCTCATAGCCCGCCCCTGAGGCGCGTGGGTTCAAGAGACTGGAACGACCGTGCCCTGACGGTATTGCAGCCAAGGCAGCTTACGGTTGATCACGCAGTTCGGCGACGCGCTCAGCGTGCCGGTGGTGCCGGAAACCTGGAAGCCCGGCAGCTGGCGCATTTCAGCAAAGTGGTTGGCCAATGTCCAGGCATCCATCCCCATTGCATACAGGCGCACCAGCGAGTAGTCGTTGCGGAAACGCGCGCTGGCCTGCTGCAACAGCTGAGGGTTTGAGCCGGCAAGCAGCGGGATGTCGCTGAACTGCAGGCCTTCCATTTCCAGACGGAAGTCCGGGCCGGCGCCTGCCTGGTAGCTGCGCGAACTGGCGTACATCGCCGGCTTGCCGCGCGAGCTGGTGGCCATGTCGATCATCGGTTTGATCAGCGTCAGCTGAGACTGCGTGGCGACGATATACACCGCGTCGACGCTGCCGCTGGTGGCGGCGGGCACGTCGCTCGGCGGCGCAGGAATGGTCAGCCCGGCGATGGTGACGCTCTGCGGCGCCGGGGCGCTCGACATCGGCGTGCCGGTCATGCGGATGCCACCGCTGTTCACCATCTGGCGCAGTTCACCGGCGGAGCCGATGTCCTGACGCAGCACGGTTTGCCCGCCTTGCTTCTGCCATTCCTGGTTAAAGGCCCTGGCGACGCGATCGCCGAAGGCGCCGCGCGGCACCAGCAGCAGCGGTTGACGCTTCTGCTGTTCCCAGATGTGGCGGGCGGCGTCGCGCGCTTCATCTTCCGGCGACAGGGCGAAGTAACAGATGTTCAGGTTGTCTTTCGGCGTTTCCGGTTGGTTGAGCGCCAGCACGTTCAGCGTGGTGGTGCTGGCGGACAACTGATCGACGTTCTCTTTCAGCAGCGGCCCGACCACCAGAGTGGCGCCATCCTGCTGCGCTTGGCTCAGCAAGGCGGCCAGCGGCTGGCTGGTGGTATCGTACACTTTGACCTGCGCGTTGGCGGCCTGCGGCGGCGTTATCGGCGCGCTGGACGGCGCAGCGGGTTGCGCGGCGGTCACGGCGGGCTGGCTCTCTTGCGCCGAAGGGCTGACAGCGCCGTTGGCGTTGATGTCACCCGCAGTGGCCTGATCGGCCGGCGCAGTTTGAGCCGGCGTGCTGGCCGGTTGCGCGGCTTGAGGCTGCGGCGCCGGCATGGAGCCGCCGTTTTTCGCCGCTTCGAAGCCTTGCTGGATGGCGTCGGCGAACACTTTCGCCTGGCCGTTCAACGGCAGCAGCAGGGCGATTTTCGAGGTGGAGGCCTGGGTGAAGTTCAGTACTTGGTTCAGGCGAGCCGGCAGCGTTTTGGCCGCCGGGTTCTTCGGATAACGGTTCTGCCAGTCTTTGATGCCGGCCTTCAGCAGATCGGGATCCTGCTTGTTGTCCTGATAGACGCGCAGCAGATCCAGCCAGCCTTGCAGCACGTTCTCATCGGCGTTGATCACCAGGCTGTTCATCTCCTGCGGCGGCAGTTGCAGCAGGGCCTGCCAGGTTTGATCCAGGTTGTCTTGGTGCGCCTTGCCGGTCAGCAACGGCTCCTGAGCGATATAGGCGCGGATCAGCGGCAGCGACGCTTTGCCCTGGTTGGCGGCGATCTGCGCCTGGTAGTAGCGCACCTTCTGATTCGGCGACAGCGCACCGCTGTCCAGGTGGCCCAGCGTGCTGCGGGCGCTGACGTAGCTCTTGTTGGCGATCTGCAGTTCGGCAGTCAGCAACTGGCGTTCAGTCTGCTGTGCGCCGCTGAGGTTTTTCGGCAGTTGATTCAACTGGTCGCCGGCCTGCGGCAGTTTTCCTTCACGCAGCAAGGCGCGAATAGCAAGTAATTGCCAGTCAGCCTTGTTATCATCGCTGCTTTGCTGCAACTGCTGCAGGTAGTAATCGGAGCTGGCGCTCGCTTCGTCCTGTATATTGGCGGGCGGCGTTTGCGGGGCCCGACTTGGACAGCCTGCCAGGAAAAGGGCGGCCGCGATGACTGCGGTAAGTCGGACAGGCTTGGAACGCCCTGCTTTGGTACGAACGAATGTTGAGGAAAGCATACTGTATCCAGTGATGTTTTTTTCAAGATGCTCAATATTAAATCGGCAACCCGGATGAAACAATGAATCAACACCAACAATCAGTCATTTCTGCATCAACGCTGTATGTGGTGCCCACCCCCATCGGCAATCTGGGCGATATCACCCACCGTGCGTTAGAGGTACTGAAAAGCGTTGATCTGATCGCGGCGGAAGACACGCGCCATACCGGATTGCTGCTGCAACACTTCGCGATTAACGCGCGTCTGTTCGCGCTGCACGATCACAACGAACAGCAAAAGGCCGATCGGCTGCTGGCGAAACTGCAGGAAGGCCAGAGCATCGCGCTGGTGTCCGACGCCGGCACGCCGCTGATCAACGATCCCGGTTATCACCTGGTGCGCTGCTGCCGTGAGGCCGGCATTCGCGTGGTGCCGCTGCCGGGCGCCTGCGCCGCCACCACCGCGCTGTGCGCCGCGGGCGTCGCTTCCGACCGTTTCTGCTACGAAGGCTTCCTGCCGGCGAAAACCAAGGGACGCAAGGATACGCTGATGGCGCTGGCGGAGGAACCGCGCACGCTGATTTTCTACGAATCCACCCATCGCCTGCTGGAAAGCCTGCAGGACATGGTCACCGTCTGGGGCCCGCAGCGCTATGTGGTGCTGGCGCGCGAGCTGACCAAAACCTGGGAATCCATCCACGGCGCGCCGGTGGGCGAGCTGCTGGCGTGGGTGCAGGAAGATGAAGTGCGCCGCCGCGGCGAGATGGTGCTGATCGTCGAAGGCCACAAGGCGCAGGAGGATGCGCTGCCGCTCGAGGCGCTGTGCACGCTGGCGCTGCTGCAAAAAGAGCTGCCGCTGAAAAAGGCGGCGGCGCTGGCGGCGGAAATCCACGGCGTGAAGAAAAATGCGCTGTATAAGCACGCGCTGGAGCAACAACAGCCGTAAAGCGGTTGACCTGCCGCCGCCGCGACGCTACTATCCGCGCCGGAGTTGACCAGACAGTCGCCGCTTCATTGCCGTCCTCTTCGGGGAGACAGATGGAGGGGAGGAAAGTCCGGGCTCCATAGGGCAGGGTGCCAGGTAACGCCTGGGAGGCGCAAGCCTACGACTAGTGCAACAGAGAGCAAACCGCCGATGGCCCGCGCAAGCGGGATCAGGTAAGGGTGAAAGGGTGCGGTAAGAGCGCACCGCGCGGCTGGCAACAGTTCGCGGCACGGTAAACTCCACCCGGAGCAAGGCCAAATAGGGGTTCACATGGTACGGCCCGTACTGAACCCGGGTAGGCTGCTTGAGCCAGTGAGCGATTGCTGGCCTAGAGGAATGACTGTCCACGACAGAACCCGGCTTACCGGTCAACTCCCTCGACAAAAGAAAACCCCGCGCAACGCCAGTTGCGCGGGGTTTTTCGTTTTTCGGTCGGCTTACACCGGCAGGTCAATCAGCAGCGCGCGCAGCGGCGTCTCGGCGCGGATCGTCAGGCGATTCTCCTCACGCACGAAGGCGCCGTCGCCGCAGGTCAGACGCTGTTCCTCGTGGCGCTCGCCGGTGGCGGCGATGGTGCCGTGAATCGACTGCAAATAGGCGCGCGGCCCGTTAATCGTCAGCGTTTGTTCTTCGCCCGGCTGCAGATCGAGATGGTGGATCCAAACCTGCTGGCGCAGCTGCAGGCTGCCCTGCGCGCCGTCCGGCGAGGCCAGCAGCAGGTTGCCTGCCGCCGGCAGCGCCAGGCGCTGCACCCGCTCGTTGTTGCGTTCCGGGCAGGCGTCCAGCCACAGCTGCAGGCGGGTCAGCGGCGTATCGCTGCTGACGTTCTGTTCGCTGTAACTCAGGCCCGGCTGGGTGGCCAACAGCAGCGCTTCACCGGCTTTGGCGCGCGCGGTGTTGCCGTCGCTGTCGCGGTATTCCGCCTCGCCCTGCAGGATCAGGTTCAGGATATCCACGCTGGGATAGGTGCGCGGCTGGAACGATGCGCCCGGTGCCAGCACCTCCTGATTCAACACCCGCAGCGACGCGTAGCCCATCAGTTTGGGATCGAAGTAGTGACCAAAGGAAAAGGTGTAGCGAGCCTGCAGCCAACCAAAGTCAGCTTGCCCGCATTGTTGTGCTGTTCTGCATGTAATCATGGCAATCGGCTCTCTAAATTCATTATCCAAATGGTAAGCATCTGGACGTCGGATTGTTAGCCAGTTAATCTGGTCGGCATATTCAAATTTCCTGACAGAGGGATGTGATGGCCAGAGATCGGGCGCTCACGCTTGAGGCGCTGAGAGTGATGGATGCGATCGACCGGCGTGGCAGTTTCGCCGCGGCCGCCGACGAATTGGGCCGGGTGCCGTCGGCGCTCAGCTACACCATGCAAAAATTGGAAGAAGAATTGGACGTGGTGCTGTTCGACCGTTCGGGCCACCGCACCAAGTTCACCAACGTCGGGCGCATGTTGCTGGAGCGCGGGCGGGTGCTGCTGGAAGCGGCCGATAAGCTGACCACCGACGCCGAGGCGCTGGCGCGTGGTTGGGAAACCCACCTGACCATCGTCAGTGAAGCGCTGTCGCCGCCGAGCCTGCTGTTCCCGCTGGTGGACAAGCTGGCGCTGAAGGCCAATACCCAGGTGTCGATTTTCACCGAAGTGCTGGCGGGCGCCTGGGAGCGGCTGGAACAGGGGCGCGCCGACATTGTGATCGCGCCGGACATGCATTTTCGCGCGTCGTCGGAGATCAACACCCGCAAACTGTACAAGGTCATGAGCGTTTATGTCGCCGCGCCGGATCATCCTATCCACCAGGAGCCGGAGCCGTTGTCCGAGGTGACCCGCGTGAAATACCGCGGCATCGCGGTGGCGGATACCGCTCGCGAGCGCCCGGTGTTGACCGTACAGCTGCTGGACAAGCAACAGCGCCTGACGGTGAGCACCATTGAAGACAAACGTCTGGCGCTGCTGGCCGGGTTGGGGGTGGCGACCATGCCGTATCCGATGGTGGAGAAAGATATCGAAGCCGGCCGGCTGCGCGTGGTGGGGCCGGAATACAGCCGCGAAGCCGACATCATCATGGCCTGGCGGCGCGACAGCATGGGGGAGGCGAAGGCCTGGTTCCTGCGCGAAATTCCGCGCCTGTTCGCGCAGCGTTAACGTCGGTGGGATGACATCCCCTTGCCGGGCGGCAAGGGGATTTTTTTCGCCTTAACCGAAGCGCTGGTCGCGGCCGTGCGGCTCGTCCAGATCCTGCGCCGGCCCGATGGAAATGATGCCGTGCGGGTTGATGGTGGCGTGGCTGCGGTAGTAGTGGTTGCGAATGTGCGGCAGGCTGACCGTCTCGGCGATGCCCGGCATCTGATAGATGTCGCGCAGGAAGCCGTACAGGTTCAGATAGTCGCTGATGCGGTGTTTGTCGCATTTGAAGTGGGTGACGTACACCGGATCGAAACGCACCAGCGTGGTCCACAGACGCAGGTCGGCTTCGGTCAGCCGATCGCCGGTCAGGTAGCGATGTTGCCCCAGGATCTGCTCAAGGCGCTCCAGCGCGTTGAATACCCCGTTGACCGCTTCGTCATAGGCTTCCTGGCTGGTGGCGAAACCGGCCTTGTACACGCCGTTGTTCACTTGATCGTAAATCCAGCCGTTCAGCTCATCGATCTTGCCGCGCAGATCGGTCGGGTAGTAGTCCCCAGCCCGAGCGCCGACGCCGTCAAACGCGCTGTTGAACATGCGGATGATGTCGGCGGATTCGTTGCTGACGATGGTTTGCCGCTGTTTATCCCACAGCACCGGCACGGTCACGCGCCCGCTGTAGTGCGGGTCTGCCCGCAGGTAGATCTGGTACAGGAAGTCGGCGTGATACAGCGGATCGCCGGTGGTTTCAGGAAAATCCTGGCCGAAGGTCCAGCCGTTTTCCAGCATCAGCGGGTGCACCACCGAGACCGGAATGATCTGCTCCAGCCCTTTCAATTTGCGCATCAGCAGCGTGCGGTGAGCCCAGGGGCAGGCGAGAGAAACGTACAGGTGATAACGGCCCGCTCCGGCCTGGAAGCCGCCCGCGCCGTGTTCGCCGGGCTGACCGTCGGCGGTCACCCAATTGCGAAACTGAGCGGTTGAACGTTTGAAACGGCCGCCGGTAGATTTCGTGTCATACCAGATGTCTTGCCAAACGCCATCGACGAGTTGTCCCATGGGAATCTCCTTGGTGTCCGAGTGAAAAACGACAGGGCCCGGCATGCCGGGCCCTGAATGACAGTTTAGATTACCATTTCTTGTTCAGAAGACGGTCGATGCTGAAGCCGCCCGGGCCTGCGACCGCCAATACGATGAAGCCGCCGGCGATGGTCAGGTTTTTCATGAACATCAGCTGGTTTACGCCTTCCGCAAAATCAGTGTGGAACAGCAGCGCGGTCAGGATGGTGAAACCGGCAGTGAACAGCGCCACGGTGCGGGTCAGGAAGCCGAACAGGATCGCCAGACCGCCGCCAAACTCCAGCAGAATGGTCAGCGGCAGCAAGAAGCCAGGCACGCCCATCGATTGCATGTACTGTTGAGTTCCGGCGTAAGCGTCACCCATTTTGCCGTAGCCTGCCACGATAAACAGGATTGGCATCAGGATACGAGCAACCAGCAAACCTGCATCTTCTAATTTTTTCATCATCTACTCCAAAGTGTTTTTGTGTGCCTGTTCGGCGGTAGTCATATCAACGGGCGGCGTAGCGGGTCTCTGACCCTGTCCGCTCCGTATCGTATTGATGGAGTGAATGTTAAGCGGGAAGTGCTCAGGTTGTTAGCAAGTAAAACTGTCGTAATTTTTCAAAAAATCTGAATCTTTAGCGTGCTAATAAAATACCGCCGATCAGCAGGTTGCCCGGCCCCGGGGTTAGACGCGTTGTATCAAGGCAGAAAATGCGGGCAGAGCAACAGGAGGTTTGAAGGAAAGGCTAAGTGGCTTACTTGGAGGAAAACGTCTTTTTAAACAGTCGAATAGCGCTCCAGGCGCCGAAAGCACGACGCGACCAGCGGATCATCTTGCTGGGGTGGCGGATGCCGTACAGCGCCATGACGCTGGAACCGAGTACCAGATAGCGGCGCAGGCCAAACACTGTCTGCCAGCCGCGGTCAATGCGTTCGGTCTTTTCCAGCCACAAAGACTTGTGTTCGGCCAGATCCAGACGCTGTTGCTGGATCTGGCGAATCAGCCTCTCTTTTTTCCATTCCAGGTAGCGGCGGCGGCTCATGGTTCGCGCTCCAGTTCGGCGCGGTCGAGTTCCAACTGCTTGCGCGTGGCGCCCAGCAGCGTGGTGCGACGAGCCTTGACCAGCGTCCAGATGGTGCCGACCACGGCCAGGAACAGCAGCACGCCGGTTGTTGCGCCCAGCGCCACCAGCCGGTAGACCGGATCGATGGCCCAGAAGATCAGGATCAGCAGGCTCATCAAACCGAAGGCGGTGAACAGCAGCGTCATGCCGGCCATGATCAGCAGCTGAATGAGGTTGGCTTTCTCCTCTTCCAGCTCGACTACCGCCAGCCGGACACGGGTTTCCACCATGCCGACCAGGATCGTGATGATGCGCTGACCGATATCCAGGACCCCTTTGGCGGGGCCCTGCGCGCGAACTTGCGGTTGTTCAGCCATGATTAACGACGCGCGAGCAGCACGCCCAGCACCACGCCGACCGCCGCGCCGATACCGATGCCGGTCCACGGGTTGTCGCGCACGTAGTCGTCGGCCTGGCCGGCGATCTGTTTGGTTTGCGAAGCCAGCTTGTCACCGGCGTCGCTCAGGCGAGCGCGGGTCTCTTTCAGCGCGCCTTCCGCTTTCGAACGCAGCTTCTCCAACTCGGCTTTCGGCTTGTCGGTGGAGGAGTTCAGCACTTCCTCCAGCGTATCGGCTAAGGACTTCAGTTCAGCGCGTAAGTTTTCTGCATTTGAATCATGTGCCATGTGATTATTCCTTAACGTTTATTTCGACAGACTTTTAACATAGCGGATTTTTTCGCCGGAGCAAAGGGGTGATGGTCAGCAGATAACACCAGACATCAATTCCATATGCTTAAGAAATCCCGTGCGATGGGGCTCTCATCGACAAATCCGCTGGTATAAAAAATTATTCCGCCTGGGCGCGTTTCAGCTCAGCCTGCGCTTCCGTCAGCTTTTGCTGTTTCTTGGCGACCTTGTCCAGCTTGCCGGTTTGCTGCGCTTCTTTCAGCTCCTGCCGGCGCTCGTCGACCTTGCGCTGTTTCTCTGCGATGTTTTTCTGGCGTTCGGCCTGCAGGCCGGCTTCGGTGCAGTGGGTCTGCACTTCGCTCAGCGCTTTTTTCAGCCCTTCCACGCGGCGGGTGTTGCCGTGTTGGGTGGCGTAGTCAATTTGCTGCTGGATGTCTTGCGCTTTGGCGGCGCAGCCGCCCTCAGCGGCCGAAGCGAGCGCCGGCAGTGTGCAGAGTGGCAACAGCAGTAACAGTGAGTGGCGTAATTTCATCTTTCAGTTCCTTTTCATGAGATGCCTGAACAGGCATCCGCTTTCCTGGCTGCCGAAGGCGGCAGCACGAGAGGAGGGCGTTCATCGCCGGCTGAAGTTACCCTTCAGCATAGTCATGAAACCGGCGAGCCCCCAAAGAATCAGCCGTGACCCAGTGCTGACTGATTAATTCTTGAGCTAATCGATGCGAATGAAAATGAAGATAATGGCAATGAAAGGAAACCCCTTCATATGAAGGGGGATTATCCCAGATTGAGCGGGGAACGCGCAAATTCGCGCACCCAATGCGACGGCACGGGGGACTCGCTCAATGCGATGTGGTAACCGGGCGGCAGAATGGTTTGCAACGCTTCGCGCGCCAGCAATTGCTGCTCCGGCGAATCCAGACGGATGACCAGGCCATCGCCTTCCGGCGTAATGCTTTTGATGCGGATGCCGCGTTCATCCAGGCGCTGGTAGACATAAAAGCCGTCGGGCAGCGACAGCCCTTGCTGGCTGGCGCGGATGCGCAGCTCGCTCTCGGTGCGCACCATACAGGGCACCAACAGCGTCGCCAACGCCAGCAGGGCGAGCGCGATCATCAGGACGTATTGCCAGCGCGGGCGCTTTGCTGTCACGCCCCTTTCCCCGGGTTCTGGCTGTTGGCGCGCTTCTTGCGCCACAACACGATCAGCGAGCCGACCAGCCCGACCACCAGCAATACCAGCGGCAGCATCATCAGGCAGAACATCAGCTGATCTTCATACTTGCGGAACACCGGAGTTTTCCCCAGGGCGAAGCCCAGCGTCGTCAGGATCAAGACCCACAGCAGGCCGCTCATCCAGTTGAAGAACTGGAAGCGTGCGTTGCTCAGGCCGGACAGGCCGGCGATGGTCGGCAGCAGGGTGCGCACGAAGGCCAGGAAGCGGCCGACCAGCAGGGCGGAAAGGCCGTGACGGTGGAACAGGTTATGTGCACGCTGATGGTAGTGGGCCGGCAGATGCGAAAGCCAGCCTTGCACCGTTCGCGTATTGCCGAGCCACCGGCCTTGTATATAACTGACCCAGCACCCCAGGCTGGCGGCGACGGTCAGGATAACGATGGTCAATGGGAAGCCCATGGTGCCTTTGGCGATCAGCACGCCGACCAGGATCAGCAGGCTGTCACCCGGCAGGAAAGCGGCCGGCAGCAGGCCGTTCTCCAAAAACAGGATCATGAACAGCAGGATGTAGAGGGTCCACACCAACGAAGGGTTCGCCAGCGTCTCAAAATCCTGCTGCCATAAGGCATGTATCAGTTCTTTAATGATGTCCATCCGGTGTTCCTAAAACGTCATTGTTTATTTTTATCTCAGCGGCGGAGCGGGCGTGAGCTGAAAGCGCGCGGCGATCCTGAGTGCTGATAACGATGAAACGGCGTTGCTTTAAGGTTTCTAAGCGGTGCGACACCGGTCATAGGTGGTAAGTCAGCGTGCCACGGTACTGCATGTTGCTTTCTTTCCAACCGGCCTGGCGACTCTGTTGCCTGGAAGCGTCCAGCATCCAGTCGACCTGGGCAAGCCGGTTGGGGGCCGGGGTGTCCTGGCGGGGGAAGCGAATTCGGTAACCCGGCTCTGCGGCCAGGGTATAGACCGGCGCCGGCAGGGAGGATGCGAGCAGCGAACCGGAGAAAGAGTGCGCTCTGGGCAGCAGCAGCGGCAACTTGCCGGGGGCTTTGCGGCGCGCTTCGGCCGGCGCCCGATACACATGATCATAGGGGGAAAGCGCCGGCTCCGCCAGCAGCGGCAGGCTGCTCAGCGCGCTGGGGGTTGGCTTGGGTGACGCCACGCATAGCTGTTGGCCGGAGACCGAACCGGTCCAGCAGAAAACAGCAATCAGCATGGCAAACAACCAGCGCATTTATTCGCGTCCCGCCCCCGCAGCAATGGGTAAAAAAGTGGGCTAACTCTACCAAAATAGCACGATTGGCAACAGGGAAATCTACGTTGCCGACGGTGAAATAGTACACGGCAAACGGCGGTTCCGGCATCGATTCAGCGGATTTTACATTACCTGACATAAGCCGACGGTTTTTGACCGCCGTGGCTATTTCGGCTCGTGGTTCACGCCATCCAGATGCACCACCGGATTCTCGGCGAACAGGTAGCGATCGGCGTTGTATTCGAAGTCATCGCTGGTGGCGTTGAACAGCATCTGTTTGGTGTTTTCCAGGTGCTGCCACATCGCCAGTTTGGCGGCGTAAGGATCTTTGCGCATCAGCGCCTTGAGGATCTGATCGTGATCGTCGCACCAGCTGGCGATCGAGCGTTCGTCGATATGCTCGTGCAGCTTTTTCCAGTAAGGGTTGTTGACCCGTTGCACCCACATTTTTTCCACGATGGTGGCCATGGCGGTGTTCTGGGTGGCCAGCGCCACCTGCACGTGGAACTTCAGATCCCACTGCGAGTCGCGGAAGCGATCCTCTTTACGGGCGTGCTCCTGGATCTCCATCAACTGCACGATATCTTGTTTGGTCACCTGGGTGGCGGCGAATTCGGCGATGTTGCTTTCTATCAGCTGGCGCGCCTGCAGCAGCTCAAACGGGCCGGCGGTGGCGAACTCGATGCTGTCGCCCGGCACCACCAGGTGCTTTTGCTGGTTGGACACCACGTGGATCCCGGATCCTTTGCGCACGTCCACATAGCCTTCCACCTCCAGCATGATGATCGCTTCGCGCACCACGGTGCGGCTGACATTCATCTCTTCGGCGATGTATCGCTCGGCCGGCAGCTTGTCGCCTACCGGGTAGCGGCCGCTTTCGATGCGTTGCTTGAGCTCGGCGGCCAGTTGCTGATACAGGCGTCTGGTTTCGGTGAATTCCATAGTGAATGCTCTATACGGTGCGGTGGGAAGGGGCGCGTGGCCATCGGATTTGTTATACCACTTATTCGGCACCGCTGCCAGAGGAGCAAGAGGCCCGGCGCGGCGGCCGGGCGGCGGGATCAGCTGCGCGCCGGGGCAGGCTGCAGCGTGGCCGGCTGCGTTTCGGCGGCCGGGCGGTTTTGCAACACCGTCCAGATGACGATGGCGCCGAGAATGTCGAAGACCGACAGCGCGGCGAACAGCGGGCTGAAGCCGAGGGTGTCCGCCAGGGCGCCGACCACCAGGGCGAACAGTGTGCTGGCTGTCCAGGCCGCCATGCCGGTCAACCCGTTGGCGGTCGCCACCTCATTGCGGCCGAATACGTCGGAAGAGAGGGTAATCAACGCGCCGGACAGCGCCTGATGGGCGAAGCCGCCGACGCACAGCAGCGCGATAGCCGCGTAAGGGCTGGTGAACAGGCCGATCATGCCGGGGCCGATCATCAACACCGCACCCATCGTCACCACCAGCTTGCGTGAGACGATCAGATTAACCTTGAAATACTTCTGGAACAGCGGCGGCAGGTAGCCGCCGACGATGCAGCCGAGATCGGCGAACAGCATCGGCATCCAGGCGAACATGGCAATCTCTTTCAGATTAAAACCGTAGGCCTTGAACATGAACAGCGGGATCCAGGCGTTGAAGGTGCCCCAGGCCGGTTCCGCCAGAAAGCGCGGCAGCGCGATGCCCCAGAACTGGCGGTTGCGCACGATCTGCCAGGCGGACATCTTTTTGGCGTTAGAGGTCTGGTGCTGCGCTTCCTGGCCTTCGAGGATGTAACGGCGCTCTTCCTGGCTCAGTTTCTTTTGATCTTTCGGGTGTTTGTAGAACAGCAGCCAACAAATGGCCCAGATCAGGCTCAGCACGCCGGTGATGATGAACGCCATTTCCCAGCTGTGCGCCACGATGGCCCATACCACCAGCGGCGGGGCGATCATGCCGCCGATCGATGAACCCACGTTGAAATAACCGACGGCGATCGAACGCTCTTTGGCCGGAAACCACTCGCTGCTGGCCTTCAGCCCGGCGGGGATCATCGCCGCCTCGGCCATGCCGACCGCGCCGCGCGCCAGCGCCAGGCCGCCCCAGCTGTTGGCCAGCGCGGTGCCCATGCAGAACAGCGCCCACAGAATGGCGAACATGGCGTAACCGACCTTGGTGCCCAGCACGTCCAGCACATAGCCCGCCACCGGTTGCATCACGGTGTAGCAGGCGGAATAGGCGGCGACGATATAGGAATACTGTTGGGTGGTGATGTGCAGCGTATCTTCCAGCGTCGGCGCCGCGACGGCGATGGCGTTGCGGGTCAGGTAGCCCAGCACGGTGCCGATGGTCACCAGTCCGATCATGTACCAGCGTAACCCTTTAATTTTACGCATCCGAAATGTCTCCCCGTTTGAAGGTGTGGCCGTCGATGCGGCTGGCGAGACAATAACCTGTCATACAGGTTTAAAAGTTGAGTGATATCACAAAAGGAATTATTCGCCTGAGCGATACTGTGGCCGGTGAAATAGGGCATTTTTGCCGGTAAATTGAGCGAAAAAGGGCGTGGAGAGAGGATGAACAGCAGACATCGGGAAAAATCTGCTGGACGCTAGTTAAAATTGGTGTGATAACTTTTGTGATTCGAACCCCGTGCCGCACGGCAAGTAAGGAGCCCGAGATGGCGACGTTTTTGAGCGAAGATTTCCTGCTGGACAGCGAATTTGCCCGGCGCTTGTATCACGATTATGCGGCGCCGCAGCCGATTTTCGATTATCACTGCCATTTGCCGCCGCAGCAGATCGCGGAGAATACCCGCTTCAGCAACCTGTACGATATCTGGCTGCGGGGCGATCACTACAAATGGCGGGCGATGCGCACTAACGGCGTGGCGGAGCGGTTATGCACCGGCGATGCGGGCGATCGCGAGAAATTCGACGCCTGGGCCGCCACGGTGCCGCATACCATCGGCAACCCGCTCTATCACTGGACGCATCTGGAGCTGCGTCGGCCGTTCGGCATCACCGGCACGCTGCTGTCGCCGGCCACGGCGGATGAGATCTGGCAGCGCGGTAATGCGCTATTGGCGCAGGATGCGTTTCGCGCGCGCGGCATCATGCAGCAGATGAACGTGAAAATGGTCGGCACCACCGACGATCCGATCGACGATCTGCGCCACCATCGGGCGATCGCCGACGATCGTGGCTTCGATATCAAGGTATTGCCGAGCTGGCGGCCGGACAAGGCTTTCACCATCGATGCGCCCGGCTTCAACGACTATCTGCGGCAGCTGGAGGCGGCGGCGGACACCGCCATCGGCCGCTTCAGCACGCTGTGCGACGCGCTGTACAAGCGCATGGATCACTTCGCCGCCCACGGTTGCAAGGTGGCCGATCATGCGCTGGACGTGGTGGTGTTCGGCGAGGCCGATGAAGCGACGTTGGATGCGATCCTGCTGCGCCGCCTGAACGGCGAGCTGCCGACGCCGGAACAGAGCGCCCAGTTCAAAAGCGCGGTGCTGCTGTTCCTGGCCGGCGAATACCGGCGCCGCGGCTGGGTGCAACAGTATCACATCGGCGCGCTGCGCAATAACAACAGCCGCATGCTGGCCGCCGTCGGGCCGGATATCGGCTTCGACTCGATCAACGATCGGCCGCTGGCGGAACCGCTGTCGCGGCTGCTGGATGCCCAGGCGCGGCAGGGGGGCCTGCCGAAAACCATTCTCTACTGCCTCAACCCGCGCGATAACGAAGTAATCGGCACCATGATCGGCAATTTCCAGGGGGAAGGCACGCCGGGCAAGATGCAGTTCGGCTCCGGCTGGTGGTTCAACGATCAGAAGGACGGCATGCAGCGCCAAATGACGCAGCTGGCGCAGCTCGGGCTGCTGAGCCGCTTCGTCGGCATGCTGACCGACAGTCGCAGCTTCCTGTCGTATACGCGCCATGAATACTTCCGCCGTATCCTTTGCCAGATGATCGGTCGTTGGGTGGCGGACGGCGAAGCGCCGGCGGATATCGCGCTGCTGGGCGAGATGGTGAAAAACATCTGCTTCGACAACGCCAAAGACTATTTCGCCATTGAACTGGCGTAGCCGTTATCCGGGACCGGTTTATGCAAAGTACGATAAAGATTCATGAGCAGGATAACGTGGCGGTGGCGCTGCGCGATCTGGCTGCCGGAGAGTGCGTTGAGCTGGAAGGCGCGGTCATCCAACTGGCGCAGCCGGTGGCGCGCGGGCACAAATTTGCGCTCGGCCCGATCGCCGAGGGCGAAGACATCATCAAATACGGCCAGCCGATCGGCCATGCGCTCGCGGCCATTGCGCCTGGGGAGCACATTCATTCGCAAAACGTCAAAACCAACCTGAGCGATCTGGACAGCTACCGTTACCAGCCGCAGTTCCCGACGTTGCCGCCGCAGGCGGCGGATCGCGAGGTGCAGCTGTACCGCCGGGCCGGCGGCGAAGTGGGGATCCGCAACGAGCTGTGGATCGTGCCGACCGTCGGCTGCGTCAACGGCATCGCCCGTCAGATCCAACAGCGCTTTTTGCAGCAAACGCAGGCGGACGGGATCGACGGCGTTCACCTGTTCAGCCATCCGTTCGGCTGCTCGCAGCTGGGGCAGGATCATGCCAATACTCGCATCATGCTGCAAAATCTGGCGCGCCATCCCAACGCCGGCGCGGTGCTGGTGATCGGGCTGGGTTGCGAGAACAATCAGGTGGATGCCTTTCGCGCCACGTTGGGGATAGAGGACGAGCGGCGGCTGCGCTTTATGGTGTGCCAACAACAGGACGACGAAGTGGAGGCCGGGCTGGCGCTGTTGCACGAGCTGTACCGGGAGATGCGCCACGATCGCCGCGAGCCGGGCCGCCTGAGCGAGCTGAAGTTCGGCCTGGAGTGCGGCGGTTCGGACGGATTGTCGGGTATCACCGCCAACCCGCTGCTGGGGCGGTTCTCCGATTATGCGATCGCCAACGGCGGCACCACGGTGCTGACCGAAGTGCCGGAGATGTTCGGCGCCGAGCGCATTCTGATGAGCCGCTGTCGCGATGGGGAGACCTTCGGCAAAACCGTCGACATGATCAACGATTTCAAACGCTATTTCATTGCCCATCAGCAGCCGATTTATGAGAATCCGTCGCCGGGCAACAAGGCCGGTGGCATCACCACGCTGGAGGAGAAGTCGCTTGGCTGCACCCAAAAGGCGGGGCTAAGCCAGGTGGTGGACGTGTTGAAATACGGCGAGCGGCTGCGCGTGCCGGGGCTGAATCTGCTCAGCGCGCCAGGCAACGATGCGGTGGCGACCAGCGCGCTGGCCGGCGCCGGCTGTCATATGGTGCTGTTCAGCACCGGGCGCGGCACGCCGTACGGCGGCTTTGTGCCGACGGTGAAGTTGGCGACCAACAGCGAGCTGGCGGCGAAGAAACCGCACTGGATCGATTTCGACGCCGGCGGCCTGGTTCACGGCGTGGCGATGGAGACGTTGCTCAGCCGCTTCATCGACCTGATTGTCGAGATCGCCAACGGGCGTCCGGCGCGTAATGAAACCAACGACTTCCGCGAGCTGGCGATATTTAAAAGCGGGGTGACGCTGTAAGGCTGATAAAAAAGGCGCTCGAGGGAGCGCCTTTTTGATGAGGCAAGGCGGGGTTAACGCACCTTCAGCGGGTCTTCGTTCGCCAGCCGCTGGTCTTCCGCCTGGCAGGCCGCGGCGGTGAACAGCACGTCGGTGGAGGAGTTGAGGGCGGTTTCCGCCGAATCCTGCAGCACGCCGATGATAAAGCCGACCGCCACCACCTGCATCGCCACGTCGTTCGGAATGCCGAACATGTTGCACGCCAGCGGGATCAGCAGCAGCGAGCCGCCGGCCACGCCGGAGGCGCCGCAGGCGCAGAGGGCGGCCACCACGCTCAGCAACAGGGCGGTCGGGACGTCTACCGCGATGCCCAGCGTGTTTACTGCCGCCAGCGTCAGCACGGTGATGGTGATCGCCGCGCCGGCCATGTTGATGGTGGCGCCCAGCGGGATGGAAACCGAGTAGGTGTCCTCATTCAGGTTCAGCTTTTTGCACAGCTCCATGTTCACCGGGATGTTGGCGGCGGAGCTGCGGGTGAAGAAGGCGGTCACGCCGCTCTCGCGCAGGCAGGCGAACACCAGCGGATACGGGTTGCGGCGGATCTTCCAGTACACGATCAGCGGGTTGAGCACCAGCGCTACCAGCAGCATGCAGCCGATTAACACCATCAGCAGTTGCGCATAGCCCCACAGCGCGCCGAAGCCGGTTTCCGCCAGCGTAGAGGCCACCAGGCCGAAGATGCCGAGCGGCGCACAGCGGATCACCGCGCGCACCACCAGCGTGACCGCATGGGACATGTCGTTGATCAGCCCCTTGGTGGTCTCGGAAGCGTGGCGCAGCGCCAGCCCCAGCCCGACGGCCCACGCCAGAATGCCGATGTAGTTGGCGTTAATCAGCGCATGGAACGGGTTGGCCACCACGCTCATCAACAGGCCCTTCATCACCTCCACAATGCCGCCCGGCGGGGTAATGTCGGTCGCGCCGGTGGTCAGCGCCAGCGTGGAAGGGAAGATAAAGCTGACGACGACCGCCACCAGCGCTGCGGCGAAGGTGCCCAGCAGGTAGAGGAACAGGATCGGGCGAATGTTGGTTTTCTGCCCCTGTTTATGGTTGGCGATCGAGGCCATCACCAGAATCAGCACCAGCACCGGCGCCACCGCTTTCAGCGCGCCGACGAACAGGGAACCGAGCAGGCCGACCGCCGCCGCGGCCGCCGGCGAAACCAGCGCCACCAGAATGCCGGCCACCAGGCCGGCCATGATTTGTTTGACCAGGCTGCCCTGCGTGATCTTTTGTAGTAGTTTTTGCATAGTGCTTTCTTCCTGATGTTATCTGGCCGCCGCGGCGGGAACGACGCCGGGCAGCTTTATATGATTCTGTAACTAAGTGTGTTTGCCGAATCAGTATTCAGCAATCGAATGAGGTTGGAAAGAGGCGAGGGTGAAATTCTGAGCGCGGATCAACACTTGATAACATACTGGTTACATTTGTGTGATCGCAATAACGTTTGGCGTTTTGGGGGAATTGCCAAACAATCGCGGGGCGGCTAGCGCCCCGGATAACAGATTATGGTTATTTCTTCGCCAGGCGATCGTTGCGGCGATTGACCCAGGCGTTGATCAGCAAGGTGAGCGTCAGGATGCCCGCCACCACGCCGAGCGATATGCCGATCGGGATGTGGAAGAAGTCGATTATCAGCATCTTGATACCGATAAACACCAGGATCACCGACAGGCCGTATTTCAGCATCGAGAAACGTTCCGCCACGTTGGCCAGCAGGAAGTACATGGCGCGCAGGCCCATGATGGCGAACAGGTTAGAGGTCAGCACGATGAACGGATCGGTGGTCACGGCGAAGATCGCCGGAATGCTGTCCACCGCGAAAATCACGTCGCTCAGTTCCACCAGGATCAGCACCAGCACCAGCGGGGTGGCGAACAGGATGCCGTTGCGGCGCACGAAGAAACGCTCGCCTTCCAGGCTGTCGGTCATGCGCAAGCGGCTGCGCAGCCATTTCACCAGCGGTTTGTCGCCGATCGCCGAGTCATCTTCCTTCGCCAGCGCCATTTTAATACCGGTGAACAACAGGAAAGCGCCGAACAGATACAGCAGCCACTGGAACTGGCTGACCAGCCAGCTGCCGGCGAAGATCATGATGGTGCGCAGCACGATTGCGCCCAGCACGCCGTAGATCAGCACCCGCCGTTGCAGGTTGGCCGGCACGGCGAAGTAGCTGAACAGCATCAGCCAGACGAACACATTATCTACCGCCAGCGCTTTTTCGATCAGGTAACCGGTCAGGAAGGCCAGCGCCTGGGTATCGGCGACGGCGCGCCCGGCGGTTTCATTCAGGTAGTACCAGAAACCGAAGTTGAACAGCAGGGAGAGGCTGACCCACACCAGCGACCAACTGGCTGCCTGCTTCATAGTCATGGTGTGCGCGCCTTTACGGCCCTGCAACAGGAGATCGATTGCGAGCATCACGACTATGACGGCGGCGAAGCTGCCCCATAACCACGGTGTGCCAACGGAATTCATCATCAGAGGTATCCTTCAAAAACAAAAACGGCCAACGTCGGAAGACGCCAGCCGCTCTGTGAACGCTGCAAGCAAACCTCGCCTTCCGGCAAGGTCTCACTTACAACGTTGATGAAGGTGGTTACACCTTTGACATCAGGTTGCCCGGTAACCGGATGCTTGCGCATCGTAATGACGATTGACCGGCAATGAAGTTACTCCCCTTTGCAGAGCAGAAAGTAATGCAAAATGTGTCGGCGGTCAACGTGAATCGCGTTAGCCGGCCAACGCTTTTTGCGCGCCCAGGCTGACGACGAATCCCTGCAGCAGCAGGCGGCTGAACGGCGTGTCGCTAACCTGTTGTTGTTGCTGGTGGTAGCGGGCTTGCTGCTCGGGATGCAGCTCGCCGAGCCACTGCAGATACTGGCTCATCACCGCGCCGTTGAATTCCGGGTGGAACTGGGTGGTCAGGGCATGATCGCCATAGCGCAGGATCTGGTGCGCGTCCTGCTGCGAACGCGCCAGCGTCTGCGCGCCGGCGGGCGGCGTGAGCACGCTCTGCGAGTGGATCAGATTGGCTTTGAAGCGCGGCGGCAGCAGGGTGAGCCGCCGATCGTCGGCCGCGGCGGGCAGCAGTTCGATCTCCAGCGTGCCGACTTCCATGCCCTGCGGATGGTAACCCACTTCGCCGCCGAGCGCGTAGGCCAACAGCTGATGGCCGTAGCAGACGCCGAACAGCGGCAGTTTGATCGCCATCGCCTGGCGCAGCCACTCGGCGGCCTCCTCGCTCCACGGCAGCCGTTCGGTCACCATCGCCGGCGAGCCGGTGATGACCACGCCGCAATAGGCGGCCGGCGGCAACGGCCGTTCGCCGGCGGGCAGATGCACGATGTGCGCGCGTTCGGCGTCGATATTCCCCTGTTGCAGGAACATGCCTTCAAAGTTTGCCAATTCCTGACGAATGGCCTGCGGCGCGTCGCCGGTTTGCATCACGAGCAGCGGTTTCATCTCATTCTCCGTCGGCGGGGAAGACGACGCCGGTCTGGCGGCGGATATCGGTCAGCAGGCGGGCGACGATCAGCGAATTCTCCAGCCCCGGATGTTCCACCTGACGCTTCTCAACCAACTCGGCGAAGGCCAGCGCCTCATACAGCATGGTGTTGATGTGCTGCGGCTGGCTCAGATCCTGGCGGTTGCCGCCGCGCGGCGTCAGCGCCACGCCCTGGCACTCGGAGATTTTGTCGATAATCAGCGTGCCTTCTTCTCCCTGGATCTCGCTGGGGATCGCCGAGTCGCTGACCTTGGAATGGGAAAGCGTGACGTCGAAATCGCCGTAGTTCAGGCAGACGGTGCCGTGGGCGTCCACACCGGTATCGAGCAGCGTGGCGCTGGCGAGCACCGACTGCGGCGCGCCGAACAGCGCCACCGCGCTGGCCAGGCAGTAGTAGCCGATGTCCATGATCGAGCCGTTGGAGAACTGCGGATTAAACGTGTTGGGGTTCTCGCCGGCCAGGTAGCGCGGGTAGCGCGAAGAGTATTGGCAATAGTTGATGAAGGCTTTGCGCAGCCGGCCGATTTTCGGCAATGCCTGTTGCAGCGCCAGAAAATTCGGCAGATAGGCGCTTTTGAACGCCTCGAACAGCACCACCTGGTTTTCCCGCGCGCAGGCTACCAGCTGTTCCGCTTCGCGCTGGTTGGAGGCCAGCGGTTTTTCGCAGATCACATGCTTTTTATGGCGCAGGAACAGCAGCGATTGCGGGCAGTGCAGGGAGTTGGGGCTGGCGATATACACCGCGTCTATGGCGTCGGACTGGGCCATCGCCTCGAGAGAGTCGAAAAACTGCGTGACCTGATAGTTGGCGCCAAACGCCTGCGCCTGTTCCAGCGAGCGTGAATACACGGCGCTCAACTTGAGTTTGCCGCTTTCATGGGCGGCATCGATAAAACGTTCCGTAATCCAGTTGGTGCCGACGACGGCAAAGCGAATCATGGCGAGCTCCGGTCCAGCCTAAAACCGCAGATTATCACGCCCTCACGCGCTATGCATACAGCTCGCCGAACAGCGAAAGGTGCGTCAGATACAGCCGGGTATCGAACTCCAACTGGTGGTAATCCGGCTCCATATGGCAGCACAGGCTGTAGAACGCCTTGTTGTGATCTTTCTCTTTCAGGTGCGCCAGCTCATGCACCACGATCATGCGCAGGAACGGTTCGGGCGCGACCTTGAACACCGTCGCCACGCGGATTTCCGCCTTGGCCTTCAGCTTGCCGCCCTGCACGCGCGAGATAGCGGTATGCAGGCCGAGCGCGTGCTTCATGACGTGGATCTTGCTGTCGTAGGCCACCTTGCTCAGCGGCTGGGCGTTGCGCAGATACTGGTTTTTCAGATCGACGGTAAACTGATACAGCGATTTGTCGGTGGTGCAGTCGTGCACCTGCGGATAGCGCTGCAGCAGCACGTCCCCCAGCCGATTCTGATGGATCAGTTGCTGCACCTGGCTTTGCAGATGCGTTGGGTAGCCTTGCAGGTAGGTCAATTCAGACATTCTTGTTCCGTATCAACGGCCATTCAGCCGGTCATTCTATGCTGTTTTTTCGCTCAAATCCTGACATACGCAATTTATCCGAAAAAACATTTTACTGACGGGCGTTTTTAGGGGATAAACAGCCCAAATTTTATCAGTCAGGAGGGGCAATGAGCCAACTCGATCTGGGAACACAGCAACTTGAGCTGGAGCGTTATCCCCAACAGGAAGAATCCACCCAACTTCAGGCGTGGGAAGCGGCGGACGAATATCTGCTGCAACAGCTTGAAAACGTAGATATCGGCGGCCGCCCGGTGCTGATTTTCAACGATAACTTCGGCACCCTGGCCTGTGCGTTGCACGCGCATCGCCCTTACAGCGTCAGCGATTCGTACATGAGCCAGCTGGCGACGCGCCACAACCTCAAGCTCAACGGTCTGGATCCCGAGCAGATCACGCTGCTGGACAGCCTGGCCGAGCTGCCGGCGGCGCCGGCGGTGGTGCTGATTCGCGTGCCGAAAGCGCTGGCGCTGCTGGAACAGCAGCTGCGCGCGCTGCGCCACGTCGTGACCGAAGACACGCTGATCGTTGCCGGCGCCAAAGCGCGCGACGTGCACACCTCGACGATGCAGCTGTTTGAAAAAGTGCTGGGCCCAACGCGCACCAGCCTGGCGTGGAAGAAGGCGCGCCTGATCTTCTGCCAGGCGGCGGACATCGTTCCGCCGGCGGCAGCGGAAACCACCAACTGGACGCTGGACGGCACCGATTGGCTGATCCACAACCACGCCAACGTCTTCTCGCGCGGCAGCCTGGATATCGGCGCGCGCCTGTTTATGGAGCATCTGCCGCGCGGCTTGAACGGCCATATCGTCGATCTGGGCTGCGGCAACGGCGTGATTGGTTTGACGGCGCTGGCGCAAAACCCGGAAGCGCAGGTGACCTTTGTCGATGAATCTTACATGGCGGTGGCCTCCAGCGAGCTGAACGTGGAGCACAACCTGCCGCAAGAGCTGGATCGCTGTCAGTTTGAGGTGAACAACGCGCTGGCGGGCATCGAGCGCGAAAGCGTGCAGGCGGTGCTGTGCAACCCGCCGTTCCACCAGCAACACGCCATTACCGATCACACCGCCTGGCAGATGTTCTGCGACGCCAAGCGCTGCCTGCAGGTGGGCGGCGAATTGCGCATCGTCGGCAACCGTCACCTCGACTACCATCAGAAACTCAAGCGCCTGTTCGGCAACTGCACGCTGGTGGCCTCGAACAAGAAGTTCGTGATCCTTCGAGCGGTGAAATCCGGCGCGCGTCGCTGAGCGTG
>NZ_JBNIDE010000007.1:0-216668 GCF_059652115.1 Serratia sp. EC4 | reverse complement strand
AACGTTAACGTGCGGTTTTGTACGTTCAAATTTTTCTTTAGACACGGCTATATTCCTTACTATAGCGCTCTCCCCTTCTGGAGAGAGCACGGGACTTTGGTTTTAACCCTGCGGCTTATTTGCCACGGGCTTCGATTACGGCCTGAGCGACGTTGTTCGGTGCATCATCATACTTCAGGAATTCCATGGTGTATGATGCGCGACCTTTAGTCAGAGAACGCAGCTGAGTTGCGTAGCCGAACATTTCGGACAACGGTACTTCAGCGTGGATCTTAACGCCAGTCACTTCAGATTCCTGACCGCGCAGCATGCCGCGACGACGGCTCAAGTCACCGATAACGTCACCGGTGTTCTCTTCTGGAGTCTCAACTTCAACCTTCATGATAGGCTCAAGCAGAACTGGTTTCGCTTTCTTAAAGCCTTCTTTAAAGGCGATAGACGCGGCCAGTTTAAACGCCAGTTCAGAGGAGTCAACGTCGTGGTAAGAACCGAAGTGCAGACGAATACCCATGTCTACTACCGGGTAACCAGCCAACGGACCAGACTTCAGCTGCTCCTGGATGCCTTTATCAACGGCAGGGATGTATTCGCCAGGAATTACACCACCTTTGATGTCGTTGATGAACTCGTAACCTTTCGGGTTAGAGCCCGGCTCCAGTGGGTACATGTCGATCACAACGTGACCGTACTGACCGCGACCACCAGACTGCTTGGCGTGCTTACCTTCAACATCGGTAATCTTCGCGCGAATCGCTTCGCGGTAAGCTACCTGAGGTTTGCCCACGTTAGCTTCAACGTTGAATTCACGCTTCATGCGGTCAACGATGATGTCGAGGTGCAGTTCACCCATACCGGCGATGATGGTCTGGTTAGACTCTTCGTCAGTCCATACGCGGAATGACGGGTCTTCTTTAGCCAGACGGCCCAGAGCCAGACCCATTTTTTCTTGGTCAGCTTTGGTTTTTGGTTCAACGGCGATAGAGATTACCGGCTCAGGGAATTCCATACGCTCCAGGATGATTGGAGAGTCTGGATCACACAGGGTGTCCCCGGTGGTCACGTCTTTCAGACCGATCGCAGCGGCGATGTCGCCTGCGCGAACTTCTTTGATCTCTTCACGCTTGTTGGCGTGCATCTGAACGATACGGCCGAAACGCTCGCGCGCAGCCTTAACGGAGTTCAGCACGGTGTCGCCGGAGTTAACAACGCCGGAGTACACGCGGAAGAAGGTCAGGTTACCCACGAACGGGTCGGTAGCGATTTTGAACGCCAGCGCAGAGAACGGCTCGTCATCACTTGCGTGACGCTCAGCCGGAGTGTCTTTGCCATCGTCCAGGATACCGTTGATCGCAGGAACGTCAGTTGGTGCCGGCAGGTATTCGATTACCGCATCCAGCATCGCCTGTACGCCTTTGTTCTTGAACGCAGAACCACAGGTAACCAGGATGATTTCGTTGTTCAGCACGCGCTGACGCAGAGCGGATTTGATTTCTTCCTCGGTCAGCTCTTCGCCGCCCAGGTATTTTTCCATCAGCTCTTCGGAAGCTTCCGCAGCGGACTCGATCAGGTTCTGGCGCCATTCTTCAGCCAGATCCATCATGTCAGCCGGCACGTCTTCGTATTCGAAGGTTACGCCTGCGTCTTCTTCGTTCCAGTTGATCGCCTTCATCTTCACCAGGTCGATAACGCCGGTGAATTTGTCTTCTGCGCCGATAGCCAGCTGCAGAGGAACAGGGTTGGCGCCCAGACGAGATTTGATCTGGCCAACAACTTTCAGGAAGTTAGCGCCCATGCGGTCCATTTTGTTAACGAACGCGATACGTGGCACTTTGTATTTGTTAGCCTGACGCCATACGGTTTCAGACTGTGGCTGAACACCACCAACAGCACAGTAAACCATTACCGCGCCATCCAGCACACGCATGGAACGTTCTACTTCGATGGTGAAGTCAACGTGCCCTGGGGTGTCGATGATGTTTACGCGATGCGGTTCGAACTGCTTGGCCATACCAGACCAGAAGGCAGTAGTCGCTGCAGAAGTGATGGTAATACCACGCTCCTGCTCCTGTTCCATCCAGTCCATGGTGGCAGCGCCGTCATGAACTTCACCGATTTTGTGGTTTACACCGGTGTAGAACAGAATACGTTCGGTAGTGGTGGTTTTACCGGCGTCGATGTGAGCACTGATACCGATGTTACGGTAGCGTGCAATGGGTGTTGTACGAGCCATTTGATTCCTCTATTCCTAGGGCGTTCAAGTTCAGTTAACCCAAGCGGGCCGATTTGACGCGCCCGCTTGGTTAGCATGACTACAGCCGGGTGATTACCAGCGGTAGTGGGCGAACGCCTTGTTGGCTTCGGCCATACGGTGAACGTCTTCACGCTTCTTAACAGCAGAACCTTTGTTCTCTGCTGCGTCAGACAGCTCGTTCGCCAGGCGCAGAGCCATGGATTTATCACCGCGTTTACGTGCAGCATCAACGATCCAACGCATTGCCAGAGCATTACGACGAACCGGGCGGACTTCAACTGGTACCTGATAAGTAGAACCGCCAACGCGACGCGACTTAACTTCTACAGTCGGGCGAACGTTGTCGAGAGCGACTTCGAAAGCTTCCAGGTGATCTTTACCAGAACGCTGAGCCAGGGTCTCCAGCGCGGTATAGACGATTGCTTCTGCAGTAGATTTTTTACCGTCTACCATCAGGATATTTACAAATTTGGCCAGCAGCTCAGATCCGAACTTAGGATCTGGCAGGATTTTACGTTGGCCGATTACGCGACGACGTGGCATGGAAATACTCCGTTGTTAATTCAGGATTGTCCAAAACTCTACGAGTTTATTTTGACATTAAAGTTAAAACGTTTGGCCTTACTTAACGGAGAACCATTAAGCCTTTGGCTTCTTCACGCCGTACTTGGAACGAGCTTGCTTACGGTCTTTAACACCGGAGCAGTCAAGTGCACCACGGACGGTGTGGTAACGCACACCTGGCAAGTCTTTTACACGACCGCCACGGATCAGGATTACGGAGTGTTCCTGCAGGTTGTGGCCTTCGCCACCGATGTAGGAAGTCACTTCGAAACCGTTGGTCAAACGCACACGGCAAACTTTACGCAGTGCGGAGTTTGGTTTTTTCGGGGTAGTGGTGTATACGCGGGTGCATACGCCACGTTTCTGCGGGCAGGCTTCCAGCGCTGGAACGTTGCTTTTAGCAGCCTTCACAGAGCGTGGTTTGCGAACCAGCTGGTTAATTGTTGCCATTAAAAAAGCTCCTGGTTTTTGCTTCGTACTAGCTTCGTAAACATGTGATAAATCCCCTCGTATGCACTATTGGCAAAGTACGAGGACGCAGAATTTTAGGGCTGACCAGTATGGGTGTCAAGAAATATACAACATCACTCTCATTACCAGGCCATTTGGCTGCGGTGTTGTTCGGTTAATTCAACGAAGTGATTATAGCCGACGACAGTGATTTTGTGCGAAAAATGACCAACCAATCCCCGGGCTTCCAGGTCGTCCTGCAACGCATAAAGGGATATGGGGGCGGCGAGCAGCAATTCAAGATGGGCGCTGCCGGCAAGGCCTGCCAGCACGCCGTCCTGCAACAGCAGCAGCGCGTCGCCCTCCGCCGTCAGGCGCAGCAGCGCAGGTAAGTCACATTGGTTTGGCGAATGGCTCAGGGTATACAGCATCAGAGGATCCTAAAACGTCATCACGGCGTCGTAGCCGGCAAGCTCGCGGCGCAGTTCGTCCGGCGCCAGTACTTCCGCATCCAGCACCCAATCGTTCACCTGGCTCAATCCGCGTTCCTGCAGTGAAGCCTGGCACAGATAGCACCGCTCCACGTCATACAGCGGCAGCACGCCGAAGGTGGCAATGTAATTGCGCGCCAAAATCTTTTCCGGTTGCTGGCCCGGCAACAGCTGCAATACGCCATCGCCGACAAAAAACACCCCCACATCTTCACTGAGCGCCGACGTGGCGAGCAGCGCATCCAGCCCTTCCCTGCCGCTGGCGCCGCCGTGCGGCCCATGGGTGAAAACAAAAGCGACTCGTTTCATCCTATCCTCAGAACTGCACCAGACGGTCGCAACTTAGCGACGCTTCGGCCAGGGAACCCAGCCCGCTCAGGGTAAAACCGGGCTGCAGGTTGGCGCTTGCCAGCCCCTGCTGCGCCGCCTCCCGCTCGTCGGTGACACCGCGGCGCATCGCGGCGGCCACGCAGACGTTGAGCGCCACGCCGTGTTGCTGAGCCAGCTGCGCCCAACCGCGCACCAGGTCGAACTCATCGCTGGCGGGCGCGGTCAGCTGGTTGGCGTTCAACACCCCTTCACGGTAGAAAAAGACGCTGGAAAGCCGGTGCCCTTTCGCCAGCAGGGCCAGCGCGAACTGATAGGCGCTGCTGGCCTGCTGCGTGCCGTAAGCCGGGCCGGTGACCAACAGACAATAATCGAGCATCAACGGTCGCTTCCCAACAGATCGCCGCTCTTGAACTGGCGGATGTACAAATACACGGTGTGTTTGGAGATATTCAGGCGATCCGCCACCTGATTGATCGCATCCTTGATGTCGAAGATGCCTTTCTCATAGAGGTTGAGCACTACCTGGCGGTTCTTGGCATTATTGGATACCGAGCGATCGGCATTCACCTCTTCGATGGTGAACTCCAGCGTCTGCGCCACCAGATCGTCGACTGAAGACGCGAAATTCACCGACGACGGCACGTCCTGCGTGGCCGGCGGCATAAAGGTCTGCATGATCTGCGAGAACGGCACATCGAGGTTCATGTTGATGCACAACAAACCGATTACCCGCTGTTCGCGATTGCGAATCGCGATGGTCACCGACTTCATCAGCACGCCGCTCTTGGCGCGGGTGAAGTAGGCTTTCGACACGCTGCTGTCGTCGCCGGCCATGTCGTGCAGCATGCGCAGCGCCAGGTCGGTGATCGGCGAACCGATTTTACGCCCGGTATGTTCCCCGTTGGCGATGCGCACCGCTGAGCTGTTCAGATCTTCCAGCGCGTGCAATACGATCTCGCAGTGGCCGCCGATCAACATCGCCAGCCCATCGACCACCGCTTCATAGGATTTCAGGATTTCATGATCCGTTTGAGTAAACGGACGTTCATTCAGCAAATCAAGTTCGCTGGCTTCGCTGGATAAAAGCGAATTCGACATCGAAGATACCACCCTCATAGATCGCCTGTGCCAGGGGGCGCAGCTAAAACCGCTCGGACCGGATCGCTGCCGTCGTCGGCACGCCGCAGCGCGGCTGGCTGAGAGCAGCATAAACGGCACGATGACATCCGCGGGCGAGGCGGCCGGGAACAATTTTAGGTACACGCCCTAAGGGGCAGACGCATGACTGATAAGTCAGAATTATTAGTCTAGCAAAGCGGCCGGAGCAAAGTCCTTGCGTTTGCGCGTGGTATTGACGTTAAGCCCGATGCCCGGCAGGCGTCAAGCGTTCAATGGAGAGAGAGGCGGCGGCGGCCGAAATGAAAACCGCCGCGGAGGGCATCCGCGGCGGTGGCAAACAGAGCGACGAGATTATTTCGCTTTGGCGTCTGCTTTCGCGTCAGCCGGTTTTTCGGCTTTAGCGTCGGCTTTCGGCGCCGCTTTCACGTCCAGCAGCTCAACGTCGAACACCAGCGTGGAGTTAGCCGGGATGCCCGGAACGCCGGTTTTGCCGTAGGCCAATGCCGGCGGGATCACCAGCTTGATTTTGCCGCCTTTCTTGATGTGCTTCAGGCCTTCGGTCCAGCCAGGGATCACGCCGTCCAGACGGAACGACAGCGGCTCGCCGCGGGTGTAGGAGTTATCGAACTCGGTACCGTCGGTCAGGGTGCCCTTGTAGTTTACTACCACGGTGTCGCTGTCTTTCGGCGCTTCACCCGCGCCCGGTTTCTCTACCTGGTACAGCAGGCCGGATTCGGTTTTCTTCACGCCTTTTTCTTTAGCGAAGCTGTCGCGGTACTTGGCGCCTTTGGTTTCGTTGTCCTTGGCGTCCTGTTCCATCTTCGCCTGAGCGGAAGCCTTCACGCGCGCTTCGAAGCCCTGCAGGGTCTTCTCGATGTCGGCGTCGTTCAGCTTGCTCTTGTTGGCGAACGCGTCCTGAACGCCGGCGATCAGCTGATCTTTGTCCAGCTTGATGCCCAGCTTCTCTTGCTCTTTCAGAGAGTTGTCCATGTAACGGCCGAGAGACGCACCCAGTGCGTAAGCGGCTTGCTCGTCGTCGTTTTTGAACTTGCCGGTGCTCGGTGCTGCCGCCGCGTCCGCTGGTTTAGCGGCTTCTGCCGGTTTGGCGGCATCGGCTGCCATGACCTGGGTCGCATTCAGAGCAAAAGCCATGGTGGTTGCCAGAAGCGTGACTTTAAACAAAGATTTCATCCATTTCTCCAGTGTCTGAAGCAATGCCCCAAACAATCATTAGGTAAGATAACCGGGCTACTATAGCTGCCTGAAACAAAACAAAACAAAACAGTCGCACAGGTAACCAATCGAGTCAAAGTGTGACTCCCGCTTTGCCAAGAAGTTTCCCCCTGCGTGCTACTCGCATGATAAATCAGATTTTTCTTGCAGAATATTCGGCGAGGTTAGCAAAAAACGGCGTATCGGGCGTGCAACTTTTCAGCACTTTACACTGCCGATCGCAACGTTGCGCGCCGCCTGGAGAAATAGCGCGAGCAAACCCGGCGTCAGCTGTTACCATAGCGCCGAATCAGGATTTTATCGCGTCAGAGGTAGTCATGCACAACGCCGACATTCAACGCCTGCTACAGCGGCTTGAAGAACTGGAGAGCCGTCAGGCCTTCCAAGAGCTCACCATCGAAGAGCTCAACCAGACCGTCATCCAGCATCAAATGGAAATGCTGAAGATGCGCGAACACCTGCGCATGTTGACCGACAAGCTGCGCTCGACCCAAACCTCAATGATCGCCTCGCAATCGGAAGAAACCCCTCCGCCGCACTATTGAGGGCCCGCTGCGCGGTTATTTCAGGCGTGCCAGCCCTTCGACGGCACGCTCGAGATACCGGCGCGGGCACCCCAGGTTGATGCGGATAAAACCGCTCCCCTGCGGGCCGAAACCGCTGCCCATCGACGGCGCCAGCTTCGCCACCGCCACCAGCGCCTGCTGTAAGTCAGCATCGTTCAAACCCAGTGCACGGCAATCCAGCCAGGCGAGATAGGTCCCTTCAGCCTGGGTCATCGAGCACCAGGGCGCGGCGGCCGCCAGCGCCCGCTCAAACCAACGCCGATTCTCCGCCAGGTAGCCGAGCAGCTCATCAAGCCAGGCAGCGCCCCGTTGATAGGCCGCGGTCGCCGCCGTCATCGACAGCGCGTTGAATACATCCAGCCCGTGGGCGTTCAGCCGATCGACAAACGCCTGCCGCAGCCGGGCATTGGGGATCAGAAAATTCGAAATGCGCAGCGAAGAGAGTCCGAAGGTTTTGCTGGCGGACGTCGCCGCAATCACCCGCTCGCGATATTCCTCGTCCAGATGCAACACCGACGTAAACGTCTCGCCGGGCAGCAGCAGATCGGCCCAAATTTCATCGGAGATCACCGTGACGTCGTGGGCATGGCAAAGCGCCATGAGCCGCTCCAGTTCATCGCGGCGCCAGCAACGGCCTGTCGGATTGTGCGGATTGCACAGCAACAACAGCGGCGGTTTACGCTGCGCCAGACAGGCAGCCAACTGGTCGAAATCGATCCGATATCCCTGCGGAGTTTCCAACAGAGGATTCTCAAGCACCTCTCTGCCGTTCATGGTGACTATCTTGGCGAACGAGCCATAATACGGCCCCTGCACCACCACGCCGTCCCCCGGCTTGCTGAGCAGTTGGACCAGCATCGCCAATCCGGGCACCACCCCTTCAATCGACGTAAACCACTCGCGCCGCAGCGGCAAGTCGTGCCGCTTGGCGAACCAGTCGATCGCCGCCTGATAGTAGGCGTCGTCGCGTTCGCTGTAGCCAAAGACGCCGTGATCCACCCGATGATGCAGCGCCTGTTGCACCTCTGGCGGACATGGAAAATCGAAATCGGACACCCACATCGGCAACAGTTCGCTGCCATCCAGTTGCAGATAGCGGTCGATGAAGTCCCACTTCACGGAGCTGGTGTTGTGGCGATCGATGATGGCGTTGAAATGACTCGTCATGTCAGGCTTCCTTACGCTGCAAGTCGTTCTGAGGTTGAAGTTTGGCGATACCGAAGCCGGTGAACCCATAAATCAGGGCGAACACCACCGCGGCATAACATTGGATCGCCCACGGCAGCAGATCGAGCGTGCTGACTCCCAGCGTGGTCGCCATGTAAATACCGGCGGCCGTCCACGGGATCAGCGGCTCGATAACGGTGCCCGCATCTTCGACGGTGCGCGACAGGTTTTTGTTGTCCAGCCCCATGCGTCGATAGGCGCCTTTGAACAGCTCCGCCGGGATCAGCAGCGCCAGCTTGCCGTCACTGGTCGCGCCGGTCACCAGGATGGTGGTGGCAACGGTAGCGGCGATCAGTTGACCGGTGGAGTGCACCACTTTCAGCAGCCGGCTGATGATCACCGTCAGCGCGCCGGTCAGCGTCAAGGCGCCGGCGAAGGAAAAGGCGCAGAACACCAGCAGGATCGTACTCATCATCGAGAACATGCCGCCGCGGTTCAGCAGGCGCGGCACATCGGCGACGATCCCTTCGACGTTATGGCCCTGGCTGGCGAACATCGACAGATTGAAACCGTCCATCAACGCATTCAGCCCCTGTTGCAGGCTAAAACCCTGCAGCGCGACGCCGATGGCGATCGCCAGCGCGCAGGCGGCCAGCATGACGGGGATCACCGGCCGTTTGGTCACCGCGCCCCACAGCACCAGCACCGGCGGCAGGATCAACAGCAGATTGAAATGGTACAACCCCTCAAGCGCGCTGACGATTTCGGTCACTTTTTCCGGCGTTGCCACGCTGCCCACCGCGCCGGTGTGGCCGGCGATCAGGTACACCACGGCGGCCAGGATGAAGCTCGGCAGCGTCGTGTACATCAGATGCTGGATATGGCTGTAGAGATCGGTATCCGCGACGATAGCCGCGAAGTTCGTCGAATCGGACAACGGCGAAATTTTGTCGCCGAAGTAGGCGCCGGACACCACTGCCCCGGCCGCGGCGGCCAGCGGCACGTCCAGACCGGCGGCCACGCCCATCAGCGCCACGCCCACGGTGCCGGCCGCCCCCCACGAGGTGCCGGTGCACACCGAGATCACGCTGGTGATGAAGAACGCGGCGATCAGAATGTATTGGGGGCTAATCAGCTTCAGCCCCCAATACACCATGTAAGGGATTGTGCCGCTGATCATCCAGGTGCCGATCAGGCCGCCCACGCAGATCAGGATCATGATCACCGGCATCGCCTTAGCCAGCTTGGCCACGATGGCCTCGATGATGTCATCCCAGCGGTAGCCTTGCCACCAGGCCAACGCGGCGGCGATGGCGGCGGAAACCAGCAGCAGCGGTTCAATGCGCAGGCCAAACTGGCCATAGCCGATGATGAGCAGCAACAGCATGGCCACAATCGGCAGCGTCGCCAGCCCAAGGTTGAGCGTTTTCTTATTATCCATATACGGCTCCTGTTGAAGAGGGGGTACTGCAACAGCGTAATGGCTTCGGTAATCGGAGGATGTGAGCGCAGGCCACTGGCCATGTAATCGGTTTCATGAGATGGCGTTATGTGAACTGCCTCTCATTCGCCGCGCTTGCTTTGCTCAGGCCTCTCACCATCGGCGACGGAGTCTCGCAGGATAAGTTCGGCCGAAAAGCGGTTGTTCTGCGGCGCGACGTCGCTGCCGCTGTGGATTTGTAACGCCAGACGCGCGGCGCGGCGGGCCATTTTCTCTATGGGGTAATGCACGGTGGTCAACGCGGGGTGGAGGTATTTCGCCAGGGCAATGTCGTCAAAACCGACGATCGACAGCGCTTCAGGCAACGGAACTTGCCGTTGGTGGCAGGTGCGCATCATGCCGGCGGCCATCACGTCGTTGAACGTCACTGCGGCGGTGAAGCGTTGGTCGCTGGCCAGCACGCGCTCGGCCGCCAGTTCGCCCCCTCTTTCATTGAAGGGCACGCTGATGATCCAGCTGCCGGGCACCTCAATGCCGCCGGCGGCCATGGCCTGGCGGTAACCCGCTAACCGCTGCGCGCGGTCGTCGATCGGCAGATCCGTCGTCACGCAGGCGATTCTCCGATGCCCCTGACGAATGAGCAGCTTGGTCGCCGCCTGCGCCGCCTTGGCATTGTCGAGCCAAATACAACGATTGGCGATGGCCGGCAGGTAGCGATTGATCAGCACCAGCGCGGGCGTGTGGGCGGCGTAGCGCAGCAGGTCCTCTTCTCCCATGCGCGTGACGTGCGCCACAATGGCTTCGCATCCCTGATTGATGAGAAAGTCGAGGCCGCTTTTTTCCAGTTCGGCCTGATGCCCGCCGCTGCACAACATCAAACGCACGCCGGCCTGCCGCGTGATGTCTTCCACGCCCCGCGCCAAGCGTGAGAAAAACGGATCGTCGAGGTTGCCGGTCAGCAACCCCAGCATATTGCCGCTTCTTTTCGCCAGCGCCAGCGCGGCGGCGTTGCGGTGGTAGTTAAACTCGCGCATCGCTTTCTCGACGCGTTCGCGGGTCACCGGTTCAACGTAGGCGGTATTATTGATCACCCGGCTGACGGTGGCCGTGGAAACGCCGGCGCGGCGCGCAACGTCTTTCATGGTGGCCATGGCATGTCCTGTTGTGCCGTTCGGCGCCTGGTGCGCCGCGCATAAAAAAGGGCAGCCAATGGCCGCCCTCTTGTCTCGGGATTGCGTTCTGCTTAGTGGCAGCCGCAACCGCCGTTACCGCAACCGCCTTTACCGTGGTCGTGACCATGGTCGTGATCGTGGCTGTGGCCATGACCGCCGCAGCAGCCTTCACCGTGCTCGTGGTGATGGTCGTGCTCGCCGTGTACGTGACCGTGCGCCAGCTCTTCTGCGGTCGCTTCGCGGATCGCGACAACTTCCACGTTGAAGTTCAGGTTTTGGCCGGCCAGCATGTGGTTGCCGTCAACCACCACGTGGTCACCGTCAACTTCGGTGATTTCAACCGGTACCGGGCCCTGATCGGTGTCAGCCAGGAAACGCATGCCGACCTGCAGTTCGTCAACGCCCATGAAGACGTCTTTCGGTACGCGCTGCACCAGGTTTTCGTCGTAGTTGCCGTACGCGTCGTTCGCGCCGACGTGAACGTCAAAACGATCGCCAACGTCGTGGCCTTCGAGCGCTTTTTCCAGACCTGCGATCAGAGAACCATGCCCGTGCAGATAGTCCAGCGGTGCGCTCACCGGAGACTCATCAACCAAAACACCGTCTTCTGTACGTACTTGGTAAGCCAGGCTGACCACCAAGTCTTTTGCTACTTTCATGATATCTCCTACCGTTGGCTACTAGGACGCGCACCGTTATCGGGATGCGCGCCTTTTCCGGACAGATTGTAACGGAAATCTGCCTCGCTGTACCCTCCGGGATAAAAAAACGCTACTTCGGCTGGAAAATGCCGATCACCTGCTCTTGCGGGCGAACGTGTTTTTCCACCTGTTGTTCGGTCTGGCGCTGATGGTGGCCGCACTTGACGCACTCCACCACTTCCACCTGATCCTCCCGCCATACCGCCAACGTATCCATGGCGCTACAGCTCGGGCACACCGCCCCGGCGATAAATCTCTTACGTGTTGCAGACATCGTTATGCTCCCGCTTATTCGTATTCGTCCCAGCCGTCGAACTGGCGACTTTCTTTTTGCATTTCGCGATGGAACAGCTCTTCCAGCTCGCGCCGCGCCTCTTTCACGCGGGAAATTTGCGCCACGTCGCCCTGATGCGGCGGCATCAGTTCACGCAGCATGCGCATATCCAGGCGGCGGAAATGCTGCTGGGCGCGGAAGGCCTGATGCGGGTGCATGCCCAACTCCATCAACGCCTTGCGCCCCAGTTCCAGCGCGCTGGAGAAGGTTTCGCGGCTGAACTGTTTCACGCCCGCCTGCAGCAGCTCATGCGCCTCCACGCGGCCGCGTGCCCGCGCCAGAATGCTCAGATTCGGGAAGTGCTGCTGGCACAACCGCACGATCTCCATGGTGTCTTCCGGCTCATTGCAGGTGATCACGATCGACTTGGCCTTTTCGGCGCCCGCCGCGCGCAACAGCTCCAGCTCGGTGGCGTCGCCGTAATAAACCTGATATCCGTAACGCCGCAGCACGCCGACGGCGCTGACATCGCGTTCCAGTACGGTAATGCGCATTTTGTTGGCCATCAACAGGCGGCCGATCACCTGGCCGAAACGCCCGAAGCCAACGATGATCACCTGCGGATCGTCGTCCTCTACGTACGGCGTCTCCTCGTCTTCGCCTTTGGCGTTGTAGCGGCGCGCCAAAATGCGGTCGATGGCCTGCATGAGTAGCGGCGTGGTCATCATCGACAGCGTCACCACCACCAGCAGCAAAGAGAGTTGATCCGGCTGCAGCACCTTTTGCGCGCCCGCCGCAGAAAACAGCACGAAGGCAAACTCACCGCCCTGGCTGAGCACGCCGGCAAACTGCAGGCGCACCGAACTACGCAGGCCGAACAGCCGCGACACCCCGTAGAGCACGCCGGATTTGACCGCCACCAGCGCCAACACGCCGATCAACACCTCGGCCAGATGGGTATAGAGCACGCCGATATTCAACACCATGCCCACCGAGATAAAGAACAGCCCCAGCAGCAGCCCTTTAAACGGCTCGATAGAAATCTCCAGCTCGTGGCGGTATTCGCTCTCCGCCAACAGCACCCCGGCGATGAAGGTGCCGAGCGCCATCGACAGGCCAAGCGTCTCCATAAACAGCGCCGAGCCGAGCACCAGCAACAGCGCCGCGGCAGTGAAGATCTCGCGCACGCCGGAAGCGGCGATATAGCGGAACAGCGGCCGCAGCAGGAAACGGCCGCCGATCAGCATGCCGCCAAACGCCGCCACCTTGAGCGCGATCTTGGCCCAGTCGTCGCTGGTGCCGCCGGCGCCGGCCAGAATGGGGATCAACGCCAGCGCCGGGATCACCGCCATATCCTGGAACAGCAGCACCGAGAAACCCAGCTGTCCGCCTTCGTTGCGGTTCATGCCCTTTTCGCGCATCAGCTGCAGCGCCATGGCGGTGGAAGACATCGCCAGGCCGATACCGCCGATCACCGCCGCCTGCCAGGCGAAGTGCGTCAGGTACAGCAGCGCGCCCAGCACCGCCGCGGTGATCAACACCTGGCCGGCGCCGGCGCCGAAAATCGAACGCCGCAGCTCCCACAGCTTGCTGGGATTCAGCTCCAGGCCGATGATGAACATCAGGAACACCACGCCCAACTCGGAGAAGTGCAGGATCTCGTCGACGTCGCGAATGAAGCCCAACCCCCACGGGCCGATGGCGATGCCGGCGATCAGATAGCCCAGCACCGCGCCAATCCCCAGACGACGGGCGATCGGCACCGTCACCACCGCGGCGAACAGGAACAGCAAAATGGCGGTCAGTAAGGTCGATCCTTCCATGATCACCGCCCTCCATGCGGCAGCGGGTGGCTCAGCCACTCCCCGTAGGCGTCTGCGTGGCTGCGCAGCACCTCCGGCTTTTGCCGCCGCGCCCAATAGACCACGAACGGCGTCAACCAGTGCATATGGCACATCCCGGCGGTCAGCTCGAACGGCCGCAGGATATCTTCCATCGGATAGTGGTTATAACCGCCGGTGCGGTAGGCGCCTTCCGGCTCGCCGGTGGTGATCACCGAGCGCCAGTATTTGCCCGCCAGCGCATTGCCGCCCACGCCGCTGGCGAAGCCGCGCGCCAGCACGCGATCCAGCCACTCCTTCAGCAGCGCCGGGCAGCTGTAGGTGTACAGAGGGTGCTGAAACACGATGACCTGATGCTCACGCAGCAGCTGTTGTTCGTGATGGATATCGATAAAAAAATCAGGATAGTGCGCGTAGAGATCGTGCACGGTGACATGTTCCAACTGCTGCGCCGGTCGAAGCAAAACCCGGTTCGCCACCGAGTCATGAGATTCCGGATGGGCATACAGCAGCAAGACCTTGGGCGGCTGCGACATCATTCCCCTCCAAAGCGTCGTCAGGGTAGCGGTTTTCCGTTACCATGCATCGCAAAGACAAAAACAGCGCGCGGTGCGCGTTCTGTTACCTTAATGATAATTTAACATACTCTGAACATACGGCGCTTTATGATTGTATTCTCCTCGCTACAAATCCGACGCGGCATCCGCGTCCTGCTGGACAACGCCACGGCGACGGTTAATCCAGGTCAGAAGGTCGGCCTGGTGGGCAAAAACGGCTGTGGCAAATCCACGCTGTTGTCGCTGCTGAAGGGCGAGATCGCGGCGGACGGCGGCAGCTTCACCTTCCCCGGCAACTGGGCGCTGGCCTGGGTCAACCAGGAGACGCCGGCGCTGGACGTGCCGGCGATCGAGTATGTTATCGACGGCGACCGCGAGTTTCGCCAGCTTGAAGCCGAGTTGCAGGCGGCCAACGATCGCAACGACGGCCACGCCATCGCCACCCTGCACGGCAAGCTGGACGCCATCGACGCCTGGACCATCCGCTCCCGCGCCGCCAGCCTGCTGCACGGTCTCGGCTTCTCCAACGAACAGTTGCAAAGCCCGGTGCGCGACTTTTCCGGCGGCTGGCGCATGCGTCTTAACCTGGCGCAGGCGCTGGTGTGCCGTTCCGACCTCCTGCTGCTCGACGAACCAACCAACCACCTGGATCTCGATGCGGTGATCTGGCTGGAGCGCTGGCTGAAGAACTATCCCGGCACGCTGGTGCTGATCTCGCACGATCGCGACTTCCTCGATCCGATTGTCGACAAAATCCTGCATATCGAACAGCAGACCCTGAACGAATACACCGGCAACTACTCGTCGTTCGAACGCCAGCGCGCCACCAAATTGGCGCAGCAACAGTCGCTTTATCAGCATCAGCAAGAAAAAGTGGCGCACCTGCAAAGTTATATCGACCGTTTTCGGGCAAAGGCCTCCAAGGCCAAGCAGGCGCAGAGCCGCATCAAGATGCTGGAGCGCATGGAGCTGATCGCCCCGGCGCACGTCGACAACCCGTTCACCTTCAGCTTCCGTCCGCCGGAAAGCCTGCCGAACCCGCTGCTGCGCATGGAAAAAGTCAGCGCCGGATATGGCGATAAAGTGATCCTGAAGTCAATCAAGCTGAACCTGGTGCCCGGCTCGCGCATTGGCCTGCTCGGCCGCAACGGCGCCGGGAAATCGACGCTGATCAAACTGCTGGCCGGCACCCTTGAGCCGCTGAGCGGCGAGATAGGCCTGGCGAAAGGCATCAAGCTGGGTTACTTCGCCCAGCATCAGCTGGAATTCCTGCGCGCCGACGAATCGCCGTTGCAGCACCTAAGCCGCATCGCCCCAAGGGTGCTGGAGCAGCAGTTGCGCGACTATCTGGGCGGTTTCGGCTTCCAGGGCGACAAGGTCAGCGAAGTGACCGAACGTTTCTCCGGCGGCGAGAAGGCGCGACTGGTGCTGGCGCTGATCGTCTGGCAGCGCCCGAACCTGCTGCTGCTCGATGAACCGACCAACCACCTGGATCTCGACATGCGTCAGGCGCTGACCGAGGCGCTGATCGATTTCGAAGGCGCGTTGGTGGTGGTATCGCACGACCGTCACCTGCTGCGTTCCACCACCGACGATCTGTACCTGGTACACGACGGCCAGGTCGAGCCTTTCGAGGGCGATCTCGACGACTACCAGCAGTGGCTTGTCGACCTGCAGCGCCAGGAAAGCCAGCAGGACGCACCGGAAAAAGAGAGCGGCGGCAACAGCGCGCAGGCGCGCAAGGATCAAAAACGCCGCGAGGCGGAGTTCCGTACGCAAACCCAACCGCTGCGCAAGCAGATCGCCAAGCTGGAACAGCAGATGGAAAAATTGGGCGCCGAGCTGGCGGCGGTGGAAGAGCAGTTGGCGGATCCCGCGCTATACGACATCAGCCGCAAGGCCGAACTGACCGACTGCCTGCAAAAGCAAAGCCAGGCCAAATCCGCGCTGGAAGAGACGGAAATGACCTGGCTGGATGCGCAGGAACAGCTGGAGCAGTTAACGCAGGCGTTCGACGCCTAAGCCTCAGGCTTTGTAAAAAGGCCTATCCCCCAGAATGGTCGCGCGGTGCATGATGCGCCGCTGCGGCAGATAATCCGCGTTGGCGTAGTGCTGCGTCACGCGGTTATCCCAGATCGCCACGTCATTTTCCTGCCATCGCCAGCGCACCTGAAACTCCGGTTTGGTGATGTGAGCAAACAGGAAGTTCAGCAAAGCGTCGCTCTCCTTCGGCGCCAGATCGACGATCCGCGTGGTGAACCCTTCATTGACGAACAGCGCCTGCCGGCCGCTGACCGGATGGGTACGCACCACCGGATGCAGCAGCGGCGGGTTTTTCTGCACCGCCAGTTGCCAGCGCTGATGCTCCTCTTCACTGCCGCGATGCTTGTGCTCCGGGAACGACTTGGTGAAGTCATGCTCCGCGCGCAGCCCCGCGAGCAGCGTTCTGAACGGCGCCGACAGCGCCTCATAGGCGGCGATTCCGCTGGCCCACAGCGTATCGCCGCCGGTGGCAGGCAGCCTCTTGGCCGCCAGGATCGCTCCCAGCGGCGGGTTCTCGATAAAGGTCACGTCGGTGTGCCAGTTGTCGTTGTCCGGCGGGTTGTCGTCGTGGGTATCGAGCACGATGATCTCTTCCACGTCGGTGGCGTGCGGATAGACCGGATGGATATGCAGATCGCCGAAACGGCCGGCCAGATCGCGCTGCTGCAGCGGCGTGATCGGCTGATTGCGGAAGAACAGCACCTGATGCTTCAACAGCGCATGATAGAGCTGTTCAAACTGACCGTCGCCCAACGGCCGGGCCAACTCGACATTTTCCACCAACGCCCCGATGTAAGGCCCCAGCGGGGTGATATTCAGACGTTCGTTCATTGCTGTACTCCATGCCACGGGGTCAATCGGCGCTGCAGGGCGCGCAGCCCCAGCTCCAACCCAAATGCAATCACCGCAATCACGCCGATGCCGGCCAACACTACGTCGGTCGCCAAAAACTCACCGGCGGATTGCACCATAAATCCCAGGCCGCGCGTGGCGGCGATCAGTTCGGCGGCCACCAGCGTCGACCAGCCGACGCCCAGCCCGATGCGGATGCCGGTCAGGATCTCCGGCAGCGCGCTCGGCAGCACCACGAAGCGCAGCACCTGCCAGCGCGTGGCGCCCAACGCGCGGGCGGCGCGCACCCGCACCTGCGCCACGCTGCGCACGCCGGCCACGGCGGACAGCGTCACCGGCGCGAAGATCGCCAGATAAATCAGCAAGATTTTCGAGGTCTCGCCGATGCCGAACCAAATCACCATCAGCGGCAGATAGGCCAGCGGCGGCACCGGGCGATAGATCTCAATCAGCGGATCGAGGATGCCGCGCACCGTGTCGTTCAGTCCCATGGCGATGCCCACCGGAATGCCGATAATCACCGCCGCCAGCAGCGCCACCAAAATGCGCCCCAGGCTGGCCGCCAGATGCTGCCATAGCGTGGCGTCCATAAAGCCTTGCGGGCTGGCGATGGTGATCAGTTGGTGCAGCACCTGCTGCGGCGCCGGCAAAAACAGCGGGCTGATCAGCTGCAGCGCCGTCACGCCCCACCAGACGATCAACACCGTCAACAGCGTGGCGCCGCTCAGCCAAACGTTGCGCGGCACGCTGAAACGGCGCGCCGCTTTGCCCTGCGGCTGGGCCGCGGCCTTCATAGTGGAATGCAGGCTCATAGCAAGGCCTCGCGCTGTTGGAAAACTTTGCCCAGCACGTATTCGCGCTGAGCGATAAATTCAGGATCGGACTTGATGGCGCGGCAGGCTTCGCCGTCGGCATAGCGCTGGCCGAAGTTCAGCGACAGCCGCTCCACCACCTGCCCCGGCCCCGGCGACAGCAGCAGCAGCTCGCTGGCGAGGAACACCGCCTCTTCGATATCGTGGGTGATCAGCAGTACCTGCTTGCCGGTATCACGCCAGATGGTCAGCAGCAGCTCCTGCATTTGCTCGCGCGTGAACGCGTCCAGCGCGCCGAATGGCTCATCCAGCAACAGCAGACGCGGATCGGCGGCCAGGGCGCGGGCAATGCCGACGCGTTGGCGCATGCCGCCGGAAAGCTGCCAGATGAAGTGCTGTTCATAGCCCGCCAGCCCCACGCGCTGCAGCATCTGCTCCGCCACCTGGCGGCGCTGCGCCTTGCCGATGCCGGCCAGTTGCAGGCCGAACTCGACGTTGTCCACCACGTTGCGCCACGGCAGTAAGCCCTCATGCTGGAACACCACGCCCCGTTCGGCCCCCGGGCCGTGAACGGGCGTTCCATCCAGCGTGATGCTGCCAGCTGAAGGCTCGATAAACCCGGCGATCAAATTCAGCAGCGTGGTCTTGCCGCAGCCCGATGGGCCGAGCACCACCACCAGTTGCCCGGTGGCGATCTGGAACGACACGTCACGCAGCGCGGGCCGCCCCTGATACTCTGCTGAAAGATGATTGACGTTTAGCATCCTGCTTCCTTACGACTGCGGCGCAGCCTGCACCTGTTTCACAAAACGGTCGGTGACGTAAGCGCTGTAGTCGCTGTCGACCTGCGGGATCTTGCCCTGCTGCTTGAGGAATTCGGCGGTATCGCGGATTGCCTTGTCCACCGGCTGGCCGAGTTGGGCAACCTGATCGGCCACCGGCAGATAACGGTTCCCCTTAACCAGTTCCGGCACCTGCGCTTCCGGTACGCCGCTCAGGCGCGCCAGCGTGCTGAGATGGCTCGGATCTTTCAGCCACTGTTCCGGCGCCGCCAGGTAGGCCTTTTGCGCCTGCAGGGCGCTGGCGGCAAAGGCGGTCACTACGTCGGGATGTTTCTCGGCGAAGTCTTTGCGCACCACCCACACGTCCAGCGTCGGTGACCCCCATTCGCCCACCTGCGCGGAGTCGGTCAGCACCTTGCCCTGTTTGGCCAGTTCGTTGACCACCGGCGCCCAGACATAAGCGCCGTCGATGTCGCCGCGCTGCCAGGCGGCGGCGATGGCCGGCGGCTGCAGATTGAGGATCTTCACCTGTTCAGGCTTGATGCCCCAATGTTTGAGCGAGGCCAGCAGGCTGTAATGGGTGGTGGAAATAAACGGCACCGCAATGCGCTTGCCGATCAGATCCTGCGGGCTTTTGATGTCATTTTTCACCACCAGCGCTTCGGAGCTGCCGAGCTGCGAGGCGATGAGGAACACTTCGATGGGGAGTTTTTGGCTGGCGGCCACCGCCAGCGGGCTGGAGCCGATATTGCCGATCTGCACGTCGCCGGAGGCCAGCGCGCGCAGCACGCTGGAACCGCTGTCGAACTTACGCCAGTCGACGGTCGCGCCGGACTGTTTGGCGAAGCTGTTTTCCGCCTGCGCCACCTTGGCCGGCTCCGCCGACGTCTGGTACGCCACGGTCACGTCCACCGCGTAGGCGCTGGCCGCGCTGAGCGACAACGCCAGCAGCGCCGCGTTACGTAAAGAAAAGAGTTTGCCCGCCATGTTGCGCTCCGTTGATAAAAATCTGTTCAGTTGCTGACAGTTTTATCTGAGCGATGACGGGCGATAAAAGAATAAAAAAGTCTTCTTTATTACCTTAGGTAATATTAAAGCGGATCACAGCGCGATCGTCCCGCGCAAGAACACGTGAGCGTAGCCGCCCAGCAGCGTGCGGTCCCCTTGCAGTTCGCAGAACAGCTCGCCGCCGCGCGCCGAAATCTGCCGGGCGTGCAACCGATGGCGGCCGAGACGCGCCGTCCAGTAAGGCATCAACGTGCAGTGCGCGGAGCCGGTGACCGGATCCTCACCGCCGTCGAGCGTGAAATAGCGCGAAACGAAGTCCACGGTGTCACCGAGCGCGGTGACGATGACCGCACGCCCGGCCAGCGCGATCAACGCGGGAATGTCCGGCCGCAGCGCGCGCACCTGCGCCTCATGTTCAAGCACCACCAGCAGCGCTTTCGCCTGCCACACTTCCTGCGGCTGCACGCCCAACAGCGCCGCGAGGCCTGCCGGTTCGGCGACTTTCTGCGGCGGCCGGGCGGGGAAATCAAGTACCAGCCGCTCCCCGTCCTGCGCATCGCGCTTGACGAGCAGCTCGCCGCCGGCCGAACGGAAGCGAATATCTCGCAGCGCCGGGTTAACCGCGCTGAACATCACATGCGCCGCCGCCAGGGTGCCGTGGCCGCAAAGATCGACCTCGCGTTCCGGAGTAAACCAGCGGATGGCGGTCATATCGCCGTCATCCCAGACAAAGCTGGTTTCCGGCAGGCCGATCTCGTTGGCGATCGCCTGCAGCCGCTCCGCCGGCAGCGGCTGCGTCAGCAGACAAACCCCGGCCGGGTTGCCGCGCAACCCTTCGCCGGTAAAGGCGACCACGTGATAATAGTTTTCCGCCATCGTTCCGCTCCTTAATGCCAAATCAGTAATACGCAGGCTGCCGTCAGCAGCCCCATGGAAACGTTGAAGATAACCCAGGCCTTTTTGCTGCGCAGCAGGCGGCCGATCAGGGTGCCGAACGCCAGCCAGATAATGCCGGCGACGATGTTCACCGCCACAATGCCCAGCGCGATCGCCGCAATGGAACCGTTGTACTTATCGCCCGCCAGGCTGAAGCTCGCCACCGCGCCCAGCGCCATCAGCCAGGCTTTCGGGTTGAGGAACTGCAGCAGCCAGCCCTGATACAGCCGCACCGGCTGCGGCGGCGCCACGTCGGTTTCCAGCTTTTCATAGGCGGCGGTGGCGACTTTCCACGCCAGCCACAGCAGGTACAAACTGCCGAGGATTTTCAGGATCAGGTGCAGCGACGGGTAGATCAGGATCAGGCTGCCGACGCCGAACGCCACCAGCAGCAAAATGCTTTGCATGCCGAGCATGATGCCGACCATCAGCCACAGCGATCGCATAAAGCCGAAGTTAGCGCCGGAGGTAGTCAGCAGCAGATTATTGGGGCCAGGCGTGATGGCCGCGACCCACAGGAAGCCCAGCATCGAAAGGAATAAACTCGGTTCCATGGCACGGGTGCTCCTCACCCAAGGCGCTTTTTTGCAGTATCATTGTTAATTCTTGGTATTGAAGCTAACAGTGCGCTAGGGATCTCACAATAGCCGCCCACAACATTTTACTCAGCCTATGCCTAACACCTTTCGCCCTCTGACCGGGGCCAGTAACCCGCACCTGCAAACGCTGTTGCCGCGGCTGGTGCGCCGCCGCGTGTTATTGAAACCGCATTGGCAACGGCTGGAATTGCCCGACGGCGATTTCGTCGATCTCGCCTGGAGCGAGGATCCGGCGCAGGCGCGCGACAAACCGCGCGCGGTGCTGTTCCACGGCCTGGAGGGCAGCTTCTACAGCCCCTACGCGCATGGCCTGCTCAACGCCTGGCGCGATCGCGGCTGGCTGGGCGTGGTGATGCACTTTCGCGGCTGCAGCGGCGTGCCCAACCGCAAACAGCGCATCTATCACTCCGGCGAAACCGAAGACGCGCGCTTCTTTCTGCGCTGGCTGCGCGACCGCTACGGCGAAGTGCCAACCGCGGCGGTAGGCGTTTCGCTCGGCGGCAACATGCTGGCCTGCTATCTGGCGCAGCAAGGCGCCGACAGCCTGCTGCAGGCGGCGGTGGTGGTCTCGGCGCCGCTGATGCTGGAACCCTGCGCCTACCGCATGGAGCAAGGCTTCTCCCGCGTTTATCAGCGCTACCTGCTGGGGCAGCTGAAACAAAACGCCACCCGCAAGCTGTTGCACTATCCGGACACCCTGCCGCTCAAGCTGTCACAGCTGAACGGTTTGCGGCGCATCCGCGAGTTCGACGATGCCATCACCTCGCGCATTCACGGCTTCAGCGACGCCACCGACTATTATCGCCGCTGCAGCGCCCTGCCGCTGTTGCCGTCCATCCAGACGCCGCTGCTGATCATCCATGCGCAGGACGACCCTTTCATGACCCCTGAGGTGATCCCCGACGTCGCCGGCCTGCCGCGCAATATCGAATATCAGCTGACTGAGTTCGGCGGCCACGTCGGCTTCGTCGGCGGCACGCTGAAAAAACCGCACATGTGGCTGGAGCATCGCATTCCGGCCTGGCTTTCCCCTTATCTGGACATTCCGACGTGATTATTCCCTGGCAAGAACTGGCTACCGACACCCTGAACAGCCTGATCGAATCCTTTGTGCTGCGCGAAGGCACCGATTACGGCGAGCACGAACGATCGCTGGAGCAGAAGGTGGAGGACGTGCGCCGCCAGCTGAAAAACGGCGAAGTGGTGCTGGTGTGGTCGGAACTGCACGAGAGCGTCAACATCATGCCGCGCGGCCAGTTCCGCGCCGGGCAGGAAGAAATTTAGTGGCGCCCGGTTCTATGACTGACGGAAAAAATCAGGTAACAATGGGACATTGCAAACCAGCGCGCGCCATTTTTTCCTGACATAGAGAGCGTCAACAAGAGCCACAATAATCCCCTGACGCCGGCGCATTCAACACGGAGTGACAACCACCATGTCTGCCAAACATCCCGTTATCGCGGTGACCGGTTCCAGCGGCGCCGGCACCACCACCACCAGCGTGGCGTTCCGCAAAATCTTCCAGCAGCTCAACATTCGCGCCGCCGAGCTGGAGGGCGACAGCTTCCACCGCTATACCCGGCCGGAAATGGACGCGGCGATCCGCAAGGCGCGCGATCTGGGCAGACACATCAGCTATTTCGGCCCCGAGGCCAACGACTTCGGCCTGCTGCAGCAGAGCTTTATCGAGTACGGTAAAAACGGCACCGGCCGTTCGCGCAAGTACCTGCACACCTACGACGAAGCGGTGCCCTACAATCAGGTGCCGGGCACCTTCACCCCGTGGGAGCCGCTGCCGGCGCCGACCGACGTGCTGTTCTACGAGGGGCTGCACGGCGGCGTGGTCACCGAGCACCATGACGTGGCCAAACACGTCGATCTGCTGGTCGGCGTGGTGCCGATCGTCAACCTGGAGTGGATCCAGAAGCTGATCCGCGATACCGGCGAACGCGGCCACTCCCGCGAAGCGGTGATGGATTCGGTGGTGCGCTCGATGGAAGACTACATCAACTACATTACGCCGCAATTCTCGCGCACCCACATCAACTTCCAGCGCGTGCCGACGGTGGACACCTCCAACCCGTTCGCCGCCAAGGCCATTCCCTCACTGGATGAAAGCTTCGTGGTGATCCACTTCCGCGGCCTGGACCAGATCGACTTCCCCTACTTGCTGGCGATGCTGCAGGGCTCGTTTATCTCGCACATCAATACGTTAGTGGTGCCGGGCGGCAAAATGGGGCTGGCGATGGAGCTGATCATGGCGCCGCTGGTGCAGCGGCTGCTGGAAGGCAAGAAAATCGAATAAGCGCGTTGAGCGCGGCGCCGAGCCGCGCTCCGTCTCGATTACGCCGGCTGGCGGATCTCGAAGCTGTGGGTCACCGTGGCGGCCTTGTTGAGCATCAGCGCCACCGAGCAGTACTTCTCCGCCGACAGGTTCACCGCTCGCTCGACGATTTTGTCGGTCAGATCCTGGCCGGTAACGATGAAGTGCAGGTTGATATGGGTGAACAAGCGCGGGGCTTCTTCGCGGCGCTCGGAGGTCAGCTTCACCTCGCAGTCGCGCACGTCGTTGCGCCCTTTTTGCAGGATGGAGACCACGTCGATCGCGCTGCAGCCGCCCACCGACATCAGCACCATCTCCATCGGGCTGGGCGCTTTATCACCGGCGTTGCCGTCCATCAGCACCTGATGGCCGGAGGCCGATTCACCCAAAAACGTTAACCCTTCCACCCATTTAACTCTTGCCTGCATTCTGGTCACTCCGGTTGATTTCTTAAAATCAGAGTACGCTTTCGCATAGAAACAGGCAACGTAACCTGATGCTAATCATGCTGAAGCGAGACAACACGAGACACCCGCCTTACTCTGTGCTACAAACAGAGCCGCAATAAATCTTTCCGGGACACTGTATTTCAGGGAAACGCCCAGAGAAAGGCTCCTTTACCGGTATGTTAACAGAATGTAGCTTGCAGCGCTTACGGCAAGTTAATATGCTAGAGCGACAGCGTATTTTTATGACACGCCTCAAAACTTGCCGGTAGCCCTCGCTCATGACTGCGGCTACAGGCGGGTTTTACAGGGAACTCTGACCCCTGTGACACAAGGCAGCGATAACAACAGAGGATAACAGCGAATGGTTCTCGGCAAACCGCAAACAGACCCTACTCTCGAATGGTTCCTGTCTCATTGCCATATCCACAAATATCCATCGAAGAGTACGCTGATTCACCAAGGTGAAAAGGCCGAAACGCTTTACTACATCGTGAAAGGCTCCGTCGCGGTGCTGATCAAGGATGAAGAAGGTAAAGAGATGATCCTGTCCTACCTCAACCAGGGGGATTTCATCGGCGAGCTCGGATTGTTCGAAGAAGGCCAGGAGCGCAGCGCCTGGGTTCGCGCGAAAACCGCCTGTGAAGTGGCCGAAATTTCCTACAAGAAATTCCGCCAACTGATCCAGGTGAACCCGGACATCCTGATGCGTCTGTCCGCCCAAATGGCGAGCCGCCTGCAGGTCACCTCCGAAAAAGTGGGCAACCTCGCCTTCCTGGACGTGACCGGCCGCATCGCGCAAACCCTGCTGAATCTGGCGAAGCAACCCGACGCCATGACTCACCCGGACGGCATGCAGATCAAGATCACCCGTCAGGAGATCGGCCAGATCGTCGGCTGCTCGCGTGAAACCGTTGGCCGTATTCTGAAAATGCTGGAAGATCAAAACCTGATTTCCGCCCACGGCAAAACCATTGTCGTCTACGGCACCCGTTAATCTCCGAAGAAACGGCGCAATCTGCGCCGTTTTTTTATCTGCTCTCTGCCATGTGGCGCCGCCTGATCTACCACCCGGAAATCAACTACGCACTGCGACAAACGCTGGTGTTGTGCCTGCCGGTGCTGTTCGGCCTGCTGATAGGCCAGCTGCAGCTCGGCCTGATGTTCTCTCTGGTGCCCGCCTGCTGCAATATCGCCGGTCTGGACACGCCGCATAAGCGCTTCTTTAAACGGCTGATCGTCGGCGGCTCGCTGTTCGCCTTCAGCAGCGTGCTGTTGCAACAGGCGCTGCTGTGGCACGTACCGCTGCCGGCGCTGATGCTGGGCCTGGCGCTGCTGCTCGGCGTCACCGGTGAAATCAGCCCGCTGCACGCCCGGCTATTGCCGGCGGCGCTGGTGGCCGCCATTTTCGCTCTCAGCACGGCCGGCACGGTGCCTCTCTGGCAGGCGCCGCTGCTGTACGCGATCGGCACCGTCTGGTACGGCTTATTCACCTGGTTCTGGTTCAAGCTGTGGAAAGAGCAGCCGATGCGCGAGACGCTGAGCCAGCTCTACCTGGAGCTGGCGGACTATTTCGAAGCCAAATACTCACTTCTGACCCAGCACACCGATCCGCAAACCGCGCTGCCGCCGCTGCTGGTGCGCCAGCAAAAGGTGATGGATCTGATCAGCCTTTTGTACCAACAGCTCAATTTCCTGCCGCACGCCAACAACCTCGAACAAAAGCGCCTGCAGCGCGCCTTTCAGGTGGCGATGGATCTGCAGGAGCACATCACCGTCAGCCTGCATTTGCCGGAGGAAGTGCAAAAACTGGTGGAGCAGAGCCAGGCCGAAGCGATCATTCGCCGCAATGCACTGGTGATCGCCGGCCGGCTGCGCGTGGTGGCGCACGATATCCTCTACCATCAGCATTCGAAGCGCTTCTCCATGAGCCACGAACTGGCGGCGCTGGAAAAAATGGCGGCGCAGCATCCCGATAACCCGGTCGGCCAGTTTTGTTATTACCACTTCAGCCGCATCGCCCGCCTGCTGCGCACCCAGCATCCGCTGTACCGCCGCGACCTGATGCCCGGCCAGCACCGCCTGCCGTTTTGGCCGGCGCTGGCCAGCTATCTGTCGTTCAAATCCACCGCCCTGCGCAACGCCGCGCGGCTGGGGGTGACGCTGGCGGTCGGCAGCAGCCTGGGTGCGGTCTTCAACCTGCCGAAGCCATACTGGATCCTGCTCACCATCATGCTGGTGAGCCAAAACGGGTATAACGCCACCCGGGTGCGTATTCAGCACCGTGCGCTGGGCACGATTGCCGGACTGTTGCTGGCGGCCGGGCTGCTGCAGCTGCAGCTGCCGGAGGGAGAAACGCTGAGCATCATGCTGGTGATCACCCTGCTGGCCTACCTGGTTTCGCGCAAGAACTACGGGCTGTCGGTGATTGGCTTTACGGTCACGGCGGTTTACACCCTGCAGCTGCTGGCGCTGAACGGCTCGCATTTTCTGGTACCGCGCCTGATCGATACGCTGATAGGCTGCGTGCTGGCGTTCGGCGGCACCATTTGGCTGTGGCCGCAGTGGCAAAGCGGGCTGCTGCGCAAGAATGCCCATCAGGCGCTGGAACACGATCAAACCGCGCTGCGGCTGATGCTGAAGCAACCGGAACCGGACGCCACCGCATTGGCCTATACCCGCATGCAGGTCAACCAGGCGCACAACGCGCTGTTCACCTCGCTCAATCAGGCGATGCAGGAACCGGGGTTCGCGTCGAATTATCTGGCGGACATGCGGCTGTGGGTCACTCACAGCCAGTTCATCGTCGAACACCTGAACGCCATGACCATTCTGGCGCGCGAGCACTACATGCTGACGCCGAAACTGGCGGAAGCCTATCTACAAACCTGTGAAATCGCGCTGCAAAGCTGTCAGCAGCGGTTGGAATACGACGGCCCGAGCAGCGGCAACAGCGGCATCATGCAGCCGCCGGATCTGCATCCGGAGATGCCCGTCACCGAGATGGAACGTCATTTGCGGCGCATCCTGTCGCACCTGAACGTGATGCATACCATTTCGTCGCTGGCCTGGCGCCAGCGCCCGCACCACGGCATCTGGCTCAAGCGCAAACTGCGCGATCAATAAGGGCGCGGCATGCCGCGCCCCGTTATGCGCCGCACGGGCTTCAGGCGTTGATCACATCCTGCACCGCCAGCTCGAACAGCGCCATGCCGGCCTCGATATCCTGCAGCTCCACCACCAGCGACGGCGCGAAACGGATCACGTTCGGCCCGGCGTTGAGGATCATCAGCCCACGCGCGGCGGCGGCGGTGAGGAAATCGCGCGCTTTGCCGTGATAATGCGGCGTCAGTTCGGCGCCGATCAGTAACCCCATGCCGCGAATGGCGGTGAAAATACCGTATTTATCGCCGATATCCTGCAAAGCCTGCACATACAGCGCGTGGCGCTGTTCGATGCCGCTCAGCACTTCCGGCGTATTGATCACATCCAACGCCGCCTCCGCCACCGCGCAGGCCAGCGGGTTGCCGCCGTAGGTGGTGCCGTGAGTGCCCACCTGCATCACCGACGCAATCTCTTCGGTGGTCAGCATGGCGCTGACCGGGAAACCGCCGCCCAACGCCTTGGCGGTGGTGAGAATGTCCGGCGTCACGCCATAATGCATATAGGCGAACAGTTTGCCGCTGCGCCCCATGCCGCTTTGCACTTCGTCGAACACCAGCAGCGCCTGATGTTGGTCGCACAGCTCGCGCACGCCTTTGAGGAAGCCGGCGTCGACCGGCGTAATGCCGCCCTCGCCCTGAATCGGCTCCATTACCACCGCGCAGGTATGGTCGTCCATCACCGCTTTCACCGCCGCCAGATCGTTGAACGGCACGTGCACGATGTCGGCCGGCTTCGGCCCGAACCCGTCGGAATATTTGGCCTGCCCGCCCACCGACACGGTGAACAACGTGCGGCCGTGAAACGCGTTATAGAAGGCGATGATTTTGGTTTTGTACGGGCTGTGGCGGGTGATGGCGTAATGACGCGCCAGTTTGAACGCCGCTTCGTTGGCCTCTGCGCCGGAGTTGGCGAAGAACACCCGGTCGGCGAAGGTGGCGTCGATCAGTTTGCTCGCCAGGCGCAGCGCCGGTTCATTAGTGAAGACATTGCTGGTATGCCACAGGGTTTCGCCCTGGCGTTTGAGCGCCTCGACCAGCGCCGGATGGCAGTGCCCCAGCGCTGTCACCGCGATGCCGCCGGAAAAATCGATGTACTCTTTTCCCTGCTGATCCCAGACTCGGCTGCCTTGGCCGCGCACCGGCACAAACTGGGCCGGTGCATAAACAGGCAGGATCACCTGGTCAAAGGTGCTGCGGCTCACTGCGGATTTTTCAGTCATTTTCGGCTCCACCCTGAAGGTTTTTCAACGCTATCGTAATATTAGATTGAAAACATAATCACGAAATATGCATAAAAAACCAATCAAGCGCAAACGCAAAACGCCTGACGAGCGAAAAAAACGCATCGGGATTAACGGTTGAGGAAGTTATCCAGCAGCTGATGGCCCTGCTCGCTGAGCACGCTTTCCGGATGGAACTGCACGCCTTCCAACGCCAGCGTGCGGTGGCGGATGCCCATGATCTCGTCGCGCACGCCGTCGCGTTCGCTCCAGGCGGTCACTTCAAAACAGTCCGGCAGCGTATCGGCTTTCAGCACCAGCGAGTGATAGCGGGTCACGGTCAGCGGATCGTTCAGGCCGCGAAACACGCCGACGCCCAGATGGCGAATGGCCGAAGTTTTGCCGTGCATCACCGCGCGGGCGCGCACCACCTCGGCGCCGAACGCCTGCCCCAGCGCCTGGTGCCCCAGGCACACGCCGAGGATCGGCAGTTTGCCGGCGAAATGACGAATGGCGGCCAGCGAGATGCCCGCTTCGTTCGGGGTGCAGGGGCCAGGGGAAATCACCAGATACTGCGGCGCCAGCCGCTCGATATCGGCCAGCTGCAGCTCATCGTTGCGCTTCACCATCACCTCGGCGCCCAATTCGCAGAAGTACTGGTAAAGGTTATAGGTAAAGGAGTCGTAGTTATCGATCAGCAGCAGCATGTTAGGTCCGGCAGAGAAAAACGCCGCCATAGTTTACTGATTTAACCCGCTGCTGCCGACGATAATTTCCGCTTACTTTTTACGGCCGCCGGTGATCGAGCCCAGTACGCCGCGCAGGATCTGGCGGCCGAGATCGCGCGCCATGCTCTTGGCGGCAGTCTGGACGATGCCGTCGCGTTTGCCGCCGCGCGGGCCGGTGGAACCGAACAGCAGCTCGTTCAATCCGTCCATCAGGCCGCCGCCCGTCTGTTGCTGCGCTTGCGCCTGCGGTTGCTGCCCCTGCTGCGCAGTGCCGACGGTGGCGAAGCCGCCCGACGACAGCTTCTCGTAGGCGGACTCGCGGTCAATCATGTCTTCATAGCGGCCATACAGCGGCGACTTGTTGATCGCGCTGTTCAGTCCTTCCGCGCCGAGCATGCCCATTTTGGATTCCGGCGCGATCACCATCGCCCGCTCCACCACGTTCGGTCGGCCCTTCTCGTCGAGGAACGACACCAGCGCTTCGCCCACGCCCAGCTCGGTGATCGCCGTTTCGGCATCGAAGGCCGGGTTGGCGCGCAAGGTTTGCGCCGCCGTTTTCACCGCCTTCTGATCGCGCGGCGTGAAGGCGCGCAGCGCATGTTGCACGCGGTTGCCCAACTGGCCCAGCACGCTGTCCGGGATATCCAGCGGGTTCTGGGTGACGAAGTAAATGCCGACGCCTTTGGAGCGGATCAGGCGCACCACCTGTTCGATCTTGGTCAACAGCGCCGCCGGCGCGTCGTTGAACAGCAGGTGCGCTTCATCGAAGAAGAACACCAGCTTCGGCTGTTCAGGGTCGCCCACTTCCGGCAGATGTTCAAACAGCTCGGCCAGCAGCCACAGCAGGAACACTGAATACAGCTTCGGCTGATTGATCAGCTTGTCCGCCGCCAGCAGGTTGATCACGCCATGACCGTTGGCGTCGGTTTTCATCAGATCGTTGATGTCCAGCATCGGCTCGCCGAAGAACTGGTTGGCGCCCTGCTCTTCCAGCGTCAGCAACCCGCGCTGGATGGCGCCGATCGACGCAGCAGAGATGTTGCCGTACTGAGTCTGGAATTGTTTGGCGTTATCGCCGACGAACTGCACCATGGCGCGCAGGTCTTTCATGTCCAACAGCAGCAGCGCGTTGTCATCGGCGATTTTGAACACCAGCTGCAGCACGCCGCTTTGCACCTCGTTCAGATCCAACAGGCGCCCCAGCAGCAGCGGCCCGAGATCGGAAATCGTGGCGCGGATCGGGTGGCCCTTTTCGCCGTAAATATCCCACGGGATAATGGTGCAGGCCTGCGGCTGCCAGTCGGTGACGCCAATCGCCGCCAGACGCGCCTGCAGTTTCTCGGAAGGCGCGCCCTCAGCGCCAATCCCGGACAGATCGCCCTTCACGTCCGACAGGAACACCGGCACGCCGATGCGCGAGAACTGCTCGGCCATTTTCTGCAGCGTCACCGTCTTGCCGGTGCCGGTTGCCCCGGTGATCAGCCCGTGGCGGTTGGCCAACGCCGGCAAAATCACCAGATCCTGTTCCGGTTTTCCGTCTTTCATCGCCTTGGCGATAATCCGTGGTTCACTCATTTTCGATTCCTTTGACGCTGACGCGGCGCAAAACGCGCCTGTTGATGCAATAAAGCTATAAGCGCCGCGTAACCCCGTCAAGGACAAACAAAAAGGGCGCCGTCGGAGCTTGATGAATTCAGATTGCGCTTAACGCCACAGCCTCCGACCGTCCTTGCTTGAACAATAAAGCAGCGGTGTTATAGTGAATATTACGCTGTATATACGAGGTAAATACCATGTCTGAATCTACCGTGGTAATCCGCGTGGATGAAGAGTTAAAAACCGCTTTCGCCAGCGCGGCAAAGGCCGCCGACCGCACGGCTTCACAACTGCTGCGCGATTTCATGCGCGAGTTTGTCAGCCGCCAGGCGCAGCAGGAAGAATACGACCAGTGGTTAAAGGAAAAGGTCGAGGTGAGCCGCAAGGCGTTGCGTGAAGGCAAGTTCGCCGACGATGAAGAGGTGGCCGCTTATTTCGCCGAACGCAGAGCTAAGGCAAAGCAATAAAACACAAAAGGACTTTTGTGAAACTGATATGGACGGAACCCGCCATCGCCGATCGTCTGGCGATTTATGAATGGTTGGAACTTAAAAACCCGGCCGCCGCAGAAAATGATGTAAAAATCGCTGACGCGGCGGCACGCCTCGTGCATCATCCCGCCAGCGGAAAAACGGGTCGGATAGCCGGCACGCGCGAGTTGGTCATCTCTCCGTCCTATCTGCTGGTCTATGAATGGGCGGATCAGCGCGTCATCATATTGGCCATCGTGCATACCCGCCGCCGGTGGCCACCCGTATAGTCACCCCCGCAGCCCCAGTTGCTCCTTCAGCGCTTTCAAATAGCGCCGGCTGACCGGCACCGGATCGCCGGCGGACATGATCATCTCCGCCGCGCCGCCTTCTTCGAAGCGGATCTCGCGCACCTGCTCCAGGTTGACCAAATACTGCCGATGGCAGCGCACCAGCGGCGTACGGCTTTCCAGCGTGCGCAGCGTCAGCTCGGTGAAACACTCCATGCCGTCGCTGCGCACCACGAATACCCCGCTCAGTTTGGAACGGATCGCCAACACCTCGTCAAACCGCAGCAGATAGATGCGGCTGTGGCCGGTGCAGGGAATGTATTTCAGGTAACCGGCGCTCTCATCCAGCGCCGTCACGTCCTGCGGCGCACTGCGCTGCCGCAGGCGTTGCAGCGTCTTGCTCAGCCGCTTCGGCTCCGCCGGCTTCAGCAGATAGTCGAAGGCGTGCTCCTCGAATGCCTGCACCGCGTATTCGTCGTAGGCGGTCAGAAACACGATGTGCGGCATCCGATTGGGATCCAGCATGCCGACCATTTCTAGCCCGCTGATACGCGGCATTTGAATATCGAGAAACACCACGTCCGGCTGCAGCCGGTGGATCTGGCTGATGGCTTCGATGGCGTTGGCGCATTCGCCGATGATCGTGATCCCCGCTTCGGCCTCCAGCAGATGGCGGAGGTTGTCGCGCGCGGAAGGCTCATCGTCAACAATCAGTGCGTTTAACATCAGGCGGCCCTCTCCATGGGAACATTGAGCGTAATGCGGGTATAGGCGTCCGGCCGGCAATCCACCCGCACGCCATAGCCTTCGCCGTAGCGCACGCGAATGCGCTTATCCACCAGGTTCATCCCCAGCCCGCTGCAGTTCGGCTTCGGCTGGAACAGCCCGGCGTTGTCCGTCACCTGCAATAGCAGATGTTCGCCTTCGCAGCAGGCACCGATTTCGATGCGGCCCACGCCCAACAGATGCGAGGTGCCGTGCTTGATGGCATTCTCGACGATCGGCTGCAGCGAAAACGCCGGCAGCCGCGCCGCCAACAGCGCCTCCGGCAACGATACCGCGATCTCCAGCCGATCGGCGAAGCGCGCTTTCTCTATCTGCAGGTAGGCGTTCACATGTTCAATTTCGTCCGCCAGGCTGACTTCGTCATCCGAGCGTTTGAGGTTTTTACGAAAGAAGGTCGAGAGGGACTGCACCAGATCGCAGGCGCGCTCGCCATCGCGGCGGATCACCGCTACCAGGGTATTCAGGGCATTGAACAGGAAATGCGGATTGACCTGCGCATGCAGCAGCTTGATCTCCGACTGCGCCAGCAGTTGCTTGTGGCGCTCGTACTGTCCGGCCATGATCTGCGCCGACAGCAGGCTGGCGATGCCTTCGCCCAGCGTACGGTTGATGGTGCTGAACAGCTGGCTTTTCGGTTCATACAGCTTGATGGTGCCGATGACCCGCTGGTTTTCGCCGCGCAGCGGGATCACCAGCGTCGATCCCAGCTTGCAGGCCGGATTGATCGAGCAGCAGTAAGAGAGCTGATTGCCGTCGGCGTACACCACCTCGTTGTTGTCGATGGCGCGATGCGAATGCACCGAGGCGATCGGCGTGCCCGGCAGGTGATGATCGTCGCCGATGCCGATAAACGCCAGCAGCTTGTCGCGATCGGTGATCGCCACCGCGCCGATGCCCAGCTCCTGATAAATCACCCGAGCAACCTTCATGCTGTTTTCCTGATCGAATCCCTGCCGCAGGATGCCCTCGGTGCGCTCGGCGATCTTCAGCGCTTTGGAAGAGAAAGCGCTGGTGTATTTCTCGAACATCGCGCGCCGATCCAGCAGGATTTGCATAAACATCGCCGCGCCGACGGTATTGGCGATCATCATCGGCAGCGCGATGTGTTCCACCAGCTGCAACGCCTCGTTATAAGGGCGCGCCACCGCCAGAATGATCGCCATTTGCAGCACTTCCGCCACCAGCGCCACGCCGCCGACGAACAGCGGATTGAACAGCAGCTCGATGCGCCCCCGGCGCATGGCGATGCTGTGCACGATGCCGCCGACCAGCCCCTCGGACACCGTGGAGATCGCGCAGGCCACGTCGGTCATGCCGCCGAGCGTATACCGGTGCAGGCCGCCGGTCAGCCCGACCAGAAAGCCCACGGACGGCCCGCCCAGCAGCCCGCCCAGGACCGCACCTATCGCGCGAGTATTGGCGATCGAATCCTGAATGTGCAGCCCGAAATAGGTGCCCATGATGCAAAACACCGAGAAGATCACGTAGCACAGCAGCTTGTGCGGCAGGCGAATGGTCACCTGCATCAGCGGGATAAACAGCGGGGTTTTGCTCAGCAGATAGGCGATAACAAGATAGACGCACATCTGCTGCAACAGCAACAGCACCTGGTTAAATTCATACATGGCAGCCACTCATCCAGAGACAACAAAGGGCGAACGCCGGATTTCCGGTCTGGTTATTGTCTGCCGATTAGAGCATGGAGCGCGGGAGAAAACAGTGATGAAGGCAAGGCTTCGTGAGGAAGGACGGCCGACCCCGGCGGGATCGGCCAAAAAACTTACGGCAGCACCTTGGCCGACAGAATCACCACCGGTTTGGTCGGCACATTCTGGTAAGGGCCGACGTTGCCGGTTGGCACCTGAGCGATCTTGTCCACCACGTCCATGCCTTTCACCACTTTGCCGAACACCGCGTAGCCGAAGTCGCGCTGGCCGTGATCCAGGAAGGCGTTATCCGCCACGTTCAGGAAGAACTGGCTGGTGGCGCTGTCCTTGTCGGCGGTGCGCGCCATCGAGATGGTGCCGCGCAGGTTGCGCAGGCCGTTGTCGGCTTCGTTCTTGATTGGCGCCTTGGTGGATTTTTGCTGCATGTCAGCGGTGAACCCGCCGCCCTGGATCATGAAGCCCGGGATCACGCGGTGGAAAATGGTGTTGTTGTAATACCCGCTGTTCACGTAATCGACGAAGTTCTGGGTGGAAACCGGTGCCTTCTGGCTGTCGAGCGCCAATTCGATATTCCCCGCCGAGGTCGTCAGCATGACGTGGGTCTCACCGGCGGCGAGTGCGGCTGGTGCCACTGCGGACAGGGAACACAGCGCGACGAAGGTCACTAAAGTACGTTTGAACATTAACGGGTCCTTTCTCTGAGAGACAAACAACGGAAAAGCGCTTTGATTCTAAAGAGCTGTATCGGCAAGTGCCAGCCATTTACCTATATTTACCCAATTACGGGACATATCCTAGGCGGCCCTGAATTTTGCTGCGGAAAGTATGGGCGCAGAAGGCTTTTTTGCCAACCGCATCACGCATTTTTTGCCCCGTGCCGCCCCGGGGCGGTTTTTGCGATCTGCCTCCCAGTTTGCACACGCATTGTCGTTACTCTATATAAATGAGAGCGCTCTCATTATAAAAGAACGGATACTGAAGCATCCCACGGCGGCGTCGCCGCGCAACCCCTGGAGAAATGACGTGAGTGAATTGATGACTGAAGTCAGCCCCGAGTTTGAAAGCACCATCATGGAACTGCTGGTGTTCTCCGGCAGCGCGCGCAGCAATGCGTTGATGGCGTTGCGGCAAGCGCGCGCCGGCGACTTCGCCGCCGCGGCCAAACACATGGCCGAATCCAAAGAATGGGTGAAGAAAGCGCACCTGATCCAGACCGAGCTGATCGGCCTGGACGAAGGCTGCGGCAAGCTGGCGATCAACCTGATCACGGTACATGCGCAGGATCATCTGATGAACGCCATGGTGATCCAGGATCTGGCCGACGACATGATCGAGCTCTATCGCCGTCAGTCGCAAACGGAGGGCCGCCAATGAGCACGCTCAAAATCGCGGTGATCGGCGGCGGCAGCAGCTACACTCCCGAACTGGTCGATGGGCTGATCCAGCGCATCGAGGAGCTGCCGGTCACCGAACTGGCGCTGGTGGACGTCGAGCCGGGCCGGCAAAAAGTGGAAACCATCGCCGCTCTGACCCGCCGCATGCTGGCGCGCCACGGGCTGGAACAGGTGAAGGTCAGCGTGCACTTCGCGCTGGACGACGCCATTCGCGGCGCCGCTTTCGTGCTGACCCAGTTCCGCGTCGGGCAACTGCCGGCGCGCGCCGCCGATGAACGGCTGGGCCTGAAATACCAGCTGCTCGGCCAGGAGACTACCGGCGTCGGCGGCTTCGCCAAGGCGCTGCGCACCATTCCGGTGATGCTGGATATCGCCCGTCGGGTGGAAAAGCTGGCGCCGGACGCCTGGATCATCAACTTCACCAACCCGGCAGGCATCGTCACCGAGGCGGTGTCCCGCTTTACCAAAGCGAAGATCATCGGCCTGTGCAACGTGCCGATCAGCATGCATCACATGATCGCCAACATGCTGCAGGCGCCTTACGCCGACGTGCAGCTGCGGTTCGCCGGTTTGAATCACATGGTCTGGGTGCATCAGGTCACGCAGCAGGGGCGCGACGTCACCGCCAAAGTGATCGACATGCTGTGCGACGGCGCGGCGCTGACCATGAACAACATCAAGGAAGAGCCCTGGCAGCCGGACTTCCTGCGCGCGCTCGGCGCCATCCCCTGCCCGTACCACCGCTATTTTTACCAGACCCGTGAGATGCTGGCGGAAGAGATGGCCGCCGCCGGCGAGCGCGGCACCCGCGCCGAGCAGGTGATGCAGGTGGAGAAAGAGCTGTTCGAGCTGTATGCCGATCCGCAGTTGAACACGAAACCGGAACAGCTCAGCTTCCGCGGCGGTTCTTTCTATTCCGAGGTTGCGCTGGAGCTGATTCGTGCTATCCATAATAATCTCGGCACGCAATTAGTGGTCAACACCGCAAACCGCGGCGCGATCCATGGCCTGCCGGACGATGCTGTGATAGAAATCAACTGTATCGTCGATGCCCAAGGCGCGCATCCGCTGACGTTCGGCCCGCTGTCGGAGCCGATGCAGGCGCTGACGCAGCAGGTGAAAGCCTACGAACGCCTGACCATCGAGGCCGCGGTGCACGGCGATCGCCGCAGCGGCTTGCTGGCGCTGATCGCCAACCCGCTGGTGGGCAACGCCAACCTGGCGCAGCCGTTGCTGGACGAGGTGTTGACGATAAACGCGCCGTATTTGCCGCAGTTCAGGTAAGCGCCTGCGCGCGGTATGACAGGGGTTCGGCGCGCCGAACCCATTTTTTTAGCCGTAATCAGGAGTTGGACGATGGTGACACTGGAAGATGTCGCGGCGCTGGCGGGCGTTTCGCGCGCCACCGTATCGCGGGTAGTGAACGGCGACAGCAACGTCAAGGCGCCGACCCGCGAGAAGGTTGAACGCGCCGTCGCCCAGCTCGGTTACACCCCCAACCCGGCGGCCCGCGCGCTCGCCTCCAGCCACAGCAATACCCTCGGGCTGGTGACCACGTCGTATCGCGGCGGCTTCTTCGGCGCGCTGATGGACTTCGTGCAGACCGAGGCCGAATCCCACGGCAAGCAGCTGCTGGTGACCCAGGGCCGCAACAGCGCCGAAAACGAATGGCAGGCGGTGCAACGGCTGTTCAGCCTGCGCTGCGACGGCGTGATCCTGCACGTGCGTTTTCTCAGCGACGATCGGCTGCGCCAGCTGGCGGCGGAACAACGTGATTTCGTGTTGCTCGATCGTCTGGTGCCGGGGCTGGAAGACCGCTGCGTCACCTTCGATCACCCGCTCGCCAGCCGCATGGCGACGCAGCAGTTGCTCGACGCCGGGCACCGGCGCATCGCCTGCATCAGCGGCCCGCGCGAGCGCCCGTCGAGCCGCCTGCGGCTGCAGGGGTTTGAAGAGGCGATGCAGGCGGCGAATATCGAGCCGGTGGCCTGTCTGGAGGGCGTCTACGATCTGGAAAGCGGTTACCGCTGCGCCGATCACCTGCTGCAGCAAACCGCACGGCCCAGCGCCATCTACTGCTGCAACGAAGAGATGGCGATCGGCGCGCTGCTGGCGATCAACGAGCACCGCCTGCGGGTACCGCAGGATATCTCCTTGATCTGTTACGACAGCGGCGAACGCGCACCTTTCGTGCGCCCGGCGTTGAGCAGCGTACATTTTCCCATCAGCGAAATGGCCCAATACGCGGCGCGCAGGCTGATCGACCCCGCCACCCCGGCGCACCGGTTTGAGCCGACGATCATCAGCCGTGATTCCATTGTGACGGCACGCAAATAGATCACAATAATGCGTATCATCTCTTCATGGGTTGCATCAAAAAATCGACAGCCATCACAAAAAATCCCGTTGTCTGTGCTAGGATCCGCCCCCTGGTGGCCTGATCGGGACTTTTTTCTGCGTTTGCCAGGAAAAGCCAGCGGCCTTATGCCAGCGTTAAAACCTCTAACAGACATATTCAGGCCTATACAATGAATGACAGTAACCGCATACGGCTTACCTGGATCAGCTTCTTTTCGTACGCGCTGACCGGTGCTTTAGTGATCGTCACAGGGATGGTGATGGGAAACATTGCAGAGTACTTTAATCTGCCGGTTTCCAGCATGAGTAACACCTTTACTTTCCTCAACGCCGGTATTTTGATTTCGATCTTCCTTAATGCCTGGCTGATGGAAATCATCCCGCTGAAGCGTCAGTTGATCTTCGGCTTTGTCCTGATGGTGCTGGCGGTCGCAGGGCTGATGCTCGGCAAGAGCCTGACCATGTTCTCGCTGTGCATGTTTATCCTCGGCGTGGTGAGCGGCATCACCATGTCGATCGGCACCTTCCTGATCACCCACATGTATGCCGGCCGCCAGCGCGGTTCGCGCCTGTTGTTCACCGATTCCTTCTTCAGCATGGCCGGGATGATCTTCCCGATCGTCGCCGCGATGCTGCTGGCCCGCCATATCGGCTGGTACTGGGTTTACGCCTGCATCGGCCTGCTGTACGTGGCGATCTTCGTGCTGACCCTGTGCTCCGAATTCCCGGTGCTGGGCAAGAAAGGCGCCGATGCCGGTCAACCGGTCGAGAAAGAAAAATGGGGCATCGGCGTGCTGTTCCTGTCGATCGCCGCGCTGTGCTACATCCTTGGCCAGCTGGGCTTCATTCAGTGGGTGCCTGAGTACGCGACCAAGTCGTTCAACATGGACATCGGCCAGGCCGGTAAGCTGGTGAGCGACTTCTGGACCTCTTACATGGTCGGCATGTGGGTGTTCAGCTTCATCCTGCGCTTCTTCGATCTGCAGCGCATCGTCACCGTACTGGCCGCGCTGGCTACCGGCGCGATGTACCTGTTCGTCAGCACCGATAATCCGGAACACCTGGGCTACTACATCATGGCCCTGGGCTTCGTTTCCAGCGCCATCTACACCACGCTGATCACCCTCGGCTCGCTGCAGACCAAGGTCTCCTCGCCGAAGCTGGTCAACTTTATCCTGACCTGCGGCACCATCGGCACCATGCTGACCTTCGTGGTCACCGGCCCGATCGTGGCGAAAGGCGGCGCGCACGCGGCGCTGACTACCGCCAACGGCCTGTACCTGGCGGTATTCGTGATGTGTCTGCTGCTGGGCTTCGTGACCAAGCACCGCAGCCACGGTCACGTGACGCACTGATTTCTTCGTATCAAATACATCAAGGGCGCCCGCAAGGCGCCCTTTTTTTTGCGCCTTAGCGCCGAAAATCCACCGTCTCATCCTGCTGCAAATGCAGCGTGGTTTCCGCCGGCCGCGTTTCGGCGATCACCGCGCCCTGGCGAATCGAATAACGCACCGGCGTCTGGCGGCGCACCGCGTCGAAACCGCTTTCCGCCGGCAGGATCACCAGGTTGGCGCTGTTGCCGGCCGCCAGGCCGTAGTCGCTCAGGTTAAGCGTGCGCGCGCTGTGGTGGGTGATCAGCTTCAGCCCATCGTCGATTTGGCCATAGCCCATCAGCTGGCACACGTGCAGCCCCATGTGCAGCACCTGCAGCATGTTGGCGGTGCCGAGCGGATACCAGGGATCGAACACGTCGTCGTGGCCGAAGCAGACGTTGATCTCCGCCTCCAACATCTCCTTCACTCGGGTCACGCCGCGCCGTTTCGGGTAACTGTCGAAACGGCCCTGCAGGTGAATGTTCACCAGCGGGTTGGCGACGAAGTTGATGCCGGACATTTTCAGCAGGCGGAACAGCCGCGAGGCGTAAGCGCCGTTGTAAGAGTGCATCGCCGTGGTGTGGCTGGCGGTGACTTTCTCCCCCATCTCCAGCTTCAGCGCCAGCGCCGCCACGGTTTCGACGAAACGCGATTGCTCGTCGTCTATCTCGTCGCAGTGCACGTCCACCAGCCGATCGTATTTTTGCGCCAGCGCGAACGCCTTATGCAGCGACTCCACGCCGTATTCGCGGGTGAATTCGAAGTGCGGAATGGCGCCCACCACGTCGGCCCCCAGCCGCAGCGCCTCTTCAAGCAGCGCTTCGCCGTTGGGATAGGAAAGGATCCCCTCCTGCGGAAAGGCGACGATCTGCAGCGTCACCCAGGGCGCCACCTCCTGCTTCACCTCCAGCATGGCGCGCAGCGCGGTCAGCGTAGGATCGGAAACGTCGACGTGGGTGCGCACATACTGCACGCCGTTGGCGATCTGCCACTTGAGCGTTTGCCAGGCGCGCTGTTTGACGTCTTCATGGGTCAACAGCGCTTTGCGTTCGGCCCAGCGCTCAATGCCCTCGAACAGCGTGCCGGACTGGTTCCAGGCCGGCTGACCGGCGGTCTGCGTGGTATCCAGGTGGATATGCGGTTCGACGAACGCCGGCAGCGCCAGCCCGCCCTGCGCATCCAACACGTCGCTGCGCCACTCCTGTCCTTCCGGCTGCGGCACCAGATGCGCGATGCGCCCCTGCTCGATCGCCAGTTGCCACAATCCTTCATGCCCGCTTAAACGCAGGTTGTCGATAAACTTCAATGGACGTTTCGCCACCCTTCACCTCTGCCGTTGCGCTGGTTTTCTTCATCATACTGGCAGCGGATCGCGCTGACAAAGTCGCCGTGTCGTGCCTACCCCCTGCGTTTACTCCCTGCGTTTACTCCCTGCGGGGTAATTTACCAGCAAACTGACTCGCTTCAGCTAAAGATGAATAAAATCCGCAACTTATCAAAAAACGTGAAAAATCATTCATATACCACATTGGAGGTATATGGAAGTGTGATTGATTTGCATCAATAAATTGCTCATCGGGAGGGATAAGGTAACCCTAGGAAACCAGAATTTTGAGGCAATAATGAGCAGAGTCAAACTTGCCGTCGTCGGCAATGGCATGGTCGGCCACCGGTTCATCGAAGATCTGTTGGATAAAGCAGACAAAGACCAATTCGAGATCACCGTATTTTGCGAAGAGCCGCGCATCGCTTACGATCGCGTGCACCTCTCTTCCTACTTCTCTCACCACACCGCCGAAGAGCTGTCGCTGGTGCGCGAAGGCTTTTACGAAAAACACGGCGTGAAGGTGCTGATCGGCGAACGCGCTATCACCATCAATCGCGACGAGAAGGTCATCCACTCCAACACCGGCCGCACCGTCTATTACGACAAGCTGATCATGGCCACCGGCTCCTATCCGTGGATCCCGCCGATTAAAGGCTCGGATAGCCAGGACTGCTTCGTTTACCGCACCATCGAAGACCTGAACGCCATCGAAGCCTGTGCGCGCCGCAGCAAACGCGGCGCGGTAGTCGGTGGCGGGCTGTTGGGGCTGGAAGCCGCCGGCGCGCTGAAAAGCCTGGGGGTGGAAACGCATGTGATCGAGTTCGCTCCGGTGCTGATGGCCGAACAGCTCGACCCGATGGGCGGTGACCAGCTGCGCCGCAAGATCGAGCGCATGGGCGTCAAGGTGCACACCGGCAAAAATACCCAGGAGATCGTCAACGGCGGCGGCACGGCGCGCAAAACCCTGCATTTCGCCGACGGCAGCCTGCTGGAAGTGGATTTCATCGTGTTCTCCACCGGCATCCGCGCCCAGGACAAGCTGGCGCGCCAGTGCGGGCTGGAGATCGGCCGCCGCGGCGGCATCGCCATCAACGACAGCTGCCAGACGTCGGATCCGGACGTGTACGCCATCGGTGAGTGCGCCGCCTGGCGCGATCGCACCTTCGGCCTGGTGGCGCCGGGATACAAAATGGCGCAGGTGGCCGCCGATCGCCTGCTGGGCCGCGAAAACGGCTTCCAGGGCGCCGACATGAGCGCCAAACTGAAACTGCTGGGCGTGGACGTCGGCGGCATCGGCGATGCCCACGGCCGCACCGAAGGCGCCCGCAGCTACGTTTATCTGGATGAAAGCAAAGAAGTCTACAAACGCATCGTGGTCAGCGCCGACAACAAAACCCTGCTCGGCGCGGTGCTGGTGGGCGACACCAGCGACTACGGCAACCTGCTGCAGCTGGCGCTGAACGGCATCGCGCTGCCGGAGAACCCGGACGGCCTGATCCTGCCGGCCCACGCGGGCAGCAAACCGGCCATCGGCGTGGATTCGCTGCCGGAAAGCGCGCAGATCTGCTCCTGCTTCGACGTCAGCAAAGGCGACATCATCCAGGCGGTCAACAAAGGCTGCCACACCGTGGCGGCGCTGAAGGCCGAAACCAAGGCCGGCACCGGTTGCGGCGGCTGCATCCCGCTGCTCACCCAGGTGTTGAACGCCGAGCTGAGCAAGCAAGGCATCGAGGTCAACCATCACCTGTGCGAACACTTCGCCTATTCGCGCCAGGAGCTGTTCCACCTGATCCGCGTCGAAGGCATCAAGTCGTTCGAGGCGCTGCTGGCCAAATACGGCAAAGGCTACGGCTGCGAAGTGTGTAAGCCGACCGTCGGCTCGTTGCTGGCTTCTTGCTGGAACGAATACATCCTCAAGCCGCAGCATACGCCGCTGCAGGATACCAACGACAACTTCCTCGGCAATATCCAGAAAGACGGCACCTACTCGGTGATCCCGCGCTCCGCCGGCGGCGAAATCACCCCGGACGGCCTGCTGGCCATCGGCCAAATCGCCAAGGAGTACAACCTGTACACCAAAATGACCGGTTCGCAACGCATCGGCATGTTCGGCGCGCAAAAAGACGACCTGCCGGCCATCTGGCGCAAGCTGCTCGCCGCCGGCTTTGAAACCGGCCATGCTTACGCCAAGGCGCTGCGCATGGCGAAAACCTGCGTCGGCAGCACCTGGTGCCGGTATGGCGTCGGCGACAGCGTCGGTTTCGGCGTCACGCTGGAACATCGCTACAAAGGCATCCGCACCCCGCACAAAATGAAGTTCGGCGTCTCGGGCTGCACCCGTGAATGCGCCGAAGCGCAGGGCAAGGACGTCGGCATCATCGCCACCGAGAACGGCTGGAACCTGTATGTCTGCGGCAACGGCGGCATGAAACCGCGCCACGCCGACCTGCTGGCCGCTGACCTCGATCGCGAAACCCTGGTGCGTTACCTCGACCGCTTCATGATGTTCTATATCCGCACCGCCGATAAGCTGCAGCGTACCTCGGTATGGCTGGAGAGCCTGGAAGGTGGCATCGATTACCTGCGCAAGGTGATCGTCGACGATAAGCTCGGCATCAACGCGCAGTTGGAAGCGGAGATCGCCCGCCTGCGCGACGCGGTGGTCTGCGAGTGGAAAGAGACAGTCGAGCACCCGGAAACGCAGCTGCGCTTCGCTCACTTCATCAACAGCCCGCTGCGCGATCCGAATGTGCAGGTAGTGGCCGAACGCGACCAACACCGCCCGGCGCGCCCTGATGAGCGCATTCCCGTCACCCTGATCGATACCGAGGAGAGCCACGCATGAGCCAGTGGATTACCGTTTGTCCCGTCGCCGACATTCTGCCCGGCACCGGCGTGTGCGCCCTGATCGGCGATCGGCAGGTGGCGGTGTTCCGCCCCTATGCCGACGAGCAGGTGTTCGCCATCAGCAATATCGACCCGTTCGCCCAGGCCAGCGTGCTGTCGCGCGGCCTCATCGCCGAGCATCAGGGCGAGCTGTGGGTCGCCAGCCCGCTGAAGAAACAGCATTTCCGCCTGTACGACGGCCACTGTCTGGAAGATGACAACCGTTCCGTTGCCAGCTTCACCAGCCGGGTGGTCGACGGCATCGTGCAAGTCGCGGCATAACCTTTCGGGAGGCAACATGTTTACCGATACGATCAACAAATGCGCCGTCAACGCGGCGCGCATCGTCCGCCTGGCGAAGGAGAGCCCACTCGGCTTCTGGATCAGCTCGGCGATGGCGGGCGCCTACGTCGGCCTCGGCATCATCCTGATCTTCACCCTCGGCAACCTGGTCGACCCAAGCGTGCGGCCGCTGGTGATGGGCGCCACCTTCGGCATCGCGCTGACGCTGGTGATCATCGCCGGTTCCGAGCTGTTCACCGGCCATACGATGTTCCTGACGCTCGGCGTCAAGGCCGGCACCATCCGCCAAAGCCAGATGTGGGCGGTGCTGCCGCAAACCTGGCTCGGCAACCTGCTCGGCTCGGTGCTGGTGGCGCTGATGTATTACTACGGCGGCGGCAGCCTGCTGCCGGTGGATACCAGTCTGGTGCACAGCGCCGCGCTGGCGAAAACCACCGCGCCGACCGAGGTGCTGTTCTTCAAGGGCGTATTGTGCAACTGGCTGGTTTGTCTGGCGATTTGGATGGCGATCCGCGTTGAAGGCGCCGCCAAGTTCATCGCCATTTGGTGGTGCCTGCTGGCCTTTATCGCCTCGGGTTACGAACACTCCGTCGCCAACATGACGCTGTTCGCCCTCTCCTGGTTCGGCAACCACAGCGAGGCCTACACCCTCGCCGGCATTGGCCACAACCTGCTGTGGGTGACGCTGGGCAACATCCTGTCCGGCTCGGTGCTGATGGGCCTGGGGTATTGGTACGCCACGCCGCGCGCCGAACGCCCGCTGGCGGCGAAAGCCGCCGCACGTCAGACCGCCTGAGTTTTCGGGGGCGCATTTCGCCCCCCACCCTGATGACCCCGAGGAGTGCCGATGGACTACCTGCCGATTTTCTGCCAACTGCAACATAAAGCCTGTCTGCTGGTCGGCGGCGGCGAGATCGCCGAACGCAAGGCGCGCCTGCTGCTGGACGCCGGCGCGGCGCTGACCGTCAACGCCCTGGACTTCACCCCGCAGTTCCGCCTGTGGGCGGAAGAAGGCCGGTTGACGCTGGCCGCAGGCGAATTCAGCCCGGCCCTGCTGGCGGAAAAATGGCTGGTGATCGCCGCCACTGACCGGCTGGAGGTCAACGCACGGGTATACCAGTGCGCCAACCAGCAGCGGGTGTTCTGCAACGTGGTCGACGATCCGAAACGCGCCAGCTTTATCATGCCGTCGATTATCGATCGTTCGCCGATCATGGTGGCGGTGTCCTCCGGCGGCAAAGCGCCGGTGCTGGCGCGGCTGCTGCGCGAGAAGCTGGAAGCGATGCTGCCGCAGCACCTCGGCAAGCTGGCCCAACTGGGCGGCTCGCTGCGGCAGCGGGTAAAACAACGCTTCAGCGGCCTCGGCGCACGCCGTCGCTTCTGGGAAAGGTTGTTCGCCCACGATCGGCTGGCGCAATCGCTGGCCAACGGCGACGCCGCGCTGGCCGAACGCCAGCTCGAGCAGTTGTTCAGCGAACAACGGGAAGATCGCGGTGAAGTGGTGCTGGTGGGCGCCGGGCCAGGCGATGCCGGTTTGCTGACGCTGAAAGGGCTGCAACAGATCCAGCAGGCCGACGTGGTGGTTTACGACCGGCTGGTCTCCGAAGAGATCATGACGCTGGTGCGCCGCGACGCCGAGCGCATCTTCGTCGGCAAACGCGCCGGGCACCACTGCGTGCCGCAGGAACAGATCAACCAAATCCTGCTGCAGCAGGCGCTGCAAGGCAAACGCGTGGTACGCCTGAAGGGCGGCGATCCCTTTATCTTCGGCCGCGGCGGCGAAGAGCTGGAGACGCTGGCGGACGCCAACGTGCCGTTCTCGGTGGTGCCGGGCATTACCGCCGCCTCCGGCTGTTCCGCCTACAGCGGCATCCCGCTCACCCACCGCGACCATGCGCAGAGCGTCCGCCTGGTGACCGGCCACGCCAAGGCCGACGGTGGATTGGACTGGGCGACGCTCGCCGCCGGGCAACAGACGCTGGTGTTCTATATGGGGCTGTCGCAAGCGACGGAAATCCAGCGCCGGCTGATCGCGAACGGACTGCCGGCCGCCACGCCGGTGGCGCTGGTGGAAAACGGCACTTCTTGCCGCCAGCGGGTGATCGAAGGCGAACTCCACCAACTGGGCGACTTGTCCCTGCAGGCCGCCAGCCCCAGCCTAATCATCGTCGGCAGCGTGGTCAGCCTGCGCAGCAAGCTCAATTGGTTCGCCAGCGAGGAATCGCCCGCCAGCCTGGCGCAAATGGCGTGATACCGACGTAAAAAAAGCGGCCTAAGGCCGCTTTTTTATTTGCGCCGGCGTTACGCCTGCGGCGGTACGAAACCGACGGCCTGATAGACCTTCGCCAGGGTTTCCTGCGCGCGCGCGCGCGCCTTGGCGGCGCCGTCGCGCATCACCTGCTGCAGATAGGCTTCGTCGTTGCGGAAGCGGTGGTAGCGCTCCTGCAGCTCAGCCAGCATGCCGGAGACGGCTTCCGCCACCGCGCCTTTCAGATGGCCGTACATCTGGCCTTCGAACTCGGCTTCCAACTGCGCGATGCTCTTGCCGGTCACGCCGGCGAGGATATCCAGCAGGTTGGAGACGCCCGCCTTGTTGACCACGTCGTAACGCACGACAGGCGGCTCTTCCGAGTCGGTCATTGCGCGTTTGATCTTCTTGGTCACCGCTTTCGGATCTTCCAGCAGGCCGATCACGTTGTTGCGGTTGTCGTCCGACTTGGACATCTTCTTGGTCGGCTCCTGCAGCGACATCACGCGCGCACCGGATTTAGGAATAAACGGCTCCGGCACTTTGAACACGTCGCCGTACAGCGCGTTGAAACGCTGGCCCACGTCGCGGCTCAGCTCCAGGTGCTGTTTCTGGTCTTCGCCCACCGGCACCTGGTTGGTTTGATACAACAGGATATCCGCCGCCATCAGCACCGGATAGCTGAACAGCCCGGCGTTGATGTTCTCGGCGTAGCGTGCGGATTTGTCCTTGAACTGCGTCATGCGGCTCAGTTCGCCGAAATAGGTGTAACAGTTCAGCACCCAACTCAGCTGCGTGTGCTCAGGCACGTGCGACTGCACGAAGATGGTGCTTTTTTCCGGATCGATGCCACAGGCCAGATACAGCGCCAGCGTATCCAGCGTGGCCTTGCGCAGCTTCTCGGCGTCCTGGCGCACGGTGATGGCATGCAGATCGACGATGCAGTAGATGCAGTCGTAGTCGTCCTGCATCTGCACCCACTGACGCAGCGCACCCATGTAGTTGCCGATGGTCAGTTCGCCGGACGGCTGCGCGCCGCTAAATACGATGGGCTTACTCATGTTTAAATTTCCTGATTCTCTAAAGATGACAGCCCAAGAGCGGGCAACAAATCGGCGAAGCGCTCCAACACCCGATCGGGGTGGCTCAGGGCGATCGATTCGCCGTAGTTATAACCGTAGGTAAAGCCGACGCTCGGGCAACCGGCGCCCTGCGCGGCTTGAATATCGTTGCGTGAATCGCCGACGAACAGCAGCTCATGCGCGCGCAGCCCAAGCTTGCCGAGCACCAGGTACAACGGCGCCGGGTGCGGTTTCTTTTCCGTCACGTCGTCGCCGCCGATCACCAGCGAGAAATAGTCGCCAATGCCCAACGATGCCAGCAGCGGCGCCACGAACGGCGTCGGCTTGTTGGTCACCAGCGCCATCGGGTAACCGTGCGCGGCCAGGCGGGCCAGCGTCTCTTGCACCTGTGGGAACAAACGGCTGCCGCTGTCGACGGTCTGCGCGTAGAAATGGTCGAAGCGTTCACGCAGCCGGCTGCACTGCGCCGGCGTGCCTTCCGCCTCCGCCCAACGCAGCGCGCGCTGCACCAGCACGTCGGCGCCGTTGCCGATCCAGGTGCCGACCCGTGCCTCACCCGCTTGCGGCAGGCCCGTCTCTTCCAGCGCCATATCGATGGCGGCCGCCAGACCCGGCGCGCTGTCGACCAGCGTGCCGTCCAGATCGAAGGCCAATGCGCGGATCGCGCCGAAATCAGCCATGGGTAACCTTCGCCAGCTCGCTGCGCATTTCGTCAATCACCTTGCGGTAGTCCGGCTGGCCAAAGATGGCGGAACCGGCGACGAACATATCGGCGCCTGCGGCGGCGATTTCGGCGATGTTATCCACCTTCACCCCGCCGTCGACTTCCAGGCGGATATCGCGACCGCTGTCGTCGATCAGTTTGCGCACCTGGCGCAGCTTGTCCAGGGTGCCGTGGATGAACGACTGGCCGCCGAAGCCCGGGTTGACCGACATCAGCAGGATCACGTCAATTTTATCCATCACGTAATCGAGGTAGCTCAGCGGCGTCGCCGGGTTAAACACCAGACCGGCCTTACAACCGTGCTCTTTGATCAGCTGAATGGTGCGATCGACATGTTCGGAAGCTTCGGGGTGGAAAGAGATATAAGACGCGCCGGCCTTGGCGAAATCTGGCACGATGCGATCTACCGGCTTGACCATCAGATGCACGTCAATCGGCGCGGTAATGCCGTAGTTGCGCAGCGCTTCGCACACCATCGGACCGATGGTCAGATTGGGCACATAGTGGTTGTCCATGACGTCGAAGTGCACCACGTCGCCGCCTGCGGCCAGCACGTTAGCGGTATCTTCACCTAACCGGGCAAAATCTGCCGACAGAATGGACGGGGCAATCAAAAACTTTTTCATCCGCTTCTCCAAACGTAGGGTCGAGTTGTTATGCGCCGGGGTGCCCCCGGCTTAGCGATACAGCGCCAAAAGCTCGTTCACTTTACTGCGGCCGAGAATGTTGCGGCTGATTGTGCGGCGCGCTTTCACCACATACAGCGCAGCATGCTGGTACCAGTCGCGCGTCAGCTCGGTATCGTGATTGGAGATCAATACCGGTACCTGGCTCTCTACCGAGAGCTGGTGCGCCAGATGCGCCAGGCTCTGCTGATCGGCGATGCTGAAGCTGTTGGTGTGGTAAGCGGTGAAATTCGCCGTCGCCGACAGCGGCGCGTAAGGCGGATCGCAATACACCACGGCACCGGCCACGGCCTTCGCCATGGTATCGCGGTAATGCTCGCAGACAAAAGTGGCATTGCGCGATTTTTCGGCAAACCAGTAGAGCTCTTCTTCCGGGAAGTACGGTTTCTTGTACCGGCCGAACGGCACGTTGAACTCGCCGCGCAGGTTATAGCGGCACAGGCCGTTATAGCAGTGACGGTTCAGGTACAGGAACAGCAGCGCCCGGCGGTAAGGCTCGGTGCTAGTATTGAACTCTTCTCTCAGCAGGTAAAACTGATCCGAGTTATTGAATTCATCGGCGAAAAGCGTGCGGGCATCGCGCACGAAGTCATCCGTGCGCAGCTTAACGATGTTATACAGGTTGATAAGATCGCTATTGATGTCGGCGAGAATGTAGGCGTCGTAATCCGTATTCAGAAAGACGGATCCCGCACCCACGAAGGGCTCGATTAAGCAGTCTCCCGCCGGCAGATGGCGACGAATCTCATCTACCAGCGGGTATTTTCCACCAGCCCATTTTAAAAAAGCGCGGTTTTTCTTCATGCCGTCAATTAGCTACTTATACAATTCAGAGCGGCGGATTGTACTCTGTTTCAGACAGCACATCAGCGCACAAATTTAAATGATTTATTTTTTAAGATCTTGCTGCACTTGGTGTACAGGTCGGACCCACGGTTTTTTCGCCTGCACATCCGCCGGCAACGAAGCAATGGCGCGCTTCGCTTCTGCGGAAGAAGCATAGTTGCCGCTCACCAGCACGTACCACGGCTTGCCGTCACGCTTGGTGGCGTACACCAGGTAATTCTGCAGTTTCTGCTGTTTGGCGTAGGCGTTCAGCGTATCGGAACGCGAAGCGCTGCTCAGTTGCAAGGTATAGTGGCTGCCCGGCGCAGACTGCAGAGAGCTGCCGCTGCTGGCGACCGCTCCCGCTTTCGCGGTGGAAGACGGCTTGGCCGGCGGCGTATACACCGTGGTCGGTGATTTATGCTGCGTTGCGGTCGGTTTGGCGGCGGCGGTTTTCGCCGGCGTTTTATGCTGTTGCGGCGCGGTTCCCTGCACAGGACGCGTCGCTTCGCGCGCTGCGGCACCGCTCATCACCGTCGCCGGTGCGGTCGGCAACGTCGACGCTGCGCCAGTCATGCCTTGGGTCGCCGCATCCACCTGCCCCTGCTGCTGCGACAGCGCATCCGCCATGTTGCCCGGCAAATCGACGCGCTGCTGCGCACCGCCCTGCTGAGGCTGCGTTTGCGCTTCGGTCGGCGTGCCGGAGATCGGCGGAACGCTGACGTTCTGCGGTTGCTGCGGCTGAGTCGCGCTCACGCCGTTGTTATCGTGGGTATCCGTCGTGCCGCCCGGCACGCCGTTGTTGGCGGTGGTCAGCGACGAAGAACCGGACAGGTTGATATCGCGGGCTCCGCCGTTTTGCGCGCCGTTCTCCTGAGCCGCTTCATGTTTGGTCGGCGCCTTCAGGGCTGAACCGATGCCGATAATCAGCAGCAGCAGCACCAAAATGCCGATGCCAATCATCAAATGTTGGCGCGAAACGGCGAAGCGCGGCGCGGCGGCCGGCTTGCGCGAGCGCGTAGGGCGACGATCGCTGCTATCAGGTCTGAGATCGTCTTCCGGTTTAAACTCGTCCATCTGAAACCCTCCAACTAGAGGCAAAAGCCCGCCACCGTAGACCTACCGTGGCACGGGCAGATTAACCCGATGATGGCAAAGCGACACCCGTCGTGCTCTGCTCACTGTATTAATATAGATGCAAATGGCGGCTAAGCCACTGTTACTTAGTCCGATTTAATTACGCGCCCGCTCAGGCAGGCAGGCGGCGATCGACGCCAACACCAGCTCATGCCCTACGCCGCCGCGCACTTCCGCCGCACCGATCGCGGTCGGCAGCACCAGACGCAGTTCACCCGCCAGCACTTTCTTGTCGCGCAGCATGTGCGGCAGATAGGATTCCGGCGTCATTTCCTGCGGCCCGCAGACCGGCAAGCCGGCGCGCAGCAGCAGCGTTTTGATGCGCTCGATGTCTTCAACGGAGAACTGGCCGAGACGGTGCGCGGTTTCCGCCGCCATCACCATGCCCGCAGCCACCGCTTCGCCGTGCAGCCATACGCCGTAGCCCATTTCGGCTTCGATGGCGTGGCCGTAAGTATGGCCAAGATTCAGCAAGGCTCGCAGGCCGCTTTCGCGTTCGTCGGCGGCCACGACCTCGGCCTTGAGCTCGCAGCAGCGGCGGATACAGTAGGCCAATGCCTGCATATCCAGCGCCATCAGCGCATCGATGTTGTTTTCCAACCAGACGAAGAACTCGCGATCGAGGATGATCCCGTATTTGATGACTTCTGCCAGGCCGGAAGAGAGTTCACGCGTCGGCAACGTTTTCAGGCAATCCAGATCAACCACCACCGAAGCGGGTTGATAGAAAGCGCCGATCATGTTTTTGCCGAGCGGGTGGTTGACGGCGGTCTTGCCGCCCACGGAAGAGTCCACCTGCGACAACAGCGTGGTGGGAACCTGAATGAAGCGCACGCCGCGTTGGTAGCACGCGGCGGCAAAGCCAGTCAGATCGCCGACAACGCCGCCGCCGAGGGCGATCAGCGTAGTATCGCGCCCGTGCGGTTTTTCCAGCAGCGCCGAAAACACCTGCTCCAACACCGCCAGAGATTTGTACTGCTCACCATCAGGAAGGATCACCTGATCCACCACGACGCCGCCCTGCTCCAGCACCTGCCGGACACGCTCCAGATAAAGCGGCGCCAGGGTCTGGTTGGTGACCAACATCGCTTGCTCACCCGCCTTCAACGGCATAAAAGAAGCCGGATCGTTGAACAATCCGGCGGCGATGGTAATCGGGTAGCTGCGCTCCCCAAGCGTTACAGTAATTCTCTCCATGTCGCGCTCAGTTCTCTGTATGGTGCGGCGGTGGTTGATCCCCGCAACTGCGGGGAACACAAATCAGTTATCCGCATTGGCCGACGGCGAACGCGGAAAGCGGCAATCAGTTGCTTTCCAGCATGTTGATGATCTGGTTGGCAACCACTTTAGCGCTCTGATCGTCGGTGCGGATGGTGACATCGGCAATCTCTTCATACAACGGATTGCGTTCTTTCGCCAAGGCTTCCAGCACTTCACGCGGCGGAGAATCGACCTGCAGCAGCGGGCGTTTTTTATCACGCTGGGTACGAGCAAGCTGCTTCTCGATCGTGGTTTCCAGATAGACCACCACGCCGCGCGCGGACAGACGGTTGCGCGTTTCGCGCGACTTCACCGAACCGCCGCCGGTCGCCAACACAATCCCTTGTTTTTCCGTCAGTTCATTAATGACTTTTTCTTCACGATCGCGGAAACCTTCTTCCCCTTCCACGTCGAATACCCAGCCCACGTCAGCTCCGGTACGTCGCTCAATTTCTTGATCGGAGTCGAAGAACTCCATATTGAGTTGCTGAGCTAACTGACGGCCAATAGTGCTTTTGCCGGCACCCATAGGCCCAACCAGAAAGATATTGCGTTTCTCTGCCATGTTTTTCGGTATTACTAAGACAATTCGTTAATGTTAACCCGCCCCGCCAATCAAATCAGCGGCGGGACCTAAACTGAAACCTCATGAGCGATAGTGCGAGATCAGACGAAAAATTATCTCAACACTCTTGGTAGTTTGGCAACCGAATAAATCGCAATCCACGCCGCGGGAGGGAAACCATATGTTTTTAACGGCGTCTTGACGCTAACAAAAAACCTCGGTGCTCAATTCGGTAACCCTTGTAAGCTAAATCGGCCGCAGCGTCAAACGCAGATCCCCCCAAGGGGATAAAAAAGTGTATCTGCTCATCAACTTTAGGAGATTTGCCGCCCAGCCGACAGGCAGCCGCTTATCCCTTAATCAGAGTCGGCGTAATGAAGATCACCAGTTCGCGTTTTTTCTGTTGTGCGCCGCTTTGCCGGAACAAGCCCCCCAGCAGTGGCGCATCCCCCAATCCCGGCACCTTGTCCGCCGTCTTGCCGCTATGCCGTTGAAAAATACCGCCGAGCACCAGGGTTTCGCCGCTTTTCACCGTGATCTGCGTCTTAATCTCTTGTTTATCGATGGTCAATGCCTCACCCGCCCCGCGGCTGATGGCGCGCCCCGGCATATTTTGGCTGATGTGCAGCGTCAGCGTGATGCGCCCGTCCGGCAACACTTTCGGCGTCACCTCCATGCCCAGCACCGCCTCTTTGAACTCGATGGCGGTCGCACCGCTGGCGCCGCTCGACACTTCATAAGGGATCTCCGTCCCCTGTTTGATGCTGGCGGTTTGCAGGTGCGCCGTCAGCAGGCGCGGACTGGCGATGATCTCCACCTGATTCTCCTGCTCCAGCGCCGTCAGCTCGAGGCTCAACAAACGCCCGCTGATGCGCGCCAGATGAAAACCGGCGTTCACGGCGCCGCGTTCCAGCGGCAGATTGACACCGACATTGCCCGGCCGCAACGGCCGCGCCGGCCTGTCGTCGGCCGCCAACCCCCAACGCACGCCAAGCTCACGCAGGCTTTCGCGGTTGATCGTCACGATATGCGCCGCCAGTTGCACCTGCGCCAGCGGCGCGTCCATTTCCGTTATCCGCTTTTTCAACTGCGTCAGGATTGGCGCGGTGTCGCGCAGCAGCAACGTATTGGTGCGTTTATCCGCCAACACGCTGCCACGCTCGCTCAACAACGCGCCGCGTTGGGCGTTGAGGCTTTCGGCAATTTCCGCCGCATCGCCGTTCTGTAACGTCAGGGTCAGGCTGTGCAGCGGTTGCCGCTGCGCCAACGCCTCTCGCTGCTGCCTTTTTTCCTGCGCGTCCGGCTCCGGCGAGATCAGTATCACGTTGCCTTCCCGCGTCATCGCCAGTTTGCCCATGCGCAGGGTCAACGCCAGCGCCTGAGGCCAGGGCACATTCTCCAGCCGCAGCGTCAGGTTGCCGCTCACGCCGGGCGCGGCGATCAGGTTCATCTGCCGATAATCCGCCAACGCCTGCAGGATGACCGTGACCGGCGCATCCTGAAATTCCAGGGAAACCCGCTGCTTATCCTGCGCCTGCGCGGTGCCGAGCGTCAGGCACCACAGCGCCACGGCCAATCCAGCACATCCTTTCATGGTTTGCCATCCTTGTTGTCCATCATGAGCGAGACGTCGCCCTGGCTCGCCGGGCAATCCGGTTCGGCCGTCAGCGCCGTTAACGTCAAGCTACGCGCCTGCACCTGTGTCACCTGCCAGCGCTCGGCCAGCACCCGTTGCTGCGGCCGCAGGCGCAACCATTGTCCCGCCGGCGTCACCACCCAGCCATAGCGCAGCGTCGGTTGCCCGATGACGCCTTTCAGTCGCCAGCTCGCCGGCGACGCCTCCGTTTGGGCACAAGCAGGCATCGGAAGCGGCGCAAACGGGTCGCGCGGCTCAGCGCATAGTGCCCATGGCCACAGCAGCCACCACCAACGGCCGGGTCTTTTACTCATTGGGCTGATCCTCGGCGGCATCCTGCAAAACCAACCGCGCCGTCATGCCAAGGGGCGGCGTCTCCACGCTCAGCTGCTCGAGGCGTAAATCGGCGGGCAGCGCCTCCAGCAGCGCCAGCAAACCGGCGTAGTCAATGCGCAAGCTCAGCGTTTGCCTCGGCGGTTTTTCCTGCCGCTGCCAACGCAACAAGGCGCCTCCCGCCCGTTGCAGCACGCTCGCCAGATCGCCGTTGGTGGACGGAGGAAGCGGCGCCGCCGGGATAGCGGTTTCCGGCACCTCGTCCAGTTGGCGTTGCACCATGGCGATCTGTTGCAACAGGCGCTGTTGCCGCTCCCCCGCGCTTTCCCGCTGACGCCATTCGTCTTGCAGCATCCAGCCACCGCCCAACAGCGCCAACGTGCCGATACCCAACCCTTGCGACAGCAGCAATAGCCAGCCCGGCAAGCTCAGCCAGAGGCGCAGCCCGGATGACAAACGGTTATCCATCACGCCCCCACTGCGCCGCCAGATGAAAGGTGTACAGGCCGTCGTCGCGTTGCGCCACCTCAGCCAAACGCAACCGCGGCAACGCAGGCATCCCCGCCAGCCGCCGTTCGAACTGCGTGATGGCCGCAGGAGAACGGCTCAATCCACGCAGCCGCAGGCCATTCACCGCATCGCTCTCCAGCGCCGTGAGCCACAGCGGTGGAGGAATGCTGGAGGACAATTGCTGCAGCAGATGAAAATAACGCCGGTTATGCTGGGCGTTGCTCGCCTGCCGTTCGGCGCGGGCGCGGTGCAGCGCCCGCTGCGCCCGCTCTTGCTGTTGCTGACGGGCGAGCAACGTCAGTGCCGCCAGCTCTTCACCCAGCATCGCCAGCCGCGCCTGCCGCAGCGCCTGTTGGTGACGCAATTGGCCGGCGACCAGGAACAGCGCCAGCAACAGTGCCGTTACCTGTAACATCAGCACGCCCAACCAGAAATAGCCGCGTCGCCGATCGCGGCGTTGTCGCCAAGGCAGAAAGTTGACCTGATACATCAGCGATCCTCCTCGCGCAGCGCCAGGCCACCGGCCAACGCGAACGCCGAAGGATGCGCAGGCAACGGCGGACGCAGCTGCGTGAAGGCGCTGAGCGGCGACCAGGCAAGGCAACCGGCGGGCAAGGCTCCCGCCAGCACGCTGCCGGCATAGACCGGCCGATCGTCGCCCGCCGGCATCTGAGCTTGCAGCGCCCGCAGCGCCTGCGCGTCATCGTCGCCCGGCGCCAGACCAAAAGCGAACGCGCCGTCGGCCGGCGCCACCCACAGCCATTCTCGTTCGAGACGGTGCATCAGCCCCGCAGCGGGCGGCACGCCTGCCGCCGTCGCCATCATCCGCAGCGCGCAGGGGGTGATATCGACCGCTTGCGGATGCAGGCCAGCCTGACGCAGACAATGCAGCCACTGCTGCAGCTCCTGCCGCCGCGCGGCGGTCAGCAACAGCGCCGCCTCATCCGCCGGCGCGGTGCGATAGTCGAGCGCCAGCGTCTGGCCGTCGAGCGGAAACTGCTTCACACCGTGGCCGCCGATATAGTCGCTGCGTTCCGGCTCGCGCAGCCGCACGTCCGGCTGCGCCATGCGTTGCTGCAACACGCGCTGCGCCGGCAGGGCAATGCGTAAGGAAATATGTCGCGGCAGTTGGACGCGCCATTGCCGCAGCGCCCGGATCAGGAATTCAGAAGGTTCCAGACAGCCATCGCGTAAAACCGCCTGCGGCAGCGCCTGCTGCCACCAGTGGCGCAACTGCCAGCCGTTGCGGCGGCGTTGGGCCGCCACCGCCCGCACGCAGTCGATTTGTATATCCAGCCCCACCTGCCATGCTTGAGGGAACATGTTTCGCAAGCCTCCATAACATCAGATGATAAAAGAACATATCCATGTCGCAGGCTTGCCTTTATACTACCGCGCGGTTGTTTATAAACTGCCCAAATGACTTAGAAATGGGAAATCTCAGGTGAAGTTCGTAAAGTATTTACTAATCCTTGCAGTATGTTGCATCGTGCTGGGAGCAGCCTCGATTTTCGGCTTGTACAAATATGTCGAGCCGCAGCTGCCCGACGTCGCAACGCTGAAAGATGTGCGGCTGCAGATACCGATGCAGGTCTACAGCGCCGATGGCGAACTGATCGCCCAATACGGCGAGAAGCGCCGCATTCCGCTGAAACTGGATCAAATTCCGCCGGTGATGGTGCACGCATTCATCGCCACCGAAGACAGCCGCTTCTATGATCACCATGGCGTCGATCCGGTCGGCATCTTCCGCGCCGCCTCCATCGCGTTGGTCTCCGGCCACGCTTCGCAGGGGGCCAGTACCATCACCCAACAGCTGGCGCGTAACTTCTTCTTAAGCCCGGAACGCACCCTGATGCGTAAAATCAAGGAAGCCTTCCTGGCGGTGCGCATCGAGCAGATGCTCACCAAGGATGAAATCCTTGAGCTGTATCTGAACAAGATCTATCTGGGTTACCGCGCCTACGGCGTAGGCGCCGCCGCGCAGGTCTATTTCGGCAAAGACGTCAGCCAGCTGACCCTGAGCGAAATGGCGACCATCGCCGGCCTGCCGAAAGCGCCGTCCACCTTCAACCCGCTCTATTCGCACGATCGCGCCGTTGCCCGCCGCAACGTGGTGCTGTCGCGCATGCTGGACGAACACTACATCACGCAGGCGCAGTACGATCAGGCGCGCTCCGAAGATCTGGTCGCCAATTACCATGCGCCGGAAATCAGCTTCTCCGCGCCGTATCTCTCCGAGATGGTGCGTCAGGAGATGATCAAGCGTTACGGTGAAAACGCCTATACCGACGGTTACAAGGTTTACACCACCGTCACCAAACGGCTGCAGTTGGCGGCGCAGGAGTCGGTACGCAACAACGTGCTGGCCTATGACATGCGCCACGGTTACCGCGGCCCATCCAACGTGTTGTGGAAAGTCGGCGAAGCGGCCTGGGATCGCAAACAGATTGTCGATTCGCTGAAAAACCTGCCGAACTACGGCCCGCTGGCGCCGGCGGTGATCACCGCCGCCAACCCGCAGGAAGCGACGGCGATGCTGGCCGACGGCAGCAGTATTGCCCTGCCGATGGCGACCATGCGCTGGGCACGCCCATACCGTTCGGACACTCAGCAAGGCCCAACGCCGAAACGCGTCACCGACGTAGTGCAGGCCGGCCAGCAAGTGTGGGTGCGTAAAGTGAACGAAGCCTGGTGGCTGTCGCAGGTGCCGGACGTCAACTCGGCGCTGGTCTCTATCAACCCGAACGACGGCGCGGTGAAAGCGCTGGTTGGCGGCTTCGACTTCAATCAGAGCAAGTTCAACCGCGTCACGCAGGCTCTGCGTCAGGTGGGCTCGAACATCAAACCGTTCCTGTACACCGCCGCGATGGATAAAGGTCTGACGCTGGCCACCATTCTGAATGACTTGCCGATTACCCGTTGGGATGCCGGCGCCGGCACCGACTGGCGGCCGAAGAACTCGCCGCCGACCTACGACGGCCCGATTCGCCTGCGACAGGGGCTGGGGCAGTCGAAGAACGTGGTGATGGTGCGTGCGATGCGCGCGATGGGCGTCGACTACGCGGCGGAATATCTGCAGCGCTTCGGCTTCCCGGCGCAGAATATCGTGCATACCGAATCGCTGGCGCTGGGGTCCGCCTCCTTCACCCCGATGCAGCTGGTGCGCGGCTACGCGGTGCTGGCGAACGGCGGTTATCTGGTCGACCCGTACTTCATCACCAAAATTGAAGACGATAACGGCAATACGGTGTTCGAAGCCAAACCGAAAGTGGTGTGCGGCAGCTGTAACCTGCCGGTGATCTACGGCGACACCCACCGTTCGGCGGTGCTGTCCGACGACAACATCGAAAACGTCGCCACCTCGCAGGAAGGCAACAACAGCACGGTGCCGATGCCTCAGCTGGAGCAAGTCACCCCGGCTCAGGTACAGCAGGACGGCGATCAACAGTATGCGCCGCACGTCATCAGCACACAGCTGGCCTTCCTGATCCACGACGCGCTGAACAGCAACATCTTCGGAGAACCGGGTTGGATGGGTACCGCCTGGCGCGCCGGCCGCGATCTGAAACGTCATGATATCGGCGGCAAAACCGGTACCACCAACAGTTCCAAGGACGCCTGGTTTTCAGGCTATGGCCCGGATACCGTGACTTCGGTGTGGATCGGTTTCGACGATCACCGCCGCGACCTGGGCCGTTCGACGGTATCCGGCGCCATCCCGGATCAGATTTCCGGCGGTGAAGGCGGTGCCAAGAGCGCCCAGCCGGCGTGGGACGACTTCATGAAAACCGCGCTGGAAGGCATCCCAGAGCAGAAAGTCACGCCGCCGCCGGGCATCATCAGCGTCACCATCGACAAGAGCAGCGGCAAGCTCTCTGGCGGTGGCGGCGGCAGCCGTTCCGAGTACTTCATCGAAGGAACGCAGCCGACGGACTACCCATCGCGCGATACCGGCACCACGTTGACCGATCCGGGCGGTGAAAGCCACGAGCTGTTCTGATCGAAAAGGGCCAGAGAAATCTGGCCCTTTTTTTATTCGGCGTGAAACGTATCAGCGCGACGCGCGCAAAAATGCCTCGGAAAGGAACAGCGCGCTGACGTTGCGCGCCTCACGGAAATCCGGTTCCGCCAGCAGCGCCATCATGTTGGCGATCGGCCAGCGCACCTGCGGCAAGGGCTCCGGCTCATCCCCCTCCAGGCTCTGCGGATAGAGATCGTGCGCCAGCACGATATTCATTTTGCTGGAAAAGTAGGACGGCGCCATCGTCAGCTTACTGAGAAAATCAAAGCGTTTCGCGCCGTACCCCACCTCTTCCATCAGCTCGCGGTTGGCCGCCTCCAGCACCCCTTCGCCGGGATCGATCAGCCCTTTCGGGAACCCCAGCTCATAGGATTCGGTGCCGACCGCATATTCGCGGATCAGCAGCAGGTCATCGCCAATCACCGGCACGATCATCACCGCTTCGCGATCCGAAGGCCGCATGCGTTCATACACCCGCCGAACACCGTTGCTGAATTCCAAATCGACCGACTCGACGTTAAACAAACGCGAACGCGCGACCGTTTCCACTTTCAGAATTTTAGGTTTTTGCAGGTGTTTATCCATGATTGCCTCAAAGAGGTTACCCAGGCGCGGACGGGGCAACCGAAAAAATGATTGGCGTAACGCACGGCTCGTTGGCGCTCAAACGCTGACCAAATTCGATCCTGATCACATTGTGCGTTAAGGGCAAGCTCCGCCGCAACGCGCATGAACAGTAATTTACTTTCTTTTAACAAGCGTAGCCAGCGGCCGGCGATTTTCCGTACTGATTCAGCAAACAGCGCGCAAGAAAATAGGATAATACCGATATCGACGGCAGAGACCGGTTGCTAGTATCACGCAGGCAAGAATCAGTGATAAAATGGCCTTGCGTCATGAAGGAATGAGATCCAGAGCGAGAATCTGTTTGTTCCCTCATTAGTTCTGGGTGCCTCCTGGCGGTTTACTCCGTATAATATTCAGCTTTTCATCAGGTTGGCGAAATTCACGGGTGTGAGATGGGGATTGCATGAGCACAATAGTGTTGATATTGGCCTTAGTGCTTGTCTGCCTGATTGCCGCCGGCCTGTACCTGTGGTTCAAGGCCCGCAACCCGTCGGCGCTGGCGCACGCATTGCCGTTTATCAAGCCTGCCCACCGCAAGCTGACCGACGAAGAGCGCGCCGCAGTCGAGTTCTATCTCAATCAGCAAAACAAGCTGAGCAACAAACTGTTGCCCGGCGGCGGCGCTACGCTGCCCGCGGCCAAGCTGGCGCTCACCCCGCAAAGCGATAACGTATATCCGGTCACGCACGCCATCACCCGCTACGGGCTGGCCAGCGACGATCCCAATAAATGGCGCTATTACCTCGACGCGGAAGAGGTGCATCTGCCGCCGTTTTGGGAACCCTATATCACCGCCGACAACCATGTGGAAGTGATCAGAACCCAGACGCTGCCGCTGGTGATTTCGCTCAACGGGCACTCGCTGAAAGATCATATTCACGATCGGCCGCAGCCGCCGGTGGTGGCCGCCACGCCGACCAAAAACGCGTCCATCCGCAAGGAAGAGAGCGAGCATGTCGAGCTGGTCAATATTCGCAAGGAAACGCCGGAAGAGCATGCGCTGAACCGGCCGAACGGCATCCGTGAAGCCGTCATCATCTCCGCCGCGCTGCTGCTGCTGTTCTTCAGCCTGATAAGCCCGGTGCTGGTTATCCCCTGGATGATTTTTGTGGCGGTGCTGATGATCGCCTGGGGATGCTGGAACCTGTTCCGCCGTCCGGCGTCGCGTGAGCTGAAAGAGATCCACTGCCTGCGCGGCACGCCGAAGCGCTGGGGCCTGTTCGGCGAGTCCGATCAGGGGCAGATCAGCAACATTTCGCTCGGCATCATCGATCTTATCTACCCGCCGCATTGGCAGCCGTACCTGACGCAGGATCTGGGCAAGACCACCGATGTGGACGTCTACCTCAATCGGCAGGTAGTGCGCCAGGGGCGCTTCCTCTCGCTGCATGACGAAGTGAAGAATTTCCCGCTGCAGCAGTGGGGCCGCAACGCGGTGCTGGTCGCCAGCTCGGCGCTGGTACTGCTGTTGCTGCTGATCTATATTCCGCTCAACCTGCCGCTTACCCTCAGCATGGCCTGGCTGCAGGGTGCGCAGAAAGTGGAAGTGACCAGCGTGCAAGCCCTGGAAGCCACGCCGCTGCGCATCGGCGACACGCTGAAAGTGCGCGGCAGCGGCATGTGCTATGTGCCGCCGCCGGCCAACGGCGGCGGCACCGTCAATTTTGCGCCGTTCGACTGCTCCGGCATCTATTGGAACAACGCCGCCCCGCTGCCGCAGCCGGAATCGGAAGTCATAGATAAAGCGACAGCCCTGCTGGCCACGGTCAACAGCCAGCTGCATCCGAGCGGCGCCGATCAGAAGGTCAACCCGCAGCTGGCCAGCGCCATCGAGAAATCCGGCATGATCCTGTTGGATGACTTCTCTGATATCGTTCTGAAAACACAGGATTTGTGCCAGGCAGAAAACGACTGCGTGCGGTTAAAAAACGCCTTGGTCAACCTGGGCAACGCCAAAAACTGGAGCGGCCTGGTGAAACGCGCCAGATCCGGCGCGCTGCAAGGCGTCAACGTCCTGCTGCGCCCGGTAAGCGCCGAGTCGCTGGAAAGCCTGACCAAAGTGGCCACGTCGTCGTTCATCTTCAATGAAACGCGCCTGGCCGCCGCGGCGCTCAACAGCCCGCCGCCGGGCGGTTTCCTGATCCGCAGCGATGAAGGCCGCCAGCTGGTCAGCCATCCGCAGTCTTCAGCGCCGCAGAGCGAATACAACGCCCTCGACCAGTGGAATGAGCTGCAGCGCCTTTCCACTCTGCTGCTGCATACCCCGTTCCAGGCGCAAGGGGTGATCACCAGCCTCAGCGTCGATGCCAACGGCACCCGCCACGTGGCGCTGCACAGCGAACCGGACATGATCACCCTGTGGCGCTACCTCGGCACCAGCCTGCTGTTGCTGGCGGTGGTCGTCAGCCTGGGCTATAACGCCTGGCGGCTGGTGCAGCGTCGGCGCATCAATCAGCACCGCGTCGCCGATATCCAGCGTTACTACGACAGCTGCTTCAATCCGCAGATCAATCCGATGTCGATGCGGCCGATGGCCTGAACCTGACGCCGGGCCTCCGCCCTGTCATCTGCTTATGCTACGCTAACGCTATTATTCTCATCTGCGGACCGCCCGTCGGTCCGCCCGTGGAGTTTTTATGGTTCCCGAATTTGATTGGCCGCAGATCGATACCGTGCTGCTGGATATGGACGGCACCTTGCTGGACCTGGAATTCGACAGTCACTTCTGGCTCAGCCTGGTGCCGCAAGCGCTGAGCGAAAGGCGCGCCATTCCGTTTGACGAAGCCCGTCATATCATTGAGCGGGAATATCAGGCGGTGCAGCACACCATGAATTGGTATTGCTTCGATTACTGGAGCGAGCGGTTGGATCTGGATATCTACCGCATGACCAGCGAAGTGGGCAGCCGCGCCCGGCTGCGCGAGGATACCGAGCCGTTTTTACGGGCGCTGCGCGGCGCCGGCCTGCAAACCATTTTGCTGACCAACGCCCATCCGCACAGCCTGGCGGTGAAAATCGAGCATACCGGTCTGGATCGGCACCTTGATTTATTGTTTTCCACCCACACATTTGGTTATCCGAAAGAAGATCAGCGTCTGTGGCAGGCGGTGCAACAGCACACCGGGTTCAACCCGCAGCGCACGCTGTTCGTCGACGACGGCGAGCCGATCCTCGACGCGGCGCGCACTTTCGGCATTCGTTACTGCCTGGGCGTGCAAAACCCGGACTCCAGCACGGCGGAGAAAAGCTTCCAGCGCCATCCGTCGATGCGCGACTATCGCCTGCTGATACCGGCGCTGGCCAAGGGGGAAGCATGAAGGACAAAGCGACGCGCGACGACGCGGTCCGGCTGGATAAATGGCTGTGGGCCGCACGCTTCTACAAGACCCGCGCGCTGGCGCGCGAAATGATCGACGGCGGCAAGGTGCATTACAACGGCCAGCGCGGCAAGCCGAGCAAGATTGTCGAACTTAACGCCGAGCTCAAGCTGCGGCAGGGCAACGAAGAACGTACGGTGATCGTGCTGGCGCTGACCAGCCAACGCCGCGGCGCCGGCGAGGCGCAGCAAATGTATCAGGAAACCGAAGCCAGCATCGCCAACCGCGAAAAAATGGCGCTGGCGCGCAAGATGAACGCGTTGACCATGCCGCATCCGGACCGTCGTCCGGACAAAAAGGAGCGGCGCGACCTGATGAAATTTAAATTTGGTGAGCCGGAATAAGCCCTCACCGCAATGAGAGAAGATTATGTCCAACCATGACCAATTGCACCGTTACCTGTTTGAAAACTACGCGGTGCGCGGCGAGCTGGTTACCGTCAGCGAAACCTATCAGCAGATCCTGAATAACCACGACTACCCGGCGCCGGTGCAAAAGCTGCTGGGTGAACTGCTGGTCGCCACCAGTCTGCTGACCGCGACCCTGAAGTTCGACGGCGATATCACCGTTCAGCTGCAAGGCGACGGCCCGCTGAAGCTGGCGGTGATCAACGGCAACAACCGCCAGGAGATGCGCGGCGTTGCGCGCACCCAGGCGCCTATCGCCGACGACAGCACCTTGCATCAGATGATCGGCAACGGCGTCATGGTCATCACCATTTCCCCGACGGAAGGCGAGCGCTATCAGGGCGTGGTCGGTCTGGAAGGTGAAACCCTGGCCGAATGCCTGGAAGCCTACTTCCGCCAGTCCGAGCAGCTGCCAACCCGCCTGTTCATTCGCACCGGCGAAGCGGAAGGCAACGCCGCGGCGGCCGGTATGCTGCTGCAGGTGCTGCCGGCGCAGGACGGCAATCTCGATGATTTCGATCATCTGGTGCAACTGACCAACACGGTCAAAAGCGAAGAGCTGTTCGGCCTACCGGCCAACGAAGTGTTGTACCGCCTGTACCACCAGGAAGAGGTCACTTTGTACGAACCGCAGGACGTGCAGTTCCGCTGCACCTGTTCTCGCCAACGTTGCGCCGACGCGCTGCTGACCCTGCCGACCGACGAAGTGGCGGACATGCTGGAGCAGGACGGCAACATCGACATGCACTGCGACTACTGTGGCAGCCACTATGTCTTTGACCCGGTTGATGTTGCCGCGTTGTATGCGGGTAACACCGGCGAAAGCGACCAGTTGCACTAAGTTACACCCTTTCGGCGGGCGCGCCCGGCGCCCGCCAACGCCCGCCGTTTGCACGTTTGCTTTTTTCCGTGTGCTATCTCTCAGATCGTAACGAAATACCGCCTAAAACGTTAAATATTTGATACCCATCGCGGTTACGCACCGTTAGATCCCTACAATTGCCGCCAGAAATTCTGTGACCAAGGAGTAGTAACATGCGCGTTAAAGGTATAACCCCTCAGGATCTGGCCGCTTACGGCATTCACGACGTTAGCGAAATCGTTCACAACCCGAGCTATGAACTGCTGTTTAAGGAAGAAACAGACCCATCTCTGGAAGGTTTTGAGCGTGGGGTAGTCACCAAGCTGGGTGCCGTCTCCGTCGATACCGGCATCTTCACCGGCCGCTCGCCGAAAGACAAATACATCGTCCGCGACGACATCACCCGCGATACCGTGTGGTGGGCCGATCAGGGCAAAGGCAAGAACGACAACAAACCCCTCAGCCCGGAAGTGTGGGCCGATCTGAAACACCTGGTCACCGAACAACTGTCCGGCAAACGCCTGTTCGTAGTGGATACCTTCTGCGGCGCCAACGCCGACTCGCGCCTGAAAGTGCGCTTCATCACCGAGGTGGCCTGGCAGGCGCACTTCGTGAAAAACATGTTTATCCGCCCGAGCGACGAAGAGCTGGCTGACTTCGAGCCGGACTTCGTGGTGATGAACGGCGCCAAGTGCACCAACCCGAACTGGCAGCAGCAAGGCCTGAACTCGGAGAACTTCGTCGCCTTCAACCTGACCGAGCGCATGCAGCTGATCGGCGGCACCTGGTACGGCGGCGAAATGAAGAAAGGCATGTTCTCGATGATGAACTACCTGCTGCCGCTGAAAGGCATCGCCTCGATGCACTGCTCGGCCAACGTGGGCGAGAAAGGCGACGTGGCGGTGTTCTTTGGCCTGTCCGGCACCGGCAAGACCACCCTCTCCACCGATCCTAAGCGTCAGCTGATCGGCGATGACGAGCACGGCTGGGACGACGACGGCGTGTTCAACTTCGAAGGCGGCTGCTACGCCAAGACCATCAAACTGTCTGAAGAAGCTGAACCGGACATCTACCACGCCATCAAACGCGATGCGCTGCTGGAAAACGTCACCGTGCTGGCCGACGGCAGCATCGACTTCAACGACGGTTCGAAAACCGAGAATACCCGCGTTTCTTACCCGATCTATCATATCCAGAACATCGTCAAGCCAGTGTCCAAGGCGGGTCACGCCACCAAGGTGATCTTCCTGACCGCCGACGCTTTCGGCGTGCTGCCGCCGGTATCGCGCCTGACCGCCAACCAGACTCAGTACCACTTCCTGTCCGGCTTCACCGCCAAACTGGCCGGCACCGAGCGCGGCGTAACCGAACCGACGCCAACCTTCTCCGCCTGCTTCGGCGCCGCGTTCCTGTCGCTGCACCCGACGCAGTACGCCGAAGTGCTGGTGAAACGCATGCAGGCCGCCGGCGCCCAGGCTTACCTGGTCAACACCGGCTGGAACGGCACCGGCAAACGCATCTCGATCAAAGATACGCGCGGCATCATCGACGCCATCCTGAGCGGTGAAATCGACAAGGCGGAAACCGTTACCCTGCCGATCTTCGATCTGGCGATGCCGACCGCGCTGCCGGGCGTGAACCCGGAAATCCTCGATCCGCGCAACACCTACGCCAGTCTCGAGCAGTGGCAGGAAAAAGCGCAGGATCTGGCCGAGCGCTTCATCACCAACTTCGACAAATACACCGATACGCCTGCGGGCGCCGCGCTGGTTAGCGCCGGCCCGAAGCTGTAATTCGGTAACGTTACCTCTTCAGCTAAGGCGCGGATCCCGCGCCTTTTTTTATTTCAATTGATTGCTTTTTAATCGGCAAGACGAGAAAATAAGTCAATGCAATCATTGATAGCAAAGGAGGTTTCAATGGCTACTATCACCGTCAGAAATCTGGACGACGAAATCAAAGAGCTGCTGCGTATCTCAGCGGCGAAAAACGGCCATTCCATGGAAGAGGAAGCGCGCATGATCCTGAAACAGGCGCTGGTGAAAAAGCCGCCGCGCTATGGATTGGGTACCTGGATGCATCAGCACTTCGCCGAATTCGGCGGCGTTGAGCTGGAGATCCCACCGCGTGACGCCGTGCCGCCACGCATCGTCACCTTTGATGATGAAGATGACAACGCATGATCATTATCGACACCAACGTCATTTCAGAAACGCTGCGTCCCAGCCCGTACTACAACGTCATTAACTGGTTAAATGAAAAGGACAATGACGAGCTCTATCTCAGCGCCATTGTCCTCGCCGAACTGTTCAGCGGCGTCGCCTGCATGCCTGACGGCAAGCGCCAGCGGGATCTCAAGCTGAAATTGGCGGACGCCATTGAATTGAAGTTCGAGGGGCAGATATTGCCGTTTGATGGGCTGTGCGCGATGCAATACGCGGAATTGACGGCAAGGAATCGGCTGCTGGGTAAAGCGATGAGCGTGCCGGATACCCAAATCGCCGCCACCTGCCTGCATTACGGCGCCGCCCTGGCCACCCGCAATACCAAAGACTTCCTCCACTGCGGCATCGAGTTAATCGATCCGTGGCAGGCGCCGACCGGCCGTCGGTTGCATGAAGATGCGGCGGAATACTACGTGATGAGCAGAAAGTCCTGACGGGGCCGCAGCGGCGCGGCCCACGCCAGAGTGTCAGGCGTTTTCCCTGGCCGTTTGATGGCCGTTGGTCGACTCTTTTTTCTCCATCGGCAACGGAATATACGCGCGGATCAACAGCCCACCGCGCTCGCTGGTGCCGATATCCAGTTCGCCGTCATGCGCGTCGATAATACGCTGCACGATCGCCAGCCCCAGACCGGTGCCGCTGGTGCTGCGCGCGCTGTCACCGCGTACGAACGGCTGCAACAGGTGCTTCAATTCTTCCGGCTTGATGCCCGGGCCGTCATCTTCCACCTGGAACCAGCCGCGCTGCAGCTCGCGGCCGCTGCTGACCTTGATCCAACCGTTGCCGTAACGCGCCGCGTTCACCACCATGTTCACCGCCGCCCGCTTAATCGACAGCGGATGCACATTCATCATCAGCTCGCCCTGCGACAGCGCGGTTTCAATCACCCGCTCATAGCCGCTTTCCGCCGCGACCACTTCGCCTAAAATGGCGTTCAGATCGCTGCTTTCGGTCGGCATCTCCTGCCCGGTACGCAGATAATCGATGAACTGCTCGATGATGGCATTGCACTCTTCGATGTCTTTATTGATCGACTCGGCCAGATAACCGTCTTCAGCGCTCATCATCTCCGTCGCCAGCCGAATGCGCGTCAACGGCGTGCGCAGGTCATGGCTGACCCCGGCCATCAGCAAGGTGCGATCGTCCGCCAGCTGCTTGACGCCCGACGCCATCTGATTGAATGCGCGAGTCACTGACCGCACTTCGGAAGCGCCATACTCGCGCAGCGGCGGCGGAATGATGCCCTTGCCCACCTGCAGCGCCGCATGTTCCAGCTCCACCAACGGGCGGTTTTGAATGCGGATAAACAGCCAGGCGCCGCCGATCGCGAGCAGCATGATCGCCAGCGTATAGCGGAACAGCGGCGAGAAGTCGCCCTGGTGGATTTCCGTCAGCGGCACGCGCACCCAGATATCGGGCTGCAGCCAGGTTTTCAGCCACACCACCGGGGAGTTCTTGTTCACCTCCACCCGCACATCGGTCGGCCCACCGAGCTGCTGCGCCATCTGCTGGCTGAGGAACTGGTAGTGCTGCGCCCAGCGCAGGCCGCTCTCCTCCGCCGCCGAATTCGTGTAGAGAGAGATGCCCAGTTCGCGGTAGATCTCACGGCGGAATGCCGGCGGCACTTCCAGCAGCGTGCCGTCTTCCAACTGCAGCCGATCGGTCATCAGCATACGCACTTCGTAGGCCAACACCTTGTTGAACTGCTGCAGGCTGGGCAGGATGGCGAAGTTCAGCACCACCAGATAGGTCGTCACCAGGCTGACGAACAGCAAGGTGACGATCAACAACAGGGTTCGGGCAAACGAGCTACGCGGTGAAAAGCGCAATCGCCTCATGCCTTGCTGCCGTCCGGTACGAAGACGTAGCCGAGACCCCACACGGTCTGGATATAACGCGGATGCGCCGGATCTTCTTCAACCATGCGGCGCAGGCGAGAGATCTGCACGTCAATGGAACGCTCCATGGCGCTGTATTCGCGGCCACGCGCCAGGTTCATCAGCTTATCGCGCGACAGCGGTTCACGCGGGTGGCTGACCAGCGCCTTCAGTACCGCGAACTCGCCGCTGGTCAACGGCATCGGTTCGTCTTCGCGGAACATTTCGCGGGTGCCGAGGTTCAGTTTGAATTTGCCGAACGCGATCACCGCCTCTTCCTGCGAAGGCGCGCCCGGCAGTTCGTTCGCCTGGCGGCGCAACACCGCGCGGATACGAGCCAACAGCTCACGCGGGTTGAACGGTTTAGGAATGTAGTCGTCGGCGCCGATTTCCAGGCCCACGATGCGATCGACCTCTTCGCCTTTCGCGGTGACCATAATGATCGGCATCGGGTTGCTCTGGCTGCGCAGGCGGCGGCAGATGGACAGGCCGTCTTCGCCCGGCAACATCAGATCGAGCACCATCAAATGGAAGGATTCACGAGTCAGCAAGCGATCCATTTGCTCAGCGTTGGCAACGCTGCGAACCTGGAAGCCCTGCTCGGTTAAATAACGTTCTAAAAGCGCGCGCAGGCGCATGTCATCATCGACAACCAGGATCTTATGATTCTCTTGCATGGTATTACTCCCAAAGGCTTTATTGCCTGACTCGAATATTGTTAGAAAACCTTGCCATTTGAGACAGCGTTTAATGGTATGTATTCTAGACGAAATTGTTACAAAGCTTATTCTTTTCCCCATTTATCAACAATTTTCAGTGAATGTCGACGGGGGTTCGTTAAAATTTCGCCCTTTATCGGCGCAATGTGGGGCGACGGCCCAATTTTGCACAATTTCGCCACCGGCGAACCGACCGGTGGCGTTTAGCCGTCGGGTCAGGAAGTCTGCAGGAAACGCGCCAGCTGCCGGCGCAACTGCCGGTTCTCTTGCTGCAGCGCATCAACCCGATCGAGCAACGTCAGCGCCATGGCGATCCCCGGCCAATCCAGATCCAGCTCGGCACGCAGCCTGCGCGCGCGCTGCAGATGGCTCAGCGCCGGGTAATCGAACTCCCAGCGCGGCTGCGCCGGCTCCAGCGGCACGATCACGCCCAGGCCGACGATCTCGACCAATTCGTCCTCTGAAATCTCCACTCGCTGACACAGTTCCACCACGGTGAATGTGATCTCTTTCTTCATCATGTGCTTTACTCCCATTCCGCACGCGGATTGAACGCCGCCTGCTCAGCCAGCTCTCGCCACAGGGCGCTGGCCTTCTCGTTCGGCTTCGGCGGCATCACCACCTTGAGAATGACATACAGATCGCCGGGCTCTTTCTTGCCCGCCAGCCCTTTGCCCTTGACCCGCAGCCGTTTGCCGCTCTGGCTGCCGGCCGGCACGGTCAACGCGATTTTGCCGGTCAGCGTCGGCACCTCGATGCTGGCGCCGAGCGCCGCTTCCCACGGGGCGAGCGGCGCCACGATGCTCAGATTGTGGCCATCAATTTCGAACAGCGGATGCGGCGCGAGGCGGATGACCAGATACAGGTCGCCGTTCTGGCCGCCACCCACGCCGGCAACGCCCTGCCCCTTGAGGCGAATGCGCTCGCCGTCGCCCACGCCGGCCGGGATTTTCACGTTCAGCGTTTTGCTGGCTTCGCTCACCTGCCGCCCCAGCTCGTCGTACACCGGCAGCGTGTAGGATATCTCGCGGCTTTGGCCATGCAGCGTTTCCTCGAGGAACAGCGGCACCTCCATTTCGAGATCCTGGCCGCGGAAGCCATGCCCGCCGCGCGAGTGCGAAGCGGAGCGATGCCCGCCCGCCGCCCGCCCGCCGAACATGCTTTCGAAGAAATCGGAGAAGTCTTGCGCGTCGGCGCCGCCGCCGTGCCATGAAGCGCTCTGCTGATAGCCGCCGTGATCGCCGCGCGCCTGGCGGCCAAAGTTCGGATCGTTGCGATGCAGCCGGATCTGATCGTACTCGGCGCGGCGCTCCTCGTCCTTCAGCACCTCATAGGCTTCGGCCACTTCCTTGAACTTGCTTTCGGCGTCGTCTTCAGTGCTCACGTCAGGGTGATATTTACGCGCCAGCCGACGGTAGGCCGTTTTGATGGTTTTCAGATCGGCGTTGGGCTCAACGCCCATCGTGGCGTAGTAATCTTTAAATTCCATGCGGTAATACCTTCAATGTGTTGGGTTGTGCGCCAAAATTCCTTGTCTCTCTCGCCAGATATCCTCCTTTCGTCACATTCCTTTTCCGCTATCGCTAAGCATACTCCCGATTGTTAAAAGCTGCGCAAACTGAATAAAAACCGTGCGACAACGCGCAGGCCCGCGCGCCATTTCTAAAGCCCCCCGCATTCACGTACACTGTGGCGGTGACCCCATAAAGATAAATCACGATGAGAACTCAACTGATAACCCGTGAAGGGTATGACAAGCTCAAACAAGAGCTGGATTACCTCTGGCGCGAAGAACGCCCCGAGGTGACCAAGAAAGTGACCTGGGCCGCCAGCCTGGGCGACAGAAGCGAAAACGCCGATTACCAGTACAACAAGAAGCGGCTGCGCGAAATCGATCGCCGCGTCCGCTATCTGACCAAATGCCTGGAGCAGTTGAAGATCGTCGATTACTCCCCGCAGCAGGAAGGCAAAGTGTTCTTCGGCGCCTGGGTAGAGGTGGAGAACGAAGACGGCGAAATCAAACGCTTTCGCATCGTCGGTTACGACGAGATCTTCGGCCGCAAGGATTACATCTCCATCGACGCGCCGATGGCGCGCGCCCTGCTGAAAAAAGAGGTCGGGGACGTCGCCACCGTCAATACGCCGCTGGGCGAGGCGCAGTGGTACGTGAACGAAATAGACTACCCGAAGTAAGCTTTCAGCTTTTTCCGAACCGCCGCCAACGCCGCCGCCTGAGCTGTTCTCCACGCCGCGGCCGCGCGGCGGCGGCCCGCTCCACTGGCATTTTCCCCGATCAATCCGTATAACTGTCCCCTGTTTATTCACCGTTCTCAATACAGATACCAGACCTATGAATGACCCACTGAGCCGCATTATTGCAACAGAACTGCAGGCCCGGCCGGAGCAAGTCGACTCCGCCATCCGTCTGCTGGATGAAGGTAATACCGTGCCCTTTATTGCACGCTATCGTAAGGAAGTCACCGGGGGCCTGGACGACACCCAACTGCGCCAGCTGGAAACCCGCCTGGGTTATCTGCGTGAACTGGAAGATCGTCGTCAGACCATCCTGAAGTCGATCGATGAACAGGGCAAACTGACTGAACAACTGGCGGGGGCGATCAACGCCACGCTGAGCAAGACTGAACTCGAAGACCTCTACCTGCCGTACAAGCCCAAGCGCCGCACCCGCGGCCAGATCGCCATCGAAGCCGGCCTGGAACCGCTGGCGGACACGCTGTGGCAGGATCCGCAACAGCAGCCGGAACAACTGGCCGAACGCTACGTCGACGCCGACAAGGGCGTGGCGGACGTGAAAGCCGCCCTCGACGGCGCACGCTATATCCTGATGGAGCGCTTCGCCGAAGACGCCGCGCTGCTGGCCAAGGTGCGCGACTACCTGTGGAAAAACGCCCATCTGGTGTCCAAAGTGGTCGAGGGCAAGGAAGACGAAGGCGCCAAGTTCCGCGACTATTTCGATCACCACGAACCGATTTCCCAGGTGCCTTCGCACCGCGCGCTGGCGATGTTCCGCGGCCGCAACGAAGGCGTGCTGCAGCTGGCGCTGAACGCCGATCCGCAGTTTGAAGAAGCGCCGCGCGAAAGCCAGGCAGAGCTGATCATCATCAATCACCTCAATCTGCGCCTGAACAACGCTCCGGCCGACGCCTGGCGCAAGGCGGTGGTCAACTGGACCTGGCGCATCAAGGTGTTGCTGCACCTGGAAACCGAGCTGATGGGCACGGTGCGCGAGCGCGCGGAAGATGAAGCGATCAACGTGTTCGCCCGCAACATGCATGATCTGCTGATGGCCGCGCCGGCCGGCATGCGCGCCACCATGGGCCTCGATCCGGGCCTGCGCACCGGGGTGAAAGTCGCCGTGGTCGACGCAACCGGCAAGCTGGTCGCCACCGACACCGTCTACCCGCACACCGGGCAAGCGGCGAAAGCCGCCGCCATCGTCGCGGCGCTGTGCATCAAACACAACGTGGAGCTGGTGGCCATCGGCAACGGCACCGCGTCGCGTGAAACCGAGCGTTTCTATCTCGACCTGCAAAAGCAGTTCAGCGACGTCCGGGCGCAGAAAGTGATCGTCAGCGAAGCGGGCGCGTCGGTGTACTCCGCGTCCGAACTGGCGGCGCAGGAGTTCCCGGATCTCGACGTATCGCTGCGCGGCGCGGTGTCCATCGCTCGCCGCCTGCAGGATCCGCTGGCGGAGCTGGTGAAGATCGATCCGAAATCCATCGGCGTCGGCCAATATCAGCACGACGTCAGTCAGAGCCAACTGGCGAAGAAGCTGGATTCGGTGGTGGAAGACTGCGTGAACGCCGTCGGCGTCGATCTGAACACCGCGTCGGTGCCGTTGCTGACCCGCGTGGCCGGCCTGACGCGCATGATGGCGCAGAACATCGTCAACTGGCGCGACGAGAACGGCCGCTTCAGCAACCGTGAACAGCTGCTGAAGGTCAGCCGCCTGGGGCCGAAAGCGTTCGAACAGTGCGCCGGCTTCCTGCGAATCAACCACGGCGACAACCCGCTGGATGCCTCCACCGTTCACCCGGAAGCCTATCCGGTGGTGCAACGCATCCTGGCCGCCACCGAGCAGGCGCTGCAGGATCTGATGGGCAACGCCTCGGCGGTGCGCAGCCTGAAAGCGGTTGATTTCACCGACGACAAGTTCGGCGTGCCGACGGTCACCGACATTCTGAAAGAGCTGGAGAAGCCGGGCCGCGATCCGCGTCCGGAGTTCAAAACCGCCACCTTCGCCGAAGGCGTGGAAACCCTCAACGATCTGCAGCCGGGCATGATCCTGGAAGGCTCGGTGACCAACGTCACCAACTTCGGTGCCTTCGTGGATATCGGCGTGCATCAGGACGGCCTGGTGCACATCTCCTCGCTGGCGGACAAATTCGTCGAAGATCCGCACACCGTGGTGAAGGCCGGCGACATCGTCAAAGTGAAGGTGATGGAAGTCGATCTGCAGCGTAAACGCATCGCGCTGAGCATGCGCCTGGATGAGCAACCGGGCGAAGGCTCGCCGCGCCGCGGCGGCAACGCGCCGGCACAGTCGCGCGACACCGCCAACCGTTCGGCGGGCGGCAACAAGGCCAAACCGCGCAACGCGGCGCCGGCCGGCAACAGCGCCATGGGCGACGCGCTGGCGGCGGCATTCGGCAAGAAACGCTAAGTCAGAGCCAACAGGGCGGAGCCTGCTCCGCCCTTTCTGATGAATAAAACTTGCGGCATTTCTTGACCCGTCTCAATAAACCGTCATCTTTTTATTTCCCGTTCCTGCGTGATCACCCTCTCATTATTCAGCCAGCAAAAATGCCTTCTGCAGCCATTTATTAACAACTTTGTTAACACGCATTTTTCATCTCGCCAATAGTGAGAGAAACACAAATGGTTACCGCTCGCATTACGGCGGAATAATGTTATCGAATTGCTTTTCAGCGGAAATAAATAAAGGGAAAAAACCCTCGATATTTGCAAACGAGAAAACTTGGCTACAAATACACAACTGATTTAACTCGCCATTCTCATTTGTTCCCCATCGCAAGCGGTGGTAAAACGTCGTTAATCAAGACAACGCCATCAAAAACTGTCGACGCCATAATAATTGGTTACAATACCCCTACTTTTTGTATTGAACGCGATAATGATAATTACTATTATTTGCGCTCACTTTATTGCATGACCTTATGGATGAATACCGCCGACGGCGTGGCATTTTCGCCGGCAACGTCCAATTATCATCAGCCCGATGTTCATCGGCACCCGGAAGGTTAATCACATGCAGCTTCAACCTAAACACACATATAAGATTATCGGCTTTTCCGGTGAAATTGCGCCGGCCTACCGCCAGAAACTGTTATCGCTCGGCATGCTGCCCGGTTCTTCGTTCGACGTGGTGCGCGTCGCGCCGCTGGGCGATCCGATAGAAATTAAAACCCGCCGCGTCAGCCTGGTGCTGCGCAGGAAGGATCTGGCGCTGCTGCAGCTCGACGGCCAGCCCTGAACCGGCACGCCTCCATTTGCCGACGCGCCCTTGCGCCGGCGCTGTTCTCCTTGAAGACGACACGCTGAACTATGAAAAAACTCACCATCGGCTTAATCGGTAACCCGAACTCCGGCAAAACCACGCTGTTCAACCAGCTGACCGGCGCACGCCAACGGGTCGGCAACTGGGCGGGCGTGACGGTCGAACGCAAAGAAGGCCATTTCACCACCCCGCAGTCCGACGTGCGGCTGGTCGATTTGCCCGGCACCTACTCCCTCACCACCATCTCGGAGCAAACCTCGCTCGATGAGCAGATCGCCTGCCACTACATTTTGAGCGGCGACGCCGATCTGCTGATCAACGTGGTCGACGCCTCCAACCTGGAGCGCAACCTCTACCTGACGCTGCAATTGCTGGAGCTGGGCATCCCCTGCATCGTGGCGCTGAACATGCTCGACATCGCCAAAAGCCAGCATATCGATATCAACGTCGCCGCGCTGTCGGCGCGCCTCGGCTGCCCGGTAGTACCGATGATCTCCACCCGCGCCGACGGCATCGGCGTGCTGAAACAGATGATCGACAATCATCGCATCAACGAACAGCAGGCGCTGGTGAACTACCCGCCGTTGCTGCTGAAAGCGGTCGCCACGCTGAGCGACGCCATGCCGCAAACGCTGCCGGCGGTGCAACGCCGCTGGCTGGCATTGCAGATGCTGGAGGGCGACATCTACAGCCACCGGCTGGCCGGCCCCGCCGTCGCGCTGCTGCCTGCGGCCATTCAGGCGTTGCAACAGCAGCAGCAAGAAGACCCGGCGCTGGTGATCGCCGACGCGCGCTACCAGTCCATCGCCGCCCTGTGCGACGCGGTCAGCAACTCGCAGCAGGCGATGCCCAACCGCCTGACCGATATGCTGGATAAAGTGATCCTCAACCGCTGGCTGGGCGTGCCGATCTTCCTGTTGGTGATGTACCTGATGTTCCTGCTGGCGATCAATATCGGCGGCGCGCTGCAGCCGATCTTCGATATCGGCTCGGCGGCGATCTTCATTCAGGGCATTCAGTGGCTCGGCTACACCCTGCACTTCCCCGACTGGTTAACCGTATTCCTGGCGCAGGGCGTCGGCGGCGGCATCAACACCGTGCTGCCGCTGGTGCCGCAGATCGGCATGATGTACCTGTTCCTGTCGTTCCTGGAAGACTCCGGCTACATGGCGCGCGCGGCGTTCGTGATGGATCGCCTGATGCAGGCGCTCGGGCTGCCGGGCAAATCCTTCGTGCCGCTGATCGTCGGCTTCGGTTGCAACGTGCCGTCCATCATGGGCGCCCGTACGCTGGACGCCCAGCGCGAGCGCCTGATCACCATCATGATGGCGCCGTTCATGTCCTGCGGCGCCCGTCTGGCGATCTTCGCGGTGTTCGCCGCCGCCTTCTTCGGCCAGGACGGCGCTGGGGTGGTGTTCTCGCTGTACATGCTCGGCATCGCGGTGGCGATCCTGACCGGCCTGGTACTCAAATATACCCTCATGCGCGGCGAAGCCTCGCCGTTCGTCATGGAGCTGCCGGTTTACCACGTGCCGCACCTGAAAAGCCTGCTGCTGCAAACCTGGCAGCGGTTGAAAGGCTTCGTGTTGCGCGCCGGTAAGGTGATCGTGGTGGCCAGCATATTCATCGGCGGCCTGAACAGCTTCTCGTTCAGCGGCAAAACGGTCGACAACATCAACGACTCCGCGCTGGCCTCGGTCTCCAAGGTACTGACACCTCTTCTGCAGCCGATGGGCGTCCACAGCGATAACTGGCAGGCCACCGTTGGGCTGGTGACCGGCGCGATGGCGAAAGAAGTGGTGGTCGGCACGCTGAATACGCTGTATACCGCCGAGCACATCAACAAAGAGGCGTTCGACGCCGCCAACTTCAACTTGCTCGATGAACTGGGCGGCGCGCTGCAGGAAACCTGGGACGGCCTGAAAAACACCTTCAGCCTGAGCGTGCTCTCCAACCCGATCGAAGCCAGCAAGGGCGACGGTGAGATGGGCGTCGGTTCGATGGGCGTGATGAGCAGCAAATTCGGCTCCGGCATTTCCGCCTACAGCTACCTGATCTTCGTGTTGCTGTACGTGCCTTGCGTCTCGGTGATGGGCGCTATCGCCCGTGAGTCAAGCCGCGGCTGGATGACCTTCTCAATCCTGTGGGGGCTGAACGTCGCCTACTCGCTGGCGACGCTGTTCTATCAGGCGGCCACCTTCAACCAACACCCGCAGTACAGCCTGACGGCGATCCTGGCGGTGGTGCTGGTAAACCTGCTGGTGCTGTTCGGCCTGCGCCGGGCGCGCAGCCGCGTCACGGTGCGCCTGGGCAACGCCACGCCGGCGGCCTGTTGCCAGAGCGCCAAAGGGAGCTGTCACTGATGGCCGGGCTGCTGCAGGTGCGCGATGCGCTGGCGCTGCGCGGCAGCGCCCAGGCGCAGCAGCTCAGCCAATCGCTGGCGACGCCGCTGCCGCTGGTGCAGGCGATGCTGGATCGTTTGACGGCGATGGGGAAAGTGGAACGTATCGAACAGGATGGCGGCGCCTGTCTGAGCGGCAGTTGCAAAAGCTGCCCGCAGGGCCAGGGATGCAGCACGGTGTTCTACCGGCTGAAGGCCTGACGATCAGGGGCGCCGCAGCGGCGCCCCTTGCCGTTCAAGGCTTATTGCTTGTCTTTGTAAACTTCGGCGATGGCGCTGAATTTACCGTGTTCGCGGCCCGCCAGGATCACGTAGTATTGACCGCCCTTTTCGTCCGCCAGTTTGGACAGCTCTTCCTTGGCATCCATCGGTGACGTGGTTTCCGCCGTCGTGGTGACGGTGCCGATCTTCTCGTATTTACCCGGATTCTTATCCAGATCTTCCTTGGTCAGCAGGGTTGCCGCCATGGAGCCGAAAGACACCGAACCCAGCACTGCCGCTGCAATAATCATCTTCAATGATTTCATGACACTAACCTCTCAATGGATAATTTATCTGTTATGAAAGCCGTCCAGGATCCATGCGTAGTACCGCAGGCTGCCGCGACATCCTCAGGCCTCGTTGCTTTCCCTGACGGGGCCTGTTTCCCAGAGACGAAACGCCAAAATGAAAATCGCCGCACGCGGTCTTTTCATTTTGCAGCCAACGCATTGACTCACTAAGTATTGAACAGCTTTGTCTTTTATCCACCCGGCGGCGTTTTTTTTCGCGCTCTATCGTGCGTTTTCCCGCTGCATTCAATGTGCTGCAATAAACGCTTCGATCATCGTCACAAATTCATCGGGATGAGAGATAAACGGCGCATGGGCGGCTTTGGCCACGATCTGCGACGTGGAGTTCGGCCAGGCGGCGTCGAGCTGCTCGGCGACCTTGCGCGGCACCAGCCCGTCCAGATAGCCGTAGATCCGCAGCAGCGGCAAATTCAACTCCGCCAGCGGCGCGCGCAGATCGGCGGTGCGCAGGATCTCCAGCCCGCCGTTCAGTACCTCGACGCTCGGCGTCGGTTGGTTGAGCACCACCGCTTTCAGCTGGCGCGCATCCTGACGCGCGCTCTCGGTGCCCAGCGTCTGCAGCGCCAGAAAACGCTCGACGGTACGCTGGAAATCCAGGCTTAGCTGGTGCTGGAAACCGCTCAGCACATCCGGACGAATCCCCGGCCACGCATCGCGGGCGGCAAAGCACGGCGAAGAGGCCACGGTGATGAGCCCGCTGACCCGCTGCGGCTGCATCAGCGCCGCCTGGCTGGCCACCAGTCCGCCGAGCGACCAGCCGAGCCACCAGGCCTGCGGCGGGGCGGCCGCCAGCACGATTTCCGTCATCTGCTCCAGCGACAGGGCGCCGAACCCCTGGCTGCGGCCGTACCCCGGCAGATCGACCAGGTGCAGGCGAAAATGCGGCGTCAGCCGCGCCTGAATGCAACGCCACACTTCGGCGTTCAATCCCCAGCCGTGCAGCAGCACAAGATCGCGTTCGCCTTCGCCTATTGTTTGCCAGTACAGCGCTGTCATTGGTTATTGTCCTTTCATGCTTACTCGTCTCGGAGACGCTATGCTATCAATCCGCAGCCGCTGTTGGCTATGCCGACAACCGTTGAGCCTGATGCGTCATGGCATCTGCAGTTGCTGCCTGCGCCATCTGCCGGCCCACCCGCCGTGTTGCCCGCGCTGCGGATTGCCCGCCGGGAAGGCGCGAACGCCCTGCGGCCGCTGCCTGCAACGGCCGCCGCCCTGGCAACGGCTGGTGTTCGTCGGCGACTACGCTGCGCCCCTCAGCCAACTGGTAAAAAGGTTCAAGTTCCACCGCGCGCCCGAGCTGGCGCCGACGCTGGCGCGCCTGATGCTGTTGCGGTGGCAGCAGGCGCGCAGAGAGCAGTATCTGAACAGACCCGACCTGATTTTAGCGGTACCCTTGCATGCATCACGCTGCTGGCGCCGTGGCTATAACCAGAGCGATCTGCTGGCGCGGCCGCTGGCGCGCTGGCTGGGCTGCGCCTATCAGCCCGCCGCCTTGCGCCGGGTGCGCAAAACCGCCCAGCAACAGCGGCTGAGCGCCTCTGCCCGCAGACGCAATCTGCAGCGCGCGTTCGCCTGTACCGTACCGGTCGCCGGCCGGCATATCGCCTTGGTGGATGACGTGGTGACCACCGGCAGCACCGTCGCGGCGATCGCGGCGCTGCTGCGGCGGCAAGGCGCCGCCTCGGTGCAGATATGGTGCGTTTGCCGCACGTTGTAGTGCCACGGCAATGGGCGTATTATAACCGACTATAGAAGTCAACTATTGAGCTAATGCTATGATCCGTATAACAGATGCTGCACAGGAACACTTTGCCAAACTGCTGGCAAATCAAGAAGAAGGCACCCAAATCCGCGTATTCGTGATCAACCCGGGCACGCCGACGGCCGAATGCGGTGTCTCTTATTGCCCGCCGGACGCGGTAGAAGCGACGGATACCGAACTGAAGTTCGACAAACTGTCCGCCTATGTCGATGAGCTGAGCGCGCCGTATCTGGAAGACGCCGAAATCGACTTCGTGACCGACCAGCTGGGTTCTCAGCTGACGCTGAAGGCGCCGAACGCCAAGATGCGCAAGGTCGATGACGACGCGCCGCTGATGGAGCGCGTGGAGTACGTGCTGCAGTCGCAGATCAACCCACAGCTGGCGGGCCACGGCGGCCGCGTAACGCTGATGGAGATCACCGACGACAACATGGCTATTCTGCAGTTCGGCGGCGGTTGCAACGGCTGTTCTATGGTCGACGTCACGCTGAAAGAAGGCATCGAGAAAGAGCTGCTGCAGAAATTCCCGGAGCTGAAGGGCGTGCGTGATTTGACCGAGCACCAGCGCGGCGAGCACTCCTACTACTGATACCCTTCTTACTTGAAGTTGCAGCGTTGTTGGCCGCATGCGCGCACCCCAGTCACTTACTTAAGTAAGCTCCTGGGGATTTACGCACTTGCCGCCTAGCTGCAACTCCAATTAATTCGGGTATCCGTCATTTGGATGGGACTAAAGTTCTCGTCCTTTGACCTAATACAACGACACCTCATCGTCACCCCACCGACACCTTGCGTCGGCGCTTGTCCAAATCCTTCAGCAGCCGGTTTATCCGCGGGTCGGCGAACATCTCCTCCAGCGTCCGGGTCAGCTTGCGCCGCCAGTTAGGGTACTGATCGCTGGTGCCGGGAATGTTAACCGGATCCGCCATATCCAGCCAGTCTTCCGGCTGCAGGCCGAGCAAGGCGCTGGCGCTGTCGGCGACATAACGCTGCAGGCCGCGGTTGAGCAGCGGGCTCATGCCGAGCAGCGCCGCCTTCTTGCCCACCTTCTGCGGCACGCAGCCATAGCGATGCAATCCGTCCAGCAACCCCTGTTTGGCGCGTTCCCGATCGGCGAACAGCGCCCGCAGGATCTCCGCATCCGGGTAAAGACCCAGCCGGTTGCCGAGCGTCAGGTCGTCGCTTTGCCAGTAGCCGCGCAGCGTCGGCAGATCGTGGGTGGTGATGGTCGCCATCGCCTGCACCGGATAGGCCTGCGGCGCGCGGAAATGGTGTTCGCCGTCGCTTTCGAAATAGAGCACTTTGTAGGAATAGACGCCGCTGTCGCGCAGCTTGCCGACGATTTCCACCGGCACCGTGCCGAGATCCTCACCGATCACCATGCAGCGGTGGCGCTGGCTTTCCAGCGCCAGCACCGCCAGCAGATCGTCCACCGGGTATTTGACGTAGGCGCCGCGATCGGCGGTTTCGCCATACGGGATCCACCACAGCCGCAACAGCGCCATGACGTGATCGATGCGCAGCGCGCCGCAGCTGGTCATGTTGGCGCGCAAAAGATCGATGAACGGCTGATACCCGCGCGCCGCCATCACGTGCGGATCCATCGGCGGCAGGCCCCAGTTTTGCCCCAGCGGCCCCAGAATATCCGGCGGCGCCCCGACCGACGCTTTCAGGCAGTACAGCTCACGGTCACACCAGGTTTCCGCCCCGCCTTCCGCCACCCCGACCGCCAGATCGCGATACAGGCCAATCGGCATCCGCTGCTGTTGACTCTGGTCAAAACACTGCGCGAACTGCGTGCCCGCCAGCCATTGCAGCCACAGGTAAAAGCGAACCGCGTCCTGATGTTCAGCGCAGAACTGCCGCACCGCTTCGCTCTGCCCCTGCCGATAACGTTCGGGCCAGGCCGGCCAGCCCCACTGGCTGGCGTCTTTGGCCGCCAGATGGGCGTGCAGCGCATCAAACGCCGCCTGCTGATACAGGCTGTCGCCGCCCTCAGACACAAACAGCTCGAACGCCTGACGCTGCGCGTCGTTCGGCTGACGCGCCTGAAACAGCGGGAACGCCAGCTTCAGCGCCGCCAGCTTCAGCTGCATCACGGCGGTGTAATCCACCCACTCCGCGGCGCGTGCCCTGGCCAGCTGCTTCTGCGTCGCCGGCTTCTGCCACCAGCGCTGCGCCGCGTCGCTGCGCTGGAAATCCTCCACCGCGTTGACGTCGATATACGCCAGATTCAGCCAGCGGCGCGACGAGGGGCTGTAGGGGCTGGCGCTCTCCGGGTTGGCCGGATACAGCGCATGGATCGGATTGAGGCCGACGAAGGCGCCGCCGCGTTCCCCCACCTGCTCCACCATCAGGCGCAGATCGCCGAAATCGCCGATGCCCCAGTTGCGATCGGAACGCAGCGTATACAGCTGAACGCAGGCGCCCCACAGTTTTTTGCCGGTCAGCAAGGCGTCCGGCTCGAAGCAGCGCCTCGGCGCGACGATCACGCGGCATGACCACTGCCGCACGCCCTGGCTCAGCGTCAATTGATGGTAGCCCGCCGGCAGATCGCCGGGCAACGTCAGGGTCTTGCGCGCGCCGACGCGCCCCTGCAGGCATTCGCCGTCTTCACGCTGCAGCGCCCACAGGTACTCGCCTTCACCCGCCGGGGTCAACGCCAGCGGCGCGCCCTGATAGAACACCTTGACCGCCGGTAACGGCGACGCCGCGCCTTCCTGCGCGGCATCGGCCCGATTCATGGCCGCCAACAGCTTGCGCTTGGTCTCCGGTTCAATCGCCTGCCGCTTGCCGTGGGCATTGATGAAATCGGCAGCGATCCCCGCCTGCGCTGCCGCCTGATCGATACGCTTGCGATCCATTCGCTCTCCTTAACGTTTGGCTTGCCAGATGCGCTGCTGATAATCGCGGATCGAGCGATCCGAGCTGAACATGCCGACGCGCGCGGTGTTAAGGATAGCCCGCCGCGTCCACTCGTCCCGATCGCGATACAGTTCATCGACCCGGCGCTGCGCCTGGCAGTACGAGGCAAAGTCCGCCAGCACCAGGTAGGGATCGCCGCCTTCCAGCAGGCTGTGCAGCATCATGTCGAACGCGTGCTTGTCGCCGTGGCTGAAGGCGCCGCTCGCCAGCTCGTCCAGAATCGCCTTCAGGTGCTTGTCTTTCTTGCGGTAGCTGAGCGGATCGTAACCCTTCGCCACTATCGCCTTCACCTGCTCCACGGTATTGCCGAAGATAAAGATATTGTCTTCGCCCACCTGCTCGGCGATTTCGACGTTGGCGCCGTCCAGCGTGCCGACCGTCAGCGCGCCGTTCAACGCCAGCTTCATGTTGCCGGTGCCGGAGGCCTCTTTGCCGGCGGTGGAGATCTGTTCGGAGATATCCGCCGCCGGGATCATCAGTTCGGCCACCGAGACGCGGTAGTCAGGGATGAACGCCACTTTCAGGCGATCTTTCACCAACGGATCGTTGTTGATCTTCTCGGCCGCCTGATTGATGGCGTAGATGATGTTCTTCGCCAGGTAGTAGCCCGGCGCCGCCTTGGCGCCGAACAGGAAGACGCGCGGCACGATGTCCAGGTTGGGGTTGTCGCGCAGCTGGCGATACAGCGACAGGATGTGCAGCAGGTTCAGGTGCTGACGTTTGTATTCATGCAGGCGTTTAATCTGCACGTCGAAGATCGCGTCCGGGTCGAGCGTCAACCCCATCACGCCGTGCACGTAATGGGCCAGCGCCACCTTGTTGTCGCGTTTGATCTGCTGATAACGCTGGCGGAACGCCGCGTCGTCGGCGAATTTTTCCAGCCCGCGCAGCGCGTCGAGATCGCTCGCCCACTCCACCTTCAGCGTCTCGTCGATCAGGCCCGACAGCGCCGGGTTGCACTGTTTCAGCCAGCGGCGCGGCGTGATGCCGTTAGTGACGTTATGGAATTTGTTCGGCCACAGCTGGTGATATTCCGGGAACAGATCTTTCACCACCAGATCCGAGTGCAGCTGCGCTACGCCGTTGACTGCAAAGCCGCTGACCACGCACAGGTTGGCCATGCGCACCTGCTTGTTGTGGTGCACCGCCAGTTTGGCCCACACCGCCTCGTCGCCCGGCCAATGCTTATCCACCAATTTTTTAAACCTGGCGTTGATTTGTTTGATGATGGAGAAATGGCGCGGCAGCAGGCTGCGCACCAATTTTTCATCCCAGCATTCCAGCGCTTCCGGCATCAGGGTGTGGTTGGTATAGGCGAAGGTGTTGCTGGTGATCGCCCAGGCCGCCTCCCACTCCAACTGGTGTTCGTCCAGCAGAATGCGCAGCATTTCCGGAATGGCGATGGTCGGGTGGGTGTCGTTCAGTTGGATCACTTCGTACTTCGGCAGATCTTCAATCTTGCGGCCGGCCTGATGGTGCTTGCGCAAAATGTCCGCCACCGAGCAGGCGCACTGGAAATACTGCTGCATCAGGCGCAGGCGCTTGCCGGCCTGATGGTTGTCGTTCGGGTAGAGCACCTTGGTCAGCTTGTCGGCTTCTACGCCCTGCTTCTCCGCCTGCAGGAATTTGCCGTCGTTGAAATCGCTCAGGTTGAACGGATGCTGATGGGTCGCCTGCCACAGGCGCAGCGGCTGCGCCACGCCGTTGCGATACCCCAGCACCGGCAGATCCCAGGCTTCGCCGCGCAGGGTGAAGGCGGGGCGCCACAGTTCGCGGCCGTCGGCCTGCTTTTCCAGCTTGCCGCCGATGCCCACGTCCACCGCCAGCGCGGCGTTGTGGCGGAACCACGGGTAGCTCTCGCGCTGCCAGTTATCCGGCGCCTCTTGCTGTTGCCCTTCGCGGAACGACTGGCGGAACAGCCCGTACTGGTAATTCAGCCCATAGCCGGTGGCCGGTTGTTCCACCGTCGCCATCGAGTCGAGGAAACAGGCCGCCAGCCGCCCCAACCCGCCGTTGCCCAGCGCCGGATCGGTTTCCTGCTCCAGCAGATCCGCCAGCTTGACGTTCTGCTCGGCCAGCGCCTGCTCGACGGTGTCGTACCAGCCCAGGTTGATCAGGTTGTTCGCCGTCAGCCGGCCGATCAGAAACTCCATCGACATGTAGTTCACGTGGCGCAGCGGTTTGGCGCTTTTGCGCGGCGCCGGCTGCGCGGCCAACTGCTCGGCCAGCGCCGCACTGACGGCTTCCCACCATTGATGTTGCGTCATCTGCTGTGCGGAACTGAGGCCGAACCGTTGCCACTGACGGGCGAGCGCCGCCAGAAAAGCATCCTTCTTGAGCGTAGGCTGTGACATAAGGAAAACTCTCTATCCAGTAAGTGGGTCAAATTGCCGCTATCGTGCCGGTGAGAAAGCCTGACGGCATCATCCCGCCTGGGGATTAGCTGGGGAGGAGGATTGGGGCGTAGCTGGAATTGTGATCTCAGGCACTGTTTGACTCCCTTGCAACGATGCAAAAAAGCCCGCCAACGCGTGCGGCGAGCACTGAGAACGTTAACCATGACGTTAGCACAAGTATTCGCGCTGCTGAAGTTTTGTCCATGGCCGGAAATGCGATCCGCCGCCGCATCGCCGCGCGCCGGCGCCAAACGTAAAAAAGTGTGATCGATAGCAACTTAACTCCAAGCCGATGCGGAAGCTTGTTGCAATACGTTTAGGGTTGGCAGAAGTTAGGGGGAGCTATTAATTACGAACCATAAAATAATTAGCGCCACTCCAATCCCGGCGGGAACCGCGATTTATACCCTGGAATACTATGCTGATCCCATCAAAACTGAGCCGCCCGGTACGGCTGCAAAATACCGTGATCCGCGATCGCCTGCTGGCCAAACTGGCCAGCGCGGGCAACTATCGTCTGACACTGGTCAATTGCCCGGCGGGATACGGGAAAACCACGCTGATCGCTCAATGGGCGGCCGGCAAGGCCGATCTGGGCTGGTATTCCCTGGATGAGAGCGACAACCAGCCGGAGCGCTTCGCCAGCTACCTGATCGCCGCGCTGCAGCAGGCCAGCGGCGGCCGCTGCGTCAAGAGCGAGGCGCTGAGCCAGAAACACCAGTACGCCAGCCTGTCGGCGCTGTTCGCCCAGCTGTTTATCGAGCTGGCCGACTGGCATCAACCGCTGTACCTGGTGATCGACGACTATCACCTGATCACCAACGACGCCATTCACGAAGCCATGCGCTTTTTCCTGCGCCATCAGCCGGAAAACCTGACGCTGATCCTGCTCTCGCGCACCTTGCCGCCGCTCGGCATCGCCAACCTGCGGGTGCGCGATCAGCTGTTGGAAATGGGCACGCAACAGTTGGCGTTCACCCACCAGGAGGCCAAACAGTTCTTCGATTGCCGTCTGGCGGCGCCAATGGAACAGCAGGACAGCAGCCGCCTGTGCGACGAAGTCGAAGGCTGGGCCACCGCGCTGCAGCTGATCGCGCTGTCGGCCCGCCAATCCGCCTCCTCAGCTCAGCTGTCGGCCAAACGGCTGGCGGGGCTGAACGCCAGTCACCTGTCCGACTATCTGGTGGACGAAGTGCTGGACCACGTCGATGCCGATGCGCGCGCTTTCCTGCTGCGCTGTTCGGTGCTGCGCTCAATGAACGACGCGCTGATCGTGCGGCTGACCGGCGAAGACAACGGCCAGCAACGGCTGGAGGAACTGGAACGCCAGGGGCTGTTTATCCACCGCATGGACGACACCGGCGAATGGTTCAACTTCCATCCGCTGTTCGCCTCTTTCCTGCGCCAGCGTTGCCAGTGGGAACTGGCGCTGGAGCTGCCGGGGCTGCACCGCGCCGCCGCCGAGGGCTGGCTGGCGCTGGGGTATCCGGCGGAGGCCATTCACCACGCGTTGGCGGCCAGCGACGTCAGCATGCTGCGCGATATCCTGCTGCAACACGCCTGGTCGCTGTTCCACCACAGCGAACTGGCCTTGCTGGAGGAGTGCCTCAACGCGCTGCCCTATGAACGCCTGATCCAAAACCCCAAGCTGGCGCTGCTGCAGGCCTGGCTGGCGCAGAGCCAGCACCGCTACAGTGAGGTCAACACCCTGCTGGAGCGCGCCGAGCGCACCATGCGCGAGCAGAAAATCGAGATAGACCAAACGCTGCACGCCGAGTTCGACGCCTTGCGCGCCCAGGTGGCGATCAACGCCGGCAAACCGGAAGAAGCCGAGCGGCTGGCGACCGAAGCGTTGAAATTCCTGCCGCTGTCCAGCTACTACAGCCGCATCGTCGCCACCTCGGTGACCGGCGAAGTGCACCACTGCAAGGGCGAACTGGCGCGCGCGCTGCCGATGATGCAGCAGACCGAGCAGATGGCGCGTCGTCATCAGGCCAACCATTACGCGCTCTGGGCGCTGCTGCAGCAGAGCGAAATCCTTATCGCCCAAGGCTTCCTGCAGGCCGCTTACGAAACCCAGGATAAGGCGTTCGAACTGATCCGCGAGCAGCACCTGGAACAGCTGCCGATGCACGAATTTCTGCTGCGCATCCGCGCCCAGATCCTGTGGTCGTGGTCGCGGTTGGACGAGGCGGAAGACGCGGCGCGCGCCGGGCTGAAAATTCTGGCCAACTACCAACCGCAGCAGCAGCTGCAGTGCATCGCCATGCTGGCCAAATGCTCGCTGGCGCGCGGCGATCTGGACAACGCCAATACCCATCTGCAGCGCTGCGAAACCCTGCTGCACGGCGCCCACTATCATCGCGACTGGCTGACCAACACCGACAAGTCGCGGGTGATCCACTGGCAGATGACCGGCGACACCGCCGCCGCCGCCCAGTGGCTGCGCCACACCGAAAAACCCGGCATGGCGGACAACCACTTCACGCAGGGCCAATGGCGCAACATCGCGCGGGTGCAAATCCTGCTCGGCCAGTATGAAGAGGCCGGCGTGGTGCTGGATGAACTGAACGAAAACGCCCGTCGCCTGCGGCTGGTGAGCGATCTCAACCGCAACCTGCTGCTCAGCAACCAGCTCTACTGGCTGCTGGAGCGCAAGGGCGAAGCGCAGCAGGCGCTGATCGAAGCGCTGTCGCTGGCTAACCGCACCGGCTTCATCAGCCACTTTGTCATCGAAGGCGAAGCGATGGCGCAACAGCTGCGTCAGCTGATCCAGCTCAACACGCTGCCGGAGCTGGAGCAGCATCGCGCCCAGCGTATCCTGCGCGACATCAACCAGCATCATCGGCACAAGTTCGCGCATTTCGACGAGAACTTCGTCGATAAGCTGCTGACCCACCCGCAGGTGCCGGAACTGATCCGCACCAGCCCGCTCACCCAACGCGAATGGCAGGTGCTGGGGCTGATCTATTCCGGTTACAGCAACGACCAGATCGCCGGCGAGCTGGACGTGGCGGCCACCACCATCAAGACGCACATCCGCAACCTGTATCAGAAACTGGGCGTGGCCCATCGCCAGGAGGCGGTGCAGCAGGCGCAGCAACTGCTGAAGATGATGGGCTACGGCGCGTAAAAACCCTGATGTCCCTCTGGTCTTAAACGCCGCAGAGTTGGTTACAATAGCGGCGTCCCCCTATTACGAGGCAGTCAGCAGTATGGAACAGTTCGAAGCGATCAACGTTGAGCAGGCGTACACCCGCTGGAAAGAGGGCAGCGCCGCCCTGGTCGACATCCGCGATCCGCAAAGTTTTGAAGCCGGGCATACGCCGGGCGCCTTTCACCTCACCAACGCCACCCTGTCGGCCTTTATGCAGCAAAACGACTTCGAGCGGCCGGTGATGGTGATGTGCTACCACGGCAACAGCAGCCGCAGCGCGGCGCAGTACCTGCTGCACCAGGGGTTCGACGCGGTCTACAGCATCGACGGCGGTTTCGAGGCCTGGGCCCGCCAGTATCCGCAAGACGTGGAAACCTCTGCCTGATCCCCGCCGCCCGCCGCGCGTCGGCGGGCTTCCCCTTCGTTTTTATGCGCGTTTTCGCGGGTTTTTCGCAGATCCGTTTGCCAGCGCTCAGGATTTCGACGTTATAATCGGCCGTCAGGGTCGCCGGCGAGCAAGCCGCGGCCAAAATCATTCACTTACGACGGAAGAGCAATGGTTAGAGTAATCGCCATATCCAACCCGCGCCTGGCGCTGGCCTTTGTCGACTATATGGCGACTCAGGGCATCCGGCTTGAGCTGCGCAACAGCGGCGAGGCGGCGGAAATCTGGCTGGCCGACGACGGTCACCTCGAGCAAGTGCAACACGAGCTGCAGCAGTTTCTGGCCGATCCGCTCAACCGCCGTTATCAGGCCGCCAGTTGGCAGACCGGCCATACCGACGCCGGCCTGCATTATCAGAGCGAATCCTACCTGCACACCCTGCGCAGCAAGGCCGGTCCGCTAACGCTCGGCGTGATGGTGCTGTGCATCGCGGTCTATATTCTGATGCAGGCGCTGGGCGACGATACCGTGATGTACTGGCTCTCCTGGCCGCAGGACAGCAGCCAATACACCCAGCTGTGGCGCTGGATCAGCCATGCGTTCCTGCATTTCTCCCTGCTGCATATCCTGTTTAACCTGATGTGGTGGTGGTATCTCGGCGGCCAGATGGAAAAACGCCTCGGCGCCGGCAAGCTGTTCGTGCTGGCGGTGGTGTCGGCCTTCTTCAGCGGCTGGGCGCAATCGCTGTTCAGCGGCGCGCTGTTTGGCGGGCTGTCGGGCGTGGTCTATGCGCTGATGGGCTATGTGTGGCTGTCGGGCGAACGGGCGCCGGAGCGCGGCCTGATGCTGCCGCGCGGCCTGATGGTGTTCTCGGTGTTGTGGCTGGTGGCCGGATATTTCGATATTTTAGGAATGTCGATCGCCAACGCGGCACACGTAGCCGGTTTAGTGTTAGGGTTATTGATGGCATTTTGGGATACGCGTCATCGCGCACACAACGAACAATAACAGCCGGGAGCTATGTCCAGCGGGCATAGCGGGCGTTTTAGGGGATTATCGTGAAGCAAACACAGCGTCATGACGCAATTATCGAGCTGGTGCGCCTGCAGGGTTACGTCAGCACGGAAGAGCTGGTCGAACATTTTGACGTCAGCCCGCAAACGATTCGCCGCGATTTGAATGACCTGGCCGACCAGAACAAGATCCAGCGTCACCACGGCGGCGCGGCGCTGCCTTCCAGCTCGGTCAACGCTGCCTATAACGATCGCAAGGTGATGTGGTCGGAAGAGAAGGCCCGCATCGCGCAGCGCGTCGCCAGCCAGATCCCGGACGGCGCCACGCTGTTCATCGATATCGGCACCACGCCGGAAGCGGTGGCCCATGCGCTGATGAACCACAAGAACCTGCGCGTGGTCACCAACAACCTTAACGTCGCCACCCTGTTGACCGCCAAGGAAGACTTCCGCCTGATCCTGGCCGGCGGCGAAGTGCGCACACGCGACGGCGGCATCATGGGCGAAGCCACCCTGGACTTCATCTCCCAATTCCGTCTCGATTACGGCATTCTCGGCATCAGCGGCATCGATATGGACGGCTCGCTGCTCGAATTCGACTATCACGAAGTGCGCACCAAACGCGCGATTATCGAAAATTCCCGCTGCGTGATGCTGGTCACCGACCATTCCAAATTCGGCCGCAACGCCATGGTCAACCTGGGCAACATGAACCTGATCGACTACCTGTTTACCGACCAACTGCCGCCGCCGAGCGTGATGAAAATCATCGAACAGTACGACGTGCAGCTGGAGTTGTGCTGATTCGGCCTTAACCTGCGGGGCGCGCCGCCGCCCCGTTTCATACCTTCAGGCTCCCCTCATCGACAGCCGTTTGCGCGCCCGCGCCATATCCATACTGCTTGTGTGACTATCATCACCAAACTGTTACCTCTATCACGCCTAAATGTTTTTGTTTGGTTAACTCTTGGCTTGCCTGTTGGTTTTTGATTACAATCATGAGCGAAAACGAACATGAAAGAGCTATTTCGAACATCTGGAGGAAGATGACGTGGAAACCAAAGACTTGATCGTTATCGGTGGCGGCATCAACGGTGCCGGCATCGCGGCGGATGCTGCCGGGCGCGGGCTGTCGGTACTGCTACTGGAAGCGCAAGACTTGGCCTGTGCTACGTCTTCCGCCAGTTCCAAACTGATCCACGGTGGCCTGCGCTACCTGGAACACTACGAATTCCGTCTGGTGAGCGAAGCGCTGGCCGAACGTGAAGTGCTGCTGAAGCTGGCGCCGCACATCGCGTTCCCGATGCGTTTCCGCCTGCCGCACCAGCCGCACCTGCGTCCGGCCTGGATGATCCGTATCGGCCTGTTCCTGTACGATCACCTGGGCAAACGCACCAGCCTGCCGGGCAGTAAGGGTTTGCGCTTTGGACCAGAGTCGGTGCTGAAGCCTGAATTGAAGCGCGGTTTCGAATATTCCGACTGCTGGGTCGACGATGCTCGCCTGGTGGTGCTGAACGCGCAGGAAGTGGAAAAACGCGGCGGCGAAGTGCGCACCCGCACCAAAGTGACCCGCGCATGGCGTGAAAACGGCCTGTGGATGGTGGAAGCGGTCGATATCGACAGCGGCAAAACCTTCACCTGGCGCGCCAAAGGCCTGGTGAACGCCACCGGCCCGTGGGTGAAAAACTTCTTCGACGACGGCCTGAAGCTCAAATCGCCTTACGGCATCCGCCTGATCAAAGGCAGCCACATCGTGGTGCCGCGCGTGCACGATCAGCCGCAGTCTTACATTCTGCAGAACGAAGACCACCGCATCGTGTTCGTGATCCCGTGGAATGACGAGTTCTCCATCATCGGCACCACCGACGTGGAGTACAAAGGCGATCCGAAAGACGTGAAGATCGACGAGAACGAAATCGCTTATCTGCTGAAAGTGTACAACGATCACTTCAAGAAGCAGCTGGGCCGCGACGACATCGTCTGGACTTACTCCGGCGTGCGTCCGCTGTGCGACGACGAGTCCGATTCACCGCAGGCGATCACCCGCGATTACACGCTGGACGTGCACGATGAGCAGGGCAAAGCGCCGCTGCTGTCGGTCTTCGGCGGCAAGCTGACCACCTACCGCAAGCTGGCCGAACATGCGATGGAAAAACTGGCCCACTACTACCCAGGCTGCGGCCCGGCGTGGACCAAAAACGCCACGCTGCCGGGCGGTGACATCGACGGCGATCGCGATGGCTACGCGGCCAAACTGCGCCGTGCGCACGGCTGGCTGCCGGAAGCCCTGGCGCGCCGCTATGCCCGCACCTACGGCAGCCAGAGCGAGCTGATCTTGGCCGGCGCCAACGGCCTCGCCGATCTGGGCGAAGATTTCGGCCACGGTCTGTATGAAGCCGAGCTGCGTTACCTGACCGAGAAAGAGTGGGTCGTAGAGCTGGACGACGCCATCTGGCGCCGCACCAAGCTGGGCATGTGGCTGGACGAGGCGCAGCAGGCGCGAGTGAAAGCCTGGCTGGCGGAACACGCGAAAACGAAAGCGCTGTCTCTGGCTTCCTGAGCTGCAGCGTAACGACAAAGGGCCGGTTATCCGGCCCTTTGCTTTTTTCCTCTCCCGCTTTATAGCTTCACCGGCTTAATGTGCCAAATTTCATCCGCATACTCCTGAATGGTGCGATCGGATGAGAAGTAGCCCATATTGGCGATATTCAGCACCGCGCGCCGCGTCCACTCGTCCTGATTGAGATACACCTCGTCCACCTTGTCCTGCGTGTCCACATAGCTGCGGTAATCCGCCAACAGCTGATAGTGATCGCCGAGGTTGACCAGCGAGTCGAACAAATTGCCATAGCGTTTCGGCTCTTCCGGGCTGAACACCCCGGTGGCGATCTGCGTCAGCGCCTGATGCAGCTCCGAGTCTTGCTCATAGTACTGGCGCGGGTTGTAACCGTTGCGGCGCAGTTCCTCAACCTGCTCGGCGGTATTGCCGAAAATAAAGATATTCTCCTCCCCCACGTGCTCGCGCATCTCGACGTTGGCGCCGTCCAGCGTGCCGATGGTCAGCGCGCCGTTCAGCGCGAACTTCATGTTGCTGGTGCCCGAGGCCTCGGTGCCCGCCAGCGAGATCTGTTCCGACAGATCCGCCGCCGGGATAATGATCTGCGCCAGGCTGACGCCGTAGTTCGGAATGAACACCACCTTCAGTTGGGTATGCACGCGCGGATCGTTGTTGATCACTTTGGCCACGTCGTTGATCAGACGGATGATCTGCTTGGCGGCATAGTAGGCAGAGGCCGCCTTGCCGGCGAAGATCACCACCCGCGGCACGCGCTCGATGTCAGGGTCAGCCAGCAAACGGTTATACAGCGTGATGACATGCAGCACGTTGAGCAGTTGCCGTTTGTACTCGTGGATACGCTTGATTTGCACATCGAACAACGCATCCGGGTTGACCACCACGTTGAGCGTTTTGGCGATATACAGCGCCAACCGCTCCTTGTTCTGCCGTTTGGCGCGCTGCACCGCCTGCAGGAAGCTCGGGTAATCGACGTTGGCTTTGATCTCGCTCAGTTGGCTGAGATCGGTGCGCCAGGTTTGGCCGATGCAGTCGTCCAGCACCGCCGCCAGCGGCGGGTTGGCCAGCGCCAGCCAACGGCGCGGCGTCACCCCGTTGGTTTTGTTGCAGAAACGAGTCGGGAACAGCCGGGCGAAGTCGGCGAACAGCGACTGCACCATCAGTTCGGAATGCAGGGCGGAAACGCCGTTGACCTTGTGGCTGGCCACCACCGCCAGCCACGCCATGCGCACCCGGCGGCCGTTGGTTTCGTCGATGATCGAGACCCGCGCCAGCAGGTCGTTGTCGTCCGGCGCCACTTCCTGCACCATCTTGAGGAAGTGATCGTTGATTTCGAAAATCAGCTGCAGATGGCGCGGCAAGATGCGGCCTATCATGTCCAGCGGCCAGGTCTCCAGCGCCTCGCTCATCAGCGTGTGGTTGGTGTAAGAGAACACCTGCTCCACCACTTCCCAGGCGTCGAGCCACTTGAATTTGTGCTCGTCGATCAGCCGGTGCATCAGCTCGGGGATCGACAATACCGGGTGGGTGTCGTTGAGGTGAATGGCGATCTTGTCCGCCAGGTTGTCGAAGGTTTTGTGCATCAGCCAATGGCGGTTAAGAATATCCTGCACCGTGGCCGACACCAGGAAATACTCCTGCCGCAGCCGCAGCTCGCGTCCGGAGGAGGTCGAATCGTCCGGATAGAGCACCCGCGACACGTTCTCCGAGTGGTTTTTGTCTTCCACCGCCGCGAAGTAATCGCCCTGGTTGAACTTGCCGAGGTTGATCTCATTACTGGCCTGCGCGCCCCACAACCGCAGCGTGTTGGTGGCGTCGGTGTCAAAACCGGGGATCACCTGATCGTAGGCGATGGCCACGACCTCTTCGGTCTCCAGCCAGCGCGCCTTGGCCCCCTCCTGCTGCACGCGGCCGCCGAAGCGTACCTTGTAGCGGGTGTTATGGCGCGGAAACTCCCACGGATTGCCGTACTCCAGCCAGTAGTCCGGCGACTCCATCTGTTGGCCGTTGACGATGTTCTGCTTGAACATGCCGTATTCATAGCGAATGCCGTAGCCGCGCCCCGGCAGCGCCAGCGTCGCCAGCGAGTCGAGGAAACAGGCCGCCAGCCGGCCCAGGCCGCCGTTGCCGAGCCCGGGGTCGTTTTCTTCCTCCAGCAGCTCCGCCAGGTTCAGCCCCATCTCGTTCAGCGCGTTGTCGATGTCCTGATAGATGCCCATCGACAGCAGCGCGTTTGACAGGGTGCGGCCGATCAGGAACTCCATCGACAGGTAATACACCTGCCGCACATCTTGAGACAGCTGGGCGCGGTTGGAACGCAGCCAGCGCTCCACCATGCGATCGCGCACCGCGAACAGCACGGCGTTCAGCCAATCGTGCCGGTTGGCGATGGCCGGATCCTTGCCGACGATAAACATCAGCTTATAGGCGATGGAGTGTTTCAGCGCTTCCACACTGACCGTAGGTGAGGTGTAACTAAACGGTGAAGTCATGGCTTTTTAATCCCTTGTGGGGAGCCCCGCCATTCGCCGCGGAATAGCGGGCTCCGCTGAACATGGACGCGGCACGCCGCGCCCCGACAATCTACCCTTACGGCTGCCCGCCGCGCGTCAACCCGAGACGCGAAACGCGGGCTACAAGCGTTGATAAAGCGATAAATACTCTTTCGCCGCCACCGGCCAGCCGAAGTCCACGCTCATGGCGTGGCGCTGAACGTGGCGCCAGTGTTTCGGCCGGCTCCACAGCACCATGGCGCGGCGGATGGCGTTGCCCAGCGCGACGGCGTCGCAATCGTCGAACACGAATCCGCTGGCGGTGCCGTCGGCCAGGTTCTCCAGCGCGCAGTCCACCACCGTGTCCGCCAGCCCGCCGGTGCGGCGCACCAGCGGCAGCGTGCCGTACTTCAGACCGTAGAGCTGCGTCAGACCGCAGGGCTCGAAGCGGCTCGGCACCAGAATAACGTCGGCGCCGCCGATGATGCGGTGGGAGAAGGATTCGTGATAACCGATCTGCACGCCGACCTGTTCAGGGTAGTCGGCGGCGGCGGCCAGAAACGCCTGTTGCAGCACCGCATCGCCGGCGCCCAGCAGCGCCAGCTGCCCGCCCTGCGCCAGCAGTTCAGGCAATGCCTGCAGCACCAGATCCAGGCCTTTTTGGCTGGTCAATCGGCTCACCACCGCGAACACCGGCAGCGATTCGTCCACCTTCAGCCCCATGGCCTTTTGCAGATGCAGCTTGTTTTTGACCTTGCTTTTCAGATCGTCGGCGTCATAGCGGGCGCTCAGCCGCGGGTCGTGGGCCGGATCCCAAATCTTGTCGTCCACCCCGTTGAGGATGCCGCTCAGCCTGCCCTGCCGCTGCCGCTCCTGCAGCAGCCCCTCCATGCCGTAGCCGAACTCCGGCCGGGTGATCTCGCGCGCATAGGTCGGGCTGACGGCGGTCACGTGGTCGGCATAAAACAGCCCGGCCTTGAGGAACGACATCTGGCCGTAGAACTCCAGACCATAGACGTTGTAAAACGACGCCGGCAGCCACAGTTCGGTCACGTGATGGGCGGAAAACAGCCCTTGATAGGCCAGGTTATGCACCGTGAACACCGAACGCGCCGGGTGGCCGTTGGCGGCCAGATAGGCGCAGCTAAGACCGGCGTGCCAGTCGTGGGCATGCACCAACTGCGGCCGCCAGTAGCGATCCAGCCCCTTGGCCAGCTCGCAGGCCATCCAGCCCAGCAGCGCAAAGCGGCGGTGGTTGTCAGGGTAGGCGTACATGGACTGATCGTGGTACGGGCTGCCCGGCCGGTCATACAGCCAGGGCGCATCGATGAGATAGATGCCCACGCCATGGTAGGTGCCGTAACGCAGGCCAACCCGGCCGGCGAACGAGTCGATTTCCGCCACCAGCACGGTGTCGGGTATGCCGTTGCGTACGTCAGGGAAAGCGGGCAATAGCACCCGAACATCGGCGCCTTCGGCGATTTGCGCCGCCGGCAGCGCGCCAACCACGTCTGCGAGTCCGCCCGTTTTCAGCAGGGGGAACATTTCAGAACATACGTGTAAGACCTGCATTATCACTCCTGAAAGTCGGCCGAAGGCCTCTGGATAAGAAATAAAGCAGGCTTGCCGCTGTTATGTGTGCCGCGTTGCGCAAGCCATCGAACCGTTCATCGGGCGGCAGGCTATCGTTCTGCCCCCACGTTAACTCACAATTTTGACAACATTTCGCGCGTCACCAGCACGATGCCGCCTTCCGAGCGATAGAAACGCTTGCTGTCCTCATCGGCGTTTTCCCCGATCACCATGCCCTCCGGAATATGGCAGGCGCGGTCGATGATGCAGCGCCGCAGGCGGCAGGAACGGCCGACGTTCACGTCCGGCAACAATACGGTAGAGTCGATGGTGCAGAACGAGTTCACTCGCACGCGCGGGAACAGCACCGAATGCACCACCACCGACCCGGACACGATGCAACCGCCGGACACCAGCGAGTTCATGGTCATGCCATGGCTGCCGGAGCGATCCTGCACGAACTTGGCCGGCGGCAGCGGTTCCATGTGGGTGCGGATCGGCCAGGCGCGGTCGTACATGTCCAGCTCCGGCGTCACCGACGCCAGATCGAGATTGGCGCGCCAATAGGCGTCCAACGTGCCCACATCGCGCCAGTACGGCGGCAGATCGGGATTGGACGTCACGCAGGACAAGGTAAACGGATGCGCCCACGCCGCCTGCTGCGCGGTGATTTTCGGGATCAGATCCTTGCCGAAATCGTGGCTGGAGCCGGGAGTCGACATATCCTCTTGCAGCAGCTGGAACAGGTAGGCGGCATTAAAAATATAGATGCCCATGCTGGCCAGCGACATATCCGGGTTGCCCGGCATCGCCGGCGGATCGGCGGGCTTTTCCAGAAACTCGATGATACGGTCGCTTTCATCCACCTTCATCACGCCGAATTCGCCGGCTTCGCTGCGCGGCACCGGCAGGCAGGCCACGGTGCACTGAGCGCCCTTCTCGACGTGATCGATCAGCATGCGTGAATAATCCATCTTGTAGATGTGATCGCCCGCCAGGATCACCACGTATTCGGCCTCGTAGCGGCGGATGATATCCAGGTTCTGGTACACCGCGTCGGCGGTGCCCTTGTACCAATGCTCGGTGCTGAGGCGCTGCTGGGCCGGCAGCAGATCGACGAACTCGTTCATTTCCTCGTTGAGGAATGACCAGCCGCGTTGAATGTGCTGCACCAGCGTGTGCGACTGATATTGGGTGATCACGCCGATGCGGCGGATGCCGGAGTTCAGGCAGTTCGACAAGGCGAAATCGATGATGCGGAATTTGCCGCCAAAGTGGACGGCGGGCTTGGCGCGGGTGGAGGTCAAATCTTTCAAACGTGAGCCGCGGCCGCCGGCCAGGATCAGCGCTACGGATTTAATCGGCAACTGGCGCGCCAACATCAGGGGGTCTTTATTTTCAAACCTAACCATAGCGGACTCCTTTTATTATTTCCGTACCAGTACGCAAAGCGAGCGCGCGGCCTGGTGCCAGGCGGGCAATACCGCCCGTGAGTCTTCCTGAGTGAACGGAGCGACAACCTGCCAATCGCCTTCCGGCAATCTCATCTCCGTCGTTTGCGGCGTGGCGTTGACCAGCAGCAGCCAGCGCTGCGACAGCAGGATCTGCATGAGCAACTCGCCCCGCTCCCACTGCTGCGCGTCGAGCGGCTGGCCTTGCGCGTTCAGCCACTGCACGCTGCCGTCGTCCTGCTGCCACCAGCGGTCCTGCTGCAGCGCGGGGATCTGGCGGCGCAGCGCGATCAGCGCCGCGACGTAATCGGTCAGCGCGTCGTCCGCCGTGGCCCAGTCGAGCCAGGTGGTGGCGTTGTCCTGACAATAGGCATTGTTGTTCCCCTGCTGGCTGTGTCCCTGTTCATCGCCGGCCAGCAGCATCGGCGTACCCTGGGACAGCAACAGCGTGGCGAGCATCGCCCGCTGGCTGGCCCTGCGGCGTTGCACAATGGCGTCGTCGGCGACCAGGCCTTCGACGCCGTGGTTGTTGCTGAAATTGCGATCGCTGCCGTCGCGGTTGCCCTCGCCGTTCGGCTGATTGTGTTTCTCGTTGAAGCTGACCACGTCCTGCAGGGTAAACCCGTCATGGGCGGTCAGCATGTTGACGGTGGCGTAAGGCGCCCGCCCGCGCTGGTTGTACAGATCGCTCGAGGCGGCAAAACGCTGGGCGAACTGGCCGAGCGACACGCCGCTCTGCAGCCAGAAACGGCGCATGTCGTCGCGGTAATGGTCGTTCCATTCGGCGAAGCGGCCGGGGAACGCCCCCACCTGATAACCGCCGGGGCCAATGTCCCAGGGTTCGGCGATCAGCTTGCAGCGCGACAGCAGATCGTCCGCCAGCATCGCCTGGAACAGCGGCGCATCGCGATCGAACCCCGGCGTGCGGCCGAGCACGCTGCCCAGATCGAAACGGAAGCCGTCGACGTGGCACTCCCGCACCCAAAAACGCAGGCAATCCATCACCCAGGCCACGCCCTGCGGCTGATCCAACCGCAGCGTGTTGCCGCAGCCGGTATCGTTGACATAGTCCCCTTCGGGCGTCAGCCAGTAGTAGCTCAGGTTATCGATGCCGCTCAGCGACAGCATCGGCCCGTCCCTATCCAGCTCGGCGCTGTGGTTAAACACCACATCGAGGATCACTTCGATGCCGGCTTGGTGCAGCGCCTTGACTGCATCGCGGAATTCGTTGAGCGGCGTGGCATCGGTGCTCAGGCTGGCGTAGCGGTTGTCCGGCGCATAGGGCGCCAGCACGTTATAGCCCCAATAGTTGATCAGCCCCAGCCGCTGCAGGCGCGGTTCGGAGGTATGTTGCTGCACCGGCAGCAGTTCCAGCGCGGTGATGCCGAGGCGTTTGAAGTGGGCGATCATCGCCGGGTGCCCCAATGCGGCGAAGCTGCCGCGCAGCGCCGGCGGTATCTGCGGGTGCAGCAGCGTCAGACCGCGCACGTGCGCTTCGTAAATCACCGTCTGCCCCCAGGGCGTGGCGGGCGGGCGATCGTCCTGCCAGTCGTACCGTTCGTCCACCACCACGCATTTCGGCATCAGCTCCGCGCTGTCGTGCGGGTCCGGCTGCTCGTAACCGCCGTGCAGGTGCGGGTGGTCCGCCACCGGCCCTTCCACCGCGCGCGCGGCCGGATCGAGCGCCAATTTGTTGGGGTTGAAGCGCTGCCCGTTCGCCGGATCAAACGGGCCGTAGACCCGGTAACCGTAACGTTGTCCCGGCTTGCCGCCCGGCAAATAGCCATGCCAGATATCGCCGCTGCGCGCCGGCAGCGGCAGGCGCACTTCGCGCTGCTGGCCGTCGAACAGGCACAACTCCACCCGCTCGGCGTGCGCCGAGTACAGGGTAAAGTTGATGCCTTCGCCGTCGTACTGCGCGCCCAGCGGCGCGGCGAGGCCGGCTGTCAGCTCCGTCATGGCGCCTCCCGCAGCAGATAAATGGTCGCCAGCGGCGGCAACGTTACGCAGATGGAGAAGTCGCGGCCGTGGCTGCCGACCGCTTCGGAAGAGACCCGCCCCTGATTGCCGGCGTTGCTGCCGTGATAGTGGTGCGAATCGGTATTGAGGATCTCGCGGTAGTCACCGGCGCGCGAGAGGCCGATGCGGTAGCGGTAGCGCGGCACTGGGGTAAAGTTGCTGATGGCGATCAACTCATTGCCCTGCGAATCGTAGCGCGCGAAGGCGAACACCGAGTTGTCGTGATCGTCGACCACCAGCCATTCGAAGCCGTCCGGGCGGTAGTCGCGCTCGTACAGCGGCGCCTGCTGGCGGTAGCAGTGGTTCAGATCGCGCACCAACCGCTGCACGCCGTTATGCCAGTTATCCAGCCCTTCCAGTAAATGCCAGTCAAGGCTGGTATCGAAATTCCACTCGCGCCCTTGCGCGAACTCGCAGCCCATAAACAGCAGCTTTTTGCCCGGATGCGCCCACATAAAGCCGTAATAGGCGCGCAGGTTGGCGAACTTTTGCCAGGCATCGCCCGGCATACGGTCAAGGATCGATTTTTTGCCGTGCACCACTTCATCGTGCGAGATAGGCAACACGAAGTTCTCGGTATAGGCGTAAAGCATGCCGAAGGTCATCTGGTTGTGGTGATACTTGCGGTGCACCGGATCGCACTTCATGTAATTGAGCGTGTCGTGCATCCAGCCGAGGTTCCATTTGTAGTGGAACCCCAGGCCGTTGGCATCCGGCGGCAGGGTGACGCCGGGATAGTCGGTGGACTCCTCCGCCAGCGTCACCGCGCCCGGCTGCGCCTGGCCGATAGTCTGGTTGGTATAACGCAGGAAGGCGATGGCCTCCAGGTTCTCGTTGCCGCCATAGTAATTCGGCACCCACTCGCCGTCGGCGCGGCTGTAATCGCGATAGATCATCGACGCCACCGCATCGACCCGCAGCGCGTCGATGCCGAAACGCTCCAGCCAATACAGCGCGTTGCCCGCCAGGTAGTTGCGCACCTCGTGGCGACCGTAGTTGTAGATCAGCGTATTCCAGTCCTGATGGTAGCCCTCGCGCGGATCGGCGTACTCGTACAGCGCAGTGCCGTCGAAATTCGCCAGGCCGTAGGCGTCGCTCGGGAAGTGCCCCGGCACCCAGTCGAGGATCACGTTGATGCCCGCCTCATGCGCCGCCGCCACAAACGCCCTGAAGTCGGCCGGCGTGCCGAAGCGCCGGGTCGGCGCATACAGCCCCAGCGGCTGATAGCCCCAGCTGCCGTCGAACGGGTGCTCGTTGATCGGCAGCAGCTCGATATGGGTGAATCCCATGTCCTTCACATAGTCGATCAGCTGCACCGCCAGCTCGCCGTAGCTGAGCCAGAAGTGGTTGTCAGTGTGGCGGCGCCATGAGCCGAGATGCACCTCGTAGATGGCGATCGGCTGGTCAAAATCGTTGGCGCGGCGGCGCGCCGGCGTCGACGGCACCACCTCCGGCAGCGGCGCCACCAGCGAGGCGGTGTCCGGGCGCATCTGCGCCTCGAAGGCGTAAGGATCGGCTTTCAGCTGGGTATTGCCGTAGCAATCGACGATTTCATATTTGTACAGCTGGCCGGCCCGCACGCCGGGCAGGAACAGCTCCCAGATGCCGTTTTCACGCCGCAGACGCATCGGATGGCGGCGGCCGTCCCAGAAGTTGAACTCCCCCACCACCGAGACGCGCTGGGCGTTGGGCGCCCAGACCGCAAAACTGACGCCGTCGATGCCATCCAGCGTAACAAGATGGGCGCCCAGCCGTTCATAGGGACGCAAATGCGTGCCCTCGGCCAATAGCCAACTGTCGATATCCTGCAGCAGCGGGCCAAACCGGTAGGGATCGTCGACGATCTGTTGATGATCGCGCCAGCTGACCTGCAGCTGATAGCGGAAAGGATTTTTTCGCCGCGGCACCACGGCGCTGAAGAAACCGCGCGGATCGTCGCAGTTCAACTGCGCCAGCCGCCGGCCGGTTTGCTGTTCCACCAGCCAAACTTCGGTAGCATCGGGCAGCAGCGCGCGCACCTGCAGACCGTTATCGGTCGCATGCATGCCAAGCAGAGCAAAGGGGTCGGCGTAATGGCCGGAGATGATCTGATCAATCACGTCACGATCGGGAAGTACAGGCATAGTCTTCTTCCTTAGATTAACAGCATGATCTAAGCACGGCTTGTTGGTTATTCCTTGGCCGTTTTGGTCATCATGCAATGCATTCGGACTCTAAAGCGTGATTGCGGTCGGTTATTGACCAATCTTTACTCTGCCGACCTGAATTTCGCTCTTTATGCTTATTTTTTGAAATATTTCAGTCATGGTGAAAAAGTGTTCACCCATGCGTTAAGCATAGCCAATGTCTGTTAAAAACTGCTCGGCATTGCTCAGGAAAATTCTTCATTAAGAAAACTGCCAGCCTGGCGGCGTTTGCATGCAGTGACTGACGAGGAGATAGGCGGGATCCCGCCCATTGAAACGAGGCTTGCGATGACGTTGCCCGACGCGGTGCGCGGCGAACAAAAAAGCGGAAAATAAGGCATTAGGGGGCTTAAAGCAGCCAGCCCCCTGGAAGTGCGGGTTTACAGCAGGATGCGCAACATGCGGCGCAGCGGCTCGGCCGCGCCCCACAGCAGCTGGTCGCCCACGGTGAACGCCGATAGATACTCCGGCCCCATATTCAGCTTGCGCAGACGGCCGACCGGCGTATTCAGCGTGCCGGTCACTGCCGCCGGCGTCAGTTCGCGCATGGTCAGTTCGCGGTCGTTCGGGATCACGCGCACCCAGTCGTTGTGCGTCGCCAGCATCTGCTCGATTTCCGGCAGCGACACGTCTTTTTTCAGCTTCAGGGTGAACGCCTGGCTGTGGCAGCGCAGCGCGCCGACGCGCACGCACAGACCGTCGACCGGGATCACGCTGCCGGTATTCAGAATCTTGTTGGTTTCCGCCTGACCCTTCCACTCTTCACGGCTCTGGCCGTTGTCGAGCTGCTTGTCGATCCACGGGATCAGGCTGCCGGCCAGCGGGACGCCGAAGTTATCGGTCGGCAGTTTGCCGCTGCGCGTGGCTTCGGTCACCTTGCGCTCGATATCCAGGATGGCGGAAGCCGGATCCTGCAGCTCTTTCGCCACGTCGGCATGCAGCATGCCCATTTGGGTCAGCAGTTCGCGCATGTGGCGCGCGCCGCCGCCGGAGGCCGCCTGGTAGGTGGCGACCGACGCCCACTCCACCAGATCGTTGGCGAACAGGCCGCCGAGCGACATCAGCATCAGGCTGACGGTGCAGTTGCCGCCGACGAAGGTTTTGATGCCTTTGTCCAGGCCCTGCTGAATCACCGCGTGGTTGACCGGATCCAGGATGATGATGGCGTCGTCCTGCATGCGCAGCGACGAGGCCGCGTCGATCCAGTAACCCTGCCAACCGCTGGCGCGCAGCTTAGGATAAACTTCGTTGGTATAATCGCCGCCCTGACAGGTAATAATGATATCGAGCGCGCTCAGCGCGTCGATGTCATACGCATCCTGCAGCGTGCCCTGCTGGCCGCCGAAGGCCGGCGCGGCGGAACCGTGCTGCGAGGTGGAGAAAAAGACCGGGCGAATGGCGTCGAAATCGCGCTCTTCCGTCATGCGTTGCATGAGAACCGAGCCGACCATTCCGCGCCAACCGATGAAACCAACGTTTTTCATAATATCTGTGTCCCGCCCGGATAAGGGCTTATGTAGGTGATAACGAGTTGTGTGCAATATCTCCTCACCTTACAAAATGTCGGCGCGGGCGCAAAGTGAATTTATTCGATGGCTGAGGATTTCTCAGCAATCCTTCTTATATACCCGTCGTCTTTCAAACTGCAGCGTTGTTACCTGCACGTAGTTACGTGGCCCATCCGTGGGCCACGCCCCAAGGGGCCGCTGCGAGCAGCGTTCAAATCTGCTCCCGGCAGATTTGTCATACCCCAGTCACTTACTTGAGTAAGCTCCTGGGGATGCGATCGCTGGGCGCCTAGCTGCAATTTGAAATCCATAGGGGATAGGCAAGGACGCGGCCGGAAAGGCCGAGGCGTTTTCCCGATCACGAGGTCACCATGACAGAGATGATTTCCGCTACGGTATTGCTGTTTTTAATTATGGATCCGCTGGGCAATCTGCCGATTTTCATGTCGGTGCTCAAGCATCTGGAGCCGCGCCGCCGCCGGGTGGTGCTGATCCGCGAGCTGCTGATCGCCCTGCTGCTGATGCTGATTTTCCTGTTCGCCGGCGAGAAAATTCTGGCGTTCCTCAACCTGCGTACCGAAACCGTCTCCATTTCCGGCGGCATCATCCTGTTTCTGATCGCCATCAAGATGATCTTTCCCTCGCAGGAGGGAAATAGCTCCGGGCTGTCCGCCGGCGAGGAGCCGTTCCTGGTGCCGCTGGCGATCCCGCTGGTGGCCGGGCCGTCGATTCTGGCTGCATTGATGCTGCTGTCGCACCAATACCCGCATCAGTTGCCCCATCTGGTGGCGGCGCTGCTGATCGCCTGGGGTCTCTCTGCGGCCATTTTGCTGATGTCGAACCTGTTCCTGCGCCTGCTGGGCAGCAAAGGCGTCAGCGCGCTGGAGCGGTTGATGGGGCTGATTCTGGTGATGCTGTCGACCCAGATGTTCCTGGATGGCGTGCGGGCTTACATGAAGCTGTAGGCGCCTGGCGGCGCCGACAACGGTCCGCGCTTAGCGGGCGGTAACGCGGCGAATATGGGCGAGCGTATCGGCGACCACGCCGTCCAACGGCTGGTTGATGTCGATCGCTTGCACATCCGGTTCCTGCTCGCCCGGCTCTTCCAGCGTGGCGAACTGGGAAATCAACATCTGCGGCTTGAAGAAGTGGCCCTTGCGCTGCTTCAGACGCTCCTCGATCACCGACTGGTCGCCTTTCAGATACAGGAAATGCAGGTTGAGATTGCCGTCGCGCAGGCGATCGCGATAGCTTTTCTTCAGCGCCGAGCACACCAGCAGCGACACATCATTGGTGCGCTGCATGGCGAAGATGGCGTCGTTCAGGGCCGCCAGCCACGGAGCGCGATCGTTGTCGTCCAACGCATGCCCGGAGGACATTTTGATGATGTTGGCGCGCGGGTGCAGGTAGTCACCATCCAGCATGGCGGCGTTGGCCTCGTGGGCGACGGCGCTGGCCACGGCGGATTTGCCGCTGCCGGAAACGCCCATCAAAACAAATACGTGATTCTGCGGATTACTCATTGTGTCATGCCCTTATGGGAACTGGCGCGAGCGCGCCACATGCGTCCCAACTGATAAAGATACTCTGGAACGCCGGCGCCCCGCGGGGCGCCGGATAAAGATTATACGACCGTCGCCAGCAGCAGGCAGCCCACCAGGCCGCACACCGAGATAATGGTTTCCAACACCGACCAGGATTTGATGGTTTCCATGATGCTCAGGTTGAAGTACTCCTTGAACAGCCAGAAGCCCGGATCGTTGACGTGCGAGAAGATGACGCTGCCGGAACCGACCGCAATCACCATCAGCTCAGGGCTGACGCCGGTGGTGGCGATCAGCGGCGCGACGATGCCGCCGGCGGTGATCGCCGCCACGGTGGCGGAACCCAGCGCCAGACGCAGCGCGGCGGCGATTGACCAGGCCATCAGAATCGGCGAAACGTTGCTGCCTTCCATCAGGCCGGCGATGTACTGCTCGACGCCGCTGTCCACCAGCACCTGCTTGAAGGCGCCGCCGCCGCCGATGATCAACAGCATCATGGCGATGATTTTAATCGAGTCAGTGATGGTGCCCATCACTTCATCCATGGTGCGGCCGCGGTTCAGGCCGAAGGTGAAGATGGCGATCAGCACGGCGATCAGGGTCGCCATCACCGGGTCGCCGAAGAACTCGGCGAAGCGCAGCAGGCTGTGGCCCTTCGGCAGCACCATTTCAGCGACCGCGCGCAGCGCCATCAGGATCACCGGCACCAGCGACGTGGCAACGCTGACGCCAAAGCTCGGCATCTCCGCGTCGGTAAAGGTTTTCGGGTTGTACAGGCCTTCCGGCACCGGCTTGTCAATGCCTTTCAGGAAGCGGGCATAGACCGGGCCGGCCAGGATCACCGTCGGGATCGCCAGCAGCGTGCCGTACAGCAGGGTTTTACCCATGTCGGCATGGAAGATGGTGGCGATGGCGGTCGGGCCTGGGTGCGGCGGCAGGAAGCCGTGAGTCACCGACAACGCGGCGGCCATCGGCACGCCGACGTACAGCAGCGGAATGCGCGCGGAGGCGGCGATGGTGAACACCAGCGGCAGCAACAGCACGAAGCCCACTTCGTAGAACAGCGCGAAGCCGACGGTGAAGCCGGTCAGCACCACCGCCCATTGAATGTGTTTTCTGCCGAACTTGTCGATCAGCGTGGTGGCGATGCGCTGTGCGCCGCCGCAGTCCGCCAGCAGCTTGCCGAGCATGGCGCCGAAGCCCATGATCAGCGCCAGGCTGCCCAGCGTGCCGCCCACGCCGGCCTTGATGGAGCCGATGACCTTATCGACCGGCATACCCTGTGCAATCCCGACCGCCAGGGCAACCAGAACCAGAGAGATAAAGCCGTTCAGCTTGAAGCGGATCATCAGCAGCAGCAGCAGCGCTACGCCGCCTGCAACAATCACTAATGGCATAGTTTTTCTCCAACCTTTTATCGCGACTCTCTTTACGATAGGCGTAAAGCGTGCGGTTGTTTTATTTTTAGGCTCTTTCCCGGTGTTTAAGAAGAGCTGTAGGTGTTGTTGAGTCAGAGGTTCAGTCTTGCAGCAAGATGACCGCGCACTCGTTGTTACCGGTATCATGATACCGGTAACAGAATAAGCACCGGAACCGGGTAATCGGCTAAAATTCGCGTTCTGGGACAGAGATCAAACTTATGTCGGCAACGAGCTGCGGGCTTACAGGCGGGATAACCAGCGCGCCTCAGGGCGCGCTGCAAAAAGAAAGGGTGTTAAAACAGAACGTTAAAATGGCTCAGATACTGCCGCCGGGGATCACGGTGAAACCGACGTCCACCATGCGCGGGCACACCGTTTCACCGCGCAGCCGGGCCAGCAGGCGCTCGGCGCCGATCTGCCCCATGCGTTCACGCGGCGTCAGCACGCTGGCCAGCTTCGGCACCATCACCTGGCCGATGTCATGGCCGTGGAAGCCAGCGATCGCCATCTCCTGCGGGATCGACAGCCCCTGCCGCTGGCATTCAAAGGCCGCGCCGATCGCCAGGTCATCGTTGGTGCAGAAGATACTGTCGATCTGCGGATAGTCACGCTGCGCCTGGCGCAACAGCTCCCCGCCGGCGGAATAAGAGGAAGAACGCGCGGTCATGATGCTGTACGGCTCCAGGCCGGATTCGCGCATCGCCTGCTCATACCCCTGCTGCTTGATAATAGTACGCTCATCCTGGCGAGCGCCGAAATAGACTACGTGACGGTGGCCGTGCGCGATGATCTGTTGGGTCATCTGGCGCGCCGCCTCGAAGTTGTTGAAGCCCACCGCCAGATCGATGCACGGCGAGACGCAGTCCATCAGTTCCACCACCGGAATGCCCGCCACCTCGATCATCTTCAGGGTGCGCGGCGTATGGTGGCGCTCGGACAGGATCAGGCCGTCGATATTGTAAGAAAGCAGCGAAGTCAGACGCTCTTCTTCACGCTCCGGCAGATAACCATAGTGCGCCAGCATGGTCTGGTAGTTGTGCGCGTCGGTGACGCTTTCGATGCCGCGCAGCACTTCGGCGAACACCTGGTTGGTCAGCGACGGCAACAGCACGCCAATCGCCCGGCTGGTGGCGTTGGAGAGGATGTCCGGCGCGCGGTTGGGGATGTAGCCCAGCTCATCCAGCGCGACGGCGATTTTTTGCTGCAGGGCGACGGAAACCTGGTCGGGATTGCGCAGATAACGGCTCACCGTCATCTTGGTCACGCCCACCTTGTCCGCCACATCCTGGAGTACCGGCCGTTTTTTCTTCATTATCAATGAACTGACTAACCATGAATGGGCAGTCATTTTAGCAAAAAAAACGGCGGGCCGATATTGTCGGTTATGCGACGGCCAACGCAAAAAGGGCTCACACCGTGAGCCCTTGATATTTACCGCTTAATCACACTGGCGGCAGATCGAACAGCAGGATTTCGCTCTCTTCGTCGGCCTGGATCGTCAGCGCCGATTCATCCCACACCGCGAACGCGTCGCTGATGCCGGCGGTCTGGCCGTTGACCGAGACCTTGCCGCGCACCACCTGGATCCAAACGCGACGGCCGGCGGCGATCGGGCATTCCCCCTGCTCGCCTTTATTCAGCGCCCAACGCGACAGCGTCATATCCTGGAACACCTTCAGCGAGCCGTCACGCGCATCCGGCGACAGCACCAGCTGACGGCCCTGCGGCGCGTCGAACATGCGCTGCTCATAGCGTGGCTCCAGCCCGACCTGATCCGGGATGATCCAAATCTGGTACAGGTGCAACGGGCGATCCTGATTGGCATTGTACTCGGAGTGACGCACCCCGGTGCCCGCACTCATGATCTGGAATTCACCGGCCTGGATCTGCTCCTTATTGCCCATGCTGTCCTGATGTTCCACCGTGCCGCTCAGCACGTAGGTCAGGATTTCCATGTCTTTATGCGGGTGAGTACCGAAACCCTGCCCTGCATCGATCACATCTTCGTTGATCACCCGCAGCGCCGAGAATCCCATAAAGTTCGGATCGTAGTAATCGGCAAATGAGAAGGTGTGCCAGCTATCCAGCCAGCCATGATTGGCGTGGCCGCGGTCTTCCGCTTTACGTACATAAATCATATTCAACTCTCCTCAATGTTTTTTTACAGTCTAGTCCTGCCAGCAGAATAAGAAAGCGTAAAAAACTCATGCCTCTGTTCAAAAATTTCGATGGAATGAAACAGCTGATGGGCAGCGGATTTGTTGAAGGCGGAAACGGCTGAAAAAAGGGCAAAAAAAAAGCCAGCACCCGAGCTGGCTAAGTAAACACTGGAAGCAATGTGAGCAATGTCGTGCCTTCGCAGCGAGAGTATCAAGGGTTGATGCCCTCCCCGGAACGCATCGCAATAATAATCATTATCATTCGCACCTGTAAAGCGTTTTTTTTGACCCGTTGAAATAATATTGACTCAAGGCAGTAAACGGATAAATTCAGAGGTTATTCAACCGGTAAGCAAAAGGAGCAGCGAGATGAGCGAGATCGCGATACGCCACGTGGAAACATCGGATGCGCAGGCCCTGCATCATCTTTATTCTCAGACGCCCGTCTACCGCGATACGCTGCACCTACCGCTACCGACAGTCGACCTGTGGCATAAACGCCTCGCCAATCCCGAACCGGGCACGCATAACCTGGCGGCCTTCGTTGACGGACAGCTTGTCGGTCAGTTAGCCGTGATGCTGAATCAGCGCGTGCGCCGCCGCCACGTGGCCACCTTCGGCATCGGCGTCGATCCGCGCTACCACGGTAAAGGCGTCGGCAGCCGCCTGATGCAGGCGATGATCGACCTGTGCGACAACTGGGCGGCCATCGAGCGCATCGAACTGACGGTGTTTACCGACAACCCGGCGGCCATCGCGCTGTATCGCAAGTTCGGTTTTGAGATTGAAGGCACCAGCCGCGCTTTCGCCATGCGCGACGGCGTGCTGGTCGATGCCTACCATATGGCGCGTTTTCGCTCCGGGCAGCCGCGCGGCGATGCGTGATATCATCCCCCCGCAGGGGCCGCTGCGCCGGCCCCTGAATATCAACCGCCGAACCTTTTTACACGCGCTGGCCGGCCTGACCGCCGCCGGCATGTTCCCCCCCTTCACCCCATTAGGTGCCGCTATGCCAACTTCCGCCGCCGGGCGCCCTGGCGCCCGCAATCTGATTACCGATGTACCCGGCCTGAAGGTCGGCGTGGCGCAGGACAGCCGGGTGCGCACCGGCGCGACGGTGATCCTGCCGGACGGCCCGGCGATTGCCGCCGTGGACGTGCGCGGCGGCGGCCCCGCCACCCGGGAAACCGACGCGCTGGGTGAGGACAATTTGGTACAGACCATCGATGCGCTGACGTTCAGCGGCGGTTCGGTATACGGCCTGGCGGCGGCGGACGGCGTCGCGGCCTGGCTCGGGCTACAAGGCAGAGGCTATGCGCTGCGGCCGGCCCCCGGCGTGCCGGTCTCACCTATCGTGCCCACCGCCTGCCTGTACGACCTGGCCAACGGCGGCGATAAAAACTGGCAGCTCACGCCGCCGTATCGCCAACTGGGCATCGACGCGGTCGGCAAGGCCGGCCTGGACTTTCCGCTGGGCACCGTCGGCGCCGGCTACGGCGCCATGACCGGCATGGGCAAGCTGAAAGGCGGGCTCGGTTCGGCATCGATCGTTGCCGCCAATGGCGCTACCGTCGGCGCACTGGTGGCGGTCAACAGCCTGGGTGCGGTGGTAGCGCCCGGCACCCGCGCCTTCTGGGCGACGCCCTATGAAATTGATGGTGAATTCGGCAACGGCGGCGCGGCGGCTCTGGCGCAGCTGCGTGCGCAGGGCGAAGACGGGATGGTGCAAGAGCCGCAGGGCGGCAGAAAGAACACCACCCTGGCCTGCATCGCCACCGACCTGGCGCTGACGCGGGTGGAGTTGAAACGGGTGGCCATCATGGCGCAAGACGGCATGGCGCGCGCCATCCGCCCGCTGCACAGCCCGTTTGACGGCGACGTGGTGTTCGCCCTGTCCACCGGGCAGCGCGAGGTGCAGGGCAGCCGTGAACTGGCGGTGCTGCAGATCGGCGCGCTGGCGGCGGACACCCTCGCTCGAGCGATCGCCCGTGGCGTATACGCCGCCACGCCGTGGCCGGGCAGCCAGGTCACAACCTGGCAAACGCTCGGCGGCTAACGCGCCGCCATCAAAAAAGGGGCGCCGGCGGCGCCCCTCGATCTCTATTGCCCCTCGCCGCCTAAATGCCGGCGGTTTCCCGAATATAACGGCGCGCCTTCACCGCATACTCGAACGGGTTGGCCAGCGCCGGATCCTGCTCGGCCTCCACCACCATCCACCCTTTGTAACCGCGCTCGTCCAGCAGCTTGAACACCGGTCTGAAATCGATCACGCCATCACCCGGCACGGTGAAAGTGCCCTTCTTCACGCCATCGAGGAAACTCAGCTTGTTGGCCTTCACTTCCGCCACCACCTCATCGCGCACGTCCTTCAGGTGGACATGGTTGATGCGCGGCAGATACTTCTCCAGGATCGCCATCATCGCCTGTTGGCTGCCTTCCGAATAGTAGGCGTGGCCGGTATCGAACAGCAGATAAACGTCGTCGTTGACCATGCTCATGTAGCGATCGATTTCGGCCGTGGTCTGAATGCCGGTGCCCATGTGGTGGTGCAGGCACACCTGCATGCCTTTATCGGCGGCGATCTTCGCCAACTCGTTGTAACCGTCGGCCACCCGCCGCCACTCTTCATCGCTGAAATACGGCTTCTCTTCGAACACGCCTTTGGTGGTGCCCTGAATGCTCTTGCTCTGCTCGGAGCAGCCGATCACCTTGGCGCCCATGGCATGCAGGAAATTCATGTGGTTGATAAATTCATCAATGGTTTTGTCTTTCTGGCCGTCGGCGAAAAAGGTGCTGAACCAGGCGTTGCAGATCTGGATGCCGCGAATATCCAGCATCGGTTTCAGCACCGCCGGATCGCGCGGGTATTTGCTGCCCACTTCGCTGCCGGTGAAACCGGCCAGCGCCATTTCACTGACGCACTGCTGGAAGGTGTTTTCCTTGCCCAAATCGGGCATGTCATCGTTGGTCCAGCCGATCGGCGCAATGGCCAATTTCACGTTGTCTTTATTCATGGTTTGCCTCGGTCCTTGCAGGGCCGCCGGTACAAACGCCGCCGGCGAGCCGAATCAGATTATTTGCCCAACAGCTCTCTTTCGATGCGTTCTCTGGTCGCCACCGCCTGGCTCGGCATCTTTTCCGGGTAGCCGAACAGCGAGGTGCAGATGATCGATTCGCCGCCGACCTTGAAGCTGCGGTTGGCGAATTCCATGTCGCGCAGCGTCTGGAACAGGGCGTCGAAATTCACTTCGCCTTCGCCGATGCCGACGTGCTGGTGCACCGCGGCGTCAACGCCTGGCGGGTTGACGATATAACGGCAATGCTTGGTGTGATTCATGGTGTCGGCGATCAGCACGTGGGAAAGATCGTCCCCGGCGTACTGCAGCATGCCGGCTACGTCACCCTGTCCCTTGTCGTAGTAGAAGGTGTGCGGCACGCTGTAGAGGTATTTGACGTGGTCGCTGCGCAGCGACTTCACCAGATCGGCGGTTTCGTTGCTCAGCTCGCAGAAGTCCCACGGGTGCGACTGGATCTCCATACGAATACCCTCGCGCTCAACGATCGGCAGCAGCTCCTCCATCGAGCGATACCACAGCTCCTCGCAGATCTCCGGTTCGTTGGGGTTGCCGGCCAGTTCGGTGTTGATCACCTGCACGCCCATTTCCACCGCGATTTCGATCATCCGCCGCCAGTTTTTGACCGCCGCCTGGCGGCGATCTTCCCCCGGCCCGGACCAGCGATACACCACGATAAATGAGGAGATCTCCACGCCGGTCGCTTTCAGGGCGTTTTTATACTCCGCCATGATTTCGCGGCTGGCCTTCGGATGTTTGTAAAACGGGTTGATCTGCGGGTGCGGCGACTGCTCGATGTATTTGTAGCCCCAGTCCGCCACCTGCTGAACCATTTTGGTGACACCCAAATCCCGGATAACGTCGACATCAAAAGCGATCTTCATGGTCATTCCTCTACAATCATGGGTACGCGCTGCGAGCGGTTATTTGCCGTAAAACGCCGGGCGCGCCGGCAGGGTCACCGGCACGATCTCGCCGCTGAGCTGGGCGGCCACGCAGGCGTCGGCGGTCACGGCGGCGGCGTAGCCGTCCCAGGCGGAAGGCCCGGTCAATTTGCCCGCGGCCACGTCGTTGATGAACCCCTGCAGCTCGACGTCATAGGCGTCGATAAAGCGATCCTTCCAGTCGGTCAGGATTTCGGTCGACAGGCGGGCGCCGCTGCGCATCTGCACCGAGGACGGCTCCGGCAGTTTGGCGATGCCGGTTTCCCCTACCACTTCACACTGAATGTCGTAGCCGTACTGGCAGTTGACGAAGATTTCGACGTCGATGCGCGTCCCTTTGGCGGTTTCAAACAGCACAATTTGCGGATCTTTCAGGTGCGGGAACGCCTTCGGGCTCTTGCGCGGGAACACCACCTGCACCGACACATAGTCGTCGTCGAGCAGCCAGCGCAGCACGTCGATTTCGTGGATCAGGGTGTCGGTGATCGCCATATCGGTGGTGTAGGCCTCGCCGACCGTCGGATTGCGGTGCGCGCAGTGCAGCATCAGCGGCTCGCCGATCTGGCCGCTGGTCAGCACCTGTTTCAACGCGCGATACCCCTGGTCATAGGGGCGCATAAAGCCGACCTGCACCAGCCGCTTGCCGTGCTTCGCTTCGGCGTCGACGATGTTTCTGCAGCCCTGCGCGGTCACCGCCAACGGCTTCTCGCAGAATACCGGTTTGCCGGCGGCGATGGCCGCCAGCACGAACTCTTCATGACTCGGCCCCCAGGAGGTGACCAGCACCGCCTGCACGTCGGCGGCCTTGATCAGATCGTGGCCGTTGTCATACACCCGCGCATCCAGCTGCAGATCGCTCACCACCTTGGCGGCGTTGTCGCGATTGATGTCGTTCACCGCCACGACGCGGGCGCCCTGCAAAACTTTGCTGCAGCGGCGGATATGATCGCGGCCGATGGCGCCGGTGCCGATAACCCCAATGTTCAATGTCATTTTCGCTACCCTCTGGAAAGTGTGTTGTGTTCGAAAACGAATCAGTAATCGCGCGCCTTATCGATGTTTTCCTGCAGCTTGCGCGCCACTTCGACGATTTTCTCGCTGTCGGCCACCTGAGCACCGCCCACGCGCCACCAGCTGAGATATTTGTGCACCATGGTCTTCGGCAGCACCTTGATGTCGAGCAGCGTGGACACGGTCTGCCTGCGGGCGTCGGCCAGCGCATCGAGCAGCTGCTGCTCGGTGGTGACGCGATAGGTTTTGCAGCCGTAAGCCGCCGCCAGCATGGCGAAATCGACCGGCACCAGTTTGCCGTCGAGCTTGCCGCCCTCTGGATTGCGGAAGCGGAATTCGGTGGTGTAACTGTCCATGCCATGTTCCATCTGCAGGTTGTTGATGCAGCCGTTGGTCATGTTGTCGAACAGCACCACGTTGATCTTGCAGCCTTCCTGAATCGAGGTGACCAGCTCGGAATGCAGCATCATGAACGCGCCGTCACCCACCATCGCGTACACCTCACGCTGCGGCTCGGCCAGCTTGACCCCCAATGCGGCGTTCACCTCGTACCCCATGCAGGAGTAGCCGTATTCCACGTGGTAACCGTGCTCGCCGCGGTTGTGCCACACCCGCTGCAGGTCGCCCGGCAGGCTGCCGGCGGCGGCGACGATCACGCTGTCCGGCGGCAGTTCGCGGTTCAGCACCCCCAGCACCCGGCTTTGCGTCATCGCCGAGTCGGTCTGAGCGATAAATTCGGCGAACACCCGCTCGCGATCGAGGTGATCGTCGATCTCCGGCACAAAGCCTGCGCCGCTGTATTCCACCGCGTAAACCCGCTCGGTCTCTTCATGCTGCGCGCTGCGCGCCGCGGCGATGGCGTCGCCCCAGCCGGCGCGATAATCGGCCTGCGCCAGCCGTGCGCCCAGTTCGCTCAGCGCCTCGCGGGCGTCCGCCAGCACCTGCACGCCGTCAAGCTTGCCGGCGTCGAAGGCGCTGACGTTGACGTTGAGGAAGCTGACGCTCGGATGTTGGAACAGCCATTTGGACGAGGTGGTGAAATCGGTGTAGCGGGTGCCGACGCCGATCACCAAATCCGCCTGTCGGGCCAGCGTGTTGGCCGCCAGGCAGCCGGTTTCGCCGATGCCGCCGAGGTTGAATTCATGGTCGCTCGGCACCGCGCCTTTGCCGGCCTGGGTCTCGGCGAACGGAATGCCGAAGCGCTCGGCGAATTCGCGCAGCGCCCGCCCGGCCTGCGAGTATTTCACGCCGCCGCCGCACACCAGCAGCGGTTTGCGTTTGGCCGTCAGCAGCGCCAAGGCGTCCGCCAACATGCCCTCGGTCGCCGGGCGGCGATCGAGCCGATGCACGCGTTTTTGGAAGAAATAGTCGGGATAGTCGTAGGCTTCACCCTGCACGTCCTGCGGCAGACACAGCGTCACCGCGCCGGTTTCCGCCGGATCGGTCAACACGCGCATCGCATTGATGCAGGCGCTCATCAGCTGTTCCGGGCGCACGATGCGATCCCAGTATTTGCTCACCGCACGGAACGCGTCGTTGGTGCTGATGCTGAGATCGTAAGACTGTTCGATTTGCTGCAACACCGGATCCGGCTGGCGAGAAGCGTAAACGTCGCCCGGCAGCAGCAATAAAGGGATGCGGTTAGCGGTGGCGGTGGCGGCGGCAGTGATCATATTGGCGGCGCCGGGGCCGACTGATGAGGTGCAGGCGTAAATTTGCCGACGCAGCTTCTGTTTGGCGAAGCCGATCGCCGCATGGGCCATCCCCTGCTCGTTGCGGCCCTGGTGCACCCGCAGATCGCCGCTATCCTGTTCCAGCGCCTGCCCCAGCCCCAGCACGTTGCCGTGGCCGAAAATCGCGAAAATGCCCGCGACGAATTTGGTTTCCACGCCGTCGGCCAGCAGATACTGGTTATCGAGAAATCTGACGAGCGCCTGCGCCATGGTTAACCTGATCTTGCCCATTTACTCACCCTTTAGATTGAGGGCCGCCCCGGAAAGCGCTCATGCCGAGCCGACAATCCCGTGTTTGTATTACGCGGCGGCAGCTATTATCTTGAGCAGACGATGCCCGCGCTGCTCACGAAGTCGACAACCTGAAACGTGAAGCGATTATAAACAAATATATTTTTCATAAAATCACATTACAGAAGAAACATTTCATTTTGCGATAAAGATCGCATATTACATGAAAAGCGCGTTTCATCTCGTGGTTCAGCCTTCATGGGCTTCGTGCCGCGCACCGGCCGTTAAAAGTCGTTGGCACATGGGCTGACAGCCTTTTACCCTGCCCTCACCCTCCCTTTTATGTACGGCCCCGGCGGCCCTTATCCAGCCGGTTCACCGCCTTTTCCCACGCCTCTGTCGATGTTTTAAACACATCACATTTTTGGGGTGTAAATTTCATTTCATATTGAAATTGAAATTTTCATTCCCCATACTGTCCCCATGCTTCCTGCAGGGCGCCACGCTCGGGCCGCCGCCGGAGTTTTGCTTAAACAGAAGGAAACGGGTATGGCTACACAACAAAAACAGCTTGATGTCATTTGTCTCGGGCGCATCGCCGTCGATTTCTATGCTCAGCAGATCGGCGCGCGTCTGGAAGACGCCGGCACATTCGCCAAATACCTCGGCGGCTCTTCCGGCAACGTGGCCTACGGCACCGCCATTCAGGGGTTGAAATCCGGCATGCTGGCCCGCGTCGGCGATGAACACATGGGCCGCTTTCTGCGTGAAGAGCTGCAGCGCGTCGGGGCCGATACCCGCTGTCTGATCACCGACAAGCAACGATTAACCGGCCTGGTGATCCTCGGCATCAAGGATCAGGAAACCTTCCCGCTGATCTTCTACCGCGAAAACTGCGCGGACATGGCGCTGACGCCGGACGACATCGACGAGGCCTACATCGCCTCCGCGCGCGCGCTGGCCATCACCGGCACACACCTGTCGCACCCGAACACCCGCGCCGCGGTGCTGAAGGCGCTGGAGTATGCGCGCCGCCACGGCCTGCGCACCGCGCTCGACATCGATTACCGCCCGGTACTGTGGGGGCTGACGTCGCTGGGGGACGGCGAAACCCGCTTTGTGGAATCAGACCAGGTGACCCGTGAACTGCAGGAGGTGCTGCACCATTTCGATCTGATCGTCGGCACTGAAGAGGAATTTCATATCGCCGGCGGCAGCACCGACACGCTGACGGCGCTGAAAAACGTGCGCCGGGCCACGGCGGCCACGCTGGTGTGCAAGCGCGGCGCGCAGGGCTGCTCGGTGTTCGAAGATGACATCGCCGACGACTGGGAACAGGTGAAGCTGCACGCCGGCGTGCGGGTGGAGGTGCTGAACGTGCTGGGGGCCGGCGACGCCTTTATGTCCGGGTTGCTGCGCGGCTACCTGAACGATGAAGGCTGGGAGCAGGCCTGCCGCTACGCCAACGCCTGCGGCGCATTGGTGGTTTCGCGCCACGGCTGCGCGCCGGCGATGCCGACCAAACGGGAGCTGGACGATTACCTGCAGCGTGAACAACAGGTCACGCGCCCGGACCGCGACGCACGCCTGAACCACCTGCACCGGGTCACCACCCGCAAGCAACAGTGGCCGGAACTGTGCGTGTTCGCCTTCGATCACCGCAAGCAGCTGGCGGACATGGCGCGCGAAGCCGGCGTCGGCGAGGAACGCATTCCGCGCCTGAAGACCCTGCTGCTCACCGCGGCGCAACAGGCTGCCGCGCAGGCCGGCCTCGACGGCAACAGCGGCATTCTGGCCGACACCACCTACGGGCAGGCGGCGCTGAACGAAATCACTGGCCAGGGATGGTGGATCGGCCGGCCGGTGGAGCTGCCCAGCTCGCGCCCGCTGCGCCTGGAGCACGGCAATATTGGCTCGCAATTGATCGACTGGCCGCAGGAGCACGTGGTGAAGTGCCTGGTGTTCTATCACCCGCACGACGCGGCGGAACTGCGCCGCGAACAGGATGAGCTGATCGCCGACGTCTACCGCGGCTGCTGCAAATCCGGCCACGAACTGCTGCTGGAGGTGATCCTGCCGGACAGCAACGCCGACAAAGACGAACGCTATTACCTGGAGATGATTGAACACTTCTACCAGTTGGGCATTCAGCCGGACTGGTGGAAACTGCCGCCGCTGAGCGCGGAAAACTGGCGGCAGGTCGGCGCCCTTATCGACGCCTACGATCCCGACTGCCGCGGCGTGCTGATCCTGGGGCTCGACTCCCCGGAGGCGGTGCTGAAGGCGGGCTTTGCCGCCGCCGCGGATGCGCGCTGGGTCAAAGGTTTCGCCGTCGGCCGCACCATTTTCGGCCAACCTTCGCGCCGCTGGCTGCAGGGGGAAATCGACGACGCGGCCCTGATCGAGCAGGTGAAACAAAAATACCTGACGCTGATCGGTTTCTGGCGCCAGTACCGTCCGCAGGCGGGCGGCGCGCACTGACAGCCACAGCAGGTTCACGTCCCCTTAAGGCCATTTCGCCGCTTTAAGGGGATTTTTTTGCCCATTTTCTGTGAAGTCGCGCAATGTGCGATCGAATAAATCGCTTTTTGAGGAAATGAAATTTCCGCTCCGTCTGTTAAAATACCCTGTCAATATTTCAGGCGTCAGGCCAATGCGCCTTCACCCCACTGCGAGCCGAATGGATGAACAACCCAACTCAACTTTCGCTGTTACAGGACGAGATCCGCCACCGTTATGAAACGCTGAGCAAGCGTTTGAAGCAGGTGGCGCGCTATATTTTGGATAACAGTAACAGCATCGCTTTCGATACCGTTGCCTCCATCGCCGCACAGGCCAGCGTGCCGCCTTCCACCCTGATCCGTTTCGCCAACGCCTTCGGCTTCAGCGGCTTCAACGAAATGAAGCAGGTGTTCCGTCAGCATCTGATGGAGGAAACGGTGAACTATACCGAGCGCGCACGCCTGTTCCGCCAAACCTCCACCGACGACAACGTCGCGCCGGAGAAGCCGGCGGAGATTCTCAACGTATTCACCATGGTCAACGCGCAGGCGCTGCAGCAGCTGGCGATGCAGATCGCTCCCGAGCAGTTGGATCGCGCCGTCGAGCTGCTCAACAACGCTGAAAACATCTACGTGATCGGCCTGCGCCGCTCGTTCAGCGTCGCTTCCTACCTCACCTATGCGCTGCGCCATCTGGAGCGCCGCGCGTTTCTGATTGACGGGCTGGGCGGGATGTTCACCGAACAGCTGAGCATGGTGAAACCGAAGGACGTGGTGATCGCCATCAGCTATTCGCCGTACGCCCGTGAGGCGGTGGAACTGGTGGAATTGGGCGCCAAGCGCGGCGCGCAACAGATCGCCATCACCGACAGCCAGGTCAGCCCGCTGGCCGCCTTCAGCGACGTCTGTTTCGTGGTGCGCGAAGCGCAGGTGGACGGGTTCCGTTCGCAGGTGGCCTCGATGTGTCTGGCGCAGACGCTGGCGGTCTCGCTGGCGCTGAATAACGCCCGGGACGAGTAAGGCGGATGTGAACGCGCCCGACTGGCTCGGGCGCGGCGGGATTATTGCAGCAACAAATAGCGGTAGAGCGCGCTTTCCAGATCCTGCTTCATGCTGATGAAAAGCAGAATCTCCACCGTTTGGCCGTCGTAGTCATAGATGACGCGGTATTCGCTGTCGGGATCCAATCGTTCGTGCAACCGCACTCCCATGCCCGCCAGCACGGCGTTGAAGCGGTAGCGGGCGGGATCGTCGGCAATTGCCGCGAGGGACGATAACAACAGATTGTCCACGAACATCCCGGCTGCGACGGCCCCTATCGTTCCGCTCTTATAAGACTCGATGTCTTTCAGGCTCCATTCCGCCGCCGGCGCGACGGTAAAACGTATTTCCTGGGGCATCCTGCACCTCGGGTCTATTTCCGCGCGTCACGCAGCCGCTGCAAGGTTTCTTCGGGCGACAGACCGCGCTGATTTTTAATCTCTTGCTTCGCCATCATAGTCAGTTTCAACAACGCGTTGGACTGGCGCTCGAGATTGCGTTCCCGTATTTCGGCCTCTCTCTCAGCCGCCGTTTGTACAAACAGCTCGGCAACACCATTTTTTGTGACGTAAACCCCGCCTTCAAACAGATCGGGCGAACCTAATCCTTCGCGCGCCGCTTTTTGAGACATGGTGGTTGTCATAATTTTTCCTCCTGTGTACCGGCATTCTCACTGCATAACAGCGGTTCGTTAGATTCACTCAGCCAGGGAGCAATCGCGTGCGGACAGGTTATCATTTGAGCAAGATAGAGGGCAAATTTAGGTCAAATTTATCCCCTGATAAAGAGAAAGCCCGGCAAGCCGGGCCTCAAGCGCTTATTGCGCGGCGGGATAGCCGTCGCCGTTAATCCAGGCGTGGTCTTTTTCCCAGGTGAATTTCCACTGCCGCACCGGCCCGGCCATCACGTTGAGGTAATAGTTGTCGTAACCCGCCAGGGTCGCCACCGGGTGATAACCGCGCGGCACTTTCACCACGTCGCGATTGTAGACCGGCATGCATTCGTCGAGCGTGCGATCGTCGGTATAGACGCGCTGCATGCAGAAGCCTTGCTCCGGCTGAATGCGGTGATAGTACGTCTCTTCGAGATAGGTTTCGTCCGGCGAGTCTTCTTGATCGTGCTTGTGGCTCGGGTAGGAGCTGGTGTTGCCCTCGTCGGTGTAAACCTCCACCACCAGCAGACTGTCTGCCGGCTCGCTGTCCGGCAGAATGTTGTGCACCAACCGCTGGTTGCGCCCCTTGCCGCGCCGCTCCACGCCGATTTCCGCCGGCGTGATCAGCCGTGAAGGCAGGTGGCCGCTGCCGGGCGCGCTGCACACCGCCAACTCCAGATCGGTTTCTGCCCGCACGTCGATGCGATCGTGGTGCGGCACGTACACCGCGTAAGGCGGCGTGCGCTCGAACGGGCTCATGCGTTTGCCGATATGCGGGTATTCGGCGCGCAGCGTGGCGACGGAGGCGATACCGGCCACCAGCACCAGACACAGTTCCCTGCCACCGCATTCCAACTGCAGCGACTGCCCGGCGGCCAGGCGGTAAACGTCAAAGCCGACATAGCCCCAACCGGCATTTTCCGGCGTCACGTGCTGGATACGCCCCTCGGCGTTCGGCGCCTGACATTTGGCAAGCAGTGAAGACATTTCGATTCTCCTGTTAACTCCCCGTGCAAAGGCCGCTGCCCCAAAGGAGCAACGGCCCGCTCATATTCTGCGATCGCTTAACCCAGCGTCGGCATGCTGAATTCGGACACCGTCTGCTGCCCGGCCGGCCAGCGCGCGGTGGCGGTCTTCATGCGCGTGTAGAAGCGCACGCCGTCGGTGCCGTGCACGTTCAGCGCGCCGAACACCGAGCGCTTCCAGCCGCCGAAGCTGTGGAACGCCATCGGCACCGGCACCGGCACGTTGACGCCGACCATCCCGGCCTGCACTTCCTGCACGAACTGACGCGCGTAGTGGCCGCTGCCGGTAAAGATGGCGCTGCCGTTGCCAAACTCGTGGCCGTTGACCGTGTCGATGGCGGTGCGATAGTCCGGCACCCGCACGATGCCCAGCACCGGCCCGAAGATCTCTTCGCGGTAGATGCGCATGTTCGGCTTCACATGGTCGAACAGCGTGCCGCCGACGTAGTAGCCTTCAGGGTAGCCCGGCACCTGATAATTGCAGCCGTCGGCCACCAGGGTGGCGCCTTCTTCCACGCCCAGATCGATGTAGCCCAGCACCTTTTTCTGATGGGCGGACGACACCAGCGGCCCCATTTCATTCTCTTCGCCACCCTGCTGCAAGCCCGGCCCGACGCGGAGCTGCGCGATCAGCGGCTTCAGTTTGGCGATCAGTTTGTCAGCGGTATCGTCACCGACCACCACGGCGATCGGCAGCGCCATGCAGCGCTCGCCGGCAGAGCCGAACGCGCCGCCCATCAACGCGTTGACCGTGGCGTCCAGATCGGCGTCCGGCATGACGATCGCCTGGTTTTTCGCCGCGCCGAAGGCCTGTACCCGCTTGCCGTGCGCGCTGGCGGTGGTATAGATATGTTCCGCCACGGTGGAGGAACCGACGAAGCTCACCGCCTGAATGCGCGGATCGGTGCACAGCTGCGCCGCATCTTCATTGGCGCAGTGCACCACGTTGAACACGCCGTCCGGCAGGCCGGCTTCTTTCAGCAACTCCGCCAGGCGCACCGAGGCCGAAGGCACCAGCGCCGGCGGCTTGAGGATAAAGGTATTGCCGCAGGCCAGCGCGATGGGGAACATCCACATCGGCACCATCGCCGGGAAGTTGAACGGGGTAATGCCCGCCACCACGCCCAGCGGCTGCATCAGCGAGAAGCTGTCGACGCCGCTGCCGACGTCCGGCGAATACTCGCCCTTGATCAGATGCGGGATACCGCAGGCGAATTCGACCACTTCCATGCCGCGCGTCAGTTCGCCCAGCGCATCCGAATACACTTTGCCATGCTCGCTGACGATAAGCTCGGCCAGCTCGTCGCGGTGCTGTTCCAGCAGCGCCTTGAAATTGAACATGATGCGCGCGCGGCGCAGCGGCGTGGTGCGCGACCAGTCGGCGAACGCCCGGTGGGCCACGTCGATGGCCTGTTTGACTTCGGCGGCGGTGCTCTGCGTAACGCGCCGCTCAACCTGCCCGCTGGCCGGGTTGTGCACGTCGACGGTTTGATTGCTGCTGCTCAGGCACACCTGCCCGTCAATAAAGTTACCCACGGTTTTCATGTCACGCCCTCTTTTCAAGTCCGCTGTCGCCTGGCCACACCCAGGCGGCGCGGCGTTAATCGTCCCGCTCGCCAAACTCCGTCGGCAAGCCGGCTAAATCCTGACCGGATGCAGCAAACTCTATTTCATTGAAAAAAAAGTTTCAAATAAATTGTTTTGAAAAATTTGTTTTTAGTGCGTGAAGTCGCAATTTTGCGGTGTCGATCGGGCGAGCGCTTGCATTGCCGTGCCAGGGAAAGCGCAACGGCGGCGGCGAAAGTTGGGGGAATGCACACTGACTTTGCTACAGAAAACCCGCACTGCGCCTACCCTGTCGCCGTTACCGCACGCCCTCGTTCGCCCAAGAGACCCGGCACAGAGGTGACGGTTTTTTTTGAACTGGATCTAAAAATCAATATTCCATTATTCACTAATTATGAAATAAATGTTCTTGTTTGTTCCAGCATTTATCGACGACATCGCCTTGATGACAGGCACGGTTCACACCCTTCCGCTCGCCCCCTTCCCGACACCCCAACCGTGCGGACGGAAGCCAGGATAAAAATCGGAGCAACACATGTCATATCAGCGTAAGCACAATACCGGCTACATATTGCGAATTTGCGGCATCGCCGCCCTGGGCGGCATTCTGTTCGGCTACGATACCGCCGTGATCTCTGGCGCGATCGAAGCGTTGAAAGCCTATTTCGATCTCAGCCCGGCCGAAACCGGCTGGGCAGTCTCCAACGTGGTGATTGGCTGCGTGGTCGGCGCCTTCGCCGCCGGGCCGCTGGCGGCGCGCTGGGGCCGTAAAAAGGCGCTGATGCTGGCGGCGCTGCTGTTCACCGTGTCCGCCGTCGGCGCAGCCTTGGCCCCGACCTTCACCTGGTTCGTCATCTACCGCATCATCGGCGGGCTGGCGGTCGGCATTGCCGCCACCGTGTCGCCGATGTACATGTCGGAGGTGTCGCCGAAAGACATGCGCGGGCGGGCGCTCAGCATGCAGCAATTCGCCATCGTCTTCGGCCAGATCGTGATTTTCTACGTCAACTTCAAAATCGCCAGCATCGCCAGCGAAGCCTGGCTGGTGGAAATGGGCTGGCGCTGGATGTTCGCCTCGGGCGTGATCCCCTGCATTCTGTTCTGCATCCTGGTGTTCGTCATTCCTGAATCGCCTCGCTGGAACGTGATGATGGGCCGCGACGATCAGGCGCTGGCGATGTTGACCAAGGTATCCAACGCCGCCCACGCGCAGAATCTGCTGAAAGAAATCAAAGACTCGCTGCAGCAGGATCAACAGCAGCAGCACCGGAAGCTGAACTACGGGGATGTGCGGGTGCGGTTCATTCTGTTCGTCGGCTGCATGATCGCCATGTTGCAGCAGGTCACCGGCGTCAACGTGATGATGTATTACGCGCCGGTGGTGCTGAAAACCGTCACTGAAAACGCGCAGGAAGCGCTGTTCCAGACCATCTGGATCGGCGTGCTGCAGCTGGTCGGTTCGGTCATCGGCGCCATGCTGATGGATCGCATGGGCCGCATTCCGCTGATGCGTTACGGCACGCTGGGCGCCATCGCCGGCCTGCTGCTCACCTCGTACGCGCTCTACACGCAGGCCACCGGCTATTTCGCGCTGTTCGGCATGCTGTTCTTCATGGTGTTTTATGCGCTGTCCTGGGGCGTCGGCGCCTGGGTGCTGGTATCGGAAATCTTCCCGAACCGCATGCGCGCGCAGGGGATGAGCATCGCCGTCGGCTGCATGTGGGTCGCCAACTTCGCGGTGTCGCAGTCGTTCCCGATGATCAACGACCACCCTTACCTGTTCTCGCATTTCCACGGCGCCTTCCCGATGTGGATCTTCGCCGCCTGCTGCCTGTTCAGCTACTGGTTTATCGGCCGCTATATTCCGGAAACCAAAGGCGTCTCGCTGGAAAAAATGGAACAGGTGGTGCTGGCCAAACGCCACCGCCAACCCCTGCCCGACGGCAAGCCGCTGCCGCTGGAAAACGGCAAATCCTGATCTCTCACCCCTGACCGCTGGAGTAATGCCTCATGACCATTGCGCTGAACCGCTTCTGCATTAACCGCAAGATCGCGCCGAATCTCGATCTGGACAATTTTTTCCGCCTGGTGAAACGCTGCGGGCTCAGCAAAGTTGAGCTGCGCAACGACATGCCCAGCGGCAAGGTGACCGACGATCTGAGTAACGCGCAGCTCAACGCGCTCGCCGAGCAATACGGCATTGAAATCGTCACGATCAACGCCCTCGGCATGTTCAATCGGGTGGATGACCCGGCGGCGCTGCAGCAGCGCGCCGAAACGTTGCTGGCGCAGGCGCAGGCTATCCACAGCCGGGCGCTGGTGCTGTGCCCGCACTGCAGCGCCGACGACACGCGCAGCGAGCAGCAAAAACGGGACGACACCCTCGCCGCGTTGCGTCTGCTGGCGCCGCTGTTTGCCCGCTATGGCGTGCAGGGATACGTCGAACCGCTGGGCTTCGGCATCAGCTCGCTGCGATCGTCGCTGCTGACCCAAGCGATCATCCGCGATTCGGGCGCGCCGTACCGCATCGTGCTCGATACGTTCCACCACTACCTGAGCGATGTGACGCAGGCCGACTTCGACGCGCAGATCCAGGTGGCGCAGATCGGCCTGGTGCATCTGTCCGGCGTGGAGGACGGGCGGGATAAAGGCGCGTTGAGCGACGAAGAACGCATTATGCTGAGCGAGGGCGACCGGCTGGAAAGCCGCCGCCAGGTGCAGAACCTGGAACGCCTGGGCTATACCGGCGTCTACGCCTTCGAGCCCTTCTCTTCACAGCTGGACGGCTGGAGCGAGGCCGATATCGAACGGGAAATCCGCCAGAGCATCGCCCTGCTGCAAGGGTAAAAAAAAACGGCCTCCGCGGAGGCCGTTTTTCATGGCGTTACTTCAGGTTGCCGACCACCAGTTGGTGGCGCGCGTTGTAGAACTTACGGTAAGCCAGATAGCAGGCGATGATGGTCGACAGGCTGGCGGTGGAAAGCAGCATAAAGGTCACCATAATCTGGTATTTGATCGCTTTCACCGGGTCGATGCCGGCAAAGATCAGCCCGGACATCATGCCCGGCAGGCTGACCAGCCCAACGGTTTTCGCCGAGTCCACGGTCGGGATCAGCGAAGCGCGGATGCTGTCGCGGATCAGCGCCGCCGATGCGAACTTGGGCGTCGCTCCCAGGCTGAGCATCTCCTGAATCTTCTGCTGCTCGCTTTTGAAACGCTGGCCGAGGTTGGTGTAGCACAACCCCACCGCCACCATGGCGTTGCCGGCGATCATCCCGGAGATGGGGATCACCTGCATCGGCGTAAATTCGATGGAACCGGTCAATACCAACACCGCCAACGTCAGCACCGCGCCGGTGGTGATGGCGATAAACGACGTCACGAACGCGTGTTCGACGTACTTGCTGCGTTTCTTGGCGTTATAGGCCGCGTTAAAGCAGATGAAGAGCACCATCAACACGGTGAGAACGGCGTTATCCAGGTCGAAAATATACTTCAGCACGTAGCCGACGATGATCAGCTGCACCACCGCGCGGCAGATGCTCCAGATAATGTCCTTTTCCAGCGCCAGCTTTTCCCGGTGGCTGATCAGGATGGCGACCACCACCAGCACCATCGACAAGCCCAAGGATTCGTTGGTGATGTTATGCTGATTCATGTTGTTGCTCCTGTTGCTCGGCGCCGTGCGCGCGCAGGGTGATCACTTCGTCCGCATGCGCTATCTCTTCGGTATCGTGCGTCACCCACAGCACCGCCAGCCGGTGTTCCGCCGCCAGCTGATGCACGATCTCATTGACGTTGCGTTTGTTTTCCTCGTCCAGCGCGCTGGTGATCTCGTCGAGCAACAGCACCCGGGGCATAAACTGCAGGTTGCGGATCAGGGACACCCGCTGCTTCTCCCCGCCGGACAGTTCATTGATGCTTTTGGTCAGCATCGCCTCCGGCAGCCCGAAACGCGCCAGATCGGCCTTCATTTTTCGCTCGGCTGGCGGTTCCTGGCGGATCTGGTAAGGCAGCGCCAGATTGTCGTAAACCGTATTGCCGAACAGTGACGGCGTCTGGAAGCAGTAAGAGACCTGCTTGCGATACGCCTCCGGCGACATCTCGTCGATCGCCTGACCCTCGAAATAGAGCTTTCCGCTGGTCGGATCCATTAAGGAAGAGATGATTTTCAGCAGGGTGCTTTTCCCGCAACCGGAAGGCCCGGTGATCAGTTTGAACTCGCCTTCACCCAGCGTGAAAGAGACGGAATCCAGGATCACCTGACTGTCTATTTGATAATGAATATCATCCAATCTCAGTATGTCTTTCTTTTCCTTCATTACGATGCCGGCTCCCTACACCTGTTCCCGTCTGAGCGATAAGTATATGGCCGCCAAAAACATCTTAGCAATGGCTGTGCGGATGGCAGCGAACGAAGGGGGGAGGATTGACGGAGCGAAACGCTCCGTCAAATGATAAATTTAATTAATGATTAGCTGTAGAAATAGTCAAAAGCGACCGCCAGGGTCGAATCACTCTTTTTTTATCGCTGCCTGTTCGTCGCAGCTGTACCAGCGGAGGGAATTGTTGATGCTGCGGTGGGTGCAGTGAACCTTACCCTCCTTTTCCAGCGCCAGCAGCAGGGTGCGGGTGGTATAAATATTTTCGCCGCATTTATCCGCCAGCTCGCGCGTCTTCGGCCACTGCTCCGGCGGAGGATGATGGCCCCCAGATCCTTCCACACGCTCCCTGCACAATCCTTGCAACACATTCAGCATCAGCGATTTTCTGCTTTCAAACGTTTTCGGCGCCTTGGCCATAGCATTCCTCCTGAGTGGTTACTACTGAGCACCCCGCTCACGGCTGCACGTCAGCGATGCGCAGGGTGTAAATCATGGTGGCATTCGGGGGGATCGCCGGCGGGTTGCCCTGTTTGCCGTACGCCAGCGCCGGCGGCACCACCAGCGTGATCGCGCCGTGGCGCTGCAGCTTCTCGATAGCCGCGCGAAACAGCGGCGGGTAGCGCGTCAACGGCTGCGAGATCACCGTCCCCGCCAGCTCCATGTCTTTGACCACCCGGCCGTCGGTCAGGCTTTCGCGCACCACGATATCCACCCGATCATCGGCGCCGATCGCCCCGCTGCCGGCATAGTCCACCCGGTAATAGAAACCGAGCGCATCCTGCTTGACCCCCTCCTGACGGACGAAATTGGCCAGGTAGGCGTTGTCATCCCGAGGTGGCGCCTGCGTCTGTTGCGCCTGCTGCAACCGCTGCTGCGCCGTGTGCAGCGCGCCGTCGATGGCGGTTTCATCGAGCCGCAACCGCCCGGCCAGGGTATCGGCGATGCCCGCCAGCAACAGCTGGGTATCCGCTTCCAACCCCGCGCGCCGGTTCTCCTGCTGCAGATGCAGAATGTCGCGTCCGAGCGACACGCCGGCGGCATACGCCTGCTTGTCCGCCTCGCTGGCCAGCGCGGGCGGCTCGGCCGCCTGCTGCCGTTCGGCCAGCAAGGTCTCTACCCGCCGGCGCTGCTGCGCCAGCTGCGCCGCCAAACTTGCGCTGCGCTGTTCGGCCCGCGTTAACGAAGCGGCCAGCACGCTCACTTCAGGCACCGGCGCAACGGCGTGCCGCAATCCCTTCAGGGCATCGGCCAGCGGCCGAATATCGACGACGGCCGGTTCCCGTTTCGGCACCGCCGCGGCCTGAGCCGCCGCCAACTGCCGCTCCAACTGACGGATTTTCTCCGTCTGCTGTTGCAAAGACTGCTTCAACGACGTTAAACGAGCGCTGTCTGCCCCGACGATAGCGGCCGGTTTGGCGGCCGGTGCTGACGCCGATTGACGCACGGTGTCTTCCCTGGGCGCGGCCGGTGGCGCCTGCCGCTGTTCGGCAAACTTCAACAGCGCGGGAATGCCGTCATCGGCGGCGCAAGCGGCCCCGCTCGCCGCCAACAGCAAAAGAGCCATCGCCCATCCTTGCGCGCATCGCTTCATGGCTACAGATTCTCAACCCGGCTGGACAGATCGGACATCAGCTCATGCTCGACGTCGGCGCAGAATTTCTCGGTTTTATATTGATAAAGAGCATCAATCGCTTTACGGGTACTCTCATCCACGTTGCCGCGCACCCCGGCATATCCCGAAGCGTTGGAAAGCAGGCCATTAAAATAGGCGATGCGTTTTTGGTAACTTTGCGGATTAATATTCTTTAATGAATTAACCCGCTGCTGACAAAGCGCGATGCGTTGCTCATCGGATTTATCATTAGGATTGTTCTGTGAGATTTTTTTCACGGAATTCAGTTTTGTCTTGCTCCCGCCCGCACAGCCAGAAAGCGCCATAAAAGACAGCAGAAATAGGGTCAAACCCACCCAACGGCGCCCGCCGCAAGCATTAATCATCGTTATCATTCCGTTTATAATCCTTTAATTGTCACTTAGGTCATCATTATGTGGCGAACGGCAGCAGCACATGCCTTAATTTGATTAATCAAAATGGGTTAGGCAGCGAAAAATCCCTATTCCGCAAGGTGATAGGATAATTCACTACCGGTGAAATTGTTATTTAATTGTTAATCAATTAGGCTTAAACGCGAACTAAACGCGAATAAGAAACCCAATCCCTCATGAACAGAAAATCACTAAACAACAATAAAAACAATGAATTATGTTTTATATTTTGTTTCTAAAGGGAAATGCATCATCTGCTACCTCAGAGCGATATTAGCAAAACAATATTGTGAATTGTAGGTGCCGCCCTATTTCCCCCGATCTAATATCTCGCATATCGTTATTTATATAGTGATTTATACTGGATAATATTTGTATACGATCTATTGATTTTAAAGCAAATATGTTTCTTTTTCCTTTTGGTTTTATATTCTGAATTTGACTTAATTTAATAAAATCTATTTCCAAGTAATACTATTATTTGCAAGAATATTCCCAGCAACACGCCACACGTAAAAATCGTATTTTATTTACCAGAAAATCCATTATCGATTTTCCAAATCTCGTTATTTCTCATAAATAACGGATGTCGGCGTATTGCCCAGAGCAAAAGGATCTGGCTCCAACCGCACGGACGGCGACATGGCGTTGCCGCCGCCGCGGGGGATTTAGATGTGCTGTTCTTTTTATTTAAAAACTCTCTACAGGAACCTGAGAAATGAAACTGAATAAATTAATGCTGGCAACCGTGATTGCTTTCGCTTCCGCATCTGTTGCTCATGCCGCATCTAATCAGGGCAGCGGTAAAGTCACCTTTACCGGCGAAATTATCGATGCGCCATGCAGCGTCGCGCCGGAATCCGTTGACCAAACCGTGCCGATGGGCCAGATCAGCAGCCGCATCCTGGCCAACCAGGGTAAATCCAGCATGCAGCCTTTCAACATCGAACTGAAAGATTGCTCCATCTCCACCATGAAAAACGTCAAAGTGACCTTTACCGGCACGCCTGATCCGGTCAACAACAAACTGCTGGCCCTGAGCGGCACGGCAACCGGCGCCGGCATCGTGATCTACGACAACCTGCACTCCAAAGAGGTGGAACTGGGCACCGCGACCGACGGTCAAGGCCTGAACGACGGCGACAACTCGCTGAAATTCGCCGCTTATCTGCAGGGCAGCAGCGCCTCAAGCGCCGTGGTGCCGGGCGACTTCACCAGCGTGGCGAACTTCACTCTGGCTTACCTGTAATACCCCACAGGGGATGTCTCAGGGCATCCCCCGCTTTATTGCATGCCGAGGATACCGGCAAGGGAACAGGGAAAGACAGGGAGACGCCAGCATGACTATCCGCCTTTGCGGCCTGTTGCTCATCGCGCTCAGCGTCGGCAGCGCGGCGGCGGCAGCGAAAAATCAGGGCCACGGCAAAGTCAGCCTGGGCGGCACCATCGTTGAAACGCCGTGCGGCATCGCCAGCGACAGCCTGGATCAAACCGTCGATTTTGGTCTGATTTCCATGACCGATGCCTCGCATGACGGGCAGTCGGTGCTGATCGGCAGCCGCCGCCATTTCACGATCAAACTGGTGAACTGCGAGCTGGCCAGCCAGGTGAAGCCTGACTTCATCTATCGCGCGGCCAACGTCACGTTCGACGGCACCGCCGACAGCGGGGATCCGTCCCTGCTCGGCGTTTACGGCGAGGCGAAGGGCGTGGCTATCGAGCTGTTGAACGATGCCGGCGCGCCGATCCCGCTCGGCAGCACGACGGCGGATTACCAGATCGTCGCCGGCGACAACACGCTGCGCTTTGGCGCGCAGTTGCGCCTGCATCCCGACAAGGCGCGGGCGGGCGGCTTCAGCTCTCTGGCCAAATTCACCCTGTCTTATCTCTAGCGCCGGCGGGCGCTGCACAGCATTACGTATTCAGGTCGTACGGATGACCTGCTATTGGGCGCGGACTTGCCATGAGTGATTATGCTATGACGTCATTACTGACACGGAAACACCTACCTCTCCTCGTCATTCTATCTTTCCTCTGGGTGCGTCCGGCATTTTCCGCCACGGAATTCAATACCGACGTCCTGGATATCGGCGAGCGCAGCAAAGTGGATCTTTCGCGCTTCTCCGACGCCGACTACGTCATGCCCGGCGCTTATTTGCTGGACATCAAGATCAACCAGAAAACGCTGCCCCAGCGCAGCATTCAGTATTTCCCGTCACCGGATAACAAGAGCGGCAGCCAGGTGTGCCTGCCGCCTGACCTGGTGGAAAAAATGGCGTTGAAAGAAGAAGCGGCCAAAAAAATCACCCTGTGGCACGACAACCAGTGCGCCGACATTCGCGGCATCAAAGGCGCGACCATCTCCGATCGCATCGGCGGCGGCGTGCTGGCGATCACCATCCCGCAGGCGTGGATGAAATACTCCGATCCCGACTGGACGCCGCCCGAGCAGTGGGACGACGGCATTCCCGGCCTGCTGCTGGACTACAACCTGAGCGGCCAGTTAGGCAAGCAGAGCCACAACAACAACACCGCCCAGAACCTGAGCAGCTATGGCACGCTGGGCGCCAACCTGGGCCCCTGGCGCCTGCGCGCGGACTACCAGGCCAATTACAATCAGCAGGCCGGCGATCGCAGCACCGGTTTCGACTGGAACCAGATCTACGCCTATCGCGCGCTGCCGATGCAGGCCGCCAAGCTGACGCTGGGTGAGATTTATCTCGACTCCGGGGTGTTCGACGCCTATCGCTTCACCGGCCTCAACCTGGCCAGCGACGAGCGCATGCTGCCGCCCAACCTGCAGGGTTATGCGCCGGAAGTGCGCGGCATCGCCAAGAGCAATGCCAAGATCACCGTTTCGCAGGAAGGCCGCACGCTGTACGAAACCACCGTGCCCGCCGGGCCGTTCGCCATTCAGGATCTCAACAGCTCGGTGCGCGGCAAGCTGGACGTCAAGGTGGAAGAACAGGACGGCACCGTCTCGACCTTCCAGGTGGATACCGCCACCATTCCGTACCTGACCCGCCCGGGTTACGTGCGCTACAACGTGGCGCTCGGCAAAACCTCGGCCTACGATCACCGCACCCAGGGGCCGCTGTTTTCCGCCAGCGACTTCTCCTGGGGGCTGAGCAACGCCTGGTCGCTGTATGGCGGCGCGCTGCTCGGCGGCGACTATAACGCCTGGGCGCTCGGCCTCGGCCGCGATCTGAACGTGTTCGGCGCCATGTCGCTGGACGTCACCCAGTCGATCGCTCGCCTGCCCGGCGAGCCGACCGCCAGCGGCATGTCGTTCAAGCTCAACTACGCCAAACGCTTCGACGAGCTGAACAGCCAGATTACCTTCGCCGGCTACCGCTTCTCGCAACGCAAATTCATGAACATGTCGCAGTATCTGCAGGAGCGCTACGGCGATTACGACAAGAATTACAACGGCCGTCAGAAAGAGCTGTATACCATCACCGCCAGCAAAACCTTTATGGCGGAAGACAGCGCCAGGGCGATCACCACTTATCTGACCTACTCGCACCAGACCTATTGGGACGCGCGAACCCAGGATCGTTACGGGCTGTCGACCAGCAAGTTGTTCAGCATCGGCGATATCAGCAACATCACCGCCTCGCTGTCGGCTTACCGCACCTATTACCAGGGCCGCACCGACGACAGCGTGATGATCAACTTCACCGTACCGATCGGCGATCGTCGGCGCGTCGGCTATGCGCTGCAAACCAACAACGGCGACGTCACGCAGACCGCGTCGTACAACGACTACAGCGATCCGGACAATACCTGGCAGGTCAGCGGCGGCTTTAACCAGTCCGGCAAATCGCTGGCGCGCGGGTACTACACCCACAACGCCTCGTTCGGCTCGCTGAACGCCAGCGCCTCTTACCAGCAGGACAGCTACTCGTCGATCGGCGGCTCGTTCCGCGGCGGTCTCACCGCGACCCGGCACGGTATCGCGGCGCATCAGAACTCGAGCAACGGCGGCAGCCGCATGATGCTCGACACCGACGGCATCGCCGGCGTGCCGATCAATAACGGCCGCGCCTACAGCAACCGTTTCGGGCTGGCGGTGATTTCCGACATCACCAGCTACTACAACACCGACACCCGCATCGACGTCAACAAGCTGGCGGACGACGTCGAAGCCACTCGCGCCGTGGTGCAAGGCACGCTGACCGAAGGCGCCATCGGCTACCGCCACTTCGAGGTGGTGAAAGGCAGCAAGCTGCTGGCCACCATTCGCCTCGCGGACGGCAGCGAACCGCCGTTCGGCGCCGCGGTGCTGAGCGAGAAAGGCCGCGAGGTCGCGGTGGTCAACGACGGCGGCTCGGTCTACCTGACCGGCGTACAGCCGGAGGAAAAACTGGACGTCGCCTGGGAAGGCCAACGCCGCTGCCGCATCGTGATCCCGGGCGCCGCCAAGCCGCTGGACCAGCTGCTGCTGCCGTGCGCCACCCTGTAATCCGTAACGCTGAGAAATAATGACATGAACAAACACCCGATAACGCTACTGACCGCCGCCGGCCTGGCCCTGAGCGCCGTACTGCCCACCGCCGACGCGGCGATATCGCTGGATCGCACGCGCGCCGTCTATGTGAGCGACGCCAAATCGATCAGCCTGAATATCGTCAACGAAAACAAAGAACTGCCTTTCCTGGCGCAGTCCTGGCTGGAGAACGAGCAGCATCAGAAAATCACCTCGCCGCTGGTGGTGCTGCCGCCGTTGCAGCGCGTGGAGCCGAGCGAGCGCAGCGTGGTGCGCATCACCAAGACGCCGGAGGCGGATCGCCTGCCGCAGGATCGCGAGTCGGTGTTCTACTTCAACCTGCGCGAAATTCCGCCGAAAAGCACCAAAACCAACGTGATGCAGCTGGCGCTGCAAACGCAGATCAAGCTGTTCTACCGGCCTAAGGCGATTGTCGCGCCCAAGGGTGAAGTGTGGCAGGAAAAGCTGGTGTTCCGTAAAAGCGGCGGCGCCATCACCGTCGACAACCCGACGCCGTTTTACATCACCCTGACCGGCATGACGCGGCAGACGCAAAAACAGGGCGGCGGCGCGATCGGCGGTTTTCAACCGCTGATGCTGAAGCCGAAATCCAGCGAAAGCCTCAAGCTGCACGACACCGGCATGAACAGCTTCGTCATCACCTACATCAACGACTACGGCGGCCACCCCGAGCTGCGCTTCGCCTGCAACGGCAGCGTTTGCACCGCCGTGCCCGAGAAAAAATAAGGAGGTCCAGCATGGCTGAATTCACCGATCGACTGCGCCCGCTGCTGCTCGGCGCGCTGTTGTGCGGCGGCGGCGCGCTGGCGGCCACGCCGCTGGGCGTGATCGAAGGCACCACCGGCACCGTCAGCTTTCACGGCGGCCTGCTCAGCTCTCCCTGCAGCCTGACGCCGGACAGCCGGGATCAGTCCGTCGATCTGGGCGACGTCAGCGCACGCGACTTCCGCAACGCCGGCGATCGCAGCGCGCCGGTGCGTTTTCGCCTCTCGTTCCGCAACTGCCTGCTGGGCGCGCGCGCGCTGGCGGATAATCCGGCCGGCCCGCGCAACGGCGACGCCGGCCGCCTCTACCTGCAGGGTGAACAGGCCGCCACGCTGGTGTTTCTCGGCGAAAGCGACGTCGACAACCCGTCGCTGCTGAAGCTGAACGGCGGCGTACAGGGCATCGGCCTGCGGCTGCAAGACCAGCAGGGCCAGGCGTTGGAGCTGAATCAGCGCAGCCGCCCCTACATTCTGCAACCCGGCAGCAACACCCTGTGGTTCAGCGCCAGCGTGGAATCCACCCAGCGGGCGGTGATGGCCGCCGGTTTCGCCGCCGTGGCGCACATTCAGGTGATTTACCTGTGAGGCTCGAGAACGCGATGAAAACACAACTGACCAAACTCTGCCTGCCGCTGGCGATCGCGCTGGCGGCCCCCGCCGCCTGGGCCAACGGCTACGTCACGCCGGACGGCGGCCCCAAACAGTTCTATATCGATCTGAATGAAAGCAACATCACCAACCAGGTGGGGTTCACCAAACTGTTTCCCTATGATCTGGGCGGCACCTATACCGGCAAGGTGTATTGCGATACCCCTATCCCCACCAGCCCGCACTTTTACAAGTCTGATTCGTCGTTGCCCCCCTCCGACTACGGCAACGGCTATTTAAAGCTGAATGACTTTTTGGATTTAAAAGCCGAGGTGTGGATTGCCGGCAACAAGAACGCCTACGTCACCGTGCCTTTTTACAACGAATCGAATTTGCTGAGCCAACACCGCTGCCAGCCGCCGTACTTACAGGTCAACAACTACGGCAGCGGCTCCAAAGGCAAGATCACCTTCCGGGTGCGCAAAAAAATCATTAACGGCGTTGAGATTAACGATCGGCAGATCATCGAGATGTACGGCCGCCTCGGCTCGACCGACGGCGGTTTCGGCCCCAATCCGATGGCGCAGGTGTTTATCCAGTCCGCAATCCTCTACGTGCCCGATAAATGCGTGGTGAACGAAGGCCAGTTGATCAACGTGGAGTTCGGCGAGATCGGCGGCAGCGATCTCAACGGCTCCAACTACCCGCAAAGCATTCCGGTGCGCTTCCAGTGCGAGGGCGGCAGCTTCGAGGACGGCACGCTGAATATCAAGCTGGCGGTGTCGGGCACGGCGGCCTCCTTCAGCAACGAGGTGTTCAAAACCGACAAGAACGATCTCGGCATCCGGCTGACGCACAACGGCCAGTTGGTTATCCCGAATGAGTTTTACCCGGTGCCGAACATCGGCAACGGCGGCTCCTGGAACCTGGTGGCGGCGCCGTTCGCCAACGGCGGCGCAGAGATCGGCGAAGGGGAATTCAACGCATCGGCCACCATCGTGGCGGCATTCCAGTAACCGAGGGAGGAACGGAAAATGCGTCTACGCGCTTTAGCGCTGCTGAGCTGCGCGCCCTGGTGGTTTGCCGCCATGCCGACGGCGGCGAACACCGAACTTATCGGCGCGCCGGTGCAGTTCCACGGCACCGTGGTGAGCCGCCCATGCAATATCGAACCGCAGTCCGCCGATCAGCTGGTGGAAATGGGCACGGTGATCGTCAAAACCCTGTACCGCTATGGCCACACCACGCCGGTGCCATTCAGCATCAAGCTGACCGACTGCAAGACCACGGTATTCAAATCCGTCAGCGTGACCTTCAGCGGCGCCGAAGACGGTGAGCTGCCGGGCAAGCTGGCGATCAACAACGGCGCGAACGGCGCCGCCATCGCGCTGTTCGATCATCAAGGGGCGGACATCGACCTGAATAAGGCCACCAGCGCCGTCGCGCTGCAAAACGGCCCCAACAGCCTGAACTTTACCGCCTATGTGCAGGGGCGGCCGAGCGCGATCCAGAACCAAAGCATTATCGAAGGCGAATTCACCTCCGTCGCCAATTTTGTGCTGGCGTACCAATAAGCCCCGCACCGCCCAGGGAAATCAGGAAAACGACCGGCGCGCGAACGCCGGCAATGGGCCGTCACCGTTCGCTCCGGCGCGGCGCCACGGCCTTTTAAGGAGCCACCCATGCCAGATATTCGCTTCACGCTGTTCGACAGCGATAACTTCTACCAGCAGGGGCTGCGTCTGCTGCTGCAGGATTATCTGCACTCCCTGAACGAATGCCAGCGCCTGTACCCGCAGTTCTCGCCGCTGGCGCTGCAGGCGTTGGATAACATCGAAATCGTGTTCCGCACGCCGGAAGAGCGCTGGGGCTGCGCCTGCTGTTACCAGAGCCCCTACGGCATCCCGCGCCAGCGGCAGCTGACTTTGCTGATCCTCGACGACGCGACCCAGCAACAGGTGAAAAACCTGCCGCCGCTGTTCAGCATCCACCGGCGCGATTCGGCCTACGCCATCCGCCTCAAGCTGCAGATGGCGCTGGAAAAATTTATCCAGCATCCGTGGATGGCGCTGCACGCCGCCGGCATGTGGAAATGCCAGGCCTGCCGCATCGCCGCGCTCAGCCACTGCGAAAAAAAAGTGCTGGGGTTGATGAGCAGCGGCATGTCCGCCTGCAGTATCGCCGGCCTGCTGCAGCGCAGCCAGAAAACCATCAGCGCCCATAAGCGCTCGGCGATGCGCAAGCTTAACGTACGTAAAAACAGCGAGTTGAATAAAGTGCTGCTGAATCAGCGTGGGCTAAGCTGACTGACAACGGACTCGCGAGTACCGACAGAGTGGTTTACTCTGAGTACTCATTTTCGCACTGCAAAGCGAGCCGGAATCCATGCCCAGAACAGCCAAAGTCGTTGACGTCCCCGCCCTCGGCGAGCTCGATCGCCAGGCGGGCCAGCTAAGCCACCAGCTGGCGCAGGCCCTGCGTCAGGCCATCCACCGGGGCGATCTGAAAGCGGGCGATCTGCTGCCCTCGACGCGCCGGCTGTCGGTGGCGCTGACTCTGGCGCGCGGCACGGTATTGGAGGCCTTTGCTCAACTGACGGCGGAAGGCTTTCTCGAACCGCAGCCCGGTTCCGGCACCCGAGTTGCCCACTATCAGACGCCGCGCCGCGCGCCGCACGCCACGGTGCAGGCGAGTTCGGCGGTAGCGGCTCCGCTTTCTTCACAGGCGCAGCATCTGGCGCGCTTTGCCACTCAGGCGCGAGCGCTGCCGCCGGTGCCGTTCACTGTGTCAGTGCCAATCGGCGATACCGCGCCCGACGATATCTGGCGGCGGCTCGGCAACCGCATCCGCGCCCGCGGCCCCGGCGCGCCGTCGGGCTACGGCGATCCGCTGGGCGCGCTGCCGCTGCGCGAAGCCATCTGCGACTATGTGCGCCGTTCCCGCTCGGTAAACTGCACGCCGCAGCAAATCCTCATCACCTCCGGCACCCAACAGGGACTGTATCTGGCCGCGCAGATCCTGTTGGACGCCGGCGACAGCGCCTGGGTCGAAGATCCTGCCTACGTCGGCATTACCGCCATTTTCGATAGCCTGTTTCGCGATCGGCGCATGATTAGGGTGCCCGTCGCCGACGACGGCATCGACGTCGCCGCCGGCGTGCGTCTGGCCGCCAATGCCCGCGCCGCCTTTGTCACGCCGTCGCATCAGTATCCGCTGGGCATGCCGATGAGCATGGCGAAAAGAAGCGCCCTGCTGGCTTGGGCCAGAGAGCGGCAGGCCTGGATCGTGGAAGACGATTACGACAGCGAGATGCGCTACGCCGGCCACCCGTTCCCTTCGCTGCAGGGGCTGGCGCCCGAGCGGACGCTTTATCTCGGCACCTTCAGCAAGGTGTTGTTCCCTTCGCTGCGGTTGGGTTACGCCATCGTGCCGCCGCCTCTGGTCGACGCCTTTTGCGGCGCCAGGATCCTGATGGATCGTCACCCGCCCAGCGCGGATCAATACGTGCTGGCCGCCTTTATTGCCGAAGGGTATCTCGACCGGCATATCCGAAAAATGCGCGGCGTCTACGCCGAAAAACGTCGGGTGCTGATCGAGGCGATCAACGCGTACATCCCGGCCGAGCTGGCGGTGGTGCAGCCCTGCGATCAGGGCATGCACATGGTGCTGTGGTTGAGGAAAGATCTCGACGACGTGCGTGTCGCCCGGCAGGCCAACGAAGCCGGGTTGGCGCTGCGGGCGGTGTCGCCGATGTATGCGCCCGGCCAGGGTGAGCCGGGCCTGGTGCTGGGGTTGGGCGGTTACGCCGACCGCCAGGTGCAACAGGCGGTGGAACGGCTCGGACAGGTGATCCTGGCCTGCGCCGGCAGCGGCGCCTAGCGGGAAAAACGTTTGGCGCCGAACACGCAAACCACCACGCCGGCCATCACGGCGATCATCATCGGCTGGACGGCCTCATGCAGCAGCCAGCCCGCCAGCGCCAGGCCGAAGAACGGCTGCAGCAGCTGCAACTGCCCGACGGCGGCGATGCCGCCCTGCGCCAGGCCGCGATACCAGAAAATAAACCCAATCCACATGCTGAACACCGAGACGTAAACCAGCGACAGCCAAGCGGCGCCGCTGACCACGGGCCAGGCGGCCGGTGCCGCCAGCCAGGTGGCCGCCAGCGTCAACGGCAACGCCACCACCAGCGCCCAGGAGATCACCTGCCAGCCGCCGATCCGACGCGACAGCACCGCCCCTTCGGCATAACCCAGACCGCACAGCAGCACCGCGCCGACCATCAGCGCATCCCCCTGCCAGGCGCCACCGCTCCCCTGGCTCAGCGCGAAAGCGCCCACCAGCGCGGCGCCGACGCCCGAAAAAACCCAAAAAGCGGGCTTGGGCCGCTCTCCGCCGCGCAAGACGCCAAAACCGGCGGTCGCCAGCGGCAGCAGGCCGATATACACCAGCGAATGCGCCGACGTGGTGTGCTGCAGCGTCAGCGCCGTCAGCAGCGGAAAACCGATGACTACGCCGAGCGCCACAAACAGCAGCGGCGGCCAATCGGCCCGCGTCGGCCGCGCCTGGCGGGTGATCAGCAGCGCGCACAGGGCCAGCAAGGCGGCGATCGCCGCCCTGACCGCCGTCAGAAACAGCGGATCGAGCTCCAGCACCGCCACTCGCGTGGCGGGCAGAGAACCGCTGAAGATAATCATGCCAAGAAAACCGTTCATCCAGCCCCGGGCCGAATGCCCGGCGGCGGGATGTGCAGGGGTAACAACGAGAGTTTTTTCAGACTGGCTGTCCGTCATGTGAACGCTCCGCACGCCTGAGGCATACCGAAATCGGCAACCCGCGAGGCGATGTCATAGTGAAAGAGAACATCGTTCCCCGGCGTCGCTTGCCGGGCCTGCGTTCTATTTTTCAGATAAAGCGGTTCACAGACAGGTCCAGATAGCGAGATTTTCACTGTGCCGGTTGCCAAAGTGCGCCGCTAACGCCAAAGAAGGGCGTTTTTCGGGCTGTCCTTGGCCGTTTGGCGGCTCTGCCTGCGGGGTATCATGGACTTTTATGCGTTTTTGCAGAACAGGACAAGGTGCGGCGCCGTGGTGAAACCCTTCTTACGCAGTGGCAGTTTGGATGATGTGCTGGCTTTAGGCGAAAACGGGCAATCGATCTACGCCTGCGCGCAGCAGCTGCGGGAAACCCTGCGTCTTCGCCGGCAGCAGCAGGCCGCCGACTGTCTGGCGATCCCCCAGCCGAACGAAAGCGGCACCCGCATCGACTGGTATGCGCCCTTTCCGGGCAAGGTGACCTCCTGGCTGGCGGCGAGCGACGCCCAGCGCGCGCAGGCGGTGCGCCATCTGGAACACTGCCTGACGACCTTCCGCAGCCTGACCGAACAGGCCCGGGCGACCGATCACCCCAGCCATCGCCTGTTCGGCGCGCTGCTGACCAAAGCGATGCACATTCCCGATCCCAACCACGTCTACCTGGTGGACGATCGGCCGGTGCTGACCTTTTGGGGCTTTATCAAACCGCAGGCGCAGAGCCCGGACGATCCTTTAGCCTGCCTGCGCCCTGCCGAAACGGAGGTAGAAAAACCGGCGCCGATCGCCGCCGCTCCGCGCAAACCGGCCGTTGTCGAACCGGCCAAACCGGCCGTTGTCGAACCGGCCAAACCGGCTCCGGCGGCAGAGCCTGAACCGGTGCCCGCCCCGGCGACGCCCGTCGAATCCCCTGCCGGTGTTCGCCCCCGCCGGCGTCACGCCCTCTGGCTGTTACCGGTACTGCTGCTAGGCAGCGCGGCGCTGGCCGCCTGGCTGCACCGCTCGCCGGCCCCGCAACCGGCGATGCCGGCGGAGGTGCGCCATCCGGCGCCGCCGGAAAAAACCGCCGCGCCATTGCCCAAGCTGCGCTTGCCGCTGGCGCACGCCACGCTGATGCCGCCGCCCCCGGCGCCGGCCATCCCGCAACCGCTGGACAAAAATGCGCTGGTGCTGCCGCCCGAGGCGGTGAAGGCCGGCTCCACCCGTTTCCTTAACGGCAAATGGCGCGCCACGGTGGCGCTGAAAGATCCGATCACCGGCAAGCGCCCCAGCCTGCAATACCGCCTGAACGCGGGCAAAGGCAGCGCCGTCATCGCCTACGGCGACGGCGTCACCTGCCGGGCGGCGGTCGAGGCCGGGCTGATGCAGTCCGGCAATCTGGTGATCAACAGCCGCACCAAGGCGCGCTGCAGCGACGGCAGCCGCTATCAGATCCCGGAAATCGTTTGCCGCCAGGGCGAAACCGGCGCGGCGGAGTGCACCGGCCGCTACGATGCGGACACCACCTATCCCATGACGTTCAAGCGCGAGAGTAAATGATGCTGGCCCCCCTAACTGACTACAAACACGGCATTACGCTGATTCAGGACAGCGGCATTCAGTTTCTGGACTTTGCCCTGACGCCGCGACTGGACGCCGAGTTTCCCGGCAAATTCGTGCGCAAGACCGCCAGCGGCCCGCTGCTGCGCCTGCAATGGGAGGCCGAGAGCGGCAAATACCAGTTGCCGGCCGTGGGCGACCAGGCCGCCGAAGTGGTGCGGCCGGAGTTCAGCTATCCGCTGCAGCAGTCGCTGCACCTGCTGGATAAGCTCTGGCTGCCGCTGCCCTTCTTGCGCCACACCCCGGCGGGCCTGTTTTTGTCGGGCCCGGACAACTGGGCGCGCCTGCAGGTGGTGCAGCTGGATGAACCGGATCAGGACGGCAACCTGCTGCGGGTGGCGCTGGCCTTCGACACCCGCGCCGCCGCGCCCGGCCAGGAAGCATTGGCGCCAAGCGAGAGCGATCTCGGCGCCGGCCTCAGCTTTGCGCTGGCGCACCGCAACCACGAGCTGGGCGAGTTCCTCGATCTGACCTGGGTGGACGGCTGGCTGCGCGAGGCGTTCAGCCAGCGCGCCGCCGAACGGGAACAGCGCGCCGAGGCGGAGATCAACGCCGGGCTGAAAACCTTCGAGTATCAGGCGCACTACCTCAACCTGTTGCACATGCTCGGCCATCAGTTGACGGTGCCGCAGATAAAAATGGCGGCGGCGACGCTGCAACAGCCGGCGATCGACGTCGATCTGGTGCTGGACGTCGGCAATTCTCACACCTGCGGCGTGCTGGTCGAGGACCATCCGGAAGAGAGCAACGGTCTGAAGCAAACCTATGAGCTGCAGCTGCGCTCGCTGTCCGAACCGCACTGCGTCTACAACGAACTGTTCGAGAGCCGGGTGGAGTTTTCTCGGGCCTCGTTCGGCAAGCCGCATCTGTCCTTCCAGAGTGGACGCGACGACGCCTTCCAATGGCCGTCCATCACCCGCGTCGGCCGTGAAGCCGCGCAATTGGCGCAGCGACGCGAAGGGCATGAAGGCACCACCGGCATCTCCAGCCCACGGCGCTATCTGTGGGACGAGGAGCGCTATGCGCCCGGCTGGCGCTTCAACGAGCGGCACGAGCCGATGGCCGCCGCCGCGCCGTTGACCACCTTGATCAACGACGAGGGCGTGCCGCTGTCCGCCCTGCCGACGTCCCAACGGCTGCCGGTATTCGCCGCCCATTACAGCCGCAGCGCGGTGATGAGCCTGATGCTGAGCGAGCTGCTGGCGCAGGCGCTGATGCAGATCAACAGCATCGCACAGCGCAGCCGCATGCCGAACGCCGCCGCGCCGCGCCGTTTGCGCGCCATCATTCTGACGCTGCCTTCGGCGATGCCGAAGCCGGAGCGCGAGATTTTCCGCCGCCGCATGCAGGAGGCGATCGGGCTGGTGTGGAAGGCCCTCGGCTGGCACCCGCAGGATGCGCCGTTCGACGGCGCGCGCACCCGCTTCCCGGCGCCGCAGGTGCAGATGGAGTGGGACGAGGCCACCTGCGGCCAGATGGTCTATCTGTACAACGAAACCCAGGTGAACTTCGCCGGCCGCACCGACGCCTTTTTCGCCGCCATGGCCCGGCCCGACCGGCCGCTGGCGCCAAGCGAACAAGCAGGCAAAACGCTGCGCATCGCTTCCATCGACATCGGCGGCGGCACCACCGATCTGGCGATCACGCACTACTCGCTCGACGACGGCGTGGGCAACAACATCAAAATCAACCCGCGCCTGCTGTTCCGCGAGGGCTTTAAGGTCGCCGGCGACGACATCCTGCTGGACATCATCCAGCAATTTGTTCTGCCCGCCGTGCAACAGGCGTTCGAAGCCGCCGGCGTGAGCGCCGCCGCGGCGCTGATGGACAAACTGTTCGGCAACGAAGGACGCATGGACGGGCTTTCCACCCTGCGTCAGCAGGCCGCGCTGCAGATCTTCATGCCCGCCGGACGCGCGCTGCTCGGCGCCTATGAAGAATACGATCCGCTGGACAGCCGGGCGGAAATCGCCGCCAGCCTGGGCGATCTGCTGCCGCAGCCGCCGACGCCGCAGGTGCTGGCGTTTATCAACGGCGAAGTGCAGCGCGAAGCTGACAGCAACGCCTTCGATATCCTGCACACCCCGCTGGTGATCCGCCTGGCCGATCTGCACGCCGCCTTCTTGTCCGATCGCATCGGCATCGGCCGCTGCCTGCGCCTGCTGGCTGAGGTGGTGGCGCTGTACACCTGCGACGTGCTGCTGCTGACCGGCCGCCCGGCGCGCTTCCCCGGCGTGCAGGCGCTGCTGCGCCACCTGCAGCCGCTGCCCGCCAGCCGCATTCTGCCGCTGGAGGGGTATCACACCCGCAGCTGGTACCCGTTCAACAAACGCGGCCGCATCGACAACCCAAAATCCACCGCCGCCGTAGGCGCCATGCTGTGCCTGCTGGCAATCGACCTGCGGCTGGAGAGCTTTTACTTCAACGTCGGGGATTTCCAGCCCTACTCCACCATTCGCTATCTGGGCATGCTGGACGGCAACAACATGCTGGCGGACGATAACGTCTATTACCGCGACATCGATCTGGATCGCGCCGATTTCGCGCTCGATCCCGCCGGCAGCTTCCAGCTGCGCGGCCCGCTGCGCCTGGGCTTCCGCCAGTTGGACAACGAACGTTGGCCGGCCTCGCCGCTCTATACGCTGACCATCAATGACGCCCAGTTGGCGCGTAAGCTGGCCGGTGACGCGGTGATCAGCCTGCGGCTGGCCATCACCGCCAGTGCCGAACAGGGCGCCGAAAGCGTCAAGATCGCGCAGGCGGTGCTGGCCGACGGCAGTGCCGTCCCGGCGCACCATCTGCAACTGAAACTCAATACCCTGGCTGCCAGCGCCTCCGGCGCGACCCACTACTGGATAGACAGCGGGAGCATTTACCCACGATGAAAGCGACTACCACCGTCCAATCAGCCCCAAATAACGCGCTCAGCGCCGGCATTCTGCAGGCGATCGACTGGGTGGACGCCGCGCGCCGGCAGTCCGCCCGTTTGGAACAGGAGGCGGATCGCCTGACGCTGCGCCTGCGCCGTTGCCATAATCGCGCCGTCCAGTTGGAAAACACCCAGCCTGCGCAGGTCGCCATCGGTTTGTATGGCCACAACGCCGCCGCCAAGGCCCACCTGCTGGCGGCGCTGGCCCCTGGCGCAAAGCGCTTCAGCGCGGACCTTTCGCTCGCGGTGCGCTACTGCACGGCGGCCGAGGCGGGGCCCGCCGAGTATCAGATCGCCCTCGCCCTGCTCAATGAAGCGCAGTGGCTGGCCATCACGCTCGATGCCGCCGCGATGGGCGGCTTCCGGCTGGACTGGGACGCCCGCGCGATCGCCGGCCATCTGCAAACGTTGGCACGCCACCGCCAAGCCGTCGCCCCCGACGGCCTCAGCGACAGCGATGTGCTGGCGCTGTGGGATAGCCAACGCCGCCACGGCGACAAGGGGCAACAGACGCTGGACAGGCATTTCTGGCCGCAGGCCGTGGCGCTGGCGCCGCAGCTGAGCATCGACGATCGCGCGCGCCTGTTTGCGCCGCTGTGGGGAGAGGAAACGACGCTGACGACGCATTATCGCCAGCTGGCACATACGCTGCATGCCCTCGGTGACAGCCGGCGGGTTCATGCCCCGCGCCGCGCCTTGACGCTGCTGACCGCGAGCGCCGCACCGGAAAACACGGCAATCGTCGTGATGGCCGAACACGGCGGTGAACGGGAGATCGCGCTGAGCGATCTGGCCTGGCTGACCGCCGAAGTGACCACCGGTCTGCCGCAGACGGCGCAGGCGGGCCTGCCCGCCGACGTGGCGCTGATCGACCTGCCCGGCAGCCGCGCCCGCCCGCAGGCGGAGCCGGCGCAGCGGTTGCAACAGGCGAAACGCGCCCATTTGCTGACCCGCTGCGCGGACGGCCTGCACGCCAACCTGCTGCTGGTGACCGATGCCGCCGCCGCGCCGCAGGACGCCGCGCGCATCGGCCAGGCGCTCGCCGGTTGGGTCGACCACACTCAGGGGGAAACCCCGGCGCTGCGCCAACGCCGCAAACCCGGTTTAATCTGGGCAATCACGCCGTTCGACCCACGCCAGGAAGGCAAACCGCGCCCTGACGACGCCGTTCAGCGTCAGGTCGGCGAACCCGGTGACAGCTGGGCCACGCTGCTGGCGCTGGATGAGCAGGATTGCCGCCGCATGGTGAACTACCTGGCCGCACAGGCGCGCCCGGCCCACAAGCAAGCGCGCCTGCTCGAGCTGCGCGAAGAGTTGCAGCGCGAGCTGACGGACAGCCTGCTCGGCAACTGGCTCACCGCCGCCGATCCGTACGCGACCCAGCAACGCGCCCAACAGCTGCTGCGCGCGCTGCAGGCGCAGGCCGGCCGCCACGGCGAACTGCTGGAACGACTGTTGCCCCAGCGCGATACGCTGCGCCAGCTTTACCAGCAACAGCAGCACGCCGCGCCGACCCCGGCGACGCCTGCGCCGTTCGGGCTCGACATCGATCTGTTCGGCGCACCGGAAACGCCGGCCTCCGGCGAGCCCCCCGCGTCACCCTTTGCCGCGCGGGTATTCGCGGATTGGATCAACCATCTGCGCAGCCTGCCGGACAACCGCCGGTTGCTGGATCTGCTCGGTGTCGACAAACCGCATCTCGAACTGCTGGTCGATGCGTTGATCGGCGCCGCCTGCCGCCAGCGGCTCGACGACGAACTGAAGCGAGCGCTGTGCGCCGGCGGCCTGCCGGAACAGGGAGAAGATCGGCAGATCAGCCAGGCGCTGGCGCTACTGGGCGACTTCGTCGCCTGGCTCGGCTTCCAGCGGCGCGATGCGGCAACGCGCCCCGAGAGCCGCGTCAATCCCGGCCAGCCGATCTTTACCCCGCCGCCGCAGCCGGCGGTGGACTGGAGCGGCCAGCAGCGGCTCACCCGGCTGGCGCCGACGCCAACCAAAAATACCGCGTTTTATATCTATGACTGGCTGATCGGCCTGCAGACCCTGCTGGCGGAAAATGCCGCGCAGGCGCAGCCCGCGCTGGCAGACGAGCAGCGCGGCGCACTGACGGCGATCGTCGCCGCCCTACGCGCTGTGCCGTAGCGGGCGCAAGCCGGGCCGGACACCGCCGCGCAGTCAGTGGCAGGCCGGACCGGCCGACATCACTTCGCGGAAATGGGTGACCAGCGGGCGCAGGTTGGCCTTGTGCCACACTGCCCACAGCTGCGTGGTGTATTGCATCCAGGGCAGTTCGCGCAGCACTACGCCTTGCGGCGCGTTATGCCGCAGGCTGTGCTGGATCAACGTCATCCCCAATCCGGCGGCGACCAGCCCCAGCGCGGTCAGCGGCTCGCCCGCCTCCAACCGAATATCCGGATCGAACCCGGCCTTCACGCAGGCCGCCACGAAGTCGTCGCGCGAATGGGCATCCTCTTTGTGGATCACCGAGATCCAAGCCTGATCGGTGAGATCCGCCGGCTGCAGCGTTTCCCTGTCCGCCAGCGGATGCGTCTGCGGCAAGGCCAGCAGCATGCGATCGTCCAGCACCTGCGTATATTCAAAATCCGGATCCGCGCGATCCGGCGCCGTATTGACCAGCGCCACGTCCAGGCTGCGCTGCCGCAGCCCTTCCAGCTGCATGGAAGAAGGCTGGCTGTAAAGCACGATGTGCACATCCGGCCGGGAAACCCGCAGCGACCGCAATGCGTTCGACAAGACGCCGGAGTGCATCGCATTTTCGATATAGCCGATGCACAGCCCGCCGTCTTCCCCCCGCCCCAGGCGGCGCCCGAGCGATTCGAGCCGAGTGGCGTGCGTCAACAGCGCGCGGGTTTCGGCCAGAAACGTCTGGCCATCGGCGGTCAGGCGGATGCGCTGCTGATTGCGCTCGAACAGCATCAAACCCAGACGTTCCTCAAGCTGGGAAATCTGCCGGCTCAGCGGTGACTGGGAAATGTGCAGCCGTTCGGCGGCGCGGCCAACGTGCTCCTCTTCCGCCACCGCCACAAAGTATTTCAACTGACGTAAATCGATCATCTCAGACCTCAAAGGACTTAACTTAGACAAATTATGTCCTATCAAGTCACAACTTGCCAAGTTATCTTTAGCCTCGTGACGGGGCAGACGCTGTATGAGCCCCACAAGTTTCCCTGAAAAGATAACGCATTGAGGATTCACCATGAGCATCAAAAATATTTTACCCGGCAAGATCGGTTTGGGCGGCGCGCCGCTCGGCAATATGTACCGCGCCATTCCAGAAGAAGAAGCGTTGGCTACCGTAACCAGCGCCTGGGACTTGGGCATCCGCTACTTCGACACCGCGCCGCTTTACGGTTCCGGCCTGTCGGAAATTCGCATGGGCGAAGCGCTTTCTCAGTACCCACGCGATGAGTTCGTACTGAGCACTAAAGTGGGCCGCATCATGCTGGACGAAATGGAAGATCCCGCCGCCCGCGATCTGGGTGAGAAAGGCGGCCTGTTCGAACACGGTTTGAAAAACAAGATCCTGAACGACTACTCGGAAGACGGCACGCTTCGTTCCATTGAAAACAGCCTGAAGCGCCTGAAAACCGACCGTCTGGATATCGTCTGGATCCACGACGTCGCTCAGGATTTCTACGGCGACAGCTGGCTGGAACAGTTCAATATCGCCCGTACCGGCGCCTTCCGCGCGCTGTCCCGCCTGCGTGACGAAGGCGTGATCAAAGCCTGGGGACTCGGGGTCAACCGCGTCGAGCCTTGCGAGCTGACGCTGGCGCTCGATGAACCTAAACCGGATGCCTTCTTGCTGGCCGGTCGCTACAGCCTGCTGGATCACGAACGCGCCCTGCAACGCCTGATGCCGGAAGCGCTGGAACAGAATGTCGATATCGTCGTCGGCGGCCCATACAGCTCCGGCGTGCTGGCCGGCGGTGAACATTTCGAATATCAGAAAGCGTCCCCGGCTATTCGCCAGCAAGTCGCGAAAATCAAAGAGATCGCCGCTCGCTTCCAGGTAGACGTCAAAGCCGCTGCGCTGCAGTTTGCGCTGGCTAACCCGGCCGTCGCCGCCGTGATCCCCGGTTCGAGCCGTCCTGGCCGCATGGCCGAAGATCTGGCGGCGCTGGATGCAGTGATCCCGGCTGAGTTCTGGGCGGAGATGCGCCGTCAGAAACTGGTGGCCGACAACGCACCGCTGCCGATTCGTTAAGTTTTATGGGGCCGCCCCCCGGCCCCATTACCCACATTACAGAGTGATATACATGATGAAACTGGATCTTTCAGGCAAAGTCGCCGTCGTCAGCGGCTCCACCTCCGGCATCGGCTTGGGCATCGCGCGCGGACTCGCCAAAACGGGCGCCACCGTGGTGATCGTCGGCCGTCAAAAAACCGGGGTCGATAACGCTATCGCCGACATCAGCGCCAACGTGCCCGGCGCGCAAGTGCACGGCGTGGTCGCCGATCTCGGCACGGAACAAGGGGCAGAAACCCTGTTCGCCGCGGAGCCTAAAGCTGACGTGCTGATCAACAACCTGGGCATTTTCAACGATAAAGACTTCTTTACCGTGCCCGACAGCGAGTGGATGCACTTCTATAACGTCAACGTCCTCTCGGGCGTGCGTCTGGCGCGCCACTACGCGCAGAACATGACCGAACAGGGCTGGGGACGCATTATTTTCGTGTCGTCCGAATCCGGCGTCGCCATCCCGGCGGACATGATCAACTACGGCGTGACCAAAAGCGCCAACCTGGCGGTGTCTCACGGCCTGGCGAAACGCCTCGCCGGCACCGGCGTGACGGTCAACGCCATCCTGCCAGGGCCAACCTTTACCGAAGGCCTGCAGGAGATGCTGGCGGATGCGGCGGCCAAATCCGGGCGCAGCGCGCGCGATCAGGCCGACGAGTTCGTTAAAACCGAACGCCCAAGCTCCATTATTCAGCGCGCGGCGGACGTCGATGAAGTGGCCAACCTGGCCGTTTACCTTGCGTCCCCGCTGTCTTCGGCCACTACCGGCGCGGCGCTGCGCGTCGACGGCGGCGTCGTCGACACCCTGGCAATGTAATTCCGTACCCTAAACCGATATCAAGAGAGAACGAAAATGGCTAATACATCCGTATCTATGAACATCCCGGCATCCGCCGACACCGTATGGCAACTGATCGGCGGCTTCGACGCCCTGCCTGACTGGCTGCCGTTCATCCCGAAAAGCGTCATTTCGGAAGGCGGCCGCGTGCGTACCTTAACCACCGCCGACGGCGGCACCGTCATCGAGCGGCTGGAAGCGTTCGACAACCGTCAACGCAGCTACAGCTACTCCATCATGCAGGCGCCGTTCCCGGTGGTGAATTACCTGTCCACCCTGTCAGTGCACGCCACCGACGACGCCAACGTGGCGCGCGTGGAATGGTCGGGCAGCTTCACGCCGGTCAACATCAGCGACGACGAGGCCGTCGCCCTGTTCAGCGGCATCTACCAGGGCGGCCTGGATGCGCTGAGCGGCAACTTCCCGCGCTAACGCCGGTATGCTCAAGCGCTCGCGGCCGATGGTGAAAGCCATTGGCCGTTTTTTTGTCTTTAGCTCTGGAGCAGGATAAATCCGCCAGCGCCGCTTATGCTGTAAAGGAGACTTCCGTTTGAGGAGATGGCCGTGCGCCCTTTCAGCCTGAAGACTATCGACCATGTGGTGCTGCGCGTGCGCGATATGCAGAAAAGCCTGCATTTTTATACCCAGATCGTCGGCTGTGATATCGCCAAACAGCGGCCGGATTTGGGGCTGATGCACCTGCGCGCCGGAGCGGCCATGATCGATCTGGTGGATATTAACGGCGTGTTGGGGAAAAAAGGCGGCGCGGCGCCCGATCATCACCGGCAAAATGTCGATCACGTCTGCCTGCGCATCGATCCTTTCAACGAGGACGAGCTGCTGGCCTATCTGCGAGCGCAGGGGATCGGCGTGGATCCCGCCGAATCGCGCTATGGCGCTGAAGGCGACGGCCCGTCTATTTATTTCAGCGATCCGGACGGCAATCGCGTGGAATTGAAGGGGCCGGCGGGATGAGACTAATGGGCCATAGATAATAGAGCCTTATCGGCTCCATCTGTTTGAACGCTACGGGTAGGTATTGGCACCAACAATAAGCGGCTAGCCTATATTGGCGATGAGAGGCGCGGCCCCGTATGAGAAAACCGATCGCCTCGGTGATTTTTGTCCTGGTATTCGCTGTCTTGCCGAACATCATTCCCTCTCGGCTACTGCTGACACCGGACATGGCGTTAGAAATGGTTCACAAGTCTAATGAATGGGGTCTCGGCGATCCGCAAGCGCTTTCGACAACCGACCTGCTAATGCTTTATGGCGCTCGCTGGGTTGTATCTGCGTTTTATGCCAATAACATCGGCCTGACCCGTCACCGCTGAACGCTAACGCCCCTGCGCCGCCAGCGCCTGGGCGCAGGCCCAGGCCGAACTCCAGGCCCACTGGAAGTTGTAGCCGCCCAGCCACCCGGTCACGTCCACCACTTCGCCGATGAAATAGAGCCCTGGCGCCTTGTGGGCTTCCATCGTCTTGGAAGAAAGTTCGTTGGTGTCAACGCCGCCGAGCGTCACTTCCGCCGTGCGGTAGCCTTCGGTGCCGTTCGGCTGCACGCGCCAGTTCTGCAACAGATCCACCAACGCCGCCTGTTGCGGCGCATTCAGCTGCTTCAGCGTCGCCTCCGGCAATTGTCCCAGGGTCTGCAAACACTCCACCAATCGCTTCGGCAAATGCAGCGCCAGGGTGTTTTTCAGGCTTTGGTTCGGGTGCTCTTGGCGTTGGTTATCCAGGAAGCCCGCCAAATCCAGCTCAGGAAGTAAGTTAACGCTCACATACTCACCCGGTTGCCAGTAGCTGGACAGCTGCAATACCGCCGGGCCGGAGAGACCGCGATGGGTGAACAGGATGCTTTCACGGAAGCTGACGCCGTTCTCGGCGGTGATCACCGCCGGCACCGACACGCCGGACAGCGTCTGCACATGCTCCAGCAGCGGCTTATGCAGGGTAAAAGGCACCAGCCCGGCGCGCGTCGGCAACACCCTGAGGCCGAACTGCTCCGCCAGTTTGTAACCGAACGGCGACGCGCCCAACCCCGGCATGGATAATCCGCCGCTGGCCACCACAAGTGAGCGAGCACTTACTTTTTCACCATTGAGCGCCAGCTGGTAGCCGCTCTCGGTTTTCTCCACGCCCAACACTTCGCTGCGCAGGCGCATCGTCACCTGGCCCAGCTCGCACTCTTTGACCAGCAGATCCACCACCTGCTGCGCCGAATCGTCGCAGAACAGCTGCCCCAGCGTTTTTTCATGGTAGGCGATGCCGTAGCGGTTGATCAGATCGATGAAGTCCCACTGGGTGTAGCGCGCCAGCGCCGACTTGCAGAAGTGCGGGTTGTTCGACAGATAGGCCGCCGGTTCGGCGTACATGTTGGTAAAGTTGCAGCGCCCGCCGCCGGACATCAGGATCTTGCGGCCTGGTTTTTTGCCGTTGTCGAGCAGCAACACGCGGCAACCGAGTTGCCCCGCCTGCGCGGCGCAAAACATGCCGGCGGCGCCCGCCCCAATCACTACGACATCAAACTGTTCCACCTGAGCCTCACTTATCAAAACCACAATCGCGACAAAAGAGCGCCATATTACGCCGTTTCGCCGCCGGTCACCGCCAAATTCACGGCGGCAGATTGTAAAGCCCCGGCGCCGCCAACGCCACAGTAAGAAAATATTACAGAGGTCAGAGGAGAATAACGCGTTGATATTCAATATTTTTGTTATAGGCGCGTCATCGTTTCGTCATGTCCAAATCAAAAAAACGTCATATTTTCCTTTTCCCCGGCCCCGGTTGTCACTGATAATGCGCGGCGTTCATGTCCACAAACTGGCGTAACGCTTATGCTGCATTTGTTCGCTGGCCTGGATTTCCATACCGGCCTGATGTTAATTCTCGCATTGTTGTTCGTGTTGTTTTATGAAGCCATCAACGGTTTTCATGATACGGCCAATGCGGTCGCTACAGTTATTTATACCCGCGCCATGCGCTCGCAACTTGCGGTCGTGATGGCAGGTTTGTTCAACTTTCTTGGCGTAATGCTCGGCGGTTTGAGTGTTGCTTACGCCATCGTCCACTTGCTGCCTACCGATCTGTTGTTGAACGTCAGTTCAGCACACGGATTAGCCATGGTCTTCTCCATGCTGTTGGCGGCAATCATCTGGAACCTCGGCACCTGGTATTTCGGTCTGCCGGCGTCCAGTTCCCATACGCTGATAGGCGCAATCATCGGTGTCGGTTTAACCAACGCCCTGATGACCCACACTTCGGTGGTGGATGCGCTTAACGTCCCGAAAATGATTGGCATTTTCCTTTCTCTGCTGTTCTCGCCGCTGGTCGGCATGATGGTGGCGGGAGTGATGGTGTTCGCCTTGCGCCGCTATTGGAGTGGCACCAAGAAACGCCAGCGTATCCACATGACTCCTGCGGAACGTGAAAAGGTCGACGGCAAACGCAAGCCGCCGTTCTGGACCCGTATCGCGCTGATCCTGTCGGCGATTGGCGTCAGCTTCTCGCACGGCGCCAACGACGGCCAGAAAGGCATCGGCCTTATCATGCTGGTGCTGATCGGCGTTGCGCCGGCCGGCTTCGTGGTCAATATGAATGCAACCGGTTATGACATCACCCGTACGCGTGACGCCGTGACCCACCTGCAGCAATATTACCAGCAGCACGGCGACGCGCTGTCGCATGCGGTGTCGCTGACGCCGCTGGTGCCAAGCCCGGATGACGAAGCTGCGTCTGGCAAGCCTGCCGAGTTCCACTGCGACAGTTCGCGCGCCATGCCGGCCATCGAACTGGCTCAGGGCATGCTGACCAACCTGCAAAGCTACGATCAGCTGACGGTTGACCAGCGCAGCCACCTGCGCCGCCTGCTGATGTGCGTGACCGACACGGCGGATAAAGTCGCCAAGCTGCCGGAAACCTCATCCGCCGACCAGCGCTTCCTGAAGAACCTGCGTCAGGATCTGCTGCAGACCGTCGAGTACGCGCCGATGTGGATCATCGTCGCCGTCGCGCTGGCGCTGTCGCTCGGTACCATGGTGGGCTGGAAACGCGTGGCCACCACCATCGGCGAGAAGATCGGCAAGAAAGGCATGACCTACGCCCAGGGCGTATCGGCCCAGATGACCGCGGCGCTGTCGATCGGCGTGGCGAGTTATACCGGCATGCCGGTCTCCACCACCCACGTCCTCTCTTCGGCGGTTGCCGGGACGATGATTGTGGACGGCGGCGGCGTGCAGAGCAAAACCGTGAAGAATATCCTGTTGGCCTGGGTACTGACCCTGCCAATCTCGATTCTGCTTTCCGGTGCGCTGTATTGGGTTGCGTTGAAGCTGATCTAAGCGATAAGCACCACGAGAAAGGCGGCCGCAGGGCCGCCTTTTTTTTGCCTGCATCAAGGGAAACAGGAAGGCATTAATACCAGATCATCAGCGCTATCAGGCTGATGACCACCAGGCCGCACAGGGCCGAGGTCAGCATAAACTGCCCGCGCACCCGCTCACAGCGGCGAATAAACTCCGGATCGTGGTGTTCGACATAGCGCTGCGCGAAGATATAGCGCACCAGCCTCAGTTGCTTGCTGGGTTGCCCGTGGGCGGTGAAGAAGCCGCCGCCGTCGACGTATTGGTACAGCAACGGGTCACAGCCGCGCAATACCACCAGCAACGCGCGCAGAGAAGAGTAATACCGCACCATGTTTACCACACACACCACACATAAGGCCCAAAACAGCGCGACGGTACTGATCATGATTACCCCCTCAAGGCGTTGTTATCCGCGGCCATCCGCCGGGTCCAACCGCCCTACCTCATTACCCGATACTCTGCTGGAGCTTACCGCTCTCATCCCCTTTTTTTGCCTGCACGAGCCACGCCCATAACCCACCGCCTCCAAAGACGTTGCCGCGCCGCACAGAGAGATTTGCACGGCATGGTTCTACTCAGAGGAGAAATGGTGAAGCCCATATCCATCATTGTAGGTTAATGGAACGCAAACTGGCCTGAGCAGTGGATAAAATTTACCGTCCTGTACCGAAAAGTCACCTGCCGGGGCGTTATAAGCGATAACCATCCGTTTCGATTATGTCGCTTTTCTGGATAGTCTATCCCGCGCCGCGCCGCTGATCTTTCCCCCCACGCTGGCTAGACTCAGGTTTCCGTTACGTTCATCCAAGGAAACTGTTATGGCAAACCATTCAATCAAGGGAAAAACCGTCCTCATCGCCGGCGGCGCCAAGAATCTCGGCGGGCTGATCGCGCGCGATTTGGCTGAACAAGGCGCCAAAGCGGTGGTGATCCACTACAACAGCGCCGCTTCCAAAGCCGAGGCGGAAAAAACCGTCGCCGCCATTCAGGCCGCCGGGGCGCAAGGTGTCGCGCTGCAGGCCGATCTCACCACCGCGGGCGCGGTCGAGAAGCTGTTCGCCGACGCGGTCGCCGCCGTCGGCAAGCCGGATATCGCCATCAATACCGTCGGCAAAGTGTTGAAAAAGCCGATGATCGACATCAGCGAAGCCGAGTACGACGAAATGACCGCGGTCAACGCCAAAACCGCGTTCTTCTTCCTGAAAGAGGCGGGCAAGCACCTTAACGACAACGGTAAAATCTGCACGCTGGTCACCTCGCTGCTCGGCGCCTTCACGCCGTTCTACGCCGCTTACGCCGGCACCAAAGCGCCGGTGGAGCACTTCACCCGCGCCGCCGCCAAGGAGTTCGGCGAACGTGGCATCTCCGTGACGGCAGTCGGCCCCGGCCCGATGGATACCCCGTTCTTCTACCCGGCTGAAGGCGCGGACGCCGTGGCCTACCACAAGACGGCGGCGGCGCTGTCGCCGTTCAGCAAAACCGGCCTGACCGATATCGAAGACGTGGTGCCGTTCATCCGCCATCTGGTCAGCGACGGCTGGTGGATAACCGGCCAAACCATCCTGATCAACGGCGGCTACACCACCAAGTAAGTTCGACGGGGGCGGAGAGGCCCCCGCACCTGCTCGCGCGCAACCGCGCCATGCGGCTACACTCTACTGTCAGAAACGGCGCCAAGGAACAGCAGGTCAGCGAGATGGACAGATTCAATCAATACCGCGTATTCGTACAGGTGGCGGAAATGGGCAGCTTTATCCGGGCGGCCCATGCGCTGGAGGTGCCGCGCGCCTCGGTGTCCGCCGCCGTGCAGCAATTGGAAACGCAACTGGGCGTACGGCTGCTGCACCGCACCACGCGGCAAGTGCGGCTGACCGCCGACGGCGAACAGTTGCTCGAGCGGCTGCGCCCGCTGCTGGCCGAAGTGGAAGACATCGATCAGTCATTTCAGGCCAGCCAGCGGCAGGCCTCCGGGCGGCTCAGCGTCGACGTGCCGAGCCGCATCGCCCGCCGGCTGATCGCTCCGGCGCTGCCCGGCTTGCTGCGGCGCCATCCTCACCTGCAGCTGGCGCTCGGCTCCGCCGATCGCGCCATCGATCTGGTGCAGGAAGGGGTCGACTGCGCGGTGCGCGTCGGCGATCTGCACGACAGCAGCCTGGTGATGCGCCCGCTCGGCCATATCGCGCTGATCAACTGCGCCAGCCCCGCCTACCTGAGCGAATTCGGTCATCCGCTCCACCCCGACGATCTCGTCGAGGGGCACTGGAGCATCGGCTACGCCTCGCCCAGAACCGGCCGCGAATCCCCCTGGGAATACCTGACCGGCGACGGCCATACGCAACGGCTCGAACTGCCCAGCCGGGTGGTGGTCAACAACGCCGAAAGCTATATCGCCTGCTGCCGCGCGGGGCTGGGGCTGATGCAAATCCCGCGCTACGACGTACAACACCTGCTCGACGCCGGTGAACTGGTGGAAGTTCTGCCCGGTTACCGCGCCGCCTCCATGCCGATCGCCCTGATCTACCCCCATCGCCGCCAGCGCTCAAGGCGTCTGGCGGTGTTTCATGAGTGGTTTGAAAGCCTGCTGCAGCCGCATCTGGAGCGCTGATTGCACATTTAGCGCTATACTTTGTTTAATAACGCTTATAATTCAAGCGGTCAGACCGTTAAAACCCGCATAACCCATAGGCTTTTACGCCGCGCGGGTGTACAACGAAAGGTATCGTGCGCAGAGATTTCCGATGCGGCGCAGTGTGATCGCCCCAACATATCATTGCGTTATCCAAATGATACTATGGAACCAACAGCGCCAGGCGGGTACACGGAACGCCTGCTAACCCTTTTTAATCGGCATGTTTATGGAAGGAGTATTCTTATGGCTTACAAACACATATTGATCGCGGTGGACCTATCCCCGGAAAGCAAGATCCTGGTAGAAAAAGCCGTCTCTATGGCGCGGCCGTATAACGCCAAAGTTTCTCTGATCCACGTCGATGTCAACTATTCCGACCTCTATACCGGCCTGATCGACGTCAATCTCGGCGACATGCAAAAACGCATCTCTGAAGAAACCCATCAGGCGCTGACCGAGCTGTCGCAAAACGCCGGCTACCCGATCACCGAGACCCTGAGCGGCAGCGGCGATCTGGCGCAGGTGCTGGTGGACGCCATCAAGAAATACGATATGGACCTGGTGCTGTGCGGCCACCATCAGGACTTCTGGAGCAAGCTGATGTCTTCCGCGCGCCAGCTGATCAATACCGTGCACATCGATATGCTGATCGTGCCGCTGCGCGATGAAGAAGACGAATAAAGTAAGCGCCTGCTAACTTAACTGACCAACGCCCGCGCCCTGCGGGCGTTTTTCATGCCGCCACGCCGATTAATCGCTTGATAATCAACCGCCCTCCGATGATATAGTCGCTAAAGACACAACATCCTCCCCCGAGCATCGCCTACACCCAAATCTATAAGAAATAGCGGGGGAAATTTAATGCGAAAAGGAGTTATCCATGGAATATGCCATATCGGTAGAGTCTTTCCTGTCCTCGTTACAACGCCATAACCCCCACCAGCCTGAATATCTGCAGGCGGTGCGCGAAGTGTTCACCTCGCTGTGGCCGTTTATCGAACGCAATCCGCGCTATCGCGAACAGGCGCTGCTGGAGCGCCTGGTGGAGCCCGAGCGCATCATTCAGTTCCGCGTCAGTTGGGTGGACGATCGCGGCCAGGTGCAGGTCAACCGCGCCTTCCGCGTGCAGTTCAACTCGGCCATCGGCCCCTACAAGGGCGGCATGCGCTTCCACCCGTCGGTGAACCTGTCGATCCTGAAATTCCTCGGCTTTGAGCAGACCTTCAAGAATGCGCTGACCACCCTGCCGATGGGCGGCGGCAAAGGCGGCTCCGATTTCGATCCCAAAGGCAAAAGCCAGGGGGAGATCATGCGCTTCTGCCAGGCGCTGATGACCGAGCTGTATCGCCATCTGGGCCCGGACACCGACGTGCCGGCCGGGGACATCGGCGTCGGCGGCCGCGAAGTCGGCTTTATGGCCGGCATGATGAAAAAACTGTCCAACAACACCGCCTGCGTGTTTACCGGCAAGGGTCTCTCCTTCGGCGGCAGCCTGATCCGCCCCGAGGCGACCGGCTATGGCCTGGTGTACTTCACCGACGCCATGCTGCAGCGCCACGGCCTGGGCTTTGAGGGCATGCGGGTGGCGGTATCCGGCTCCGGCAACGTGGCGCAGTACACCATCGAGAAAGCGCTGGAGCTGGACGCGCGCGTGATCACCGTGTCGGATTCCGGCGGCACCCTGGTGGACGAAGACGGCTTCACCACCGAGAAGCTGGCGCACCTGGCGGAGATCAAGAACCAGCGTTACGGCCGGGTGGCGGACTACGCCCGCGAACGCGGCCTGACCTATCTGGCGGGCCAGCAGCCGTGGAGCGTGCCGGTGGATATCGCCCTGCCGTGCGCCACCCAGAACGAGCTGGATCTCGAGGCGGCGCAGACGCTGATCCGCAATGGGGTGAAAGCGGTGGCGGAAGGCGCCAACATGCCGACCACCATCCAGGCCACCGACGCCTTCCTTGACGCCGGGGTGTTGTTCGCGCCCGGTAAGGCGGCCAACGCCGGCGGCGTGGCCACGTCGGGGCTGGAGATGGCGCAAAACGCCGCGCGCATCGGCTGGCGGGCGGAAAAAGTGGATGTACGTTTACAACATATCATGGCGGATATTCACCATGCCTGCGTGGAATACGGCGGCGAGGGCAAGCAAACCCACTATGTACACGGCGCGAATATCGCCGGTTTCGTTAAGGTTGCGGAGGCGATGCTGGCGCAGGGCGTGCTGTAATCGGGCGCAAAGGTGATCTTGTTCACACATCGATTAAATGCTTCAATGCCGGCTCCTTCGCCGGCATTTTTTTCCGCGTCCAAGCCATCAAAATGATGCACATACGTTAATTAAAAGTTAATAAAAAGTTATTCGCAGCCGTTTAGTTGGTAGTAAATTTACCACCGTCAAATAATTAAACATTTATTTAACATTAAATACGTCAATATTTTACTTAAATGTGCGCAGATCACATTTCGTTAACTTCGGCTACGCCCCCTCTTCCATTCCTTTGTAATCTGCAGCGGTGGAAAAACCGCCACCCCTACAGATAAAAAAGGTACAGCTAATGAAATTTAACCTCGCATTATTAAATGCATGTGTGGTTTCTGCGTGCATGTTATCGACAACACCTGTGTTCGCCGCTGATAAATATGAGATTGCCGTGGTCGCCAAAGTGACCGGCATTCCGTGGTTCAACCGCATGGAAGTGGGCGTCAACGAAGCGGCGAAAAAGCTCGACGTCAACGCTTACCAGACCGGCCCTTCTACGCCGGATCCGGCCGCGCAGGTCAAGGTGATTGAGGATCTGATCGCCAAGAACGTCAACGCCATCATCGTAGTGCCGAACGACGCCAAGGTGCTGGAGCCGGTGCTGAAAAAAGCGCGTGACAAAGGCATCGTGGTGCTGACCCATGAATCCCCGGACCAGCAGATCGGCCAGTGGGACATCGAGACCATCGACAGCGAGAAATACGCGCAGGCCAACGTCGATGAACTGGCGAAAGACATGGGCGGCAAAGGCGGCTACGCCATCTACGTCGGCTCGCTGACCGTGCCGCTGCACAACGCCTGGGCCGATTCCGCCATCAAGTACCAGAAAGAAAAATACCCGGACATGTTTGAAGTCACCTCGCGCTTGCCGGTGGCGGAAAGCATCGACAAATCCTACGCCACCACGTTGGATCTGATGAAAACCTATCCGCAGATGAAGGGCATCATCGGCTTCGGCTCGCTCGGCCCGATCGGCGCCGGCCAGGCGGTGGCCAAGAAGCGCGCCAAGGACAAAATCGCGGTGGTGGGCATCGCCATGCCGGCGCAGGCCGCCCCTTACCTGATGCGCGGCGACATCAAGAAAGCGCTGCTGTGGGATCCGAAAGACGCCGGTTATGCGCTGGTGACGGTGGCCGATCAGCTGCTGCAGGGCAAGGACGTGAACAAAGACCTGTCGATCGAGGGCCTCGGCAAGGCCGACGTCGATATGGAACACAAAGTGATTCGGTTTAATAAGATTTTGGAAGTGACCAAAGACAACGCCAAATCGCTCGGATTCTGATTTTTCGCGTAATTTCGCTACACCGGGAAAGTAGTTAAACCCTCGTAGGGGCGCAGCGTTGCTGCGCCCAGGGCTTCGGCCGCTACGCAAGCACAGGTTAACGTTATGACAGCCTCCCCCGCATTTATCACCCTGGAGAATATCAGCAAGCGATTCCCAGGCGTGCTGGCATTAGACCAGATCAACCTGACGCTGAATAAAGGCGAAGTGCACTGTCTGGCCGGGCAAAACGGCTGCGGCAAAAGCACCATCATTAAAATCATCTCCGGCGTCTATCAGCCGGAAAAAGGCGCCAATATTTCGCTGGAAGGCAAACTCTTCCACGCCCTGACGCCGCAGCTGTCCGGTTATTACGGCATACAGGTGATCTACCAGGACCTGTCGCTGTTCCCTAACCTGACGGTGGCGGAAAACATCGCCATCCACCGTTACCTGCCCGGCGGCCACTTCTGGGTGCGCAAGCGGGTGATGCGACAGACGGCGCTGGACGCCATGGCGCGGGTCGGCGTGCACATCGATCCCGATAAAAAGGTGGAAAAACTGTCAATCGCCGATCGGCAGCTGGTGGCGATTTGCCGCGCCATCGCCGCCGAGGCGCGGTTGGTTATCATGGACGAACCGACCGCCTCGCTGACCCGCCAGGAGGTCGACGGCCTGCTACGGGTGGTTAACGAACTGAAAGCAGCCGGCATCTGCGTGGTGTTCGTCAGCCACCGATTGGATGAAGTGATGGAAGTCGCCGATCGCATCAGCGTGATGCGCGACGGCAAACTGGTGGGCACCTGGCCGGCCAGCGAACTGGACAGCCATGAACTGGCGTTCCTGATGACCGGCCAACGCTTCCATTACAGCCCGCTGCCGCCGCTGCCGCCGGCCGAACAGGCGCCGCTGCTCGAGGTGCGCAACCTCAGCCGCGGCGAGAAATACCGCAACGTCAATCTGGCGCTGCGCGGCGGCGAGATCGTCTCGATCGTCGGCCTGCTCGGCGCCGGCCGCACCGAACTGTGCCTCAGCCTGTTCGGCATGACGCGGCCGGACAGCGGCGAGATCCGCATCGAGGGCCGGGCGGTGCAGCTGCACAACAACCGCGAAGCGGTGCGCCACGGCATCGGCTATGTGTCGGAGGATCGCCTGACGCAGGGGTTGATCATGGAGCAATCGATCTACGACAACACCATCGTCACCGTCTTCGATCGGCTGCATACCTCGCTCGGGCTGTTGGATCACGCCAAGGCGACCGAGCTGGTCAACCGGCTGATCCGCGATCTGAACATCAAGGTGTCCGACAGCGCATTGCCGGTGAAAACCCTGTCCGGCGGCAACGCCCAGCGCATCGCCATCGCCAAATGGGTGGCGACCCAGCCGAAGATCCTGATCCTCGACTCGCCCACCGTCGGCGTGGACATCGCCAACAAAGAGGGGATCTACCAGATCGCCCGCGATCTGGCGCAGCTGGGCATGGCGGTGCTGATGATCTGCGACGAGATCCCGGAAGCCTATTACAACAGCCATCGGGTGATGGTGATGCGCAAGGGCGAACTGATCGCCGAATTCGCGCCGCACCAGAGTACCGAACAACAGATCGCCGAGGTGGTGAATGGATAAGTCATTATTGGCCCGCCTGGCCGGGCGACACGAGTTTTATCTCGGCCTGTTGGTGTTGCTGCTGGCGATCGGCCTGAGCGCCGGCACCGATGAGTTTCTGACGCTCGGCAACCTGACCGATGTCGCCACCAGCTACGCCATTCTCGGCATCCTGGCCTGCGGGCTGTTCGTGGTGCTGATCGCCGGCGGCATCGATATTTCGTTCCCGGCGATCACCGCCATCGCCCAGTACGTGATGGCCAGCTGGGTGATCCAGCACGGCGGCAGCTTCCCGCTGGCGTTCGCCCTGGCGATCGGCGTCGGCCTGCTGCTCGGGTTGGTGAACGGTTTCCTGGTGTATTGGCTCAAGGTGCCGGCGATCATCATCACCATCGCCACCCTCAACCTGTTCTACGGCCTGCTGGTATACGCCACCAACGGCACCTGGCTGTACGGCTTCCCGGACTGGTTCATGAACGGCATCAACTGGTTCTCGTTCCAGGGCGCCGACGGCTACGACTACGGCCTGACGCTGCCGCTGCTGTGCCTGCTGGCGACCATCGTCGTCACCGGCGTGCTGATGAACCGCACCCGGCTGGGGCGCCAGATCTACGCCATGGGCGGCAACCGCGACGCGGCGTCGCGCCTGGGGTTGAACCTGCTGCGGCTGCACTTCTGCGTCTATGGCTATATGGGCATTCTGGCCGGCGTCGCGGCGGTGGTGCAGGCGCAGATCACCCAGTCGGTGGCGCCCAACTCGCTGCTCGGCTTCGAGCTGACGGTATTGGCGGCGGTGGTGCTGGGCGGCACCAGCATGAGCGGCGGCCGCGGATCGTTGACCGGCACCCTGCTCGGCGTGGTGCTGCTGGCCTTCCTGCAAAACGGGCTGACGCTGCTCAGCGTCTCGGCCTATTGGCACCAGGTATTCAGCGGCGCGATCATTTTGATCAGCATCAGCACCACCGCCTGGAACGAAAAACGCAAGCTGCTCAAGGAGATCTGACATGACGCAGTTAACTCGGTTGATCCCAAACGATCGGATCATTCGCCTGCAGGGCGCGATCATCATCGCGGTGGCGCTGCTGTTCGCCGGGCTGCTCGGATCGCGCTTCTTCAGCCTCGGCAATTTCCAGTCGATCGCCTCGCAGCTGCCGATCCTCGGCCTGCTGGCGCTCGGCATGGGCATCACCATGCTGACCGGCGGCATCAACCTGTCGATCATCGCCGGCGCCAACGCCTGTTCGCTGGTGATGGCGGCGATCATCGTCAGCCATCCCGACCAGCCGCTGTTCCTGGCGCTGGCGCTGTTGGCCGGCCTGTTGGTGGCGGTGGCGATCGGCGCGCTGAACGGCGCGCTGGTGGCCTGGATCGGCGTTTCGCCGATCCTCGCCTCGCTCGGCACCATGACACTGATCACCGGCCTGAACATCCTGCTGTCCAACGGCGCGGTGATCTCCGGCTTCCCGGCGGCGATTCAATTTCTCGGCAATGGCGCAGTGCTCGGCGTGCCGGTGGCGCTGATTCTGTTCCTGCTAGTGGCGGTCGGGCTGTGGCTGCTGCTGGAGCACACCACGCTGGGGCGCAGCCTGTACCTGATCGGCTCCAACGAGCAGGCCACCCGCTTCAGCGGCGTGAACACCGCGCGGGTGCAGATCGCGGTGTATATCCTGTCGGCGCTGCTCGGCTGGGGCGCCGCGCTGCTGATGATGGCCAAGTTCAACTCGGCCAAGGCCGGCTACGGCGAATCTTATCTGCTGGTGACCATTCTGGCCTCGGTGCTGGGCGGCATTAACCCGGACGGCGGTTTCGGCCGCATTCTGGGGCTGGTGCTGGCGCTGATCGTGCTGCAAATGTTGGAAAGCGGCCTCAATTTGCTGGGGGTCAGCAGCTACCTGACCATGGCCCTGTGGGGCGGCGTGCTGATCCTGTTTATCGCGTTACAGAATCGAAAAGCTTAGGAGAAAACAGATAATGGCGAGCTATTTTATTGGCGTAGATGTGGGCACCGGAAGCGCGCGCGCGGGCGTATTCGATCTCAATGGGCGCATGGTCGGCCAGGCCAGCCGGGCCATCGATCTGTACCGGCCGAAGGCGGATTTCGTCGAGCAGTCGTCGGATAACATCTGGCAGGCGGTGTGCAATGCGGTGCGCGACGCGGTCAACCAGGCCGACATCAACCCGATCCAGGTCAAAGGGCTGGGCTTCGACGCCACCTGTTCGCTGGTGGTGTTGGATAAAGAAGGCAAACCGCTGACCGTCAGCCCCTCCGGCCGCACCGAGCAGAACATCATCGTGTGGATGGATCACCGGGCGATCGCCCAGGCCGAGCGCATCAACGCCACCAAACACCGGGTGCTGGACTTCGTCGGCGGCATCATTTCGCCGGAGATGCAGACGCCGAAACTGCTGTGGCTGAAACAGCACATGCCCACCACCTGGGCCAACGCCGGTTACCTGTTCGATCTGCCGGACTTCCTCACCTGGCGCGCCACCCAGGACGCCACCCGTTCGCTGTGTTCAACGGTATGCAAGTGGACCTATCTCGGCCACGAGCAGCGTTGGGACAAGAGCTACTTCCAGCAGATCGGGCTGGAAGACGTGCTGGAACACGACGCGGCCAAGATCGGCAGCGACGTTAAAATGATGGGCGAGCCGCTGGGCCACGGCCTGACTCAGCGCGCCGCCGCTGAAATGGGACTGATCGCCGGCACGGCGGTGAGCGTATCGATCATCGACGCGCACGCCGGCACCCTCGGCACGCTGGGCGCCACCGGCGTCTCCGGCGAGGTGGCCGACTTCAATCGCCGCGTCGCGCTGATCGGCGGCACCTCCACCGGCCATATGGCGATGTCGCGCACCGCCCGCTTTATCGGCGGCGTCTGGGGGCCGTATTACTCGGCGATCCTGCCGGAATACTGGCTGAACGAAGGCGGCCAGTCCGCCACCGGCGCGCTGATCGACCACGTCATCCAGTCGCACCCGTGCTATCAGGAGCTGCTGGCGCAGGCGAAAACCCAGGGGCAGACCATCTATGAGGTGCTGAACGCCATTCTGCGCCGCATGGCCGGCGAACCGGAGAACATCGCCTTCCTGACGCAGGACATTCATATGCTGCCGTACTTCCACGGCAACCGCTCGCCGCGCGCCAACCCGACGCTGACCGGCATCCTGACCGGGCTGAAGCTGTCGCGCACGCCGGAAGACATGGCGCTGCACTACCTGGCCACCATTCAGGCCATCGCGCTCGGCACCCGCCACATCATCGAAACCATGAACCACAGCGGCTACAGCATCGATACCATCATGGCCAGCGGCGGCGGCACCAAGAACCCGATCTTCGTGCAGGAGCACGCCAACGCCACCGGCTGCGCCATGCTGCTGCCGGAGGAGAGCGAAGCAATGCTGCTGGGCGGCGCGATGATGGGCACCGTGGCGGCCGGCGTATTCGACACCTTGCCGGAGGCGATGAGCGCCATGAGCCGCATCGGCAAGACGGTTACGCCGCAGACCAACCAGATAAAAAGCTACTACGACCGCAAATACCGGGTGTTCCACGAACTGTACAACGACCACATGAAATACCGCCGGCTGATGCAGGAGGAGGCGTGATGCAGCAGGAATGGCGGCAGGCCGTACAGGGCTGGCAAACTTACAGCCGGGAACTGGCGCAGCTGGGCGAGCGCCTCGACGCGCACACCTGGCAGCGGCTGCTGGGGCTGCTGGCCGGCTGCCGCGGTAAAATCGCCGTCACCGGCGTCGGCACCTCGGGAATTGCGGCGCGCAAGATAGCCCACATGCTGGCCTGCGTGGAGCGACCGGCGGTCTACCTCGACGCCACCGGCGCGGCGCACGGCGATCTGGGCTTTCTGCGCGCGGACGATCTGCTGATCCTGATCTCGCGCGGCGGCAATTCCGACGAGCTGACCCGTCTGCTGCCGACGCTGCAGACCAAGGGGGTGCCGCTGATCGCGGTGACGGAAAACCCGCACTCCGCCATCGCGCAGGCGGCGCAGCTGACGATCGCCACCGGGGTGCAACAGGAAATAGATCCGCTGAATATGCTGGCCACTACCTCGATCGTGCTGGTGTTGGCGATCTTCGACGCCGCCTGCGCCTGCCTGATGGCGCGCAGCGGTTACGACAAGAGCGCCTTGCTGGCGGTGCATCCGGGCGGCGGCGTGGGGAAAAGTTTGCGAGAGGAAAACTGAGGGCCCGACACGGCGGGCCCGGCAGGACATTACAGCGGCATGTAGATATCGAAACGGTGGCTTTTGGTCAGCGTGGCGGCGTGCGCCGGCACGTCGGCCAGCGGCGGCGCGTAGTCCGGGCGTTTCACCACCACGCGCTTGGTCGCCAAACGGCGCGCCGGTTCCAGCAGGCCGTCGGCGTCATCGTCGCTGCCCACCAGCGATTGAAACACCCGCATTTCTTTCTTCACCAACGCGCTTTTCTGCTTGTGCGGGAACATCGGATCGAGATACACCACCTCGGGGCGCGGGCTGAGATCCGCCAGCGCCGTCAGGCTGGAGGCGTGCAGCAGCGTCAGACGCTCGCGCAGCCACGGGCCGATTTCCGCATCCTGATAGCCGCGCTGCAGACCGTCGTCCAGCAACGCCGCCACCACCGGATTGCGCTCCAGCATCCGCACCCGGCAGCCCAGCGCCGCCAGCACGAAGGCGTCGCGCCCCAGCCCGGCGGTGGCGTCCACCACGTCCGGCAGGTAGCTGCCCTTGATGCCGACCGCCTTGGCCACCGCCTCGCCGCGGCCGCCGCCGAAGCGGCGCCGATGCGCCATGGCGCCGGAGACGAAATCGACGTAGATCCCGCCCAGCTTCGGCTCGTCGCGCTTGCGCAGTTCCAGCCGCTGCGGGGTCAATACCAGCGCCATCGGCGCGTCGTCGTCGGACGTCAGCCGCCAGCGCTGCGCCAAAACTGACAAGGCGCCGGGATCGGCGCCTGCTTCACACAATAAACACACGCTCACGTGTCGGGTTATCCTTTAATGCCGTAATGGCGCAGCATAGCATCCAGCTGCGGCTCGCGGCCACGGAAGCGTTTGAACAGCGCCATCGGCTCTTCCGACCCGCCGCGCGACAGGATGTTGTCGAGGAAGGATTTGCCGGTTTCGGCGTTGAAAATCCCCTCTTCTTCGAAGCGCGAGTAGGCGTCGGCCGACAGCACTTCCGCCCACAGGTAGCTGTAGTAACCCGCCGCGTAGCCGCCGGCGAAGATGTGGCTGAAGGCGTGCGGGAAGCGGCCCCAGCTCGGCGAAGGCACCACCGCCACCATTTTCTTCACTTCCGCCAGCGTCGGCAGGATCTGCGCGCCTTTTTCCGGGCTGTATTCGAAGTGCATGCGGAAATCGAACAGTCCGAATTCCAGCTGGCGCAGAATGAACAGCGCCGCCTGATAATTCTTGGCCGCCAGCAGCTTGTCGAGCATGGCCTTCGGCAGCGGCTCGCCGCTCTGGTAGTGGCCCGAGATAAACGCCAGCGCTTCCGGCTCCCAGCACCAGTTTTCCATAAACTGGCTCGGCAGTTCGACCGCATCCCACGGCACCCCGTTGATGCCGGAGACGCCGGCGGTATCGATCTGCGTCAGCATGTGATGCAGACCGTGGCCGAATTCGTGGAACAGCGTGGTCACTTCGTTATGGGTGAACAGCGCCGGCTGGTCGCCCAGCGGACGGTTGAAGTTGCAGGTCAGGTAAGCGACCGGTTTTTGCAGCGTGCCGTCGGCCTTGCGCAGGCTGCCGACGCAGTCGTCCATCCAGGCGCCGCCGCGTTTGTTCTCGCGGGCGTACAGATCGAGGTAGAAGCTGCCGCGCAGCTCGCCGTCGGCGTCGAACAGATCGAAGAAGCGCACGTCCGGATGCCAGGTTTCCACGTCTTTACGCTCTTTGGCGGTGATGCCGTAAATGCGTTTCACCACTTCGAACAGCCCTTCCACCACCCGCTGCTCCGGGAAGTACGGGCGCAGCTGCTCGTCGCTGATGGAGAACAGGTGCTGCTTCTGTTTTTCGCCGTAGTAGGTGATGTCCCAGGCGTCGAGCTCGTCCACGCCATAGTGCTGTTTGGCGAAGGCGCGCAGCTGCGCCAGCTCTTGCTCGGCCTGCGGGCGGGCGCGTTTGGCCAGATCGCTCAGGAAGCCGATCACCTGCTCCGGGCTTTCCGCCATTTTGGTCGCCAGCGACTTGTCGGCGTAGGTGGCGAAACCCAGCAGCTGAGCCAGCTCGTGGCGCAGCGCCAGCGTTTCCGCCATCACTTCGCTGTTGTCCCATTTGCCGGCGTTCGGCCCCTGGTCAGAGGCGCGGGTGGCGAAGGCGCGGTACATCTCTTCACGCAACGCGCGGTTGTCGGCGTAGGTCAGCACCGGCAGGTAGCTCGGCATGTCCAGCGTCAGCAGCCAGCCGTCTTGCTCTTTGGCCTGCGCCATCGCCTGCGCCTGCGCCAGGGCGCTTTCCGGCAGGCCGCTCAGCTCGGCTTCGTCGGTAATCAGTTTGCTCCAGCCCATGGTGGCGTCGAGCACGTTGTTGCTGTAGGTGGAGCCCAGTTCGGACAGGCGCGCGACGATCTCGCCGTAGCGCTGCTGTTTGTCCGCCGACAGGCCGATGCCCGACAGTTCGAAGTCGCGCAGCGCGTTGTCCACCGCCTTGCGCTGCGGCACGCTCAGCGCCTCGAACGCCGCGCCCTCTTTCAGGCTGCGGTAGGCCTGGTACAGCCCTTCGTGCTGGCCGACCCAGGTGCCGTACTCGGACAGCAGCGGCAGCGCCTGCTCATAGGCGGCGCGCAGCTCCGGGCTGTTTTTCACCGAGTTCAGGTGCCCGATCGGCGACCAGATGCGCGACAGGCGATCGTCCGACTCCGCCAACGGCTGACACAGATTGTCCCAGGTGAACGGGCCCGGCTGCGCGACCACGCGCTCTACCGCAGCGCGGCAGTCCGCCAGCGCGGATTGCACCGCTGGCACGATATCTTCAGGGCGGATCGCCGAGAAAGGCGGCAGGGAAAACGGGGTCAGCAACGGATTTGTCATAGGGCAGTCCTGATTAGCGTTGGGGCCCGCCGCACGGGCGAGCCTTAAAATGCGTATGAATCTCTAACATGGAGCCAGGCAGCAGGAAAATCAATGCCCGGCGTTGATCGTTCGTGCCTTAAATGGCGCTTTGGCGGATGCGGGCAGCCAGCGCCGCCAGCTGCTCGTCGTCGGCACGCGCGGCGTCATGGGAGGAAATATAGCCTTCGTAACGCGCGAAAAACTTCGGCGAGGTCGATTCGATCGGCCGCCACTGTTCCAGCGACGCGGTGCCGTGCAGCGGGATCAGTTTGGCGTGCACGTGGTCGACGCCGTAGCCCTCAAACACCATGCCGCAGCGGCCGACATCGTCGAACGCGCGATCCAGCTGCTTTGCCACCCGCTTGGTCGCCAGCATCAACGCGCTCAGCACCTCGTCCGGCAGGTCAAAGGCGTAGCTCGGGTGGTGCGCCTTGGGGATCACCACGCTGAAGCCGTCGGTGTTGGGAAAGATGGACAGGAACGCCAAATGGTCGTCGTCTTCCCAGATTTTATGGCACGGCGCCTTGCCCGCCACGATGTCGCAAAAAATGCAGCTCATCCTTTCTCCTTGTGATTCACAGCGTTTCAACCCATTCGAACTCTTCGAACACCAGCCACATGTCCGGCGCAAAGGTGCCCTCGCGGGTGAAGAACGCCTGATGCCCCTGGCGCCAAAACGCCAGGCTTTTGTCGCCTTCACCCTCTTTGGCCGCCATCTCGGCGGTCACCCGATCGTAGCGCACCAGGCGCAGCGCCAGGGTTCTGATCACGCAGGCCGGTTCGCCGCGGCCATCGAGAACGATGCTGTAATCGCCGATCCGCGGGGTTTGTTCCCGACGATAGCTCGCATAGGAACTGCAGGTGGCGGTTTTATCCCCGCTCAGCACCAATCCCAGCAGTTCGTCGGCTAACGCCGGGCCGTCGCCGAACGCCCAGCGCGCCGCGTCGGGGTAATTCGCCAAAATCGCCTGTTTGCTCATCGTCCTGTCCCTTTCTGTTAACGTCTGCGGCAACGGAGTCCGGTTTTTCCCGGCCAGACAGTTTATACTGTGCAGATTATAAGCCTTATTGCATTGAATGCTCCGTCTGCGGAGCACAAGGAACCGCCACCCGTCATGTTAAGTTATCGCCACAGTTTCCACGCCGGCAACCACGCCGACGTGCTCAAGCACACCGTTCAGAGCCTGATCATCGAGTCGCTGAAGGAAAAAGAGAAGCCGTTCCTGTATCTGGATACCCACTCGGGCGCGGGCCGTTATCAGCTCAGCGGCGAACACGCCGAACGCACCGGCGAATACCTGGAAGGCATCGGCTTGCTGTGGCAACGCGACGATCTGCCGGAAGAGCTGGCGGCCTACATGAGCGTGGTGCACAACTTCAACCGTTCCGGCACGCTGCGCTACTACCCCGGCTCGCCGCTGATCGCCCGCCAGCTGCTGCGCCCGCAGGACAAAATCCACCTGACCGAGCTGCACCCGAGCGACTACCCGCTGCTGCGCAGCGAGTTCCAGAAAGACGAGCGCGCCAAAGTGCAGCGCGCCGACGGCTATCAGCAGCTGAAATCCCAGCTGCCGCCACTGTCGCGCCGCGGCCTGATCCTGATGGACCCGCCGTATGAAATGAAGACCGATTACCAGGACGTGGTCAAAGGCATTCAGGAAGGCTACAAGCGTTTCGCCACCGGCACCTACGCGCTGTGGTACCCGGTGGTGATGCGCCAGCAGATCAAACGCATGCTGCGCGATCTGGAAGCCACCGGCATTCGCCGCATCCTGCAGATCGAGCTGGCGGTGAAACCCGACAGCGATCAGCGCGGCATGACCGCCTCCGGCATGATCGTCATCAACCCGCCGTGGAAGCTGGAACAGCAGATGAAGAACGTGCTGCCGTGGCTGCACAAGGTGCTGGTGCCGTCGGGCATCGGTCACCATCTGGTGAACTGGGTGGTACCGGAATAATCCCCATCAGGGCGCGGTTTGCCGCGCCCTGCGTCCACCTATCGCAGCCATCGACGCAATCTTTGCGACAAACCCCGGTCAGGCGTTAAACTCTTACCCTCTTCAAATTCACAACTCATGGAAATCCCAGATGACGAAACATTACGATTATCTAGCAATTGGCGGCGGCAGCGGCGGTATCGCATCGATCAACCGGGCAGCCATGTACGGCCAAAAGTGTGCGCTGATTGAAGCCAAAGAGCTGGGCGGCACCTGTGTAAACGTGGGTTGTGTACCGAAAAAAGTCATGTGGCACGCGGCGCAGATCGCCGAGGCCATCCATCAGTACGGCCCGGACTACGGCTTCGACACCACCGTCAACGCCTTCGACTGGAAAAAGCTGGTCGCCAACCGCACCGCCTATATCGACCGCATCCACAATTCCTACGACAACGTGCTGGGCAAGAACAAGGTCGACGTGATCAAAGGCTTCGCGCGCTTCGTGGATGCGCACACCGTGGAAGTGAATGGCGAAACCATCACCGCCGACCACATCCTGATCGCCACCGGCGGCCGCCCGAGCCATCCGGCTATTCCGGGCGCGGAATACGGCATCGACTCCGACGGCTTCTTTGAGCTGGACGCCATGCCGAAACGCGTCGCCGTCGTCGGCGCCGGCTATATCGCCGTAGAGATCGCCGGCGTGCTGAACGCGCTGGGCGCGGAAACGCATCTGTTCGTGCGCAAGCACGCGCCGCTGCGCACCTTCGATCCGATGATCGTCGAAACCCTGGTGGAAGTGATGAACACCGAAGGACCAAGCCTGCACACCGAATCGGTGCCGAAAGCGATCGTCAAGAACGCCGACGGCAGCCTGACGCTGCAGCTGGAAAACGGCAAGGCATTCACCGTCGACTGCCTGATTTGGGCCATCGGCCGCGAACCGGCGACCGACAACCTGAACCTCGGCGTCACCGGGGTGAAAACCAACGAACAAGGCTACATCGACGTCGATAAGTTCCAGAACACCAACGTCAAAGGCATCTATGCGGTGGGCGACAACACCGGCGCGGTAGAGCTGACCCCGGTCGCCGTGGCCGCCGGCCGCCGTCTGTCCGAGCGCCTGTTCAACAACAAGCCGGACGAACACCTGGATTACAGCAACATCGCCACCGTGGTGTTCAGCCACCCGCCGATCGGCACCGTCGGTCTGACCGAGCCGGAAGCCATCGAGAAATTCGGCGCGGACAACGTGAAGGTGTACAAATCCTCCTTCACCGCCATGTACAGCGCCGTGACGCAGCACCGTCAGCCGTGCCGCATGAAGCTGGTGTGCGCAGGTAAAGAAGAGAAAATCGTCGGCCTGCACGGCATCGGCTTCGGCATGGATGAAATCCTGCAGGGCTTCGCGGTGGCGGTGAAGATGGGCGCCACCAAGAAGGACTTCGACAACACCGTGGCGATCCACCCGACCGCGGCGGAAGAGTTCGTCACCATGCGCTGAGGCGCAACCTCGCCGGGTTCCGGCGCGTAACAGGCCAGGCGCGAAAGCGTCTGGCTTTTTTATTTATCTCGCTCGCCTCACGGCGCCCGGCGGTAATGATCGCGAAGAAACACCGGCAAATCGTTCGCCGGTGAAGCAAAGGGCACCTGATAGAGCATATCGCCGACAAAACCGCGATGATAGGTAGCGTGGTTGACGACATGCAGCACGATTTCCTGGCGCGTCATGCGGCCTTCCCCCCCGCCGACGAACTCGAAATGCACCACCTGCGCCAGCGCCTCCGGCGACCAGCTGTCCACCTGTTCGATATACCAGCGGTCCATTTCCTCCACCGCGCACCGCAAGTCGTCAAGCGCAGGCGTTTGCTCGGTGTTGCGCGCGAGGTAGCCATGCTTGCGGCCTTGCAGATGGTGCCTGAAGATATCGTCCACCACATACACATGATTCAAGGTATGCACCATATTGCCGAAACGGGTCGGGCGCGGCCGCAGCGCTTCGCCTTCCGGCAAGGCCGCCACACAGTCAAAGGTCAAGGCGTTCGCCCAGGCTTTGTAACGCACCAGCATTTTCAAGGTATCGATGGCCGTTGCAGACATACTGCTCACTCCTTATCGGATGAAAATCGATATTCAGCTCAGCCGCACGCGGTGCGGCGGCGCGTTCTACGCCGCGCCAATCCCTTGCAGCCGCCCTTCGACCTGCGTGCGCGTATCGCCGCCCACCCAAATCCGGCCGCTCGCGTCGCGGGTGACATGCACGCGTCCGTTGCGCCCACGGCAGCGCCCCTGAGCGGCGATATAGCCGCCGCTGACCACGCCGGTTGCGAACAACCACTGGGCCAGGGAGGCATTGAGGCTGCCGGTGACCGGATCTTCAACGATAGCGCCAAGATGATCGCTCAAAAAGGCGCGAACTTCGAAGGCTGCGTCACCATCGGCATGTGGGCCGACGACGCCAATGTCGACCCTGCGCGACCAGCTTCTCGCCGGCGTCAGGGAAAGCACACGCTCGGCGCTGGCCAGCCGGATCCCCAACCACCCCGGACCGTTATCGATCCAGGCGGCATCGAGCGCCTCCTCAGGCGCGATCCCCAAAAACCGCAGCGCGTCGGCCAACGCCGCTTCTGAAGGCGCCCCGGAGCGAATCAACGGCGGCGCGGCAAAACACAGCCGTCCGGCCTCGCGGCGAATGCTCACCAAGCCCGCCCCGCACTCCTGGATGATCTCCGTCTCATTGCGCGGCATACCCTCCGCAGTAAGCCAGGCATGACAACTGCCGAGCGTCGGGTGCCCGGCAAACGGCATTTCACGATCCAGCGTGAATATCCGCACCCGGTAATCCGCCTGGGGGTGCGTCGGCGGCAGCAAAAAGGCCGTCTCCGACAGGTTGAACCAACGCGTCAAACGCTGCATGTCCTCCGTCGACAACGCTTCGGCGCCCGTGATCACCGCCAACGGATTGCCGGCGAGCGGCCCGGCGCCAAAGACATCCACCATCTGCATGCCAAAAACCATCGCTTCTCTCCTCAGGTTAACGCCGGGCGTTCATTACCCCCGCGATATCAACAGCTCCAGGCCCGCCAAAGCGAACAGCAGCGCAAGCGTTCCTTCAATCCAGCGCCTCACCCGGGTGTAAAACGCGATCATCGGCGCCGTTGAGAACAGCAGGGCATACCCCCCGAAAATCGTCACGCCGAGCAGCGCGCAACCGCCAATAATTGCCGGTAAAACCTGCTCAGGCGCGCCTTGCCGCAATCCCAGCGACATGATCGCCATCCAGGACATGATGGCCTTGGGATTGCCGAGATGCATCAGCACGCCCTGCCGATAAAGCGCCCGATAAGGCCGCGCATCGCGCCCCGCGGCCATGCCCGACGTCGCGGCGGACGTGCGTAACGCGGACTTTCCGGCGCGCAGCGCCAGATACAGCATATACACGCCGCCAACGATCTTGATGGTCCACAGCGCCTGCGCATACGTGGCCAACACGGCGGAAAGGCCGGTCGCGGCCAACATCGCCCAGCACAGCGATCCGGTCATCACGCCGGCGGCCAGCACCAATGCGGGCCTGCGGCCGTCACGCATCGCCACGCCCATGATCGCCATGTTGCTGGGGCCGGGGCTGGCGGTTGCGAGGAGATAGGCGCCGTAAACCAACGCAAGCTGACTGACCATCATGGAAAAACTCCGCTGACCCGCCTTACGGCCGAGCCGTTGTTGAAAACGCCGGGACTCCTCACCAACATAGTATGTGTTACACTTTTCGCCTATTTAAATAGTGTCACGTGACACTATATTCTTTCTCCGGAGAGCGACCATGCGGCTTCAATCCCCCTGGCAACCCCGCCTGGCCAACGTAGAAGCCACTACCGTCGAACGGCTGGTGCTGGCGTTGGCTGACGACATTATCGAGGGCAAGCTGCAAGGGGGCGATCGTTTGCCGGCTCACCGTCCCCTCGCCTGGCAATTGGCGATCGGTCTGGGCACGGTGACCAAAGCCTACGCCATCCTGGAACGACGCGGGCTGGTTCGCAGCGTGAAAGGCCGCGGGATGTTCGTGGCGATTCGCCGCGCCCGTGAAAAACGCGAAATCGATCTTTCATCCAATGCGCCGCCGGCGATGCTTACCGATCGTTTGCTGGCGCGCACGCTGGCCGGCATTGCGCGGAAAATGGATGCGGACCATCTGAACTTCTATTCCCCTCCGACCGGGCATCTGGAGCACCGGCGTTTGTTGGCCCGCTGGCTGGAAAACGCCGGCGTCACGATCGATCCGTCGCACCTGGCGCTGACCAGCAATGCCCGTCAGGCGATTTCGCTGGCGTTTGACCTGGCCTGCGGGCCACGCGGCACGATACTGACGGAAAGACTCACCTACCCCGGCGCGATCGCGCTGGCCCGGCGTAAAGGCCATCGCCTGATCGGCGTGGAGATCGATGCGCAAGGCATGGTGCCGCAGGCGCTGGCGAGCGCGCTCGAGCGAGTCTCCTCCGGCCATACCGCGGTCTATCTGACACCGACGCTGCATAACCCGACGACCGCCACCATGAGCGCCGAGCGCAGGCAGGCTATCGTCGAGATATGCCGGCAGGCGAATGTCTGGATCATCGAGGATGGCGTCTACGCGCTGGGTCACTCTGCGGCGCCTGCGCTCGCGGCTTTAGCGCCCGAGCGGGCGTTCCATGTCAATGGCCTGTCGAAAACGCTCGGCCCGGGGTTGCGGATCGGCATGCTGACTCTGCCGCCCGGCATGCAAACTGCGGCGGAAGAAGCCTTGCAAGATATTCCTTTCGCGCCTTCGCCACTGTCTTGCGCTGTGGTGGAGGAGTGGCTGTCCAGCGGCGCAATCGAGACGATACCGCAAGCGTTGCGCCATGAGGCTCAGCGAAGAGTGCATCTGGCCACCTCGATATTCGATGCCGACGACTGCGTATCGCATCCCGACGCTTATCATGTCTGGCTGCCGATGCCGCGCGAAACCGCCGAGTCGGTGGCCGCCGCCGCCGCATTGGCCAACGTAAAGGTGACGCCGCCGGACACCGTGATGGTGGCCCGCGACGAACGTGCGACGGGCATTCGCCTGTGCCTGGGTTCCCCCTCGCCGGATGAGCTAACGGCAGGCCTGACGCAGCTGGCACAGCTGTTGAAAGAGCATCGGAACGGCTGACAAACGGAAGAGAAAGGTTACGCGCACGGGCCGACCGGCTCAGGACTGTTCTTTTTGTGCGGTTTACTATTCCCTTCGCACCCGCCTGCTTTTTCTGCCATTATTCTGCCTGATAAATTAGCGGGACTGATACAACCTCCCCGCGCCTCTGGAGAACACCGATGCTGTTCAAACTATGCAAAACCCTTGCGATGGCCTGCGTGGCCCTGATTATCGCCCAGAGCAGCGCGCTCAGCTTTACCCTAGAAGTGGCGGGCAAGATCGACAACGTGACCGACCCGGTCAAAAAAAGCTATCTGTTCACCGATAAGCAGCTGTTGGCGATGCCGGTGCGCAGCATCACCACCTCCACTTCCTGGACGCCGCAGAGAAAATTTGAAGGGATTTCGGTGGCCGATATCCTGGAGCGCGTCGGCGCCAAGGGCGAGACGCTGACTTTCTACGCGCTGAACGATTATTACATCGACGTGCCGCTGTCCGACGTCAAGAAATACAACATGATCCTGGCCTACAGGATGGACGGGGAAATGCTGAAGCTCAGAAACTTCGGCCCGCTGTTCCTGGTTTACCCACGCGACGCCGCCGGGCCTGAACTGAACTCGCCGTTGTACAATTCACGCTTTATCTGGCAAGTCGACAGGATCGTGATCAAATGAAGCTGACGACCTTTAAGAACGGCAGCAGGCTGGCGATCCCGGCCATCTTTGCCGCGCTGTTTTTAGTGGCTTCGACCGTCACGCTCTATTACTACAGCGCCACCCTGTCGAAAAAAGGGCTGTATGCCATCGCCGGCACGCAGGAGAATTACTCCTGGTCTATCGCCAAGTTCTCCATCAAGCTGGCGGAGTTCGACACGCTGGTCGAGCAGCAAAGCCATGCCGCGCAGGTGGACAGCGACAATCTGCGGCTGCGGTTCGAAATCCTCTATTCGCGCTTTTACGTGCTGGAAACCGTCTCCGAATCCACGCAACCGCTGTACGCCGAGCCGGGCTACCCGGAAGTGGTCAAGCAGATGCGCCTGCAGATGGATCGCATCGATAAACTGCTGGATAACCCGAAAATCGACTTCAGCCAGGTTTTCGCGGCCATGAAGGCCATCAAGCCTTACGCCATCGAAATGGCCAACCTGACCGACCACGCCGAGGTGAAGCAGCGCACCGCAGCCTATGAGGATTACATCGAGAAACGGCACATTATTTTCTATGGGCTGGTGATCGTCATGTTCTCGGTGATCGCGCTGATCGCCATCACCCTGATCGTGTTCCGCCAGCAGCGGCTGACCATTCGCCAGCAGGCCAAAGCCATTGAGGCGGAGAAAGCGACGCGCACCAAAAACGCCTTCCTCGGCGCCATCGGCCACGAGCTGCGCACCTCATTGCAGAGCGTGATGTCGGCCATCGACGTGCTGGTGAACACCCGAGTGTCGGCGGAGCATGCGGACACTTTCCAGCGGCTGGAGACCGCCGCGCAGCAAATCGAAAGCCAGATGAAGGATCTGACCGACTACGCGCACCTCGACAGCGGCATGATGGAATTGCGCATCGTGCCGTTCGACGCGCAGAAGCTGATCGCGGAAACCGCCAACGAAATCGCCACCCTGACCCGCAAAGAGCAGGTCAAACTGAGCTGCGAAGTGGAGTGCAGCCACCTGTTGGTGCACTCCGATCCGCTGCGCATCCGGCAGATTATCGTCAACCTGCTGACCAACGCCTACAAATACACCGAAAGCGGCAGCATTACGCTGCACAGCTGCCTGCGCCGCCAGCCGGGCGGCAATTCGTTGATCATCGAAGTGACCGACACCGGCATCGGTATTGAAAAAGACCAGCTCGATCAGATATTCAAACCCTTTACCCAGTTGGATCAGTCGCATACCAAACAGTATGCCGGCGTGGGGATGGGGCTGGCGATCGTGCACGGCCTGGTGACGCTGCTCAACGGCACCATCACGGTATACAGCGAAATCAAGAAAGGCAGCACCTTTATCGTCAGCATTCCGGTGCAGATCAGTGAAGAAGAGCGCGCCGACGAGCCCGCCGCCGCCAATGCCCCCCTGCAGCAAAAGCCGCAGCAGGTGCTGGTGGTGGATGACAACAAGTCGGTGGGTGACGCCTTTGCGGCGCTGCTGGACAAGCTGGGCTACCAGCACGAACTGTGCGACTCGCCGGAGCGCGCGTTGCAGAAACTGCTCAGACGCCCTTACGACGCGCTGTTGCTGGATCTGCAGATGCCGGGCATCGACGGCGCCGCCCTGGCCAGGCAGCTGCGCAATCGTCGCGGCCCCAACCGCCATGTGCCAATCATCGGCATCAGCGCCTATACGCCGGAGCAGCTGACGGCGGATCAGCGCGCCCTGTTCGATAACTACCTGATGAAACCGGTTCGGCTGGATGCGCTGTCGAGCGCGCTGGCCGAGGTGTTCCCCGCTAAAGATTAAAACAGCGTTGCAGTGCGGCTTCGATCACATGGAGCCGCACCGGTTTTTCATAAGGACCGAGCACATCGTACTCGCGCATCGCCTGAGCGATCTCCGACTCGCGTCGGTCGGTGCCCAGTTCGCCGGTCAGCACCAGTACCGGCGCGTCCGGGTTGTCGGAGGCGCGGATGGTGGCGATACAGCGATCCGCCGTTTCCTCACCGATCAGCCAGTCCACCACGTAACCGTCGAACAGGCTTTGCTGCAGCGCTTGGCAGAAGCTGTCGACATCGTAAAACGCCACTGCGTTGAAACCGCAGCCGCCGAGGTACTTGGCCAGCTCATCGGCCGCCTGATGCGAATCGTCCAATACCGCGATGCTCAACCGCTCGTCATCGCCGTAACCGGGCCGAATTTCTATCAGTTCGACGCCGTAACGCGGGCCTGCCGGCGCCTCATCGGCGCGATAGATATGCCATTGCCCCTCCACGCGCAGCGCCACAAATTCCGCCGGCCGCCCGGCAGGAAGTTCGTCGCCAATGTGCCCGACGCAGGGCATCGCCACCCCCGCCACGAAAAAGATGGCATCACGCGCCATGTTTGGCTCGGTCGTCTCATGTTCGGCGCTCAAATCGGCGATCGCCGCCGGCGTTTCTCCCAACGCGGCCGCGACGCTGTTGATCTGTTCCAGCGTCCAGGGGCTTTGCCCTTTCAATTTGCGGTGCGCATGTGAAAAACTCAGATCCAAGATGCGGCTGAGTTCGCGGGCATGCTGACGTTTTCCAATCCCGTAATGTAAAAACAGCTCCCTGACCCGATTGGCAATCGACTGTGAATCGAATTTTTGATGATTGTTATCCATTTGTTCCTTCGATTTTTTTTACTGATTTATCAGTCGTTTTGATTATTTCTGCTGAAAAAGCCACACCTAAAACTAGCATCCCATGCAATTATGCGTTAAAAACGTTGCTTGACATACCATGTTGTATCGTCAAACATGGTATCAAAAGAGACATACAGCAATACACTATAAAAAATAACACCAGCACGATTTTTAATAATAACCATAGTAACACCAGGGAAAATTTGTTCCGTTGCCGCTACTGAGACGATGCTCACATCGCTTGGACTGCATAAGCAAAACGGGGCTTGAGCCTTTAGCGCTAATCTGTTTTACCCACTTTTAAGCCGGGATCCGTCAGGGTCCCGGTTTTTTATTGCCCTGGTGCCGCGCCATCATACGGACTCACCCCGCAGCCGCAAATAAAAACGGAGCCGGCATGCCGGCTCCGTTCACCCTGTAATGACCGCTTGGCTTAGAAACGCCAGGTGAAACCGGCGTTGACGCTGTTGTCCTGGTGGTTCTGCGACAGCAGCCCGCCGTAGCCCAGCGACAGCGAGGCGTTCTCGTTCACCGCCACTTCCGCCCCTGCCTTCAGCACCATCCCGTCGCGCGACACCGGCACGCTGTCCACCACGAACGGCGCGTTGCCGCCGTTGAACCGCAGCCCGGTGCCACGCTCCAGCCCGCCGTACTGGTGTTGCCACCCCAGCTCGCTGCGCAGCGCCACCGTCGTGCCCGGGCTCACCTGCCACTCAGTGTCCGCGCGCAGTCCCAGCGTCGACACCGTCGCGTCGGTGTGCTGCTTGTCGCCGCGCAGCGCCGCTGCGCCGCCGCTTTCCGCGATGCCGTTGTTTTCGAAGTTCACGTACGCCAGGTTGACGAACGGCTCCAGGTTCAGCCACTCGCCCTTCACGCTGTAGCCCGCTTCCGCGAACAGCTGCTCGGTGCGCGCGCTGTACTTCGCCGTGTCGCGGTCCGACTGCATCCCGTAGTTCACCGACCGCTTGGTGTCGATGCGGTGCCAGGTGTAGCCCGCCCCGCCGCGTAGCGCCAGCGCCCCGAACTGCTTGTCGCCGTACGCCGCCAGGTGGTAGTTGTCGCTGTCCGCCTTCGACCCGTACCCGCCGTGCAGCGAGGTGCGGGTGTAGCCGGTCGCCACCCCCAGCCGCCAGTCGGCCGCCGCCGCCGAGTCCAGCCCCACCAGCACCCCGTAGGTCGAGGCCTGATAGCCGGTGGCGTTGGCGTCGCCCGACGCATGGTCCCACGCTCCCAGCAGCTGCGCCCAGGCGCCGTCCTCGTCCGCCTTGATGGCCGACGAGCTCGCCAGCCCTTCCGCCTGACGCAGACGCCCGTTCAGCGCCTCACGCAGGTAGCGGCTGTCGTTCACCAGCGCCGACGCGATATCCGCATGGATTTGCCCCGACAGTTGACGGAACGCCTGCCGCGCCTCGCCCGCCGTGCCGCTGTTGAGCAGGCTCTCGTACACCGGGTTGCCCGCCGCCAGCGCATCCGCCGCCGCCGCCACCGCCCGTTCGTTCGGCGTCTGCGCCACGCTGGCGAAGCTTGTGCCGTTGCGCCCGACGCTCAGCGTTACCCCGGTCGGCTGGTAGCTCAGCCCGGTGCCGAGGAACAGGTAGTTCGGCGCCACCGCGTCAAACTGCCCGCTCACCCCCTGCTGCGCGCTCAGGATGGTGTACTGCTGGCCCAGCAGGCTGCGCACCTCGCTTTGCGTCAGCAGGTTGCTGCTGTCCTCCAGCGTGACCGCCACCTCACCGCCGCCGATCGTCGCCGCTCCGCTGCTCTGGATCCGATCGCTCTGGCCGTTCGGGCCCACTTCCACCGCATAGCGCGAACCCGGCTCGAAGCTGACGTTGCCGGCCACGTTCAGGGTGCCGATCGAGTTGCCCGGCGCCACGGTGCCGCCGCGGCGGGCGGTCAGCGAACCGACCGTGCCGCTGCCGCCGACGATGCCGCCGCTCTGCACGCTGACATCCGAGGTGACCGAGCCGTTGATCGCCAGCCGCCCCTGATTGACCAGCGTCGGCCCGGAATAGGTGTTGGCGCCGGTCATGACCAGCGTGCCCCTCCCTTCTTTGGTCAGGCCGCCATGGCCGGAGATGTTGTTGGAGTAGACTTCCAGTTCGCAACTGATGTCGTCACACTTTCTGGCGTGCAGCGTGCCGGCATCCACCTCGGCGCCCAGACCCGGAATATTGGCGACAAACTGGGTCGGGCCGTAGGCCACGCCCGTCGGATCCGGAATGCGGAACTCCGCAGGAATATCTTCGACGGTATAGAACATGCCCGGGCCGTTGATGGCTTTGCCCAGGTTGATCATCCCCCAGCCGTAGAGCGCGTCGATGCCCGGCGCGCCCATGTCGGTGGCGGTGGTTTTCAGCACGTCGGCAATCTGCGCCGAGCTCATGTACGGGAAGCGCTGCAGCAACACCGCCACCGCGCCGGTGACGTGCGGCGTCGCCATCGAGGTGCCGTTTTTATTGCCGTAGTCCGACACCAGGTTGGCCGGATCGGAACCGTTGGCCACGGTGCTGTAGATTTTGCTGCCCGGCGACGAGACGCAGAAGCTGGCGGTATAGCCGCAACGGGAAGAGAAGCTGCTGATGGTGTAAGGCACGCTGTTGGTCGATGTCGCATCCTGCGCCACGCTGGCGACCGACAGCCAGTTCGGCGCGATGTCCGGCACGAAATAGGCCAGGCCGCTGATCACATCCGGCTGATTGTAGTTGCCGTCGTTACCGGCGGCGAACAGCACCAGAATATTTTTGCGCGCCGCGTCGATGGCGCCCTGATAGCCTGCGCCGGCCAAACTGCCGAGCAGCGGTTTGACCTGATCGAACTGTTCCTGCGCATCCTTCAGCTCAAAGTGCAGCGCGTTGGGATCGCGGCCGCCGTCGGACAGGAAATCGGGAATACTGACGCCCCAGCTGTTGTTGATCACCCGCACGCCGCTCTTGATCATCGCCTGCCAGCCGGCATTGGTGACGGCGCCGTCCAGGCCGAGGAATTCGCCGTAGGCCGGGCCGTCGTTGTCATTATCGACGCTGATCACCTGCGAATCGAAGGCCACGCCGTGCATGCCGACGCCGTCGCGGTTCGCCGCGCTGATGCCCGCGACGTGCACCCCGTGATTGCTCAGCATGCCCTGTGAACCGCTGTAGAAGTGGAAGGTGCCGTCGAAGTAAAAGCGATCGCCGGCGTTAATCCCCGGCCGGTGCGGATCGGTATAGGCGCGATAGCCTTCGGTGACCACGTTGATCAGTTTGCCGTCGCCGGCGAACTCGGGATGGCGGTTGACCGGGGTATCGAAAATGCCCACCTTCTGCCCTTTGCCGGTGTAGCCGGCGGCATAGGCCTCATCGGCGTGGATCGCCCCCAGCCCCCAGTTGGCGTTGAATTCGGCGCTGCGCCAACTGGCCGGATCGCCGGCTTGGCCGCTCACCTCGTGCGGCGCCGCCTGCGCATACCCCGCCAGCGCCATGCAGCAGACCAGCGCGTTCAGCCGCCACGGCGAGCGGCGAGCGTTTCCTTTGCTATCAAAACCCGTTGTTGTTGTCATTTCCTTACCTTTTGCTTGTTATTGGCCGACGCCCCAGGTGCGCCGGGTTCTCATTAGCAGGATGTGAAAAAGGAACCGCCCGCAGGCGGTTCCCGTACAAGGATTGAGTCGATGTTGCTTAGAAGCGCCAGGTGAAGCCGGCGTTGACGCTGTTGTCCTGATGGTTCTGCGACAGCAGCCCGCCGTAGCCCAGCGACAGCGAGGCGTTCTCGTTCACCGCCACTTCCGCCCCCGCCTTCAGCACCATCCCGTCGCGCGACACCGGCACGCTGTCCACCACGAACGGCGCGTTGCCGCCGTTGAACCGCAGCCCGGTGCCACGCTCCAGCCCGCCGTACTGGTGTTGCCACCCCAGCTCGCTGCGCAGCGCCACCGTCGTGCCCGGGCTCACCTGCCACTCAGTGTCCGCGCGCAGTCCCAGCGTCGACACCGTCGCGTCGGTGTGCTGCTTGTCGCCGCGCAGCGCCGCTGCGCCGCCGCTTTCCGCAATGCCGTTGTTTTCAAAGTTCACGTACGCCAGGTTGACGAACGGCTCCAGGTTCAGCCACTCGCCCTTCACGCTGTAGCCCGCTTCCGCGAACAGCTGCTCGGTGCGCGCGCTGTACTTCGCCGTGTCGCGGTCCGACTGCATCCCGTAGTTCACCGACCGCTTGGTGTCGATGCGGTGCCAGGTGTAGCCCGCCCCGCCGCGCAGCGCCAGCGCCCCGAACTGCTTGTCGCCGTACGCCGCCAGGTGATAGTTGTCGCTGTCCGCCTTCGACCCGTACCCGCCGTGCAGCGAGGTGCGGGTGTAGCCGGTCGCCACCCCCAGCCGCCAGTCGGCCGCCGCCGCCGAGTCCAGCCCCACCAGCACCCCGTAGGTCGAGGCCTGATAGCCGGTGGCGTTGGCGTCGCCCGACGCATGGTCCCACGCTCCCAGCAGCTGCGCCCAGGCGCCGTCCTCGTCCGCCTTGATGGCCGACGAGCTCGCCAGCCCTTCCGCCTGACGCAGACGCCCGTTCAGCGCCTCACGCAGGTAGCGGCTGTCGTTCACCAGCGCCGACGCGATATCCGCATGGATTTGCCCCGACAGTTGACGGAACGCCTGCCGCGCCTCGCCCGCCGTGCCGCTGTTGAGCAGGCTCTCGTACACCGGGTTGCCCGCCGCCAGCGCATCCGCCGCCGCCGCCACCGCCCGTTCGTTCGGCGTCTGCGCCACGCTGGCGAAGCTTGTGCCGTTGCGCCCGACGCTCAGCGTTACCCCGGTCGGCTGGTAGCTCAGCCCGGTGCCGAGGAACAGGTAGTTCGGCGCCACCGCGTCAAACTGCCCGCTCACCCCCTGCTGCGCGCTCAGGATGGTGTACTGCTGGCCCAGCAGGCTGCGCACCTCGCCTTGCGTCAGCAGGTTGCTGCTGTTCTCCAGCGTGACCGCCACCTCGCCGCCGCCGATCGTCGCCGCTCCGCCGCTCTGGATCCGATCGCTCTGGCCATTCGGCCCCACTTCCACCGCATAGCGCGAACCCGGCTCGAAGCTGACGTTGCCGGCCACGTTCAGGGTGCCGATCGAGTTGCCCGGCGCCACGGTGCCGCCGCGGCGGGCGGTCAGCGAACCGACCGTGCCGCTGCCGCCGACGATGCCGCCGTTCTGCACGCTGACGGCCGAGGTGACCGAGCCGTTGATCGCCAGCCGCCCCTGATTGACCAGCGTCGGGCCGGAATAGGTGTTGTTACCGGTCAGCACCAACGTGCCGATGCCCTGTTTGGTCAGGCCGCCATGGCCGGAGATGTCGTTGCTCCAGAAATCCAGGCCGCACAACACATCGCTGCAGACGCGCTCGGTCGGTTTGCCCTTGTCCAGCACCGCGCCGACGCCCGGCAGATCCACTACAAACTGGGTCGGGCCGTAAGCCACGCCCGTCGGATCCGGAATGCGGAATTCTTCGGGAATATCCTCGGCGGTCACCAACATGCCCGGGCCGTTGATGGCCTTGCCCAGGTTGATCATCCCCCAGCCGTAGAGCGCGTCGATGCCCGGCGCGCCCATGTCGGTGGCGGTGGTTTTCAGCACTTCCGCCACCTGCGCGCCATTCAGATACGGGAAACGCTCCATCAGCACGGCAACGCTGCCGGCCACGTGCGGCGCCGCCATCGAAGTGCCGCTGTATTTGGCGTAACCGGTCGTCAGATTCTCCACGCTGGTGCCTTCGATTACCGAGCTGTATACCCGGGTGCCCGGCGCCGAGACGCAGAGGCTGGCGGTGTAACCGCAGCGAGAAGAGAAGGTGCTGATGCTGTAATCGCCGGTATTGGTCGGATCCTGCAGGCTGGCGACCGACAGCCAGTTCGGCGCGATGTCCGGCACAAAATAAGCCAGACCGGCCATGGCATCGGGGTTATTCAGATTGCCGTCGTTACCGGCGGCGAAGATGGTGACCACGCCGCTGCGGGCCGCGTCGATCGCGCCCTGATAGGCGCCGCCGGGCTTGGTGCCGAGGATCTGTTTGATCTGATCGAACTGCTTTTGCGCATCGTTTACTGTGAAATGCGGATAAGCCGGGTCATAACCGCCCTCATCAAACTTTTCGGTGATGCCGATGCCCCAGCTGTTGTTGATGATGCGCGCGCCGCTGGCCACCAGCGCATCCCAACCGGCCTGGTACACCGCGCCGTCGTTGCCGAGGATGATGCCGTCCTCCGGGCCGGGATCGCCGTTTTCCGCGCTGATGATCTGCGCGTTGAACGCCACGCCGTGCATGGCGCCGCCGTCTCGGCTGCCGGCGGCGATGCCGCCCACGTGGGTGCCGTGCGAACCGAGCGTGCCATCGGAATCCACGCTCGGCGTGCCGTCATAGCGGAAAGCGTCGCCTTTTTTCACCGGAATATAGGGGTCGGTATATTCGCGGATGCCTTCGGTAACCAGATTGATCACCTTATTCTCACCGGCGAACTCCGGGTGCTTGGCGTAGACTGGCTGATCGAAAATGCCAAGTTTGATGCCTTTTCCGGTATAACCGGCGGCGTAGGCCTGGTCGGCGTGGATTGCCCCCAGCCCCCATTCCGCATTGAACTCACTGCTGCGCCAGCTGGCCGGATCGCCCGCTTTGCCGTTCTCTATATAGCTGGAGGCCTGCGCCCCGCCAATCGCCGTCAGGCAGATCAGCATCGCGCTCCATTGTGCGCGATTAACTCCGATTTCAGGCCAGCCGAAGGCCGCCCGAGCGGATTTGACTCCTCTAAGTTTCTTCTCCATCCCAGATACCGTCCGTTGTTGTTTGCAAATGTTTTATAAGATTTTTTGTGTAACAGTTTGGTAACACCAAATAAATAAAGCACAACAATCTCAAGTGCGCTTAATGTGTCATCCGGCAGCTCGACGGGAGGAGAGAATGTTTCAAGGGTGAATCAGGCCAGTGCCGATAAGAAATGACAATGACGTTTGCCGGTATCAAAATGGCGATAACACGTGAAGGGATAAATTATAATCTGCTGATAAATAAAAATATAACCTAGGGAGACATAAAGAATACGGCCGCCTGAAAAGTGCTTAACAGGCGTCTTTTATCACTTTTAATTATAAATTTTGCCAATATTCACTCAGTGAATTATGCTGGTTTTTCACTCGGTCATCGGCAAAAATTGGATTATCCTGCTGATGTTTTTTTGCAGTTCGTCGCGTCCTCTTCCGCCTGACGCAGAATGGCTTTGGCCATCCATTGCGTGACGTCCTGAATGCTCTCAAGCTCCAGCCCCCAGATATCTTTCAGCACCAGGAACACCTCCGAGCCGTAAATCAGCGAGAAAGCATGAATCACTCTCTGCAGAGAGTCCGGCGGCAGTTTGCCCTGCAGCGGTTCCACCGCCAGCGCCAACAGACGCTTGCGGTTGCCGCGCACGAATTTCTCGCCCGGCGTCGCGTGCGCCCACTGTTGCAAAGAGAGTTGCAGCGCCGCGCGCAATGCTCCCTCGTGCCGCTCCATCTGAGGATAGGCGAAAGTCAGCAACTGCCGGATGCGTTTCAGGGCGTCATCGTCTTGCGGGCGCCATTCCAGAATAGGCCCCAGGCTTTCCGCCACCACGGCGCTAATCAGCGCACTCTGGGTCGGAAAATAGCGGTAGGCCGTCGCACGCGATACCTGCGCATGCGCCGCCAGTTCGGTGATCGAAGGAAACGCCCCTTCGTCATACAGCGTCATCGCGCTGGCCAGCAACAAACGGTAGGTTTTTGCCCGGGTGGAAGTCAGTGAAGGATCAAACGGGGTGGGAAAGGCATCTATCGGCACATAAACCTCATGCATCTGCACACGCTTGCGCAACAGAGGATGCGCCTCTGTCGACTGGCTGCCGGCAAAGCGCCGGCCACGTTGAAAAGCTCAAAAATGAGACAGGAGTCCCATTTTGCACTGAGCTGCCCTTGCAAAAATGATACTGCCGTCTCATTATATAAATACATTAATCAATTTAATTTAAACGCCAACACCAGGGCACCCTATAAAAATATAACAAAATGATTTTTAAATAAAAACTAGAAACACCCCAGGGAAATACATGAAAGACACTTCAAATTTTGTCTATATTGCTACCACAGCAGATACGAAAGGACAAGAGCTGGAGTATGTACGGCGGCTGATCGCTGCCCTGAATTTACCCACGCGAACCGTCGATCTTTCCACTCGTCGCTTGCCGTTTGACTCCCCGGCCGATATCGGTCCAGAGGACGTCGCACGCCACCATCCGGCAGGCGCCGACGCGGTCTTCTGCGCCAGTCGCGGCCAGGCGATCGCCGCCATGGCGACCGCTTTCGAACGTTTTATCCTGACGCGCCGCGATATCGCCGCCTTGCTTGGCCTGGGCGGTTCCGGCGGCACCGCCATCATCACGCCGGCCATGCAGCAGCTGCCGATCGGCCTGCCGAAAGTGATGGTCTCGAGCATGGCGGCGGGAGACGTTTCCGCCTATGTCGGCGCCAGCGATATCAACATGCTGTATTCGGTCACCGATCTCGCCGGCCTGAATCGCATCTCGCGACGGGTGCTGGGCAACGCGGCGCGCCAGATAGCCGGCGCAGTGCACTTCGCCGCCGTCGACTATCACGACAACAATCCCGCGATCGGCCTGACGACGTTTGGCGTCACCACGCCCTGCATTCAGGCGTTGGTTGCCGAGCTGGGATCGCAATGGGATTGCCTGACGTTTCATGCGACCGGCAGCGGCGGCAGATCGTTGGAAAAACTGATCGATAACCGCCAACTGCACGGCGCCATCGATTTGACCACGACCGAAGTGGCCGATTACCTGTTTGGCGGCATGCTGCCCTGCAATGCGGATCGTTTCGGTGCCATCGCGCGTACCGGCATCCCGTGCGTGCTCTCCTGCGGCGCGATAGACATGATCAACTTCGGCGCGCCGAATACGGTGCCGGCTCGCTATGCCAACCGTCTTCGTCACCATCACAATCCGCAAGTGACGCTGGTGCGCACCAGCGCACGGGAGAATGCGTTAATGGGACGTTGGATGGGCGAAAAAATCAACGCCTGCGCGGGCGAAGTGCGTTTCGTTATCCCGGCGGGCGGCGTATCGGCTTTGGATGCGCCCGGCCAACCGTTCTGGGATCCGGCGGCGCTGGCCGCCTTTACGCAAGCGCTGGAAGAAACGGTGCACGCCACCGGCAAACGCCGGTTGATAAAAACGCCTTATCATATTAACGACCCGCGCTTTGCGCAGGCCGTTGCCGAACAGTTTCGGCACATTGTCGGCGGAGAATGATGATCACCCACGGCAAAGCCTGCCGGTGATAACGCCAAATAGAAAAAGGGCCAGACAAATAGTCTGGCCCTTTATTATTTACCGCGAGCGAATATTACTGACCGGCGGACATCTGCTCCTTCATTTTATTCATGTGGTCCATCATCTTTTGCTCGCGTTTCTGATAATTCTCATTGTATTGTTTTTTCTGCTCAGGCGTCAGCAGGTTATACATTTTATTTTCCGCTTTGGCGCGTGCCAGCATGCGTTCGGATTGCGCTTTACCGATCGCGTCAATTTGCGCCTTCGCCTTCGCTTCGTCAAAGCTGTCGGAAGCGACCAGATTGTGCAGCGCCTGGCGCTCCTCTTTCATGCCCGGCCCGCGCTTCTGGTGCGACTCTTTCATGATATCGCGCATCTGCTGGCGCTGCTGCTCGGTCAGGTTCAGCCCGGCGAACGGGCCGCCTTTGCCTTCACCCTTGTGATGCATCATTTTCATCGGCGCCGCATCCGCCGCCGGAGCCGTCGCCGTATCGGCGGCGAACGCCGCGGAAGCAGAACCCAGAGCCAGCGTGGAAGCAATAAATAAAGCCGTCAATTTACGCATAATCATTTCCTTAAAAATTTTCTTCATCAGGAGCGCTGTACGTTAACAGGCTCATTCGTTGTCGGAGATAATAATAGGCTGATAAATTTCAAGTAATGCGAGGGTGTGTAAACTTTTTAAAACCCGCCTCGGATTTATTCACCAATTATGAGAAAACTATGAAGATGGCGTTTATTTGATGGAAATTTTAATTTCTCGGCAAAAATCCCCCCGGTGGAGTTATTTTTCCGCTTTCCCCTCATCGCTATAATTTACTCACCTGCACGGCAACCTTGCATCAACCGTTTTCCGATAGCAGGGGAAATCAGTAAGCATCACACGATCCGATGTTCTCCTACACTTTAAGACAAGCAGCGCCGGGCGACGTTTACACCGCAAAACTAATCATTGCTTATATAATAGTTTCCATCACCCGCCCCGCCTGTGAAAACCTGTTATATGATGCACAGATGCGTACGGCGATCGCTTTCGGGCCAACAGGCTGCCCGGGGCTGTGCCGCCCGCCCGCCCGTGCTCTTTTGAGGAATCGTCATGCCCGCAGACCAAGGCCCTGAGCTTCTTAGCGCTCACTTCGGCACCCAAAGCCCCCACTGGCGGCTGGCGTTTGACAGCAATGCCCTGGAGCTGTCCGCCGTTAAGGGCAAAGCTCATATCGCGGTAGCGCTCAGCGCCATGGAAGCGGCGAAAATCCGCCGTCTGACCGGCGTGACCGCCAGCCTTGAGCTGACCATTACGTTGGCCGGTGAACCGCTGCATCTGCATCTGGTCGGGCGCCGCGTCAACAACCTCGAATGGGCGGGCACGGCTTCCGCCTTCAGCGACACCCAATCGGTGGCGCGCGACCTGGTGCACGGCCTCTCCTTCGCCGAGCAGGTGGTGTCCGAAGCCAACTCGGTGATCGTGATCGTCGATCAGCACGGCCGCATCCAGCGCTTCAACCGACTGAGCGAGGAGTACACCGGACTGCACGAACACGAGGTGATCGGCAAAAACGTTTTCCAGCTGTTTATGAGCCCGGAAGAAGCCGCCGCTTCGCGGCGCAACATCGCCGGCTTCTTCCGCAACGGTTCGTCCTATGAGGTGGAACGCTGGGTAAAGACGGTCAAGGGCGAACGGCTGTTCCTGTTCCGCAACAAATTCGTGCACAGCGGCAGCGGCAAAAACGAAGTCTTTCTGATCTGCTCCGGTACCGACATCACCGAAGAACGCCGCGCGCAAGAGCGGCTACGGGTGCTGGCCAACACCGATCTCATCACCGGCCTGCCGAACCGCAACGCCATCCAGGACAAGATCAATCACGCCATCGCCACGCGCGGCGAAGAGAGTTTCGGCCTGGTGTACCTCGATCTCGACAACTTCAAAAAGGTCAACGACGCCTACGGCCATATGTTCGGCGATCGGCTGCTGGTCGAGGTCGCGCTGGCGATCCTCGGCTGCCTGAGCCCGGATCAAGTGCTCGCCCGCCTCGGCGGCGACGAATTCTTGGTGCTGGCGCCGCAAAGCGATCGCGAGCGCCTGCAAACGCTGGCGCAGCGCATTATCGACAGGCTGAAGACCCCTTTTCGCATCGGTCTGATTGAGGTGTATACCGGCTGTTCGATCGGCATCGCGCTGTGCCCGGAGCACGGCAACGATCTCGACAGCCTGATCCGCAGCGCCGATACCGCCATGTACGTCGCCAAGGAGCACGGAAAACGCACCTATACCGTCTTCTCGCCGGAGATGAACAAACGCGTCGCCGAATACATGTGGCTGGACACCAATCTGCGCAAAGGGTTGGAACAAAATCAGCTGGTGCTGTATTACCAGCCTAAAATCGACGCGCACAGCGGCGAAGTGCACAGCGTGGAAGCGCTGGTGCGCTGGGATTCGCCGGAGCGCGGCCTGATCCCGCCGCTGCAGTTCATCTCCTATGCCGAGGAGTCCGGCCTGATCGGCCCGTTGGGCCAATGGGTGCTGCAAACCGCCGCCGGGCAGGCGGCGCGATGGCAAGAGCAGGGATTGAATCTGCGGGTGGCGGTCAACCTCTCTGCCCGTCAGCTGGCCGACGACGGCATCGTCAACGACCTGCTCGGGGTGCTGCACCGTCACCGCATGGCCCCCTGCCTGCTGGACTTCGAGTTGACCGAAAGCAGCCTGATTGAAGACGAGAACCGCGCGCGCGCGCTGATCACCCGGCTGCGCGAACTGGGCGCGCAGGTGCATCTCGACGACTTTGGCACCGGCTATTCGTCGCTGGCGCAGCTGGCACGCATTCCTCTGGACGCCATCAAGCTGGATAAAAGCTTCGTGCGCGGGGTGAATTTCAATCCGGTATCGCAATCGCTGGTACGCGCGATCGTCGCGGCGGCGGAGGCGTTGGCCTTCCGCGTGATCGCCGAAGGGGTGGAGACCGAGAGCGAAAACCACTTCCTCGACGAGGTCGGCGTGGACGAAAAACAGGGCTTTCTGTTCGCGCGGCCAATGCTCCCGGAACAGCTGGAGCATTGGCTGCAGTCCTATCGCCCGCGCTCACCCTCCGCATGAGGCGGGCGCGTTAACGTTAGCCGGCACGACGCAGGTTCAGGGTATGGCGATCCTGCAACATCACCAGCCGCTCAATGTAGGCACGGTCTTTTTCCTCAATGGTAAAGGCCGAGTGCACCCAATCTTCGGTAATGTCCATCAGCTCGGAACGCGTCAGCTGCAACACGCGCTGACGCGCCCGCAGCATGGCGCGCATGCCGTTGAGCTTCGGCCGGATGGTATCGATGAAGGTGCGCGTCGCCAGGTAGGCGTCGCCGGGCTGGAACAGCTGGTCTACCAGCCCGCGGCTCTCGAACCACTCTGCGGTGTGCGACTCGCCGCCCCAAATCAGCTCCTCGGCCAAGCGCATGCCCGCCTTGCGCGCCACCAGCGAGTAACCGCCCATACCGGGAAACAGGTTGAACGCAATCTCCGGGAACCCCATGCGCGCATTGTTTTGCGCCAATACGAAATGGTGCGCCAGCGCCGCTTCAAAACCGCCACCCAGCGCACTGCCTTCAACCATCGCAATGCTGATCGCGCCGGTGTCGAAACCGCGTGCCGCCGCATGCACGCAGTCGATGCAGGCGCGCGCGTAGGCCATCATCGCCTCGCGCTTGCGGTTTTTGATCGCTTCGGCGAAGAACTGCAGATCGCCGCCGACGTTGAACATGTTCGGCACCAGCGAGCCGGTGACCCAGAAGTCGAACCGCAGCGAAGACTCCTTCGCCGCCTGCGCCAGCGTCATGATGTCTTCAATCAACGCCTGGTTGAAGCAGGGGCGCGGCGCGGCGCGCAGCAGCATCCACATGATGTGCCGCCCCTCTTCATAGTAGGCGGAGATCTGCGACAGATTGCCCGCTTCGGTAAACGGACGACAGGTGGGGTGATTAAGCAATTTCATAAGACCTTCCAGTTTTTCTGTTGATGACGGATGAGACCGTTCCAGCCCCTACGGCTGCAGCGGAGCGGCGAGCGGCAAAGCGCGACGCCACATCATGAGTAAACGCTTTCTCGCCGACGAAACAGATAAAAATTGGAGGTAGAGAAGTGAAAAAAACCGAGGCGCCACGGGGTTTTCATAGGAATTTTACCTATCGCGCCATCCCCGGCATTTCATGCCGGGCGCTAACGCGTTAAGCTCGGAAATTGACCGTTTGCCGCCCCGGCGCTCAAAACGCCGCAGGGCTTTGGCTATAATCAACGCTGATACATGCCGTTTAACGTTAAGGAAATCGTGAAGTAATGCCTACAGGACCAGACCAGGAACGCCGCCAGCCCACACAAGACACGCCGCCGAAGCCGCTTATCGCCATCAAGACCGGCCATGAGACGCTCGACCGCCGCATCAGCGGTTTTTCACGTCTGATTGAACGCATCAAAGCCTGGCCGAGCGTGGCGCACCTGCTGCGCGCCGCCGAACGCTTTAACGATCGGCTGGGCAGCCAGTTTGGCGCCGCCATCACCTACTTTTCATTCCTCTCGCTGATCCCGATCCTGATGGTGTCGTTCGCCGCCGCCGGTTTCGTGCTGGCTTCCAACCCGGATCTGCTGGCCCGCTTGATCAACCGGATCGTCGGCAGCATCAGCGATCCGACGTTGGCCAGCACGCTGAAGAATACCGTCAACACCGCCATTCAGCAGCGCACCACCGTGGGATTGACCGGTCTGGCGCTGGCGCTCTATTCCGGCATCAGTTGGATGGGCAACCTGCGCGAGGCGATCCGCGCGCAGTCGCGTGACGTCTGGGAGCGCAATCCGCAGGATCAGGAGAAAATCTATTTCAAGTACACCCGCGACTTCATCTCGCTGACCGGCCTGGTGGTGGCGCTCATCATTACGCTGTCGCTGACCTCGGTCGCCGGGTCGGCGCAGGCGGCGATCGTCAACGCGCTGGGGTTGGACGGCATCGAATGGCTGCGGCCGGCGTTGACAACGATCGCGCTGTCGATCTCGATTTTCGCCAACTATCTGCTGTTCCTGTGGATTTTCTGGATGCTGCCGCGCCACAAACCGAAGAAAAAAGCGCTGCTGCGCGGCACCTTGCTCGCGGCTATCGGCTTTGAGGTGATCAAGTTCGTGATGACGATGACGCTGCCGCAGGTGGCGAAGTCGCCTTCCGGCGCGGCCTTCGGCTCGGTGATCGGGCTGATGGCGTTCTTCTACTTCTTCGCCCGTTTGACGCTGTTTTGTGCCGCCTGGATCGCTACCGCCGACTACAAAGGCGACAAAGCCTTGCCGGAACGCGAGCCGCCGGCCCCCTGAAGCCATGCAATCGTGCCGGTGTTATCGCACACGCCGGTACTTTCCTCTGGTTAATAAGCAAAAACCCAGTCAATCCCTCTAAATCATGCGGCATGACATTCGGAAAACCAGCATAACAAACTACCCATTCACTTTTCTTTCCCGTTTTTACAGCCATTCCCTCTGTATGAAACCCATTTCTCAACGTTTAACGCTACAGAAAAGAAGCCCGGTAAAACATTAGTCTTTTTAACCGGTTAGCGGCGGCGTTGCCCAAAGTTACAGCGTTGAAAAGGCGGAATGCTGTCACTAAGATGGATTTTTACCCCCTCCAACAATAAGAAATAGATATGCAAGCCACCATCGCACCCCCACTCGACGCCGACGACGCGTCTACACCGGTGAATTCCCGCGGGAAAGTCATCGTCGCCTCGCTGGTCGGCACCGCCATCGAGTTCTTCGACTTCTACATCTACGCCACCGCCGCGGTGATCGTGTTCCCGCACATCTTCTTCCCGCAGGGCGACCCGACCACTGCGACGCTGCAGTCGCTGGCCACCTTCGCCGTCGCCTTTGTCGCGCGCCCTATCGGCTCTGCGCTGTTCGGCCACTTCGGTGATCGCGTCGGACGCAAGGTCACGCTGGTCGCCTCGCTGCTGACCATGGGGATTTCCACCGTGCTGATCGGCCTGCTGCCGAGCTATGAAACCATCGGCATCTTCGCCCCTATCCTGCTGGCGCTGGCGCGCTTTGGGCAAGGCCTGGGGCTGGGCGGCGAATGGGGCGGCGCAGCCCTGCTGGCGACGGAGAACGCGCCGGCCAAAAAGCGCGCGCTGTACGGTTCTTTCCCCCAGTTGGGGGCGCCTATCGGTTTCTTCTTCGCCAACGGCACCTTCCTGCTGCTCTCGTGGCTGCTGAGCGACCAGCAATTTATGGAATGGGGCTGGCGCGTGCCGTTCATCCTCTCCGCGGCGCTGGTGCTGATTGGCCTGTATGTGCGGGTATCGCTGCATGAAACGCCGGTGTTCGCCAAAGCGGCCAAGGCCGGCAAACAGGTGAAAGTGCCGCTCGGCACGCTGCTGAGCAAGCATCTGAAAGCCACCATACTCGGCACCTTCATCATGCTGGCGACCTACACGCTGTTTTATCTGATGACGGTGTATTCGATGACCTACGGCACCGCGCCGCAGCCGTTGGGCCTCGGCTACTCCCGTAACAGCTTCCTGTGGATGCTGATGGTGGCGGTGATTGGTTTCGGCGTGATGGTGCCGATCGCCGGTCTGCTGGCGGACGCGTTCGGCCGCCGCAAGACCATGATCGCCATTACCCTGCTGATGATCGGCTTCGCGTTCCTGTTCCCGACCCTGCTGGGTTCCGGCAACCAGGCGCTGGTGATGGGCTTCCTGCTGTGCGGCCTGAGCATCATGGGGCTGACCTTTGGCCCGATGGGCGCGCTGCTGCCGGAGCTGTTCCCTACCGAAGTGCGCTATACCGGCGCGTCATTCTCCTACAACGTCGCGTCGATCCTCGGCGCGTCCGTGGCGCCTTATATCGCCACCTGGCTGGCGGCCCACTACGGGCTGTTCTACGTCGGCATGTACCTGGCGGCGATGGCCGGGCTGACGCTGCTGGCGCTGCTGCTGATGAAAGAAACCCGCCACCAGTCGCTGTGATCCGCTGCGGCCCCCTCACTGCGGGGGCCGCACGCGTTGTTCGTTTCCTGTCATAAAACCGGGCTATGCTGAATGTTTCTCTCGGTAACAGGATCGGCCGATGTCTTTGCGTCGTGGGGTATTTGTCTGCGTGGCGCTGCTGGCGGCTCTCGCCATCGCGCTCTATTACGGGTTGAAGCCTGACCATCCCGATGCGCTATGGCGCATCGTCAGCCAGCAATGTCTGCCCAATCAGCAAGCGCATGACAACCCGGCGCCCTGCGCGCAGGTGGATGTGCCGGCCGGTTTCGTGGTGTTTAAAGATCGCAACGGGCCGCTGCAATACCTGCTGATGCCCAGCGCCAAAATCACCGGTATCGAAAGCCCGGCGGTGCTGGACGCCGCCACGCCGAATTTCTTCGCCCAGGCCTGGCGCGCGCGCCACGTGATGGCGGAGCGTTATGGCAAACCCATCGACGACGGCGATATTTCACTGGCGATCAATTCGGAATATGGCCGCACGCAAAACCAGCTGCACATTCATATCTCCTGCCTGTCTCCGGCGGTAAAACAGCGGCTGGCGCAGATTGGCCCCGATTTCATCGAGCAATGGCAACCGCTGCCCGGCGGCCTGTTGGGACATGACTATCTGGGGCGGCGGGTGACCCCCGCCGAACTGGAACAACAGGGCGCCTTCCGCCTGTTGGCTTCCGGCCTGCCGCGCGCCGACGGGCGCATGGACAGCTTCGGCCTGGCGATGACCGCGCTGCCGGACGGCGATTTCCTGCTGCTGGCGACCGAGCGCAGCCTGCTGCCGTTTACCCTGGCCTCGGCGGAAGAGATCCAGGATCACGACTGCCGGGTGCTCACGCCGCCGCCGCACGCCTGATTATTTTTTGCCTTTCATCTCCCGCAGGATCTGCCCGCACGGATTCTCCTCGCCGCCCTCACTGGGCGAGACCAGCGCCAGCAGCGCCGCCGCCGGCGTCAGCACCGCCCCCAACGCCACCGCCGCCGCACCGCGCGCGATCAGCGGTCCGGCTTTCACCCCGGCGTCGGGGTGCTTGAAGGTCCCTTTCACGTACAGCGGCGAGCGCAGGGTCAGCACGCGCATGCCCTTGCTTTCCGGATCGATGGACAAATCCAGCCGTTCGGTGGCGAGGTTGGTGTTGCCGGTGATGTTGATCACCGCGTTCTCGGTGTCGAACACGAACAGCCGCGGCGCGGCGACGCCGCTGCGGATGCCGACGTCCGCCGCCGCGCAGTTGATGCCCACCACGTCGTCACCGAACAGCTGCGCCACCAGATAGTTGCCGACGTTCAGACCGAGGATCTCCATCAGGCTACGGCTGATCACCCCGTTATTGATCAACAGGCGCAGGTCGCCGTTGCTGGTCGCCAGCAGCTCGGCCACCGAATTGCCGCTGCCCGTCAGCCTGGCGTCGCCGTTCATCTGCCCGAGGCTGCGCTTCATCGCCGCCACGTTCGGCAACAGCTGTTTGAGCTGGAGTTTGCGCGCGTGCATATCTACCTGACCGCGCATCGGCTTTTTGCCGCCGTCGAGGCGCACGACGGCGCTCAGGCTGCCGCCCGCCATCCCGAAGCGCAGCGGATCCAGGCGCAGTTCGCCATTGTTCAGTTTCAGGTGCGTGGCCAGATCGCTCAGCGGCAAATCGCTGCCGCGTTCAATGCGCGCGGCGACAAACTTCACGTCCGCATCCATCTTGCGCCAGCTTTGCGTATCGAACTGTTCAACCGGCAGCACCTTATCCGCCGGCTGGCGGCTCTTCTCGCCGCGGCCGGCTTTGGCGGCGTTGGAATCCGCGCCGATCAGCGGCGCCAGATCCGCCAGCCTCAGCTGCCGGGAGCTCACCGCGCCACTCAGCGTCGGCCGCGGTTTAGCGGCAACGTATTTCAAGCTGCCGTGAATATCGCTGTCGCCGATTTTGCCGTCGAATTTCTGATATTCGAACACGGCGCCGCCCGGCTGGTGCAGGCGGGCAATCAGATGGCCATCGGTCGCATACGGCGGCGTGTTCGGCAGCAGCACGCCGGTCAGGCCATAGAGATTCCCCAGGCTTTCACCGGAAAATTTCAGCTGCACGTCCAGGCCGCCGAGGTTCAGCGGATCGGACAAGGTGCCCGCCACCGCCACCCGGGTGCTGCCGGAGCGCACGTCGGCCTGCAGCGGGAACGGCAGATCGGCGCTCTGCAGTGACAGCATGCCGCCGATCTTGCCGCTGCCGCTCAGCGGTTCGCCGTTATATTTGCCTTTCACCTGCCAGCCGAAAACATAATCGGGTGTAGCGCTCTTGCCGCCGCTCTGTTTGCCGGTCACTTCACTGAACGGCAGCGGTTTGCCGAGCGGATCGATAACGGCGCGGAAATCCGCCTTCAGCGTGGCGTCTTTAAAGGCGATCTGTCCCTTGTCGAACACGATATCGTGAACGGTGAACGACCAGGCGGAAGGCGGCTGCTTGGGATCCTGGCCGCCGGCCAGGTCAAACGTCCAGTTGTTGTCGCCGTTGGCCAGGCGTTGCAACGACGCATTCGGCTGCTTGAGCCAGATGCGCGGGACAAGCAGTTCTTTCCTCAGCAGCGCCAGCGGTGCGATGCTGGCGTCGACGCGCTGCAGCGTCACCATGCTGTCGCCGGGGATGTTTTTCGGATTACCCAACCACACGTCTTCGGCATGAATATGCGGCCAGGGCACCCAGGCGCGCCAGCCGCCCTCATCCGGGTTACGCGACCAGTCGACGCCCAGATCGCCGCGGATGGCGAACGGCCGCCGCAGTTCGGCCGACACTTTGTCGTTGATGGTGGGCTTGAGTCGATTCCAGTCGAAGGTAGCGATGAAGATCGCCAGTGCAGCGATCGCCAGCAGCACAATGCCGCCCAACCAGCTGAAAACCTTTCCTGTTCTTGTCATAGCGGCTCCCTCAGCGCATAAGCCAGGCTGCCGAATAAAAGGAAAAGGAATTAGCAGCCCCGTTTAAGCCTAGCTGAGGATAGGCCGGAGTTCACGCCGGCGCGCCGGGCGCGGCGAACAGCGTCGGCACGCTGTGCAGCGTTTCAAAGCACGCCGGACGGGAAAGGTAGTAGCCCTGTGCGGCCAACGCGCCGGAACGCTGCACCAGGCGCCACTCCTGCTCGGTTTCCACCCCCTCGACGATCACCCCGTCGCTGTGCTGGTTCATCATCTTGATCAGGGTGCCGAGCAGCTGCACCCCCTCTTCCGACTGTTTGAGCAAGGTGAACAATTCGCGCGCCACCTTGATGTATTGATACCGCCAGGCACCGACGGCGGAGAAGTTGGCCAGCCCGCTGCCGAAATCATCCAGCCACAGCCGCTCGCCGCCGACAATCTGCTGCAGCGGGCGGTTTGATGCCGTTGCGGCGTGCTCCACCAGCTCGAAGCGCAGATAGGGCATCTCGGCGATCTGCCGTTGCAACGCGCGATGACGCTGCAATGCTTGCAGCGCGATGCCGTCGATATTGACCGATACCATCACTGCGTGGCGGATGAACAACGCCTGCCAGCGCTGCAACAGCGCCAGCTGTTCCTGAACCACCCGCAAACGCTGGGCGACGCCGAGCGAGGCAAAATACTGTTCCGGGGATTGCCGCTTGTCCGGCTCATTCGGGTGATGCACCGCCGTCAGCAGTTCCACCGCCAACAGCGCGCCGCTGGTGCGATAAATCGGCTGGAAGGTATACAAGCGCCGGCATTGCCGCCAGTAGCGCCGCGATTTGGCGCAGGCATAGAGGGCAAAACAGGGCGCCAGCAGACCCGAGATCAGATTGGTTATCATCGGTACTATCGCCGTGGCGGGGAAGTGAGAGCGCTGCCGCTGTTTCTTTACCCAACTTATCGGCCACGCCACGTAAAACTTTAAGCACGAATTGCCGCACGCTTTCCTCTTCACCCTGTCGGCGTTGGCCGATCGCGATCATAAAAAATTAAAACACTGTTTTAATTTATTGACTCCCTTATCGCCTTGCGTGGAGACTGGTGGCTGTTGCTTCTTCTTTAGCCAGGGCTTATTGACGATGACTATCCGAAACCTCGCCGTGATCGGCGAATGCATGATCGAGCTGTCACAGCAGGGCGCACAGCTGACGCGCGGCTTTGGCGGCGATACCCTCAACACCGCCGTCTACCTCGCCCGCCAAATGCCGAAACAGACGTTGCAGGTGCATTACGTCACTGCGCTCGGCACCGACAGCTTCAGCGGCGAGATGCTGCAGGCCTGGCGGCAGGAGAAGATCGAGACCGGGTTGATTCAGCAGTTCGACAACAAGCTGCCGGGCCTGTACGTGATCGAAACCGACGCCGCCGGCGAACGCACTTTCTACTATTGGCGCAATGACGCCGCCGCCCGCTATTGGCTTGCTGGACCGCAGGCCGACGCACTGTGCGAGCGGCTGGCGCAGTTCGATTACCTGTACCTCAGCGGCATTAGCCTGGCGATCCTCGCGCCTGCCGACCGCACGAAGCTGCTGGCGTTGCTGCGCCGCTGTCGCGCCAACGGCGGCCAGGTGATCTTCGACAACAACTACCGCCCGCGTCTGTGGCCAAGCCGTGAGGAAACGCAGCAGGCCTACCGCGAGGTGCTGGCCTGCACCGACATCGCCTTTTTGACGCTGGATGACGAAGAATTGCTGTGGGGCGCGCAGCCGGTTGAACAGATAGTGACGCGCACGCAGGCGCTCGGCGTCGGCGAGATCGTTATCAAACGCGGCGCGGATGCCTGTCTGGTGTTCAATCTGGAGGGGGAGCGGCTTGAGGTGCCGGCGATCGCGCTGCCGCCGGAGCGCGTGGTGGATACCACTGCGGCGGGCGACTCTTTCAGCGCCGGCTACCTGGCGGTGCGCCTGAACGGCGGCGGCGCCCGGCAGGCGGCGCAGCGCGGCCACCAGCTTGCTGCGACGGTGATCCAACATCGCGGCGCCATCATTCCCGCAGCGGCGATGCCCGCATAATCAATAAGGCGGCGGCGAAGTCGCCCCGCCGCCCACGCAATGGATCCCAGAAGCATTGATCAGAGGATGATTGAAAGAATTTCCCTGGCGTTGGCTTATTTCCGCCCAGAGCTGCTAAGCTCGGGTCTTGGCATTGCCGTCTTTTTGAATTTATTAGCCGAGTATAAATTTCAATCCGCCGCACTGACTAGCTGGACTTTGGTGCAGGTCGGGCTGAGCCGCCGAACGACAGGGAGGTTACCGATGGCCGTCACATTCGCCAACGCCGTCGCCGCAAGACTGCATCTTGATGGCCGGCTACAGGCCTTCAGCCAATTCAAATACGCTTACTTGACCTTCAACAAACATCATCCCGATCGCCATCTGTTGGTATCGAGCTACCCGCAAGAATGGCTGGACATCTACAGTGCCAATCGCTATCAGCGCATCGATCCCGTCGTGCGCGCCGCCCATAACCGCTGTGCGCCCTTTATGTGGCACGACACCGCCCTCACCACCGAGGATCGGCATTATCGGAAGATCTTCAGCCAGGCGCGGGAGTACGACATCGTGCACGGCTGCAGCTTTGTTTTGCACGATCACGACAACAATCTGGCGATCTTGTCGATCAGCGCGACGGCGGCCGATGACGCCGAACTGCGGCAGCTAATGGAGGAAGAAAGGGCCAGCCTGCAGATGGTCTTGGTCGATACCCACCAGCACGCGCTTGCGTTGGCCAGCGCCGAGGCGAGCCGAAAGGATCGGCTCTCGCCGCGCGAAGGGGAAATTCTCTATTGGGCCAGCCAGGGCAAAACCTATAATGAGATCGCGCTGATCCTGGGGATCAAAACCGGCACGGTGAAGTTTCATATCGGCAATGCGGTGCGGAAGCTGGGGGTCGCCAACGCCAAACACGCGATCCGGCGCGGCCTTGAACGGCAACTGATCGCGCCGCCTCAGGCATAAAAAAGCCGGCATTGCTGCCGGCTTTTTGTTTTTTATCTTGCGGAAAATCAGCCCGCAACGGCGATACGTTTCATGTCGGTCATGTAGCCGCGCAGTTTGCGGCCGACGGTTTCGATTGGGTGGCTGCGCACCGCTTCGTTCACGTCGCGCAGCTGCGCGTTGTCCACCGCCGTACCCGCCACAGCCTTACCCAAATCGCCCGCCTGCAGGGTGGTCATGAAGTCCTTCAGCAACGGCACCGCCGCGTTGGCGAACAGGTAGTTGCCGTACTCCGCGGTATCGGAGATGACCACGTTCATTTCATACAGACGCTTACGCGCAATGGTATTGGCGATCAACGGCAGCTCGTGCAGCGACTCGTAGTAAGCCGACTCTTCAATGATGCCGGCATCGACCATGGTTTCGAACGCCAGCTCAACGCCCGCTTTCACCATCGCCACCATCAGCACGCCATGATCGAAGTACTCTTGCTCGCTGATCTTGCCTTCAAACTGCGGCGCATTCTCGAACGCGGTTTTGCCGGTCTCTTCGCGCCAGGTCAGCAGTTTCACGTCGTCTTCCGCCCAGTCGGCCATCATGCCGCTGGAGAAGGCGCCGGAAATGATGTCGTCCATATGCTTCTGGAACAGCGGCGCCATGATGGTTTTCAGCTGTTCGGACAGCGCATAGGCGCGCAGCTTGGCCGGGTTGGACAGGCGATCCATCATCAGCGTGATGCCGCCCTGCTTCAGCGCTTCGGTGATGGTTTCCCAGCCGAACTGAATCAGTTTCTCGGCGTAAGCCGGATCGGCGCCTTCAGCAACCAGCTTGTCGAAGCACAGCAGAGAACCCGCCTGCAGCATGCCGCACAGAATGGTCTGCTCGCCCATCAGGTCAGATTTCACTTCAGCGACGAAGGAGGATTCCAGCACGCCGGCGCGGTGGCCGCCGGTCGCCGCCGCCCAGGCCTTGGCGATCGCCATGCCTTCGCCTTTCGGATCGTTTTCCGGGTGAACCGCAATCAGGGTCGGCACGCCGAAGCCGCGCTTGTACTCTTCACGCACTTCGGTGCCCGGGCACTTCGGCGCGACCATCACCACGGTGAGGTCTTTGCGCACCTGCTCGCCCACTTCAACGATGTTGAAGCCGTGGGAATACCCCAGCGCCGCGCCGTCTTTCATCAGCGGCTGCACCGCACGCACCACGGAAGAGTGCTGCTTGTCCGGGGTCAGGTTAACCACCAGATCCGCCTGCGGGATCAAATCTTCGTAGGTGCCGACCTTAAAGCCGTTTTCGGTCGCCTTGCGCCAGGAAGCGCGCTTCTCGTCAATCGCTTCTTTGCGCAGGGCATAGGCGACATCCAGACCGGAATCGCGCATGTTCAGTCCCTGGTTCAGGCCCTGGGCGCCACAGCCGACAATCACCACTTTTTTACCTTTCAGGTAGCCGGCTTCGTCAGCAAATTCGTCGCGCGCCATAAAGCGGCATTTACCCAATTGCGCCAACTGCTGACGCAGGTTCAATGTGTTGAAATAGTTAGCCATGGTGGTACTCCGGTTTGATGTTGTCTTGCATTGTTATTTTCATTCCCCGCCCTGTCTGTGCGGAGATTCGTTAAACTCAATGTATAACAGGAAATGCGTTGCTTAAATTGATATATTGAGAACGTGACATTGCAATTTTTGCAACACTCTCACTGCGAGCGTATCGATATGGATTTACGTGATTTAAAGCTGTTCCTGCATCTGGCCGAAAGCCATCACTTCGGGCGCACCGCCAAGGCGATGCACGTCAGCCCGTCGACGCTCTCCCGCCAGATCCAGCGGCTGGAAGAGATCCTCGGGCAGCCGCTGTTCCTGCGCGATAACCGCACCGTGCAGCTCACCGACGCCGGCGAACAGCTGAAAGAATTCGCCCAACAGACGTTGCTGCAGTATCAGCAGCTGAAACACTCGCTCGGCCAGCACGGCCCTTCGCTGAGCGGCGAACTGCGGCTGTTCTGCTCGGTGACCGCGGCGTACAGCCACCTGCCGCCGATCCTCGATCGCTTCCGCGCGCAGCACCCGCTGGTAGAGATTAAGCTGACCACCGGCGACGCCGCCGACGCGGTCGACAAGGTGCAATCCAACGAGGCCGATCTCGGCATCGCCGGCCGGCCGGAAACGCTGCCCGCCAGCGTGGCGTTCACCAAAATCGGCGAAATTCCGCTGGTGCTGATCGCGCCGGCGCTGCCCTGCGCGGTGCGCAGCCAGGCGTTCGCCGACAAGCCCGACTGGGCCGAGATCCCGTTCATCCTGCCGGAGCACGGCCCCTCGCGAAAACGCATCGAGCTGTGGTTCCGCCGCCACCGCATCAGCAATCCGCTGATTTACGCTACCGTCGGCGGCCACGAGGCCATCGTGTCGATGGTGGCCCTGGGCTGCGGCATCGCGCTGATCCCAAGCGTGGTGGTGGACAACAGCCCGGAGCCGGTGCGCAACCGCATCTCGCAGCTGGATAACATCTCGATGGTCGAACCCTTCGAGCTGGGGGTCTGCGTTCAGAAAAAGCGCCTCAGCGATCCGTTGATCGACGCCTTTTGGCGGTTGCTGCATCCCCGCTGACGCGGGGTTTCAAAGGTCTGCCGGATCGATCTGCTTCCTCGCCTCTACCTGCATCAGCCAGTGGTAGAGCGGCTCAAGCTGCAAAAACGCCCCGGCCAGCAGCGGCGCCAGATCGGCGTTGAACAGCTTTTCCACTTCGCTGTCCGTCACCATCACCGCAAACGACTTGCGGTTGTACCAGGTGGCGATCTCCGCCGCCTGCTCCTTCACCAGCGGGCGCTTGTAGCTTTCGCCCACCAGCTCGAACGGCGGCCGGCAGCAGGCGGCCACCTCCAGGAAAGGCTGCGGCCGTTGTTTCAGCGTATGGCGGAACAGATCCATGGTCGGCTTGTTGGCGCTGTAGTAGCCGAGCCCATAGCGCAACATGTCCGGCCCCAGTTCAAAAAAATAGACCGGCGCATCTTTCCAGTCTTTGCTCGGGCGTTTGAACGTCAGCCACATGCGGCTGCGGTAGCGCGACTTGTCGTGAGAAAACCGCGTATCGCGATGAATGCGCGACAGCGTTTTGCCGATCGCCGGGCGAGTCTCAAACTGCGGATCGATCGCCAGCATGCCGGGAGCCAACTGCTCCACCAGCGCGCGAAACGGCGCCAGCAGTTCGCGATCGTAGATGTCGCGGTTGCCGTCGAACCACGCCTTATCGTTCTCGATCCGCACCTGCTGCAGGAAATTCAGGCCCTGCTGGCTAAAGCCGGAGAAAGGTTGCGTCATAAGTTTTTCCGTTCTGACGGTTTATCGGGTGTTGCGCAGATCTTCCCTCTGCCAACGGCGTTTGATAAACACGCGCCGACGCGTGCGGAAATAGGCGACATACAGGTAGAACGCCGCCCGGTTGCTGAACAGCGCCCCGCCAACCGCGCCCCCCAGCAGCAGGGCGCCGGTGGCGATGCCGGTCATGCCCGCCGCCCACGCCGCCGCGGCGCCGAGACAACACAGACTGAGCATGCCAAGGTAATATTGCAGCAATACCACCCCGCTGTTTTTACCCTGCACCAGTTGGAACAGGATCAGCGTCATCCACACCGCCACGATCGCGCCGCTGCCCATTAGAACGGCGGCAGAAGTCTTGCCGCTCCAGGCGGCCGCCACGTCCGTGGCCAGGCCCATCACGCCCGCCAGCCCCAGCGTCAGGCATACCATCAGCAACATGACATTGCCGACGCCCGGCGGTGACAACCGCTGGCCCGGCGTCAGGAAATGCTGCTCAAGCTGCGCATCCACGCCGGCAAAAAGCGCACGATCGCGCGCCGCGATTTGGCTTTCCATTTCCCGGCCCTGCACAATCAGGCGTTTAATCATCCAGTCCGCCATTACCTCACCATCTGCGGCAATTTCTGCATAATGCCCACAAAATACTGCCCGGTGGTTTTCACATTCACCGGTGCAGACAGGGTGCCGCTGATGCCGCTGCCCACGAACGTCAATGAGTTATTGAGCGCCGAATGCAATTGCTGACGCAGCCCGTTTTGGATCGCTTCCGTCGGATAGCGCTTCGGGTATAAACCGTTCTTCACCATCTCTTTCAAGACGTTATTGGAAATCCCCGGGTTTTCCGCCCGAATGATGTTTTCGGTCAGCCGCTTCCTTTCGCTGCGGGGCATGCTTTTCAGCCATTCCGTCGCCTTGCGCGCCGAAATGCGGCGCATGGCGCGGTAGGTCATCGTCGCTTCCTTCAGGGCGGCCCCCGCGCTGGCCAGCGAGATCACATCGAGCACGGTACTGGTGGCGATATACCACTGCTCTGAATCGAGCTGAGCCAATTCATCGCCTTTCCCGTCATAAAGCTTGTTGACGCGGTACAGCCCATTACCGCATTGCAACGCACTGGCGGCCATGCCGGCATAGCCCAGATAAGCCACCGCCGAGCTGGTGCCGCCGGTAAACGGCACGGCGACGCTGCCCGACGCCAGTAAAAAGACCGATACCAGCAGCGTTCCACACGACAGCGCGGCCGAGGCCAGCTCTTTGCTGACGCTGGGTTTGCTCAGCGCTTCCGACAGCGTATTGGTCGCGGCAACGCGCGAGGTATGAGCCACCGTTTTGCTGATGACCACGTGGGTGACCTGCGAAGCGTTCGAATAACCGGTGTGCTGCGTCGGGCGGACTAAAAATGAGTTTTGCCCGTCGGAAAAAATAATCCCCACGCCATGAAAGGCGAGGCTGCAGTCCAGCGAGTCCTGCAAGGCTTGCAGATTAATATCGCGATAGAACTCTTGTACCCCGGCATTGCCCAACAGGCGGGCAAATTCGGCGTTGGTCAAATCGTCTTCGGGAGAACCGAACGGCGTAGAAAAAGCAGTTTTCATTGTCGTGCATCCCTATACGTCAGAAGTCTTGGCAGTATAAAAATGCACGACAAAATCACAACCACGCAACCCATAAACTGACTAATGCGTCACGGTTACTTATCAATCCGGCTCACCCCTGCAAAAAGAAGCGGAACGCCGGGTTGTCGGTTTCGTCGTGGCAATCGTAGCCCAGCGCCTGCAGGTGCCGCTCGAATTCCGGCTCGCTTTGCGCCAGTTCAAAGGCCGCCAGCACCCGGCCGAAGTCGGTGCCGTGGCTGCGATAGTGGAACAACGAGATGTTCCAGTGCGTGCCCAGCGTTTGCAGGAACTTCAGCAGCGCGCCCGGCGACTCCGGAAACTCAAAGCTGTACAGCCGTTCGCGCAGCGGCTTCGACGGACGCCCGCCCACCATGTAGCGCACGTGCAGCTTGGCCATCTCATCGTCCGACAGATCCACCACCTGATAACCGCCGGCGTTGAGTTCGTCGATGATCTCCCGTCGTTCGGCGTGGCCGCGCGTCAGACGCACGCCGACGAAAATGCAGGCGTTGTCGGCATCGGCGTAGCGGTAGTTGAATTCGGTCACCGAGCGCCCGCCCAGCAGTTGGCAGAACTTGAGGAAGCTGCCCTGTTGTTCCGGAATGGTCACCGCCAGCAGCGCTTCGCGTTGTTCGCCCAGTTCGCAGCGCTCGGAAACGTAGCGCAGCCCGTGGAAGTTGAGGTTGGCGCCGGACAGCACGTGCGCCAGACGCTCGCCCTGAATGTTGTGCTGCTGGACGTACTTTTTCAGCCCCGCCAGCGCCAGCGCGCCGGAAGGTTCGGCGATGGCGCGCACGTCCTCGAACAGATCTTTGACCGCCGCGCAGATGGCGTCGCTGTCCACGGTGATCACGTCGTCCAGATACTCACGGCACAGGCGGAACGTTTCGTCGCCGATGCGTTTCACCGCCACGCCTTCGGCGAACAGCCCGACGCGCGCCAGATCCACCGGATGGCCGGCATCCAGCGCCGCGCGCAGGCAGGCGGAGTCTTCCGCTTCGACGCCGATCACTTTGATCTGCGGCATCAGCTGTTTGATCAGCACCGCCACCCCGGCGGCCAGGCCGCCGCCGCCGACCGGCACGAAGACCCGATCCAGATGCGCGTCTTGCTGCAGCAGCTCCATCGCCAGCGTGCCCTGCCCGGCGATCACCGTCGGGTGATCGAACGGCGGCACGAAGGTCATGCCCTGCTGTTGGGAAAGTTCAATCGCCTTTGCCTTGGCCTCGTCGAAATTGGCGCCGTGCAGCAACACTTCGCCGCCGAAGCCGCGCACCGCATCCACCTTGATGTCCGCGGTGGACACCGGCATCACGATCAGCGTTTTGATGCCCAGCCGTTTACCGGAGAAGGCGACGCCCTGCGCGTGGTTGCCGGCAGAAGCCGTCACGACGCCGCGCGCCTTCTGCTCTTCGTCCAGCCCGGCGATCATCGCATAGGCCCCGCGCAGCTTGAAGCTGTGCACCGGTTGGCGATCTTCGCGCTTCACCAAAATGGTGTTGCCGAGGCGCGAAGAGATTTTGCTCATGGCCTGCAACGGGGTGACCTGCGCCACCTCGTAGACCGGCGAGCGCAGTACCGCTCGCAGATATTCCGCGCCGCAGGGGGCGCTGGGTAGGGGTTGAGAGACCGCCATGCTGCTTATCCCCCCAGTTTGCTCTTGTCGCGCACCGCGCCTTTGTCGGCGCTGGTGGCCAACGAGGCGTAGGCGCGCAGCGCGAAGGACACCTGACGTTCACGGTTTTTCGGCGTCCAGGCCGCGTCGCCGCGCGCCAGTTCCGCCTCATGCCGCGCCGCCAGCTCCTGCTCGCTGACGTCCAGCTGGATGCCGCGATGAGGAATGTCGATGGCGATCATGTCACCGTCCTGCACCAGGGCGATCAGGCCGCCGCTGGCCGCTTCCGGCGAAGCGTGGCCGATGGACAACCCGGAGGTGCCGCCGGAGAAACGCCCGTCGGTGATCAGCGCGCACGCCTTGCCCAGCCCCATCGATTTCAGGTAAGTGGTTGGATAAAGCATTTCCTGCATGCCCGGGCCGCCTTTCGGCCCTTCGTAACGGATAACGACCACGTCTCCCGCCACCACTTTGCCGCCGAGGATGGCGTCTACCGCCTCATCCTGGCTTTCATAGACTTTGGCCGGGCCGCGGAAGGTGAGGATTTCTTTGTCCACGCCGGCGGTTTTGACGATGCAGCCGTTTTCCGCCAGGTTGCCGTACAGCACCGCCAATCCGCCGTCCTGACTGTAGGCGTGCTCACGGGTGCGGATGCAGCCTTCCTTGCGGTCGGTGTCCAGCGAATCCCAACGGCAGTCCTGAGAGAATGCCTGCGTGGTGCGGATACCGGCCGGCCCGGCGGAGTACATTTTCTTGACGCTTTCGTCGCGGGTCAGCATCACGTCGTAGGCTTCCAGCGTCTGCGGCAGGGTCAGCCCCAGCACGTTGTTCACCTCACGGTTCAGCAAGCCGGCGCGATCCAGCTCGCCGAGGATGCCGATCACGCCACCGGCGCGGTGCACGTCTTCCATGTGATATTTCTGCGTGCTCGGCGCCACCTTGCACAGGTGCGGCACTTTGCGCGACAGGCGATCGATGTCCTCCATGGTGAAGTCCACCTCGCCTTCCTGCGCCGAAGCCAGCAGGTGCAGCACGGTGTTGGTCGAGCCGCCCATGGCGATGTCCAGCGTCATGGCGTTTTCAAACGCCGCCTTGTTGGCGATATTGCGCGGCAGCGCGCTCTCGTCGTCCTGCTCGTAATAGCGTTTGGTCAGCTCGACGATGCGCTTGCCGGCGTTGAGGAACAGTTCCTTGCGATCGGCGTGGGTGGCCAGCAGCGAACCGTTGCCCGGCTGCGACAGGCCCAGCGCTTCGGTCAGGCAGTTCATTGAGTTGGCGGTGAACATGCCGGAGCAAGAGCCGCAGGTCGGGCAGGCGGAACGCTCGATCTGCTCGCTGTCGGCGTCGCTGACGTTCGGGTTCGCGCCCTGGATCATCGCGTCCACCAGATCCAGCTTGATGATCTGGTTGGAGAGTTTGGTCTTGCCGGCTTCCATCGGACCGCCGGAGACAAAGATCACCGGAATATTCAGGCGCAACGCCGCCATCAGCATGCCCGGGGTGATCTTGTCGCAGTTGGAGATGCACACCATCGCATCGGCGCAGTGGGCGTTCACCATGTATTCGACCGAGTCGGCGATCAGCTCGCGCGACGGCAGGGAATAGAGCATGCCGCCGTGGCCCATGGCGATGCCGTCATCCACCGCGATGGTGTTGAACTCTTTGGCCACGCCGCCGGAGGCTTCGATCTGTTCGGCGACCAGTTTGCCCAGATCGCGCAGATGCACATGGCCAGGCACGAACTGGGTAAAGGAGTTGACCACGGCGATGATTGGCTTGCCGAAATCGGCGTCGGTCATCCCGGTCGCGCGCCACAATGCGCGGGCACCCGCCATATTGCGGCCGTGGGTGGTGGTGGCGGAACGGTACTTAGGCATGCTCTTTTCACTCCAAATGTATTTATGACAGGCGGCGAACGAACCGCCTGGATATTCTTATCTTGTCTGTCTTGTCGTCCGCCACGCTGCGCGGCGAACCTTGTCGTTACGGATTGACCGGATCCAGCCAACCGTATTTGTCTTCGGTCTTGCCGCTGAACAGGCCGAAGAACGCCTGCTGGATCTGTTTGGTCACCGGGCCGCATTTGCCGATGCCGACCTGAATGCCGTCCACGCTGCGCACCGGCGTGATCTCCGCCGCGGTGCCGGACATGAACACTTCGTCGGCCAGGTACAGCGATTCGCGCGACAGCACCTGCTCGCGCACCTCGAAGCCCATGTCTTTCGCCAGCTTGATGATCGCGTCGCGGGTGATGCCCGGCAGCGCCGAAGAGGTGAACGGCGGGGTATAGAGCACGCCGTCTTTCACTTCAAACAGGTTTTCGCCCGCCCCTTCGGAAATGTAACCGTGCACGTCGAGCGCAATGCCTTCCTGATAGCCGTGGCGACGCGCTTCGCTGCCCACCAGCAGGGAGGAAAGATAATTGCCGCCGGCCTTGGCCGCAGTGGGGATCGTGTTTGGTGCGACGCGGTGCCAGGAGGAGACCATCGCATCGATGCCTTGATCCAGCGCTTCTTCACCCAGGTAAGCGCCCCAAGGAAACGCCGCGATAATCACGTCCGTTTTATAACCGGCCGGCGGGTTGACGCCCATGCCGACATCGCCGACGAACACCAGCGGGCGAATGTACGCGCTGACCAGATTGTTCTTGCGCAGCGTAGCGCGGCAGGCTTCCATCAGCTCGTCGACGCTTTGCGACACCGGCATGCGGTAGATTTTCGCCGAATCGTGCAGGCGCTGCATATGCTCGCGATGACGGAATACCACCGGCCCCAAGTGCGAGTCGTAGCAGCGCACCCCTTCAAATACCGACGTGCCGTAATGCAACGCGTGCGACATCACGTGCACTTTGGCCTCGGCCCAAGGAACCATCTCACCATTGAACCAAATGTAATCGGCTTTCTTTGTCATTGTTATTTATCCTTCTCGGCGCCTCAGGCGCGTATTTGTTGTGATGTTGGCTGCTGGATCTCGACGCAGGAGACGTCCATCAGTTTGCTTAATTGAGATGACAACAGGGCGACCGGGCGCGGGCTGGCAACGGTCAATTCGATATTGATGCTGTCGGCGTTGGCCGGGGAAACCATATTCATAGCACAAACCTGAAAGCCGCGATGACGCACGACCCGCAATACGCGCTCTAACATTTCGGGGCGAAAACGCGCCTGGATCGAGAGTTGATGCTGCATCATGATATTTCCTCCAACATGGTTTCGTTGCCGGCGCCCGGCGGCACCAGCGGCCAGACGTTTTCGAGTTCGTCGATAGAGACCTGCAGCAGATAAGGGCCTTCGGTGTTGAACAGCGCCTCGAGCGCGCCCTCCACCTGATCCTTGCGGCTGATGCGCTGGCCGGGAATGCCGAAGGCGGCGGCCAGCATCAGGAAGTCGGGGTTATCGGACAGGTTGGTTTCGCTGTAGCGGCCGTCGAAGAACAGCTGCTGCCATTGGCGCACCATCCCGAGACGCTGGTTGTCCAGCAGCACGATCTTCAGCGGCAGCTGTTTGCGCTTGATGGTGCCCAGTTCCTGCACGTTCATCATGAAGGAACCATCGCCCGAGACGCAGATCACCGTATCTTGCGGACGGGCAATTTGGGCCCCTACCGCCGCCGGCACGCCGAACCCCATGGTGCCGAGACCGCTGGAGGTGATGAAATTCTCCGGGCGCTCGAACGTCATGTGTTGCGCGCTCCACATCTGGTGCTGGCCGACGTCGGTGGTCACCACGCTGTTGGCCGGCTTGCGGGCGGACAGCTGGCGCAAGAACAGCGGCGCGTAGATCGGCTGGCCGGGGTGATCGTAGCGGCAGGCGTGCTCGGCTTTCAGCGCCGTCACCTGCTGCTGCCAGGCGGCGATATTCAGCGGGCGCTGCAACGCCGGCAGCAACGTTTTCAAATCGCCCTGCAGGGCCACATGCGCCTGGCGCAGCTTGCTCATTTCCGCCGGGTCGATATCCATGTGGATCACTTTGGCGTGCGGCGCGAAGGCGTTCAGTTTGCCGGTCACGCGGTCATCGAAACGCGCGCCGACGGCGATCAGCAAATCGCACTCCTGCACCGCCAGGTTGGCAGCCTTGGTGCCGTGCATGCCCAGCATGCCGAGGTACAACGGATCTTGCGCATCCGGCGCGCCCAGCCCCTTCAGGGTGGCGACGTTCGGCATGCGGGTCACCGCGATGAACTCGCGCAGCGCCGGCACCGCCTGCGCCATGCCCACGCCGCCGCCGACGTACAGCATCGGTTTGTGCGCCTGCGCCAGCAGCGCGGCCGCCTCGGCCAACGCCGCCGCCGGGAACGCCGGCGCTTCGTCGACCGGCATCAGATGCGGGTGCAAGTCGCCCTGCGCCAGCTGGATGTCTTTCGGGATATCGATCAGCACCGGACCGGGACGGCCGCCTGCGGCGATGGCGAACGCTTCCGCCATGATGCCCGGCAAGGCGTCCAGCGACTCCACCAGGAAGCTGTGCTTGGTGCAGGCCAGAGACAGGCCGAGAACATCGATCTCCTGAAAGGCATCGGTGCCGATCAGCGCGGAACCCACCTGACCGGTGATGGCGACAACGGGAACAGAATCGAGCAGCGCATCAGCCAGGCCGGTGATCAGGTTGGTGGCGCCGGGACCGGAAGTGGCGATGCAAACGCCGACTTTGCCGGTGGCGCGGGCGTAGCCGATGGCGGCCATGGCGGCGCCCTGTTCATGGCGGCACAGCAGGTGTTCCACGCCGCCGTCATACAACGCATCGTACACCGGCATGATTGCCCCGCCCGGATAGCCGAATACGGTATCCACCCCCTGCGCACGCAACGCTTGAACTACCCACTGAGCGCCATTCATGGTTATTTCCCCGCCTTACTTCGACAACTGCAGGATTTTGTTCTGTTTTTCATGTTCTGCCCCTTGCTCCACTTTTCTCTTGCCAATAAAAAACCCCCGGACCTGACGGTGCGGGGGTTCTCTTGCGATTCCGGCTTGTTTGCTAAGCCTTTCTTCGTCCAAGTGCAGCCCCGCACGGTGGGATAATAATCACCACCACGCTAATCACGACTAGGCTAATCACTTGGGCAAAGGCTTTCATAATGGGTTTGTTCACTGTGCTCATTCAGAACTAATGCTTACAGAGGTATCATAGTCGCGCGCGGCATGACAACACTTTTTTTGCGTTATTATTCGGCGCAATCTGGTCATACCTCACGCGAATCGCCCATCTTTCACACGTTGGCGCGCATACCCGGATTTTCTACCGCGTCGGTGATCGCCTTGCCGCGCGTATCCTTGCCGAAGAACACCAACAGGGCGATCGCTACCGCCACCGTACCAGCGACGATCGCCATCGCCAGGCCGTAATTATGCCCATGATGCTCGGCGATGGTGGCTTGCAGCGTGGCGTTGACCGAAGCGATCAGGTTACCCAGTTGGTACACAAACCCCGGCAGCACCGCGCGGGTGTTGGCCGGCACCAACTCGGTCAGGTAGGTCGGCACCACGCCCCAGGCGCCCTGCACCATGAACTGCATCAGGAAAGCGCCGATCCCCAACATCAGCGAACCGCTGGAAAACGCCCACAGCGGGATCACCGGCAGCGCCAGCAGCGCGGCAATGATGATCGCTTTTTTGCGGCCGATCTTTTCCGACAACGAACCGAAGAAAACACCGCCGATAATTGACGCGATATTGTAGCTAATGGCGATGATACTGACGGTTTTAGGGTCGAAACCGTGCTGAACTTTCAGAAACACCGGATACAGATCCTGCGTGCCGTGGGAGAAGAAATTGAACGCCGCCATCAGCAGCACCAGATAGCAGCATAGCTTCCAGTGGCTCTTCAACACCGGCAATAAAGCCGTGCTTTCTTTGCGCTCACGCGCCGCCAGCCACACCGGCGACTCCTGCACGCAATAATAAATAAACGGCAGCAGCAGGATCGGCGCCGCGCCGATGACGAACATGCCGCGCCAGCCGACCGTTTCGAACAGCAGGCCGTACACCACCGCCGCCAGCAGATAACCAAACGGATAGCCGGCCTGGAAAATACCCGACATCAGGCCGCGTGAGCGGTCCGGTATGGTTTCCATCGCCAACGACGACGCCACGCCCCAGATGCCGCCCATCGCGACACCGTACAACACCCGCAACAGCAAGAAGACCGTCAGCGAGGGCGCGGCGGCGGAGAGCAGCTCAAACACCGAGAAAAAGACGATATTCAACATCAGGATCGGTTTGCGGCCATACTTTTCCGCCGCACGCCCGAAGATCAGCGCGCCAATCGGGCGCACCGCCAGCGTGAGCAGAATCGCCAACGTGACCTGTTCCAGACCGACGTGAAAGGATTGCGCGATGTCGCTGAGTAAGAATACCAGCACGAAAAAATCGAAAGCGTCGAGCGTCCAGCTTGAAAAGCTGGCGATTGCCGCGTTGCGTTGCAGCGGGGTCCAACCAAACATAGTGTTATCCCTACCGTAGAGTACGAAGTCAGGAGGTTTAGCGGCTGCCGGGCAGAATGCGGCGGCGGTCGGAGCTTGTTAAAGAAGTGATTTTTCTTTTAATCAATTGTTAAATACACCCGTTAACCCTATGATTGCAATGCGTATGGGCCGCTAATGTGTTGCAGCCTTCAGCGAATTGTTAATGGGTATTGCCGCAGGTTGCGAGGCGGCTCGCACAATCTCATTTACTTCGATGAAAATAAGCAATTACGCTGCGAAACCCCTAGAAAAACCACCAATAACGCCGCGCAATGCCAGGATGAACCTCGCATCATGTCGTCCTCAGCAAGGAGAGCGATATGTCACTGGCGTTAATCTATAGCCGCGCCATCATCGGCGTTCAGGCCCCTTCCGTAACGGTGGAGGTGCATATCAGCAATGGCCTGCCCGGCCTGACGCTGGTCGGCCTGCCGGAAACCACGGTAAAAGAGGCGCGCGATCGGGTGCGAAGCGCCCTGATCAACAGCGGTTTCACCTTTCCCGCCCGGCGCATCACCGTCAATTTGGCGCCCGCCGATCTGCCGAAAGAAGGCGGGCGTTACGATCTGCCGATAGCGCTGGCGATCCTCGCCGCCTCCGAGCAATTGCCCCTCGCGCCGTTGGCGCGCTACGAGTTTCTTGGCGAGCTCGCGCTGTCTGGCTCACTGCGCGCGGTCAGGGGAGCGATCCCGGCGGCACTGGCGGCGGCTGATGCCGGGCGGCAACTGATCCTCTCGACGGACAACGCCGCCGAAGTCGGCCTGATCGCGCAGTCGCGCTCCCATACCGCCCAACACCTGCTGGAAGTCTGCGCTTTTTTGCTCGGCCAAGGCGAACTGCCGGTAGCGGCCACGCCCCCCGATGCGGACAACGCGTGCGAAAACGCCGACCTGCGCGACATCATCGGCCAGGAACAGGCCAAGCGGGCATTAGAGATCGCCGCCGCCGGCGGGCATAACCTGCTGTTGATTGGGCCACCGGGCACCGGTAAAACCATGCTGGCCAGCCGTCTCACGGGCTTGCTGCCGCCGCTGACGGAGGCTGAGGCGCTGGAAAGCCTGGCAATCGCCAGCTTGCAGCATCACATTCCCGCCGCGCTACCATGGCGCCAGAGGCCGTTTCGCGCGCCGCACCACAGCGCCTCGATGGCGGCATTGGTCGGCGGCGGCTCACTGCCGCGACCGGGCGAGATCTCGATGGCGCATAACGGCGTGCTGTTTCTGGATGAACTGCCGGAATTCGAGCGTAAGGTACTGGATGCGCTGCGTGAGCCGTTGGAATCCGGCGAGATCGTGATTTCACGCGCCAACGCCAAGGTCTGTTTCCCCGCCAGGGTGCAACTGATCGCGGCAATGAACCCCAGCCCGACAGGGCATTATCAGGGGTTGCACAATCGCGCCTCACCGCAGCAGGTGTTGCGCTATCTGGCCCGGCTGTCAGGGCCTTTTCTCGACCGTTTCGATCTGTCTATCGAAGTGCCGTTGTTGCCGCCGGGTACGCTCAGTCATCGGAAAGCTCATGGAGAAAGCAGCGAACAAGTACGGAAAAGGGTGCAGCAGGCACGCGCCCGGCAGCTCGAACGCGCCGGTAAAGTCAACGCGCTGTTGAGCAACCGTGAAGTGGAACGAGATTGCGTTTTGCAGGCGGCAGACGCCGAGTTTTTGGAAGCGACATTAAACACGCTGGGGTTATCGGTCCGCGCCTGGCAGCGCATCTTGAAAGTGGCGCGCACGCTGGCGGATTTGGCGGGAGATGCTGAGCTCGACAGGCGCCACCTCAGCGAAGCGCTGGGCTATCGCAGTATGGACCGTCTGCTGTTACAACTGCATCGCAGTCTGGAATGAAAATGGGGCCCGCAGGCCCCATCGTCTTTAGTCTTCGCTGTCGCTGTAATCTTCTACTGCGTCAGCCTGCGGTTTACCGCCGGACAGAGTATGGAATTTCTTCGGGCGACGTGTGCGCGCCAGATATTTAGCCCATACTTTTTCCTGCTCGGTAGCCGCTTCGCGCTCACCGCGGCACACTGCGACGAACAGCTGTTCTTCTTCAGTGGCCGGCTGGCGTTTACCCGAGTCCAACTCGTTAAACGCGTAGCCGAAGCGCTCTAGCAATTGCGCCTCTTTAATGGTGAAATCGCCGTGACGGGAGAACCCGCGAGGGTAATGTTTATTATCAAAAAAACGATTGGTCGTGGTGAAGCTATCCGCCATCTGACACGCTCCTAATTCTCTTATGGCCGTGCTGTTTATGGCGCGGAGTATTAGATAGGCTTGACAGCGTGTAAAACAAAACATTTAAATCTTAACGACAAATTTTTTTGGAGATAGGTGTGGATACCGAATTACTGAAAACCTTTTTGGAGGTCAGTAGAACGCGTCACTTTGGCAGAGCCGCAGAATCTTTGTACTTAACGCAGTCCGCGGTCAGTTTCCGCATCCGTCAGCTAGAAAACCAGTTGGGCGCAAATTTATTTACCCGTCATCGCAATAACATCCGCCTGACGCCTGCCGGCGAGCGGCTTCTGCCCTATGCCGAGAGCCTGATGAACACCTGGCAGTTGGCGAAGAAGGAAGTCGTGCGTTCGCTGCAACACACCGAGTTGTCGATCGGCGCTACCGCTTCGTTGTGGGAGGCCTATCTGACTCCCTGGTTGCAAGCACTCTATCAACAACGCGAGGCGCTGCAGCTAGAAGCCAGGGTGGCATTAAGGCACTCTTTGGTAAAACAACTGCATGAAAGGCAGCTCGATTTACTGATCACCACTGAACCGCCGAAGATGGATGAGTTGGCCAGCCAGCAACTGAGCAATTTCTCATTACGCCTGTTCTCATCCGCTTATCGTGACAAACAGGCCCCAATGCCCTACATCAAGCTGGAATGGGGAGCCGACTTCCACCAACAAGAAAACCGCATGTTGGAAGGTGATAACGTACCGGTGCTTACCACCACCTCCGCTCACCTGACGCGTCAGCTGTTAGAAACCACGGGCGGATGCGCTTTCCTGCCCAGCCATTGGGAAAAAGAGTACCCACAGCTGGTGGCCGCCACCGAGATCCCGCCGATTATCCGCCCACTGTATGCCGTCTGGTTGCAAAACAGCGATCAACAACCTTTGATTCGGCAATTACTTAAAATACCTTTAAATACCGCAGCCTAAAGCGCCATGGCGGCCTTAAAAGCCGCCACCGTGGTCTTGGCTGTCTATCATGCCAAAAGCCGCCCATCGCCTTCTGAGAGAAGAAAATGCAAAATGGTAGGAGAATCAGGAGGTCCGCGGGGGTAAAGATCGAAAGGCTATGGAGCAACTCGGATCAGATAAGCATCAGCATAGAGCAGCCGATGCGCTCTTTTCCAAAACGATAACGCTCTAAGGATCGGGATAATAGGCAAAAAAAACCCTTTGCTTTCGCAAAGGGTTCTTAATATGGCAGGGGCGGAGAGACTCGAACTCGCGACACCCGGTTTTGGAGACCGGTGCTCTACCAACTGAGCTACGCCCCTAAATCTCGCTTAACATTATGCCTGCTAATAAAGCAGGCATAATTAAATAAGTGGCGGAACGGACGGGGCTCGAACCCGCGACCCCCTGCGTGACAGGCAGGTATTCTAACCAACTGAACTACCGCTCCACCGATTCTTTTACGTTGCATCTTTCGATGCCGGCAACATCGCG